>NZ_CABUOL010000005.1 GCF_902493215.1 uncultured Mediterranea sp.
AATTTTCGCTAATCACCAAATTTACAAATAGTTATAATTCATCGAACTCACGTTATATTATCACTTTCTTCTCTATCTCCTCTTTTTTTCAACGAAACTCCGAAATCCTCTATTGAATAATTATCATTACCAAAATCCCACCGATAGGCCACCTGCATGCCATTCAAATCCATCCGATAGACCTCGCGCTGGAAGGGACGGAAAAAGTACAAACCGTCCCCAAACTGATAAAATGCACGCGGAAATAAAAACATTGTACTGGGATTCCCATGCCAATATTCCCGCACACACTGTAGCGAATCCTTCGAAATCACACTAATCCCGCATTCCTCATCGGTTATCGGAAGCGTCCACGTCACAAAATAATCACCATAGTCCATCAAGGCCTGATAGTTTGACTTTCCCGGCAATTGCAGGCGTTCAAGAAAGCGGCCTTCGGCATCGTAAACAAACATCTCCCAGAAAGGTGACAACAGGCAGATGTTGCCGTTCCGCGAATCGTGTGCGACATCGTATACTTCCCGATATTCACCCACTCCTTCTCCCCGTCTGCCCACTTGTCTGACAAAACGCCCCTCCTCGTCGAAAAGGAACAAGGCATAGCGCTTGTGGTCGAACACTTCATAACGTCCGTTGACACATAACACCTTATCCGGAAAAACAAGCAGGCAGGAATCATTGGTTTCCAAAGGAATCACTTCCAAACGACCGAACAAATCCTTCATGGAAACCTCCTGCTGCTCCAATGAAACACGCAAAACGGGACAATCGTCATACGTTTTTTTGTCCAAACATGAACAAAAAAGCAACAGACAAAAACCTATACTTATTATATTTTTCATGTCATACAATTTTAATACATTTTTAGCAAGTTGATTCACAATCCGTTTGTTACCAATCCTCCCGTGAACCAACCTGCCTCATTTTACCGGTTTGTACTATGTCGTTACACTCCCTGATACTTTAACGCCAAGGTTCAGCAAGTGCAATAACAATTCTGATCGCCATTAAAATGACAATTACCCCAATTATCAAATTTATAATAGCATCTGCCTACTCCATCGCTGCACGTGCGCGAACAAGTAATGGTCACCTCCGGCAATTCATAACGCGCCAGTGCCTCCACATTCTCCAGCATCACGTCCGACATCATTTCCTTTGTCTGATTGGCATAAACACCATAACCTGCCATTGCGGCAACGGCTGCTACAAGGGCAACCTTCATCATATTCTTACGCATATTCATTACGTTTTAGATGGTTTACATTGATGGGATTTGTCTCACAAGCGCACCCCAGCGGGTGCCGGAAAGATACAAATCTCCTGAAAATCTTTCCGGGACAGCAGCAAACGTATTGCCACAAACATTTTTTATTCAGACCTTTGTTGTACAATCCTTATTCCTTCTCTTTTCTATCATCATTTCCTCTCTTCCGCCTCGCCCGTCACCGTCAGCTTCAGCTGTTCATCCTCCGCATTGCAGCGCACCGTCACCTCCTTGCGGAAATATCCCGGATTGTCCGCCTTGTAGGTCACACGCAATACCAGGTTCTCGCCCGGACGGGCCGGTTTCGCGTCGTACTCCACCTGCGTGCAGCCGCATGAGGCATAGGTGTCGAAAATCACCAGCGGATGCCGCCCCGTATTCCTCAGGACAAACTCCGCCGTCTGCTCCTCCTGCCAGTCAAAACGGCCCATGTCCGCTTCCGTACGGTCGGCCTCCACCGTAGTCTGTGCGCGAGGCGTTTCCTCCTCCCGGCTGGTTGTTTCTCCACGGATGATTTTCAGGTAGAGTTCCCTGATCTTCGGGTTGCGGACGGGATTGCCGACGGCCAGCACGCGATTGTCCTTGTCGAGTAGAAACGTCTGGAAAGTGGGGTCGGCAGGGAAATGATTCAATCGGTTCAGGCGCTTATCCCTGTCGATGCATACCGGATGCGTAAATCCCTCCATCCGAAGCGTACCCACAATATCCCGCATCTTTTCGGGAGAAAAGAAGAACAGAAAATCCACACCGGAGAATCCGCCATCTTCCATCAGCTCCTTCCAGCGGTCCAATTGCAACTTACAACTGAGGCAACCCACGGAATCCACGTAAGTCAATATCTTGTAATCCGCTTGCATCGGAAAATCAACCGTATCACGGGCCAACACCGTGAAAACCGGATTATCCGGAATTTGTATTTCCCGGTTCATCCAGTCTTGTAACAAATCGGTGTATTGTTTCTTCTGAGGATTCACGCAGGAGGACAAATAAAAAAAGCACAACAATACGTTCCAATAAGTAATTCGCATAGAAAGTTTCTTTCATCAAATATTTAAATTAAAAGATACTAATGTATCTTCGGGATCTCGAACAATACAATACCCGACTCCTTCTTTTTCATCAACAGCCAAACAAGTAATACGTTTACCTGACTTTAATAATTTCACTGGATTCCCTTCCCAATCCAAAACCATGACATTCCGATGTTTCCGATTTTCCTCATCCTGTACCAATATATATAGATATTTCTTACCTGCTACAATATCAACTGCCGCCAAATCCGAGCCTTCTCGCAAAGAGGCTGTAACACGCTTACCTTTCTGATAATCATATTCATATCGTCCCAATTGTTTCCGAAATTTCAATTCAGGCAAATTTGTTCCTATCCGCCCATAATCATAAATCTCCAATACAAAATAAGAGCATGAAGCAAATAGATGTCTTTCAGGATTAACTACAAAACGACTTTGGTGGAACATGGCTTTTGCTTCTACTGGAAAAGATTTCTCTTCCTCCCAAAAATCAGGATAATCCCCAAACTCCGTCACACTATCCAAGTGATTCGTATTTGCCAAAGCATATCTTTTTGCAAAAAAACCCGAAAAAGCCATATGATTCGGAGATAAAGGAACAAAACAATCCGCCTCCCCTTTCACACGACCATCTTGAACAAGTGGTACTACTCCATTTTCACCAATCGCAGAAAGCGGCGTATGGCTTAATATATGAAGAGGGCGACTCAGTACCCACAAATTATCGCCATCCGTTTGAAGTTCCAAAGGAGAAATCAAGTCATTAGGACCATCTCCTACTGAAACCAAATATCCCATCTTTTGATTTGTTTTCAAATTGTAAACATACACCAAAGAATCACCATGAAAATCATTAATCAATAACAGACTGTCCACTTTCAGCAATTGCATGGTTGAACCCAACAAATCTGGAAAAGCTATTTGTTCAAATGAGATTTTTTCCTCTATATCAATATCATATCCTATTGTATCTTCAACGGTACCAGATTTTCTATTGGTACACTGCACAAAAAACAAAATACATAGGAAAAAGAATGTCACATTTTTCATACATACAAATTTTTATACGTGATAAACAAAAGCGGGAAGCAATATCACAAATTTTATTTAACATTTAAAACAACACCTATCATTTTCCAAAGAAGGGAAAGAACTGAAATTTACCATCAGGAACTCAGTATCTTTCCCTCTTTTTCTATAACATGCTAAATGTCATCAGGTCCATTCTCGTCATAGTATGTAGTAGAACCTAGTGGATCATGTATCCATGCACAAAGATGTCTACCTCCAGGGCATTCTGTAGGACTAACTTCCCCTGTCGCCAGTGCCTCCACATTCTCCAACATCACGTCCGACATCATTTCCTTTGTCTGATGGGCATAAACACCATAACCTGCCATTGCGGCAACGGCTGCTACAAGGGCAACCTTCATCATATTCTTACGCATATTCATTACGTTTTAGATGGTTTACATTGATGGGATTTGTCTCACAAGCGCACCCCAGCGGGTGCCGGAAAGATACAAATCTCCTGAAAATCTTTCCGGGACAGCAGCAAACGTATTGCCGCAAACATTTTTTATTCGTATCTTTGAATAAGATAGGATGCGGCTCGGCATAGCCAAACTGTAAAAACTTTGCTTTTCGTTTGTCTCAGCTCTCGCCTTTCACTATCTTTGTCTTCAGACCTCCTTTCCGGGATGAGTTACGGAGCGGACGGCTTACAACATGCAACTATAAGATTGCCGCCCGCTCCTCTTCATTCCTTTATTTATATTACCTCTATATTCGTCTCTCCTTGCATACGACCAAGATACTATGCTAATAATCATTAAGTGTCGCTACTATATATACTTTCACAGGACTACTGGGGCAATCTACAGAACCATATCCAAAACAAGCAGGGGTTCCATCCCATTCATCAAATGACAAAGCTTCCAAATTCTCCAGCATCAGGCTGTCCAAACGTTCACGTTTTAAATTCATTCGAATGGAAACGGCTGCCGCTGCCAACATCAGAACCACAAATAAGATTTTCGTTTTCATATTTTCATTTTTTAATTAGCTCTGTAAAGATAGCAGAAAACGAAGATGCATTCAAATTTCAAGGCTGACAAAAACTGACAATCCAGAAAAACAGGTAAAGTCAGTTTTCGTCAGCCTGCGGACAGCACATCATTCAACCGGATTTTCTTCGATGGAATGGGGAATTATGAACCGATAGGCAAAATTTTCGTGTTCGATGGTACAGATTGAAATTTGGGACAAACAATGACGCAGCCTTTTAATGTTCTGATGCAATTTGTCCAAGGTGCCGGTTCCATCCGGCCACAACAAACGCAGGATCTCATCGTTGGGCAACCTGTGCTCCTTCGCATCCAGGAATCCTTGCAGCAATTTGGCAGACAAAGGCATCAGTTTTACAACGCTATCACCCTTTTTCAGCAGTCGAGAACCAGCCTCGAAATACACTCCTTCTTCCAGCTGACAGACAGGCGGACGGCTCTCGCAAACGACAGTCACAGAAATGGCTTTCTCTACGACCACAATCTTTTCTCTGACAAAAAGACGACGGCAAAGCCGATATATACAACCATGCACTAAAAACAGCAGAATGCACAAAGCGACCACGGCACCCAATGCAACTCTATCTCGCCAGGAAAGCATCATCCGCCAAGGGGTATGAAGATAGCCGGTAGCCCCCACCTCGCACCTGAGCCCCAAATAGAACGTGGTCAGGCTGTCCAGTCCTGAAACAGAAAGCGAATCGGCGGAATAGGCATACGAATCACGCTCCCACCAGTCGGTCACGGAGATACGGGTTTCTGCCGTTCCGGGGAATCCCATGGCTTCCAGCCGGCGGTTCCAGGAACGGTTCAACGAATCGGCATCCAGCGGAGATACGTGCAGCAGGTACGAACAAATTCCCTGCATCACAGACGAAGGTTCCACACGATTGGCATGCTTCGCATAGGGAATCCAAAAATCTTTTCGGCCATATTCACTTTCCAACTGCACCCGCACCGGTTCCTCATTGTGACCGGCAGAGTCGGCCGGCAGATTGTAGTTTCCAGAAAAATTCATATACACTCCCCCCGTATCCCTTTTCTGTATTTCCTCCATCAAAGCCGTACGAAAAGCCTCGCGTGCCAGCGGCCGCCACACTGACAGCCGCTTCTGACACAGCTGCCGGCCGGTAATCCCAGCCGCCAGCAAACCTATCAGCACACAGACTCCCAACCCTATCCAGTCGTCCTTCTCCATACACAGTTCTGTAAAGTGGCGTGTTTACGCCGCCTCTCCTTTCTTCTTCCGCCTTCCCGATCTCTTCTTCCGCGCCGGCAGCCACTTCCGCTTCAGGCTGAACACGGGCAAGTAGAAGAAGATACCAATCACGGACATCACCAGTCCGCCGATGGTGCCGGCCGCCAGCGGATACCAGAACGGGGCCTTCTCACCCACCATGAACGGCACGAAACCGAGGATAGTGGACACTACGGTCAGGAAGATGGGAATGATCTTCACGTTCCAGGCCTTGGTATAGGCACGCAGGGGCGAAAGGCGGGGGAAGGCGCGCCGGATGGCATTGTACTCGTTCAGGATGTAGATGCTGGCATTTACCGTGATGCCGCACAGCAGGACGAACGAGGCAAAACCGCCCTGGTCGAAGTTCAGCCCGAAGAGATAGAATGTGAGGAACACGCCGATGTAGGAAATGGGAATCACGAAGATGATGGCCAACGGCTGCTTCAGCGAGTCGAACAGGATGGCGGAGATGAAGAAGATGATGGAGATGACGATGAGCAGCAACAGATACTGCTTGTAGTCCTTCTTGCCCCAGTTCCAATAGGCATTCTCGTCCTCTACGGTATAGCCCATGGGGAGGCGGCGGCTCATCTCCTCCACATCCTTTTCGAGCAGCTTGCGGCCCTGCTCGGACGAGCCGATGTACTCATACTGCAGGCAGAGGCGGTACTGCTGGTTCTCCTTGGCCACCTGCTTCGGTGTCTGCCCCTTGGCCAGCACAGCCAGGTCGGACAGCTTATACTCCTTTCCGTTGACGGTAAATGGTACCGCCATCAGGCTCCACACGTCGTAGTCGCCGCTCTGGGTGGAGTTGAGACGCAGGTATTCCAGGTTGTTCTCATAAACCACGCTGCCCGCCACCTGGTTCCGCATGAAGACGGGACGCAGCACGGCAAAGAGGTCGTAGGCCGTCAGGCCCTCTTCGGCCATGCGGCGCTTGTCGAACTCGAGGAAGAACTCCGTGTAGTCGTCCTTCCACCACGAGAATTCCGAGTTGACGGTCACCTCCTTGATGCGGCGGTGGGTCAGCAACAGTTTCTTCATCTCCTCCGCCCAGTGGCTCAGCTCGTCGTAGTTGTAGCCGTACATCTTCACACGGAAGCTGCCGGCCGACTCGCGCACGTCGTTGCTGAATCCTTGGTCCTGAAGGCCGTAGACGCTCCAGCTGCCACCGCCCAGCGTGATGGACTTGCTGATGACGTCGGCCTTCAGCGTATAAGGAAAGCCCGTGTGGGCATACTCCTTCTTGAAGTAGACCTGGATGGCCGCACGGCGGGCGTTGTAGATCGACGTATGGAACTGGCGTATCTCCTTGAACCCGCTGAGGAAAGTCTCCATCCGCTTGATGAGCACATTCATCTGCTCCAGCGTGCTGCCGTTGGGCAGGGTGGCGTTGATGTAGAGCACCACCTCGCTCTCGTCGCGGTTGAAGTAACTGCCGTTGTATACCTTGTCCACAAACAGGCGCAAGGAACCGCCCAGCGCCTTGTCCACCACCGGCTTCACCTTCTCCTTATAGGTGGAACTGCCAAAAATATCGTTGTACCACTCTGCCCAGCGGCCCTTCTCCTCCGCCTTCTCGATCCGCTCGGGCAACATGAACACCGGCAGGCCGAAGCCGAGCAACAGCACTACGCACACAGCTACACGATGGCGGCACAGCCACACGATGAGCCAGCGGTAGAAACGGGTGAAGCGCACCGTCAGCCGCTTCATCCACAGCCGGGGATGGGCAGGCCTGCCGCGGCGGAGCCCTATCTTCTCGATCATAGGCGGCACGAAGAACAGGGCCACGAAGAGCGACACGCCCAGGTTGATGATGACCACGGCGGCAAAGTCCTGCAGGTTCAGGCGGATTTTCTCGTCGAGGAAGAAGATGATGACCAGTGCCCCCATGGTGGTGAGCGTGGCCGCCAGTACAGACATGAAGGCCTTCAGGTTGCGGCGGCGCAGAATGTGGTCGGTCATGACGATGATGTTGTCGATGACCAGATTCAGCGAGATGGTGATGCCCGCCAGCGAATAGAGCTGTATCTCCAGCCCCAGCATGTAGTAGAGGATGAAGGCCACGGCAATGTTCACGGCCAGACCGGTGACGATGAGGAAGAGGTAGCGCAGGTTGCGCGTGATGAGTGCCACGAACAACAGCAGGATGAGCACCGTCAGCCCCGTGCGGAAGTAGATGGTGTCCAGCTCCTTGCTGATATACTCGGTGGCATCGTAGCTGGTATGGATTTCAAAGCCTTCGGGCATGGCGGCACGCACCTCGTCCATCACCTTCCGGACGTCCTCGGCCAGCGTAAGCTGGTTGGCCGTCTCTACCGCGGTAACCGACAGATAGACGGAATTGAGTCCGTTGATGCGGTAGTACGACGTAGGCTCTTCCTCGACCCGCACTACCTTGACCAGCTTGTCCAGCGGCACGGTTTCGCCGGCCTGCGTGCGGACAAAGATCTCGGAAGGCACAAACTCGTCCGCCTCCCCGTCCGTGGCCCTCACCACCCGTATCCACTCTTTCTGCCCGCCGGAGTCGAACTCGCAGATACCCAGAAACTCGCGGCTGTACTGCTCGCTGATGGCGGTCTGGATGTCCTGCACGCCGATGCCCAGGGCCGTGAGGCGGTCGTTGTCATAGGTGATGCGCCACTCCATAGGGGTGGCACCGCTCAGTTCCACCTTGTAGACACCCTTCAGAGCCGCCAACAGCGGCTTGATTTTCTCCTCGCCATACTGCTGTATCACGATGGGCGTAGCGGGTGCGTTCAGGGTGAAGGTCATAAAGGGACGCGAGGCCTGCGCGTCCGACCGCTGGGCCGAGATGGTGGGATAGCTCACCCCGTCGGGCAGCTGCGACCACAACTGGCGGATCAGCGTGGACACCTCGAAGCGAGTGGCGTCCATGTCGGCATGCTTGTCCAGCTCAATGCGCAGGCTGCCGCTGCCGTTGTCCGATGTGGAATAGATGTTCTTGATGCCGACAACACGCGACAGCATGCCCTCGAGCTTGCTCGTCACTTCCGACTCGATGACGCGCGACGAATTGCCGGGCATCGAGAAAGATACCGTCAGACCGGGCATCGTGGTCGACGGCGACAGTTTGACAGGCAGCAGGGGCATCAGGGCCAGTCCCACCAGCGACAGGCAGACAAAGGTCACGATGAGTGTGAACGACGACCACGTCCTGGATTCTCCGGTTTTCTTCTTCATCCGCTATTCCTCCCCGCAGTATTTATAGATACGAATTGAAGTCGAAACGGTCGGAAAGCGAGAAGCCCGACTCGAAGTCGTGCAGCGTCAGCTTCCGTATCTTGTAGTAGCTGAGCCAATAGTTCTGCAGGGCCAGAATGTAGTTTTTCTGTGCCTCCTGCTGGCGGTTCAGGGCCAGGGTCAGGCTGCTGATGTCGGCCTTGCCGATGATGAAGCGGCGGCGCGTCTGGTCGTAGGCCAGTTCGGCCAGGTCGAGCGCCTCCTCGGCACTGGCTATCAGTTCCTGCTGCACGTTGAAGTCGCTTACCGTCATCAGCACGTCTTCCTCCAGGCTGATTTCCTCCTGGCGGGCGGCGATACGCACCACGTTCAGGTTGTTCCGGGCCATGTTGTACTTGCCCTTGCGCACGCCCCAGTCCACCAGCGGAATGGAAATCGAGAAGGCCACCAGATCCTGTTGCAGCAGGTTCCGGTAGGCGGCCACCAGATTGTCGGCCACCTGGTTGAAGCCCACACTGGCGTTGAAGCTGGCGTTGAACATCGACTCCTTCCGTGTGCGGTCCACCTGCTGCTCCGCCTCCAGCACATTCTGACGTTGCTCCAGGTAAGTGGGGTTGTTCTCCTTGGCCAGTGCCAGCGCACGGTCGGCCGACACCTCCATGAATTTCGGCCGCGACGGCAGGTCCAGCTCAATGTGGGTATTCTTGTCCAGATTCAGGTAGGTGGCCAGAGCCGACATGGCCCGTTTCAGCGAAATCTCGGCATTGCGCAGTGTGTTGCGTGCGTTCACCTTGTCCAGCTTCAGCGTCAGCAGGTCGGCCTGCGAGATGGCGGCAATCTTCTGCCGCTGCTGCCCGATGGCATACAGCGTGTCGGTCGTGGCCACGTTGTCCTCGGCCAGCTTGTAGTCGGCCTGCGCCATGGCCAGGCTGAAGAAATAGTTCACCGCCTCTTCGGACACGCTCTCGGTGTTGTAGAGGAACTGCCTTTTGGCTTTCTCGAACTTCAGCGGCTCAATCTTGCGGTCCCACTTGAAGGCATTGTAGCCCAGCAGGTCCTGCTGGTAACCGATGCGGATGGGCACCGTGGAGAACTGCGTTGACTTGCTGTCGCCGAAGTTACGCATATAGTCCAGTTCGGTATTCAGGTAGAACGTACCGCCCAGCAGGTCGAAGTTCTGCGACACACTCAGGCCCGCGTTGGCACTGAACATCTGCTGTTCGCGGTACACATCGACATCCTCCTGCGAGTCGTATCGCTGGGTGATGTAGCGGTAATACTGCGAGGGCGTCAGGTTCAGCGTCAGGCTCGGCAGGCGCGCCGCCTTGTAGGAACGGTATTCCCAGTAGCCGGACAGATACATGTTCTGGTAACGGAAGGCCGACAGCGAGCTGTCGTTGGCCATGGCAATGGTACGCTGGAGGCTGAGGCGCAGCGACCGCTGTGCCTGTACACCTGCCGCACAAAGGGCCAGCAGGAGACATATACTAATCTTTCGAAACATCATGCTTTCTATATATAAACCAATAAATCAAAGGGATGACAAACAGGCTGACCACCAGACCCACCATCATGGTGCCTATCATGGCGATGGACAGCGGACGCTGCAGCTCCGAACCCATGTCGGAGGTAAACAGCAGCGGAACCATGGCGAAGACCGTCGTGAGGGTGGTCATGATGATGGCTCTCAGACGGCGGTGGCCCGCCGTATGGATGGCCTCCAGCAGCGGCATGCCCTCGCGCCGCAGTTCGTTGATGCCGTCCAGCTTCAGGATGGAGTCGTTCACCACGATACCGCAGGACACGATGATGCCGATGGCCGACATCAGGTTCAGGCTGTGGCCCAGGGCCCAGAGCAGCACCAGTCCGAATGCGGTGTCAATGGGGATTTCGGCCAGCACGATCAGCGGCTGGAGGAAACTCTCGAACTGGGCACAGAGGATGAAGTACATCAGCAGGATGGAGATGAACAGGATGACGGTCAGCTCGCCCATCATCTTCTGGTTGGAGAAGAAACTGCCCGCAAAGCTCACGTCCCAGTTTTCCTCCCCGTTCACCACGTCCCTCACCTCTTCCACCAACCGGGAGGCGTCCTTCACGCCGTAGAAGCTGATGGGAATATACTCGCCGTTCCGCCCCGCCGTAATCTGCTTCAGGTCTTCGTCGGGCACCACCTTCACCAGCTCGCGCAGGGGGATGTAGTGTTTCTCGCCCGTCTTCGCGTCGGCCCGGGTCTCCACCAGCGTCTCGGCCAGCACACGGTTCACCGTCATCTCGCGCCCCGCAATGCCTATCGGCAGGTACTGCTGGTAGGAACGCAGCGTAGATACCTGGTTGTCCTGGAAGGCCGTGCGCAGCACGCGAGCCACCTCGTTGTAGTCCACGTTGTAGAGCAGCAGGCGGTCGCGGTCCACCACCAGGTTCATCTGGCTTCTGAAAGCCGTTCCCTCGGGAGCATATCCCGTGGCCCGGGCGATGTCGGCCTCCAGGGCCTTCAGCTCGCCGGGACGCGGCGTCACGCTCTTGTCGGCGGCCTGCAACTGCGCCACCACGTCGGCCTCGCCCGTCACAAACAGTTTCTCGAAGATGGTCATGGGCGGCGAGAAGGTCACCGTCGCCCCGGGATAGCGGGTGCGCATTTCCTCCTCGACCATCGCCTTCAGCGGCGCGATGCCCTCGGGCTTCTCCGTCTTGAAGTACAGTTCGGCTTCGGCGGCCGACAGTTCCTTGTCCGTGCCCAGCACATAGTCCTGCATGCCCACGTAGGCCGTATGCTCCACCACCAGACTGTCCGCCTTCCGCAGCAGGGCGTTCACGCGGCGGTTGTTCTCGTCCACATGGATGTTCTCGTTCCACTCCACGTCCACCACCAGCTCGTTCTGGTCAATCTCCGGCATGCGTTCCTTGTCTATCACCCAGAACATCAGCACGCACAGGGGCAGCGACAGCAGCGCGCCCGCCAGGCTGATGCCTTTGTGGGCAAACACCCAGTCGATGCCCGCGTCGTAGAACTTCACCAGCCACTCGTTATTCAGCAGGTTCTTGAAGCTGGCCGTAAACCAGTTCTTCTTGCGGATGCCCATCCGGTAGAACAGCACGTAGAGCACCGGTAGCAGCATGATGCCCGTAAAGTAGGACACCATCAGTCCCGAAGTGATGGAGAACGCCTCGTCCATGAAGATGGCGCCTGCGATGCCGCTCATGAACACCAGCGGCACAAACACCGCGATGGTCGTGAGCGAGGAACTGAGCATGGGCGTTATCATCTCCGACGTGCCCGCCACGGCCGCCCTCCGGAGCGAATAGCCCCGTTCGCGGTACTGCGACACGTTCTCGGTCACGATGATGGCGTTGTCTATCATCATACCCACGGCCAGTATCAGGCCCGAAAGCGAGATGACGTTGAGCGAAATGCGGCAGAGGTAGAAGAAGAAGAACGTGATGACCACCGACGTGATCATCGTGATGCCTATCACCAGCGGCGAGCGCACGTCGCCGATGAAGAACACCGCCACGACAAAGATGAACAGGAAGCCCAGCGTGAAGTTCTGCTGCAGGTTCGAGATGGTATAGTCCAGCAGCTCCGTCTGGTTGCGGCTGATGCTGAACTCGATGTCGGGATAGATACGGGCGAAGTAGTCGGTCGTCTCCTTCAGTTCCCGCTTCAGGTTGTCCATGTTCTCCTCGCTCTGCTTGATGATGGCCAGCGTCACGGCCCTCTTGCCTCCGGCCAGCGAACGTCCCATCTCGCCCCGGGTCACCAGTCTCACACTGCAGATATCCTTCAGCTGCATGACGCGCCCCCCGTGGTTGAAGTAGATGTTCTCCACGTCCTCGGGCGTGCGCAGCAGCGAGGCGATGCGGATGTTGTATTCATAGTAGCCGTCGCGCACCAGCATGCTCCCCGGCTCCACGTTGTTGGCCGACAGGATGCTTTCCAGGTCGGCAATGCCCATGTCGATGCTCTCCATGCGGTCCCTGTCGGGCACGATGCGCAGCATGCGCCCCGGCACGCCGGTCATGTCGGCCATGGCCACCTGCGGCAGCTGTTCGATGCGCCGTTTCACCACGTTCTCCGCCAGTTCGCACAGGTTCAGGAACGCCTGGTCGTGAGTGTCCGCATAGGGCACGTCGTCCTTCAGTGTCAGGTTCAGGTAGAACACGGGGATGTCCGTAGCACTGGCCTTGATGGCTTTGGGCCGCACGGCATCCTTGGGCAGGCTGTTCATGGCAGCGTCTATCTTCTCGTTCACCTCGATGAAAGCCAGGTCGGTGTTCGTCCCGAACTCGAAAGACAGGCGGATGATGCCCGACCCGTCGCGCGTCTCGCTCTTCAGTTCGCTCAGGCCCGACACCTGCATGAGCTGCCTCCGCACGGGTGCCACCATCGTGTTCTCCAGCTCGCGTGCCGAAGCGTTCTCGGCGCTCACCTGTATCGTAATCTGCGGGATGTCGATGTCCGGCAGCAGCGATATCGGAAGCGAGAAGTACGTCACCAGCCCGATGATGAAGCAAGCCGTAAAAGCCATCAGTACCGCAATCGGTCTATTTATCAGAAACTTTACCATAAAAATGAAGAATGAAGAAAAATGAGGAATGAAGAATGATGAATGAAAAATTAATTTTCAATTATCAATTCTCAATTATTAATTATTCTCAACCTTCACCGGTGCCTCGTGCGCCAGATTCACGTTTCCGGTTACAATCACCTGCGCCCCTTCTTCCATGCCGTCGCCCGTCACGGTGTATTCCGTCAGGTTTTCCAGTCCGGTCTGCACGTAGTTCCACATCGCCTTTCCGTTCTTCAGCGTGAATACCACCTGCTTGCCCGAGCGCATCACCACCGCCGTCTTGGGTATCACCAGCTGCCCCTGCACCGAACGCTTCACGCTGACGCGCACGTTCATGCCGTCGTACAGCCGGCTTCCGTCACGGCAGACGGCCTTCACCTTCACCATACCGTTCTCGTCGACCAGCGGGTTGATTTCGGACACACTGCCCGTCACGGCCGCCATCCCCGAAGCGTAGGGCGTGATGTCCACCCGGTCGCCCCGCCCTATCAGCGGCAGTTCGCTTTCCAGCACCGTGAACGACACCTCCATGCCTTCCGTGCCGATGACCCGGCAGAAAGCTCCCGACGCGTCGGGGCGGTTGAAGGCCTTGCCCGTCAGGTTGGCCACTACGCCGTTGAAGGGTGCCGTGAGCACCGCCTGTTCCAGCTCGTAGCGGGCCAGTTCGTAGTTGCTTCTGCTCTGTCCGTAGCCGCTCTTCACCTCGGCCAGCTTCTTCACCTCCTCCGGGATGTCCGCCATGCGTTCGATGGAGTACCCCTGACCTATCAACACGTCCTGCATCTCGAGTTCGGCCTGCCGGAGGCTGTTCTCGGCCTGCTCCAGCTTGTTCTTCAGCGTGAAGAGGTCCAATTCTGCCAGCTTCTGTCCGCGCCTGACGCAGTCGCCGTTCTTTACGTAGACGTGTGCCACCGGCTCCGATGTCACCCGGAAACTCAGGTCAGCCTGTTGCCGTGCCTCCACTTTCCCGTTGCTCACCAGCTCGTGGTCGAAGCTCTTCCGCTCCAGCGTCATCACCGTCACTGTGTTGTTTTCCTGAGGCAGCACTGTGGCCACCCCTTCTTCCTTGTCGGCAGCCTGTTCGCCGCTGCCCCCCGAGCATGCTGCCAGCAGCAGGGCCAGCCCCATGCACCACCGGGTATATTCCGGTTTCCGTTTTCTGTTTTTCATGATTCTCAATATGCTGTTATTCTCAATAGTTCGTAAAAGTATGCATTCCATCCCACACTGCCAAACATTTTATTATTTAATTTTCGTAGCATCACTTCAGTTGTTTCACCTCTTCCCTCATCTGCCGGATGGCCGTAGACATCACCTTCGGCTCCTTCGTCAGCACCACACGCTTCATCTCCTCCAGCTTGTCGGGATGCCGGTATTCGGGCAGGGCGTATAGCTTGGCCAGCAGGTAGTAGGGATAGATGCGGTTCGGCAGCCGGTGTACTGACCTCCGCAGCCACTGTTCCGCCCGTGCATAGTCGCCTTGCAAGCATGCATTCTTGCCGAGTATGTTCAGTATCATGGGGTCGTTGCTCCGCAGGGCCGCCTGCCGCAACAGTTTGTCGGCCTCCGCATACTTCCCCTGCCTGTGCAGACCGTGGCCATACTCAAAGAGAAAGCTGCCCCGTTCCTTCAGTAGGGGGAGCAGGGGGCGGTAGGCTTTCCCGGCCACGGCATAAGCCCCCGTCTGATACAGCATCCGTGCATGCACCCACTTCCGACAAGCCTGCTCCATCCGCAGGTCGCGCTCCAGCCTCATGCTTCCGTATAATCCCACCGCCAGGGCCACAGCAATCCATTCCCACCTATTCCCCCGCAAGAACGATGCCCCCAGCAAAACGACTCCCGTCACCGCCAAGGCCGGTATCCGCATCGGATAAGACGAGAAGGCAAACACCATCAGTGCCACAATGCCGCCACAAATGCCGTGACGCCCCAACCGTGTCCCCCGGTACAGGCAGAAGCCTGCCACTGCCAGCAGCAGTGCCAGCGCCGGCCACCCGTGTTCCACCGCCACCTGCAGATATTCATTGAAGGCATATTCCGGACTGCCCGCCACCCGTTCCTCCCACGGTTCGTAATCTTCTGTGGCAAAGTAAGCCTCCTGCGCCTCGCCGTAAGCGGCGGCAAAGTTACCAATGCCGTGTCCCGTCCAAGGGCGTTCCATAGCCGCACGTGCGCTCATCCGCCACAAGAACAGCCGTCCACGTGCCGAGTCCGGTTTCAGGGCGAACAGCAGTCCCGCCGCCAGTGCCAATACACAGAGCACCGTGCCTGTCACAACCAGCTTCTTCCAACAGCCGCCTTTCCACAACCGGCCATACACCGCGTGCCACAGCCCGGAAGCCCTTCCGCCAGCCGCCCATACCCACAGGCAACCCGCCGTTCCCGCCACCCAGGCCGAACGGCTCATGCCCGCAGGCAGCACACAGAGCACCAGCAGCCCCACCCCTCCGCTTATCCGGCGTTTCCAGCGCGCGTCTGCCGTGAAATACCCGTGCAGACACAACGGCAACACCATCGCCAGATAACCTGAATAGGGTCCCGGATTGAAGAAAGATCCGGTCAACGCATACAGCGAATGACCCGACATCGTAAATCCGAACACCTGCCTCAAACCCCACACCGCTTCCACTCCGCCCAATATCAGCAGTCCGTCCCTCACCACCTCCGCCGGTACAGGCAGACGGTCTTTCCATCCCCATGCCACCGCCGACAGGATGAGGGCGGAAGCCGCCAATGCCGCCCGGTCGAACCACACCCACTGGCTGACCGTCTCTCCCGAAGGCAAGTCGGCCGAAGTGACACATACCATGCCCAACGGCAGTGTCATGGCGCATAACAGTATCCATATACTGATGTGTTTCATTATACACTCGCTTTTCGTCCATCGCTCCGGACCTACCACTCAATCCGGTCATATTCCAGATATTCCCCTTTCTCTTCATTCAACAGGGGATTGTTCACGAACAACAGAAGCGCATCGGAAGTAGTGCTCCATCCGGTGAAGAGGTCATATCGCCCGGAAGGCAGTTCGCTTTCGCCCACCACAGAGAAACGGTTGTCAAACACGGTCAGGTAAAGTTTCTTCCTGGCCAGCATCTCTCCCAGGTTCTTGTTCGGGTCGAATTCCTGTCCGTCCACATGAAGGCGGATGTACATGTCCCGCCCGGGCAGGTACCTCACTTCATAGAAATGCGGATTTTCAACCCGATGTTTCTCGCAGTCCGCATACGTCTGCCAGTTGCATGCCTTCACCCGGTTTTGGGTGAAATTGCTGTTTGCCCCGAACACTCGTGTCTTTCCGCTTGCCCGGTCCATCACATACACATGAGACTCCACCGGATAGTTGTAAAGCACTTTATCCGGCATAAAGACCACATTGGGCTGCCCCATATATGGATATTCCCGGCTGCCCACGTTGGGTATCTCCGCAGGCAGTTCCAACGGATGGTTTATGGCAGGAAGGGTGTCCAAAAACACTTCGCGTATGCAGAAAGATTCGGGCGAAGCGGACTGGTCCTTTACACAGAAAAGCAATGAGCGCCTGCTTCCGTCATAGTACAGGTCGGCTGACGACATGGCATAGTTGTGTCCCATGACAATCATTTGTCCGTCAGCCAGTCCTTCCGTCAGCGAGACACTTCGCCGTATATTTCTATCACCATCGAGTAGCAAGGCCCTTTGTGATTCATCACATATCCAGATGGAGTCGGGCGAACATACATGCAGAGCTTGGAGACGCAACACGGCAGAGGGTCCCTCCTTTTTGAAAGGCAACTGCCTGAGCGTACCGTTACGCAAGTCATAGAGGTCCAATGCGTGCGCCCTGTAATTATAGGCATACAGCCAGTCGGTCGTGTCACGATAACAGACGGACAGATAATAGGACGGTAAATTCAGCACGTCTGTTTCCGGCACTTTTATGCCGGTTATTTTCAGCGTTTCAATCTCTCCATGCCTTTTTTCCGCCTGTTGCCTGCCTCCTGAAAGGCAGGAGGCAAGCAGAATACAACATGCGGACAGGCCGATGTACATCTTTTTTTTCATTTCAGCAATAAGATAAAAAACCACATTTTTCGTATTGATTGTTCGATGATGTTCGGCATTCATTCCACGGGGCATGAGCACAAGGAATTATTCGATAAGGAGTATCTGATTCTTCCCATGCTAATGCCTCAACATTTTCCAACATTACATCTGACATTTCATTACCTTTCGTTTGGTTTACATAAACTCCATAACCAGCAACAGTTACAATGGTTGCAAAGAAAGCAACCTTCTTAATTACTTTATTCATACTAATTACTTTTTTATACTTATATATAATTTTTAAATTGCAGGATTTGTTTTGCGCACATGTTATTCATGTGTCAGAAAGACACAAATCACATTAAAAATCCTTCCGAAATGGCTACAAACGTATTGTACCAAAAATATTTTTCTATTTTTACATTTACCTCCTTTTTATCGTTTCCTTATTCTATCTTTTTCCATACCCTGTCCCATCTCGTTTTCCCTGTCAGAGGGTCCGTCGAATTGCATATCCTGGCAGCCCGTCCCACAATGTACTCCTCGGGCAGCAGCCCCCAGTAGCGGGAGTCCTGCGAGTTCCATCCGTTGTCGCCCGCCACAAAGTAGTAGTTCTTCCTGAAACGGTAGGTACGCACCAGGCTGTCGCCCAGCAGGACACTGTCGTTCCTGTATACCAGCTTCTCCCCCTGTTCCCACTCAATCGGTTTCCTGTACAGTAGCACGTTCATCCGGTCCAGTGCCACTTCGCCACCCTTGCGGGGAATGTAAAGAGGACCGAAGTCCCGGATATTCCAGCCGGTCAGCGAGTCGAACGGGAAGGCCCGATAGGTGCCTTTCGGAAAATCCTCCGGAGCCGTGCGGCCTATCCGGAGCTGGCTTTCCACGTTGCCCAGAGGCCCGTCCACCCCGCTCACGCGGAACATTCCGCCGCAGATGGAGAGCGTGTCGCCCGGCAGACCGATACATCTCTTTATGTAATACTTCAGGATGTGCATCTCTATCCGGCTCCAGTCGTTGGGATGCGGGAAGTTGAATACCAGCACGTCGTTGCGCTTCACCTTCCGCAGGCCGGGCAGACGATAAATCGCAGTCTGTTCCTCGTCCAGCGTCTTGCCCACGTCGAACAGGCGAGCCCCCAACACCGGCTTCCACACCAGCACCCGGTCGCCTTCTTCCAGCGTAGGATACATCGACCGGCTCGGGATGCGGAACGTGGCATACAGGAAGACCAGCGCCAGCACATACAGCACAGCCAGCAGGATGAGCACCAGGCAGACATCCAGCAGCCGGTCCACTATTTTTCCTATTATCTTCTTCACGCTCATAACTTTCCGCTATACAAGAACCGTCCTCCCGCGACAATGCCCACCCGATGCCCGATGGCCCGCCGTAAAGGTGCATACCAGATCAGTGCCGGATCGGGCACGTTGTCGTAATACTTGGTCGTATCCGTCTCCACCGTGCACGGCAATACTTCGAACTGCTGTTTCTCCACATTCCAATATTGCAACAGACGCGGGTCGTCCTTGGCCGACTTCCACACCGTACATTCCACCTGCCTTCCCTTCTCGGGAACCAGAAAACGGAAGCCTCCGTCCCGCTCCGTCAGCAGGGGCGGGCAGATGAAACGCAGCGACGAACGCCCTTCGGCCGCAGCCACCATGAAGAAGTTCCTGCCCGCCACGTTGTCGAAGAAACAGCTGTCCCCCTCCCTGCGGCCCAGAGCCACCGGCACCCAGTCGAAGTAGTTGTACGTACACAGATACACCGGTCCGTCCGTTTTCCCGCCCGCCTTCACGGGAATACGGAGCGTGTATACCGGATTCTCCCCTTCCCGCGTCACGTCCTCCAGCAGCGGATTCTTCAGCCAGGTGACGTATCCGTCGTCGCCTTCAGCGGACAGCCGGGCCGGGTCCGGCTCGAAGTGCCGCCTGTACACCTTGGCGGGCTGCATGTACCAGCCGGTAGCCAGCCGGTGCGGATACTTGTCAGGCTGCATGTCGCCGGGGCTGAAGTCATGGAAACGCCCTTCGTACAACACCGCGCACCACACGTGCCCCCGGTCCATCCGCGTCCAGGTAGTCTGCTGGACGGCCACCGGAATGCCCGCCGCACGCATGGCGGCCACGGCACAATGGGCCAGCGCCTCGCACGTTCCGAGACCTGTCCGGAACGTCTCCTCCACCGTGGCCGGGAGCCGATTGTCCGTCTCGCCATACTTTATCTCCCCTTTCAGCCGTCCGTTCACGACCATGCACGCCTCGAAGGCGTTCTCCACCCCTGCCGAATCCAGCAGGGCCGTGTATCTCCCCATCAGTTCCGCCCGGAGCGAGGTAGGTTCCTCGTTCTCCGCCCGGTAGGGCAAGATGTAACGGCAGAAGTCTCCGAAGGAAACCTCCCGCGCCCACGGCTTCCGCCAGGCCTCGAAAGCCAGGTCGATGTTCCGTATCAGGTAGTCGGCCTTCACGTGCTCCACGTCATACTTCGGTCCGTGGCTGCCGCGTCCCCCTCCGTCCGTAAAGTTATAAGGCATGTTCTCTATCAGGAAGCGTGCCGCCTCCCGCTTCAGCGAGTCGCCCTCATAGTGGGCCAGCACCCGCTCCAGTTCCATACGGTTCTCCCCGGCACGTTCCAGGGCATAGGCAAGCCTCTTCCCGTCGTCCTTTGGCGAACAGGCAGAGAAGGCAGAAAGCAAAAGCAGCAGAAAGAAGTATTTCATCGGTTTCAGCATAGACAAACTGTATAAATAAAGAATCCGAAAATATAGGAGACAACCTGTTATTTCAGCGAATATCGGAAGATTAACGGATTGTCATCCTCTTTGATGGTGGATAAATCATTCCGCAACGCAGCCGCAGCATCATTTTCACTTTTTTCCATCAGTTTCCGCAAACCTGAGAGCATATGGACGGGATATATGAAGAACACTTCATCGTCTTCACCATATACCGGCAAATAATTGGGCAAAGGAATGTTGAATGACGAATTCATAATCATGTCATAATACACAATTTTATTCTCTTGCTTGCCCAGGGCATATACCCCGAACAGATTTGTTCTGAAAAGCATGTTGTTCTCGCCCTCCTTCAGGTCCGTTACCGTATATACGTATTCATGGTCCCGGCACAGCTTATTCAATTCCTTGCAGTCCAGCAAAGTGCCTGAGGGCTGTTCGGGAAAGGCCAGTTTACCCCAATCTACAGAAAATTCCGTCTTCACTCCACTGTCCGAAAGACTATAAATACGATTGTCAAAACGACGTGTATAGTAAATGGCATTTCCCGTTTTTGTCAAAGACATACCTCGGTTATTGCAATAAGGGGCGATTTCATCCATCGCAGGCAATAGGGTACGTACATCCTCTGTTTTCTTGTCAATCACAGTCAGTGAATATTCCTGTTGCCGGTTGTTCACGTAAGGCGAGTTGCTGATGTAGATATTTTTTTCATCCACCGCTATTCCATCGTAATATGCATCCAGGTGCATGCTTCTGTCGAAGGTACCGTCCAGATTATAAAAATGTATAGCAGAAGGCTGCACAAGCATCAGCAACTGATTGGCATCCGCATCTACTATCACATCCCGCAATGCCACATATTCGCCTGCGCCGTTTCCGATTCGTCCTATTGTATGCAAGAATTTACCCTCGCCGTCAAAGGCCAGAATACTGTTGATCTGTTTGTCAAGCACATAGTAGTTGCCTTTATACTTTACGATTTTTTCTATACGGCCCAACAAGAATTCTGAAGTCGATTCAAAAGAAAACAGCGAAAATTTTTCAAACAATGCCGTATCCGCTACAGATTTTACATGTCCGACATACGAGATACATTCTCCAGCTGGCATCTGTTGAATATCCTTTTTACAAGCATACAACGATAGGACTAAAGCTGAGCCCAACAGATATTTTGTAATAATATTCATAGGTCTTGGAATTTAATTATTGATATACGATATTACTGGTTAATCCCGAACTGCATTTAACAGCTCCTATTCCATGACATTCCGTCAACGTAGTATAAAGAAATGCCGTAATTAGTTTTATCCATTTCATTGTACATCTTTTTTCAATATCAGTTTTTTATGATAATGAGGAATGAGCAGGAATGCCGATACCCCTAACCTCAGGCAGTTCCCACTCATTCCTTTCTTATTATCATTTCCTTTCTTCCGCCTCGCCCGTCACTATCAGCTTCAGCAATTCCTGTTCCGCATTGCTGCGTACCAGCACCGACTTGCGGAAGTATCCCGGATTGTCCGCCTTGTAGGTCACCCGCACTACTAAGTTGTCGCCCGGCAAGACAGGTTTCCCGTCATACTCCGCCTGCGTGCAGCCGCACGAGGTGTGGGTGTCGAGAATCACCAGGGGACTATCACCCGTGTTCTTCAGGACGAACTCCGCCGTCTGCTCCTCCCGCCAGTCAAAGCGACCCATGTCCGCTTCCGTCCGGTCGACCTCCATTGTAGTCTGCGTACGGGACGTTTCCTCCTCCTGACTGACGTTCTCTCCCCGGATGATTTTCAGGTACAGTTCCTTGACCTTCGGGTTGTGGACGGGGTTACCGACAGCCAACACCCGGTTGTCTTTGTCAAGCAGGAGCGTTTGAAAAGTGGGGTCGGCAGGAAAATGATTCAACCGGTTCAAGCGGTTATCCCTGTCGATACACACCGGATGCGTAAACCCCTCGGCCCGAAGCGTGCCTACAATGTCTCGCATCTTTTCGGGAGAAAAGAAGAACAGAAAATCCACACCGGAGAATCCGCCATCTTCCATCAGCTCCTTCCAGCGGTCCAATTGCAACTTACAACTGAGGCAACCCACGGAATCCACGTAAGTCAATATCTTGTAATCCTCTTGCATCGGAAAATCAACCGTATCACGGGCCAGCACCGTGAAAACCGGATTATCCGGAATTTGTATTTCCCGATCCATCCATTCTTGTAACAAATCGGTGTATTGTTTCTTCCGGGATTCTGTACAAGAACACAAGATTAAAAACATAAGTATCCAAATAGGACAAGCAAACTTCATAAAATCAGAAGAATTCATTCAAATCCAGATAAGCAAATTGATATTCATCATTCAAACACATTATCAGACGGTTGTTATCTTTGTCATAACACAAATCCATAATTTTACGCCCCACATCCAATGTCTTCAAATAATCACCGTCCTTACTGAAAGCCAAAAGGACTGTAGGAGTCGCATCTTCTGAAAAATTATCGTTTCCCGAATAGGAAGCGATTATTTTGTCACGACAAAATACGACATTGCCATAATGACGCACTTTGTTGGACATCTTGCTGTTCCAAGCCGGCCCATAGACATTGCATTTCAAATTACCTTCCATATCACAAACAGTCATCAAATCATGATACAGATAGCATTCCACATATTCATTCAAATCTGGAGATACAGCCATACAGATGCGTTTCCGCTCAATATCCGGATGCTCATAAGGCATCGGCTCAAATGTGCCATCCGCCATATTCCAACGGGCTACACATTGTTCAAAAGAAGAACGCCCCGGAACGATAGTCAAAGCCAATGACAAGGTATCACTCATATAATAGTAACGGTCGGGAAACTGCTTCATCGTAATTTCAGCCTTGACCTTCGGTTGATAATCGGAACGGGACAACACACTGTCGAGTTCATAAGAAAAGATTTTCATCTTACCATGGTCCGTAACATAGAAAGTCCTATTTTTTTCATCAATACCAATATGCCCCATAACCGTAATTTCTCCCGGCCCTTGACCTATATTTGCAACACTCGTCAGATACTGGAAGGTGTTTTTATCAAAAATACGTACCAAACGGTCAGACGACTTATAATCCCCTATTATCAAATAGTCGCCCATTACAAAAAGACGGGCATACGAACCTATCAGAACGTCATCCATCCGAATCTCTTTTACTTTGGAATTCACATCGACTATGTTCTTACGTTTTCCTTGATATTTTTCTGTGATAGCTTCCGTAGAACATGACATACACAGAATAAGTAACAAGAAACCACTTAATACATGTTTCATAAGAAATTGCAATTTGAAAGTCTGTCCAAATTCTATCTCTACATTTTCAAATCATTTCCCAAAAGATTTTGCTTTCAATCGGAATGCAACGAAGTACATAGAATAGAAAGAGACAAAACACAATAGGAAATATACAAAAAAATAAAGAAAGATATTTGAACAGACTCAAGCACGGAAAAAGATTTGTAGCAAAAGTAATTATCAAATTCTCAGCAAAATTGATTTTCCTTGTTTACTATTTCATTTTCCTTACTCGTTTTTTACCACATTACTTATCATTACCACATTACTTATCATTCCAATCCTTTTCTTTGTAAGTTGGAAACCAATAATGGCAGAGGCAACCATCACCGTCAGAAAGACACCCATTAGGGCACATGGGGTCATATTCGTCGGTCGCCAACGCCTCCACATTCTCCAGCATCACGTCCGACATCATTTCTTTTGATTGATTGGCATAAACGCCATAACCTGCCATTGCGGCAACGGCTGCTACAAGAGCAACCTTCATAATATTCTTATACATATTTATTATTTTTTATAATTTATATTAATGGGATTTGTTTGTAAACGCACCTTATCGGGTGCCGGAAAGATACAAATCTCCTGAAAATCTTTCCGAGACAGCGACAAACGTATTGCCGCAAACAAATTAATTCGTATCTTCGCCAAAAAACTCCTTCTTTTAAGCTGGTTTATGGAATGAGCGGGGATGTCTCTCTCTAATATCCGGCATTTACCCCTCATTCCTTTTTTACTTGAAAATCTTATCGGCACTGTTCGACAATCCAGTCCACCTTCTCGCCGTTCGGGCAATCCAACGAACCATATCCTATACAGATTACTCCCTGCTCATATTCCCCATCGGCCAGTGCTTCCACATTTTCGAGAAGCAAGGGATCCGTCCCGCTGTCCTGAGACTGCACACTAAAACCATAAACAACTGCCGCAAGGGCCAATCCGGCCCACAAAAATTTTGTCTTTTTACTTTTCATTTCTGTAATTTTATTGATTAGCTGAACGAAGGTAGGCAAACAGCAGATAATAAACTGAAGAAATGACTCAAAATTCCTCAACGGACACCTCAAAAAATCTCAAAACGCTATTTATCAGAGTAATAGAAGAAAAGAAAATAACAATCAGGGCCTTATTCCAAAGAATCAGGAAAGGACAATTTGTACCCCTGTCCGTACCATTTTATCACTTCGCCAAGACTGGTCGACGGCGAAGAAACGTCCGGAAACAGCCGGAAACAGCATAACAACGCTTTTTGACCGTCACGTCAGGGTTCCGTCTTTCTTGGGCCTGCACAACTTATAGGCAGTACTCATGTCCTGAATATCCACTTCGCTACACGCGTGTAGCTCCCTGCGCAAACGGGAAATGACAGAATGGAGGGAATGGTCAGTACAATTGCCGTCAGGCCACAACCGTTCCATGATATCCGTTTTGGGCACCTGATTCTTCTCCGCTTGGGCAAACAAACGGAACAAGCAGGCCAGCTGGGGATTCAGTTTCCTGCTCCCCTTCTCTCCTTTCACCCAATTATTGTCCAGACGAAACGTCAAGCCCAGCACAACCAACTTTTCCCCCGGCAAGGATATCCAGGAAGGAAACAGTCTATGCCCGCAGATTCTGAGCACACGGGAAACCCATCGGGAATGGATAACAGCCATCACAAGACCTGCCGCAACAGAAAACCATAAAAACAGCAGCCCCCACTCGCCCGCGGTGAGCATGCGGTGCCACACATAACGGGCAAAGCCCGTGACCTCCACCTCGCTCCGCATCCCCAGGTAGCAGGAAAACAGGCTGTCCGCATCCGCCAGATGCGCCGTATCGCCGGCATAGGAAAACTTCTCCTTTTCGGAAAAATCGGTCACACCCACACGGAGCGACAAGCGGAAGCCGGAACCGGGCACCGACTTCTGCCATGCATGCAGCAAGGTATCGGCGCTCAAAGGCGAACGCAACAGGATGTAAGACTGCGCAATCCGATATTCCGGCAACGCTTCGAGGTTGTTCGACCGGCGATGAGGCGGTATCGCATACGCCCGCTTCCCTACCTCCGAAAACCTGAGCACCACCGTGTCCTTCACCGATTCCTCCCTGGACAACACCCGCTGCGGCCGGTTGGACCACATCGGCCGTTTCAGGTCCTCCCGCTTGACGAGTTCCTGTTCCAAGACCTCCGTACACGCCTGCCGGGCTGTCTTCTGAAAAGAAGACACATGGGCATCGTAATAATACTTGCCTGCCAAGAAGGCAGAAACAATCCCAAACAGAATGGCCATGCTTCCATTGATCAATTCAACAGTTTTCGTCCTTTTCATATTCCCCAAAATCATTTATTGTCGCAAAGATAATCAGAACATTTCATACAACACGGCGGAAAACGGTAAAAATCGAGCAGAAACGTTTGGAAAGTGGGGTCGGCAGGAAAATGGTTCAACCGGTTCAGGCTGTTATCCCTGTCGATACACACCAGATGTAATTCAATCGTTCAAATTTATATTTTTAACAACCCATTTCCCGTTTCTTTTTCCGTTTTCCCGTTCCAACAAGCCACGCTCTATCAGAAAGGGAGTCATCCGCTTGACGGTTCGGGGTGATTTGCCGATATGTATGGCTATTTCATTCTGAGTGGCTTCGGGATGGTCTTTAAGGAATTTCAGTAAGGCACTTTGGAGTGCTGCGACATGCAATGCCCGGTTATGCAACTCGTTTTTCTCACCAAACAACAAGTTCCTGAAAAACAGTTCCAAGAATGCTGTCGTGGCGGATATTCCTTTTGAATAATTGTTGTGTATGTTCCGTTGCAACTCCTTTAACTCCTGATTCGCGTATAAAATAAAATGCGAACAATATAAATTATTGCAGATTATATGATACGACCTCAAATACTTCCTCGTTTATATCTGTATCCCAGCCGTTTCGTATGATAAATATTTTGTGTGCACATTCATCTATATAGAATTGCCCCGACACATTATCAACGAAGCGATAGGACTTTATTAAATTACCATTCCAATCCGTTTGAACCAACATCTTTTCTGTTTTTTCCGCCATCGGATTAACAGCCACACGCAACAAATAACAATACTTTTCAGTAGGGAAACACCGGATAAAACCTGAATAGCCATTCTCCAATGCCAACATTCTAGTATTTTTATTCACATCAGGAATACATTTTTCAGAGAATTTGAATGTATTGATATGTCTTCCTTCCAAATCATAGACATGAATCAAATCAAAAAAATACATCCCTACTATAATACGATTTTGTTGCTCGTTCAAAGCGACTATTGGTGCAAAAGTATAGTTATAGTCGGATACGGATTCATTCAAGGTGAAGGGGCATTTCACTTCCAATATTTTTCCTGTGCGCCTATTGTAGACAAAGAACATTTTTCCGTCAATGGAATCAATCTTCCTGCCCGCAATATAATTTTCAGACAGATTCGTTTCACTGCTCGTAGAAATGGAATCCGGATACGGAATATATTCTTTCAAGACAATACTGTCAACGGCATTTTTTTCTATCTCCACTATTTTTTTCAGATTCCCTTCATCCAACAGGACTCTATCATTATCTGCTGATAAAATGAAATTAGGATTCATCAAATCATCAGCTCCATGCCCTACCGGTCCTAAAGACTTAATTTTTTGCTTTGTCTCAATATTATAAACATCGATGCATGTGTCCGCCTTCACGTAGATTACAAAAAGCAATGAATCAGCCAGTCTTACACTTGTCGGATATTTGTCATCGAATTTTAAAAGAGTTTCAGAAGATTGTAAAACGGTCGATTCCGACAAATCTACTAAATCAAAGTCATCAACAACAGATGTACACGAAACGACAAAAGCAAATAGAACGAAAGAAAGTATTATTTTCATATATTGTTATATTGATTAATCATGCGAATCAGGAGTTAAAGGAGTGGTAACTACAACATTCATCTGTCAATGGCCAGCCGGTACTCCATCACGGGGTTGTCGCTGTTGGCGTCCGTAGCCAGCAGCACACCCCGCTCCTCGTCAACCGCGATGCCGGAAACGGGACGGTCGAGCACGTAGCGGCACAGGGGTTCGCCCTTCAGACTGAACACATAGAGGTAGCGGCCGCCGTCGGGCAGCTCCTCACCCCGCTGCATGCTGAGGGCCATCTCCTTGAACGAAGTGCCCTGGAACACGGCATAGACGGCCTTGTCCGTCACCTGCAAGTCGGTGAAGCCCATGATGCCCGTGGGAATGCCGTAGCCCTGATGCACGCGGAACTGCGGCTCGCCACCGGGACCCACGAGCACCGTATGCGTGCTGTCGTTCAGATGCCACAGCTCGACCACCTCGCCCAGCTGGGTGACGGCAGCCAGCACGCCGTTGCGGGGATTGTAGTCGATGAAGCTGCGCCAGGCCTGGGCCAGGGCGGGACGGGCGTCGCGCAAGGCTCCTTCGTTAACCGTAGGGATGGAGCCGAAGCGGCGCAACAGCCGGCCGTCGCGCCCCACAATGCAGAAGCGGCTGTCGCCCGAATAGTCGGGGATGAAGAAGGAGGAAGTGCCCACCGGCACAAAGTCGAGCGCACGCAGCAGTTCCTTGTCCAGGCCGACGGAACTGCAACGCACAGGCGAAGCGTCCGACGGACCGAAAGCAAAGCGGGCCAGTTCGGACTTGTTGGAGTCGAGGGCATAGAGCGTGTCGCCCACCCAGCGGATGTTTTCCAGAGAAAGCTGTTCCTCGGGCCCCTCGCCGCGTCTGCCGAAGGAGGCCTGATGGCGGAAACCGGGAAGGCCGAAGGCATGGAGGAAACTGTCGCTGCCGTGGAGATCCATCACCACGGCACGCCCGGCGTGCACACGGATGCGGAAGGGATAACGGATGAGGGCCGTGTCGGCCGATACCGGGGTACCTTTCAGCTCTACCGTCTGCGGGAAGTCCTGGTAAGAGGAAAGGGTTTCACTCGGAGCGGGTACACCGCAAGAGGCAACCGCCGCCAGTGCGACGACACCGCACGTCCAACACACGGCCTTCGCCAGGAAGGCACCCATCGGGCCTTTGTGCGACTTGTCCGAAGCCGCGGCCGCATAGCCGGCGTTCCACGGACGGAACGGCCGGCAAGAAACTTGCTTTTCTGTTTTCATGGTCTTGTCTGTTCTTCTCTGTAATTGTTTCTCAATTCATACCTGCTTTACTTCCGATGCCGGCCTCTCTTTCCGGGCCGACCGGCAAGGTTACTGCAAAAATACGAAAAAATAAACAAACAAACCAATAAAAAGACATGACATTTTTTACAATCCGTACAGATGGTCACGCAACGGGGCTTCCGCCCTCCTGCCGCTTCATCTCCAGCAGCACACCGAACGTCAGCGGAAGGGCCAACAGGAAGGTGCAGAGGTCTGACACGGCCTGACACATCTCCACCCCCTGAAGCCCGAAGAAACGGGGCAGGATGAAGATGAACGGTACAAAGAACAGGCCCTGACGGGCAGACGAGAGGATGGTGGCACGCACGGGCTTGCGGATGGTCTGCAACATCATGTTACTGATGATGACGAACGTGCCCAGCGGATAGGTGACAAGCTGCCAGCGCAGGGCCGAAGCACCTGTGGCCACCACAGCGGGGTCGCCCTTACGGAACAGCTCCACCACCTCTTCGGCAAAGCCGAAACCCAAAACGGCACAACAGGTAAGGAAGACGAAGCCCACGCGGACGCAGAACCAGAAGCCCCGACGCACACGGCTGTAGAGGCCTGCACCGTAACAGAAACCGCAAAGGGGCTGGAAGCCCTGCCCGAAACCGATCAGGAAGGAGTTGATGAACATGCCGATGCGCGACACGATGGACATGCCTGCAATGGCGGCGTCGCCATAGGCTCCGGCAGCCAGATTGAGCAGGATGGTGGAGAGGCTGGCCAGTCCCTGACGGGCAAGCGAGGGCGTGCCGCCGCCGACAATCTCCCTGATGAAGGCCCGCGAAGGCGTGAAGTTGCGGTAGCGGATGGGAATGTTGCCGCCCTTCGTGGCCATGTAGAGCAGCAGCGTGAAGCTGCACACCTGGCTGACAACTGTGGCCAGCGCGGCACCTGCCACGCCCATATCGCAGACGAAGATGAACAGCGGGTCGAGGGCTACGTTGAGGACGGCTCCGCTCACAATGCCCACCATGGCATAGGCGGCGTTCCCCTGGAAACGCATCTGATTGTTCAGCACCAGCGACGAAGCCATGAAGGGCGTACCTGTGAGGATGATGCCCAGGTAGCGTTCCGTGTAAGGCAGGATGGTGGGCGTGGAGCCCAATGCCAGCGACAACGGCGTGAGGAACACCAGCCCCAGCACCGCCAGCACGCAGCCCGTAAAGAAAGCCATGAAGAAGCCCGTGGCCGCCATCTTCTCCGCATTGGCCGCGTCACGGGCACCCAGACGGCGCGAAATGTAGTTGCCCGACCCGTGACCGAAGAAGAAACCGACTGCCTGGATGATGGACATCAGCGAGAACACGATGCCCACCGCCGCCGTGGACTGCGTATCGATTTTGCCGACAAAATACGTGTCGGCCATGTTGTAGAAGGCCGTCACCAGCATACTGATGATGGTAGGGACGGCCAGGCGGGTAATGACGCCCGCGATGGGGGCAGTAGTCAGCTGCTCGTAGTTTTCTTTGGCTGTGTGATGGTGTATCAGCATGGCATCAATATTGTTTTATCCGTTGGGAAGCAAGTCCGTGTCCCGAATGACGTCCAGCAGCTCGCCGATGCTGCGGACGGCAGCCGTGGTACCGTCCGCACGGTGGAGCACGAAAGTGCCGTCGCCCCGCAGGTCGCCTGTCTCGATACAGACGGCAGACTCCACATTGCGCCCGGCCAGGATGCCGTTGCGCTGCAGGGCCTTGCGCACCATGGCATAGCGCTGTCCGTGTCCGGCCAAGCGGATTTGCGAAGTGTATTCGTTGTCCACGCGGAAGAGGCCCGTCTCCAGGTCGAACACAATGCCCTTGCGGGCGAAGAAACGGCTCAGGCTGCCGTCCAGCGACAGGTCTTCGGGCGTGCCGATGGTCACCCCGCTCGCCTTGTCCATCAGCCAGATCTTGTCGGCTATCTGGAGGGCCAGCTCCAGGTCGTGGGTAGAGAGGAAGATAGTCTTGCCCGTGCGCCGGCTCAGGCGGTGGAGCAGCTGCATCATCTCCACCTTGCTGGGAAAGTCGAGAAAGGCCGTCGGCTCGTCCAGGTAGATGACGGGCGTCTCCTGCGCCAGGGCCTTGGCTATCATCACCTTCTGGCGCTCGCCGTCGCTCAGGGTGTCCACCATGCGGTCGGCCAGGTGTGCGATGCCCACCAGGGCGATGGAACGGGCCACCACCTCCTTGTCTGCCTTCGACAGGGTTCCCCAGAAGCCGGTGTAGGGGCTGCGTCCCAGACCCACCAGCTCCGTGGCGGTCATGTTGCGGATGTCGCATTTCTCCGTCAGCACCACGCTCAGCACGCGCGACAGCTGCTTGTCCGTGTAGGCGTCAATCTCCTTGCCCTGCACGTAGATGTTTCCGTCCAGCTTGGGCTGGAAGGCCGAGAGCGTGCGCAGCAGGGTGGACTTCCCCACTCCGTTGGCTCCCAAAAGGCAGGTCAGCTCACCGCCGCAGATGTCGGCCGAGATGCCTGCCGCCACCGTCTTCACGCTGTGCTTCGAGGCATAGCCGATGGAGAGGTTTTCGATATGGATGGTTGGTTGGTTCAAGCGGTCTTTTGTTTTATAGGGTTCATATTCGGTTATTCGTCTATCTCACTCTTCCTGCGTCTGAACAGCACCGAGGCCACGACCGGCGCACCGATGAGCGCCGTCACCGAGTTCACCGGCAGGGCACCTTCGAAGCCCGGCATGCGGGCGATGAGGTTGCATACCAGAGCCAGGGCGGCACCCGTCAGCAGCGTGGCAGGCATCAGCACACGGTGGTCCGACGAACGGAAGATGGCGCGGCACAGATGGGGCACGGCCAGACCCAGGAACATGATGGGGCCGCAGTAGGCCGTCACAATGGCCACCAGCACGCCCGAGCAGAGAATGACCAGCAGGCGGGCCCGCCGGATGTTCAGTCCCAGGTTGCGCGCATAGCCGTTGCCCAGCAACAGCAGGTTCATGGTCTTGATGAGCAGGAACGACAGCGGCAGCAGCACGGCCATGATGCCCACGAACAGCAGCATCTGGTCGCCCGATACGCGGGCGAAGCTGCCCAGCCCCCAGATGACGTAGGCGCGGATATCCTCTTCGACGCTGAAGAACTTCAGCACACCGATGACGGCGTTGGCCACGTAGCCTATCATGACGCCGATGATGAGCAACGTCACGTTGCCGCGCACCTTCATCGACACGTAGACGATGAGCGCCATCACCGACATGGCGCCCACAATGGCGGCCAGCGACAATGCCACTTCGCCCAGATAGCCCAGACGGCTCAGGGCCACACCTCCGACAGCACCGGACAGCAGCACTACCATCGCTACGCCCAGGCTGGCACCCGAGCTGACGCCCAGCACCGAAGGGTCGGCCAGCGGATTGCGGAACACCGTCTGCATCTGCAGGCCGCTGACCGACAGGCCCGCTCCCGCCACCAGCGCCGTCAGGGCTTGGGGCACACGCGACTTCCACACGATGTTCTGCCACACCACCGGCTCGTCCGTCCCGCCCGCCAGGATGCGGCACACCGAGCGCAGGGGGATGTCAACCGAGCCCAGCAGCAGGTTCAGCAGGAAGAACAGGGCGATGAGCACGGTCATCAGCAGCATCAGGGGGAGTATGGGGCGATGGTTCATGGCACTTATTTCAGTCGTTCGTAATACGTAGGTTCATATTGGGGCAGCAGGTCGGGATGGAAGGCGTGTATCAGGTCCTTCAGCACCACGTCGGGCTGCATGGGCATGCTCTCGTAGAAGGGCGTGGTGCGCATGTTGCAATAGACCACCGCCCGCTCGCGGAAGGCGCGGAAGTCGGCATAACGCGCGTCGGTAGCCTTCAGGGCGTCGTAGGAGAAGGTGCCTTCGTAGCTGTTGACGATGCGCCAGAAGTCGGCCTCGTCGGCCCGGCTGTAGACGGTCTCGAAGTCCAGCGTCACACCGCCCGAACGGGGATCGTCCTTCAGGAAATAATCGGCCCCGGCATCGCGAAACAGCTGGGCCAGGAAACTTCTGCCGCCTACGGCATACCAGTTGCCTCCACGCAGTTCGCCGCTGAACACCACGGGGCGCTTCTCCACACCCGCAACCAGGCGGCAAAGCTCCTTGTAGCGGGCCTCGATGGCGGCAAAGCGTTCGTTGGCTTCGCGTTCGCGCCCGATGAACAGGCCCACCAGCTTCACCCACTCCGCCTGCCCCAGAGGCGTCATCTCCTTGTAGCCCAGATGGGGAACCAGGGGAATGTCCGTGTCGCGCAGGGCGTCGTAGCCGCCGCGCTTGAAGGGGGAGATGAAAATGACATCGGGCTCCACGCTCATCACCACCTCAGAGTCGAAGTTACCTTCGATACCTATCTTCACCGTGCGGCCCTCGGCCAGCTGGCGGTTCATAGTGGCGTCGAAGAGGTGGCGTGTGCTGGTGATGCCCGTCACCAGCGGACAGGCGTCCAGAGCAATGAAATTGGACAGCTGGAGCGACGTCATGCAGATGACACTGCGCACGGGTATCTCTATCGGAGTATAGTCGCGGGGGAGGTCGGCCGGATGCGTACCTCGGGGCACAAGGGCAAAGTGATAGCCCGGCGCCTCGGGGTTCTGCGGGTCGCGCACGTCCAGCAGGCGCACGCCGTCGGCACGATAGTCTATGGTGTAGCCCTCGGCATAAGTGGGAGTCACCCGTGACAAGGAGTCGGTCGGAGCAATGGCGGCGCTGTCGGCCTGCGTTCCGCCGTCGGCCGAAGGCTTCGACGACCGGGAGCCACAGGAGCCCGCACAGCAGGTGGCGGCCAGCAGCAGGCCGGCCAGGAAAAGTCTGTTCATCGGTAAGTCATTTTAAAATCAGGCGCAAAGTTAACCGAAACGGCGGAATATCGCAACTTGCGTGTGTGAAAGTTCCCTATCGGTACGGCGGAACATGAATCCCGAAGCAAATGCGGGATGACCTTGATTTTCATTTAAGCTGGGCAAACCGTCTGTTTAAGCTGGACAAACCAGCCGTTTAAGCTGGGCAAACCGACCGTTTAGGCTGGGCAAACCACACGTTCAAGCTGGGCAAACCGACCGTTCAAGCTGGGCAAACACGTACTTTTTCTTTCGCTTTCCCGAAATATAATGATACCCCAAAAAAGAACTCCGGAGGTTCAGCCCTTACCCTTTTCTTTGGGCAGAGGGTATATCAAAATAGAGGTATCTGAGACTCTCCTCCTTCCGGAAGGAGGAGTACCCGATAGGGGGAGGTGGTAGGTGAATACAGAATGCGTTGAATGATAACTTTTCGCGAAAACCTACCACCCCGCCCTTTGGGCACCCCTCCTTCCAGAAGGAGAGGAGTTAAAATAGTCTCACTTCATTAGAACACACCCTCACAATTACGCTCACGCTCAACGCTCACCCGGCGCTCCCTGTCGAGCGAAAACAGTCTCAGAGCCACTTTTACAACTTTCCATCGTACTCCGGCAGCCCACTTTCCATCACCCGTCTGAGCGGATAAATGTCCCACACCCTTCCGGCCATCCCCCTCTCCTGCAGCAGGCACGTCAGGATGTCGAAGACGACATTGTCAAACTGAAATTGTCCCACTCTCATCTTTTCATTATTTTCGGACAAATACAGCTCCTTACCACAACGGTTCTCTCTCGAGGGGGCGCTCGAGGGTGAGCGTTGAGCGTTGAGCGCTTTCGGCTCAGCCAAAAGCAACGATTTATTTTGTACAACTCACTGATATTCAACCAATAACACCTTCCGAATTCACATCGCATCCGGTATGGAGTCTGCCAATCCTACCACCGGCGTTTTTTCCCAAATTTCCAGTTTGTCCAACGAAATTATTTTACAGAAGATTCATCCTGCTCCAGAAGCCGCCCGTAACGGTGTCCTTTGACAAAGCCGCAGACAGGTCCCGTGTAAGGCGGGGAAGGAAAACTCATCCGGATAGGAAACCGCTTTGTCTGCCGCCAAAAAAAGGTTTCCTGCGCCTCCGTTCCGCATTTCTTTTTGTACTTTTGCCCCCGCAAACCCCTAAACGAAAGAAAAACCTATGAACCACTCTCCCATTCTGTTCATTTCCCTGGGCCCCGGCGACCCGGAACTCATCACACTGAAGGGCTGGAAGGCCCTGCAGGCGGCCGACATCGTGTTCTGCCCCGAGACGGCGGGACGCGACGGACAACGCACTTCGCGCGCGGCCGACATCGTACGCCAGCTCGACGTCGACGACAACCATATCCGCCGCTTCCTGCTGCCCATGAGCAAACGGCGCGAGGCGGCGCTCGAGGCCTACGACGGCGTCTATGCCCAGGCTCGGGCCTTGCAGGACGAGGGAATGCGCGTGTGCATCGTGGCCGAAGGCGATGCGGGCTTCTACTCGTCCGTGCACTACGTCTTCGAGCGGTTGCAGGCCGACGGGCGGGCTGTGGAACACGTGGCGGGTATCCCTGCCTTTATCGCCGCAGGCGCCCTGGCGGGGCTGCACACGGCCAGCCAGGAGCAGCGGCTCACGGTGCTGCCCGGCACGGCGACTGCACAGGAGCTGGAGCGGCTGGTGGGCGACGGCGGCACGGTGGTGGTGATGAAGCTGTCGCAGTGTGCCGACGAGGTACAACGCTGCATCAGACTGCATCCTGAATACACGTACCACTACTTCGAGAACGTGGGTACGCCAGCAGAGTTCTACACGTGCGACGCGGCGACGGTGGTATCGCGCCATTTCCCCTACTTCTCACTGATGATTGTGCAGCGACAGTGAAACCGGCAAGGATGCTTTCAACAAGTGTTAACGTATCTTGCCGGAGTTAAAACAGATTGTTCCAAAAGTACGTTTTAGCATCCAAAACAGTATAATCAATCAAAAAAATCTGTTGAAAAGCACATTTCTGCCGAATTGTTTTTAATTTTGCATGGCAAGTGGATAGAAGATATGCCCTACCCATCCTTGCATAGAAAAAAGGAGTTTACTAATAGAATATAGATAAATAATTAGCTTATGTCACAAATTGTCGGACATATTTCACAGGTCATCGGACCTGTAGTTGACGTTTATTTTGAGGGTTCGGATGTTGAGACCGTTCTGCCTGCCATCCACGACGCCCTCGAAATAAAAAGGAACAATGGCAAAAGCCTGATTGTGGAAGTGCAACAGCACATTGGTGAAAATACCGTACGTACGGTAGCCATGGACAGTACAGACGGCCTGCAACGAGGCATGAAGGTACGTCCCTTGGGCGGCCCCATCACCATGCCGGTAGGCGACCAGATCAAGGGCCGTCTGCTGAACGTTGTAGGTGAATCGATTGACGGCATGCGCGAACTGGACCGTACAGGTGCTTATCCCATCCACCGCGAACCACCCAAATTCGAAGACCTGACCACCACCCAGGAGGTGCTTTATACCGGCATCAAGGTAATCGATTTGCTGGAGCCATATAGCAAAGGTGGAAAAATCGGTCTGTTTGGTGGCGCCGGCGTAGGCAAAACGGTACTTATCCAGGAACTGATCAACAACATTGCCAAAAAACAACACGGTTTTTCCGTATTCGCCGGTGTAGGCGAACGTACACGCGAAGGAAACGACCTGCTGCGTGAAATGATTGAATCGGGTGTTATCCGCTATGGCGACGAATTCAAGAAAAGTATGGAGGAAGGCAATTGGGATCTGTCGAAAGTAGATTATGACGAAGTGGCCAAATCGCAGGTTTCCCTGATATTCGGACAGATGAACGAGCCCCCCGGAGCACGTCAGTCTGTAGCCCTTTCCGGATTGACGGTAGCGGAATCTTTCCGCGACATGGGTTCCGAGACAGACGGTCCGCGCGACATATTGTTCTTTATCGACAACATATTCCGCTTTACGCAGGCCGGCTCCGAAGTTTCAGCTTTGTTGGGACGTATGCCGTCGGCTGTAGGTTACCAACCGACGCTGGCTACAGAAATGGGTGCCATGCAGGAACGAATCACATCGACCCGTAACGGCTCCATCACTTCCGTCCAGGCCGTATACGTACCGGCCGATGACCTGACCGACCCGGCTCCGGCCACTACCTTCACCCACCTGGATGCCACGACAGTACTCAGCCGTAAGATTACGGAATTGGGCATCTATCCGGCCGTAGATCCGCTGGAATCCACTTCGCGTATCCTCGACCCGCACATCGTGGGTGAAGAGCATTACCAGGTAGCCCAACGGGTCAAACAGATTTTGCAACGCAACAAGGAACTGCAGGATATCATCTCCATATTGGGAATGGAAGAGCTGTCGGACGAAGACCGTACATTGGTCAACCGCGCACGACGCGTCCAGCGTTTCCTGTCACAGCCGTTTGCCGTAGCCGAACAATTTACCGGAGTTCCAGGTACGATGGTCAGCATCGAAGATACCATCAAGGGATTCCGCATGATTCTGGACGGCGAGGTAGACTATCTGCCCGAACCGGCTTTCCTGAACGTGGGTACAATCGAGGAAGCCATCGAAAAAGGCAAGAAGCTGCTGGAACAGGCCAAACAATAATGTATTGCGGCAAAAGGAGAACAACCTGCAAGGCCGCAGTAAACCAACAATCAAATGAGTGCAATGAAGAATTTACAGTTGACTATCGTATCACCGGAAAAGAAACTCTTCGAGGGTGAGGTGAAGCAAGTCACCTTACCGGGTATATTGGGTTCCTTTACAATCCTGCCGCAACATGCGCCCATCGTGTCCTCGCTGACACGCGGGAAACTTTCGTATGTGCCGGCAGACGGAACGGTACAGAATCTGGATATAATGGGAGGATTTATGGAAATGAATGACAACAACGTATCTGTCTGCATCAACTGATAAAGTAACGGTTACATTGAAAAAACGAATGACGACGTGAGCAAGACAAAACGCAATTATCTGATACAAACAGCTATGCTGACCTTGCTGTTGGGAGTGGCAGGAGGATGGATTTACTTCAAAATAAATCCGCATCACTATTTTGACGGATATCCGCTGATACCATGCTACTTCTTCCTGTTCGGGTGGCTGATGATCAACATAGTGGAGTGGAGCCGGAAAAAAATGCCCGGCAAATTGCTGCAGATTTATATGTTGCTCCGCGTAATGCGGATGCTCGCTTCGTTCATCCTGATGGTACTTTATTGCGTGATAGTCCGTGAGGAAGCGCAATCCTTCCTGCTGACATTCATTGCCAACTATCTGATATATTTAACGTATGACTCCTGGTTCTTCTTTACATTCGAAGTAAACAAGAAGTCGCAAAAAGAACACAGAAAATGAAACGATTGTGTAAAATATGGACTGGATTATGCGTCATGGCAGTACTCCTGACGGTATGTTCTGTCCCCGCATCGGCCGCCGATTCTTCTACGGGACAAGCGGAAGAAGAAAAAGTGGACATCAAGGAGATTGTATTCGGACATATCGGAGATGCATACGAATGGCACATCACCTCATGGGGAGACACTCACCTCACCATTCCCCTGCCGGTCATCGTCTACAGCCGGACAAGCGGATGGCACGTCTTTTCGTCGGCCCGCCTGGAAGAGAACGGAGGAAGTTACGAAGGACTGTCCATCGCTCCGGCAGGCAGCCCCTACGAAGGCAAGCTGGTTGAGCATGACAGCGCCGGCAACGAAATCCGGCCTTTTGACCTTTCGATCACGAAAGTGGTACTTGCCCTGCTGATCAACAGCCTGTTGCTGGTAGCCATCATTCTCGGAGTGGCCCGGTGGTACAAGAGACACCCCAAAGAAGGTGCTGCCCCCGGCGGCTTTGTCGGCCTGATGGAGATGCTCATCATGATGGTCCATGATGATATCATCAAAAGCTGTGTAGGTCCCAATTACAAGAAATTTGCCCCCTACCTGCTGACGGCCTTCTTCTTCATCTTCATCAACAACCTGATGGGACTGGTGCCTTTCTTTCCCGGAGGTGCCAATGTAACAGGAAACATTGCTGTGACGATGGTATTGGCATTCTGCACTTTCCTGGCCGTCAACCTGTTCGGCACCAAAACATATTGGAAAGACATTTTCTGGCCCGATGTGCCCTGGTGGCTGAAGGTGCCTGTCCCCATGATGCCTTTCATCGAATTCTTCGGAATCCTGACCAAGCCTTTCGCCCTGATGATCCGTCTGTTTGCCAATATGCTGGCTGGCCATGTGGCAATGCTGGTACTGACCGGACTGATTTTCATCTCGGCCAGCATGGGTCCTGCACTGAACGGCACACTGACGGTAACCTCTGTCCTGTTCAACCTGTTCATGAATGCGCTCGAACTGCTGGTGGCCTTTATACAGGCCTATGTATTCACCATGCTTTCGGCTGTATTCATCGGTTTGGCCCAGGAAGACCATTCCCATAAAGAAGAAAACAAATTGGAAGAAAAACAATTGATAAAATAACCCTTTAAAATTTAGAAAGTTATGTTACTATCTGTATTATTGCAAGCTGCTGCGGCAGGTATTGGAGTTACAAAATTGGGAGCCGCCCTGGGTGCCGGCCTCGCTGTGATTGGTGCCGGTGTAGGTATCGGTAGAATCGGTGGTTCGGCTATGGAAGCCATCGCCCGCCAGCCGGAAGCCGCAGGCGATATCCGTATGAGTATGATTATCGCTGCAGCCCTGATCGAAGGTGTGGCCCTGCTGGCTGTAGTCGTATGTCTGTTGGTATTCCTCATCTGATTTTGTAAAACCTATCAATCTGCATCGGGCATCACCGCCCTGCGTGACAGGATGCCCGTACAGATTGTCAAATAACGAAAGAATTATGTCATTGTTATTACCCGACAGTGGTCTGCTGTTCTGGATGGTCCTTTCCTTCGGCATCGTCTTTGCCATTCTGGCCAAGTATGGTTTTCCCATCATCACCCGGATGGTGGAAGAGCGGAAAGCCTACATCGACCAGTCGATGAAGGTTGCCCGGGAAGCCAACGCCCAACTTGCCCGCCTGAAAGAGGAAAGCGACGCCTTGGTAGCTTCGGCCAGCAAAGAACAGGGACGCATCTTGCGGGAGGCGATGCAGGAACGTGACAAGATAATCGCCGACGCGCGCAAGCAGGCCGAAATGGCAGCGCAAAAGGAGCTGGACGAAGTACGGATGCAGATCCAACAGGAAAAGGAAGAGGCTATCCGTGACATCCGCCGGCAAGTGGCTGTTCTATCTGTAGACATTGCCGAAAAGGTGCTTCGGAAGAATCTGGACGAGAAGCACGAACAGATGGACATGATAGAGCGCATGCTTGACGAGATGCTGTCCGCACCCAAAAAGAACTAAGAAGATAAATCAAAAATAAGATGGATATAGGAATTGTTTCCATGCGATATGCAAAAGCATTGATCGACTATGCCTACAACAGTGGCAAGGAAGATGTGATGTACAGAGAATTCAGCACACTGGCCCGAAGCTTCGAGAAACATCCCGAACTGCGAGCCGCTCTGCTGAACCCCATTCTCTCTGCAGATGACAAGTTCAAGCTTGTCTGTACGGCAGCAACCGGCGAACAACCGGCCAGCGACGAATTCAAGCGCTCTGTCGCCTTGATACAGAAAAACAGGCGTGAAGGGCTCCTGCAATACATCAGCCTGTCGTTCCAGACACTGTATCGCAGAAAGAAGCATATCGGTACCGCCAAACTGACAACCGCCATACCGGTCAGCCAGGAAGTGGAGGAACGCATCCGCCAGACCGCCTCTTCCCTTCTGCACGCACACATGGAACTGCAGACAGAAGTCAATCCTGAGATTGAAGGTGGATTTGTCTTCGACATCAACGATTATCGGCTGGACGCCAGCATAGCTACCCAGCTCAAGAAAGTGAAACAGCAGTTCATAGACAAGAACCGGCGAATCGTATAACCTTTCCCTGTTCGGACTGAGGGACTGCAGGTTTCGGAGTTTGTAAATAAAGTAATCTGTAAAATAGCAAAACAAATGTTGTCTGAAAATATAAAAGTAAGCGAAGTATCCGACGTCTTGCGCAAACAGCTCGAAGGCATTGATACCCGCGTCCAGCTGGACGAAATCGGTACGGTGCTTCAGGTAAGCGACGGTGTGGCCCGCATCTACGGACTGCACAACGCCGAAGCCAATGAGCTGCTTGAGTTTGACAACGGCATCAAAGCCATCGTAATGAACCTGGAAGAAGACAATGTAGGTGCCGTGCTACTGGGACCTACCGACAAAATCAAGGAAGGGTTCACCGTGAAGCGTACCAAGCGCATCGCTTCCATTATGGTGGGCGAAGGTATGCTGGGGCGTGTCATCGACCCGCTGGGCGTACCACTCGACGGCAAAGGTCTGATAGGCGGCGAGCTCTGTGAAATGCCGCTGGAGCGCAAAGCCCCCGGCGTCATCTTCAGGCAGCCGGTCAACCAACCGTTGCAGACGGGCCTGAAGGCAGTAGACGCCATGATTCCTATCGGCCGCGGACAACGTGAGCTGATTATCGGCGACCGCCAGACAGGAAAAACAGCTATTGCCATCGATACCATCATCAACCAGCGGGCCAACTACGAAGCGGGCGATCCCGTGTACTGTATCTACGTAGCCATCGGTCAGAAAGGTTCTACCGTTGCCACCATCGTCAATACCCTGCGCCAGTATGGTGCCATGGACTATACCATCGTCGTGGCCGCAACGGCCGGCGATCCTGCCGCCCTGCAATACTACGCACCGTTTGCCGGTGCAGCCATCGGCGAATACTTCCGCGATACCGGCCGTCATGCGCTGGTCGTTTACGACGACTTGTCCAAACAGGCCGTGGCCTATCGTGAGGTATCCTTGATTCTGCGCCGTCCTTCCGGACGTGAAGCCTATCCGGGCGATATCTTCTACCTGCACTCCCGCCTGCTGGAGCGTGCCGCCAAGATTATCAACCAGCCCGAAGTGGCTGCCCAGATGAACGACCTGCCCGACAGCCTGAAGGGAAAAGTCAAAGGCGGCGGTTCGCTGACAGCCCTGCCCATCATCGAGACACAGGCCGGCGACGTTTCGGCGTATATCCCGACCAACGTTATCTCCATTACCGACGGCCAGATATTCCTTGACAGCAACCTCTTCAACCAGGGCAACCGCCCCGCCATCGATGTGGGTATCTCGGTAAGCCGTGTGGGCGGTAATGCCCAGATCAAGGCCATGAAGAAGGTGGCCGGTACGCTGAAGATAGACCAGGCCCAATACCGCGAACTGGAAGCTTTCTCCAAATTCAGCGGCGATATGGACCCCGTTACGGCGCTCACCATCGACAAAGGACAGAAGAACACGCGGCTCCTCGTACAGCCCCAGTACAGCCCGATGCCGGTCGAAAAGCAGGTTGCCATCCTCTACTGCGGCACACACGGACTGCTGAAAAACGTTCCGCTGGCCAAAGTGAGCGACTTTGAACGCAGTTTCCTCGATTCACTCGAAATGAGCCACCGGGAAGACGTGCTCGATGTGCTCAAGAAAGGTGTCATCGACGACGATGTATGCAGGAAATTGGAGGAGACAGCCGAAATGGTAGCCCGTCAATTCTCATAAACAGACGGATTTCGGGTTATATCCGTACAGACCGGTACAGGTCTTGCGGTTATAACCCGGAATCCCCGATATATCATTCATAATCATTCAGAAATGGCTTCACTCAAAGAGGTAAAAAATAGAATCAATTCTGTAAAAAGTACCCGTCAGATCACTTCGGCCATGAAGATGGTGGCTTCTGCAAAGCTTCACAAGGCGCAGGGACAGATTGAAAACATGTATCCCTACCAGCAGAAACTGAACGAAATCCTGACGAACTTTTTGGGAACCGACATTACAGTGGAATCTCCCTATACCGAAGTACGCCCCGTAACGAAAGTTGCCGTCGTCGTCTTTTCGTCCAACAGTTCGCTGTGCGGTGCCTTCAACTCCAACGTGGTGAAAATGCTCGAACATACGCTGGAAGAATACAGCACGCTCGGCAAAGAAAACATTCTCCTCTACCCGGTGGGCAAAAAAGTGGAAGAAGCCGTCAGAAAACTGGGATATACCCCGCAAGGCAGTTATCAGGATATGGCCGACAAACCGTCCTATACCGAGGCTTACCAGCTGGCCGAACAGCTGATGGCACTGTATGCCGGGAAGGCTGTAGACCGCGTCGTACTGATTTACCACCACTTCAAGTCCATGGGATCGCAGGTGCTGACAAAGGAAAACTACCTTCCCCTCGATCTGGAACAAATGGCCATGCAGGTGGCCATGCACCCCGACAAGAAGGAAATGGCTTCCTACAACAATGACTACATTGTCGAACCGTCGGTCGGCGAACTGATAGCCGAACTGCTTCCCAAGGTGCTGTGCCAAAAGGTGTTCACCGTATTGCAGGATTCCAATGCATCCGAACATGCCGCCCGAATGCTGGCCATGCAGGCTGCGACAGACAATGCCAATGAACTGATTCAGGACCTGACACTGCAATACAACAAGAGCCGACAGCAGGCCATCACAAACGAACTGCTCGATATTATCGGCGGTAGCCTGAGGTAAAAAAATACTAATAATCCCCGAAAGGCAGGCTATTTACAGGAAAATAGCTTATCTTTGCCGCCATAGTAATCTGAAAAAGTGTAGAAAACATGAAGAGAGCATTTTTGTATATGTTATTTGCCGTGTTGGGCATGGGATATGCCATGGCACAGGCTGAAATCAAGTTCGACAAGACCACGGCCAACCTGGGTACATTCCCCGAGGAGAAACCGGTAGTAAGCTGTGTCTTCACATTCACCAACATCGGCGACGCTCCGCTGGTCATCCACCAGGCTGTAGCTTCCTGTGGTTGCACCGTTCCCGAATATACCCAGGAGCCTGTGCTTCCCGGCAAGAAGGGTACCATCAAGGTGACCTATAACGGTACCGGCAAATATCCCGGCCACTTCAAGAAGTCCATAACAGTGCGTACCAATGCCAAAACCGAGCTGATGCGCCTGTTTATCGAAGGAGACATGACGCCGAAAGCCGAAAAATAAAGGAACGACATACAACATCATAACCGAAGAGGTTGTCTTATAATAGAGAAGTACTAATACAATGTCATTCTGAACGTAGTGAAGAATCTTGAAAACAGTTGTTTGTGTATTGAGATCCTTCACTTTGTTCAGGATGACATTGTGTTTTGATAATACCCTTCTATTTTGAGACAACTTTTTTCTTTTTATCAGAATGCTCCCCGAAAATCTCTTTACCGCACAGCCTGCATCTGCCGCACCGCATTTATAGCACTGATTATTTTGACACCTCCCGTTTTTTTGCTTTCTTTGACCTCACAAAAAACAAGGAGTATATGGCCTATTCATTTAATCAAAAAACAATATCAAACATTCTACTATGAAACAGGAAGAAGAACAAGTGACCGGTTTGCCGGAAAACGCATTCCGCGAACTGAAACCGGGCGAAACGTACAACCCGCTGATGAGTCCGGACAAGAAGTATCCCGAAGTAAACGTATGGTCGGTGTCGTGGGGCATCTGCATGGCTGTCCTCTTTTCGGCCGCAGCTGCCTATCTGGGCCTGAAGGTGGGCCAGGTGTTCGAAGCCGCCATCCCCATCGCCATCATTGCCGTCGGCGTCTCGAGTGCCGCCAAGCGCAAGCATGCCCTGGGCGAGAACGTCATCATCCAGTCCATCGGCGCCAGCTCGGGCGTCATCGTAGCCGGTGCCATCTTCACTCTCCCTGCCCTCTACATTCTGCAGGAAAGCTATCCCGAGGAAGTGACCGTGACCTTTGCCCAGGTATTCATCAGCTCCCTGCTGGGTGGCGTGCTGGGCATCCTGTTCCTCATCCCCTTCCGCAAATACTTTGTCAGCGACATGCACGGCAAGTATCCCTTCCCCGAAGCGACGGCCACCACGCAGGTGCTCGTGTCGGGCGAGAAGGGCGGCAACCAGGCCAAGCCGCTGCTGGCAGCCGGCCTGATAGGCGGTCTGTATGACTTCATCGTGGCCACCTTCGGCTGGTGGAACGAGAACTTCACCACCCGCTTCTGCTCGTGGGGCGAGATGCTGGCCGAGAAGACCAAGCTGGTGTTCAAGGTGAACGTGGGCGCCGCCGTGCTGGGTCTGGGCTACATCGTCGGCCTGAAGTATGCCGCCATCATCTGTTTCGGCTCGCTGGCCGTGTGGTGGCTCATCATCCCCGGCATGTCCATCTTCTGGGGCGACGCCGTGCTGAACCAGTGGAATCCTGAAATCACCCAGACCGTGGGCCAGATGTCAGCCGAACAGATATTCACCTACTACGCCAAGAGCATCGGTATCGGCGGTATTGCCATGGCGGGCATCATCGGCATCATCAAGTCGTGGGGCATCATCAAGAGCGCCGTCGGTCTGGCTGCCAAGGAAATGGGCGGCAAGTCGAAGGCCGAAGCCAACGTCATCCGCACGCAGCGCGACCTCTCGATGAAGTTCATCGCCATCGGTTCACTCATCACGCTGGTGCTGGTGTTCCTCTTCTTCTACTTCGACGTGATGCAGGGCAACCTGCTGCACACCGTCGTAGCCATCCTGCTCGTGGCAGGCATCGCCTTCCTCTTCACCACCGTAGCAGCCAATGCCATTGCCATCGTGGGTACGAACCCCGTATCGGGCATGACGCTGATGACGCTCATCCTGGCTTCGGTAGTTATGGTAGCCGTCGGCCTGAAAGGCCCGGGCGGCATGGTGGCTGCACTGGTGATGGGCGGCGTGGTCTGCACGGCCCTGTCGATGGCAGGCGGCTTCATCACCGACCTCAAGATAGGCTACTGGCTGGGAACGACTCCCGTGAAGCAGGAGGCCTGGAAGTTCCTGGGCACCATCGTATCGGCAGCCACGGTAGGCGGTGTGATGATTATCCTGAACAAGACTTACGGCTTCACCAGCGGCCAGCTGGCTGCCCCGCAGGCCAACGCCATGGCAGCTGTCATCGAACCGCTGATGAACGGTGTGGCCGCTCCCTGGCTGCTCTACGGCATCGGTGCCGTGCTGGCCATCGTGCTCACCCTGCTCAAGGTGCCCGCACTGGCCTTCGCCCTGGGTATGTTCATCCCGCTCGAACTGAACATTCCGCTGCTCGTGGGCGGTGCCATCAACTGGTACGTGACAACCCGCAGCAAGGATGCCAAGGTCAATGCCGAACGCGGCGAGAAAGGCACGCTGCTGGCTTCGGGCTTCATCGCCGGCGGTGCACTGATGGGTGTAGTCAGCGCAGGCATGCGCTTCGGCGGTATCAACCTGGTCAACGATGGCTGGATTGCCAATCCGTGGTCGCAGATTGTGGCACTCGTGGCCTATGCCGTCCTGATATTCTACTTCATCAAGGCATCCATGAAAACCAAATAGTGAAACAGCCATGAAGACAATCATTTTCTCTGTCTTATTATCTGTAGCAACCATGTTATCAGCTCAAAATACAATGGAACTTCCGCTCTGGCCCGCCGGAGCACCCAACAGCAACGGCCTGAGCGGAGCGGAAGAAATGCTGGACGGCGGCAGGGTGTCTCATGTGAGCACTCCCTCCGTCACCGTCTACAAAGCCGAAAAGCCCAACGGCATGGCCATCATCATGTGTCCCGGAGGCGGCTATGCTCTTCTGGCCATGAATCACGAAGGCCACGACATGGCTCCCTGGCTCAACGCACAAGGCATCACTTACATCGTATTGAAGTACCGCATGCCCAACGGCCACTACGAAGTGCCGCTGAGCGACGCCGAACAGGCCATCCGCCTCGTGCGCCGGCATGCCAAGGAATGGAACATCCGTCCGGACCGCATCGGCATCATGGGCGCTTCGGCCGGAGGCCATCTGGCAGCCTCGCTGGCCACGCTCTACAGCAGCGAGGAGACGCGCCCCGACTTCCAGATACTGCTCTATCCTGTCATCTCCATGCAGACGGGCGTGACGCATGGCGGTTCGCGCCAGAACCTGCTGGGCAAAGAGCCATCGCAGGAACTGACGGAAAAGTTTACACTGGAGAAACAAGTAAACGAACGCACCCCGCAGGCCTTCCTTGTGCTCTCGGCCGACGACCGCTCGGTTCCGCCCGCCAACGGCATTCACTATTTCGAAGCCCTGCTCCAGCACCAGGTGCCGGCCACGCTGCACGTCTACCCTACGGGCGGCCACGGTTGGGGCTTCCGCGACGCCTTCCCCTACAAGCGCCAGTGGACGGGCGAACTGGAGAAATGGCTGCGTGAAGGACTTAAATTCGACTGACAATGAAATCGGCTATCCGCATACTGCTGCTCATGGCAGCCCTGCTACCCCTGACAGCCGGCGCCCAGGCGCCCGGCTGTCAGTCTGTTTTGGACCATGCCCTCACCTACCTGGGCAAGCCCTATGTGGCCCACACATTGGAAGTGAACGACGAAGAACAGCTGGTGGTCAACCTGGAAGAAGTGGACTGCACCACGTTCGTGGAATACGTGCTGGCGCAGTCGCTGGCCGACACCCGCGGCGGGAAGATGGAAGACTACCTGAAGCGCATCCGCTACCGTGACGGACGCATTGACGGCTACACCTCGCGCCTGCACTACATTGCCGAATGGATAGAGAGCGGCGTGCAGAACGGCTTCATCGAGGACGTCACAGCCCGGTGCAGCCCCGACACCATGCTCCTGCAACTCTCTTTCATGTCCACCCATCCCGACGCCTACCGCCACCTGAAGCAGTCGCCCGAGAATGTAGAAAAGATGAAAGCGGTCGAGAAAAAGCTTTTCGGCCGATTCGTCCACTACCTGCCCAAGGAGAAAATCACCGACGAAGGCCCTGCCTGGATTAAGGACGGCGACATCTTCTGCATCACCACCGGCATCGCCGGACTGGACGTGGTTCACCTCGGCTTTGCCTGCCATCGCGACGGGCAACTGAAGCTGCTCCACGCCTCTTCCAGCCGCAAGCAGGTAGTCCTGTCCGAAGGGTCGTTCGCCCAAATGTTCCCACTGAACAAAAGCTGGACGGGCGTACGGGTACTTCGGATGACACCCCATGAAAAGTAAGAGGCCTTCATCTTATACTATATTTGTAAAATAAAACAACCAAATATCAGCATAAATGTCACCCGTTGTGTACTCTCGACACAACAATCCCTCTCTGGAAGGTTTCAAACATAGAGGGGGTATGTTTGAAACATTCGACCCCTATGTTTGAAACATACCCCCTTTAGGGTTGAAACCATCCTTCACCGCACAAAAAACGGGCCCGTCAGGCCCGTTTTTATTTTGTAAGCTTATATTATCATCAGAACGGCACTGGTCCGTCCGTTCCTACTCCACCGAACGGATTGAAGTCCGCCTCGGTGGGCGGCGGAGGTGTGGACGGGCTGCCTATCGGCGCATTCATGCGCGAGCCGAAGGTAGCGCCGCCGCCATCGCTGGGAGGCGGAATGACGAGGTCGTCCTCGGGATTCTGGAAGCGGGTGTACTGCCCGATGAACTTCAGGCGCACGTCACCCACCGCACCGTTACGGTGCTTGGCGATGATGATTTCGGCCATGCCGCGCAGGTCGGTACCATCGGCCGAGGTATAAATCTTGTAGTATTCGGGACGGTGGATGAAGCAGACCATATCGGCATCCTGCTCGATGGCACCGGACTCACGCAGGTCACTCAGCTGCGGACGCTTGCCCTCCTCGCCTTCGCGGTTCTCTACACCACGGTTCAACTGCGACAGGGCGATGATGGGGATGTTCAGCTCCTTGGCCAGTCCCTTGAGCGAACGCGAGATGGTGCTCACCTCTTCCTGACGGCTGCCGAAGGACATGCCGCTGGCGTTCATCAGCTGCAGGTAGTCGATGATGATGAGCTTCACGCCATGTTCGCGCACCAGTCGGCGGGCCTTGGTACGCAGTTCGAAGACGGAGAGCGAAGGCGTGTCGTCCACGTAGAGCGGGGCGTCTATCAGGTCGCGCAGCTTGTAGTCCAGCTGCTGCCACTCGTAGTCGGCCAGCTGACCGCTCTTGATCTTCTCGCTCGGTATCTCGCAGACGTTCGATATCAGACGGTTCACCAGCTGCACGTTGCTCATTTCGAGCGAGAACAGGGCCACGGGGTTGTGATAGTTCACGGCAATGTTCTTGGCCATGGACAGCACGAAGGCCGTCTTACCCATGGCCGGACGGGCAGCGATGATGATGAGGTCGGAGTTCTGCCAGCCCGAGGTCATCTTGTCCAGCTTCGTGAAGCCGCTCTCCAGTCCGCTCAGACCGTCGGTACGCGCGGCTGCCTTCTGTATCAGCTGGTAGGCCTCGGAGATGACGGGGTTGATCTGCGTGTAGTCCTTCTTCATGTTCTGCTGCGAGATTTCGAAGAGCTTTCCTTCGGCCTCCTGCATCAGGTCGTCCACGTCGAGCGTCTCGTCGAACGCCTTCGTCTGTATGTTGCTGGTAAAGGTGATGAGCTCGCGCGCCAGCGCCTTCTGCGCGATGATGCGGGCGTGATACTCGATGTGGGCCGACGAAGCCACCTTGCTACTGAGCTGTGCCAGGTAGAAGGGGCCGCCCACCTCTTCCAGTTCGCCCCGCTTGGAGAGCTGTTCCTTCACGGTGAGGATGTCCACCGGCTTCTGGTTGACGGCCAGGTCGGTGATGGCGGCGTAGATGAGCTGATGGCGGTGTTCGTAGAACGACTCCGGCCTCAGAATCTCGCTTACCAGCGAATAGGCATCCTTCTCTATCATCAGTGCGCCCAGTACGGCCTCCTCCAGTTCGGGAGCCTGGGGCTGAATGCGTCCGTAGTCGGTCACCGGCTGCGGCGTCTTGCTGCGCGACGTGCGTATGTTTCGTTTCTGTTCTGCCACGGTCTTGAAATATAGCGGTTTAATATTCGTTACCTCTCCCATCGGCGGGAAAGGGAAAACAAAGATAGTGTAAACTGAGCGCACTACAAAAAGATAGGCTTGCTTATTTTTTTGCAACGCTGAAGTGCGGTCCGACAGCCCCTCCCTCCATCCACTGCTTTTTGTGAAACGATTTTGCGGCGATTCGGCGGTTTATTGCTACATTTGTACACGCAACATCTTAATAAGAAACAAATATGATAACCTTTCCGAACGCCAAAATAAACCTGGGGCTGAACATCACGGAGAAACGCCCCGACGGATACCACAACCTGGAAACCATCTTCTATCCCATCCCGCTGGAGGATGCGCTGGAAGTCTGCCCCCGCGAGGAAGGTGAGGGCAAGTATTCGCTCTCGCAGAGCGGGCTGGCCATCGAAGGAGACCCAGACAAGAATCTGGTGGTGAAAGCCTACAAGCTGCTGGACGAAGCCTGTGGCCTGCCCCCCGCAGACATCTATCTGTACAAGCACATTCCTTCGGGCGCCGGACTGGGGGGCGGTTCGGCCGACGCGGCTTTCATGCTGAAGCTGCTGAATGACACTTACAATCTGAAACTGACGGACGACCAGCTGGAGGAATATGCTGCACGGCTGGGAGCGGACTGTGCATTCTTCGTCCGCAACCGCCCCACGTATGCCGAGGGAATCGGGAATATCTTCTCGCCCGTAGAACTCTCGCTGGCGGGCTGGCAGCTGTTGCTGGTAAAGCCGGATATATTTGTTTCCACCCGCGATGCCTTCGCCCGCATCTGTCCACGCCGTCCGCAACGCAATCTGAAGGACATCATCGGCCAGCCGGTAGAAAGCTGGAAGGACTGCATGGTGAACGACTTCGAAGAAAGTGTGTTCCCGCAATTCCCAGCCATCGGCGACATCAAGACAGAACTCTATCGTCGAGGGGCTGTCTATGCTTCGATGAGCGGTTCGGGCTCGTCGGTCTATGGGCTGTTCGCTCCCGGCACATCCCTACCCGATGCCGACTTCGGCACAGGCAGCCAGGTGTTCCGCCTGACGCTGAAGTGAAATAAAAAAGATGGCACGCAGATGACACTGATAAGAACGGATTTTCACAGACTTATTATATAATCTGCGGTCATCTGTCAAATCTGCGTCATCTGCGTGCCAATCAGTCGGCAGGCAGATATCTCCTTATTAATATACCTCTACCTTGGCAGCCAGCGCCTTCGTCTTGTCGCGCAAGGCATCGAGATCACTGCCCAGCGGTGCATAGCAGAGCACAACTCCCATACGGCGGTTGACGCGTGTGGTAGGCTTTCCGAAGATACGCAGGTAGGTATCCTCGGCTTCGGTCACAACCTCCATGCCGCGATAGTTGGGACGCTCCTGGCTGGCAATGGGCGAAAGGATGACCGCACTGGCTCCCATACGCTCCTGCTTGATGTTGGGTATGGGCAATCCCAGAACCGCACGCAGGTGCAGTTCGAATTCGTTCAGATTCTGTGTTCCGGCCAGTGTCACCATGCCCGTGTCGTGCGGACGGGGCGAAAGCTCGGAGAAGTAAACACCGTTCTCGTGGCTCAGGAAGAACTCCACACCCCACAGACCGGCACCGGTCAGGGCACGTGTCACCTTCTCGGCCATCTCCTGCGCCTCCTTCAGATGAGCGGGGTCAATGTAGGCCGGCTGGATGCTCTCGCGGTAGTCTCCCCCCTTCTGCACATGACCGATGGGCGGGCAGAACAGCGTAGGACCGTTCTTCTGCGTAACGGTCAGCAGGGTAATCTCGCTGTCGAACTTGATGAATTCCTCGATGATGAGTTCCTTGATATCGCCACGGCTTCCGTTGCAACCATATTCCCAGGCATGTTCCAGCTCGTCGGCGCTCTTCACCAACGATTGTCCCTTACCGGAAGATGACATCAACGGCTTCACCACGCAGGGGAAACCGATCTTGGCTGCGGCTTCCTTCAGCTCGTCGAGCGACTTGGCATAGAAATACTTCGCCGTCTTCAGACCCAGTTCCTTGGCAGCCAGGTCGCGGATGGCCTTGCGGTTCATTGTGAAGTTCACCGCCCGTGCACTGGGGACTACCTGAATACCTTCTTTTTCGAAATCATAAAGACGTTCGGTACGGATGGCTTCAATTTCAGGCACGATGATATCCGGCTGGTGTTTGCGTACTACACGTTCCAGCGCATCACCGTCGAGCATGCTGAACACTTCGCACTCGTCTGCCACCTGCATGGCAGGAGCTCCGGCATACGAATCGCAGGCAATGATGTATTGCCCCTTACGCTGGGCAGCAATGACGAATTCCTTCCCCAGCTCACCGGAACCCAATAACAAAATTTTCTTCATTGTAATATCTGTCTTCTATAAATTATATAACTCCCACAAAATTACTGATGCTGTTCCCTCAACAGGTCGTTGACAGTCTTCACAGGATTGAAGGTACTCAACGGCACTTCCACAAATACCGTGTTCCAGTCGCTCATCGCACCATTCCACAAGCCGGGCAGTTCGAGCGCCTTCAGTTCCTTACCGTTCTTCGACTTACAGGATATGAAACCTGTAGCCTTGTCTACATAGTTCACCAGATTAAATTTATGCCCTTTGTAGTCGCGTACGGCACAGACAAGGTCAACCGGATTGAAGTGGGTGCCCTTCTCGAACATTTCCTTTTTCGCAGGGTCTTTCATGTCTATCTGCGAACTTTCCAGAATTTGCAGGGAAATCGTTCCGTCACTGTTATAGGCCAGGAACGGTCCGCCCCCCGGTTCACCTACATTCTTCACCATACCGCATACGCGCATCGGACGGTTCAGTTTCTTTTTCAAATAGATGGCCAGCTCGGAGTCTTCGAGATTCTTGACTTCAGGATTCTTGCAATGAAGGTCCTTCTGCAGGAACTGGAGGATTTCCAGCACCTGGTCATGCGTATACTTCCCGGTATCCAGCAATTGCAGGTAAGCAAAAACTTTCTGTTGCAGGGCTACCAATACACCGGCTATCAGCTTCTTGTACAAGACGGTATCTCCCTTCAGCTTGTCGGGTACCACGTTGTCGATGTTCTTGATGAAAATGATATCGGCATCCAGATCATTCAGGTTCTCGATAAGGGCACCATGACCACCCGGACGGAAAAGAAGTTTGCCATTGTCACGGAACGGCTTGTTGTCCATATCGGCAGCAATGGTATCCGTACTGGCTTTCTGTTCGGAAAAGCTGACATTGTAGTCCACTCCATATTTCTTGGCATAAGCAGCCGCCTTCTCGTCGACCAGTGCCTTGAACAGAGCGCGGTGTTCGGGCGATACGGTAAAGTGTACATTTACCTTGCCGTTCTTGTTGGCTGCATAGAGTGCGCCTTCCACGAGATGTTCTTCTACCGGCGTGCGACTACCGTCTTCGTACTTATGGAACTTCAGCAAACCTTTGGGCAGAGCACCATAATTCAAGCCGGCTGCTTCCAGCAGAGCTGACACGACTGCCTTATAACTGCCCTCTCCAATGAGTGCGGCAATATTCTTACCTGTCGTCTTCAGGCATGCCTCGTCCAAATCGGCATAAAAGGCAAACTTGTCAATCTTTTCAAAGAAAGTTTTCTCAAAAGACGTCTGTGGTGCATCATAATCAGCTCCCAGAAACTCGAACAGATTCTTGAACATGCGGCTCGCAGCTCCCGAAGCGGGAACAAACTTAACCACAACCTTGTCGGTCTGCATATAGGCATCCCACGCATCCAGATACTTTTTCTGCACATCGGCAGCAGGCGCCATAATACCATTCTCTACGGAAGCAGCTGCATGCAACTTCAAATAAGGGAAGCCTTTTTCAAAACATGCCAGCTGTTCGGCAATTTGTTGTTCGGAAATACCTTTTTTGGCAAGCATTTCCTTGTCTTGTGGTGTCATCATAATATCTATAGTATTATAAAATTAGTTTTCACATCTCTATTTTTAATGCCCAAAAATACAAAAAAACTGCAAGAGGAATAAGAAAAAGAAGAAAAATATGCACACGAAAACCTTCAGGCCTGACAATCTGTCCAAACAGTGTCTTTCAATCCCTGAACAGAGAAAGCAAATCTCTGTCAGAAAGGATAACCCACAGCAAAATGGAAAGCGAAATCCCGACTGAAATCCGGATGGATGATGGGGTAACGGTTTTTGCCGCTCTCATAAACCGGATTGATGGCTTTCATACCTCCATCGAAACGAAGTACAAAGAAATCGAGGTCCAGACGCAATCCCAGTCCATAGGCCACAGCAATCTGCTTGTAAAAACGATTGAACTTGAACTGTCCTCCGGGTTGGCTCTCATAGTCACGCAAAGTCCAGATGTTACCGGCATCAATAAAGACGGCTCCACGGAATTTCCAGAACAGACGGGTGCGATACTCCACACTCGCATCCAGCTTGATATCTCCAGACTGGTTCAGGAAGTTGTTGGCATCGCCCTGATAGGAACCGGGGCCCAGTTCGCGGACCGACCACCCACGGACACTGTTGGCACCTCCCGAGAAATAGCGTTTTTCGAAGGGCACTACACTGGCATTGCCATAGGGCACGGCAATACCTCCACCGACATGAAAAGCCAGTGAGTTGCGATGGTCTATCACGATATTTTTGGCATAATCGAAATCTCCCTTTACATATTGGGCGAACGGAATATTCAGCAGGGTATATTCACCGGCTTCGTTTTTCTTCATCCCGGTCAGCTTGGCCAGGCCGTATAGAATGTTACCAGCCGACTCTACGTTGACACGGATGGAGTAAGAATTTCCAATCAGGGTGTTGTTGGTCAGGGCCTGCCCTGCGCTGTTATAGGTATAGGTATAGCCCGTACGCACAATGAAGCGGTCTTCATAGTTGTATGCCAAAATTTCATTCCCCTCCTTATCAAGATAAGTTTCTTTAAAAGTCGGATCAATCCAGGGCATATACAGATAATTGATGTCCAGCAGGTCAATGCGATGCTGTGAACGCTGCCGCTGAATGCCCCATCGGTAACTCCAGCTACCCGAAGCGACAATACGGGTAAACTCGGGACGCATCTGATAATTGTATTGCAGACCAAACTCAGTAGTAGCCCTGATCCTCCGTCTGAAGTCATTGTCCAGGAAAAGAAACATGAACCGCGGAAAGTTCAAAGTCGCTTCAGCACCCAGTTCCGTATAGTTTTCCTGACTGTATCCGCTATTCAACGGAGAAATGGCTTCGTATGCACCACGCAAACGTAAAGTCAGGGCTTCCGAACCTTTGAACAAATTGCGATGCTGGAAAGATACGGCAGCCGCAGCACCCAAATCGCCAGCCGAGTTGGTTCCTTCCAGCTCGAAAGATACAGACTGATGCTTGCTCTTGGTCAACATGACGTATGCACTCAGGCTCGCACTGTCGGGATGGGTCTCAAAAAAACGGATATTGGTATATTTCAAGGCTTGCAGACGTCCGAAACTGGAGTAAGTGTTTTGTACCTGCTGCTCGTTATACAAGCTGCCGCGAACAATGCGCAGATTATTCATCAGAACTTTGGGACGCAGATAAAGCCGGTCTTTGTAATAGATAGGGAAACCATTGTAATGCAACGAGTCGTTCACATCGATATTATTCAGAGCCGAAGACTGCAAGACGTTATAGTCTGTAATAAAGCCTATTTTATCTACAGTATATTGCCGATGCTGTTCCTCCCGTCCCCGCTGCCTGAACAGCGACAGATGAAGGGTCAAATCGACCAAATACGTATTCTTCACCGTATCGGCCGTATAGGACAAATAGTCCTTGTTGAACTTGTAATATCCGTTTTCCAGAAGCAAGTCCGTAATGCGCTGCCGTTCCGCATCCAGCCGGTTGACATCCAACACCATTCCCTCGGACAGCAATGTCCGGGCGGAGTCTTTCTGCATATAGCCCCAGATCAGGGTATCAGGAATGTCATAACGGATATCACGTACAATATAAGGTTTGCCCGTATGTACCTTATACACCAATTTCATCTTTTTTTTCTTCACGTAGCGAAGGGGCTCGACTGTAGCACCCAGATACCCCATATTCCGCACGGCCTTGGTCATCTCATCGCGGGTGTGGGAAGTTTCCTCCTCCTGATAGATGACCGGTGCATCGCCCAACTTGCGCAACAAGCGGTTGATCCAACGGGTTGAATCAGCTCCCGACCAGTTGTAGACATACAGCTGTGTCTTGAAAAGACTGAACCATTTGGAATTAGGTCCCTGACGTACATAGAGGGAAAGGTCGGAAGGTTTCACATCCTTATTGTCTGTCTGTATCTTCACGTCGTCCAACAAGTAAGAGCCGTCGGGGACGTACTTGGTCGAAGAACAAGACGCCACCAACAACAGGACGAGGGCAAACAATATGCTGTAAAGACCTTTCTTCATATCGGGATGTGCACTAAACAGCCACAAAGATACGTAATTTTTCAGTTCACACAGACCAACTGACCGCAAAGAGTTTTTGATTATATGAAAATATTGACGTACTTTTGCAGGAAAAGCAATCCCATGCCTATATGACACTGAGCAAGAATAAAATCAAGTACATCCGTTCACTGGAACTGAAAAAGAACCGGAAAGCCGAAGGTGTTTTCCTGGCCGAAGGACACAAACTGGTAGGCGACCTGTTGGGGCACTTTCCCTGCCTGTTGCTGGCAGCCACTCCCGAATGGTTTGCATCCGGCAAGCACTCTTCACAACTGCCCGCTGATGAAATCGTGGAAGTAAGCGAAGAGGAGCTGGCGCGTGCCAGCCTGCTGAAAACGCCCCAACAGGTATTGGCCGTCTTCAGACAACCCGTCTATCCAACCGATACCTCCGTCATCGGCCGTTCCCTTTGCCTGGCACTGGATGGCGTACAAGACCCCGGCAACCTGGGTACCATTGTCCGGCTGGCCGACTGGTTCGGCATCGAAGATATCTTCTGCTCACCCAACACCGCCGACATATACAACCCCAAGGCCATGCAGGCCACCATGGGAGGTATCGCCCACGTGAAACTGCACTATACGCCCCTGCCCGACCTCATCCAAACATTGGGTGCGGATATTCCCGTCTATGGTACATTCCTAGACGGTAAAAACATGTATGGCGAAACCTTGTCTACCCATGGACTGATTGTAATGGGTAACGAAGGAAACGGTATCAGCCCGGAGGTAAGCCGCCTGATAAACCGCAGATTGTATATTCCCAATTTTCCTGCCGGACGCGAAACAGCCGAATCGCTCAACGTTGCCATTGCTACCGCAATAGTCTGTGCTGAGTTCCGGCGACAGGCACCATCGTTGTAAAGTCAAAAGGAAAGAGCAGGACCGGCATCCTATCGGCCAGCCTGCCGACAACATCGGCAGGCACCTTGTCGAGCAGGTTCTTCTTTCGGAACGAAAGGCCGCGTGCTTCTTCCTCGGAAGCGACGATTGCAATAACCCCCGGTTGCCATTCCGTATTTTCAATTTCAGAAGAAAGGGGGAACAAGGCACTGATACGTCCTTCCCTTATCTCTACCACATACTGCTTCAGGAAACCGTAATCCGGCAGATATACATAGTGGGCCGCATAGCGTATCATGGACGGATTCTCTTTTCTGATTTATCCAACTTCAGCTGACTGTTCTGCACAGGGCGTACTACGGACGGCTTCTGAAGCTTCGGTTTCTGTTCGCCGGCAGCAGAAGAGGAAGGTCTGGGACGTACACGGACAGCACCCGTACTACCCGATGTCTCTGTGGCAGCAGGTTTCTTCGTTACCGTATCGGCAGCCGGAACGGTTTCAACCTTCTTTCCCGAAACCGGAGCCAAAGTATCTTTCACCGCCACCTTCATCGTATCCGTACAATGATAGCGCATCAACGATATCCGGCTGAGCAACAACGGACGCTGTTCCTTCTGCTCCGGATAATAAACGAAACCTGTCACTTCCCTGATAGCCCCCAATGTATCGCCCTGCAAAGACAGCGTATGTTCACCAGCCTTCAGTATCCTGAGCATATCCCCTACAATACTGTCATTCTTATAATGAATCTGCAGGGCCATAACGGGAGCCGACAAGCTGTCATAATCCGCTCCCTGAAAGGCGAAACGAACATTCCAGCGCAATGTATCTCTATCCTGGAAATTGCTGTCGGAAGGCAGCGTAAACGTGATTTTGTTGTCCATCGGCATGCCCGACAACTGATACAACCGCTGCCATGCCCACACGTCAATGCTGTCTCCTGCCTTCGAAGTTCTCGGTTTATTGTCGCGCAAGGCAATCAAGGCTTCCAGACTTTCTTTCTCGCCCTTCAGACGTGCGTTGACATTCTCATAAATCTTGGAAAGGACTTCGGGATTGCGCGAGAACCACACCATCGACGAATCGAACTGCGCTTTCGTTATGCCATTTTTCCGGAAAGCAGCCTCCACATAAAGCACCCGCTTGTAGTTTTTACCATAAGGCACTTCCTCGCCCATCGCTTTGGCAATGTGATAGTCGTAAAGTACATTTTCCATCTGCCCGTCGGATAACACCGTATCAGGCCTTTCCACCTGACAGGCTGCCATTGACAGCAACAGGAACATTGCTGTACTACTCCGCTGAAGTCGTTTCCTGAGTTTCATTGCTGTTGTTGAATTACTGTATGATAGGCTTCATTCAGATACTTGCTGTAGAAGAGCAGCAAAGCTATGATGCCGCAACTGATGGAAGCATCGGCAAAATTGAAAATCGGACTGAAGAAAATAAAATGTTCACCACCCACAAAAGGCATCCACTCCGGCCAGTTGGTTTCAATGATAGGGAAATAGAACATGTCTACTACCTTACCATAGAACAAGGGGGCGTATCCGCCTCCTTCCGGCAGGAATGTAGCCAGCTGATAGGTAGTACTTTCATTGAACAACACACCGTAGAACACGCTGTCGATGATATTGCCCAAAGCACCGGTCAGTACCAGAGAGATACAGACAATAAAGCCGGTCTTCATCTTGTGCTGCACAAACTTGTAGAGGAACCATCCAATGACAGCCACTGCAACAAGACGAAAAGACGTCAAAAACAGTTTGCCGACAATCTCCATACCGAACGCCATGCCGTTGTTCTCTGTAAAGAAGATGTAAAACCACGTGGGAGGCTCGGCCTGAATACCCAGCTTGTCGTACAGCCAACCGATGGCATTGATGCTTTCGTGCCAGTACATGCCGGTCTTTACGGCCACTTTTATCAGCTGGTCCACAATCAAGACCGAGAATATCACCAACAGGGCTATACGGCCCTTTGTCCAAAAGTTCTTCATTCCGTCTGTTCTAAAAAAGCACAAGCTACAGGAGAAGGCATGTCAAGGAAAACAAACCTTTCATTGACATGCCCCCAGCCCTATAGCCTGTCAGGATTTCAAATCATTTCTTGCCGCTGTTCTTGGCTTCAATGCTCAGCGTGGCATGAGGCACAGCACGCAAACGTTCCTTCGGAATCAGTTTGCCTGTTTCGCGGCAAATGCCGTACGTCTTGTTCTCAATGCGCACCAAGGCAGCCTGAAGTCCCTGAATGAACTTCAGCTGGCGCTGGGCCAGGCGGGTCGTCTCTTCCTTGGACAAGGTATTGGCACCTTCTTCCAATACTTTATATGTAGGAGACGTATCATCCGTATCATTGCCGTCAGCACCGGTCAGGCTGGCCTTCAGCAAATCGTAGTCGCGCTGCGCCAACTCAAGCTTTTCCAATATAATGGCGCGAAACTCTTCCAACTCAGCATCTGAGTACCTTGTTTTTTCTGACATAATTGTAAATGTGTTTAGTTTGTTTCGGTATTAAATTATCTTTTCCATTCACTCTCAGTTCTTTTCAACCTTCACGAAGAGCGAGAAGTCGTCGAAGTTCAGCTCGGTGCCGTCCTGCACTTCATCGGCCAACGTGAGCGAGGTTGCCAGAACCTGGTTGCAAATATAGTCTTTATATTCGTTTACCGCATCATCTGTCTGCGTATTTTTAGACAATGTAATATTTATTTTGTCGGTAATCTCGAAACCACTGGACTTGCGGATGTTCTGGATGCGGTTCACCAGCTCGCGGGCCACACCTTCGCGACGCAGTTCCTCGGTAACGGTAACTTCCAGTGCCACAGTCAGTCGGCCTTCGTTGGCCACCAACCAGCCGGGGATGTCTTCGCTGAAGATTTCCACGTCGGCAGCCTCGACTACGGCTTCCGCACCGTCCAGATTGAAGGTGTAGCAGCCGTTCTTTTCCAGCTCGGCGATGGCTTCCTGTGACATTTCTGCTACAGCGGCAGCCACGGCCTTCATCTGCTTGCCGAACTTCGGACCCAACTTCTTGAAGTCGCACTTCACTTTCTTCACCAGTACGCCGGCGGCTCCGTCGACAAACTTGATTTCCTTCACGTTCACCTCGTTCATGATGAGCGTCTTCACGGCTTCGATGTGGGCACGCTGTTCTTCGTCCACCACAGGAATCATGATGCACTGAAGCGGCTGGCGTACCTTGATGTTCACCTTGCGGCGCAGAGCCAGTACCATGGACGTGATGTCCTGAGCCACCTGCATGCGGGCTTCGAGTTCGGTATTGACCAATGTCTCGTCGCAGACGGGGAACTGGGCGAGGTGGACGGAAACCACCTGGTCGCGGCCGGTCACGGCAATCAGGTCGCTATAGAGCATGTCGGCATAGAACGGCGCGATGGGTGCCATCAGCTTGGCCACCGTCTCGAGGCAGGTATAGAGGGTCTGATAAGCCGAAAGCTTGTCCTCGGTCATGCCGCCACCCCAAAAGCGCTTGCGGTTGAGACGCACATACCAGTTGGACAGGTTGTCGTTGACGAAGTCGGATATCAGACGGCCGGCCTTGGTGGGCTCATAGTCGTTGTAGCAGGCATCCACGTTCTTCACCAGCGTATTGAGCAGAGACAGAATCCAGCGGTCTATCTCGGGACGCTTCTCCATGGGCACATCGGCTTCCTTGTACTCGAAGCCGTCGACGTTGGCATAGAGGGCGAAGAAGGAATACGTATTATATAAGGTACCGAAGAACTTGCGGCGCACTTCCTCCACACCTTCGACGTCGAACTTCAGGTTGTCCCACGGCGAAGAGTTGGTAATCATGTACCAGCGCAAGGGGTCGGAACCGTATTTCTCGATGGTCGAGAAGGGATCGACGGCATTGCCCAGTCGCTTGGACATCTTGTTGCCGTTCTTGTCGAGCACCAGACCGTTGGAGATGACAGCCTTGTAGGAAACGCTGTCGAACACCATCGTGGCGATGGCATGGAGCGTGAAGAACCAGCCGCGCGTCTGGTCAACGCCTTCGGCGATGAAGTCGGCGGGATATACCTGATGGCTGTCCAGCAGCTCCTTGTTCTCGAACGGATAGTGTATCTGCGCATAAGGCATGGAGCCGGAGTCGAACCATACGTCGATCAGGTCGGTCTCGCGCTTCATGGGCTTGCCGTCCTTCGAAACGAGGATGATGTCGTCCACGTAGGGGCGGTGCAGGTCTATCTTGTCATAGTTCTCCTTCGTATATTCACCCGGCACGAAGCCTTTTTCCTTATAGGGGTTGCCCGTCATGAGGCCGGCGGCCACAGACTTCTCTATTTCGTTGTAGAGTTCTTCTACGGATTCAATGCACTTCTCTTCCGTGCCGTCCTCGGTGCGCCAGATGGGCAGCGGCGTACCCCAGTAGCGCGAACGGCTCAGGTTCCAGTCGTTCAGGTTCTCGAGCCACTTGCCGAAGCGTCCCGTACCCGTTGACTCGGGCTTCCAGTTGATGGTCTTGTTCAGCTCCATCATGCGCTCCTTGCAGGCGGTACTGCGGATGAACCAGCTGTCCAGCGGATAGTAGAGCACCGGCTTGTCCGTGCGCCAGCAGTGCGGATAGTTGTGCACATGCTTCTCTATCTTGAAGGCCTGGTTGGCTGCTTTCATCATCATGCAGATGTAGAAGTCGAGCGACTCGGCTGCCTGGGCGGCCTTCTCGTCGTACTTGCCGTCGACGGTGAACTGCGGGTCGTAGGCATTCTTCACCCAACGGCCCTGATATTCCTTGTAGGCCTCGGTATCGACGCACTGGGCCACGAACTTCTCGTCCAGCTCGTCCAGCAGGTAGAACTTACCCGTGAGGTCCACCATGGGGCGGGTTTCGCCACGCTTGTTGATCATGAACAGCGAAGGGATGCCGGCCGCACGTGCCACGTTGGCGTCGTCGGCACCGAAAGTCGGGGCGATGTGTACGATACCCGTACCGTCCTCGGTCGTCACATAGTCGCCGGGGATGACGCGGAACGCCTTGGCCGATGCTTCCTGCCAGTTGCCTTCGTTGTCCAGCTCGGTGGGCTTCACCCAGGGGATGAGCTGTTCGTACTCCATGCCCACGAGGTCCGTACCCTTGTACTCGCCTACCACCTTGAAGGGAATCAGTTTGTCGCCGGGCTTATAATCCTCTAATGCAACGTCTTCGGCCTTTTTGTTGAAGTGCGTATAGAGCAAAGCCTTGGCCAGTACGACGGTCATCTTCTCGCCCGTATAGCCGTTGTAGGTCTGCACGGCCACGTAGTCAATCTTCGGGCCGACGCAGAGGGCCGTGTTGCTGGGCAAGGTCCAGGGCGTGGTGGTCCAGGCGATGAAGTAAGGCGTACCCCATGCTGCCATTTCGGGCTTCGGGTTCTTCATCTTGAACTGGCCTACCACCGTCAGGTCCTTCACGTCGCGGTAGCAGCCGGGCTGGTTCAGCTCGTGCGAGCTCAGTCCCGTACCTGCGGCGGGCGAATAGGGCTGGATGGTATAGCCTTTATAGAGCAGGCCCTTCTTGTAGAGCTGCTTCAGCAGCCACCAGAGGGTATCGATGTAGCGGTTATCGTAAGTGATGTAAGGGTCTTTCATATCCACCCAGTAGCCCATCTTGTGCGTCAGGTCCTCCCACTCCTTCGTGAACTTCATCACGTCCTTGCGGCAGGCGGCGTTGTAGTCGGCCACGGAGATGGTCTTGCCGATGTCTTCCTTCGTGATGCCCAGCGCCTTCTCCACGCCCAGTTCCACGGGGAGTCCGTGCGTATCCCATCCGGCCTTGCGCTTCACCTGGAAGCCCTTCATCGTCTTGTAGCGGCAGAAGATGTCCTTGATGGTACGAGCCATGACGTGGTGAATACCCGGCATACCGTTGGCCGAGGGAGGTCCTTCGAAGAATACGAAGGAAGGACATCCTTCACGTTCTGTCATACTCTTGGCGAAAACCTGGTTTTCGTCCCATTTCTTCAACACTTCCTTGTTGATTTCCGATAGATTAAACTTTGAATGTTCGGCAAATTTACCCATGGTTTTATTTTTGTTTTTACTTTGAACGTTGTTTGTCGGAAGCCTCCGGCCACGCCCGCTTCGGACGCTTGGGGCCCTGCCTCCTGTTTTAAGGCTGCAAAATTATAAAAAAAGTGGAGAAAAGCGTTGTTTTAGAGAAGAAAAACATTTCCCGCCCCGCGACCGCTCTGTCCCGACGGCCTGCGACACCCTCCGAACTCCGACCGACGGAAGCCTTGACATTTTGACACTTTGTCGGACAAACGGCCTGAGAATCGCCTGTTTCGGCCCGAAGGAGAGGCCGCTCCCAACGGACGAAGCGCGAAGGTGCTTATCCGTTCTCGCACAGCAAGTTATCGAAATCCTTACATTTCAACCAGCTGAAAAAAGCCCCGAACGGGCGGCCGCAAAGCCTCATCGAGGACAAAACAATGCTTTCGCCAGAGGAAAACAATGCTTTTCGGAGGAAAAAACATCCTTTTTTCTCTTCCATTTCATACAATCTTCCGCTACGGAAGCTGCAACCTGACGACCGAAAACATACAATGTCCGCGCAAAACGTCTACTTCCTGCCCCGAAAAACACGGTTTCCACCCCTCTTTTTCCGCTATTTCCGCCCGAACGAAAAAAGGAGGAGTAAGCGCAAAGGCGCTTTTCCCCTCCACTTGTCAAGCACAAAGCCCGTTTTCCCGACAGGACGTCTGCGAGCATCAAAGCCCCAACTGCTCCGTCCAGCGTCGCACATCGGCCTCTCCTGCCCGATTGAGCAGGCGGCCGTCCTCCCACTTCAGGTCGGGATATTGCTTCCTCAGGGCCTTCACGCTCTGCGCAATGCTGCTTCCGCCCGACGTGGCAAAGGGAATCAGCCTCTTTCCTTTCAAGCCGTGGCTCTCGATAAAGGTGTTGATGATGCGCGGAGCCGCATCCCACCAGATGGGATAACCGATGAACACGACGTCGTATCCGCCCATGCCCTCCTTCTTCCCCTTCAGGGCGGGGCGCGCCTTCGGGTCATTCATCTCGACCGAACTCCTCGACTGCTTGTCGTGCCAGTCGAGGTCGGCACCCGTATAAGCCTCTTGGGGAACGATGGCAAAGAGCTCGCCACCCGTCACCCGCGCCAGCGTCTGAGCCGCACGGGCAGTAGTTCCGGTTGCCGAAAAATAGGCAACCAACACGTTGGAAGATTCTTTCATTGTCCGATTGTTTTTGCTTTGGGCACAGGCCGCAAGGCTCATGCCGCAGAGCAGGGTTAATGCAAATAACAGTTGTTTCATATCACTTCGTTTTTTTCGTTTACAGATACACGACAAAAGTAGTGCTTTCCGCCCACAACGCCATGACCCGTTTTACAGAGAAACCGACCCCAATTACAGCTTCCTGCGCATCGGCCTAGCGCACTTTCCTGCCCGCAACATTTGGAAGTCACGATAATAAAGCCTATCTTTACCCAAGAAAAAGACATACATTAACCCGAATAACAAAAACCTACTGATGAAAAAAGAAGACTTCATGCGGAAAGCCATCGAGCTTTCCATCGAAAATGTGAAGAACGGCGGAGGTCCGTTCGGAGCCGTCATCGTGAAAGACGGCGAGATAGTAGCCACGGGCGTGAACCGTGTGACGGCCAACCACGACCCTACGGCCCATGCCGAAGTGAGCGCCATCCGCGCTGCCTGCCAGAAGCTGGACACGTTCGACCTCAGCGGATGCGAAATCTATACCTCATGCGAGCCCTGCCCTATGTGTTTGGGAGCCATCTACTGGGCCCATCTGGACAAAATCTATTACGGCAACAACAAGGCCGACGCCGCCCGCATCGGCTTCGACGACTCGTTCATCTACGACGAACTGGCCCTGAAGCGCGAAGACCGCAACAAGGCCATGGAAGAACTCCTGCCCGACGAAGCCATCGCCGCCTTCCAGGCATGGGAAAACAAGGCCGACAAGGTGGAATATTGAAGTATCCGTCCTTCCTTCGGACAGAAAAAATTCGGACTTACCCGAGGTGCCTGAATGCACCTTCCAGGTAAGTCCGTTTATTTTATTGTCCGATGGCCCGAACGGCCACAACTTATTTTTTGAAGCGACAACGGATGAGACAAGGATTGTCTTCCTCCGTACGCAACGACAATTCGGCAAATTCCTGTTCCGACAAGTAGGGACGGAGAAGTTCAAACTCCGTAAAATTGACCAACGAAAGGAAATATCCGTCCGTAAACGACAACGGACGCAGGCGCAAGCCACCTTCCATCGTCTCAAAGACAAACGCGTGACCGTCGTTCTTCCGATAAAAGACATGGATGGAACGGTCAGCCGTACCCAGTCCCTTCTGTAGGTTTACATAATAATACGTAGAGTTCTCCCGATGAAACTTCATACAGAAGGGCAATATACCCTCCGACAAATCTTCAATCAAAAGCCGGTTCCGTTGGCTCTCATTCTCGATAGAGCGATACTTCTGCAACATCTGTTCACTGATACCGTCCTTACCGAAGTCCCACGAATAGGCCGGTTCCATATTCTCCCGTCCCAGTCCATAAACCACATTCTGGTAGCCCGAAGCAAAATACACCTTACCGGCGTATTCATAGAACGGCTGCATGCAGCCCATATCCAGTATGCGGTCGTTCCTCCAGAAACCACGAACCACATTCAAGGAGTCCTTCCCTACGACAGACAATCCGTCTTCATCCTCCCTCACACACGACCAAAGCACCAGATTCTCCGCATCCAGAGAAGAGACCGCATAATAATTGGGCTTGGCCGGCAGCTCGTCCTGTCTGACAAAACTTCCATCCAAACCATATCTTCCCATCCATCCAAAAGGGCTCAGCAGACAAATGTTCCGTCTGTCTTTGTCGATCATGAAATCACAAATCAACTGATACTCCCCCGGTCCGTTGCCCTTACGACTTATTTGCCGTACAAAACGGCCTTCTTCATCAAATTCGTACAACGCCGGACGCTGGCTATCGAACACATACAAACGGTTTTCAAAAGCCACGACTTTGTCCACACCCATCAGCAGACAGCTGTCCGTAGTTTCCAAAGGTACCAGCTCCATCTCAGAGAACAACTCACCAAAAGGAATTTCCGATGGAGTCAAATCTACTGACAAGGCCGTATCCTCTACATTACCTGCTTTCTTACCAGTGCATTGCACGAAGGACAGGATACACAAAACACTCCATAATACTACATTCTTCATATCCATAAAACTTTTATGAAAGTCCTTCATTTGAAATAGCATTTCACCAGGAACGGATTATCTTCTTCCGTGCGGTTCTCCAACTTGGTAAACTCTCCTTTATCCAACACATTCCCATAAGCCTCTATATCTTCATACGATGCCAATGACAATAGAAAATCGTTACAAAAATACATCGGTTGGAGCGTAACTCCCTCTGTCGTTTTATGGAAAAAGAAACTTTTGTCATCCGATTTCCGATAGAATATATTATAACGCCCTTGCTGCGGAGAGAACCCGAATACTAATTGAGTATAATAATATTTTTCATTCTGTCTATTTTCCCGAATACAATAAGGTATGGTCGATTCCTGTAGCTTTTTCATCAGTTCATCCCTTTCCTGCCTGTCTCCTTTTTCCTTCAATGAAAAACCAAAATCTTCTATCGAATAATTGTCATTACCGAAATCCCATTGATAAGCCACCTGCATACTGTCCAATCCCAGCCGATAAACCTCTCGCTGGAAAGGACGGAAGAAATACAACTCTTTGCCATACGAATGAAATGCACGCGGATAGAAAGACATCATATTGGGGTTGCCATGCCAATACTCCCGGACACATTTCAACGAATCCTTGGAAATAAGACTGATGCCGCGCTCTTCATTGTCCAACGGGAGCGTCCATGTCACATAATAATCCCCATAATCCATTACAGCCTGATAGTTCGATTTCTCCGGAAGGGGCAAACGCTCAAGGAAACGTCCTTCGGAATCGTAAACGAACATTTCCCAAAACGGCGACAACAGGCAGATATTACCGTTCCGCGAATCGTGAGCGACATCGTACACTTCCCGATATTCTCCCAAACCTTGTCCCCGCCTACCGATCTGCCTGATAAACCGACCGTTCTCGTCGAAAAGGAATAAGGCATAGCGCTTGTGGTCGAACACCTCATAGCGTCCGTTCCGACACAACACCTTATCGGGAAAAACCAACAAACTGGAGTCATTGGTTTCTAAAGGAATCACTTCCAGACGACTGAACAGATCTTTCATCGAAACATCCTGCTCGTTCAGCGATACTTTCAATACAGGATAGCCGAGTTCTCCTTGTTTATCCGAACACGAACCAAGGAGCAACAAACATAGGCAAACACTGATTACGTTCTTCATACGATAAATAATTTATAATCAAAGTATATATAAACAACTGGTAAACAAAAAAAACGCATGTACAAATATCATTCTATACAATCAATCACCAGCTCCTCAGTCTCCTCTCCACCAGACAAGGGATGATCAACATAGAACAGGAGGGCATCGGAAACCGGACACCAGCCCGTAAAGATATTGTACCGATGGGCCGGCAATTCTTCCTCGTCCAATACTGAAAAGTCATGGTCGAACAAGGTAAGAAAGAAACGTTTTTCCAACAACTGATCCATCAGCTTCTTTGAAGCATCGTACATCTGGCCGGCCGTGTGTAGGCGTACATAACGGCCTGATGCGGGAAGATACATCAATTCATAGAAATGCGGATTTTCCACGCGATGGCGTTCCCACTGGGTATAATCGGTACGCGAACGACAAGGCTCGGCCTTATTGGCCGTATATCGGCTGGGAGCTTCGAAAACGTCCGTCTGCCCGCTCCGACGGTCGATAACATAGATATGCGACTCCACGGGATAGTTGCACACAATCTTCTCTGCCGTAAACGTCAGATTAGGACGGCTCATGTCGGCATAGTCGCCTTCGGCCACATGGGGAACATCCACCGAGGCAGGCAACGGCATATCGGTTGCCCGACCGGTATCCAGAAAATACTCACGGACTTTGAATACGATCGAAGGCCCCGAAGCATCGCGAATGCCGAACAGAAGCGAACGACGATGCGCATCGTAGTATAACGGAGTGGTAGAAATGGCATAGTTCCGCTCAATCATCACCGCCTGCCCCGAAGACAAACCGGCCGCAAGCGGGACGCTTCGCAATACTAGTCCTTTTCCGTCAAGCAACAGAGCCTTCTGAGCCGCATCGTACACCCAAATGGAATCGGGCGAACAGACATACAGGCCGGAGATGGGACGAACCACCGCTGAAGCACCTTCCACAGCCAGGGGAATCTGCATACTGCCGAGGGAGTGAAGGTCGAAGCGGTCCAGTGCATGTTCCTTATAATTGTAGGCATACAGCCATTCCGACGTATCCTTCCTGCAAGTGCACGACAGGTAATAGGACTTCAGATTGAGAACATCGGAAGAAGGAATCTGCAGGGTTTTCGTCGTCAAGCCGATATGATCATCATCAGCAGCAGCTTTCCGGCTTCCCGAACTGCAAGAGGAAAACGCCAGACAAAGAGCCGGTACAGATATAAGAAATAGACGATTCAGTTTCATGGTACAAATCATAATCAATACTAAAAAGGAAGATGCTAAAAAGATAGCACCTTACTATTTATTCGGAGTTCAAAGGTAAACAAAAGAATTAATTTATACAAGAAGTACACAAAAAAGGCTGTATCAAAACAAAACCGCCCGTCTTAATCTGCGGTAAGTCCTGATACAGCCTTTATCTGTTTTGTCAAAGATGACAAGTTTATTCGCTCGCCTTCTGCGACTCTGCACTACGGTTCTTCATCTTCACTTCGTAAAGGTCGCTGCGGCGGTCCTTCAGGTTACGCACGCTGCCGTAGGTGTGCAGTTCGTTCAGCAGGTCGAGGTCGACGTCGGAGACAAGAATCATCTCCGTATTGGGCGTAGCCTCGGCGCGCTTGCCGTCCGTGGGGAAGGTGAAGTCGCAAGGCGTGAAGACACCCGACTGGGCATACTGGATGTCCATGTTGTGTACACGCGGCAGGTTGCCGACACTACCTGCGATGACCACGAAGCATTCGTTCTCGATGGCACGGGCGTGGGCACAGACCTTGACGCGGCTGTAAGCGTTCTGCGTATCGGTCATGAAGGGGACGAACAGAATCTGCATGCCCTGGTCGGCCATGATGCGCGACAGCTCAGGGAACTCCACGTCGTAGCAGATCAGGACGCCTATCTTGGCACAATCCGTCTCAAACGTCTTCAGCGCCTTGCCTCCGCTCAGACCCCAGCTCTTGATTTCGTCGGGCGTGACGTGTATCTTCTCGTACATCTCGTACGTACCGTCGCGGCGGCAGAGGAAGCCCACGTTGTACAGGCGGCCGTCTTCCTTGATGAGCGGCATGCTGCCCGTGATGATGTTGATGTTGTAGCTGATGGCCAGCTTGATGAAGCGCTCGCGTATCTCGTCAGTATAGGCAGCCAGGCCACGGATAGCTTCGGACTCGCCCTCGTTGTTGAAGCGGGCCATGAGCGGTGCGTTGAAGTATTCGGGGAAGAGGACGAAGTCGCTCTTGTAGTCGGACACGGCATCGACGAAGAACTCCACTTGCTCGAAGAGGTCGTCCAACGACGTGTAGTTACGCATCTGCCATTGCACGAGGCCCACGCGGACGGTGGTCTTCGGGCTGATGTATTCCTGCGTGGGCGGCTGGTAGTAGATGTTGTCCCACTGGAGCAGACAGGCATAGTGCTTGGACTCTTCGTCGTTGGGCAGGTAGTTGCGCATCACCTTGCGAACGTGGAAGTCATTGGAGAGCTGGAAGGTGAGCACGGGGTCATAAATTTCCTTCTGGCGCACCTTGTCGATGTATTCCTTGGGGCGCATCTGGTCGGCATACTTGTGGTAGTTGGGGATGCGGCCGCCGAACATGATAGCCTTCAGGTTGAGCTCCTCGCACAGCTCCTTGCGGTATTCGTACATGCGTCGGGCCAAACGAAGACCGCGGTATTGCGGATGGATGAAGACCTCGATGCCGTAGAGGATGTTACCCTTGGGGTTGTGGGTGTTGAAGGTTTCCTTACCCGTCACCTGGGCATAGGTGTGGTCGTTCTTCACGTCGTCGTAGTTGACAATGATGGATAGGGCGCAACCCACAATCTTCTCGTCGACCACTGTCACGATCTGTCCCTCGGGGAAGATGCGTATCAGTTTCTCTATCTGTTTGTGTGTCCAGAAGACGTCGCTTCCGTCCGTGTAGACACGGGTGAACGACTGGGCCAGCTGGTCGTAGTCTTCAATCTGCAGATTACGTATCTGCACTTTGTTGATTTTGATGGAATCCATTGTGTATCGTTCGTTTTAAATCTGTTTTCTTTAAAGCAAGGCAATCAGCTTGTCCACGTCTTCCTCGCGCGTGGCCCAGCTGGTGACGAAGCGCACCACCGTCTCCGTTTCGCCGCGGGGCCCCCACAGCTCGAAGGTGGCTTCACGCTTCAGGCGGTCGATGGTCTCGTTGGGCAGGCAGACGAACTGCTGGTTGGTGGGCGAATCGAGGTGGAGCTTGTAGCCCTTCTCCACGAAGGCTTGCTTCAGCTTCAGGGCCAAGCGGACGGCATGGGCGCCGATGCACTGGTAGAGGCCGTCGGTAAAGAGCGTGCCAAACTGGATGCCCAGCAGACGCCCCTTGGCCAACAACGCGCCGTGCTGCTTGACGAGGGAGAAGAAATGGGGCAACCGCTCAGGACGGGCAGCCACCACCGCCTCGCCAAAGAGGGCGCCGACCTTCGTGCCGCCGATGTAGAAGACATCGCACAGGCGGGCAATATCTTTCAGCGTGACGTCCGTTCCCTCGGCCGCCAGTCCGTAACCCAGGCGGGCGCCGTCCATATATAAAGGTATGTTCGCCTCGCGGCACACGCGACTCAGGTCTTCCAGCTCGTGGAGGGTATAGAGCGTGCCCAGTTCCGTGGGGTGCGAGATGTAGAGCATGCCCGGCGCCACCATGTGTTCGTAGGTCTCGTCGCGGTAGAAGTTGCGGATGTAGGCCTCCACGTCGGCGGCCTTCACCTTGCCGTCGTATTGGGGCAGCGTCAGCACCTTGTGACCCGTGGCCTCGATGGCGCCCGCTTCGTGCACATTGATGTGGGCCGACTCAGCACCCAGCACGCCTTCGTGGCGGGCCAGCAGGGCATCGATGACGGTAGCATTGGTCTGCGTGCCGCCCACCAGGAACTGAACAGCTGCCTGCGGCTGGCCGCAAGCCTCGCGTATCAGGTCCTTGGCGCGGGCCGTATAGTCGTCGCAACCATATCCGGGCGTCTGCTCCAAATTGGTTTCCAGCAGGCGGCGCATCACTTCGGGATGCGCGCCTTCCATATAGTCGGTATCAAAATGTATCATGGTTCGGATGTTTTTAGTAAATCGGGGGCAAAGTTACGGTTTATTTCAGCTCGCGGTTCAGTGGCGGGCATCTTTTTATAGAGAGGCACTCAGCCCTTTTTATAGTGGAACAATAGGATACTGATTATCAGCAACAAACGAGTTTATTTTAATTTATCAGCAATAAACTGTCAGTTTATCCGTATTAAACTGGTAGTTTAAAGCGATTAAACTGATAGTTTAAACGGAGTAAACTGGCAGTTTAAAGCTTTTAAACGGATGGTACAAAAACGGTGAACGGATGAAATACCCATCGATTTCTGTCCTGCTTCCGCTTTCTTTTGGAAATAATTCGGTATCTTTGTCGGCAAGGAGAAGGAACTGTGCAAGCATTTCCCCCACCGTTTCAACTCATTGCATAAACAAACATTATCATGAAAAAGCATCTTTTTGCCTCACTGGCTGCCCTCTCGGCCGCCGCTACGCTGGCTGCCCAAGAGCGCCCCAACATCGTAGTCTTCCTCGTAGACGATATGGGACTGATGGATACTTCCGTCCCCTTCATCACCGACCGCAACGGAGAACCCCAACGCCAGCCACTGAACGACTGGTACCGCACGCCCAACATGGAACGGCTGGCCGCGCAGGGTATCTGCTTCTCTACCTTCTACGCCCAAAGCGTCAGCTCGCCCTCGCGCACGTCCATCATGACAGGACAGAACGCGGCACGCCACCGCACCACCAACTGGATAAACGCCGAAAGCAACAACCGCGACCAGTTCGGCCCCTATGAATGGAACTGGCAGGGGCTGAAGGCCGATGCACAAATCTATCCCGCCGTACTGAAAGCAGCCGGATACAAGACCATCCACGTGGGCAAGGCGCACTTCGGATGCAAGGACAGCGAAGGCGAAGACCCTACCCGACTGGGCTTTGACGTCAACATCGCCGGCTCGTCCATCGGCCATCCGGGCAGCTACCACGGCGAGAACGGATACGGATGGATCAAAGGGCAACGCGCACGGGCCGTACCTGACCTGAAGCAATATCACGGCACGTCCACCTTCCTGTCCGACGCGCTGACACTGGAAGCCGAAAAGGAGATAGACAAAGCCATCGCCGAGGGCAAACCTTTCTACCTGAACATGGCCCATTATGCCGTACACGCCCCCTTCGAGACAGACGAACGCTTCATCGGCCACTATCAGAACAGCGACAAGCCCCAGCAGGCAAAGGCTTTCGCCACGTTGATAGAGGGCATGGACAAATCGCTGGGCGACCTGCTGGACAAGCTGAACGAAGCCGGTGTGGCCGAGAATACACTGGTTATCTTCCTGGGCGACAACGGTGGTGACGCCCCGCTGGGAGGAGCAGCCGACTATGGCTCGTCGGCACCGCTCAAGGGAAAGAAAGGTTCGGAATACGAAGGCGGTGTACGGGTGCCCTTCATCGCCGCCTGGGCCAAGCCCGACGCTTCCAACAAGTTCCAGAAGGCTTATCCCATCGCCCAAGGCTGCATGCAGACCCAGATGGGTACGGTGATGGATCTTTATCCCACCATTCTGTCCGTGGCCGGCGTCAAGGCTCCGAAGGGACACGTACTGGACGGCTCCGACCTGAAGAAACTGCTGGCCGGCAAGGCCGACAAGAAGCATCGCGACGACTTCCTGATGCACTTCCCCCACCAGCACCGCGGCAGCTACTTCACCACCTACCGCAAAGGCGACTGGAAGCTGATCTACTACTACAACCCCGAAACCGACGGCAAGCCCACCTGCAAGCTGTTCAACCTGGCCGATGACCCGTTCGAGAAGAACGACCTGGCACAGACGGAACAGAAGAAAGTGCGTGAACTCTGCCGGCTGATGATCGAAAGGCTGGAACAGGAAAAGGCACTCTACCCCATCGACAAGCAGAATAAGACACTCTATCCCGTGGTGCCGGAGGTGTAACGCCTGTACGATTACTTGAAACAATGACAAGTCCAACCCAACAACGACAATATAGATATGAAATTATATGCAAGTTTAGCGCTGCTTCTCCTGGCCTCTTCCTGCGTCAACCATGAACCGGTAGAGAAATATCCGGCTCCGGTCGGTGTATCCGATGCAGACGGATGGGTATATAATACGGAGATCAGTGACGAATTCGACGGTGAAACGCTTGATACCGTCAAATGGTTTGACCACAACCCGACGTGGCAGGGAAGGCAACCGTCTTTATTCAGAAAAGAGAATGTGAGATTGGAGAACGGAGAACTGATTCTTACAGGCAGACGTGAGGATGTGGCAGGTGCCCCCGAGGGATACCACACATTTACCTCTGCCGCCGTTCAAAGCAGAAAAAAGGTGCTATACGGCTTCTTTGAGATAAAATGCAAGGCGATGAACTCAGCTTTGTCCAGTGCCTTTTGGCTCTATGTGCAAGACTCCATCAAGCAGGAAGAGATAGACATCTTTGAGATATGTGGAAGAAACGATTTTAATCCGTCTTATGCCAAAACGTATTTTGCCACTTCACATTACATCATAAAGACACACAACCTGCAAATAAGCGATCACGTAGAACACATAGGCGAACAGCCTTGGGCAGAACGTTATTTCGTTGCCGGATTGAAATGGACACGCGACGAATTGGTATGGTATGTGGACGGCAAAGAAATCCGCAGAAGAAAAAACGATTTCTGGCATTCGCCTGAAACCATCAATTTCGACAGCGAGGCTTTCCCCTCCTGGTGGGGATTGCCATCGGACAGCGACAATGGCGGAGAGTTTAAAATCGAATACTTCAGATATTGGAGTAAACCAACCACCGGCGACGAAGCCACCATTTTTGTGAACGACATGAAATAATACAAGATTGCCCGCCATTGACAGAATTGGCATCAATGGCGGGCAATTTGTATCCGATTGTCCTACGCAACTCAGAACTCGTACATCAGTGTCTGCAAGGCTCGGTCGTCCGAACTTCCTCCGTAGAGCAACTTGTAACTGCCCTTCAGGGGACGGACGGTATTGCTTTCCTTGTCCCACCAGTTGAAGGTTTCCTCCGTCAGAGGCAGGCTGACCGTACAGGTAGTTCCGGCAGGAATGTGCACACGCTTGAAGGCACGTAACGTCTTACGCGGCCCGTCGGCATCGTCAGGACGATTCAGATAAAGCTGAACCACTTCATCGCCGTCCATACTTCCTGTATTGGTAACGGGTACCAGCAGACAGCCATCCTTCACCTCGGCCTTGCCGTATGCAAAGGTCGTATAGCTCAATCCATAGCCGAAGGGGAAGAGCGGAGTCCCTTCGAAGTAACGGTACGTGCGTCCCTTCATGCTATAATCCTGGAAGTCGGGCAGCTGACCCACATTCTTGTAGAAGGTGACGGGCAGGCGTCCGGCCGGATTGTAGTCGCCATAGAGCACATCGGCCACAGCTGTACCACCTGCCTCGCCGGGATACCATGCCTGCAGGATGGCATCGCACGTCTGTGTTTCTGGTTCCAACCCTACTGCGCTACCCGAATAGTTGACGAAGACCACTTTCTTTCCGGCAGCCTTCAACGCCTTGAGTAACTGACGCTGGATAGCAGGCAGCTCGATGTCTGCACGGTCGCCACCCTTGAAGCCTTTCACATCTACTCTCATTTCCTCACCTTCCAGCAACGGAGAGATGCCTCCGGCAAAAATCACAACTTCAGCACTACCCACTTGCTTCAACAGGGTTGCCGCATCCAAAGGCTTCGTCTGTGCCACCTCTTCCTTCTTATGCTTCGGCACAAAACCTTCCGCATAAAGAGCACCGGGCACATAAATCAGCTGTTCTTTGGGCAGACGCTTCTGCAAAGCTTCGAACAAAGTAACGGTGTGACTGGGGAAGCCGTTGTAGTTGCCCCACTGCATTACCGAGTCATTGGCATTGGGACCGACAAGGGCAACGGTCATATCGGCCTTCAACGGCAACAGATTGTTCTTGTTCTGAAGCAGGGTCATACTCTCACGGGCCATGCGTAGAGCCAGTGCCTGGTGTGCATGACAGTTGACAACCGAGTCGGGGATGGCATCCCAAGGCGTCGTCTCATCCATCTCACCCAACTCGAAGCGCGCTTTCAGCAAACGGGCTACTGAACGATCCAAATCAGCCTCCTTAATCTTGCCCTGACGAACGGCATCGGGCAGCGACTTATAGACACTGCCACACTCCAAGTCCGTTCCCGTCAAGACAGCAGCCGAAGAAGCATCAGCCTCATCCTGATGGGTTTCATGATGACCCTTGGCATAGAAGTCATTGATGGCACCGCAATCGCTCACCACAATTCCCTCGTATCCCCATTCATCACGCAGAATCTGCATCAGCAGACGGTCGCTGTTACAGCAAGGCGAACCTTCGAACCGGTTGTAGGCACACATCACTTCCTTTACACCAGCCTTCTGCACCAGATCCTTGAAGGCAGGCAGATAGGTTTCCCACAGGTCGCGCGGGTCAATGTTCTCGGCGTTGAAACTATGACGGTTCCACTCAGGACCGGAGTGGACGGCATAATGCTTGGCACAGGCATGCGCCTTGTCGTACTTACTGTCTTCGGGACCTTGCAGGCCTCTGACGACAGCCATACCCAACTGGCCCGTAAGGTATGGGTCTTCACCATAAGTCTCCTGCCCGCGTCCCCAGCGCGGATCGCGGAAGATGTTGATATTGGGTGTCCAAAAGGTCAGCCCTTCATAACGTTTATAACTGCTGTCTCTGCGGGCAATGTGGTTCTTGGCACGTGCTTCATCGCTCACAGCGGTAAATACCACGTGGAGCAACGAGTCGTTGAAGGCGGCCCCCATACCGATAGCCTGCGGAAAAACGGTAGCCCGACCGTTGCGGGCCACACCATGCAGGGCTTCGTTCCACCATTCATAAGGCTTGATACCCAAACGCGGCACAGCGGATGAATTGTTCTGCATCAACGATGCTTTCTCTTCCAAGGTAAGACGTTGCACCAGGTCTGCCGCCCGTTCTTCGGGCGACAGGGAAGCATCCTGATAAGGAAGCTTTTGTTGGCAAGCCGACAGCAGGGCGGCGGCCAGCAGGACAGGAATAAAATTCTTCTTCATAAGCGTTTCTGTTTGTTCATTTATTGATTATACTCAGTTATATTCATGCAATTTGCGGTTTTCCACATTTACTAATATGAGAAAGTACCTTTCAGACGAATATCTTCAACCGAAGCTCCAATGTAAACCTCAAACTCGCCCGGCTCCAATACAAATTCCATATCCCGGTTCCAAAGTTTCAGGTCGTCTGCCGTGAGTGTAAAAGAGACCTCCTCTTCCTCTCCCGGTTTCAGGAAAATCTTATGGAAAGCTTTCAAGGCTTTTACAGGCGTAGTGACACTGCTTACTTTATCTCGGATATACAGCTGGACAACCTCGGCACCCTCGCGCGAGCCGGTATTCTTTACCCGGCAACGTACCGACACTTCCCCCTCGGGCAACTGATTGTCAATAGACAAGTTGCTATACCCGAAGGTTGTGTAGCTCAATCCATATCCCAGGCAGAACAAAGGGTCCGGCGAGGAAAAGACGTAGTCACGTCCAGGCTTTTCAGGCGTGCCACGCTGTCTGTAGTAACCTTTCCCCGACGGTTTATGATTGGCGTACATCGAAATATGCCCCGTTGTAGGCGGAAAGGTTACAGACAAACGCCCTGACGGATTGACGTCTCCAAACAGAATCCTGCTGATGGCATCGCCTCCTTTCTCACCCGGATACCAGGCTTCCAGAACCGCATCCACCTTTTTCACTTCTTCGGGTATGGTATATGGACGTCCGTTCAACATGACCAGAATCAGTTTTTTCGCCTGTTTGGCTACCACATCCAGCAATTCGGCCTGCACGCCGGGAAAATTCAGTTCATTTCTGTCGTATCCTTCCCCACACGTATTCGTCTCCCGTGAATTTGCGTCTCCCCAGCCGATGCCCGAATAAATGACACTGGTACCTCCCAGTACCAAGATCACCACATCACTTTCCTGTGCCAGCTGGGCCGCTTCTTCGAAACCGCTTCTCGAAAGCGAAGTGATTCCACAACCTTCCGCATAGTTCACCTCAACGTCTTTCCCGACGTAGTTCCGGATACCCTCGAGCACCGTAACGCCATAATCATTGTTTTTCGTGATGCTATAATCGCCAAACTGTACTTTATCTGCATTCGGCCCGATAACGGCAAGACGCTTCAGGCCTTTCTTTGCCAACGGAAGCGTCTGGTTATCATTCTTCAACAAGACAACCGATTCTTCTGCAATCCGTTGGGCCAAATCAATATGTTCCCGGCAATGCACAACCTTTTTCGCCTTCGCAGCCGAATAGCGGAAGGGACGTTCAAACAAGCCCAGTTTGAACTTGATCCGCAAGACACGAGCTACTGCAGAGTCGACCAAGTTCTCCGGGATTCTCCCCTCTTTCACCAATGCAGGCAGTTCGCTAAAGGCGTAGCTGCCCGGAGCCTCCAAATCGACGCCGGCCGTCAAAGCCTGCACGGCCGACTCGGCTTTATCGTGGGCAGTATAATGGAATCTGTCCAACATCCCAATGGCACCGTAATCAGAAAATACATATCCATCAAAGCCCCACTCTTTCCTCAGTACATCCGTCAGTAACCAGCGGTTGGCATGTACGGGTATTCCGTCCACTTCATGATAGCCAGGCATCAGACTATAGACATTGGCTTCTTGTACTGCTGCCTTGAAAGGAACAAAATGCAATTCCCGCAGATTACGCTCACCCACCAAAGAAGGAGCCAGATTGATACCTGCTTCAGGTACAGAATAGGCTACAAAATGTTTGGCGGTACAAGCCAATTTGCCGGGTTCTATTCCGCGACGGGTATGACGGGCTTCCCCCTGCATACCGGTAACAAAAGCCACTCCCATTTCCTTCACAAGACACGGGTCTTCGCCATAGCATTCCTCCACGCGCCCGTAACGGGGATCACGGGCCAAATCGAACAACGGAGAAAGTGCCTGATCGACACCAGACAAAGAAGCCTCTTCGGCAATGACGGCCGCCATCTGCCGAACCAGATCCGGATTCCAGGTAGAACCCAAACCGATTGCCTGTGGGAAAATGGTAGTTCCCAAAGCCATCTGGCCATGCAGACATTCTGCTATCTGGATGGCCGGAATTCCCAAACGGGTTTGTGTTCGCAGATAATGGTCAGCCGCTTCCGAATATAAGGCCACCTTACTATGTTCCACAAAAGGACTCTCCAGGCAACCAATACTCCGGCCTTGAAACAGTTTTATCAAAGAACTGTCAGTCACAGCACCCTTTTCGTCCATTCGCAAAGCATTCAGGCTCTTCATATTCAGCTGGTCCACTTTTTCTTCCAACGTCATCCGCTGAAGCAAGTCCTGTACTCTTTCTTCCACCGGCAAGGAAGGATTTTTATAGGGTAACAGCTCCTGAGCCTTCGTCATACCTGAGAATGATACAGCCGACAGGCACATGACCAATGTCACCCCCCAAAGGTTATCTATCTTCCCCATATTTCACTCCTATATAATATTCTATTGGATTACTGACTGATTTCATTTCTTCTTCCAAAGCCGCGTCATATCCTCCAGTGTCTTACCCTTGGTCTCGGGTACGAGCTTCCACACAAAGACAGCTGCTACCACACAGATGACGCCATAAAGAGCGTAGGCGAACATGTGGCCGAACTTGTCGCCCATCTCACCCAACTGCATGTTGTACATCGGTACGAAAGTCGATGACACAATAAAATTGAAGATCCATTGGAATGCTACAGCAACTGCTACAGCTGCACCACGGATGGTATTGGGGAATATCTCGGCTATCAGTACCCAGCAGATGGGACCCCAGCTGAACATGAACGATGCACTATAGACCATGATGCTCACTACGGAAACCAGAGCAGGAAGACCGGTCACCACGTTACACAACGCCACGCCAAAGGCTCCGACAGCCATACCTATCGAGCCCGAAATGAGTAGCGGCTTGCGTCCCCAACGCTCCACGGTGAACACGGCCAGCAACGTAAAGAGAATGTTGATGATACCCATAATGACAGTCTGCATCATCGGATTGCCCATACCCATGCTCTCGAAAATACGCGGAGCGAAGTAGAGCACAGCATTGATACCCACCGCCTGCTGGAATACGCTCAGCATGATGCCGATAAAGATGACCAGCCAACCATAAGTGAAGAGGCGCTCGGTTTTCTCGTGTGCCGTAGCTTTGATGTCAGCCAGAATAGCACGTGCCTGTGAAGTACCGTTGATACGGCCCAAGACAGCCAACGCCTTGTCGTCGCGTCCGCAGAGTGCCAGATAGCGCGGCGTTTCGGGAACAAGCAGCACCAGCAGGGTAAACAATCCGGCCGGCACAGCCTCACTGACGAACATCAGTCGCCAACCTGTTTCGATAGTCCAGGCGGCCGCATCAGGATTCAGTATCTGGTTCACGCCCTCCACCGCACGGATGACGGGGTTGATGTTGTCGCCCAAGATGAGGAAATTGACGAAGTAAACCACAAGCTGGCCGAAGATGATGGCAAACTGGTTCCACGACACCAACGTACCACGGATGTTGCTCGGTGCAATCTCGGCAATGTACATGGGACAGATGGCCGACGCCAATCCGACACCCACACCGCCCAACACACGGTAGAAATTGAAAGCAAGGAGCAGCGAATAGCTCGGCTCACCATAGTTGAAAAACAGAAACTCGGGATAATAGGATCCCAAAGCCGAAAGGAAAAACAGGACACCGGCCAGGAAGAGCGATTTCTTACGCCCCAGACGGGAAGCACAAAGTCCCGAAATGGCACTACCGATGATACAACCGATAAGGGCACTCGACGACGTAATGCCATGCCACGTATCAGTATATATAAAGTCGGGCGCACTCATGAAGAAGGCCTGAAGCCCCTTGTCGGCCCCCGAAATAACGGCGGTATCGTAACCGAAGAGCAGCCCTCCCAGCACAGCCACCATCACAATGGAGAATAGGTAGCCTTTGCTACCGTTTTCTGTTTGGTTTGTCATGATATTAGGAAATTAAAAATGATGAATGAAGAATGAAGAATCAACCTGTGCGCGAGAATCATACACATCAGCCTCACACATAGCTGAAATTCTTCATCCTTCGTTCTTCATTCCTCATTAATTATTAAGCGTACATATTCACAATGGCCTCATACAGTTCCTGCTTGCCGCTGGTCTGTTTCGGTTCACCATTCTTCTTGGCGTAAGCCACAACGTCTTCCAACGTCAGCTTGCCGTCTTCGAAGTCCTTGCCAAGGCCGCTGTCGAAAGAGGCATAACGCTGGGTCAGCATCTGCTTGTAGGGCGACTCCTCAAGAAGCTTAGCAGCGCTCTCCAGCGCACGGGCCATGGCGTCCATGCCGGCAATGTGGGCGATGAAGATGTCCTCCAGGTCGGTGGAGTTGCGGCGCGTCTTGGCATCGAAGTTCGTACCGCCGTCCTTGAAGCCGCCACCGCGGATAATCTGCATCATGGCCTGGATGAGCTCAAAGTTGTCAATGGGGAACTGGTCGGTATCCCATCCGTTCTGATAGTCGCCACGGTTGGCGTCGATAGAACCCAACATACCGTTGTCCACAGCCACAGCCAGTTCGTGTTCGAAGGTATGCCCGGCCAGGGTAGCGTGGTTCACCTCGATGTTCACTTTGAAATCCTTGTCCAGCCCGTGTGCCTTCAGGAAGCCGATGACGGTCTCCGTGTCCACGTCATACTGGTGCTTGGTGGGTTCCATAGGCTTCGGCTCCACAAGGAAGGTACCCTTGAAACCGTGGGCGCGGGCATAGTCGCGGGCCATGCGCAGCATCGTGGCCAGGTGTTCCTTCTCACGTTTCTGATCAGTATTGAGCAGGCTCATGTAGCCCTCGCGGCCGCCCCAGAAGACGTAGTTCGATCCGCCCAGCTCGATGGTGGCGTCGATGGCATTCTTGATCTGTACGGCGGCACGAGCTACTACATCGAAATCGGGGTTCGTGGCGGCGCCGTTCATGTAGCGCTTGTGGCCGAAGACATTGGCCGTACCCCACAGCAATTTGATACCCGTCTCCTGCTGTTTCTGCTTCAGGTAGGCTACGATTTCCTTCAGATTGGCTTCATATTCCTCGATGGTGTCGGCCTCGGCACAGAGGTCCACGTCGTGGAAGCAATAGTACTCGATACCCATCTTCTGCATGAACTCAAAGCCCGCGTCCACCTTGTGCTTGGCAGCCTCCACGGGATTGGCCGAGTCGTTCCACGGGAAAGTCTTCGTACCGCCACCAAACTGGTCGCTGCCTTCGGCGCACAGCGTGTGCCACCAGGCCATGGCGAACTTCAGCCATTCGCTCATTTTCTTGCCCATGATAACCTTGTCGGCGTCGTAATAGCGGAACGCCATGGGATTCTTACTCTCTTTACCTTCAAACTTAATCTTTCCTATACCAGGAAAATACTCTTTTGTTGCCATAATCTTTCTGATGTTTTGTGAGGCCAAGGCCTCGATTTCTATAATTATTATTTATTTCCAAGTCAAATCATTTTCTCCAATAACTGTTTCCAGCGGGCATAAGCCTCGAGATATTCTTCGCGCCGCGTGTCGTCCGGCTCGATGACGGCCAGACGCTCCAGCGTGGCAAAGGCTTCGACATTGTCGCGATAGATACCTGCACCGATACCCGCTCCCTTGGCAGCACCTACGGAACCGTCTGTGTCGTAGAGCTCGATGGTGGCGCCCGTCACACCGGCCAGCGTGTCGCGGAAGACAGGACTGAGGAACATGTTGGCGCGTCCGGCGTGTATCTTCTGTACGGGGATGCCCATCTGCTCCATGATGTCGATGCCATACTTGAAGGCGAAAACGATGCCTTCCTGTGCAGCGCGGGCCACGTGGCGGCGATCGTGCAGGTTGAAGTTCAGTCCGCAGACGGAGCAGCCCGTCTCACGGTTCTCCAGCATACGCTCGGCACCGTTGCCGAAAGGCAGGATGCTGACGCCAGCACTACCTATGGGCACTTGGGCAGCCAAGTCGTTCAGTTCGGCGTATGAAATGCCTTCGGGAGCCACGTTGCGCTTCACCCACGAGTTGAGGATACCCGTACCGTTGATGCAGAGGAGCACGCCCAGACGGGTCTGGTCGGCCGTGTGATTGACGTGCGCAAAGGTGTTGACACGGCTGCGCGGGTCGTAGTTCACCTCGCCGTTCACGCCATAGACCACGCCGCTCGTACCTGCCGTTGAGGCTATCTCGCCAGGATTGAAGACGTTGAGCGAAAGGGCATTGTTCGGCTGGTCGCCCGCACGGTAGGTGACGGGGGTACCCTCGGCCAGGCCCAGTTCACGGGCTACGTCGGCCTTCACCCGTCCCTGCTCGGCAAAGGTGGGCCGGATATCGGCTATCAGCGAGTGGTCGAAGCCGTAGTAGTCCATCAGGAAATCGGCCACACAGCCGCGACGGAAGTCCCAGAACATACCTTCAGACAGGCCGGAGATGGTGGTACACACCTCGCCCGTCAGACGCATGGCGATGTAGTCGCCGGGAAGCATTACCTTATCTATCTGTTCATACACCTGCGGTTCGTTTTCCTTGACCCATGCCAGCTTGGCAGCGGTAAAGTTGCCCGGCGAGTTGAGCAGATGCGTCAGGCACCTTTCCTGCCCCAAAGTTTCGAAGGCCCGCTGTCCGTAGGGCACGGCGCGCGAGTCGCACCAGATGATGGACGGCCTCAATACCCGTTGTTCACGGTCCACACACACCAGCCCGTGCATCTGATAGGAGATGCCGATGGCCTTGATATCCCTGCCGGCGGCACCGGATTCATGCAACACAGCCTGCGTAGACAGTTTCAGGTTTGTCCACCAGCTTTCGGGATCTTGTTCGGCCCATCCCTGCTTTACAGCCAGAATGGGTGCCTCCGTCTTCGGATAGAAGGCCGAGGCCACACACTTGCCGCTCGCAGCATCTACCAGGCTCGCCTTGACGGACGAGCTTCCTATGTCATAACCTAATAAAAACATACACAATCAATTAATAATTAATAATTTACAATTAACAATGAAAACTCGGGACGGTTGTTATCATTCACGTTGTTTGGAAGACTTGATGATGCTTATCAACAACTTCATAAGTTCACGACAATCCTTAATGATAGAATCGAAAGACTCGGAAGAAATATAATCGGACTCCTTTAATAATATCAGCCAATATTCCGTTTCATTTGCTTCCTTCAAAGCTATAGTCAACTTATGCACAAAATCCTTCTTGCTTTCGGCAAATTCCGCCTCACGGATTAAGGCCCCGATAGCTGTCCCGCTCCGCAACAACTGTTTGGAAAGGATATGTTCATTCCGTTCTTCTGTCAGGAAACGGGACGCCTTTATCACCCGAAGCGAAAAAGCCATCGACTTATCTTTTACTACATTATCCGTTTTCATCCCCAATTATTCATTGTACATTGTACATTGTTCATTATTTTCTATCGTCTTTTATTATAGATTTTCTTGTCGAATCGGTAATAGCGTGCCGCACGGTGTGCCACGCCCTGTTGCTTCTCTTCCAGTGGTACCACGTAGTCCATCATCGCTATCTTCTTGTGGAAGTTACGCACATCAATGGTCTTGTTGTAGACCAGTTCGTAGAGGCGGCGCAGTTGCAGGGCGGTAAACTTGCGGGGCAACAGGTCGAACAGCATCGAGGGATTGAACTCGATGTACTGGCGGATGAAAGTCAGTGCCTCGCGGATAATCAGGTTGTGGTCGAAAGCCAGGTCCTTCACCTCCGGCAGGGCCACCCAGCAGGCCTGATAGTCGTCCAGATTCTTGCAGAGGGCACGGTCTATCTTCACCAACGACAGGTAAGCGATGGTCACGATGCGGTCCACCTTCGACTGGATAGCCCGCTCCAGCCAGTGTACATCTTTAGGATTTTTCGTACGGTCTTTGGAACCGAAAGCCTTGAACTGTGTCAGGTTCACCGACTTCAGTCCCGTCAGCTCGTTCAGCACACGTTTGGCAGCTCCGTCCAGGTCTTCATCCTGGTAAATCAGGCTGCCGGGCAGTTTCATGTCGTGAAAAACTTCCCCGCTTTCCTCCCCTACCCGCTTCACAAGCAGCACCTTCAGCTGTTCGCCGTCGAAACCGAATACCACACAATCCACCGAGATGTGATTGTTGGCAAGAGGCATTGTATAATCCATAGCGTTCATCATATTTCTGTTTAGCGATGCAAATATAGACATGTTTATCAAAATAGAAAATATATATAATATGTTTTTAAGCATATCATAACACTCTATTTACCAACAAAATACATATCATATATTATACAATATACAAAACACGGCTTATCATCCGCAATACAATATGTACGGAGACGGAATCAGGATACGGCTTACCGTACAGTATACAATAAGCCCCAATGCGTCCATTATCAACCGTTTCCGCAGATAAACAGAAAGCAGCAAAGTTCCACCTTATTGTATTCTCACGTCAAGAAATGCGACTGCGATTGCACAAAAAGACTGAATTTGTGTGGTGATTCGCAGAAAAAGACCTACCTTTGCAGCGCTTTTCAGAAACAAAAGCTTATTTTTATAAAACCAAATAATTTAGAAAGATGAAAGCATTTGTATTTCCGGGCCAAGGCGCCCAATTCGTAGGAATGGGCAAAGACCTGTACGAGAACTCGGCTCTGGCCAAAGAATTGTTTGAAAAAGCCAATGATATCCTCGGATATCGCATTACTGATATCATGTTCAACGGCACGGACGAAGACCTCCGTCAGACCAAGGTGACACAGCCTGCCGTATTCCTCCACTCCGTTATTTCCGCTCTCTGCATGGGCGACGACTTCAAGCCCGAAATGACTGCCGGTCACTCGCTCGGCGAATTCTCGGCCCTGGTTGCTGCCGGTGCCCTGAGTTTTGAAGACGGTCTGAAGCTGGTGTATGCACGTGCCATGGCCATGCAGAAAGCCTGCGAGGCTCAGCCCTCTACCATGGCTGCCATCATCGCCCTGCCGGACGAGAAGGTTGAGGAAATCTGCGAACAGGTAAGCAAGGAAGGCGAAGTTTGCGTAGCTGCCAACTTCAACTGCCCGGGACAGATCGTTATCTCCGGCTCCATCGAAGGCATCAACAAGGCTTGCGAACTGATGAAGGCTGCCGGCGCCAAGCGTGCCCTGCCGCTGAAGGTAGGCGGTGCTTTCCACTCTCCGCTGATGGATCCTGCCAAGGTGGAACTGGAAGCTGCCATCAACGCCACCAACTTCCACACACCGAAGTGCCCCGTTTACCAGAACGTGGATGCCCTGCCCCACACCGACCCGGCAGAAATCAAGAAGAACCTCGTGGCACAGCTCACGGCTTCCGTACGCTGGACACAGTCTGTAAAGAACATGATTGCCGACGGTGCTACTGAATTCACTGAATGCGGACCCGGCGCCGTACTGCAGGGCTTGATCAAGAAGATTGACAGCACAGTCAATGCCCACGGTATCGCATAATCCTAAAACTATCCGATAACACACAAAAGGCTGCATCTTTTCCGGAACGACGCAGCCTTTTTTTATCCCTTTATCAACCTATGAACAAGAAACTGATTCTATGTTGTGCCGGCGCCGCCATTCTGACAGCCTGCACAGGCAAAAAACAACCGGTATCACCTGCCACCGAAACTGATACCCTCTACATGCTGGTGGGAAGCTACGGCCCTGCCGACCAGGAAGGCATCAAAGTCTATAAATTCAATCAGGAGACCGGCCAAGGACAATACGTAAGCGGAGTGAAAGGAATCTCCAATCCCTCCTACCAGACCATCTCAAAAGACGGTAAACGTGTGTACAGCGTGGGCGAAGACGACGGAAGGACGGCCTGCGCCAACGCACTGGCCTTCGATGGCGCCACCGGCACGCTGACCCTCGTCAATTCCCAGCCTACGCAAGGAGCCGCCCCCTGCCACATCGCACTGAGCCCTGAAGAAGACTGCATCGTGACAGCCAACTATAACGGCAGCAACATCACCCTCTTCCCGCTCGATGCGGAAGGCCGCCTGAAATCCGGGAAGACCATCGGTTTCGACGGTCATGGTGCTGACAAGGAACGCCAGGCCCAACCGCATCTGCATTTTGTCTATTTCACTCCCGACAATAAGTATCTGCTGGCCAACGACCTGGGTACCGACCGCATCCACCGCTTTCCGCTGAACAACCGGCAGAAAGGCAGCGACACGCCGTTGGTAGACGAGAGCCGCGCTTCGGACATCCTTCTGGCTCCCGGTTCCGGCCCACGCCACACGGAGTTTTCCGCCGACGGACGGTTTGCTTACCTGATAACAGAGCTTTCCGGCGAAGTAATGGCTTTTACCTATAACGGTGACAGCCTGACACTGATGCAGACCATCCAGGCCGATACGCTGGACGCCCGCGGAAGTGCCGACATCCACCTTTCGCCTGACGGCCGCCACCTCTATGCCTCCAACCGCCTGAAAGGCGACGGGCTGGCCATTTTCCACATCAACGCCGAAGACGGCACGCTGACCAAAGCCGGCTACCAGCCCACAGGTATCCACCCGCGCAATTTCATCCTGACGCCCAACGGCAAGTATCTGCTCGTAGCCTGCCGCGACACCAACGAAATCCAAGTGTTCGCCCGCGACGCTTCGACCGGCCTGCTGACCGACACCGGCCAGACCATCAAAACCACGAAGCCTGTCTGCTTGAAGTTCGTCAAGATGTAAAATTAAATAACTTATTTCAAGAAACATTTCCCAAACGCCGCCGCAACAACTTTCAGGAGCGTCTTGGGGAATGTTTCAAACATGGGGGGCTTATGTTTCAAACATTCCCCCCTTATGTTTCAAACATAGGCCTCGTAGGGTTGAAACTCGTTTATTCCGAGAAAAAACGAGCGCTTCGGGAAGAGCCTCCTTCTTGTAAAATAAAACTACTACACATCCATCTTCTGCCTCATCCTCTCTACCGGTAAACACCATTATACCCCATTTACCGCTCCGCCTACCAGAATTACAGAAGAAAAGCCCGTTGCTGCTTTTTTTAGAAACAAATACCTATATATATGGATATTTTCAGCTACATTTGCGCTACATATCATCACAAATAGGTAAAACGACATGGAAAAAGCAAAAGTTTATTTCTCTGACCTGCGTACTTCGCCCACTTCCAACCTGCTCGACAAGATGGAACGTCTGGTGAAGAAGGCCGGCATTGCCCAACTGCCCTTGAAAGACAGTTTTGTGGCCATCAAGATACACTTCGGCGAGCCGGGCAACCTGGCCTACATCCGCCCCAACTATGCGGCACGCATGGCCAACCTGCTGCGTAGCTACGGAGCCAAACCGTTTCTGACCGACTGCAACACCCTCTACTCCGGCCGACGCGCCAACGCCGTGGACCATCTGGAGAGTGCGATGGAGAACGGATTCAACCCCATCTCCGCCCAATGCCAGGTCATCATTGCCGACGGACTGAAAGGAACCGACTACCGCGAAATACCCATTGACGGCAAATATTGTCCCGCGCCCAAAATCGGTACAGCCATTGCCGACGCGGACATCGTCATCAGCATGACCCACTTCAAGGGACACGAACAGGCCGGCTTCGGCGGTGCGCTGAAGAACCTGGGCATGGGAGCCGCAGCCGTTCCGGGCAAACTGGAACTGCACGCCTCGGCCCAACCGAAGATTGATACGGAAAACTGCATCGGCTGCAACATCTGCGTAAAGCACTGTGCCCACGATGCCGTCCACCTGAATGCCGACCGCAAGGCCGAGATTGACTATGCGAAGTGCGTGGGCTGCGGCCAGTGTGTGGCCCTGTGCCAGCACGACGGTGCCGTCGTAGGCAGCTGGGACACGTCGGAGAACATGAACTACAAGATAGCCGAATACACCAAGGCCGTGCTGAAGGACAAGCCTCACTTCCACGTCAGCTTCGTGATGAACGTGTCGCCCGAGTGCGACTGCTGGAACCACAACGATGCCGCCATCATCCCCGACCTGGGTATCCTGGCCTCCACCGACCCCGTAGCCCTCGACCAGGCCTGCGCCGACCTGGTGAACCAGACGCCCGTGCTCCACGGCAACAACGTGCTGGGCAACAAGCACGAGCACGACGACCTCTGCGGCTGCGACAAGTTCCACCTCATCCACCCCAACACCAACTGGCAGGCCGGACTGCAACATGCGGAAGAAATCGGCGTAGGTACCCGTAATTATGAATTAATTGTATAACCCATAAGAAGAAACACAAAGCAATGATTATGAATACATCTGCAAAACTTTATTCGCTTTCGTTCGCCAACGTAAAGACTTACCTGTTTGCCTTGCTGTTCGTAGCAGGCAATATCATTTTACCGCAGCTGTGCCACCTCATTCCGATGGGAGGCCCCACACTGCTGCCCATCTACTTCTTCACGCTGATAGCCGCCTATAAGTTCGGCATCCGCGTTGGCCTGTTGACAGCGCTTCTTTCGCCGATTGTCAACCACCTGCTGTTTGGTATGCCTGCCGCAGCCGTCCTGCCCGCTATTCTTATCAAATCGGGACTTCTAGCCATCGCTGCCTCAGCCATCGCCCGCTATGCCAAAGACAAAGTGACGCTGGGAGGCCTGCTGATTGCCGTATTGTCCTACCAGATTATCGGGACAGCATTTGAATGGATGCTTTGCGGCAATTTCTACCTCGCCGTACAGGATTTCCGTATGGGCGTACCCGGCATGCTGCTCCAGTGGCTGGGCGGATACTTCGCACTGAAGGCTATTGCCAACAGATAAAAGTTCGGTAGAACAACAAAAAAGAACGCGGATTTGAAGTCTACAAATCCGCGTTCTTTTTTTTATACTGCTGTCTCCGATAATCAGAAATAGCTCAAATCAATCAAACCGAAATTGGGATCTTTTTCCGGTTGCCATGTACGGACATGGATAACAGGTTCCTTCGGATGATTCAGATCCACCATCAAAAAGAGATACCCCGTATCACCGTAGCTTGACGAGAAATAATCCTGTTTAATCTGTATACCGTATATTTCTCCACCTACACCCGACTTACGTACCTGATTGTCGGCAAAACGTAAATTAATGAACTCGCTGCCAGCAAAGATGTGCTCCAATTTCTTCATATATTCACCTTTTGTCTGCCGGGTATACTTCACCACCTTTCCATCGATGGGCTGACGTTCCATTTGCCCGGAAGCCTTGACAACCGAACCTGTGATGATAAGGGCATCATCCGAGAATATACTGCGAATATACTCCAAACGCTTCAAGGCATAAGCTGTCTTGTAGCTTTCAAGGAAAGTTATGAGCACCTGGCGGGCCGTATCACCCCAGGCTGTCTGGTTCATGATATCGTCTACGGCAGGCTTGTTCAAGCCGAACGACAAGCTGGTAATTTTGCCTTCGGGAGTCATCTGGAAGACTACATCCTCAACAAAAGTACGACGGTTCCCTTGGAAACTGAAGCTCATGGGAATACTGCGGCAGGTGATTTCGCCATTATATGACAAGTACTTCAGATTGGGCTGACGAAGAATCTTGCAGTTTCCATACTTGATAAGCCGCTGGAACATGTCATACCCCTCAGGAGTACACAAGCTTTCTATTCCGTCAAAGTTATGCGTACGTATCGCCTTCTCCACCTTGGCCATCGTCTGTTCGTAGGGTGCAGCTGTTTCCGTCGAGAGGAATTTCATTCCACTATTGGTTTCCTTAGCCTGCATCGAGGAAGCCATCAATGTAGTCTGTCCCGGCTGGGCAACCGGTTCTTCACGAGCGGCAGACAACTTCAGATAGGCATCGCGCATAGCAATGGGAGTCACGCTGCCCATCACTTCAGAAAGTTCACTGTCTATGTTGGCCTCTCCCTCAAACATATATTCCGTTTTCACTGACAAACCGTCCACGCTGGCAATGGCAGGAAGTTCCACAACCCCCAAGCCGTCTTTGGCAGAAAAGATGTTGGACCAGTCGCGCCCGTCAAAATAGGAATAATCATAATTGCGGGCAGGCTTCCCTTTATAAAGGACCTTCAAGGTTACCGTTTTCAGGTTACCGTCCACTTGTTCTCCCTCCACAGACAGGTTGATATTGGTAAAGATGTCTTTCATCTGCTTGGGAATCCAACTCACCAGCAACTGTTCCTGTCCCTTGTCATCCTTCATAGTCAGGTAATTGCCATCGGGATAACTCTGCAACAAAGTCAACGACCAGTAATAATAGCGCAAAGCATCGGCCACCTGTGCCTTTTTCTCCAGCCGCATGGCTTCCTGGGCAAAATCAAGCAGTTTCACTTTTCGGCCATTGAAGATGCGCTGTATTTCGCTTTTCTTGATGTAGCGCATGACGGCTGCATCAGGCTCATTCTGAATGACAATACGTTGGGTGTTGGTCAACGTCGAATGGGAATAGGTATTGATGATAGACTTGAATTTATCTTTTTCAGTCACCTCACCATTTTCCGTTCCCCCTTCGAGAACCTGCTCATATCGGGAAGAAACGTTCGTTGAAATCTGACTGATCAGCGAAGCCAAAGCTTCATTATCAGCCTGACGCAAAGTCGGAGCATTTCCTGTTCCCCACAGATATTCATCGCTCTGTTGGATTTCTTCCACAGTTTGTGCCTGGAGAGAGAGTGAAAACAACATTCCTCCAAACAGAATTTTTATTTTCTTGTTCATGCTATTCTCTCCTTATTTTAAATTGAATTTCATTAACCGTGCTCCACCACCATCAAAAAACAATCCATAACAAGTATTTCCAACATTAAATAAATAATATTGTTCCCACTCACCATAGAAAAAATCAGAGGCCAGAGCGTCCGTATTTATAATCGTATAAGATTTGTTCTTCAAATTATATTCCAATATATAAAATGAATAATTTAAAAACAAATAATAAGTATCTCCATTTATCAGAATATCTCCAATAGTTTCATTCGGAAAAATCTGATTATCAATACTCATATATTCTTTCCACAAATTAGATTCACCGTTATAAACATACAAAAGCCGTTCTTTTCGATCTAAAGCATAAATAGCCTCGCCATCAGTATATAATTTAGATTTTCCATTTAACATAAAATCATGAGTCATAGGCAATTTGTTCCATCGATAATCAGTTAATGAAAGAGTATACATATCACTGGAAGTGATCTGAACCATTAAATCACCAACTGCCACGGCGTTACTTGCATTATATGGATCGAAATAATCAATAGAACCATCGTTTTGAACAAAACTCCACACATCGGTGTCCTTCGAATATATGTAAGTGTATTCAGTTCCCACCACATATCCTTTTCCATTAAGCCAGCAAGAATTCACAGGTGAAGAACTCGATCGTGTCTGCAATCCACTCAGCAGAATTTGCAATTCAGCAGAACGACTATAAAATTCATCATCACCGTCAACACTAAGAGATACTTCGCGTTTTGTGCCTGTCTGTAAATCATAAGCAGCCAATTCTGACATACTTTCATCATAAGTACTTAAATAAAAATACACCTCATCTTCCGATACGAAGATTCTCTTACATTGGCTAGGATCTGAAACCATATCAGAAATTGGGAATGACTCGACTTCTCCCACCGAACGGTTTGGAAATATTTCAGGTTCCGGATCTGTACCACAAGAAACAAGCAAAACCAATAATAAATTTATTACAAGATAATTATATAATCGTTTCATCATATTCTCCTTTCATAGAATTATTTACCAAAAACCAAGCCAATACCAACACTGAATTCACGATAGTTAAAATTGAAATTACTGCGGAAACCAGCCGAAAGAGCCAGCTTCTTATAACGACCAATCAGACCCAGTTCGGCCAAGCCGCCTTCATGGTTATCAATAGCAACCGTTTCATAATCATTAGTAGCCACATCCCATCCATAACGACGTACGCCATAACCTGCACCTCCATATAAATACAAATATTTCTTCACGACACGTGCCATTATACCCATAGAGGCCGCATAACGGATTTTCTTTGTTCCTCCATCGTAAATATAATCATCAGGATTAACACTTGAAAAGCTATCATCAAAGTTTCCATCTGTATGAAAATTGAAATAGGCACCGAATTTACGACAGAAACCCAAGAAAAGGCCATAACTCATTTGATCCGCATCTAACGAAGCACAAAATTGCGGCATAAGAAATGTATTCACACGAATACGTTTCATCTTATAGTCAAGAATCTCCGTTTTAGCCGGCATCAATTGGACAGTATCCTGAATAGGATAAAAATTGTGTTTTGTCACTTGCAGAACATATTGTCCAGACGGTATTGTATCACTCTGATAGGGGGTAAATCCCTTATCTTCTCCATTTATAGTCAGATTTGCGGCTGGCATGTCGGTCTTCACCTGAATAAAGCCATATGCCGCCGGTAACTGAACATTGAGTACTGTAGGATGTTCAGGTACAATTTCGAAAGTACCGCTTTCCTCTACATAATGATTACGGCAGACACGATACTTATGTTCACCTACAGGAAAAATTTCAGAATAGGCACCGTTACGAGCCGACCGTAATGTATCATCCACATAGATTTGCGCTGAAGCAGGTGAATAGTTCATCATCAATGCCTGAGCTGTTGCCAATTTTTCTACAACGCGCTCTACCACACGAGTGCCTTTATCTTCGGGAACATAAAGCATCATTTCATAAACGGTAGCCTCATTAATAGGTTCTGGATAGAAATAATTGCGAATGATACCAAAACGTTCGTGCTTGATGGTAATACGCTTGGCACCACGCGGTACATACAACCAAATCTCACCAGGCTGGTCTTCACGGGCAGTGATACCCAAAGCATCCGGTTCAAAAAACAACGATTTGTCTTTGGTCACAATCTTGATAATGGCACAAACCTCATTATTTTGATCGCGTTTCGGCGCTATGACACGTGCCGTCAAATCATTGGTCAGACAGCTAAACTTAGTTACTGAAATTTCTTCTTCCGGCTCAATGGCTACAGCCAATGAATCGTTTGCAGGCATGGCTGTAGAATCAGCCACTGCCGGTTCCTGAGCAGCGGATTTAAACGCCATACTCAGGATAAAGATGGATAATATAAATAATTTCTTCATAATAAATCTCTTACAATTTTATTGTACCGTTGTATCAGTAGTAAAGGATTCTACCTCAGAATACACCCTGGCATAATCATTTCTAGCAAAAGCACGCACAAAATATTGGGTACCTGGCGTCAGTCCTGTTATAGTCAGTTTTATCTGTCCAGCTTCTACTGTAGCTTCAGATTCCTTTTCATCTCCATATGCTCCTTCCTGAGTGGACAAGGTGAAACCCTTAGAGGTACATTCTGCACCTCCCATATCCAATATTTGTGCAGATAGCGTAACACTTGTAGATGTAATTTCACTTACAGTCACTACACCGACCAAAGGCGGGCGACTATCCTGTCCTATTAATGGAAGACTGCTTGAACTGGTATTGGAGTTATTAACAAAATGGTTTACATTTTCTCCCACATAACCACAAATTGCCCCCAAATATTCGGCCTGAACATCAATGGCGACTTCATTTGTACAGTTTGTTACTCCACCTTGAATCCAACCAGCAATACCACCGACATATTTTTTTCCTCCTTCCAAATTACCTCTATTGACACACTGGTCTATCAGATTGTTTCCGTAATAACTATTTAGGCAATGGCCAACAATACCACCCATATATTGAGTATCAGCATGTCCTACAACCCGACCTTCATTAACACAATGCTTTATAGTCAAACTTGAAGCTTGTCCCACAATACCACCAATCACATTACATTGCAGTCCATTACCAACTTTTCCTTTATTGAGGCAATCTGAAATTATTGTGCCATTTTCTGCACTAGCTACTATTCCACCGACATTGGCTTCCAGACTTTGTCCATACACTTCACCAGTATAGATACAATTGGTCAACTCACCATTGGTCCGTCCAACCAAACCACCAACATACAATCCAGCTGTACTGGTTGTTGAAGAAACTGAGACATTTGATGATACCGAATCATTCAATACTTTTCCATTATAATTATAACCAATCAGTCCTCCGACATAAGCATCTGAAGAAGAAGATGTTTTAATCGAAATTGCAACATTTGACGAACAATCCGTAACGGTACCTCTGTTCTGACCACAAATTCCACCTATCCTAAAACCATTTACATTCAAATCCAGGTTAATCATATTACCTTCACCAGCAATATGAAGGTCTTTAATGATACCATCATTAACTCCAAACAAACCTACCGAACTATCATAAATGCTATCTGCATTATATTCGACAACCTTCAAATTGGACAACGTATGATTATTACCATTAAATGTTTCATCACTGTTCAACATACGGATAGGTACCCAATTGTCAATGCTACTCAAATCAATGTCTGCATATAGATTGATTTCATTTTTCTCATTCTTCCACCATGAAACATCTGTACCATTCTTGCGCGCATATCTGAATGCCACCAGATCTTCCAATGTGTAAATTCCAGCAAGACGTGTTCCATAAATCTGAGTTTCACCATAATATGTTGTTCCACCTACTACATAGTAAGGCCTGATATGATAGAACTTATTATCAGAAATATCCAAGCCTGTAATAGTGGCCTCTATCACATTACCTTCTGTTGTTGCACTTACCTTCGAATCAACATCAACTACCGGATTGGAATGAATTTGACTATAACAATATCCCTTCTCCGTTATCTCCATATTCTCAAAATTGAAAGTCATTGTACGGAAAGTAACGGCATCACCATTTACCGAAACTACAGACAAAGGTGATAGTATTGGTTCGGTTGTTTTGACGGCGAATGCGGTTGAACTATAGAGAACTTTTTCCTCATCATCAATTGTTACCTTAAAGTAAGCACGTACAGCATAAATACGATCAAGATTTGTAGACCAGGAACTGATATAAACATCTCGGGTAAACGATGACGATTCCGGCCATACATTGCTGGATTCAACTCCTGACTCGCCTAAAATCGGATCGGAATAGTTAGCGCCAACTTCTTTCCAGCAAAAGCCGACTTCATAGGACATGCCATCCAACACATTATGAGAATCTTCCAAATTACTGCTTACCGTAAATTTCGTTTCAGTCTCGCTCACTTGAATTATAGGATCAGTTAGGGTTACAGTTGCCCAAGAAGCTCCATAAATATAAGTAGGACTATACATCACCTCACCCGTTTCACTCTTGCAATAAGCGCGGACATAATAATATTGATTGGAATCAAGCCCTTTTATGGTAGCTGTTATTAGTTCTTTCAAAGATGAAGTCTCGTCTTTTACAACGATGTCCTTCCCACCATTCACAGGAGACGAATTGGTCTGACTATAGCAGAAACCTTTCTCCACGATATTTTCCCCATCAAAACCTGTAGCTACAGCTTGGAAAGTTACCGACGTTTCTGTAGCGTCTACAGTTTTCAGGACAGAAGATACCTGTTTCCCTGCAGATTTCGCAACCAGTATTGTATTACTGTATACGACTTGTTCTGTATCATCCACATTTATTTTAAAATAAGAACGAACGGCATAGACTGCTCCTTCCGACTCTCTCCATTCTGAAGCATAAATATCACTTTCAAAAGCATTATTCTGTTCGGGTTGTCTATAAACCGTTGTATTTTCTGTTCCTTCTTCTCCCAAAACAGGTTCAGTGAAAGGAACATTGACTATCTTCCAACAGAAACCAGATTCACAATTCAAATCATCCAGACTGCCACTGATTCCCAGATTACTGCTTACTCTAAAGGATTCATTCATCCGTTCCGTAACAATGGGGTCGGCCGGCATAATCGTAGACACATCGACTGGCAACGTGATAAAATTCTTCTCTTTACCAAAATAATACCATCCGTCCATCTTCACATATGTACGATAATAGTAGGTGGTTTTGAAACTCAAACCTGTCAAATTGACGGTAAAGTCATTCTTATCCCCCACTCCGGCTACTGCAATGGCATCCCCCATATCTCCTTCACCATAACCGTCACCCAAGGAGTTTTGAGAATATGCAATTCCATATTCTTGTACCTCTCCCATTTCTGCACCGATGGTAACCGAACCTTTAATGGTAACGCCTGTACCACCTATTGCCGTCAAGTCGCCGGTCTTCAGATAAGAAGAAACTGAGTGGATTGACTCCGTTTCATTCCATAAGATTTCTTCCTCACAAGCCGAAAGAAACCAAACCAGCATGCTGCACAGCAGCCATGTCATACGATGTTTTTTCATTTTTACATTTTATATTAAATTATTTAATGAATGCTACACCTTCTACAAACGCATGCAAAATTAGGACGAATTTCATAAAGAAAAAATATTTGTGAAAGAAAATAATCAGACACAGACACACGATTTCGAGCAAAAAAGCAATAAAAAAGCAATACTGTCCGAATTCATAAATAGAAGAAAAGACATTTAAACCCGCAAATAAGACATTTATACGCCTATTTGGTTTACTTATCCGTCTTTCTGGAATTCTGTCATAAGGATTTTGGAAAAAGAAATAAAATTGTAACATTACTCATTCTTAATATCGAACATAAAAATTCCGATGAATGGACAAGACATTCCTCTGTGCACTATATAAGCCTATCAAAAAGCCTTATTCAGACCTTTAATAAGGAAAATCAGAACAATGACAACAGGTACGAATGTCCTAACTTTGCCGCGCAAACCAACATGATTGATATGAATAGTTTCTGTAAACTGGCCTCTGTCTTCCTGTGTTGTACGTTGCCCTGCAGCTGCGACCTGATAGACTATCACCCTTATGATGTGCGCATAGACGGCGAAACGGGCATCAATGAGAAAAACATCGCCCTCATCGAATCGCAATGCCAAGGGAAAGACACCCTGCGTTTTGCCTTCATGAGCGACTCTCAGCGATGGTACGACGAGACACAAGACTTCGTAAACGATGTGAACCGCAGGGACGACATCGACTTTGTAATCCATGGAGGCGACTTGAGCGACTTCGGCGTGACCGACGAATTCCTCTGGCAACGTAACATCCTGAATGGGCTCAAGATGCCCTACGTAGTACTTATCGGCAACCACGACTGCCTGGGCACGGGCGAGGAAACTTTCCGAACGGTGTTCGGCGACCCCAACTTCGCATTCATTGCCGGAGGGGTAAAGTTTGTCTGCCTCAACACGAATGCCATCGAGTATGACTACTCTCGTCCTATCCCCGACTTCAACTTCATCGAAGACGAGATGAACACCCGAACCGACGAGTTCGACCGAACCGTTGTCGCCATGCACATCCGCCCCTATTGCGGTGAGTTCAACAACAATGTGGCACGCGTCTTCCAGCGATACATCAACCTGTATCCCTCCCTCCAGTTTTGTCTGGCGGCACACGAACACCGACTGGCCGAGATGGACCTGTTCGAAGACGGCGTGATGTATTATCTGAGCGATTGCATGAAGCATCGCAATTACTACATATTTACGTTAACACCCGATGGATATGAACGCGAAGTGGTTTATTTTTAAGTATCTGCGCCTGCCTTCGGCCGGCTTGATGACAAGCTTGGCAAGCCTTCTGCTATGCGCCCCTGCGTTGTCGCAAGAAGTCAACCATCGGCCCGTTATCCAAGATACGGCGCAGGTATCCACTCAAAAGGAATACAGTCGCTACGACCGTCGTGTCCATCGCTACCGCAACCGTTGGGAAGTGCTGATACCTACACATACCAAACTACAGTTTGCCGGCAATATGGGCCTGTTGTCCATCGGTACAGGATGGGATTATGGCAAGCACAACCAGTGGGAAACGGACTTGCTTTTCGGATTTCTGCCCAAATACCAGTCGGATAAAGCCAAGCTTACCTTCACGCTGAAGCAGAACTACATTCCCTGGAGCCTGTCCATCAAGAAGAGCGACTTTGCTCTGGAACCGCTCACCTGCGGTATGTATCTCAATACGGTGTTCGGGAGCGACTTTTGGGTACACGAGCCCGAACGTTATCCCAAGGGATATTATGGCTTCTCTTCGAAAGTCCGCATCCACGCCTTCTTGGGGCAGCGCGTCACCTACAACATCCCCGAAAAGTATCGTTTTTCGGCCCGAGCCGTCACGCTGTTTTACGAACTGAGCACCAGCGACCTCTACATAGTCAGTGCCTTCACCAATCATTACCTCAAGCCGAAAGACTACCTGAGCCTCTCGTTTGGAGTGAAGCTGCAACTGCTGTAAGGAAGAAAGCATTGTTTTGCAGGCAGGAAAGCAATGCTTTCTTCCCAAGAAAACAGTGCTTTACTATTTCCTGCCGATTGCGATTGTAAAGGAACATAATCAGTTCAATACCACGACAAAAGCCTTCCTTACATTATTCAATGAATCAGGCTGTTAGGCAAAAAGTCGGCCACCGTTCCTCATTTCGCAGGCAAAACGCCGCGCATTTCCTGCCAAAAAGCGTATATTTGTTCACGAAATACAGAAACACGGAAAGATGAAGAAATCAGGCAACATACTCATCGTAGACGACAACCGAGGTGTGCTGAGCGCACTGCAACTGCTGTTGAAACCCTACTTCGACCGCATCGAAGTGCTGTCCTCGCCCGCCGGGCTGAATGCCGCCCTCCATAACGGCGCATGGCAGGTGGTGCTGCTCGACATGAACTTTACGGCCGGCATCAACAACGGCAACGAAGGGCTCTACTGGCTGAGCGAAATCAAGCGTCAGAAGCCCCTGCTGCCCGTAGTGCTCTTCACCGCCTACGCCGACATCGCCCTTGCCGTGAGGGGAATCAAGGAAGGAGCTGCCGACTTCATCGTCAAGCCTTGGGACAACGCCAAGCTCATCGAAACCCTGCTCGCTGCCTGTTCGCCAGCCGGCAAAGGGAAGAAAACACCTCCCAGGCAAGAAGGCGGATGCATGTACTGGGGTACAAGCGCCTCCATGCAGCACCTGCGCCAGCTGGTGGAGAAGGTGGCCGGCACCGACGCCAACATTCTGATAACGGGCGAAAACGGTACAGGAAAAGGGATGCTGGCGCGAGAGATACACGCCCTCTCTGCCCGACGCGAGCGGGAAATGGTCAGCGTAGACATGGGAGCACTGACCGAAAGCCTCTTCGAAAGCGAACTCTTCGGGCATGTGAAAGGTGCCTTTACCGACGCGCATGCCGACCGTACCGGCAAGTTTGAGGCGGCCACCGGCAGCACACTCTTTCTGGACGAGATAGGCAACCTGCCCTACCACCTGCAAGCCAAACTGCTGACCGCCATCCAGCGCCGCGCCGTGGTCAAGGTAGGCAGCAATCTGCCCATCCCTGTTGACATCCGCCTGATATGTGCCACCAACCGTGACCTGAACGAACAGGTGGCACGCGGTGAATTCCGCGAAGACTTGCTCTACCGCATCAACACCATCCATCTGGAGATACCGCCCCTGCGCAAACGGACGGAAGACATCCTGCCGCTGGCCGGGCGCTTCATCGCCCGCTTCTGCCACCAGTATGGCAAGCCCGAACTGACGCCCGACGACGAAGCCCGCGACAAACTCCTGCGCCATCCCTGGTATGGCAACATACGCGAACTGGAGCATGCGGTAGAAAAGGCTGTCATCATCTGCGACGGCCCCATCCTGACGGCCGAGAGCTTCCAGCTTCCGCGCCCGTCCGCACCAGCCGCCGATGCAGGCGAAGCCACCACCCTCGAAGCCATGGAAAGGCAGATGATAGCCCGCGCCCTGCAGACTTGCGAAGGCAATCTGTCGGCCGTAGCGGCCAGCTTGGGCATCACCCGACAGACGCTCTACAACAAAATGAAACGATACGGACTCTAAAAATACCGACACCGCCCATGAGCATCATCCAGAAATTGTCGCCCTACTACACCTTCCGCTTCTGCGTGTGCCTGCTTGCCGTCCTTGCCGCAGGAAGCGCATGGACTGTTTTCGCCATCGGCCCCACGCATCTGCCCACATGGTGCAACCCTCTCTTCTGGGCCATCGTACTGACGGTGCTGGCATGCCTGGCCGTGTGGTGGAGCATAAAGCTCTACCGCCAGCATGTGCGCAAGGTCCTCTTTCTGCTCGATGCCATAGAAAACAACGACGGTTCGCTCCATTTCTCCGAACAGGACGGCACGCCCGACAACCGTCTGCTGAACCATGCCCTGAACCGCGTGTCGCAGATTATGGCCCACACCAAGCAGGAAGTCATCCAGCAGGAAAAATACTACGAACTGATACTGAACTGCGTAGATACGGGCATCGTGGTGCTGAACGACAAAGGTGCCGTCTATCAGAAAAACGAAGAAGCCCTGCGCCTGCTGGGCCTTACTGTACTGACCCACCTGAACCAACTGAACCGTATCGACCCGCAACTGGCAACCCAACTGGCCTCCTGCCGTGCCGGCAACAAGTTGCAGGTGACATTCCACAACGAGCGCGGCACGATGAACCTCTCTGTACGAACGAGTGAAATCACCGTCCACGGCAATCACCTGCGCATCCTGGCCCTGAACGACATCAACAACGAACTGGACGAAAAGGAAATCGACTCATGGACACGGCTCACCCGCGTACTGACACACGAAATCATGAACTCCGTCACTCCCATCACCTCCTTGAGTGACACCCTGCTCCAGCTGGTAGACCATCGGACGGCCGACAACAATGGCGAGGACGAGATACGCCAAGGGTTGCAGACAATCAGTAGTACAGGCAAAGGATTGCTGTCCTTCGTTGAGTCCTACCGCCGCTTCACACGCATCCCCACCCCTGAGCCGAGCCTGTTTTTCGTAAAGGGATTCGTAGAGCGCATGGTGCAATTGGCCCGCCATCAGTTTCCAGAAGCAGGAGGCATCACCTTCGATATCGATGTGAACCCTGACGACCTCATCCTGCATGCCGACGAGAACCTCATCGGCCAGGTAGTAACCAACCTGTTGCGAAACGCCGTACAAGCCATCAGCGAACAAGCATCCTCGGACGGAAGCAAAGAAGGACGCATCTCCATCCGGGCCCGTTGCGACCACGAAGAGGCCGTGCTGATTGAAATATCGAACAACGGTCCTGCCATCCCTGCCGAAGTGGCCGAACACATTTTCATCCCCTTCTTCACCACCCGCGAAGGAGGAAACGGCATCGGGTTGAGCATTTCGCGACAAATCATGCGCCTGTCTGGAGGAAGCCTCTCCCTTATACCGGCCCATGAAACGACTTTCCTGCTGAAGTTCAACTGAACAAGCAGGCTGAAATGATTGTTAGACAAGTAACAAAAAAAACGATATGACAGACATAATACTTACAGCAGAAAACATCCTATTGGTATGCTCCGTATTGCTCTTTGTCAGCATTTGGGCTGGAAAGACAGGCTATCGCTTCGGAGTACCCACCCTCTTGCTCTTCCTCGTCGTCGGCATGCTTTTCGGCAGTGACGGATTAGGCATTCAGTTCTATAACATGAAGGCCGCCCAGTTCATCGGTATGGTAGCCCTCAGCATCATTCTTTTCACAGGCGGTATGGACACACGCTTCTCGGACATCAAGCCCGTATTGAAACCCGGCATCGCCTTGTCTACGGCAGGCGTACTGCTCACGACACTCTTTACAGGCTTGTTCATCTGGTGGCTTTCAGGTATGAGCTGGACGAACATCCACTTTCCCCTCATTCCCTCCCTGTTGTTGGCCGCCACGATGTCGTCTACCGACTCGGCATCGGTCTTTGCCATCCTGCGTTCGCAAAAAATCAATCTGAAACACAACCTGCGGCCCATGCTCGAACTCGAAAGCGGAAGCAACGACCCCATGGCCTACATGCTCACCATTGTCCTGACCCAACTTGCACAGGCATCGGGCATGGGTTGGGGGCAGATTGCCAGTTCGTTCGTTATCCAGTTTGTTGTAGGAGCGGCAGCCGGCTATCTGCTGGGCAAGCTGGCCGTGCTGATGTTGAACCGCCTGAACATCGACAACCAGTCGCTGTACCCCATCCTCCTGCTGGCGTTCGTTCTTTTCACCTTCTCGGCCACCAGCCTGCTCAACGGCAACGGTTACCTGGCCGTCTACATTGCCGGCATGATGGTAGGCAATCACAAGATAGCCTATCGCAAAGAGACCAATACTTTCATGGACGGCCTGACGTGGCTTTTCCAGATCATCATGTTCCTCTGCCTGGGGTTGCTGGTCAATCCGCACGAGATGCTCAGCGTGGCCGCCGTAGCCTTGCTGATAGGTGCCTTTATGATATTGGTGGGACGTCCGCTCAGTGTTTATCTCAGCCTGCTCCCCTTCGGAAAGAGCATTACACAACGTTCGCGCCTGTTCATCTCATGGGTCGGCCTGCGTGGAGCCGTCCCCATCATTTTTGCCACCTACCCTGTTGTGGCCGATGTGCCTGGAGCCAACAGCATCTTCAACATCGTATTCTTCATCACCATCCTCTCTCTTATCGTGCAGGGCACTACCATTTCGCGGGCGGCACGCCTGCTGGGCCTCTCTATGCCCCAAGAGAAAACAGGCAACGATTTCGGCGTAGAACTGCCTGAAGAGTTGGGATCCGACCTGCACGAAGTGACCGTTACCGCTGATATGCTGACACGTGCGCAGACGCTCAAAGACATGCAGCTTCCACAAGGCACACTGGTAATGATTGTAAAGCGCGGCGATGAGTTTCTCATCCCCAACGGCTCGTTGAAACTTCACGAGGAAGACAAGCTGCTGCTCATCTCGGAAAAGAAAAAGATTTCAGCCGGCCAAGATGCAGAAACAAGCAGCCCAAGCCTGTGACCCCACGCAAAAAACAGGAAAACTGTTTGCAAGAAATGGGTGTATCCCCTATCTTTGCGCAGTTTTTCAACAAATGTGCAGAATTGAAAGAAAAAATAAAACATGAAACAAGATAACAGCTTCATCGGATATATCGAGCAGAGCATCGCCCGCAATTGGGACCGTGATGCCCTGACAGACTATAAAGGAGCAACCCTGCAATACAAGGACGTGGCCAGAAAAATAGCCAAGTTTCACATTGTATTGGAAAGTGTGGGCATCAAGCCCGGCGACAAGATTGCCGTCTGCGGCCGCAACAGTGCCCATTGGGCTGTCACGTTCCTGGCTACCATCACCTATGGAGCTGTCATCGTACCGATTTTGCACGAATTCAAGGCCGACAACATTCACAACATTGTCAACCACTCCGAAGCCAAGCTGCTCTTCGTGGGCGACCAAGCATGGGAATATTTGAACGAAGACCTCATGCCGGGCCTGATGGGAATTGTACTGCTGACAGACTTTACACCTGTCGTCTGCCGTGACCAGCGTCTGATGGATGCTTTCGAACATCGCAATGCCATCTACGGACAACGATACCCGAAGAATTTCCGTCCTGAGCACATCCGCTACCGCCATGAAGAGTCGCCCGAAGAGTTGTCTATCATCAACTATACCTCGGGCACTACAGGCTACTCGAAAGGCGTCATGCTGCCCTACCGCAGCATTCGTTCCAACATCGATTACTGCCGTGAGATGCGCCCCATACTGGCAGGCGACCACATCGTGTCGATGCTCCCGCTCGGCCACGTGTTCGGTATGGTCTACGACTTCCTTTACGGCATCTGTATGGGCGCCCATCTATTCTTCCTGACGCGCATGCCTTCACCCAAAATCATCGAGCAGTCGTTCGCCGAAATCAAGCCCCGCATCATTTCGTGCGTACCGCTCATCGTGGAGAAGATTATCAAGAAGAACATCCTGCCCCGCCTGGACAATACCATCGGCAAGCTTCTTCTGCGTGTACCTATTGTCAACGACAAGATAAAGGCCTCAGCATGCAAGGCTGCCATGGAAATCTTCGGCGGAGAGTTCAATGACATCATCATCGGAGGCGCGCCGTTCAATGCCGACGTAGAGCGCTTCCTCAAGCAGATAGGTTTCCCCTACACCATCGCCTATGGCATGACAGAATGCGGTCCCATCATCTGCTCCAGCCGCTGGCAGGACCTCAAGCTGGCATCATGCGGCAAGGCAGCCTCGCGCATGGAAGTACGCATTGACTCCAAAGACCCCGCCAACCATGCGGGCGAGATTATCTGCCGCGGCGAAAATCTGATGCTGGGCTACTACAAGAATCCTGAAGCTACCGCACAAATCATCGACGTCAATGGCTGGTTGCACACTGGCGACCTGGCCACCATGGACGCTGAAGGGAATGTCACCGTCCGCGGCCGAAGCAAGAATATGCTCCTCACCGCCAGCGGACAGAACATCTATCCCGAAGAGATAGAAAGCAAGCTGAACAACATGCCCTACGTTTCCGAATCGCTCATTGTCCTTCAGAAAGACAAGCTTGTCGCCCTCATCTACCCTGACTTCGACGAAGCCTTTGCCCGCGGTCTGCAACAGTCGGATGTAGAAGAAGCCATGGAGCAGAACCGCCTTGAGCTGAACCAGCAGTTGCCAGCCTATTGCCAGATTACCAAAGTAAAAATCCATTTCGAGGAATTTGAAAAGACAGCCAAGAAAAGCATCAAGCGTTTCCTCTACCAAGAAGCCAAGGGGTAACATTTCCAGATGCGAATATCCCGCGATGGAATACAGAATGAAAATTTAGATACTGATACATAAATGACGAAATACAGAAACAATCCATTCCTCTGTATTTCGTCATTTCTCTATCCGCCCCAAGAAACAAAAGCCGATAAACAAAGAAAGGAAGCCCAAAACCTGTGAAACACAGCGTTTAATGACTTCCTTCTTTGTGATTCCGTTGCGATTCGAACGCAAGACCCACGCCTTAGAAGGGCGTTGCTCTATCCAGCTGAGCTACGGAACCAGCCTTAATTGCGGTGCAAAGGTACGCTTTTTTATTGAAACTGCAAACAAAAGACAATAAATCTTAGCATAAAACTTGTTTTTAAGGCCTGGAGAAGCGAAAATAATGCCAGCCGGCAAGCACAAAGGGCACGTATGGAAGGATATCGGCTGCACATTGCAACCATCTTGCCCCCATCCAAGAGAGCCAGATACCCAGGCAAGCACTCAACCGCGAATAGTCCATACAGGCAAACATCTGGGAAGCGAAAAAGGCAACCAGTAAACCAAACATTAGCGGACGGGCAAGGAAAACCAATCCCTCGACCACATCCGTATCCCTGCGATAACGACCAACGATGCATCCATAAAACGCTCCCATGAGGGTACACCCAAACGCAAAGAGGAATGGAAGCCCCTCCATGAAGGGCGAACGTATCAAGCCCCCGCTGACGCTGCGCAGAATACCCCACGGCGAGAAAGTGGCAAACAGCAGTATCCCCACATAAACACCACCCACCACACAGGCGCTCTGCAACGCCCTGCGCTCCTTGCGCGACAACGCACGGACAGAGACGGCAGAGGTGCGACACCCCATCCATCGTCCCAGCAACGGCCATCGGCGCAGGCAGGCATCTCCCAACCCCGAATGTATCAGCATGCCCATGCCCGTCACAATCATCAGAACGGGGCCCAAGGGAGGGAACTCCATGAAATTGGACACCACATGGCGCAACATCCAACGGATGCCCTCGGGGCTCAAGAGGCTGCGCAGGCGGAAGACTTCGCCCGTATCGGCACACACGGCCTGCACGCCATAGACTTCCAATATCCACGACAGCAGCACCACGAGGCAGGTCAGCGCGAGGAACAACGTGGCGGGATGCCAAAAGGTGTGTCTACTCTTCATCGGGCTCCAGATTGTCAATGTCCAAGATGCGGAGTTCGATGGCGCGCACCACCAGGCGTGTGGCGTTGACGCCCGCCGCCCGCTCGTCGTCGGAGAAGAGGCGGCCGGTCAGGTCGTTCTGACGCTTCTCAAGCGACTTTACGCCGAAGGGCATCCCCTTGAGCGAGGCTATCATCTCCTTGGTATATCCCAAGGCCAGGTGGCGGAGGAAACGCTCGTCGTACTCGTCGATGTCGTAACTGATATAGGCTTCCTGCCGCCTGGCATCGTTGAGCACCGAACGGCGGAAACGCTCCACAATCTTCTCCAGAATGGGATAGTTGAAGACCAGCTTCTTGCCGTCCATCACGGCCTGCACGTCGGTCTTGGTGAGCAGTTCGCCCGTCTTGAGAATGATGCCGTCGGCACCCGCGTCGAGCGCGTCGACCCACAGTTTCTCATTCAGTATTTCGCCTGTGAAAATCAACACATGCACGCCCGGGTACTTCTGCCCGATGCGGCGGCAGATGTCCACGCCTACGGTTGTGGAGCCGCCCAGCCCCAGGTCGAGCAGCACCAGGTCGGGCACCTGCTTCTCCATGAGCGGCCAGAATTCCTGCTCGGTCATGGCCGTACCTATCACTTCGGCGTCGGGTATCTCGTGGCGGAAAATTTCTTCCGTCCCCTTCAGCTCCAGCTTGGCATCTTCCACGATAATCACTTTGTATTTCATTTCTTTTTCCATTGATTGATATCTGTTTGTTTACTTGCGTTCATTTCCGTTCATCTTCCGCGGGAGGGTGAAGTGCACCACGAAGCCCTTCCCCTCCTGAAGCCGCTCGGCATAGATGCGGCACCCTCGCCGGCCGGCATATTCGTCGTGGTCGCGGACGATCTGCTTGGCAATGAGGTACTCTGTGCCCTGCAAGCGGCCTCCCACGCCACCCGACATGCGCTCCAGGCTGGGTGAAAAGAGGTAGTTCAGCTCGTCCTGCGACTTGTTGCGGCGAGTGTCGGCCAAGCTGAAGCGCACAAAAGGACCGTCCACGCGGGCGGAAAGGCGGAGCATGCCCTCCAGAGGGACGGCCAAGGCTTCGTCCAGCAGGCTCTCGAAGAGGAAGTTCAACTGGTACGCATCGCCCACCACCTGCGCCTCCTCCGCCTCGACAGAGAGGCTGACGGGCGGACACTTGCCCTTCGAGGCCTTGCGGAAGTATCGCTCTGCCGTGGCCAGCAGGGAGGATGCGGAGAGGGTCGTCCGTCGGAAGGTCACTTCCTCGAGCTGGCGCGAGGCGCACGAGCTGAGCAGGAAGAACACCGCCCGATAATAGTCGGTCAGCTCGCGGACGGCGGCCAGCGTCTCGCGCTCCTCGTCGGCGGCCAGCGCCCCCGAACGGAGCCTGCCCACGAGCTGCCTGATTTTGTTGGGATAGTAGAGGGTTTCGTGCTTGATGGTCGAGAGGCAGTTGTCGAGCACCTGGTTCTGCACATGGAGCTGGTTGTCCTCGTAGGAGGCGCGTCGGGCCTCGTCACCCGCCAGCTCGATGTCGCGGTACTTGCCAGCCAGCTTCACCACGGCGTTGAAGAGGACGATGGCCGTGTAGCGCGCCACCAGCTCGAGCAGCAGGCGGTCGTCTTCGGCCTCCGTACCCTGACGGCGCTCCAAGTGGAGCATGCCCACGCAACGACTGCCACCACCCGCCTCCACCAGCAGAGGAAGGATGTAGGTGTGGTCGGAAAACAATGCTTTCCTTTGTGCAAAGCACTGCTTTATCGCCTCCATTGCATTGTTTTCCTCGCCGGCCACCAGGCGGGGGCTGCATACATACTCCAGCCGGCGGGTGTCTTCGTCGCAGACGGCGATGCCCAGGCGATCGATGCCCACCAGCTCGTTGACCGACTGGAAGGCCTCGTCCACCATCCGTTGGGGTATCTGTCCGAGGCTGTCCTCGCCGCCGTCCACCCATTCGGAGGAGGTTTCCTGAGGCATGTGGCGGGCCGCCCTGAACATACGCCCGTTGATGTCGAGCACCTGCTCGAGGTTCCATCGGTCTACCAGCCGACGGCGAATGTAGAGGTAATAGTAACCCAGGCACAGCAGGAAGAAGAGAAGTACGGCCAGCCAGATGCCCACCCTGCGGTTGCCTGCCGAGCGCTCCAGCTGGCGGCAATAGTCTTCGAGCGACTGGTCCTCGCCCAGCAGCTTGTAGAGGGCCGTATAGGCTTCGTTATTGTAGCGGTAGGCCTTCCATTGCTTCAAGGCAAGGAAAGCCACGGCCGCCTCGTTGCGGATGTCCAATATCACATGATAGTCCGTATCGAACCACGCGCCCCACCATTGCAGCTCTGAGGCGACGCCCTCGCCCTCGAGCGACATCAGGGGCGTCGTCTGCCCGCTCCGTCGGACGTAATGTTCGTTCAGGCACCAAAGGGCCGAGTCGGCATAGGCCAGCGCCTGGCGGTAGTTGCGGGCGATGTTGCTGTAATAGACGGCGTTGGCATAGTCGGAGGCCCAAAGCAGAAGCTCGTCTGCCTCGTCCATCTGCCCAGCGCGGAGGGTGTCCTGCCCCGCCACGGCCGACAACGAGTCGGCTCCGCCACCTGCCTCATCGGCCATCGGACGGCCTGCACACGAAGAAAGAACCATCAGGCAGAGCACGACCAGCCCCATCAGAGCCTTGCGCACGCCCACAGGCAGGCGGAAGTAGAAGCGGCTCCCCTTGCCCAGGCGGCTCTCCACGCCAAAGGTGCAGACGCTGAACAGGGCGTTGGTCTTGCGATACTTCTCGATGATGCCCCTGCAATTCATCAGGCCGAAGCCGCTTCCCTTGCTCTTGAGGAGCTCTTCCTTGTCGGCGGCGTCGCTCAGGCCGATGGCTTTCGAGTCGCAGACCTTCGCCTCCATGAGGGAAGCGGCGTCCGAGGGCGAGAGGCCGCGCCCGTTGTCTTCGACCGACACCTCGACGTAATCGACCCCGCAAGAGGCGTATACCTTCACGTGTCCGCCTTGCGGGGTGTACTTGCGGGCATTGTCCACGAGCGTGTTCAACATGAAAAGGGTCAGGGCACGGTCGGCCTTCACCCACGCGTCGGTGGGCACGACCTCGAACGTCTGATGGCGCAGGTCGAACACCCTCCTGCCCTTGCCCAGCAGGGCGAAGAGGTCGCCGAGGGCAAAGTTCTCCACATGGAGGCTCAAGGCCCCCTGCTTCATGCGAATCCACAGGGCCAGGATGTCGTTGTAGTCGTTGATGGTAGCTACCAGTTCGTCCATATACTGATATTTTCCCGCCTTGACTTCCGCCTGAAGCATATCGCCTCCCTGCGCCATCTTGCCGGCCTCGTTGGCCAGGCGGTCGATGTAGGGCTGCATGCCATTGACAATGGCCAGGCAGGCTTTCTTCTCCACATTGCTCCGCTTACGGGCGGCGATGTGCTGCTCGCTGACGTAGCGTTCCTTCTCCAGCCGGCGGCGTTCGTCGCCCAGGGCGATGGTAGCCAGGCCGTTCTCGAACGCCCATTGGATGTAGGGCGTCAAGAGCCTGCGCAGGGCCTCTTCATCACGCTTCAGGTGCAGGTGGGGGAAGGAAATCTGCCCGCCCTCCACCACGAAGTCCCTCGTGCCGAAGAGTTGCTCCACATCATCGGCCACGGCCAAGGTGATGGCTTCGGCCACTTCCTCCTGCGTCTGCGCTTCGGCAGGGATGGAGGCGGTAATCTTCTGGCAGATGTCGAGTACAAGGCGTAGGCGGCGGAGGTGCGTCAGGTTGCGCTTCTTCGAGCGGCGGTTGAAGAACCAGAAGAACACCAGCACCGCCACGATGCCCGCCACCACGGCCAGCGACCATTGGTTCAGCACGTACATGCCCCGCTCCAAGGCCTCGTAGCGGCTCTCCAGCTCCTTGTCCTGACGGGTGTCTTCGAGGATGTCGAGGTAGATGTTGCGGTTGTAGTCGGAGCGCTCCTTCATACCCAGGCCTGCATACGACACACTGAGCTGGTCGCGGATGCGCGATATCCATTCGGGGGCCGTCATCAGCTTGTCCGTCATCCAACGCTGCTCCACGGCAGGAGCGTTGCGATGGTCGTACATCTTCAGGCGGTCGAGGCTGTCTTCGCACTGGTAATAATGACGATGATGGGCGTTCACGGCCTCCAACGCCACCTGAAGCGTGTCGAGCGCCTCGCCATAGCGGCCATGCTCGTTCAGGTAGCGCCCTATCTGCACGTAGGTGCCCACCGTCTGATACACATCTTTATAAGGAGCGAACTTCTGCAAGGATTCCTGCCCCAGACGCAAGGGGAGCAACGTGTCGGCCGCTCCGCCCAGCATGTCGAGGGCATGCCTGCGATGCTCCACGAAGCAGGCATAGTCGTCGGCCGAAGACATCAGGTCGGCCATCGCCTGCAGGCAGCAGCCTTCGAAATAGGGAAAATCCTTCTGCAAGGCCACCCGCCACGTGGTGAAGAGCTCATCGAAGTCGCGCAACTTCTGCCCTTCGGCTCCCTTTTCCTCCACGAGCGAAGCCGCTCCGCGGACGTAGTGGGCATAGAGCCATTGGGCAGTGTCGGCCATCCCTTCGTCGGACACCTGGCGGATGTTTTCCAACGCCTCGGGCCGTTGTTGCAGATAATAATAGTAGACGGCCGACACGATGTAGAACTCCGAACGGGCATAGCCGAGCCGCTTGCGTCCCCGCCCCTCGGCAAAGAGGGCATCGTCCTCGGCAATGCGGCTCATGCGCCTCAGGGCGCTGTTGCGATAATCGTAGAATTCCTTGTTCAGAGCCGTCCGCTGGTAGAGTCTCATCAAGCCTACATCGGCCACAAGCAGCTCCAGCTCGTTCTTCGTCAGCTCGTAGACGGAGCGGTACAAGGCTTCGGCCTTCTTGAAATCCATCTCCATAAAAGCACAGAAGGCCAGGTTGTTGCAGGCTTCTGCCTTGCCCGAACGATAGAAACGCGCCTCCTCGAAGGCACGACGGGCCGCCACACGCGACGAGTCGAGGTCGCGATAGCGCCAGGCATAGGCCTCCCCGTTGAGCGAGTCTACCCGCCCCACTTCGCCCGAAGGCGCCAGGCCCTCACACGAAGCCAGTGCCAGCCATACGCACCACGCGCAGGCACAGACGAGCTTGAATGCCACACATTTCACTGTTCTCATGCTAACAAAGCTACGAATAAATCAGTAAAAAACAGACGTTCGCCCCCAAGAAAAAACGTTTATTATCATTCGGACGGAAAGGCGCCCGTTTTCAGAGGAGAAAAAGAGGGCTTTTCCTGCTTTCCATCTCCTCCGTCTTATTTTTATACAATAAGTCTTGGCGAAATCAGCAAGAAATGCCTACCTTTGCAGAAGTTTAATAAATAGGTAACATCTATTACAATAACAATGAGCGAAAAAGCACCCTTTTTGGTATTCTCAGGAACAAATTCGAGATACCTTGCAGAGAAAATCTGCGCAAGCCTGAATTGCCCGCTGGGAAAAATGAACATCACCCACTTTGCCGACGGTGAGTTCGCCGTGTCTTACGAAGAGTCCATCCGCGGAGCAAATGTCTTCCTGGTTCAATCCACTTTCCCCAACTCTGACAACCTGATGGAGTTGCTGCTGATGATTGACGCTGCCAAGCGTGCATCGGCCAAGACCATCAACGCCGTAGTGCCCTACTTCGGCTGGGCCCGTCAGGACAGAAAGGACAAACCGCGTGTATCTATCGGCGCCAAGCTGGTGGCCGACCTGCTCTCTGTAGCCGGCATCGACCGTCTGATTACGATGGACCTGCACGCCGACCAGATCCAAGGTTTCTTCAACATTCCTGTAGACCACCTCTATGCATCGGCCGTATTCCTGCCCTACATCCAGTCACTCAACTTGGAAGACCTGGTTATCGCCACGCCCGACGTAGGCGGTTCCAAGCGCGCCAGCACATTCTCCAAGTATCTGGGTGTGCCCCTGGTACTCTGCAACAAGTCGCGCGAGAAAGCCAACGAAGTGGCTTCCATGCAGATCATCGGCGATGTGAAGGACAAGAACGTAGTACTCGTTGACGACATCGTAGACACCGCCGGTACCATCACCAAGGCTGCCGACATCATGCTGGCCGCAGGTGCCAAGTCGGTACGTGCCATCGCCAGCCATTGCGTCATGTCCGACCCCGCCTCTTTCCGCGTGCAAGAGTCTGGCCTGACTGAAATGGTGTTCACCGACAGTATCCCCTACTCCAAGAAGTGTGCCAAGGTAAAACAGCTGAGCATTGCCGACATGTTTGCCGAGACCATCAAGCGTGTAGTGAACAACGAATCCATCAGCTCGCAATATCTGATTTAAGCCGAAGAGGCTGAAAGATAAAAGAAAAGGGAGTGCATCCGACGCGATGCACTCCCTTCTTTATTTCTTGCACGAGAACGTATCCCAGCCCTCAGTTGCTGGACACGATACGCCCCATCTTATAGGTCACCTTGCGGATTTCCTTGCCGAACTTGTCCTTCTCCACAAAGGGGCCGTCCTTCTTGCCTTGCTTGAAGAAGCCCTCGAAAGTGTTTCCGTCCTTGTCGGTCTGTATGCCGCTGCCTTCTTCCAATCCGTCTACAAAGCCGCCAGTATAGCGGGTGCCGTTGGCCTGCACCAGCGTACCGCGGCCGTCGAACTTGTTGTGCTTCCATTCGCCGTCGTACGAATCGCCCGCACTCCACTTGTACACGCCCTTGCCGTTGCGTTCGTTGTCTTTCCACTCGCCCTCGTAGACGGCGCCGTTGGCCCACGTAAAGGTACCCTTACCCTCCTGCATGCCATTCTTGAAACCGCCCACATACTTGTCGCCGTTGGCGTGGTAGTAGATGCCTTCGCCCGTGCGTTCGCCCTGCACGTAGGATCCTTCGTAGCGGTCGCCCGTGTGGAAGAAGTAAATGCCCTGGCCGTGCTGCATGTCGTCGCGCCATCCGCCCACGTACTTGTCGCCGTTGGCATATTCGAACGTACCCTGGCCGCTACGGAAGTCGTCCTTCCACTCGCCTTCGTACTTGCTTCCGTCGTTCCACACCAGCTTGCCTTTGCCGTTCTTCTTGTCGTTCTTCCACGAACCCGTGTAGCTCGAACCGTTCTTCCACGTATAGGTGCCCTGGCCTTCGCGCTTGTCGTTCACCCAGTTGCCCACGTAGACGTCGCCGTTGTAGTAGTACATCGTGCCTTCGCCATGCTGGTAGTCCTGATACCACAAGCCGTCGTAGCGGTTGTTGTTCACAAAGTAGTAGACGCCCTGCCCGTGCTGCTGGTCCTGAAACCACTGGCCTTCGTAGCGTTCGCCGTCTGAAAAGGTGTAGACGCCATATCCCTGACGCTTGCCTTTCACATATTCGCCTTCGTAGGTATCACCGTTCTTGAAAACCGTCTTACCTTTTCCGTTGGGCTTGCGTCCCTTCATTTCGCCTGTGTAGACCGCCCCATCCTTGAAGGTATAGGTTCCGATGCGGACCTCCGAGGAGAAGACGTTCTTCACCTTGTCCAGAAAGCCTCCGTTCTCCTGTGCGGAAACGGCGGGGCCCTGACAAAGACAGGCCATCGCAAATGCTATATAGATGTATCTTGCTTTCATTGTCTGCTCGTATTTCTCTTTTCACTTTAAGTGACAAATTTACAATTTATCCGCCAAAGAGGGGGAATGCCCCACGGCTTTTTAGGACATTTTTTTACCCGACACCACTTCTTTTAAATTCTCTTTGCACAAGTATTCCTGCGCCAGACGGCGGAGTTCTTCGGGGGTCACGCCGCTGATGGCGGCCTGTACCTCGTCGAAATAGGTGTCGGGCAGGTGCGACGTGTGGAGGAAAATCCAGGCGTCGGACAGGGAGAAGGCCGACTCATAGCTGCGGCAGATGTCGCCCATCATGTAGTTCTTCACCATCTGAAGTTCGTCCAGAGGCACCAGCTCGTGTTGCAGGCGGTCTATTTCGTGGTAGACTTCGGCCACGAGCGGCTCCACATACTCGTTGGCCGTCTCGGCGGAGATGGCCAGCAGGCTGTCGTCGGGATAGGAAGCGAGGCCGGCAGAGATGCCATAAGTGTAGCCCTTGTCCTCGCGGATGTTGGACATGAGGCGGCTGCCAAAGTATCCACCCAGCAGGGTGACCAGCACACGAAGCTTCGCAAAGTCGGGATGGTGGCGGCTGATGGTGACAAGTCCCATGCGCACGGCGCTCTGCAAGGCATCGGGACGCTCGATGAAGAGGCGTTTGTCCGAGGTGGTGCAGGGCTCGAAAGAGGCGCGCGAGGGACGTTGCAGGCCCTCGCCGAAAGGCTCCGCTCCGAAGCAGGCCTCCAGCCGGCGCAGACATTCATCGGTCACCTTACCCGAGACGTAGACGGAGCAGCCGGCCGCATGATAGTGGCGGCGGTAGAAGTCGTACAGCAGTTCGGGAGTGATGCGCCCGTAGTCGGCCTCACAAGCCACGCGTCCACAGGGATGGGCGTCGCCGTAGAGGGCACTCACCAGCCCCCGATGGGCCAGAAAGTCGACCTTCTGCTGGTTTACCTTGAACTGCTGGACGTTGTTGGCCACCACCGTCGCCAGTTCGGCTTCGGGGAAGGCAGGTTCCTTCACGAGGCTCTCGAGCACGTCGAGCGTCTGGGGCAGGTACTTGTTGAGCGAATAGAGGGTAACGAAGGCATGCTCGGCAGCACTCGAGAGGTCGAGCCACGCGCCATAATAGTCGAGCTTCTCGGCTATCTGGGCAGCGGTATAGCGTCGGGTGCCTTCGCGCAACATGCGGTTGGCGAAAAGGGCCTGGAGGGGATATTGCTGGTGCCAGCGTCCGCCTTCGATGAGGACGTCGACACGCACCACCTCGTTGTCGCCCGCATGGAGCACACTGAGGGGCACGCCGTTGGGCCACACCACCCGCTCGGGGCGGCGCACCGCCATGGGGCCGGGCTTGCGTATAGGGGGCTGTTGGGTACGGTCGGTCATCGGGCGGCGTGTGTTTTCAGGAATTCTTCCGCACGCGCCAGGTCCTGCGGCGTGTCGATGCCGATGGTCTCTACGTCGGTGGTGCCCACCTTGATGCGATAGCCGTTCTCCAGCCAGCGGAGCTGTTCGAGCGACTCGGCCAGCTCGAGGGACGACTGGGGCAAGGAGGTTATCTGACGAAGCACGTCGACGCGGTAGGCATAGAGGCCGATGTGCTTGTAGTAGACGTGGTTCTTGAGCCAGTCGTGCTTGTCGGCATTGCGCTGGTAAGGGATGATGGAGCGGCTGAAGTAGAGGGCGTTGTGGTTCTTGTCCACCACCACCTTGGGTGAGTTGACGTTCTCCAGCGCCTCGAAGCCGTTGTCGGGCGTAAAGGGTTTCACCAGCGTGGCTATCTGCGTGGCTTCGTCGTCGAAGCAGGCCTTCAGGGCTTCGAGCTGGGAGGGCTGGATGAAGGGTTCGTCGCCCTGTATGTTCACCACCACGTCGTAGCCGGCGCCCACCTTGGTGCAGGCTTCGTAGCAGCGGTCGGTGCCGCTCTTGTGGTGGACGGAGGTCATCACTACCTGCCCGCCGAAGGCGCGCACGGCCTCGGCGATGCGTTCGTCGTCGGTAGCCACCCAGGCGTCGTCCAGCACGCCTGCCACCTGTTCGTACACCCGTTGTATCACGGTCTTGCCGCCCAGCATGGCCAAAGGTTTGGCGGGGAAACGCGTGGAAGCGTAACGGGCGGGTATGATTCCTATAAATTTCAAGTCACTATTTTTCATTTCCATTTCCATTTTCAATTTTCCATTCTCCATTCTCCATTTTCAACTCCTCCATCCCCTGTCGGACGTAAGCCCGCTCCATGTCGGCCGGCTTGAGCACACGGCCTTCGCACATCAGGAGGTCGAGGTCGAGGCGGACAATCTCGAGGGGCTTGTCCTGAGGCATGCGGCCCGCTTCGCGCTCGATGGCCTTCAGGCGGAGGCGCACCTCGTCGGTTCCGAGGCTGGAGTGGAAACAGGCCACCTGATTGGAGAAGAGGCCCGGACGGTGCAGGCACAGAGGTTCCGTCTCGCGTTCGGCCGAGAAGCGGATGTCCGCAAAGAGCTGCGCCAGCCGGCGGCGTGCCAGTGCCATGTTTACGGCACGCCCCTCGTTGCTACCCATGCTTATCAGGTACTCCATCGGCAAGGCAGATCAGTTGAAGAGGTCGTCCAGCCCCATGTCGGGTGTGGGTTCCTCCACCTCCTCGTACACCTCACCGTTGTCGGCACAGGGGTCGTAGTCCTCGGGCAGCTGGAAGGTCTCCGTCTCGTCGTAGCCCAGGGTCTTGTCGGCATAGACCTTGTTCATGTATTTCGTCCAGATGGGCAGGGCCATGGAGGCTCCCTGTCCGTGGAGCATGGTGTCGAAGTGGATGTCGCGGTCTTCGCCGCCCACCCAGCAGCCCGATACGAGCGAGGGGGTGAAGCCCATGAACCAGCCGTCGGCGTTGTAGTTGGTGGTACCCGTCTTGCCGCCCATGTCGGCCTTGACACCCAGACGGCGCACACGGCCGCCGGTACCTTCGTTGATGACGGCACGCAGCATGACGAGCATCTTGTAGGCGCTGGAGGTGCTGATGACTTCGTTCATCTCGGGCGAGAAGGTGGCCAGCACGTTGCCCTCGTTGTCCTCGATGCGGGTCACGAGCAGCGGAGCCACACGGATGCCGCGGTTGGGGAAGGCGGTGTAGGCGCTCACCATCTCGGCGACGGATATCTCACAGGGGCCGAGGCAGAGCGACACGCTGGGCACGATTTCGCGGTTGCGCACGCCGAAGGTCTGCACCAGTCGCTTCAGTTCGTAGGGGTTGAGCTTGCTCATGAGGTAGGCCGTAATCCAGTTGTCGGAGTTGGCCAGGCCCCACTTCAGCGTCACCATCTCGCCGATGCGCTTGTTGTTGGCGTTGCGGGGTGTCCAGGGGATGCCGTTCTCGTCGAGCAGGGTGTAGGACACGTGGCGTGCCTCGTCGCAGGGCGAGAAGCCGTTCTCCATGGCCAGGGCGTAGACGTAGGGCTTCATGGTCGAACCGATCTGACGGCGGCCCACCATGGCCATGTCGTACTGGAAGTAGTGGTAGTTGGGACCGCCCACATAGGCCAGCACGTGTCCGTTGCGGGGGTTCATCGACATAAAGCCGGCGCGCAGGAAGTGCTTGTAGTAGCGGATGGAGTCGAGCGGCGTGAGCACGGTGTCCACTTCGCCCGCCCAGCTGAAGACCGACATCTCCTGCGGGGTGTTGAAGGCCTTCATGATTTCCTTCTCCGAAGCACCGCCTTTCTTCATCAGGCGGTAGCGGTCGGTCTGGCGGATGTTGCGCAACAGGATTTCATCGACCTGCTCCTGCGTCAGGCGGAAGCTGTAGGGAGCCTTCTTGCGGCCTTTCTTCTCCTTGAAGAAGTAGCCCTGCAACTCCTTGAGGTGCTCGGTCACGGCCTCCTCGGCATACTGCTGCATGCGCGAGTCGATGGTGGTGTATATCTTCAGTCCGTCGGTATAGAGGTTGTACTTCTTGCCGTCTTTCTTGGTGTTCTTCTCGCACCAGCCGTAGAGGGGGTTCGTCTCCCAGTCGAGCGAGTCTTCGTAGAACTTCTGCATCTGCCAGCCGCGGTAGTCGGACTTGTCGGGCTTCTTGGCCGTCAGCACCGTGCGCAGGTATTCGCGGAAGTAGGGCGCGGGGCCTTCCTTGTGGTCCACGCGGTTGTACTTCAGCTTCAGGGGCAGGGCCTGCAGGGAGTCGCACTGGGCCTGGGTCAGGTAACCGGCCTTGCGCATCTGGTCGAGCACCACGTTGCGGCGTCCGCGGGTGCGTTCGTTGCGGCGCACGGGGTTGAAGAGCGAGGGGTTCTTGCACATGCCCACCAGCGTGGCGGCCTCCTCAATCTTGAGGTCCTTGGGGTCGCAGTTGAAGTAGGTATAGGCGGCGGTCTTCACGCCCACGGCGTTGTTCAGGAAGTCGAACTTGTTGAGGTACATCGTCAGGATTTCCTCCTTCGTGTAGTAGCGCTCCAGCTTGACGGCGATGACCCACTCGATGGGCTTCTGGAAGAGTCGCTCCAGCGTGCTCTCCGCGCTGGGCGAATAGAGCTGCTTGGACAGCTGCTGGGTGATGGTACTGCCGCCGCCGGCGTTCTTCTGGAAGAGGAGGCCGCGCTTCACCACGGCACGGAACAGGGCCTTGACGTCGATGCCCGAATGCTCGGCAAAGCGCACGTCTTCCGTGGCGATGAGGGCGTTGATGATGTGGGGCGACAGGTCCTGATAGCCCACGTAGACGCGGTTTTCCTTGCTGTACGAATAGGTGCCCAGCGTCTTTCCGTCGGCCGAAAAGACCTGTGTGGCAAACTTGTAGTTAGGGTTCTCCAGGTCTTCGACGGGCGGCATGTAGCCTATCCAGCCTTTCGAGATGGAGGTAAACACCAGCACGCATGCCAGCAGCATGACGGCCAGCAGTATCCAGAGGATTATGACGACTTTCTTGATCATGTTCCGAGTTTCGTTTTTACTTTGATTTAATAACGTGCAAAGATACAACTTCCGGCGCAATTACACAAGAGGAAGCTTCACTTTTCGGCGGCTTTTCAAGACCGGAAACGCACGTCTGTCCGGCAACCCTGATGATAAACACTTTTTAACTTACACAATTACAAATTACAATTACAGTAAGACGAAAGTGAGTTTCCGCATCCATCAGATTAAATAGTATATTATAAATTTATTATATTATATATTATATATATATTATAATTATATATATAATATATAATATAATAAACATATATATAAGGGGCATGGGAGAAGCGAGCAAAAAACGATATTGACCTAACTGTAATTGTAATTTGTAATTGTGTAAGTTAACGAATGTGAATAAAAATCCATCTTTCCACAGCATTCGGCAGGCACAAACAGTCTGTTTTCCCGAGCAGCCGGACACTCCGTTTCCTGAACAAGCAGACAGTTTCCTGCTTTTCCGGACACATATCCTGATTCAGCAGACATACCCTTCCACGAATGCGACAATCGGACAGAAAAAAGAGAAACGCCCCGATGCCTCGCCACAACGCGCCGCCCCGCCCGCACGAAAGCATCGTTTTCCCGGCTGAAAAACAATGCATTAGTTTTATTAACACAACAGGACGGCTTCGTTAACACCTTTTCAGACGCGGGCGAGGCTCTATTTTTGGCGCTTCGGCGGGAGATGCCTACCTTTGTAGGGACGGGAGGAAAAATGGCGGCGGACGGAAAAAAAACGGGGCACAAGCTTCCAACTACCGCAGTTTTTGCCTACCTTTACACTCTCGAAAAATAACAAGAACAACAACGATATGGAAAACAGAAGTTTAGTGACCATCGCCGAACACAGCAAGGAGAAAATCCTCTATATGCTGGAAATGGCAAAGCAGTTTGAAGAACGTCCCAACCGCCACCTGCTGGACGGAAAGGTCGTGGCAACCTTATTTTTCGAACCCTCGACGCGCACACGCCTCAGCTTCGAGACGGCGGCCAACCGCCTGGGCGCACGCGTCATCGGCTTCAGCGACCCCAAGGCTACCAGCTCGTCGAAGGGCGAGACGCTGAAGGATACCATCAAGATGGTGAGCAACTATGCCGACATCATCGTGATGCGCCACTACCTGGAGGGAGCCGCCCGCTATGCCAGCGAGGTGACCGACGTGCCCATCGTGAACGCCGGCGACGGAGCCAACCAGCACCCCTCGCAAACCATGCTCGACCTCTACTCCATCTACAAGACGCAGGGCACGCTGGAGAACCTGAACATCTTCCTCGTGGGCGACCTGAAATACGGACGTACCGTACACTCGCTCCTGATGGCCATGCGCCACTTCAACCCCACCTTCCACTTCATCGCCCCCGACGAACTGAAGATGCCCGAAGAATATAAGATATACTGCCGCGAGCACGGTATCCGCTACGTGGAGCACACGGACTTCACCGAGGAGACCATCGCCGAGGCGGACATCCTGTACATGACGCGCGTGCAGCGCGAACGCTTCACCGACCTGATGGAGTACGAGCGCGTGAAGAACGTCTACATCCTGCGGGGGAAGATGCTGGAGCACACCCGCCCCAACCTGCGCATCCTGCACCCCCTGCCCCGCGTGAACGAGATTGCCTACGACGTGGACGAAAGCCCCAAGGCCTACTACTTCCAGCAGGCGCAGAACGGCCTCTACGCCCGCGAAGCCATCCTCTGCGACGTGCTGGGCATCACTTTGGATGAATTGAAAATGGAGAATGGATAATGGAAAATTAGTGAATCATTTCCATTGTCAGTCCCCCAAAAAAATTATCAATTATCAATTTTCAATTTTCAATTAAAGAAATGAACGACAAGAAAGAATTGCAGGTAGCCGCGCTGGAGAACGGCACCGTCATCGACCATATCCCCTCCGAAAAACTGTTTACCGTGGTGTCGCTTCTGGGCCTGGAGCACATGAACAACAACATCACCATCGGCTTCAACCTCAACAGCAAGAAGCTGGGCAAGAAGGGCATCATCAAGATTGCCGACAAGTTCTTCTGCGACGACGAAATCAACCGCATCGCCGTCGTAGCACCCAACGTGAAGCTGAACATCATCCGCAACTACGAGGTGGTGGAGAAGCGCGAACTGGTGTTGCCCGACGAGCTGCGCGGCATCGTGAAGTGTGCCAACCCCAAGTGCATCACCAACAACGAGCCCATGCCCACCCGCTTCCACGTCATCGACAAGGAACGCTGCGTCATCAAGTGCCACTATTGCGAGAAGGAGCAGACGAGGGAGGAAATCGAGATAATTTAATCAATGGAGAATTGATAATGGATAATGATGATAGAATACGAAGAATCAACGTTGTCGAGGAAAAGAGTTATCAATTCTCCATCCGTATCATCAACTTGTACAAATATCTGGACGAGAACAAGAAGATATACGCCATTGCCCATCAGTTGTTGAGAAGCGGTACGGCCATAGGCGCACTGATTAAGGAATCGGCCCATGCACAAAGCAAAGCCGATTTTCTGAACAAGATGAATGTTGCTTTGAAAGAAGCAAACGAAACGACCTACTGGCTTTCGTTGCTACACGATACCGATTACTTGAAAGATCATGAGTTTGCCTCTATCAACAAAGATTGTGAAGAACTTCTCAAACTATTGATCAGTATCGTAAAAACGACCAAAAGCAGCCTCAACAAATAATTATCCATTATCAATTATCAATTTTCAATTAACAAAATGAAAGAAGACTGGAAACCCGGCACCCTCATCTACCCCCTGCCCGCCGTCCTGGTGAGCTGCGGAAGCACGCCCGAGGAATACAACATACTCACCGTAGCCTGGACAGGCACCCTCTGCACCAACCCGCCCATGTGCTACATCTCCGTCCGCCCCGAACGCCACTCCTACGACATCATCCGCCGCAACATGGAGTTCGTCATCAACCTCACCACGAAGGACATGGCACGCGCCACCGACTGGTGCGGCGTACGCTCGGGCCGCGACTACAACAAGTTCGAGGAAATGCATCTGACGCCCGGACGTTGCACCGTGGTGCAGGCGCCGCTCATCGAAGAGTCGCCCCTCTGCATCGAGTGCCGCGTCAAGGAAATCGTGTCGCTGGGCTCGCACGACATGTTCATCGCCGACGTGGTGAACGTACGCGCCGAAACCAGCCACCTGAACCCCGACACGGGCAAGCTGGAACTGGCCGAGACGAATCCGCTGGTCTACGTCCACGGCGGCTACTACGAACTGGGCCCCAAGATAGGCAAGTTCGGCTGGAGCGTCGAGAAGAAGAAATCCTGATAAAGAACCCCAAAAACATGCCATGAAACGAACCAAAGCCTCCCTACTGACCTCCCTCCTGCTGGCCGCCTCGCTGGCCTGGGGACAAGGTACCGCCCTGCCCCCGCCCGAAGCCGACGCCGCGCTGGCGGCACAGAGCCAGGAAGACGCGGGCCGCAAGCAGCACGACACTCCGCCCGTGAACTTCGGCATCAAGGGCGGATTCACCGCCTCGCTCTTCCTCGTGTCCGACCTCAGCATCAACGGCCAGCGCATCGAGCAGATTCAGAACAACTACAAGATAGGCTATTTCGCTTCGCTCTTCATGCGCATCAACTTCGACCGCCACTTCATCCAGCCCGAAGTGTCGTACAACATCAACCGATGCAACATCACCTTCGCCAAGCCTCTGCCCGCAGACGCCTCCGAAGGCAGCGTGCCCGAGCAGGCAGGCATCACCTCGACCATCCACAGCATCGACATCCCCGTCATCTACGGCTACAACATCATCAAGGACGGCCCCTACAGCCTGGCCATCTTCGGCGGCCCCAAGCTGCGCTACCTCTGGGCGCACAAGAGCAAGACCACCTTCGAGAACTTCAACCTGGACGACATCCACGAGGAGCTCTACCCCTTCAACGTCAACCTGACGGTGGGCGCGGCGGTCACCATCTCGCGCGTGTTCTTCGATTTCCGCTACGACATCGGGCTGCACAACATGTCGAAACGCATCACCTACGCCCTGCCCGAAACGCCCCCCTCGCCCGAAGGCACCAAGCCCGACAGCGAAATACGCTTCCACCGCCGCGACAACGTGCTGAGCTTTTCGTTCGGCGTATTTTTTTAGACAGAATGTAACCTATTCCCGATAAAATGCTTACATTTGCAAACATTTTGAGCGGAATACCTTTAAAATATAATAGCACATGGAAAGAGACAACTTGATTTTTGACATCATCGAAAAGGAGCACCAGCGCCAGCTGAAAGGCATCGAGCTGATAGCCTCCGAAAACTTTGTAAGCGACGAAGTGATGCAGGCCATGGGTTCCTGCCTCACCAACAAGTATGCCGAAGGCTATCCCGGCAAGCGCTACTACGGCGGTTGCGAAGTGGTGGACCAGAGTGAGCAGATCGCCATCGACCGCATCAAGAAGATATTCGGCGCCGAATGGGCCAACGTACAGCCCCACTCGGGCGCACAGGCCAACGCGGCCGTCTTCCTGGCCGTGCTCAACCCCGGCGACAAGTTCATGGGGCTGAACCTGGCTCATGGCGGACACCTGTCGCACGGCTCGCTGGTGAACACCTCGGGCATCATCTACCATCCGTGCGAATACAACCTGAACAAGGAAACGGGTCGTGTGGATTACGACCAGATGGAGGAAGTGGCCCTGCGCGAACATCCGAAGATGATTATCGGCGGCGGTTCGGCCTACTCACGCGAATGGGATTACAAGCGCATGCGCGAAATAGCCGACAAGGTGGGCGCCATCCTGATGATTGACATGGCACACCCCGCCGGCCTCATCGCCGCAGGCCTGCTGGACAACCCTGTGAAGTATGCCCACATCGTCACCTCGACCACTCACAAGACCCTGCGCGGCCCGCGTGGAGGTATCATCCTCATGGGCAAGGACTTCCCCAACCCCTGGGGCAAGAAGACGCCGAAGGGCGAAGTGAAGATGATGTCGCAGCTGCTCGACTCGGCCGTGTTCCCCGGCATTCAGGGCGGACCGCTGGAGCATGTCATTGCCGCCAAGGCCGTGGCCTTCAACGAAATCCTCCAGCCTTCGTGGAAGGAATATGCCCTGCAGGTGAAGAAGAACGCCGCCACCCTGGCTCAGGCACTCATCGACCGCGGCTTCTCCATCGTGAGCGGCGGAACGGACAACCACTCCATGCTCGTCGACCTGCGCACGAAGTACCCCGACCTCACAGGTAAGGTGGCCGAGAAAGCCCTCGTATCGGCCGACATCACCGTCAACAAGAACATGGTACCCTTCGACAGCCGCTCTGCCTTCCAGACGTCGGGCATCCGCCTGGGTACGCCTGCCATCACTACCCGCGGCGCCAAGGAAGACTTGATGTACGAGATTGCCGAGATGATAGAAACCGTCCTGTCCAACGTAGACAACGAAGCCGTCATCGCACAGGTTCGTGCCCGCGTCAACGAGACGATGAAGAAGTATCCGCTCTTCGCCTATTGAACGGACGACTGAATATCACACCACATAGAAAAGAGGGTGTGTCAAAATGAAGTGAGACTATTTTAACTCCCCTCCTTCTGGAAGGAGGGGTGCCCAAAGGGCGGGGTGGTAGGTTTTCGCGAAAAGTTATCAATCAACGAATTATGTATTCACCTACCACCTCCCCCTATCGGGTACTCCTCCTTCCCGAAGGAGGAGAGTCTCAGATACCTCTATTTTGACACGCCCTCTTTTTTTAGGTTCATACACAGAGCGGAGAGAAACCTCAATCCTCCTCACCGCCGGCCGTATCCTGCCGCTCTATCTTGCGGTTGTCGATGCTCCGCCAGGCATAGAAGATATAGGCCAGTACGAAAGGCACGAGGATGGACACATAGGCCATGGTGCGCAGGGTGAACTCGCTGGAGCTGCTGTTCTGCAAGGTGAGCGAGCTTTGCAGGTCGGCCGTCGACGGATAGTAGGCCGTGTGGTTGTAACCCGCTACCAGCAGAAGGGAAAGCACCGTCAGTACCGTGCCGATGCCCGCAAACCAGATGCCCTTGTCGAAGCCCTTCTTCCACAACGTGCGTCCGATGCCCCACAGCACACTGACCACGCCCGCCAGAAACAGCACCAGCACCACAGGCATCTCGAGGAAATTCGTCAGATACTTATAGGGCTCCATGCACACAAGCCCTGTCTCAGGGTCGACCGCATAGCCGTCGGCCACCAGTGTGCGTACCAGGAAAGCCAGGAAGAACACCAGGAACAATCCTGCATTGGCCCACAACGAACGGCGGCAACGGCCCGTCAGCTCTTCGTCGGCAATGCTGTTCACGAAGTACAGCGCCCCCAGCACCCGCGCCAGGAAGAACACCGCCAGGCCCATCACCACGTTCCAGGGATTGGCCAGCGCGTCGAGTCCGTGCCATCCGTTGGCCCAACGGCTGATGACGGGCATCATCGTCTCCGTCATGCTGCCCTTGTCCACATAGAAGGCCGAGCCTGTGAAGAACGTGGCCACCGCCCCGCCCAGCAGTACAGGCCCCACCACGCCGTTCAGCACCAGGAAGGCGCGATACGTGTTCTTGCCCAACAGATTGCCCGCCTTCAGCTGAAATTCGTAGCTGACGGCCTGCAACACGAAGCTGAAGAGGATAATCATCCACAACCAGTAGGCCCCGCCGAAGCTGGTACTGTAGAACAGGGGGAAGGAAGCGAAGAAGGCACCTCCGAAGGTAACGAGCGTCGTGAACGTAAATTCCCACTTGCGCCCCGTCGAGAGCACCAGCATGCGCCGTTGCTCTTCCGTCTTGCCCAGGCAGAACAGAAGCGAATTGCCCCCCTGCACAAAAAGCAGAAACACCAAGATGGCTCCCAGCAGGGAGACCACAAACCACCAATATTGTTGAAGTAATACCATAACGTCAATAATTTGAAGAATGAATGTCTACGTTTGAATTCTCAGGTCCCTTTCGGATGGCTTTCAGCATGATGCCCACCTCAGCCACCAGCAGGACGGTAAAGAGGAACAGGAAGAGGAAGAAGGTGGTCTGCACCGAACCCACCTCCAGCTTCGAGATGGCCGCGCCCACGGGCAGCATGTCCTGGATGGTCCACGGCTGGCGTCCGCACTCGGCCACCACCCAACCTGCCTGTCCGGCCAGATATCCCAGCGGCACACTGAGCATGGCCACCATCTGCAACCAGCGCAGGCGGCTCAGGTCTTTCCTGAAGACCACGAACAGCACCACGAGGAAGAACAGGATGAAGTATCCGCCCAACATCACCATCACGCGGAACATGTAGAAGGTGAGCGGCACGTTGGGCACCAGCTCGTGCACGTCTTTGATATATCCGTAGCCGAAGTATGGCATATTCTCCTTCAGCTCGACGGAAGCGACCTCGGCCGCCGCATCGTCACCCTGGGCACGCGCCTCCCGATAGGCGGCAAAGGCCCCGATGGCCTTGCGTCCGCGCTCCATCTTCTCTGTGGCCGATAGGGCTGTCGTGCCGTCTTTCAGCTCGTAGCCACCCTCCAGCAGGTCGTTGATACCTGGTACAAAGGCATCGGCCTTGCGCTCGGCCAGCAACGAGAGCATCTTGGGAATCTCCATGCGGAAGAGGAAAGGCTCCACGCCGTCGCCGGCCTTCTGCTTGGCAGGGTTCAGCACGCCGAAGGCCACCAGGCCGGCTCCCTCCTGCCCTTCGTAATAACCCTCCATGGCGGCTAGCTTCATCGGCTGGTGCTGGGCCACCTGGTAGCCCGACCCGTCGCCCGTCCAGGCGGCCATCAGTGCCGCAAACAGGCCTACAGACGCACCCACCTTGATGCTGCTCAGGGCAAAGCGGCGCTCGCGCTTCTTCCACAGATACCAGCAGCTGACGCCTACCACAAACAAGGCTCCCAGCACCCAACCTGAAAGAACGGTGTGGAAGAACTTGTTGACGGCCATCGGCGAAGTGGCTACGGCCCAGAAGTCCACCATCTCGTTGCGGGCCGTATCAGGGTTGAACTCCATCCCCACAGGGTATTGCATCCACGCATTGGCCACCAGTATCCACCAGGCCGAGATGGTGGCGCCCAGGCCCGTCAGCCACGTGGAGGCCAGGTGGAAGCCGCGGCTCACCTTCTGCCAGCCGAAGAACATCACGGCAATGAACGTCGCCTCCATGAAGAAGGCCACAATACCCTCGATGGCCAGCGGCGCTCCGAAGATGTCGCCCACAAACCAGCTGTAGTTGCTCCAGTTGGTGCCGAACTCAAACTCCAGAATAAGCCCCGTAGCCACGCCAATGGCGAAGTTGATGCCAAAAAGTTTCATCCAGAAGCGGGCGGTCCGTTTCCAGAAGGGGTCGCCCGTCCGATAATAGAAGGTCTCCATAAGGCCCATGACCACGGCCAGCCCCAAGGTCAGCGGCACAAAAATCCAATGGTAGATGGCGGTCAGCGCAAATTGTGCCCTCGACCAGTCGATCAGCGAAGAATCAATGTGTTCAATCATAAATCAAATATTAATAGTAAGGGAATAATGTTCTGTACACAACAAAGCAATCTACCTCGAAGGCATCCGCTCAATCAGTTCACGGCTCACGTACCCGTTCTTCTCTCCGCCGTCGGCCGCCTGTTTCAGGAAGTCGGGGAAGAAGAACAGCCTAAGGATGAAAAACATAACAAAAAGCTTGATGAGGATAATCAGCCACAACGTCCGCCCCAGCTTCATGCCGCGGAAGCCGTCGCGATAGAATTGCCAGATGTTCAGGAAAAGATGTTTCATAATCCAAGGTCATAGAAATACAAAGATAGCACAAACCCTGAGAAATGCAAAAGAAAGCTTTCCCAAAAATGAATTATCCTGGCCTTCGAAGACAAGAGTACAACCACAGCAGCAACAAGTCTCCTTCATTGATTGTATAAGATGGCATCTTGAGCAGCATGAGATGGCATCTTGTGCAGCATGAGATGGCATCTTGTGCAACATAAGATGGCATCTTGTGCAACATAAGACAGCATCTTGTGTCATCAAAGATAGAAACATCTGCCACGCGTGTTGCTTCAGACCGACAAGAACCCTGCTTCCGGCCGCATAATCTGCGCTTCACCCCGTCCCAAGCACCATTCTGATTGGTCGGCAAAATCTGCCGGATAAGCGTTGTCTGTACGGCCAACGTCCATCTTTTTTCCACATCCGACGAAAGCCCCGTACTTTTGTCACAGAAAAAAGAAGAGAGAACAGATTGATTTGACAGAAAACGATAACTCCAAATTCTCAAGCGATATGACAAATCTAAGAACATTCACCCTGACGGCTCTCTGCCTGGCAGGCATCACCTGCGCAGAAGCACAGACCGCCGAGACAACGCCAAGCGCACAGGCCGACACCACCGCTGCCGCCCGCCTGCCCCAGCAATGGAACTTGCAGACGTGCATCGACTATGCCTTGCAGAACAACATCACCATCCGCCGCAACCGCATCAGCGCACAAAGCACGCAGGAGGATGTGAAGACGGCCAAGGCCGACCTCTTTCCCTCGCTCAACGCCAGCGTGAGCCAGCGCGTCGTAAACCGCCCCAATACCACCAACGGTACCATCATCAGCGGCGACAACATCACCACCAGCCAGAGCAAGACATCCTATAACGGAAGCTATGGCATCGACGCCAACTGGACCCTCTACAACGGCGGCAAGCGGCTGAACACCATCAAGCAGCAACAGCTGAACCAGCGCATCGCCGACCTGGCCGTGGCCGAAAGCGAGAACTCCATCGAAGAGAGCATCATGCAGGTCTACGTACAGATACTCTACGCCGCCGAAGCGGTCAAGATAAACGAAGCGACCCTCGAAGTGAGCCAGGCCCAGTACGAACGCGGCAAGCAGCTCTTCGAAGCCGGAAGCATCGCCCAGAGCGACCTGGCCCAGCTCGACGCACAGGTGAGCAGCGACAACTATCAGCTGGTCACCTCGCAGGCCACCCTGCAGGACTACAAGCTCCAGCTGAAGCAACTCCTCGAACTGGACGGAAGCGAAGAAATGAACCTCGACATGACGATGCCCGACGACGCCCAGGTGCTCACTCCCCTGCCCAACAAAGTGGACGTCTACCGCACGGCCCTGCTGATGCGCCCTGAAATCGAGTCGGACAAACTCGATGTCGAAGCTTCCGACCTCAACATCAAGATAGCCCGCTCGGGCTACCTGCCCACCATCAGCCTGAGCGCAGGTATCGGAAGCACCAATGCCAACGGCAACGACTTCACCTTTACCGAACAGATCAAGCAGAACTGGAACAACTCGCTGGGCCTCACCCTGAGCATCCCCCTCTACGACAAACGGCAGACCAAGTCGTCCGTCAACAAGGCCAAGCTCCAGAAGCAGACCAGCGAACTGGACCTGCTCGACAAGCAGAAGACGCTCTACAAGACCATCGAGAACCTGTGGCTCGACGCCAACAGCGCCCAGCAGCAATACGTGGCCGCCAGCAAGAAGCTGGAGAGCACACAGACCAGCTACGACCTCGTCAGCGAACAGTTCAACCTCGGCATGAAGAATACCGTCGAACTGCTCACCGAAAAGAACAACCTGCTCAGCGCCCAGCAGGAAATGCTTCAGGCCAAGTATATGGCACTGCTCAACGCCGGCCTGCTCCAGTTCTACCAGGGCGAAACGTTCGAACTCTAACCAGCATAGAAACAATCAAAGCATAACAATTATAGCATATGAACAAGAAGAAAATCATCACCCTCACGGCAGGCGTCATCATCGTGGCCGGAGCAGCCGTCTGGCTGCTTGGAGGAAGCAACCGCAAGCAGCAGGTTACGTATGAGATGGTCAAGGTAGGTCCGGCGGACATTTCGAACTTCGTCACCGCCACAGGTACCATCGAACCTGTTACGGAAGTCGAAGTAGGTACGCAGGTCAGCGGCATCATCGACAAGATTTATGTAGACTACAACACCATCGTCAAGGAAGGGCAGCTCATCGCCCTGATGGACAAGGTGACACTGGAAAGCGAACTGGCCTCGTCGCAGGCTACCTACGACGGCGCCAAAGCCGAATACGAGTATCAGCTGAAGAACTACGAGCGCAACAAGGGGCTGAAGGCCAAGAACCTCATCAGCGACACCGACTACGAGCAGTCCGAATACAACTACCTGAAGGCCAAGAGTACCTTCGACAGCAGCAAGGCCGCCCTGGCCAAGGCCGAACGCAACCTGTCGTACGCCACCATCACCTCGCCCATCGACGGCGTGGTCATCAGCAAGGATGTGGAAGAAGGACAGACCGTGGCTTCGGGCTTCGAGACACCGACCCTCTTCACCATTGCCGCCGACCTGACGCAGATGCAGGTAGTGGCCGACGTGGATGAAGCCGATATAGGCGGCGTAGAACTGGGCCAGCGTGTGGAGTTCACCGTAGACGCCTATCCCAACGACACCTTCCAGGGCGAAGTGACCCAGATCCGTCTGGGTGAAGCCTCCTCATCGACCAGCACCACCAGCAGTACGACGGTGGTTACCTACGAGGTAGTCATCTCGGCTCCCAACCCCGACCTCAAGCTGAAACCGCGTCTGACGGCCAACATCACCATCTATACGCTGGACAAGCGTGGTGTGAACAGCGTACCTGCCGCCGCCCTGCGTTTCACCCCGGCCCGTCCCATCGTAGGCGATGATGCCGTCATCAACGACTGCGAAGGCGAACACAAGCTGTGGACCAAGCAAGGCAATGTCTTCACGGCCCATCCCGTCAGCACAGGCATCAGCAACGGAAGCTACACTGAAATAACAGGCGGCATCGAAGCCGGTACGGAAGTCATCTGCGAGGCCAACATCACCCGCGGCACCCAACCCGAAGCCGAACTCGAAACCGGCGAACGCAGCCCCTTCATGCCTGGCCCTCCGGGTAACGACAAGAAGAAAAGCAACAGTAACGGCAAACAATAAGAATAAACAGCCATGAACAAAGTTGTCATCGAACTACAAAACATCAAACGCAACTTCCAGGTGGGCGACGAAACGGTACACGCGCTGCGTGGCGTTTCGTTCACCATCCGCGAAGGCGAGTTTGTCACCATCATGGGAACGTCGGGCTCGGGCAAGTCCACCCTGCTCAACACGCTGGGCTGCCTCGACACCCCCACCAGCGGCGAGTACTTGCTGGACGGCATCTCCGTGCGGACCATGTCCAAACCTCAGCGAGCCATCCTGCGCAACCGCAAGATAGGCTTCGTCTTCCAGAACTACAATCTTCTGCCGAAGACTACCGCTGTCGAGAACGTGGAATTGCCGCTGATGTACAACCCCTCCGTCTCGGCCGCCGAACGCCGCCGCAGGGCCATCGACGCCCTGATAGCTGTGGGCTTGGGCGACCGTCTGGAGCACAAGTCCAACCAGATGTCCGGCGGACAGATGCAGCGTGTGGCCATCGCCCGCGCACTGGTCAACAACCCCGCCGTCATACTGGCCGACGAAGCGACAGGAAACCTCGATACGCGCACTTCGTTCGAGATTCTGGTCCTCTTCCAGAAGCTCCACGCCGAGGGACGCACCATCATCTTCGTCACCCACAACCCCGAAATAGCCCAATACAGCAGCCGCAACATCACCCTGCGCGACGGGCAGGTAAAGGACGACCGTGTGAACCCTCACATTCTGAATGCAGCCGAAGCGCTGGCCGCCCTCCCCGTGCCCGAGGAGGACTAAAGAAGGGAGGGGAATTTAACAGACCGTTAAGCGCCCGTTTAACGGACCATTAAATGCAACCGCAGAATTCCACCACTGAAAAGTGATGGAAGAAACAGAAAAAACAACCCTTATGAACGGAACAAACTTATTCAAAATAGCCCTGCGCGCCCTTGCCAACAACAAGTTGCGCGCCTTCCTCACCATGCTGGGTATCATCATCGGTGTGGCCTCCGTCATCACGATGCTGGCCATCGGCCAGGGCTCGAAAAAGAGCATCCAGGCACAAATCTCCGAAATGGGCTCCAACATGATCATGATACATCCGGGAGGCGAACGACGGGGCGGTGTGCGGATGGATCCCAGCGAAATGCAGACCCTGAAGCTGTCCGACTATGAATCGTTGCGCAACGAGACGACCTTTCTCTCGGCCATCAGCCCCAACGTGTCGAGCAGCGGCCAGCTCATTGCCGGCAACAACAACTACCCCTCTTCTGTCAGCGGCGTAGGCACGGAGTATCTGGAGATACGCCAGCTTACGGTCGAAGAGGGCGAGATGTTTACTGAAGCCGACATCCAGGTGTCTGCCAAGGTTTGTGTCATCGGAAAGACCATCGTAGACAACCTCTTCCCCGACGGTACCGACCCCATCGGACGCATCATCCGCTTCAACCAGGTACCCCTGCGCGTGGTAGGTGTCCTCAAGAGCAAAGGCTACAACTCCATGGGCATGGACCAGGACGACGTCGTACTGGCTCCCTACACCACCGTGATGAAGCGACTGCTGGCCCAAACCTATCTGGAAGGCATCTTTGCTTCGGCCCTCTCGGAAGACATGACCGACTATGCCACCGAAGAGGTCAGCACCATCCTGCGACGCAACCACAAGTTGCGCGATACGGACGACGATGACTTCACCATCCGCAGCCAGCAGGAGTTGAGCTCCATGCTCAACACCACCACCGACCTGATGACCACGCTGTTGGCCTGCATCGCAGGCATCTCGCTCGTCGTGGGCGGCATCGGAATCATGAACATCATGTACGTCTCCGTCACCGAGCGTACCCGCGAAATCGGTCTGCGCATGTCTGTCGGCGCCCGAGGTATTGATATTCTGTCGCAATTCCTCATCGAAGCCATCCTCATCAGTATCACGGGTGGTATCATCGGCGTGCTCATCGGATGCGGAGCTTCGTTCATCGTCAAGAACGTGGCCCACTGGCCCATCTTCATCCAGCCCTGGAGCGTCATCCTCTCGTTCGCCGTCTGCACCGTCACCGGCGTATTCTTCGGATGGTATCCTGCCAAGAAGGCTGCATGTCTCGACCCGATTGAAGCTATTCGTTACGAATAACTCCCTCTTTCAGGCGTGGATGATACGGATGCTCACGATAAAGGAGAAACTTTACCTGTGAGAGTCCGTATCATTCATGCTTTCAAATAATTCTTCATTCTTTATTATTAATTCTTCATTTAATCTTATCTTTGTCCCACTATGATGAAACGAAACTTGTCACAACGTCCTTATCTTGTCGAAGTCCTGACCCACATCATTGGTTGGGGTATTGTCTTCGGCTTTCCGTTCCTCATGATGAGCCGGAGCGGATTCAATATCACGTGGCCTGAATACTTGCGCCACGGCTGCATTGTCCCCCTTTCATTTCTCATCATTTTCTACTTGAACTACTGCCTTCTCATTCCCTGCTACTTGTTCAAGAGCCATATCAAGACCTATCTCGTACTGAATGCTCTCTGCATCCTTCTCATTGCAACCGGTTCGCATTTCTGGCAAGAATTCATTTTCGTACATCCTGATTCAATCCGCCCCATAAAACGTCTTGACGGACCTCCCAAATGGATTTTTTTCCTTCGAGACATATTCTCCATGGTACTCACTGTGGGGCTCAGTGCTGCCATCCGCATGAGCCGCCGCTGGGCAGCCAACGAGGCCGCACGCCGCGAGGCCGAACAACAGCGCACGGAAGCCGAACTCAAGAACTTGCGTAGCCAGCTCAACCCCCACTTCCTGCTCAACACCCTGAACAACATCTATGCTCTCATTGCCTTCGATGCAGACAAGGCACAACAGGCCGTACAGGAACTGAGCCGCCTGCTTCGCCACGTTCTCTACGACAATCAGCAAAACGTAGTGCCGCTCAACAAAGAAATGGACTTTATCCGCAACTACATAGCCCTGATGCGCATCCGCCTGGCGTCCAACGTTACAGTGGAGACCCACTTCGACATCAGCCCTGAAAACCGTACCGAAATTGCCCCGCTCATCTTTATCTCCCTCATCGAAAATGCGTTCAAGCATGGCATTTCGCCCACAGAACCCAGCTACATCCGAATACGTTTCAGCCAAGCAGACAATTGTGTCAGTTGTGAAATAACCAACAGCTACCATCCCAAATCTCAGGGTGACAAGAGCGGTAGCGGCATCGGTCTGGAACAAGTGCGCCGCCGTCTCGAGCTCTCCTACCCCCATCGATATACCTGGCACCAGGGAGTGGATGAAACGGGAAAAGAATATTATTCCAAACTTACAATAGAATGCTATCCCACTGAAGAATTAAAAAACGAATAAAGCTATGAAACTGAAATGTGCTATTGTAGACGACGAACCACTTGCTCTCGGCCTGCTCGAGAGCTATGTGGAAAAAACGCCCTTCCTCGAACTGACAGGAAAATACTCCAGTGCGGTACAGGCAATGAAAGAACTGCCTGAAAAGCAAACCGACCTGCTCTTCCTCGACATCCAAATGCCGGAGCTCAACGGACTTGAGTTCTCCAAAATGGTAGATTCGCACACTCGTATCATCTTCACTACCGCTTTCGAGCAGTATGCGATAGACGGATACAAAGTCAACGCCCTTGACTATCTGCTCAAACCCATTTCCTACACCGACTTCCTACAGGCTGCCAACAAGGCTGTCCACTGGTTCGAACTCCTCAACCAGCCCCACGAAGAAATCACTTCCATTTTTGTCAAAAGCGACTATAAACTGGTACAGATAGAACTGGACAATATCCTCTACGTGGAAGGCCTGAAAGACTACGTCAAGATATACGAGGAAGGCAGCCAGCGTCCCATACTCTCACTCATGAGCATGAAAGCTATGGAAGAGTTGTTGCCTGCATCCCGATTTATGCGCGTTCACCGTTCGTATATCGTACAAAAAAGCAAGATACGCATCATCGACCGCGGACGCATCATTTTTGGGAAAACCAGCATCCCTGTCAGCGAAAGTTACAAGGCCGCATTTCAGGAATATCTTGACCGAAGGAGTTGAATCGTCCACTATATCAACTTTTTAGGCTATACATTTGGATGTTCTACAAAAACATCGTATCTTTGATGCCGAATAAATAACGGAGTTGTGAAACTCTTCAATAGAATAGTTTAGTTAAGTCTAGTTTAGTTTTTGTTGGGCACTTCCACGTTAAGCGAACGCAGGGGGTGCCCATTTTTATTCAATCCACATTGCCATAAATTGCTCCCCTATAGAAAGGTCTATAAAAAGAAAGCGGATAGCAATTTCCGCAAAGGATATCGCCATCCGCTTTTAAGGGAGACCTAAGAACTAATTATCCACCGAAGTTGTCATACATAATGCTGGACGACTCAACACCCAGGCTATCAAGCATATTAACAACAGCCTTAGACATCGGTCCAGGACCACACATGTAGTATTCAATATCTTCAGGAGCTTCATGATCCTTCAGATAAGTATCGTACATTACTGTATGAACAAAGCCCGGAGTATACTTCACACCCGCTGCATCGGCTGCCGGATCAGGACGGTCCAAAGCCAAATGGAAATGGAAGTTGGGGAATTCTTTCTCCAATCCGAGGAAGTCATCCAAATAGAATACTTCATTCAATGCACGGGCACCATAGAAATAGTGCATTTCACGATCACGAGTATTCAACGTCTTGGTCATATGCATAATCTGCGCACGAAGCGGAGCCATACCGGCACCACCACCTACCCAAATCATTTCTTTCTTAGAGTCGAAGTGAGGATGGAAGTCACCATAAGGACCGCTCATCGTCACCTTATCACCCGGCTTCAGCGTGAAGATATAAGAAGAGGCTATACCAGGATTTACATCCATGAAACCGCTACGATCGGGCTTGAACGGAGGAGTAGCAATACGAACTGTCAGCATAAATACGTCACCCTCAGCCGGATAGTTGGCCATGGAGTAAGCACGGACAGTAGGTTCTGGATTGACGCACTTCAACGGGAAAAGGCCAAACTTCTGCCAAGCAGGCAAATACTCATCACCGATAAGACTCTTATCAATGTCCTTGTCATAATCCATTGTAAAAGCAGGAATCTTAATCTGTGCGTAAGAACCCGGCAGGAAGTCCATATGGGCACCGGCAGGAAGCTGTACTTTGAACTCCTTGATGAAGGTAGCCACATTCTTGTTGGAGATAACGGTACATTCATATTCCTTCACACCCAATACACTTTCGGGCACCTTGATAGACATATCTCCTTTCACCTTCACCTGGCAGCCCAAACGCCAATGATCTTTCTGCTGCTTGCGGCTGAAGTGGGGAATCTCAGAAGGCAGAATTTCACCACCACCTTCTACTACCTGACATTTGCACTGACCGCAAGAACCTTTACCACCGCAAGCGGAAGAAAGATAAACGCCGTTAACGGCCAGCGTATTCAGCAACGTACTACCCGATGCTACATCCAGCACCTTGTCGCCATTCATTGTAAGCTTAACATTACCTGAAGGAACCAAAAATTTCTTGGCTACCAACAGAATCACCACAAGCAGAAGAACCACTACGAGGAATACTCCAATGCTTGCCAATATCATATTCATATCCATTGTCTTATTCCTTTCTTTATTAGATGTTCAAACCTGAGAAACACATAAATGCAATAGCCATCAGACCTACCGTGATGAATGTAATACCCAAACCTTTGAGAGGAGCAGGTACATCAGAATAAGCCATTTTCTCGCGGATAGCAGCCAGGCCGACAATTGCCAGCATCCAACCAATACCGGAACCTAAAGCGTATGAAATAGCATCGCCCACTCCACCAATATACTTCGGATCACTCATGCCAAGATTAATGCGCTGCTGCATGAAAAGTGAAGCACCCATGATGGCGCAGTTCACGGCAATCAGCGGCAAGAATATACCCAAAGAAGCATAAAGCGAAGGGCTGAAACGTTCTACAATCATTTCTACCAACTGAACGATGGCAGCAATGACGGCAATGAAAAGAATAAAGCTAAGGAAACTGAGGTCTACACCTTCAATGATAGCATTCGGACCCAGTACCTTGGTCTGCAACAAATAGTTGACCGGAAGGGTAACCACCAACACAAAAGTTACGGCGATACCCAAGCCAACGGAAGTCTTCACAGTCTTCGAAACGGCCAGATAAGAACACATGCCGAGGAAGAAAGCGAATATCATGTTATCCACAAAAATGGAGCGGACTAACAAAGTAAAAAAATGTTCCATAATCATTATTTAATTGATAATTGATAATTGACAATTGATAATTTCATTATCATTATCTCCTATCCATTATCCATTCTCCATTAATACTTATTTATCTTGTAACTCTTTGTGACGGGCACGTTGATACCAAATGATACAAGCCACGATGATCAACGCCATAGGAGGCATCAACATCAGACCGTTGTTCTGATATCCCAACTGTTTCAGAGGTTCGTAGTTGAGAATATTGAAACCCAATAACGTACCTGAACCCAACAACTCACGGAAGAAAGCCACGATAATCAAAATCTTGGCATAACCCAAACCATTGCCTACACCGTCAAGGAAAGACTCCCACGGACCAGCCTGCATGGCAAAAGCTTCCAGACGTCCCATCAGGATACAGTTCGTAATAATCAAACCTACGTATACCGAAAGCTGTACACTTACATCATAGGCAAACGCTTTCAGAATTTCACTCACAACGGTTACCAGCGCAGCTACAACAACCAACTGTACGATGATACGGATACGGTTGGGGATGGTCTTACGCAACAATGAAATTACTACATTGGAGAATGCCGTAATAACCGTCACGGAAAGTCCCATCACAATGGCCGGTTCCAACTTGGCCGTAACGGCCAATGCCGAACAGATACCCAACACCTGTACGGTAACAGGGTTGTTCATTCCCAATGGAGTAGAGAATATTTCTTTATTCTGCTTTGAAAATAACTGTCCCATATTCTTTTATTCCTCCACATTATTGGTTAAAAAACTCTTGTAATTACCCAAACAACCCTTGATCATGGCGTCTACAGCCAGAGAAGTGATTGTACCACCAGAAATACCATCAACCTGATAGTCGGCATTCTCAATCTTACCATTCTTCACTACCCCAAGAGCAATTTCGCCATTTTCCAAAGTTTTCTTGTTCAAGAATTCACTTTGGAAGTGATCAGTAGCAATTTCAGCACCCAGGCCCGGAGTTTCGCTGGCGTGCGAAAAATAAGTACCATATACGGTATTCTTATCCTCGTTCAGGGCAATATATCCCCAAATAGCTCCCCAAAGACCGGTCCCATAAACAGGGAATACATACTTTTTGGCACCGTCCACCTCACAAACAAACACGTGCAGACGATTGTTTTCCTTCACTTCCTTTTCATAACCGGTAGCAAATGCACCCGTATTTTCAGTCAGTGTACCGTCAGCGTTCATCAGCATGTCGGCCTTTACATATTTATTATATTCTGCATCGGCATCTTCTACGTTACGGACATTAAGGGCAGCCAATATCTGCTTTTTCGTGTCCAACTCTACGTTCTTGTTCTGCGTCTCCTTCAAGGAAGAACTGACAAATGCCAGCAAGAATGCCACGATAACAACCATTACCGAAGCATAAATGATAGTATAACTGTTACTATTAGTATTCATTTTCATTCGGTATTTCAATTGTTAGACTTGATTGCACGTTTTTCGCGACGGCTGATATTGCTCTGTACAACACAATAGTCGATAAGCGGAGCAAAAATATTCATCAGCAAGATGGCAAGCATCATACCTTCAGGATAACCAGGATTGAGAACACGGATAATGATAGCCATTACACCAATCAGGAAACCAAAGATATATTTACCAGTTTCTGTACGGGCCGAAGTAACAGGGTCGGTAGCCATAAACACGGCGCCGAAACAGAAGCCACCAAGCACGAGATGTTCATACCAAGGCATTTTGGCCATTGCTGTATCAGGACCGAACTCATTGAATACCCATGCCATGAAAGCACCGCCTACAAATACAGAAAACATTGTTTTCCAGCTGGCAATACCTGTCCATAACAATATTACAGCACCGATACCGATGGCTATGACACTTGTTTCACCAATTGAACCAGGAATAAGTCCGGTTACCATATCCCAAGAGAAAGGCATATAACCATCAGCTGTAGGAGCAACAGAAGCTACGCCCAATGCAGTAGCACCCGAGAAACCATCTACAAACTTGTCGCCACCCAAACCGAAAATACTGTCACCGGATACCCAAACAGAATCACCAGACATTTTGGTAGGATATGCAAAGAACAAGAAAGCACGTGTGATAAGAGCCACGTTGAATACGTTCATACCCGTACCACCAAATACTTCTTTGGCAAAAATTACAGAGAATGCAGTGGCAACGGCCAACATCCACAACGGACAGTCAACCGGCACAATCATCGGAATAAGAATACCCGAAACCAGGAAGCCCTCCTGAATCTCTTCATTCTTCCACTGGGCTACGACAAACTCAATGCCCAGACCTACTACATATGATACTATGATTTTAGGCAACACTGCCAAAAAACCATAAGCAAACATTTCGATGAAACTACCAGTAACGCCAGTAGCATGGAAATGTTGATAACCCACATTATACATACCGAACAACAATGCCGGTATCAGCGCAATGACAACCATCGACATAATGCGTTTGCTGTCAATGGCATCATGAATATGCGTTCCCGATTTCGAAGTGGTGTTAGGCACGAACAAGAATGTTTCAAAGCCATCGAACACCGAACGAAACGCGTGGAATTTACCGCCCTCTTCAAAGTTCGGCTTTATCTTGTCGAGATAATTTCTTAACGCTTTCATCTAATTAATTTATCAATTTAGCAATTTACAACTTTCTTAATTATGCCATTTCAGCACGAAGCATATCAAGTCCTGCACGTACGATACGCTGAACTTCTACCTTTGAGGAACAAACAAATTCGCACAAGGCAAAGTCTTCGGGAGCCACTTCATAGATACCCAACGCTTCCATACGGTCAATGTCACCGGCAATAATTGCCTTCACCAGATATTCCGGATAAATATCCATCGGGAAAACACGATCATATTCATTGGACATAATCATGTGGCGTTCACCACCCTTGATGCGGGCATCGAATACATACTCCTTCTTACCCATCAACCAGCTGAAATAAGAGTGACTCACACTGAACTGATTGAAACGCGGCATAATCCATCCCAACATCTCATGATTTTCGCTTCCTTCAGGAATAACAGTCAGTTGGTTATGGAAAGCTCCCAAAAATCCATTGGGAGATACTTGTTTGCCAGTCAACACATTTCCACTGATATAACGCAACGTCTTGTCGGTCGTCACATTACCTTGGAACACATGGGTCAGCAAGGCACCCACTTTCAGTTTGCAATAAGCCGGTTTCTTGAATTCACTACCTGTAACAGCCACCGTACGAGTCAAATCCACCCGTCCCGTATTCATCAGACGGCCAATGAACAGCACAGCCTCGGCAGCAAGTGTCCATACCGTTTCACCCTTGGAAATGGGGGCAATGTGATTAATCTGTACACCCACATTACCAGCCGGATGCGGGCCATCGAAAGCTGTTATGGTCACATTCTTGGCTTGTGTCAAAGCAGCAGCCTTCTGTTTCACACTGATGTTGAGATAAGTTTTGGCCAATTTAGCCAACGCATCGAGACCTGTCTGGAAATTGGCCTCCTCCCCTTTCAGGGCGAATTCAAAATCAGGTGCCAACGGGTTGCTGTCAAAAGCAGATACAAAAATTGCTTTCGGCTCCACCGTAGGATCTGCGACAACATCGTAGGGACGCTGGCGGATGAAAGCAAACATACCGGCATTGAGCAACGCCTCCTTGATTTGCTGGGCGTTCATCTTGGACGGATCCATTTTGCCGAATTCTTCATAATCCTGCTCGGTGGCAGCCTCAACGACAATGTTCATCACCTTTCGGCGTGCACCTCGTTCAACGCTTGTCACTACACCACTCACGGGTGACACAATTTTCAGTTCAGGATGGTTCTTGTCGATAAACAAGGGTCCTCCGGCCATTACATATTCCTGTTCTTTGACTACCACTTTGGGAGTTATTCCTGTAAAATCATCGGGAACAAGCGAATAAAATCCCGGCTCTTTCACAGAAAAGAACTCTTCCGCAGCTTTGCCTTTCAGGTTAATGTCAAGGCCTTTGCGTAATTTAATTACATTTGCCATGTGTTGATTTAAAATAATGGTTTCATTAATTTGCCGCAAAATTAGTAAAAAAGAATGTGATAACGGAGGAAAAACAAGAGGAAATACGGAGAATTTTCCGTAATAGGCTCCGTTAACGGACACAATCTCCTTCTATAGCTTCCAAAACGGCTTTACAAACACTAAAAAAGGAGGCTCATATAAACCTCCTTTTACTCTCTCTTCATTTTATAAACTATTTCTCCTCAGCAAACATCGGATCCCATGCCGGCAAGCGGATTGGTTTCTGTTTGAGGAGCTCCTTCACTTTTTCAGACACGTACTTGGTTTCGACTACCAGGCGGAACATGTATTCATCAAACCAACGATCAGTCATTATGAGATGCCCCTGATATCCCGACTGAGCGCCCCAACTATTCTCCACCATCCATTTCACAGGCTTCCCATCCTTGTCCAAATCGACTGCCATCAACGTCATAGCGTGACTGGAACCGCTTGAATATGTCTGGATACGCTGTTTTTTGTCCATACCAAAAGTAGTCCCCATCAGAGACTCATAATCATAGTTATTTACATCAAGCAAACCACGTTTGGAATCAAGGAACTTACCTACATCACAGGAGAAGTACATCATCGTACTGTCTTTCAATGAAGCAATGGCCATTTCCTTAATTTCGTCTACCGGCAAATTGATATATGTCCAATTCTTTCCATCATAACGGTGACGGTCATAATCAATTTCATAACATTTATAATATTCACGACTAGGATCATTCATCAGCATCACATAATTGGACAACAGATTCTTATCCCCATACTTTTCCAAGAAAGTCATCGGCGTATGATGTTCCGTTTCTATCGGATTTCCCTGAACATCCTTACGGACAAAGTCAAATTCTGTCGGGGGTACTCCCAAATTCAACACCAGCATTCGGTAAATAGTACCCAACATTTTTGTTTTCTCTTCCAACATGACAGAACGTTTGGCGCCATTTGTCCCCAATTCACGAAGCTGAAGTCCATACTCTTTCAGTTTCAACGAAATAAGATTGGCCATTTGCGATGTATTGTTACTACTGTTGGTCTCCGGCATAGCTTCTTTAGGAACAAGTCCATATTTACCCACAATGTCAGCCACACCGGTAAATGTACCTCCGTCACTCAGCGGATGCTGGAAGAGCCATTGTACCGTTTTATCTTCTAGAGGCTTGTCACTGGTATCAATTATCCCCTGAAGAAAAAGATTCGACTTTTCCAGCTGGTCCCAAAAGAACGGATAGATTTCAGAAAATTCAAACGAAGGCAGATTGTATTTAGCCATCGCCTTGGCACGCATTACGTTCAAACCCGTAAAAAGCCAGCAACGACCGGAAGATTGTTGGTCCGTAACACCTTTCGACTTCACACGTATGGAAAAATGGGTATCCATCTCCTGCATATTCTCCTGATTGAGGGCCAGGCTCCGGATGCTGTTGTTTCCGATAGCATTACGCAGAGCCTTATCGGAAGCAGTTCCTTGATAACTTTGACGAATCTGCCCCAGCATATCCGGACTGATTCCACCCTTACTATCCTGAGCCTGTGCATTAAGCAAGATACTTCCCAGAACAAATACCGATAAAAATTGTTTCTTCATTAATGACAAACTTTTTAAATGAGCAATGTTAATAGCTACAAATATACAAGCTTTTTCTGAGATTTTTAGTACCTTTGCAACACATTTCCAACAATATGAAGAAAATAATATCTATTCTGCTTCTTTTTATATGGGTAGTGACCGATATAAAAGCCCAACAAAGGGAAGATGTAGCGTTGAATGACAGTACCCCTGCCCTCACAAAAAAAGAACTACGGAAGCTTGAAAAAGCGAACCGTAATTTTCATTATAACATCTTGGGAGGCCCAAGCTATTCGCCAGATTTTGGACTTCTGATTGGCGGAAGTGCCCTGATGACATTCAGCATGGCGCCAGAAGACACAACACTGAAACGTTCGGTCGTACCTGCCGCACTGGCATTCATGTTTGACGGAGGAATCAACATCTTCTTCAAACCCCAATTATTCTTCAAACACGACCGTTTCCGCATCTTCGGGAAGTTCAGTTACAAGAATACATTGGAGAACTACTATGATATCGGATATACCACAAACAAGAACTACATCCGAAGCGACTCTACAAGCCAGTACCGTTACAGCGGTGTACAGATCAATCCATGGTTCCTGTTCCGTTTGGGTAACAGCGACTTTTTCGCAGGACCCCAAATTGACATTAATTATGACCACTTCACCCAACCGGCCAAAGGACTGACGACCAATGAAAGCTATCTGGCAGCAGGTGGTAACGCCAACGGATACAAGAATTTCAACTCCGGATTGGGTTTCCTTCTGACATACGACAGCCGCGATGTGCCAGCCAATGCGTATAAAGGAATTTATCTGGACTTCCGTGGCATGATGTATCATAAGATTTTTGGCAGTGACAAAAATTTTTATCGACTGGAACTGGATTACCGCCAATACAAGGAAGTGGGTAACCGCAAAGTTATTGCCTGGACGGCGCAGACCAAGAATGTATTCGGGAAAAATATTCCCCTCACCCAATATTCTCTCACAGGTACCCCCTTTGATCTACGTGGATATTACCAGGGACAATATCGCGACAAATCATCGCATATCGTCATGGCAGAATACCGTCAAATGCTCAATACCGATCAGGAAACCTGGTTAAAACGCATCATCAGCCACCTGGGCTTCGTAGTATGGGGAGGATGTGGTTTTATGGGCCCCACACCTGGAAAGATAGAAGGAGTATTGCCGAATTATGGCGTAGGCCTCCGCATCGAGGTACAACCACGAATGAATGTCCGTCTGGATTTGGGCAAGAATACTGTAAACAACCAAACCCTCTTCTACTTCAACATGACCGAAGCATTCTGATTGATTATATTTTCCAATATAATTATCTACCAGAAAAAGGGGATGCCTCAAACAAGCATCCCCCATCCTGCTGTTCCTACAAACTTTTTACCACATGCACTTTTGTGCCATACCTATCGAAAACGAATTGGAAACAATTGTTTATGCAAATATATCGCTGCGTTGTATATAGGCAATTACATCGCCTTTGTTCACCATAGCCCCTTGTTGGGCGCAAATCTCTACAACGCGCCCCGTAAATCCTGTATAAATCTTTTCATATTCACCCCACGGTGTAGAAATATAACAAAATACCTCATCATGCTGATATTTGCGGCCGACAAATGGAGCTGATGACGGACCGTCAACTGATACCTCCCACAATATCTGTCCCCTTGACGGAGCGATCACCGGGTCAGCCTTCGCACGTTTCAGTTTCTTGATATCTTCTTCGGAAACAACCCCTTGGGACAAAGCGGCATCTTTGGCACGCATCAACTCTTCTTCAAAACGTTTTTTGGCCACTCCCGATTTATAATCACGGTACTGACGGTCGTGCATGGCCAGTTCAAACAATTCTTCATCATCTTCACCATACTCCCATCCGTTCTCATCCATCTCCTTACGATATTGATCCAACGCATCAGGATAGTTGGCTTGAGGATCAGTATCCACAAACTCATAGCCTTTTTCCTTGGCCAGTTCTACAATTTCAGGTGCCAATTTACCGGGAAGCCGTCCGCTCTTACCCAAAATCATATCCCAAGTGTGATTGTCAATCATGGTCCACCGTTCTTCCCCCTTCACCAGCTGCATGACATTCATCAATGCCACATTCTTGACGTACTGGCTGAACGGTGTAACCAGTGGAGGATAGCCTAATTTCGGCCATACATATTCTACTTCATCGAATAACATAACCAACAAATCATCGATACTCATCGGAGGTTGGTTTTTACTCTTCAATATAAGATTGATTCCCGAATGGACTCCTTTCAGATCGGCCATCATCGAACCCATCATTCCACCCGGCAATCCGCATTTCAGCAGCAACGACGACATATGCTTGTTGGTCGGATCCATAAAGTATCCCAAAAAGTCATCAATAAATTCCTGAGTCATTGCACGTGCCTTCATATAGGCCTTCATATTGATTTCAGGAACTTGGAATCCCTTGTCCTTCAACATAGCCTGCACAGAAATCACATCGGGATGTACCTTTCCCCACGACATGGGTTCCATCGCCACATCTATTATATCAGCTCCGTTTTCGCATACTTCAAGAATAGAAGCCATCGAAAGTCCCGGTCCGCTATGCCCGTGATACTGTATCAATACTTCGGGATGGCGTTCCTTGATAGCCTTAGTCAGACGGCCCAGCATACCTGGACGACCGATTCCGGCCATATCTTTCAAACAAATTTCAGGCGCTCCGGCTTCAATCAGCTTGTCTGCAATTTCCGTGTAATACTCCACCGTATGGACAGGTGAATAAGTAATACATAACGTAGCTTGAGGAATCATGCCCGCTTCCAAAGCATATTTAATGGACGGGATGATATTGCGAGTCTCATTCAAACCACAGAAGATACGGGTTATATCGACCCCTTGTGCATGTTTCACCTTATACATCAGCCGACGTACATCAGCAGGAACGGGATACATGCGCAACGCATTCAATCCCCTGTCCAGCATGTGGGTTTGTATGCCCGCATCATGAAAAGGTTTCGTAAAAGCACGCACGGCCTTGTTCGGATTCTCGCCGTAAAGCAGGTTCACCTGTTCAAAGGCACCGCCATTGGTTTCGACTCTCGCAAAACAACCCATCTCGACAATCAGAGGAGCAATCCGCACCAATTGGTCTACTCTAGGCTGATATTTGCCGGATGACTGCCACATGTCCCGATAAACGAGACTGAATTTAATTTCTTTTTTCATCGTAGTCAGGTATTAGTGATTTTTCCTGGGGTTAACTTAACAAGTACAAATATAGCTGATTTAATTGACATATCGACATTTTTACACTAAAAATATTCACCTTAAAAGATATGTTATATATCATATTGTCACCCATCTGACTTCCCTTACATTCCCGATAGCCGTCAAAAAGAATAATTTCCACCATATTAAATACCACCATCCGTGATTTTTTCATAGTTTTGTATACTGATTAACTATCAAAGACACATCAACTGAAAAAAAGTAAAGTTATGAGATTCACAAAAATGAAAATGTTGCTATGCCTGGCTATCGCCGTCATAGCCACGCCTGTATTCAGCCAAGGCCTGAAGGCATTCAAACTCAAGAACGGTCTTTCCGTATATATATGGGAAGACGCATCCAAATCGGATGTATTCGGACTGGTCGGTGTTAGGGCCGGTTCCATCAACGAGCCCGAAGAGTATACCGGACTGGCCCATTATCTGGAGCACGTCATGTTCAAAGGTACAGACAACATCGGAGCGCTCAACTGGGCTGAAGAAGAACCCATCTACAAAGAAATCATCGCAAAGTATGACCAACGGGCTTCCGAAACCGACCCCGTCAAAAAAGACGCCCTGAATCAGGAAATCAATGAACTGACCCTGAAAGCCGGCAAAATCAGTCTTCCCACCGAATATTCCAGCCTGATGGAAAGCATCGGAGCCAAAGGAGTAAACGCTGCTACCAGTTACGACTACACCTTTTATCACAGCTCCTTCCCTGCCTATCAGGTAAATAAATGGCTCGAAATCTCCTCCCAGCGTTTCATCCATCCAGTGTTCCGTTCCTTCCAGCCGGAGTTGGAAAATGTATACGAAGAATACAACCGCGCCCAGGACAATCCCAATCAGGCAGTCAGCAGCTTTTTCATGAGCAAGGCATTCGAAGGTCACCCCTATTCGCGCGACATCATCGGATTACCCGAACACTTGAAGAATCCGCAACTGAGCAAACTCATCGAATTTTATGACACCTGGTACGTACCCGAAAACATGGTACTGATATTGGTAGGAAACATCAATGCCCAGCAAGTGGCCAGCCGCATAGCAGGAACCTTCGGCCGCCTGGCCAAAAAACCGATGCCCGAACGCAAGACCTACGCAGACATGAACATTAAGGGACGGAAGCAATATACCGAGAAAATAGGCTACTATCCGCAGGTTGCCATGGTATTCAATGGGGTACCGGCCGGACATCCCGACGAAGATGCACTCGACATTGCCCTCTCCCTGCTGAGCAACGGCAGCCAGACAGGCGCATTGGACAAACTGGTACTGGACGGTGAACTGACCAGTGCCGGAGCTTATGCACAGACATTCCGCGAACAAGGTCGTTCCGTAGTAGTCAGCATCCCGCTGTACGACGAAAACCAGCGCCGCTTCGAGTCGAACAAGAGCGCTGAAAAGAAAGCGGTGGAAGCCATCGGAAAAATAGCGAACGGAGAGTTCGAAGACTGGAAAATCAATGCCATCAAGGCAGAAATGTGCCGTCAGTTCGACCTGGCTATGGAGAAGAACGAACAGAAAGCCATGATTCTGATGAACGCCTTCTGCAACGGTCAGGACTTGGGTGAAATACTGAACTACAAGGACAAGATTATGGCTGTGACCAACGACGACGTAAAACGTGTAGCCAAGCAATACCTCTCCCAAAACTATCTGGCCCTTTATATTGAACAAGGTAAAGCCAAGAAAAACGAGAAGATAGCCAAGCCCAACTACAAGCCCGTAGAACCTCCTGTAGGACAACAATCGCTCTATGCTCTGCAATTCAAAAACCTGCCCATCGGACACGTAGCCGAGAACTTCATTGATTTCAGTGACGTACAGATGAAGCAGCTGAACGACCGTTCCAAGATGTACTATACCCCCAATAAGGAGAACAACATCTTCCAGCTCGTCCTGCAATATGGTGCCGGCACAGATGAATTCCCCAAACTGGACATTGCAGCCAACCTGATGAACAATGCCGGTGTGATGGGGCTCTACGAACCACAACAGTTGAAGGAGGAACTCAGCAAGCTGAACGCCACTTGTTACGTATCGGCTAGCTCCAACTACCTGACCATCGTGATGGAAGGATTCGAAGAAACTCTTCCCCAAGCCTGCCAGCTCCTGTCCCGACAAATCCTGATGCCCAAGCTGGACGATAAGCAGCTGGCACAGCTGAAAGGTAACATTCTAAGTACACGCCAACAGCGCAAGGAAAATGTCAGTACCCTGAACGAAGCCCTGCGCCAATACCTGCTCTACGGTGACAAGTCGGACTACATCGACGAACTGACCGACAAGGAAGTGCTGGAACTGCAAATTTCGGAACTGACAGGCGACATCAACCGTGCCTCCAACTTCGAATCCAAAATCTTCTATACAGGTACCCTGCCGTTCGACAACGTCTACACCATCCTGAGCCAGAACCTCCCGCTGGTGGCCAACGAACGCCCGTCCGAATCGCCGCGCGTGAAGCCGATGCAGGCAGTAAGCGAGAACACCATCTACTTCTTGCCGAACAGTGACGCCGAACAGGCACAGATACACTTCTACCTGCCCATGCAGACAGCCGACAAGAAAGATGACGTAATGCGCGACGCCTTCAACCAGTATTTCGGACTGGACTTCACCGGACTGGTGTTGAACGAAATCCGTGAGAAACGTTCCATGGCCTACACAGCCTATGCCTACGCCACCACGCAAGGAATTGCCGGCAAGGCCAGCTACCTGTACGGCAGCATCGGCACCCAGAACGACAAGGCCAACGATGCCATCGACGTGTTTATGGGTCTCATCAACGACATGCCGAAGAATGCCGACCGCATCGACAACATCAAGAGTTACCTGCGCCAGTCTGCCCTGACCAATCATCCCGACTTCCGCAGCAAGGCCATGTATCTGGTAAATCTGGGTTACCAGGGTTACACAGAAGACCCAGCCAAAGAACAGCTGCCGCAAATCGATGCCCTGACCTTCGACGACATCGTGAAGTTCTACGAAGCAAACATCAAGGGCAAACCCTATGCCATCGCCATCATGGGTAACCCCAAAATGATAGACCTGAAGAAGCTGGAAAAATACGGTAAAGTAGTCAAACTGAATGACAACAAACTGTTCAATACGACAGATACGCTGTTCTGACACAGGGAGTTCACAACGACCCACTGCATGGAATCCTCACGAAGCACTGCATGACCCTCTGACGAAGTGCTTCGTGAGGAGCTGACGAAGCACTGCATGAGGGGGTAACGAAGTGCTCCGTCAGACCTTAAGAAAGCACTTCGTCAGAACTGCTACCATAAAAGTCACGGACGGTATGAGCGAAACGACTCTCATACCGTCCGTGACTTTATTCTTTCCTGTCCCTATGTCAATCAGCCGTCAGGCGTGCCCCGACAGCGTCGGGAGGCAAATCTTGTACTTCACGGCCAGAATACGTGTCAGGAAAACCACAATGCCACAGGCTATCTGACAAATATAATCGTCCATCTGCCCCAACGCACAGAGCCAGTAGACCAGTCCGCCCACCACGCAGGCCATTGCATAAATCTCCTTACGGAATATCAACGGAATTTCATTGATAAACACGTCGCGGATGACACCACCTGCCGCACCCGTCATGCTACCCATGATGATAGCCACCCAGAAAGGGTAACCCAGCGACAGACTCTTGCCCACACCTACAACCGTAAACAACGCCAGACCGATGGTGTCGAAGAAGAAAAACGTATTGTTCAGATGGATGAGATGCTTGCCGAACATAGTCACAAATATCAGGGCAAGCCCGGTACATATAAGGTAAATGGGATCGGTCATCCAGCCGGGAGTCACATCGAGCAACAAGTCACGCAACGTACCTCCTCCGACGGCCGTAGCAAAACCAACCACGTATGCGCCAAACCAATCAAAACGTTTGGCCGAAGCCAGACGAATGCCACTGATAGCAAAAGCAAACGTCCCCACAAAATCGAGTATCTGAACAAATGTAGGCATAACAACTAAAATTTCCTGCAAAGTAACGAATAAAATTCCATTAGAAAACGTACTTTTGTGAAAGAATTAAATGATACGACTCATGAAAATAACGATTGTAGCGGGTGCACGCCCCAATTTTATGAAAATAGCCCCCATCTGCCGCGCCATGGATGCCGCACGCGAAGCCGGTCAGGACATCAGTTACCGAGTAATCTATACGGGTCCCGAAAACGATCCGGCACTGGAGGCCTCCCTTTTCTCCGACCTCGACATGAAGAAACCTGATGCCTATCTGGGTGTCACGGGTAATGACCATTCGCAAGTAACGGCTGACATCATGCTGGCATTCGAAAAAGAGCTGAATGCCCACCCGGCACAGACGGTACTGGTGGTCGACGACATGACGGCTACCATGAGCTGCGCCATCGTAGCCAAGAAGCGCGGTCTGAAGGTGGCACACGTCATTGCCGGTACCCGTTCGTTCGACATGAACATGCCACGCGAGGTAAACCGTACCATCGTCGATGCCATCTCCGATTATCTGTTTGCCGCCAGTATGGCCGCCAACCGCAACCTGAACCAGGAAGGCATGATACCGGAATATATCCATTACGTAGGCAACATTCTGATGGATTCCATACGCTACAACCGTCATCGTCTGCTCCAGCCCCTGTGGTTCTCCACCCTTGGTCTGAAAAAGGGTTGTTATCTGCTGCTCACCCTGAACCGGCGTGAGCTTGTACAGCAGCGCCAGGTACTCCAGTCACTGCTGCAAACCATTCTTGACCGTGCGGAAGGTACTCCCATCGTGGCCCCTCTGCATCCGTACGTCCAGCAGGCCATCCGGGCAACAGAAATCAGTGCCCCCAACCTGCACATCCTGCCGCCACAAAGTTATCTGCACTTCGGTTTCCTCATCAATCAGGCACAGGGCATCGTAACCGACTCCGGCAACATCGCCGAAGAAGCGACTTTCCTCGACGTACCCTGCATCACGCTGAACACATACGCCGAACATCCCGAGACATGGCGCATCGGTACCAACGAACTGGTAGGCGAAAACACTTTTGCCCTGTCGGCTTCACTGGAGAAGATGCTGAAAGGCGACTGGAAGCACAGTACCCTGCCCGAACGCTGGGATGGCCGTACAGCCGAACGCATCGTACAGGTGCTATTGAAGAAATAAACTACAGGATTCGGGAATTGGAATTTAAGAAATAGATACAAAATTACCGGGAATTTCCCCCTATTTTCAAGTTCCAATTCCCAAATAATCCAAATTTGCTTCTTATTTGCTTGCAAATTACTAACTTTGCAGTTCCATTATGATAGGTATGAAGCAATTATATATAACCCTCACCCTTCTGGCGATACTCCTATTCACCCATCTGACGGGAGCAAGCGCACAAATAAGGGGTGTCGTTACAGACTCCCTTACCAATGAACCTCTTTTATATGTTACTGTCCAGTACGAAGGCAAAGGCGTAGGTGCCATCACCAACGGCGAAGGAGAATACACGGTCGAGACCCGCAAAGGCTGGGACGAGCTGACCTTCTCGACCATTGGCTACGTCACAAAAAAAATCAAGATCAAACCCGGACAGAAAGTTTTGGACGTCAAAATGTCGCCCGACGACATCATGTTGTCCGAAGTGGTGGTCAAGCCCAAGAAAGAAAAATATTCCCGCAAGAATAATCCGGCAGTCGACTTCATGCGCAAGGTCATCGACCACAAAAAACAATTGAAGCTGGAAGAGAATGACTTCTACCAGTACCAGAAGTACGAAAAGATGAAGATGTCGCTCAACGACGTCACTCCCGAAAAAATGGAGAAAGGCCTCTACAAGAAGTTCTCCTTCTTCAAGGACCAGGTGGAAACATCTCCCAAGACGGGTAAGCAGATATTGCCTATCTCCATCAAGGAGACAGCTTCACGTACCATCTACCGCAAGAGTCCGCGCAGCGAGAAGACGATTATCGAAGGTATGAATTCGACCGGTATCGAAGAATTCTTCAGTACGGGCGACATGCTGGGTACCATTCTGAACGATGTTTTCTCAGACATCAATATCTACGATGACGACATCCGCCTGCTGCAACGGCGTTTTGTCAGCCCCATCGGGCGTGGAGCCATTTCTTTCTACAGATATTATCTGATGGATACGCTTATGGTAGACCAGCAGGAATGCGTTCACCTGACATTCGTTCCCAACAATCCGCAGGATTTCGGTTTTACAGGCCATCTGTATGTGGTGAAGGACTCTACCTATGCCGTAAAGAAGTGTACCATGAATCTTCCGAAGAAAACGGGAGTGAACTTCGTAGAGAACCTGGACATCGTCCAGCAGTTTGAACAGTTGCCCGACAGCAACTGGGTACTGACCGACGACGACATGACTGTCGAGCTGGCCTTGATGAAAGGCATTCAGGGACTGGAAGTGCAGCGCACCACCAAATATTCAAAATATAGTTTCGACGAGATAGAACCCCGTCTGTTCCGCCTGAAAGGTAAAGTCATCAAGGAAGCCAACATGCTGGCCAAGAGCGACGAATATTGGGCTGAAGTGCGCCAGGTACCCCTTACCAAGAAGGAAAGTACCATGGACATCTTCATGAACCGCATCGAACAAATACCGGGATTCAAGATTATCATCTTCGGCGCCAAGGCCTTGATCGAGAACTTCGTGGAGACTGGAACCAAGGACCACCCCAGCAAGTTCGACTTCGGCCCTATCAACACCATCATTACCAGCAACTACGTCAACGGTGCCCGTTTCCGTCTCAGCGGTATGACCACCGGCAACCTGCATCCCCACTGGAACTTCAGCGGATACGGAGCCTATGGTACGCGCGACAAGAAGTGGTTCTATTCCGGCCAGGTGGCCTATTCGTTCAACAAGCGTGAATACGTGTTGTGGGAGTTTCCCAAGCATTACATCTCAGCCAAATATACCTACGACGTCATGTCGCCTGTAGACAAATACCTCGATACAGACAAGGACAACATGTTTGTAGGCTGGAAATGGACTACCGTCGACCAGATGTCATACATCCGCGACGCTACCATCAACTACGAGCTGGAAACCAATACAGGTTTCTCCGTCAAGGCCATGCTGCGCCACCGCAACGACCAGCCGGCCGGCATCCTGCAATACTGGCGCAACGACGGTGAGACCCCCGGCGTAAAGGGCGACAAAAACACTTTCGTCCATGACATCACGACAGCCGAAGTCGGTGTGACCTTGCGTTATGCCCCGGGCGAAACGTTCGTCAATACCAAGCAGCGCCGTGTACCCGTCTCCCTGGATGCCCCGCAGTTCACCCTGTCGCATACAGCCGGCTTCAAGGGAGTATTGGGCGGAGAATACAACTTCAACCTTACCGAAATAGGCCTGCGCAAACGCTTCTGGTTCGGTTCGTGGGGAAAGATAGACATTACCGCCCGTGCCGGTGCACAATGGAACAAAGTGCCCTTCCCCCTGTTGAACCTGCCTATGGCCAACCTGTCGTACATCACCCAGCACAACGAATCGTTCTCGCTCATCAACAACATGGAGTTCCTGAACGACCGCTACGGTTCGCTGGCCCTGAGCTACGACATGAACGGCAAGCTCTTCAACCGTATCCCGCTGCTGAAGAAGCTGAAGTGGCGCGAGATGTTCCGCATCCGCGGCCTGTGGGGTACACTGACCGACAAGAACAACCCATACAAAAGCAATGATCCGGACCTCTTCCTCTTCCCCACCCGCAACGGCGTACCTACCAGTTACGTCATGGGAAAGACGCCCTATGTGGAGGCCAGTGTAGGTATCTATAATATCTTCAAGCTGCTGCACATCGAGTACGTGCGGCGCCTTACCTATACCGATATTCCCGGCGTGAAAAAAGACGGCATCCGCTTCATGATTATGATGATATTTTAACTCATAGAACTAACGTGCAACCACTGGCAGAAAGGCTTCGGCCTAAAACATTAGACGAATACATCGGCCAGAAACATCTGGTCGGCCCTGGAGCGGTGCTCCGCAAGATGATTGATGCAGGACGCATCTCTTCCTTCATTCTGTGGGGTCCTCCGGGAGTAGGCAAAACAACATTGGCCCAAATCATCGCCAACAAGCTGGAAACCCCGTTCTACACCCTGAGTGCCGTAACGAGCGGCGTGAAGGACGTGCGCGACGTCATCGACCGCGCCAAAAACAACCGGTTCTTTTCGCAGGCCAATCCCATCCTTTTCATTGACGAAATCCACCGTTTCAGCAAGTCGCAGCAGGACTCATTGCTGGGAGCGGTCGAACAGGGTATCGTGACCCTGATCGGTGCCACGACGGAAAATCCTTCATTTGAAGTCATCCGTCCTCTATTGTCGCGCTGCCAGATTTATGTACTCAAGTCACTCGAAAAGGAAGACTTGCTGGAACTTCTCCAGCGGGCACTGACTACCGACCATATCCTGCGCGAACGCCACATCGAGCTGAAGGAGACCACCGCCATGCTGCGTTACAGCGGAGGTGACGCCCGCAAGCTGCTCAACATACTGGAACTGGTTGTCGAGTCGGAAACAGGCGACACCGTCGTCATCACCGACGACATGGTGACCGAACGCCTGCAACAGAATCCGCTGGCCTACGACAAGGACGGCGAGATGCACTACGACATCATATCCGCCTTCATCAAGTCTATCCGCGGCAGCGACCCCGACGGGGCTATCTACTGGCTGGCCCGCATGGTGGAGGGCGGTGAAGATCCCGCTTTCATAGCCCGCCGGCTGGTCATCTCAGCCTCGGAAGACATCGGGTTGGCCAACCCCAACGCCCTGCTGCTGGCCAATGCCTGCTTCGATGCCGTGATGAAGGTAGGCTGGCCCGAAGGCCGCATCCCCCTGGCCGAAACGACCATCTACCTCGCCACCAGCCCCAAGAGCAACTCGGCTTATATGGCCATCAACGATGCATTGGAGCTGGTCCGACAGACAGGCAATCTGCCCGTCCCCCTTCATCTGCGCAACGCCCCCACCAAACTGATGAAGCAGCTGGGCTACGGCGAAGACTACAAGTACGCCCACGACTATCCGGGGCACTTCGTTCGCCAGCAGTTCCTGCCCGATGACCTGAAGGACCATGGCATCTGGCATCCGCAAGAGAATGCAGCCGAAACCAAGCATAAGGAACGGATGCAAGCTTTATGGGGAAAAGAACGGTTTTAATCAAATATATTTGAATAACATGAAAATTGTAGCACTCGACGGCTATGCCGCCAATCCAGGAGACCTTTCCTGGGACGAAATGAAAACATTGGGCGAATGTGTCGTATACGACCGCACAGCCCCCTCGGAAATATTGGAACGTGCCGAAGGCGCTGATGTCCTCCTGACCAACAAGGTCGTAATCTCGGCCGAACACATGAAAGCTCTGCCACAGTTGAAATATATCGGTGTCATGGCAACCGGATACAACATTGTCGATACCGAAGCCGCCAAGGAGCAGGGTATCATTGTGACCAACATCCCGGCCTACAGCACCGACTCTGTAGCCCAAATGGTCTTTGCCCACTTGCTGAACATCGCCCAGCAGGTTCAGCACCACTCCGAGGAGGTACACAAAGGCCGCTGGACCAACAGCCCCGATTTCTGTTTCTGGGACACTCCGCTCATCGAGCTGGCCGGTAAAAAGATAGGTATCGTAGGTTTGGGCAACACAGGTATGCGAACCGCACGCATCGCCATCAGCTTTGGTATGGAGGTGCATGCCTATACCTCCAAGTCACACTTCCAGCTGCCGCCCGAAATCAAGAAGATGGAGCTGGACGAGCTGTTTGCCGAATGCGACATCGTCAGCCTGCACTGCCCCCTCACCGAGCAGACCCGCGAGATGGTCAACGCACGCCGCCTCAGCCTGATGAAACCCACCGCCATCCTCATCAACACAGGACGCGGACCACTCATCAACGAGCAAGATCTGGCCGACGCACTGAACAGCGGACGCATCTACGCCGCCGGCGTCGATGTTCTCTCACAAGAACCTCCCCGCTCTGACAATCCGCTGCTCACCGCCCGTAACTGCTACATCACCCCGCACATTGCCTGGGCCAGCACGGCTGCCCGCCAACGCCTCATGCAAATTGCGCTGGACAATCTGAAAGCTTATATAGAAGGAAAGCCCATCCATGTAGTAAACAAGTAACCATTCCATCAAACGAATAATCCCTGGCATCTTTCTTTACCGAAGATACCAGGGATTGTTTGTTTCAGCAAGTGTTACCACACTCCGATTACCAGGTCCAGTCTGTTTCCTTCCATGAACTCTCGACAGCGTTCTCCACATTGTCGGGCAGATTGCAGAAGAAATCAAGGCCTGTATTCTTTTCCAGATCGTCGATACTGAGAGCGTATGTCTTCAAAAAAGTAGCAGGCGCAAAATTATCATATTCGTAACCATAATCATCACGATGCTCAATCCAAAAACCTATAGCTTGAAAGCCATCATTTTTTTCAGCCAAAATAGCCATAAAATAATACTTGGGACATGCCAAACCTTTTTTGGTAAAACCATTGGCATCAGTCTCAGGTAGCACATCATCATTTCCCTTGCGCGTACCCGTAAAGTTCACAAGCAACTGATTAACCGTACCACCTTTCGCTGTATAAACTTTACGATACATTCCAGATTGTGCCCATTTCCTTACCTGCATCTCAAATGAGGCCCAAACACCTCCATTAAAGGAACTCATTTGCGGACTCATATTGCTATAATAATATGTTTGATTATTGGCAGTCTCTGAGAAAAGACGATCTGCGGATGCACAGAGGTGGCCTTTATCAAAACCATCACTCCTATAATTATTCTCTTCAGGACACCACCCCCCAGGTAATTCCAGATCAATTGACCATGGCTCTTTCTCATGTTGAGGACGTTTATAATTCACCTTTGAAGTTGTTTCGTCAAAGCTGAAAGCCACCCACGCCGTATGTTTCTTGTCCTTCACCCACTCATAGGCATAATTCAAGATTTTCTTGCCATCATATGTCACCGTATGCTCCACATAGTAATTCTCAGAATTTAAACGGGGCATGGAATAATCTGTCACAAATGATTTTCCTTCTACCGGTTCATTGGCATTGGCGTTTTCTTCCGTAGTTGGAGGTTCTGGTTCCGGATTGACCGAAGAATCAGAGCCACCACACGCCACCAATAACACAATCAGGAGCACAATAAATAAAGAATCGATTTTTCTCATAATCATATCAGGTTTATAATGGACGAAAAAGGGGATATCACAGGCATGGTGACATCCCCTTTGACTATTGACTTAAAAATGCTTATTCTACTTTTTTCAACGAATCTGCTACATATTCAAATTTACCGGCAGCCACAACTTTATATTGAATAGTCCAAGAAGTTGTAGAGCCATCATAAATTCCAAAATTAATGGTATAGATTACATCAATACCTTCAACCGGAGCAACAGAACCATAAAGTGCCTCCAATGCGTGCGGGAAAGATTCAGGCAGACGTTCCCACATCAATTTCTCAATGTCTGCATCGCTCATGTCATTGTAGGTACCCTGCTCTTTCCATTTATCTACACGGAAATCGAAATTATTCTGATAAGCAGAGCCACCATAATAATAATCATTATTACCATAACCCGTTACATATTCAGGATGGTTCTCCTTCACCCAATCGGTAATAGCCTGGTAGAAAGCAGAAACTTCTGTGTTACTTTTGTCAACCGGCAAGTCGATTACCGTACTGGGGTCATAATTCCATTTACCATTAGTCAAAACAAACTGATTGGTAAGAACCTGTTGTGCGGCCGGAGTCCACTTACCACCAAGCATGGTATAAGTAGCACATTGAACGCTTGTCTGTTTATTCGCATAATATTTGTATGCTACCGTATATTGGTCTTCTTCCTGTGCATAAGGATATTGCTGTGACAGATAAACAGGCAAATAAGCATCAGGTGACATTGAGTCATCCAGATTACCATAATTACTTCCCATAGCCTGATAGTCTGCTTCATCCAAGGAAAGAGCACCTGTAAACAAATCCCATTCAGAACCGTTGAATTGGAAAAGATCGCTGACCTTAACAGACTTCAAATCACTTGTTCCAGCAGCTTTCTTCACTACAATGTTATCCACCTGAACAGTAGTAGTTGCATCCGTTGAGTTACCGTTGTAACGGAAGGCAAAGTAAACACTCTTACCAGCCAAGGCAGACAAATCATAATCGCACACATTAGCCAATGTTCCATAAGTACCCGTAGGAACCGGAATCTCGACAGCATCCGTTATGTCAACCCAAGTAGCGGCAGCAATGTCTTCTTTTGTAAAACCTGCCAGATTTTCACTATAAAGCAATGTCAATCGACCACCTTCGGCCTTATAGTTTCCGTAGCAAGCATCAAAAGTGAGCTTCATGCCCGATTCTACAGCAACGGCCGGAGTAATCATATACGATTCCAATTCACCGTCCTTATGCTTATAGGCACTTTGTTGCATGTAAAAGTTACCACTATAGGATTTAGCCTGCCATGTATACGAGCCTACCGTTGTAACATTATGCCAGCCGGCAATTTCTACAGTTTCATTGCTTGTCTGGCCATCGAAACCTTCGTTCAAAGCCGGCTGCTCACCACTCGGTTCCTCTTCAGAGTAATTATAATCCACCAAAACAACGTCACCGTCAGCAGCATCGGGATATTCAGCTTTCAAAATGCCGGGAACATGTTTGGATGCACTTTCGGTAGGGGTAAAGAAAGTATTCTTGGCACCACCCCAAGCAGCAGCATAATCATCATTGCTTACTGCATAAATCGACGCTGCATTGATGGCCTTTTCTGTTGCAGTGGAAGCTCTCCTTTGGTTATAAGTTACCTTGATTGCAGAACCATCATCGCCTGTATACCAAGTAGCTGCCAAAAAAGCAGGAATATATACAGTACCCGGCAATTCATCGGTAAAGGTCAAAGAAGTCTTTATTGCAGACAATTCACCGGAGAGACCAGCTTCGGAAGCCAAAGACTTGTTTGTACTGTTATTGGCAATAGTCGAGTAATCAGCCTCAGTCAGAGTATAATCTTTCTTAAAGACATTGGTAGGACGAGTCATGTCTTCCAGTCCTTCAAAATTATCTTCATTGTAATCGCAGGCGCCCAATGCGAGCAACGATGCCATTACGGGAATTATATATTTTCTTTTCATAAATTCTACCAACTTTAGAGATTAAAAATTCAGTTTCAGTCTCACGCTGTACGTACGACCCCATGCATAGAACACACGTGCATCCTTCCAAGTATGTGAAGAGCCGTCGATGGCATCTGTAATATACTCCTGATTGAACACGTTGTCGATATTACCATAGAGCGTAGCATTGATCTTACCGATGTTGAAACGATATCTTGCACTCAAGTCGAATACATTGGCATCCGGCATCTTCCAAGGATCGTCATACGACTTCTCGCCATTGGCCACCAAATCACTCGAGCTGAATGACCAGTCTGCATAGTTGCGTCCGTAATAGTTCCAGTCGAGACCAACGCTCAGGTCCTTGGTAATCTTGGCATCGAGACCCAAAGCAGCAGTAGTCTGTGCAGAGTTACCAACCTTCGTTTCATTCAGGTGGATAGTCATCGAAGCATGATCTTCTGCCTGGATACCCGAAGCATGAGTAATTTCACCCTGGTTCGTCCAGTTCTTCACAGGCTGGCCGGTAGAGTCATAGAAATATCCCTTGGCATCGCAATCCCAACGCCAGTAACCCATAGAGAACATACCACGAACATCCAACCACTTGAAGGGTTTGGCAACGAAATCAAGTTCGACACCCTGGTGGATAGCGTTGACACCGCTCATGTTGATACTGATACGGTCTACGAATACACCGTCGCTGTTCTTCAAATCAATACCACGGCTCATGGTCTTGTTCATCCACTTCGTGTGATACAGGTTCAGGTTAGCTGTCAGGAACTTGGAACGGAAACCATAACCCAACTCAGCAGAGAACACCTTCTCGTTTACTGCATCAGGGTTGGTCAGATTACTTGTAGTTGACTGGAGGAAAGCACCACCCGAGAAGAAAGGTGCACGGCTGATATAACCGATATTGGCAAATACATTGTGATTGTCTGTGAGGTTGTAGTTCAAACCGCCCTTGGCTGTCCAACCCAGGAAATTCACCGTTTCCGATTTTGCATGATCAGCATCATAGTAGAAACGGTCGTAACGCCAATAGCCCGTATTTGAAAGAGAACCGGCCACGAAAGCACTCAGTTTGTCTCTGTTGTATTCGGCCTGTGCAAACACACCTTCCTGCAACGTATAGCCATCATAGTCACGGTAAACTACGTCGCCCACCTGCAACTTCTGGTTGACGAAAGCACTGCCGGCCGCTGCAGCAGCATTGTTGGCCACCAATACATTCTGGCGCGAAGAAGAGTCAATGAAATAATCGCCACCATAGAGGTCACAAAGTTCATTGGTGTGTACACCTTTATAATAACGGAAGTCTACACCGCCATAGAAATCGACATATTCACCAAACTTGGTCGTATAAGTAGAAAGCAAACCAATCCAAGTGTGCTTGTTGTAGGACTTGGACATCGCCATTCTGGAACCGTTCTCGCTTTCCTGGTTCAGTTTGTAAACTTCGTCATAAGCAAACGTACCATCTTCGTGACGGAACGTCGTATTCAGTGTTCCATAAGAAGCACCATACCAGTTGCTACGGTCAGCCGATTCCAGTCCCTGGCCAGAGTAGCCATAACCATTACCGATAGAAGCATAGAGGGCAGTACTCAAAGAAGACTTGTTGTCAATCTGCCACAAGTGGTTCAGCGAGAGCTGAGGCTTGTGATAAGCATTGCGGGCAGAAGTCTTGCGCTCGCCGTTCAGGCCATAACCGTAAGTAGGGTTATACTTGTAGGGGCTATCGCCGTTCATGTATTTCTTGGCAACCGTCTGCCAGCCTTCGATGGTCAGACCGTCGTTGTTGTTACGCTGATTGTGCCATTGGGGAGCACCGAAAGCCGTGAATGACAACTGATGGTTGTCGTTGATGCGCTTTGCAATGTTGATGAACCAGTTGTAGGCCTCGTATTCGGTACCCTGGATATATCCGTCAGCCCAAGTCTTGGCACCCAGCAAAGTCAATGCCCAACCCGACTTGCTCATACCGGTAGACACGTTGAACATGATTTTATTGTAACCGTCGTTACCCATTGCATAGGAAACCGAACCGCCTTTCTTGGCCTCTACCGAGTTTGTCACAATATTGATAGAACCACCGACTGAAGGAGCTGATACCTTGGAGGCTCCCAGACCACGCTGTGTCTGCATGCTGCGTGTCACGTCTGACAAACCAGCCCAGTTGGACCAGTAAATACCACCCCACTCCATATCATTCATAGGTACACCGTTGATCATCACTGCGATGTTCTCCGATTCGAAACCACGCATATTGATACGGGAATCTCCGAAACCACCACCTTGCTTGGTTGCATACACACCAGGAGTTGACTTCAAGATTTCAGGGAATTCCTTTGTACCCAACTTTTCTTCGATAAACACCGGCTCGACCGTCGAAACCGCAACCGGCGTCTTGCGGGCAATGGCCACAGATGAAGTAATGACCACGTCGTTCAGCATCACCGCATCGGCATGCATCTGAATAACGCCCAAGTCTACAGAAGCGCCCTTCCGAGTAATTTTCTGTCTCAGGTCTTTGTAACCCACATACTTGAACAACAATGTGGCATTGGCAGCAACGCTTTGCTTGAAATAACCGTCGATGTCGGTTACAGAACCTTGTGTAGTACCTTCTACCATAACGGCAGCACCTACCAAAGGCTCGCCTGTTTCTGCATCAACAAGCTGACCTTTCACTGTAGTGGTCTGTGCAAAGGCAGACACGCTGCACACAGCCATCACAGCAACTAACAGGAAGTGAATTAGATTTCTTCTCATAATTCTGTTTTTAGTTAATAGATATTGTTAATTAAACATTAATTTATGTTTCTTCCTGCAAAGATAATGAATAATATCCATATAAATATTACATTAACGCTACATTTTTTCAGAATGAGAAAGACTTTTTTATAGTGAAGGCTCCATGTAGCTTCCACAAACAGGTAAAGCCATCCGGATGAAGGGCCGGACAACCACATAGGAACAAGAAAAAGACGATAGGAAATCGCTGGTTTCCCCTGACACATTGTAACATATTTTCAATACTAGAAAAAATCAGGCGACCGGCATGCTCAAAAAAGGTTCAATGGGAATGTTTGAAACATAAGGGGGGTATGTTTGAAACATAAGACCCCAATGTTTCAAACATAGAGGCCTCAGGGTTTAAACTCTCCTACAGACACGTTTTCCGGATTGGATGCCAATCCGCATCGTTTGTAAACATATACTACCAAACAAAGAAAAGGCTGCACCAACCTTTCCTGGTACAGCCTTTCTATAACCGAAACAGCCGGGGGCGTTTCCTTGCATAAATCGCATCAATCTTCCATCAGCTTGCGATAGCGCACGCGCTTGGGCTCTTCCTTGCCCAGACGTTTCTGCTTGTTTTCCTCGTACTCCGAGTAGGAACCTTCGAAGAAGAACACATTCGAATCGCCCTCGAAGGCCAGAATGTGCGTACAGATACGGTCGAGGAACCAACGGTCGTGGCTGATGACCACGGCACAGCCGGCAAAATCTTCCAAACCTTCTTCAAGGGCACGAAGGGTATTGACGTCGATATCGTTGGTAGGCTCGTCGAGAAGCAGTACGTTGCCCTCTTCCTTCAGCGCCATGGCCAGGTGCAGACGATTGCGCTCACCGCCGGAGAGCACGCCGCAGAGCTTCTCCTGGTCAGCACCCGAGAAGTTGAAACGCGAGAGGTAGGCACGGGCGTTGATGTCGCGTCCACCCATGCGGATGAGTTCGTTGCCGCCCGAGATAACCTGATAGACACTCTTGTTGGGGTCGATATCCTTGTGCTGCTGGTCTACATAGGCCACCTTTACAGTTTCGCCCACTTCGAACTCACCCCTGTCGGCCTTCTCCAGTCCCATGATGAGACGGAAGAGCGTGGTCTTTCCCGCACCGTTCGGACCGATGATGCCCACAATGCCGTTGGGCGGAAGCATGAAGTTGAGGTCGTCGAAGAGCAGCTTGTCGCCAAAAGCCTTGGCCACGTGTTTGGCCTCGATGACTTTGTTGCCCAGTCGCGGACCGTTGGGGATGAAGATTTCCAGTTTCTCTTCCTTCTCCTTCACGTCCTCGTTCAGCAACTTGTCGTAAGAGTTCAGACGGGCTTTTCCTTTGGCCTGACGGGCTTTGGGCGCCATGCGCACCCACTCCAGCTCGCGCTCCAGCGTCTTGCGGCGCTTGCTGGCTGTCTTCTCCTCCATCTCCATGCGCTTGGTCTTCTGCTCCAGCCAGCTGGAATAGTTGCCCTTCCAGGGAATGCCTTCACCACGGTCGAGTTCCAGAATCCATCCGGCCACGTGGTCGAGGAAATAACGGTCGTGCGTCACGGCAATCACCGTACCCTCGTACTGCTGCAAGTGCTGCTCCAGCCAGTCGATTGACTCGGCATCAAGGTGGTTGGTCGGCTCGTCCAGCAACAGGATGTCCGGCTTCTGCAAGAGCAGGCGGCAGAGGGCCACGCGTCGGCGCTCACCTCCCGACAGATGTTCGACCGACTGGTCTTCGGGCGGGCAACGCAGGGCGTCCATGGCACGCTCCAGCTTGCTGTCCAGGTTCCAGGCATCCGTCGCGTCGATGATGTCCTGCAGCTCGGCCTGGCGGGCAAAAAGCTTCTCCATCTTGTCGGGGTCTTCGTAATACTCGGGCAAGCCGAACTTCTGGTTGATTTCCTCATACTCCGTCAGCGCATCGACAATGGGCTGCACACCTTCCATCACCACTTCCTTCACGGTCTTGGCAGGGTCCAGATAAGGCTCCTGTGCCAGATACCCGACGGAATATCCGGGTGAAAACACCACTTCGCCCTGATAGGATTTGTCCAACCCGGCGATAATCTTCAGCAAGGTGGACTTACCCGAACCGTTCAGACCGATGATACCGATCTTAGCTCCGTAGAAGAACGAGAGGTAGATGTTCTTCAACACCTGCTTGTTGTTCTGCTGGATGGTCTTGTTCAAGCCCACCATGGAAAAAATAATTTTCTTATCGTCTACTGTTGCCATAAAAATAAGGTATATATAATAATGTGTAAAAATGCGTTTGCGAGGTTGTGCCCTGTACAGTCTGCACAATCAGCCGTGAGCCATGACACCTCTTCATAATCTTTGTGCAAAGATAATAAAAAAGACAGAAAGACTTTGCATCTTCAAAAAAACTCTCTATCTTTGCACCCGCTTAACAGCACTAAGGTTTGATTCGCTAGCTCAGCAGGTAGAGCACAACACTTTTAATGTTGGGGTCTTGGGTTCGAGCCCCAAGCGGATCACAAAAGAAAGACCGCTGATAATTTGGAATTATCAGCGGTCTTTCTTTTATGCAAACACGAGGTATCAATATCCCTCTTCCACAAAAGTCACCATTACGCCATCCAACTTGCCGGACAGATAATGTTCGCGCACCCAGACGTTTTCAAAATAAACGATGTTGCCCGCGCCGAAATCCATGCGGAGACCCTCCTTCGAAGCATCCAGCCATTCCCAGTCAAAGTTACCGGTCACTGTACTATAAGGACGGTTCTGCCCTACATAATAATACTGAAAGATTTCCTGACCGCTGTTTCCAGCCTTGGCAAACTTCAGCTGATGAATGCATGTCACCTCGACATTATCTTCATTGGTTGTCTCATAGGTTTCTGACCATGTATGGGCACACAGGGCTTCATCGGTATTCTGGAAGGTTTGATAAACCACATCGTCGCCACAGGAAGACACAAACGAGGCCAACAGACCGACAATCAGTATTTTCACACAATTCACAAATTTCATACTCTTTCTTCTTTAAAGTTAATAATGGCGACAAACATACGGAAAATGTCGCTACACACCAATTATTATAAGAAAGAATAACAAAATCGGCCTATACAACAAGCCTCATCAGATTCGCAATAAAGGATAACCAACGACCGGAAATGATGGTTAAAAAAAAAATTTTTATAGAAAACTTAGGCAAAACTTTGCAATCATCAACATATCCGTTACCTTTGTAACGACATTTAGAAGAGTAAAACATGCCGTTATGGGCCAAGTTCCATAAACGGCAATTTGAGAACCTAACCAAATTTTGTTTAACCAAATTGTTATGAACATGAAGAAATTTGTGATTTTTTTGTTCGTGCTGGCAGCTTCATTGTCTGTCAAGGCACAAGTGTATGTAGGCGGTTCGCTGGGTTTATGGCACAATGATGATGCCGACAAAACGTCGTTTACCCTGGCTCCCGAAGTAGGTTATGAACTGAATGAAGCATGGTCGGTCGGTGCCACACTGGCCTTTACCCACAGCAAGACAAAGACAGAGGAACACAAAATCATTGCCAACGGTTTTGCCTTTGCCCCCTATGCCCGTTATTCCTTCTTCAACAGCAAGATTGTGCGCCTGTTTGTAGACGGTGGAATCGGAGTTTCCACTTACAAAATCAAGGACGGAGGAGATGCTACTTCCGGATTCGAACTGGGCCTCAAGCCTGGTATAGCCATCAAGCTGAACGAGCACTTCAGCTTCGTCACCAAATATGGTTTCCTCGGATATCGGGATGACTACATGCTGGGCAGCTCGGATGGTTACGGCTTCTCTTTCAGCAGTGAAGACCTGTCCATCGGCTTCCACTATGTATTCTGATGCAACGGCTTTCGATTGACTGACAGAAACAGCTTTCATCCTTATGGTTTCCTGCCGGGATGAAAGCTGTTTTTGTTTATCGGATGTCAGGCGAAATCATTCGGCAGACTGGTTGCCTGCATACAGATTGTCGATGATACCGTCGGCCAAGCCGATAACCGGCACATGTACATACTGTGCCTTCACCGTTTCGGCAATGGTCAGGAATATCTTGGCGGCGGGCACGATAACATCGGCACGGTCGGCCTTGAGGCTAAACTCCTTCATGCGCTGTTCGGGAGTCAACGGACTAAGTTCGTCGTACAGTTCCTGCAAGGAAGCAATAGGCATCCGCTGGAGTTTCTTGTCTTTCTTGTCGGCCAAGCGGTAGAGTTTGTTGATGTTTCCACCCGAACCGATGATGTTGATATCGGGAAAATCGGCTGTCAGGCGGGTCAGGTCGTCTTTCATCTGTGTCCAGACTTCCTCCTGCACGGCATTGCTCAGCATACGCACGGTACCGATGTTATAGGACAGAGACTGTACCAGCACGCCGTTGGTCAGCAGATTGATTTCGGTACTGCCTCCACCCACATCCACGTAGATATAATTGCCGGTACGGTCTTCCAGACACTCCACATGATTGTTGTAAATCATACGGGCCTCCTCCTGACCGTCGATAATCTCGATGCGGATCCCCGTATCTTTCAACACTTTCTTGATGACCGCCTTGCCGTTGCGTGCATCGCGCATGGCCGACGTGGCACAGGCACGATAGTCGGTCACTTCGTATATCTTCATCAGCTGGCGGAAAGCCTTCATCAGACGGCGCAGCTTTACAGCCTTGTTTTCCGAGAGCTCACCCAAAGAAAAGACATCAAATCCCAGACGGAGGGGTACACGAAGCATCAGCACTTTCGAAAGGCGACGGCTCACCAGGCTCTCGTTCTCCTCCTCTTTCTTGATCAGAAGCCGCACGGCATTCGAACCGATATCGATGGCGGCATAACATTTCTTACACATATATATATTCTTATTTGTTCTCTTGCGACTGATTCATCTCCTGGTAATACTTGTACAATGCTTCCTGCGAACGGAAAGGAACTTCACTATCCGTCGTCCAGGGCTTGTTCTCTCCCCTGCCGTCGACTATGCGCCCCTGCATGTTGTCGCGCAGGCCATAATCGATGACCCGGGCCAGGTCGGCCTTGATGGCAGGATCGTAGACAGGCGTCACCACCTCCACCCGATTGTCCAAGTTGCGGGGCATCCAGTCGGCCGAACCGATGAAACACTTTTCTTCACCACCGGCCGCAAAAATAAAGATGCGAGAATGTTCCAGATAACGGTCGATGATACCGCAGATATGGATGGTATCGCTCACCCCCGATATGCCTGTCACCAGCGAACAGTTGCCGCGCACCAGCAAATCGACGGGCACGCCGTTGGCCGAAGCCTCATACAATTTCTTCACCATATCAGTATCCGTGATATGGTTTATCTTGACCCGTATGTAGGCCGGCTTTCCCTGCTGGCGGTTCTTGATTTCAGCATCGATCAGCTTGAGGAATTTCTTCTTCATCTCATTGGGTGATACCAGCAGTTCCTTGAAAGATACCGGCATATAGGGTTTCTCGATAAATGTAAACACAGAGTTGACATCGCGCACCACATTACGGGCGGCAGTCATCAGCATATAGTCCGTATAAACCCGTGCATTGCCTTCGTGGAAGTTTCCTGTACTGATGCAGGCGATGTCGCTACCGTTCTTCATGCCGATGTGGGTTATCTTGGAATGCACTTTCAGATTCTCCACCCCAAAAATGACGTGAATACCCGCATCCTGCATTTTCTTCGACCAGCTGATGTTAGACGCCTCGTCGAAACGAGCCAGCAATTCGATGACAACCGTCACCTTCTTCCCGTTACGGGCAGCACAGATGAGGGCACGCACCACCTTGGAATCTTTGGCCAGACGGTAAAGGGTCGTCTTGATGCTCTTTACCTCCTTGTGTATGGCGGCTTCCTGCAACAGGCGGATGTAGTAGTCGAAGCTGTGATAAGGTACATGTATAAAGCGGTCGCCCTTCTGTACCAGCTTCAACAGACTCTCGCCACTGTCCAGTTCAGGGCGTACCAGAGGCTCCCAACGGGGATATTTCAAGTCTTTCCGTCCGCAGTCGGGAAAAGACATCAGGTCTTTGTGGTTGTGATAACGGCCACCGGCCAATACGGTATCCAGCTTGTCAAGGTTCAACATGTTCATCACACGCTTGTGCAGGTCTTTGGGCATGGCGGCATCGTAAATGACACGCAGCGCATCACCCTTCCGGCGGCTCTTCACTCCCTTGGATATTTTCTGCAACATGCCGTTGCGCAGGTCGTTGTCTATCTCCATTTCGGCATCCTTTGTAAACTTGAAGGCGTATGCTTCGAAATGGTCATAGTTCAATCCGCCGAAAATCATCGGGAGGCAGAAACGGATAACATCGTCCAGATACATCAGGTAGTTGTTTCCATTCTTGTCGGGCAGGCGCACAAAGCGTCCGCAGACCGAAACCGGAAGCTCAATCAAGGCATAATCGCCTTGTTTCTTATGGCCTGACTGCATCTTTACAGCCAGATAGATGTTCTCGTCGGTCTCGTCGGCCAGTTGTTTTACCGCCGAAATCCATACCGGACTCACAAAACCACTCAACTGCTGACGGAAGAAGGTACGTACATATTGCTGCTGTTCGTCATCGAGTTCGTTTTCCTTCAACAGACAAATGTGCTCGGCACGCAACTGCTGGGTAACGTCGCGGATGGCCTCTTCGTACTCCTTGGCGTACTTGTTGTTCAGCTTGTTGATTTGCTTGATGAGCTGACGGGCATGTTCACGCTCGGCCCGTACGCTCCTGTCATCACACTCGGCAATACGACTCAGCGTAGCCATGCGTACACGGAAAAATTCATCCAAATTGTTTGAATAGATACCCAGAAAGCCCAACCGTTCCAACAAAGGAATCTGCTGCTTGGTTGCTTCCTGAAGGATGCGCCGGTTGAAGTACATCCAACTCAGGTCGCGCTCCACGTATGCCTCCGACAAGGTTTTCTTGTTGACCGTCCTGTTTGCCATAAGTTTCACAATTTTTCCGCAAAAGTAGAGGACGGGTGTTACATTCAGATTTCAAAACGGTTACAATATTCATACGGCACACCCAACGGAAAACGTCCGGAGTGTGCAACTTCTTCCAGTGCATCCAGAATGATTCGTTCGGCACTACGTACCCAATAACGGAACTCCGCATTCGGACGATAGCCCTGCTCGAAGTCGAGCAGGCGTTGCAGGTCGAACGAATCGGCCACAATGCCGGCACCAGTCAAAGCTGCATCATAGGCATTGCAATCCTGTTCGATATGGGCAGGCACCATCAGCAAAGGCTTGCCCAGATACATGGCTTCGCACACTGACTCGAACCCTGCTGTTGTAGCGTAAGCGCGGCAACCGGACATGTAACGCAGAAACTTCATGTCGTCTATCTGATGAAAAGTCAGCGTACCGTCCATGCAGCAAGTTTCTTCTTCACCCGGCTTGTCCCAAAAGAAATGGAGGGGTACACGCGGATAACGCTGATGCCAACCCAACACATCCTGCGCAAAGCCCGCATTGAGCAGGTAGCCGTGCAGATAGTCACCTTTCTCACTCTCGCAAGCCAGCACTTCCGGACGAAGCAAAGGCGGAATCACCCGAATGCGGGAAGAAGGGTTGTCGTCCATCGGACGGAATGACAAAGCGAGCCTGCGACAGGTACCGATACAAGTCAGACGGGTAAAGAAGCGTAACAGGAAAAGACTCCATCCACTTTTTCGCGGAAAGCGGAAGTCGGGATGCAGAAAAAGATATTGATGCCCGATGCAGACCTGCGGAACCGGAGGACGGAAGAAACAGTAAGTCAGCCCTGTCAGCAATTCGTAGAAATTGATGACCAGCTCAGCCTCCGTTTCCCGGATACGCCGGTTGATGTATTGCATGCTTCGTACATAGGCTGGCAGACGGAACAGGTTGTAGGCCACGCTGCGCGTGAGACTGACCCGACGATTGGCCGGTGTAGGCAGAAAGTTGGGACTCAGGAAACGCTTCACCGGTGCCTTGATGCTCCGGTTGAAGAAACCGGGAAGACTGCGCGAGCTGCTCTGCCCCACCAGCACTTCGACCACATCGTACCCGTTGCGCCGCAAGATGCCTTCCAATGTAATGGCTTGGGTGAGGTGTCCCCGCCCTTCGCCTTGAATGATGAACAATACTTTCATAGGACTTCAATACATATATATAGAGGTGTGTTCGGATAATAGACTTAAACTAACCGCACCTGCATCACGCAGATGCGGAGCAAAAAGAGAATATATGAATTTACGTAAGAAATGCTTCTCGACGTTGAGGTCAGATATATTCTTCAACCATAAACATATCGCTGACAAAATCGTCCACGACACGTTCCAGGTTCTCACAGGCTTCATCGGGCGTTTCGCCGTAAGCGCTGCACAACAGATTGTTCATGTAATAGGCAAAAAATCCGCCGCCTGCGGCAGCTTCTACCGTGTAATCATTCTGATTCAGTTGCATAATCATTCCTCCTATTTTTATTTGGCATTGCAAAAGTGCACAAACATTGTTGCAACCATGTTTAGACAACATTACAAATCTGCTAAAATAACCGGTTGCACACTTTGAAAGAAGCCCCTGCCACACCGACCTGCAATTTCCCTACAGAAGACGACCCTTTTCCCAAAGTATTTGCGTACTTTTGCACAACTATAACCAAAAGGAGTTTTCATCATGAAGAAACTGATAAAGGGAGCCCGCTTCACTCCCAAAAACTATTCCGATGAAGTGGAAGCAAGAATACAGCAATACAAACGCGAAGGCGTCCGCCTGCCGCAACGCCACCTGCTCCGTACCGAAGAACAGCTGGCCGGCATCCGCGAGAGTGCCAAAATCAATACTGCCCTGCTCGACTATATTTCTGAGAATATCCGTGAAGGCATGTCTACGGCCGAAATAGACCACATGGTCTACTGCTTCACCACCGACCACGATGCCATCCCCGCCCCCTTCCTTTACGAAGGTTACCCGAAGAGTGTATGTACCAGCATCAACGATGTCGTGTGCCACGGCATCCCCAGCACCAGGGAAATCCTGAAAAGCGGCGACATCGTCAACGTCGATGTATCGACCATCTACAAAGGTTATTTCTCAGACGCATCGCGCATGTTCATGATCGGCGAAGTGAGTCCCGAAATGAAACGTCTCGTTGAAGTGACCCGCGAATGCCGCGACATCGGCGTACGCATGGCACAGCCCTGGACACGCCTGGGAGACATAGGTGCCGCCATCCAGGAACATGCCGAGAAGAACGGCTACAGTGTGGTACGCGACCTGTGCGGCCACGGATGTGGTGTCAAATTCCACGAAGAGCCCGACGTAGAGCACTTCGGCAAGAAAGGAACGGGCATGATGATTGTACCGGGCATGACGTTCACCATCGAACCGATGATCAACATGGGCAGTTATGAAGTCTTCATCGACGAGGCCGACGGATGGACCGTCTGCACCGACGACGGCCTGCCCTCGGCACAGTGGGAAAGCATGGTGCTGATTACCGAGAACGGAAACGAAGTACTGACAGAATAAGGAGGGCCGCTTCGCATGAAAAGATTTCTGGCAACAGTACTTTTATCTCTTGGCCTTGGTGCTACGGGGATGTATGCGCAAATCAGCCTGCACTACGTCGATGCCGCCCAGGCCCGTGTTCTGCTTTCGCAGGAAGATGCCACCACCCGCCAGTGGAGCCGTTTCGACTACGAAGCCCGGCTGGGCAAAAAAGGTGGAACCCGGCAGGAACTGATACACTTCATTGCCGACCAGGCACGCGACTGGAGTGAACTGGACAAGCAGCGGATGCAGGAAGCGGCCGACACGCTGAACAGCCACATCAAAGCCTTGAACCTGTCACTGACTCTTCCGCAGGAAATCAGAATCCTGAAAACCACGATGGCCGAAGAAGGCGGTGCAGGAGGATATACACGTATGGACTACATCGTAGTGGAAGAGCAGATAGCCCGCATGAAGCCCCAGCAGGCAAGTTATCTGCTGGCGCACGAACTGTTTCATGTGCTGACTCGCAACAATCCGGATTTCCGTGAGAAGATGTACAAGCTCATCGGCTTCAACATTGTGCCAGAGGAATTTGAAGTACCGGCCGATTTGCGCGACGTAATCATCACCAACCCCGATGTCAACCGCTTCGACAGTTACGCCCGCTTTCGCATCAAGGGGGAAGAACGCCCCTGTGCGATGCTGATATATGCCAACAAGCCCTACGAAGGAGGCAGCTTCTTCAATTATCTGACAATCGGCCTGATGCCGCTGAAAGACGGGAAAGCAGAACAGAAAGACGGGAAAACGGTGATATACGGAATAAAGGATGCAGAGAATTTCTTTGAACAGGTAGGAAGGAATACCAACTACATCATCAATCCCGAAGAAATACTGGCCGAAAACTTTGCCTTCCTGCTGACCCGCAAGCCTGTCACCGGAACTCCCGAACTGATTGAAAAGATGCGGCAGGCTTTGCAGCCACAAAGATAACCGGTGGGGATTGGTTTTAATAAACGGACATAATATCGCACATCATGGAAATCGTATTACTGATTATAGGACTGGGCGTGGGGACAGGTATCGGGATGCTGGTTGCAGGGCGTAAAGCCACCGCACTGAAAGCGCAGCTTGAAGCCGCACAGCAACGTGAAGACTTGCTGAACCGTACGACCAACGAACGCATCGAACGAGAGAAAGCAGTTGCCGAGGAGCGGCTGAAAGCCATCGGGCAGCAGAGCACCGAACGACTGGCCGCACAAGAAAAACAGTTTGGTGAACGCCTGGCCGAGCAGGAGCGGCTGTTTGCCAACCGCCTGGCCGAACAGGAACGGCTGTTCAATGAACAGAACAGCAGCCGCGAACAGCAATTCGCCGAACGACTGGCCGAACAACGGCAGCAACTGGAAAAGCGCCTGGCCGAACAGCGCGAAGAGGCCGAAGCCCTGCACCGCCGCATGAACACTGAGTTCGAAGCACTGTCCAACCGTATCTTCCAAAACAAGGCCGACGACTTCAAGCGCCTCAATGCCGAACACATCGGCAATCTGCTCCGCCCCTTGGGTGAAAATCTCAAAGACTTCCGCGAAAAGGTAGAACAGGTATACAACACCGAAGCCAAGGAACGCTTCTCACTGGGCGAACGCATCAAGGACCTTGTGGAACTGAACAACCGCCTGAGCGAAGAGGCTAACAACCTGACCCGTGCCCTGAAGGGCGACTCGAAAATGCAGGGTAACTGGGGCGAAGTCATTCTGGAACGCCTGCTCCAGGCATCGGGCCTCATCGAAGGCGAACATTACGTCCGCCAGGAGTTTCTGCGCGACGAGCGGGGTGAAGCACTGACCAACGAAGAAAGCGGTCAGCGCATGCAGCCCGACATCATCGTCCGCTATCCTGACGACCGTGAAATGATTATCGACTCCAAAGTCTCCCTATCGGCCTACGCCGCCTATACCGCCGCCGAGGACAAGGAAGAGCAGGCCCGCTGCCTGAAGGCACATCTGCAGTCCGTCCGGGCTCACATCGACGAACTGAGCCGCAAGGACTACTCGCACTACGACGTCAAGGCGCCCGACTTCGTCATGATGTTCATCCCTACCGAAGGAGCTTATCTGCTGGCCGTACAGAGCGACGCCAACCTGTGGGAATATGCCTACAACAAGAAGGTTGTTCTGATGAGCCCCACCAACCTCATCAGTGCCCTGCGCCTCTCGCTCGACCTGTGGAAACGCGAGAATCAGGTAAAGAACGTGCAGGCCATCATCAAGCGGGGCACGTCACTCTACGAAAAGATTGCCGGCTTTACCGACACGTTCCTCACCCTGGGCGACCGTCTGGGCAGCCTTCAGAAGGACTACGACAAGGCATTGAACCAGTTGTCGGACGGAGCGGGCAGCGTGGTCCGCCAGGCCGAACAGCTGCGTGGCATGAGCCTGACACCCAAGAAGCGCATATCGCCCCGACTTCTGCCGGCCGGAGAAGAGGAAGAAAAGACAGAAGAAACATCCGAACTGAACCAAACAACAACAAAAGAATAAGGCAATGAAGACATTGAAAGACCGCATCCTTCGCGACGGACGCTGCTTCCCCGGAGGAATCCTGAAAGTAGACAACTTCATCAACCATCAGATGGACCCCATCCTGATGAAAAGTATCGGCGTGGAATTCGTACGCCGTTTCGCATCAACCCAAATCAACAAAGTCATCACGGTAGAGGCCAGCGGAATTGCTCCGGCCATCATGGTAGGATATCTGCTCGAACTCCCCGTGGTCTTTGCCAAGAAGAAAAAGCCCAGTACGATGGAGAACATGCTGGCCACCTCGGTCTTCTCCTTCACCAAGCAGCGCACGTATGATGTCTGTGTCAGCCGCGATTTCCTCTGCCCGGGCGACAAGGTGCTGTTCATCGACGACTTCCTGGCCAACGGAAATGCAGCCAAAGGTATCATCGAACTGGTGAAACAGGCCGGCGCCGAACTGGTCGGTATGGGCTTCATCATTGAAAAGGCCTTCCAGCACGGAGGCGACGAACTGCGTGCGGCAGGCATCCACGTAGAGAGCCTGGCTATCATAGAAAGTCTGGACAACTGCGAAATCAAGATCAGATAAACCTTTTTTCATCATCAAAGGCGCGGAGCGCACGGACTGCTTGCCTGAAAGCGACCGTACCATCCGCGCCTCTCACATTTTCTCTATATGGAAGAACAACCACAAACGACGCCGAAGAACGGCCTCATCTATGGTCTGAACGACCGCCCACCTTTCCGCGAAGCTTTCTTCGCCGCGCTGCAACATCTGCTGGCCATCTTCGTAGCCATCATCACACCGCCGCTCATCATCTCGGGTGCACTGAAACTTGATACTGAAACAACGGGCTATCTGGTATCCATGGCCCTCATCGCCTCGGGCATCGCCACCTTCGTGCAATGCCGCCGCTTCGGCTTTATCGGAACGGGACTGCTGTGCATCCAGGGTACCAGCTTCTCGTTCATCGGCCCCATCATTGCTGCGGGTACCACGGGCGGGCTGGCACTGGTCTTCGGATCTTGCATGGCGGCCGCTTCGGTAGAAATGATTATCAGCCGCCTGCTGAAGTACACACGGAAGATTATCACCCCGCTCGTGTCGGGCATCGTAGTGACCCTCATCGGTATGAGCCTCATCAAGGTGGGCATCACGGCTTGTGGAGGCGGTGCGGCAGCCCAAGCCGACGGAACATTCGGCAGTCTGCGCTACGTAGGTCTGGCAGCTCTGGTACTGGTACTTATTCTGATTTTCAACCGCAGCAGTAACCGGTACCTGCGCATGAGCTCCATCGTCATCGGCCTGGCTACGGGCTACGTCGTGGCGTGGCTGATGGGCATGATTGACTTCGGTTCGGTACAGAGTTTCGGCGGTGTCACCGTCCCCCATCCCTTCCGCTTCGGACTGGATATCAGCCTGTCTGCCGTACTGGCCCTGGCACTGATTTTTGTCATCACGGCTATCGAGGCGTACGGTGATATCACAGCCAACTCCATGATTTCGGGTGAGCCTGTCGAGGGCGAGGTCTTCATCCGACGGGCGTCGGGCGGCATCTTTGCCGACGGTTTCAACTCCATGATTTCGGGCATGCTCTGTGCCTTCCCCAATTCAGTGTTTGCACAAAACAACGGCATGATACAACTGACTGGTGTGGCCAGCCGCTACGTGGGCTACTACATAGCAGGTATGCTTGTTGTGCTGGGGCTGTTCCCCGCTGTAGGACTGGTATTCTCGCTGATGCCCGAACCGGTATTGGGAGGTGCTACGTTGCTGATGTTCGGCACGGTGGCAGCAGCAGGTATCCGCATCATCGCCGCACAGGAGATGAACCGTAAAGCCACACTGGTCATTGCCGTCAGCTTCTCGCTGGGGCTGAGCGTTGAACTGGTGCCCGAAATTCTGTGCCAGCTGCCCGAAACACTGCGCAACATTTTCGCATCGGGCATCACTACGGGCGGCCTGACTGCCATCGTAGCGAATGCGCTGATACGAATCAAGGAATAGACGAACAAACCTTACTTAAATCAACTTCAGATCTTTAGCTATCCTGCAAGCCTCGATAGAATTCTTCACTTGCAGGTTAGCCAAGATTTCTTGTCTGTGACGACTGACCGTATTTATACTGATAGAAAGCAGTCTGGCTATTTCCTTACTCGTCAAACCTTTGTCTATCATAGTCAATATCTGCCTTTCCCTGGCAGACAATATCTTCTTGCTATTTTGTTTTTCCAGTTCTGTGACATGTCCCGTAACAGAATTGACTATCATGCACTGTGAAGGAAGTTCAATGGTCAGAGGACCGTACAGGCACAATGCCAGCCAAAGGCTGTCACTGGAAGGAAGCAGAACATAAAACATCCGATGCAACACAGACAGATAACTTCCCGTGCAGCTCATCATTCGTATCTTGCTGGCCAGATAATAATCGGAACGTTTTCTTTTGGGCTGCCGTTTCATGAAATGATAGAAACAAAGTTCCTGCCAGTGCTTGTTCTCCAAATCATCCTGATGCATAAGCCCGAAAAGTTCTTTTTCCCAAATGGAAGAAACTTTATCCTCCCGCTTCCTTCCTCCTCTTTCAAGCATTTGCGAGAAGCCACCATAATAGATATAGCTGGATCGGGTACGCAAGTCACTCAATACAGCAATCACATTCTCCATCCGAGCATAGTTACAGGCAATGTCCTTGTATCTGACCAGCATTTCATCATAGGGCTGGTCTCCTGTAAAGTCTTGCATGGAGAATTCTTTGTTCAATATATCCACAGTATCCATCTGTCCGAAAAAGAATGGTTATTATTAATCATTGCAGATTCGTTTACAACGATTTACCTTTGCAAAGGTAAAAAAAAGAATAGTTATTCACGGTAAACGGAAAAGATTACATAAAAAATTATATGAATATGAAGAAGTCAATGTTGTTAAGCGGATGTATGATTGCCGCTTCATGTGTCTGCATGGCACAATCATTGGAAAAGATGCAATGGTTCAACGAACCGGAACAGTGGGAAATCAAAAACAACACGCTCCTGATGGATGTCACACCACAAACTGACTATTGGCGGATATCCCATTATGGATTTACCGTAGATGATGCCCCTTTCCTGTATGCGTTGCGCGGAGGAGAGTTTGAAGTCAAGGTGAAAATATCGGGTGATTATCAGGCCCGTTTCGACCAGGCAGGACTGATGCTGCGTATCGATCATGAGAATTATATCAAGGCCGGTATCGAGTTTGTGGACGGGAAATACAATCTGAGTACGGTTGTAACCCATCATAAGAGTGACTGGAGCATCATTCCGCTGGAAAAACCTGTACCCTTTATCTGGATTAAGGCGATCAGAAGGCTGGATGCCGTAGAAATTTTCTATTCCTTCGACGACAAAGAATATACCATGATGCGAAATGCCTGGTTACAGGACAATCATCCCGTCATGGTAGGTATCATGGGAGCCAGCCCCGACGGAAATGGATTCAGCGCACGATTTGAAGATTTTTCCATCAAGCACCTACCCGACCAGCGCCGGGCTGAATGGCTGAAGAAGAACACTTCAAACCAATAACGGACCGTCTTATAAAAGTCCTGTCATACTGCCTTCTCGGACGAAGACTGCATAATCTTTATTCACCCGTAAGGGCGGCCTGACAGGACTTATCCATATCTGAAACCTACTTCCTAAATCCTTTCCTCAACTCTTCCTTCACATCCTGCACTACACCCATCGGGATGTCCTTGTCCACCTTCAGCGAGATGGTCATATCGGACATGCCGGAACGGAAGACCTTCATTTCTTTCCGAAGTTCGTCCAAGGAGAAATTCGTCAGTGTCTTGCTTTGGCCGGAAGCCAGCAGCGTCACTTCCAGCGGTAGTTTCTCCGCAGCGTCTACCACTATTTTCTTATATTCCTTCGGCTCTGCAAACGTAACGAGGATGGGGAACGCCTTGTCCAAAGCGGCTTCATCTGCCGTACCCAGCTCGGCAGCGACTTCCCGACGAAGCTGCTGATAGACTTCCTTCACCGTACGCAGATAGAGGCGCATGGCTTCGGTAGTCGTCCCGCGGTCGTAGCGTATCTGCAAATCGGAACGGAACGGCTGTCCCAACTGTTTTGCCTGTTGATAATCTTTCCGCAAGGCGTCGGCCAGATGCTTGCGGATAAAGTCGGCACAATCAGTCTTTGTCCCTTGCCGGTCTATCATAATCTGATTTCTCATGTTGACAAAGAGCGTGTGTGCCGCCTCTCCCAGGGCAGGAGCTACGGTACCTCCACCCTCTCTGAACTTCCGCGCGAAATATTGCTCCAACAGTTCACGCTCGTCCTGACGGACGGTGTTCTGCAAGGGTTCGCAGACTTGCGGCTTCACCACCTGTTCCACCGCGTTCTTCACTTCGGGCCGGGCAAACGCATAGAGCGTCCCCGACACCACCGGCACGAAGAGCAACAGCTTCAGTCGTGCCAGTCGGTTGGTTCTTTTCTTTAACATCATATTGATACGTTGTTTTAGCTTGCTGTGTCCAAAGCCGCTGGCCATAGAGTAGAGCCTTGTGCCGACGGATTTCTTCACGAGCAAAAGTTGATATTGAGTGGCATCGATGCCATGAGAAAGTACGCCGCTGTCTGCTTCGAACTCGTGCACTTCGCGCAGTTCGCGCATCAGCAGCCAGGCGGCAGGGTTGAACCAGTGGAGCACAATCAGCAGTTCCATCCACAGCAGGTCGGCCGTGTGGCAGTAGTGCAGGTGCATCCGCTCGTGCAGCAGCACCGTTTCGCGGTTCTGCTCATAGTCTTCCTGCGAGAGGACGACGGTCCGCCCCCAACTGAAGGATTGCTGTCCGCGCGGACCGATAACCAGCCGGTAGCCGCCACACTCCCTGACGGGACAACGGCGCACCAACTGCCGCATACGCCCATGCGATAGCAGAAAGAAACCCAGCGTCAGCAGCGCCCCACCTGCATAGAGAGCCGCCAGCAGGTACAACCCGCTGTACGACGTTTCCGACCGCGGCGTCTTTGTCAACCCATCGGTCTCTGCAAGGCGCATCGAGTCCGCATCTGTTTCGGACAACGTATCTTCTGCCGAGGCTTCCTCCGCCGAAGGTTTCGTCAATGCGGCTTCTACCGCCACCAGGGGGCGTTGCCACAGGCTTTCCTGCGGTACGTCTACCTGCACCAAAGGCAGCAACAGGCAGACTGCCGTGCCGCCCAACAGCAGAAAGCGGTTGGTGCGAAACAGCGTATCGCCCCTGAAGCACAGCCGGAAGAGCAGATAAAGCATCGCCAGGCAGAGCGTGGACTTGAACAGATAGAACAGAAAGGCACCCATATCCCTGTCAGGCTTGGCGTTTGTTTTCAATCCGCGCTATCAGCTCCTTCAGCTCGTCGAGCGGCATGCCCTCCTCTTCTACAAAGGCGGAGACAACGTTGGCAAAGGAATTGTCGTAGTAATGAGCCACGACCTCGTTCAGCGCCGAACGCTTGTAGTCCTTCGCCGACACCAGCGGATAATACTGGTAGGTATTTCCGTAGGCCTTATAGCCCACGAATCCCTTCTCTTCCAACCCGCGCACCAGCGTGGACACGGTATTGTAGTGGGGCTTCGGCTCTTCATAGAAAGCCAGCAACTCGCGGACAAACATGGGGCCATGCTCCCAAAACATCCGCATGATTTCTTCTTCTTTTACGGTCAGTCGTTTCATAATCATTTCGCTTTATCGGCATTGTGTACTGCAAATATAGTCATTATTTCCATACAAACAACTAATTATATTAGTTATTCAACTAATAAAAGCAGTAGATTAACTAAAGTTAGCAGTAGAAGTACAGGAAACGATTTGTCAAATTGACACTTTGTCTATCGAAACGCGCGAGAATCGCTTATTTCAAGCCCAAGAGACGGCCGATGGAAAAGAACGGAGAAAGGAGGCCCTTAGTCGCTATCAATCAACTTGATAGCAAAATATTGACATTTGAAATAGAAGAAAAAACAGAGAAAAAAGCCGCCCGAAATGCCTTTATACACCCAATCCGGACAAGAAATGCACAAAAAGAAGACAAAAGATACACGGAAAACCGACAAAACATACACGCTTTTGACGAAGAACATCCAATGTTATACCGAAGAAAACAGGATGTAAACGACCGGAAAAAGCATTGTTTTCCGCCTGGAAAGGCTATTTTCGCCCTCCTTTCCTCCTATTTGGACAGAAACGACCGACGGTGTGGGATACAAAAAATGCGGAAACGGCGTCATTAAGACACCCTTTCCGCATGAATCGAATCGATTTGTCAGATCTGTAAAACCCGTTCAGGCAGGCATTCTCAAGCCTCCTGCGGCTGATAGCTGCGCAAGGCCAACTTCTTGACCCACAACACAAAGAAGCCTGTGAGCACCAGGTTGAGCACAATGGTAAGCACCGAAACAAGCAATGCCGGACCACCCAGATTGTAACCCAAGGCTATGAAGATGACACCCGCCCCCACTTCGCCGCGGGTAAACATGCCGATGGACAAAGCCAGACGCTCGCTGAACTTGCGGTCGCGATAGAAAAAGACGGGAAACAGCTTCCCGATATTGGACAAGAACGAAACAGCCAACACATGCAATGCTATCACGCCCCACGACATCATCTCCTGTGAACCCGTAACAGAATGCCCGCCTGCCGAAGCCTCGGCAAAGTCGACACCCAGAAAACGAGGCATGCCCACACCCACCAGAAACATGAAGAGGAAGGAAATGCCTGTAGCCGCCCGCCGCTCGGCAGGTGAGTCGTGTTCGCGATGCTTCATCACCATGCCCAGCACGAAAGCCGGAAGCAGCACCTCCACATGGATGCTTCCCTCCTCGCCATAGAAATGTTTACTCAGCAGATAGACGCCCAGCGTAGCGGCAAACACCAGCACAGAATAGCAGAGGATGGCCTTCCAGTCCTGCCGCCAGTCGTAGCGGCCCATCTGCTTCCACCCGAAGGACAAAAGCAGCATCACAATCAGTACAATGGCCAGCAGCTGCCACTTCAGCCCAATCATCATAATCTGCAAGGGAATCATCAGCAGAATGGTGTCCAGGTCGTCGAAAATAGCCAACACCTGTATCTTCTTGTACATCCAGCTCTGCTTCAGCCCGATGGCCGCCAGCATGGTGAAGAGAATGCCCGCTGACGTGGGTGCGGCAAAACGGCTCAGCAGCAGATTTTCTTTCCACGCCTCCCAGCTGCCCCAATAGACAGAGGGGAGCAGAACAAACACATAGTAAAGCGCAATCAGGAACCAAGGCATGGCAGCGGTGGCCATGGCAATGAAGTAGTCTTTGGCATACGTCCGCCAGCGCGACTTGTCGACTTCGAACTCGCGCCCCACATTAATCATAATGAAACCGAGGCAGACGTAAAGCAACACATTGGACACGGTCTTCACCGCGTCATAACTTCCTCCCGCCCACAGGGGGAGATACTGGCTGACCAGCAGCCCGGCCATCAGGAAGGCCGAAAACGATAGAACTTTTCTCACTTATATATAAAGCATTAAAGAGGAGGACACCAAGACAGTCCTATGGAAAGAGAGCATCCTCCCCCGGGTTAATCAGATTTATCAATCCAGCTTGAGCACAGCCAGGAAAGCTTTTTGCGGCACTTCCACGTTACCAATCTGCTTCATGCGCTTCTTGCCGCGCTTCTGCTTCTCGAGCAGCTTGCGTTTACGGCTCACGTCGCCACCATAACACTTGGCCGTCACGTCCTTGCGCACAGCCTTGATGGTTTCGCGGGCGATGATCTTGGCACCGATAGCCGCTTGAATGGCTATTTCGAACTGCTGGCGCGGGATGAGTTCCTTCAGCTTCTCGCACATGCGGCGACCCAGTTCGTAAGCATTGTCGAAGTGCGTCAGCGTGGACAGGGCATCTACCGGCTCGCCATTGAGCAGGATATCCAGCTTCACCAGCTTGGACGGACGGAAGCCGTTGGGATGATAGTCGAACGAGGCGTATCCCTTGGAGATACTCTTCAGCTTGTCGTAGAAGTCAATGACGATTTCGCCCAACGGCATGTCGTAATATATTTCCACACGATTGCCCGAAATATACTCCTGCTTCACCAGTTCGCCGCGCTTGCCAAGGCAAAGGGTCATGATTGGTCCGATGTAGTCGGTGGTCGTGATGACCGATGCACGGATGTAGGGCTCTTCAATGTGGTCTATCATCGTAATGTCGGGCATGCTGCCGGGGTTGTGTACCTCCATGACATGTCCCTGCTTGTCGTATACATTATAAGATACGTTGGGCACGGTTGTAATGACGTTCATGTCGAACTCACGGTCCAGACGCTCCTGAACAATCTCCATGTGGAGCAGACCGAGGAAGCCGCAACGGAAGCCGAAGCCCAAAGCCAGCGACGATTCGGGCTGGAAGGTCAGCGACGCGTCGTTCAGCTGGAGTTTCTCCAACGAAGAACGCAGGTCCTCGAAGTCTTCCGCCTCGATGGGATAGACGCCAGCAAACACCATCGGCTTCACTTCCTCGAAGCCTGCGATGGCCTTGTCGCACGGACGGGCAATGTGCGTGATGGTATCGCCCACCTTCACCTCGCGCGAAGTCTTGATACCGGAGATGATGTAACCCACATCACCCGTACGCAACTCGTCGCGGGGCACCATGTCCATCTTCAACACGCCTACCTCGTCGGCATCATACTCCTTACCGGTATTGAAGAACTTCACCTTGTCACCCTTGCGGATGATACCGTTCTCTATTTTGAAATAGGCGATAATGCCACGGAAAGAATTGAAAACCGAGTCGAAAATCAGCGCCTGCAACGGAGCATTTTCGTCGCCTTCGGGATGGGGAATGCGTTCGATAACGGCTGCCAGAATCTCTTCCACACCCATACCCGTCTTGCCCGAAGCACGGATAATCTCCTCGCGCTTGCAACCGAGCAGTTCGATGATTTCATCCTCCACCTCGTCGGGCATGGCACTGGCCATGTCGCATTTGTTGATGACAGGAATAATCTCCAGGTCGTGCTCGATGGCCATATAGAGGTTCGAAATGGTCTGTGCCTGTACACCCTGCGAAGCATCGACAATGAGCAACGCACCCTCGCAGGCAGCGATGGAGCGCGACACTTCGTACGAGAAGTCCACGTGTCCCGGCGTGTCAATCAGGTTCAGGATATACTTCTCCCCCTTGTACACATATTCCATCTGGATGGCATGACTCTTGATGGTGATACCTCTTTCCTTCTCCAAATCCATGTCGTCCAGCATTTGTCCTTCGGTCACTTGTATGGTGTTGGTAAATTCCAGCAGGCGGTCTGCCAGTGTAGATTTCCCGTGGTCAATGTGGGCTATGATACAAAAGTTACGTATATTCTTCATCGATGACTAATTAAAATCTAAATAAAAGCGGTGCAAAGATAGCGAAAGGTGAGCGGAGAACAAAATATTGAAACTTGTTTCGGATATTTTTTATCCCGAACCTCATCCTGTCGTTCTGCCAGCACTAGCCTATCGCCTTTATTTTACCCGCATACACAGGGTATTTTTCCTTATAAGCCTGAACGGAAACTTCAGGTACATATATTGACTCAACATACTCATAGGCTGGCAAGGCACGATCCAATGCAGGTGGAACTATACTCTGAAAAGTAATAACGCTGACATTTCCTCCGTCCAGTCCGTCATAACCGATTTTAACAACCCGTTCGGGTACCGTCACTGCCGTCAATCTGTTGCAACCGATAAAAGTCCATCCCTTCAGTTCCACTAGGCTCGACGGCAATTCTATGTTCTCCAACATCGTACAATTTTCAAAACAGCCCACTTCCATAACACCACTCTGCCCATTCCACTTTCCACCAGACCGCACATCCTTCAAACGAAAACAGTTATAAAAGGCACGTTCTCCCAACCGATTCAACCTATTGGACAACTGTACCTTTTCCAATCCCGAATCTCTGAACGCTTCCATGCCAATCCGAACAACTGCCTCCGGCAAAACCAAGGTTCGTAAACTCTTCGTATCCAAGAACACCTGATCATCAATCTGCTGCAAGCTCTCGGGCAAAAGCAATTCAGTCAAGCCTGCCCCCCAAAATGCAGCATCTGGAATTTGTATGAGTGACGTACGGCTCAGATCCGCTTTCAACAATCGGATGCAATCTTCAAATGCATGTTCACCCATCTCCTTCAACGTTGGAGGAAAACTGACTTCTTCAATGCTACTATTATAAAAAGCAAATGCTCCGATTTTCTCCAAGCCTTCATTCAATTTTACCCAGCGGATATTCGATTCGGCGAAACAACGATCGGCAATTTCTTTTATTTCACTGGGCAATACCACTTCATCTGCCTTTCCCTGATACCGAATCAAAACGCCATTGTCTATCAGGAAATCCGAATCAGTATTTTCACTGGCATTCAACAACTCGGCCACAATTGAAAACTTCCGGGTCTCACCCGCTTTAACTGTTCCGCCCGCACTCCAATATTGATAATTCGACGGGGAAACAGATTGGATGAAAACAAAATAAATCTCTGCCGTAGACGTTCCTACAAACCAGGTCCTTCTATCCAACTTTATCCCGGCCTCGCCTTTTTTATCCGTTCGCAGTTTCAACAAAGGAGCAACTGTCGCATCCGACTGGAACATTTCATATAGCTCCGAAGTATAAACACCTACCTCCGCATCTGATACAGGAGTCCCCGAAGCATCTGTTATACACACACGTACAGCTGCATCTGTCTCTATCGTACGATTACTGTTTTTCTCACAAGCGGTCAATACACCGACCAATACTCCTAACAAACAAAATCCTATTACCCAATTTTTCATATAAAACTAATTTTCACACAATAATAAATCGCCGGCAAAGGTAGAGTGAAAACGGTTCGTATACCACATTTCAAGATGTACATTTAGGAGTAGTATCAAACTGTCTTCCAGACAAATACGAAAACGATTGATGTACATCGAAATAAAAAAAATGCGTTGGTAAAGGTTTTCCCCACCAACGCATTCTTTTTATAGTCAGATAAATGATTCTTCTTAGTTCAGCTTCACAAACAATTCACCTTCCACCTCAGAAGTAGAGATTTTGTCTTCTCTCAGCAGCCAACCAAGACCCAGATAAAGGTCCTTGTCAACCAGCTTTGTTGCTTTCTTGATCTGTTTAGCAGTCAAGCCTTGAGTTTCATTCAGTGCGTTCCAAATTTTTCCTGCTGTTTCACCAGCTTTTTCTTTCAACATTTTCATTCAAATTTTAGTTAGACATGCCATAAAATCGAATCCTCTCTGATGATTTCAGATTTTATTTTGTGTGCAAAGATAGTTATTTTTATGTTATATAGCACATTATTAGTCTTTTTTCTCCCAATAATGTAAGAAAAAAGGGAATTTATTTCATCGAGTTACACTTTAGTAACGTAAAATACCACTTTGGAGATGTAAGATATTGCATCAGAAGCCCCAATAAAAACACAAATACCAGTATAACACCTACAACATACTCTGAAAATTTTAATAACTTTGTTACAAGCAATTTTATTTGAAAAATCCGTTTTTTAGTAGTGAAACCGACATGACACAGCCCAAATTCATCATTACCCAGGACGGATATTTCCGCCTGGGAATGGTTTATCAGCACAAAGACCTGCTACTGGCAGGTGATCAATGCATAGGAGGAGGCTACTATCGCTTCGACTATGTATCAAATCGTATTATTCTCGACAGAAGCTCGTACGACTTCGGCAAACCGAAATGGTACCTGCTGAACACGCTAAAGGTACCATCGGTCTATCGAAACCTACGCATTGTCTATCTATATGACGACGGTTATCACGATGATTTCAATGTTAGCGATGAACTAAGAATAGAGTATTACGACTGACAGATAATTCCTTTGTATTATCAGATGTTGTTCTTTTTCTCCAAGTGTTCTACCCAAATGCGAGCCGCCTCTTCGACCATGTGGGCACAGGGACGCTTGGCATAATATTGTTTAGTACGTTCATCGGGAACACTCGTAATTTCAGGCTTCTTCAACCCCAGAAGCTCGGCACAAATCAACGAACCATTGCGTTTTCGGAATTCTTCGGCCAACTGCTGTACAAGGGCATAATTGGCGGCCTTACTTTCACGGTCTTTGCCCTCGACGGCACACTTCTCCAGACCGGCCAACATGAACAGGCCACAGGCAGCACCACAGGTCATACGCATACGACCGATACCTCCACCAAAAGAGGCAGCCATGTGAAGGGCCTGCTCTTCGGTAAATCCATATTGGTCGGCAAAGGCCGTCACTACCGACTGGGCGCAGTTGAAACCACTCTTGAAAAGGGCGACGGCCTTTTCTATTCTCTTTTCATTTTCTTCCATATCGTTCTCTAATAAATTCATCTTTTTATAATAATTCCGATACTATCAGCCAAATGTTGAGTACGGTGACCACGGAGGCTATAAAATAGAGTACCCCACTACTCCATCGGCTGTTGGCATATTTCCCCATAACACGTACAGAAGACGTTAACCCAACCTGAAGGAATACCGTAAACGGCAACTGAAGACTCAACACCATCTGCGATATCAGCAATCCCTTAAAAGGATCTCCGATAAAAAATATCAGCAAAAGGGCCACACCCAACGAAAGCACAACGCCGACCTGCGAATGGCTGTCCTTGATGTGATAGGACTCACCAAACATTCCGGCAAAAATAGAACCGGCCGCCATACCGCTGGTGATGGTGGACGAAATGCCGGCCATAAGCAAAGCCAAGGCAAAGATGATGGCAGCATTATTGCCCAGCAAAGGCTCGAGCAACGACTTGGCCTGCTGAAGTTCGTCTACGGGAACGCCTGCCTGAAAGAAGGTAGAGGCAGCCAACAGAATCATGGCACTATTGATGGCCCAACCGACTACCATGGAAAACAGGGTATCGAACAGTTCGTACTTCAAGACACGGCGGATAGAGGAATCGTCCTGCTTGTTGTATTCGTGGCTCTGGATGACTTCGGAATGCAGAAACAGATTGTGGGGCATGACTACGGCACCCAATACACTCATGACAATGAGCATGCTACCCTGGGGTAACGAAGGCGTAACCCACGAAGCGGCTGCCAACGGCCAGTCGATCTTCACCAGGAACAGTTCGTAAATGAACGAAAGTCCAATGACGGATACAAAAGCTATGATGGCGCGCTCTATCTTCTTATAGGAATTGGTGAAAAGCATCAGCAACACAAAGACGGTGGTAAGCAAGGCTCCCCACGGAATGGGGATGCCGAACAGCATCTGCAAAGCGATGGCACCACCCAGGATTTCGGCCAGCGAGGTGGAAATGGAAGCCAAGACTGCCGTTGCCAATATGGGCTTTGAGACCCAGGCAGGGGTGTACTTGGTAGCGGCTTCGGAAAGACAGAGACCGGTAACGATGCCTAGATGGGCTACATTGTGCTGCAGGATGATGAGCATTACGGTAGACAAGGTCACCACCCACAAAAGGGCATAACCAAACTCCGACCCGGCAGCAAAGTTGGAAGCCCAATTACCGGGATCGATAAAGCCGACCGTTACCAACATACCTGGCCCAATATACTTGAATACATCGAGCCCACCCAAATATCGTTTATGGTCTTTCCGCTTGAGATCTTTCAGAATATTCTTCATATACCTTTGATGTAGTGAGTGACAAAAATACAAAATATTGTAATAAAAAAAGCCGGAAGGATAATTTCCAACCGGCTTTTATATGATAAACAAGAACTAAAGGTATATTGTTCAATATCCCATTTCATGAAGGGCCTGACAAAGCTGATCGGGGCATGACGTGGGACGCATGCCACAACGGATACCCTCCAAACGGGCAATGACTTCTTTGACAGGCATACCTTTCACTAACCGGCAGATGCCTTGCAGATTGCCGTTACAACCGCTCCAGAACTCGATGTCCTTAATGATACCGTCTTCCACCTGGAGGTTGATATCGGTACTGCACGTACCTTTCGTCTTGTAATGGTAGGTCACTGCAGCCATTATTCTTCTTCCGGCTTCATGTTGGTATAAACCGTCTGTACATCGTCGAACTCTTCGAGACGCTCGATCATCTTGTTGATGGTTTCGCGATGTTCGGGCTCGATGTCCTTCAGGTCATTGGGAATATAGGTGAAGTCGCCGCCGACATCTTCGAAACCGCACTCTTCGAGGTGTTTCTGGATAGCAGCATAGCTCTTCGGATCACCGTAGATGGTGATGGTACCTTCTTCTTCGTCTTCTTCGTAGTCTTCGTCTACATCGAAGTCGATCATGTCGAGGATGAATTCTTCCATGTCCATGCCGTCTTTCTTCTTGAACGTGAACACGCACTTGTGGTCGAAGAGGAAAGCCAGCGAACCCATTGTACCAAGGTTGCCGCCAAACTTGTTGAATACCGAACGGACATCGGCAACGGTACGGGTGGGATTGTCGGTCAGCGTATCTACAAATACTGCAATGCCGTGAGGGCCGTAGCCTTCGTATGTCATGCCCTTGTAATCGCTCTGGTCCTTACCCATTGCGTTCTTGATGGCACGCTCGATATTGTCCTTCGGCATGTTCTCGCGCTTACAGGTGGCGATAACCGAACGCAGTGTAGGGTTGTTTTCGGGTTCCGGACCGCCTGCCTTTACGGCAATGGCGATTTGTTTGCCCAGACGTGTAAATGTTTTGGCCATGTGGCCCCATCTTTTCAGCTTGGTAGCTTTTCTATATTCAAACGCTCTTCCCATGGGAGTAATGTTTTTATTTTGATTTTAAATGATTCGTTCAATTGGTTTTATCTCAGTTTGGCATCCAGCTTGTTCTGCAAGTTGGCGATGAGCTTCTGCATAATCTTGTCGATCTGCTTCTCGTTGAGCGTGGCGTTTTCGTCCTGCAACAGGAAGCTGACAGCATAACTCTTCTTGCCGGCTTCGAGGTTCTTGCCTTCGTACACATCGAACAGCTCAACGGATTTCAAGAGCTTCTTCTCGGTTTCATAAGCAATCTTCTCGATTTCGGCAAACTGGATTTTCTTGTCGAGCAGCAGAGCCAGGTCGCGTTTCACAGCCGGAAACTTGGAGATTTCCGTATAGCTGACCTTGATGTTCTTGATGGCCTTCATCAGCTCGTTCCAGTTGAGGTCGGCGTAAAAGACTTCGTTTTCGATGTCGAAAGCTTTCAGAATCTTACGCGTCACAACGCCGAACGTAGCCAGACGTTTTCCGCCACGTGTGTTCACTGACAGGGCGGCAGCATAGATATCATCAGTCAGGTTGCCGACAACGAGGTCGTGCATGTGCAGACCTACACGGGCCAAGATATTCTCCACATAGGCCTTGAGTTCGTATACCGAACTGTCTTCGTCGGCATGTGCCCACGAGTTGGACACCTTCTTACCGGTAAGCCACAAGCCCAGGTGATATTCTTCCGAATAGGCGGCAAGAGGCTTCTCGTCGTTCTTCTTTTCGGCATTGAAATGGTAGCAGTTACCAAATTCGAAGAACTTCAGGTCGGCGTTCTTACGGTTGGCATTGCGCACGATGCTCTCCAGACCACCGAAAAGGAGCGTCTGGCGCATGGCGTTCAGATCGGCACTCAACGGATTCATCAGCATAACCAGATTGGCCGCGGGGCAAGACTCCAGTCCGTCGTAATAGGCGGCACGCGTCAACGAGTTGTTCAGAATCTCGTTGAAGCCGGCACCTACCAGCTGTTCGGCAATGAGGTTCTGAATCTTGTTCGACTTGTCGCACTCGCCCTTTGTGGTCAGGCTGGACTTCAAGGTCGCAGGAATCTCAACATTATTATATCCGTAAATACGGAGGATATCTTCGATGACATCGCAATCGCGCTGCACGTCTACCCGATAGGGAGGTACGTCGAGCGTCAGTCCTTCGGAGGTTTCATTCACAATCTTCATCTCCAGGCTCTTCACGATGCTCTTGATAGTTTCTACAGGGATGGTCTTACCGATGAGTGAATGCACCTTTTCGTAAGAAAGCTCCACGCGGAAGTCGGCCACAGGACCTGCACACACATCCTTAATCTCGGATGAAATGGTACCTCCGGCCAGTTCCTTCACCATCAGGGCAGCCAACTTCAGGCAGTAGATGACACTGTTGGGGTCAATGCCACGCTCGAAACGGAAGGAAGCATCAGTGCTCAGTCCATGGCGACGGGCCGTCTTACGCACCCACGTGGGATGGAAATAGGCACTCTCAAGGAATACATCCTTGGTAGCTTCAGTAGAACCAGAGTTCAGACCGCCGAACACACCGGCGATACACATGGCTTCTTCGCGGTTACAAATCATCAGGTCGCGTTCGCTCAGCTTACGCTCCACGCCGTCCAATGTCACAAAAGGTGTGCCTTCGGGCATAGTCTTCACGATAACCTCTCCCCCTTTGATAGTGTCGGCATCGAAGCAGTGCAACGGCTGGCCGAAAGCATGGACGATATAGTTGGTAATATCGACTACATTATTAATAGGACGCAGACCGATGGTACGGAGTTTGTCCTGCAACCAGGCGGGACTTTCTTTGACCGTAACCCCTTTGACTGTAACGCCGGCATAATGAGGACAGGCCTCGGCGTTCTCGACCGTCACGTTGATGTCCAAATCGTGGTTTTCGACGGCAAAAGCATCTACCGACGGACGCTTCAGGGTAGCTGTACGTCCGTTCTGAACCAACCAGGCATAGAGATCGCGAGCCACACCGTAATGCGAGCAAGCATCGGCACGGTTGGGCGTAATGTCCACCTCGAGCACGTAATCACTCTTCACCTGATAGTAATCCTTGGCCAGCGTACCGGGAACTACATCGGCGGGCAGCACAATGATACCGGCATGGTCGGTACCGATGCCTATCTCGTCTTCCGCGCAAATCATTCCATTGGATTCCACTCCGCGAAGCTTTGATTTCTTGATGGTAAAGCACTGTTCTCCATCATAGAGCTTGGTGCCCAGTGTGGCAACTACCACTTTCTGTCCGGCAGCCACATTGGGTGCGCCGCACACAATCTGTACAGGATCGCCCGAACCGAGGTTGACGGTAGTGACGTGCATGTGGTCTGAATTAGGATGAGGAACGCATGTCAGCACTTCGCCAATCACCAGACCTTCCAGTCCGCCCTTGATGGTCTGCACCTCTTCCACACCGCCTGTTTCCAGTCCGATGGAGGTGAGCGCGGCAGCCACTTCGTCCGGCGTCAAGTCGAAATCGACATACTCTTTCAACCAATTATAAGAGATATTCATATCGTAATGTTTTTATTGTTTCCAAAAGTGACCTGCAAAGTTAATAAGATTTTTTATTTCGTCGGGAATTATCGCCGAAGAAAATACGCAAAAAGCCTTTCAGTGAATCAAGAACGTGACGACAGGCATTCGATAAGGAGTTTCTGCAAAGCTGACTCCAAGCGCCGACGAGCCTCCTCCATCAACACTTCATGTCCCAGTTCCTTTTGTAGGGAAGTGACACCTTTATCTACAAATCCACATGGATGAATATAACTGAAATAGCATAAATCGGTATTCACATTAAAAGCCAAGCCATGCATGGTGACGTAATGGCTGCTCCTCACCCCAATGGCACAAATCTTGCGGGCACGCGGCGTGTCGCCTTCCAGCCAGACGCCTGTAGCCTTCTCCACCCCTCCTGCCTCTATGCCATAGGAAGCACAGACGTTGATAACCGCTTCTTCGAGCAGATGAACGTATTCCTTCAGGCCGAGGCCGAAATCTTCCAGATTCAGAATGGGATAACACACCTGCTGACCAGGGCCGTGATAAGTGATGTCCCCGCCCCGATCTATATGATAATAGGTGGCACCGATACGCTGGAGCTGCTCTTCGCTCAAAAGCATGTTATGCTCCTTACCGCTACGCCCCAATGTGTAGACATGCGGATGTTCGCAGAAGATTATGCGGTTCGTATACTCGCGGCCACTTTGCTTGGCCTGCACCAATGCCTCAAAAAATTCCGCCTGCTTTTTCCAGGCCTGCTCATAGGAGATGACTCCCCAATTTTCCACCATTGTTTTCATGCCCGCAAAGGTAAAAGATTTCGGGAAAAACCTTATCTTTGCCCCACTAAAAAATATGATAGCGTTATGGATTTTCCACACGTCGACCTTCCGGTAGACATCATCGCATGGACAGATGTGACCGAAGACATCCTGAACATCTACAAGCAATCGTGCCGGCTGAAAGCCTGCATTTTTGCTTTATGTATCGAAGGAACCATCACCGTATCTATCAATCTGATGGATACGGAAATCAAGCAGGGAGACTTCGTTGTACTTCTGCCGGGTACCATTATCCAGTTCTACTCCCAGCAGGAGAAGATACGTATCGGGTTTGTAGGTTTTTCAGAACAATGCATTACCAAGGTGAATGTCGTCCAGTCGACTTTCCATTCTCTGTCTTCCATCCTACGTTCACCCGTACTTCACATCGATCCAGCCGTAGCATCCTACTTTCAAGACTACTTCGCATTACTGGGACGGATCACAACAGGCTCGCATACATTAGACACTGAAATGATAAGGCATATTCTGGAAGGCATGCTATACGGCGTAGATAAGTTGTACAGCGATGTCCCCATGCAAGACGTGCGAATGCAGAGCAGAAAGGAAGAAATATGCCGCAAGCTAGTACAGCTTGTCATTGAAAATTACACCCACGAGCGGCGGGCTCAATTCTATGCCGACAAAATGGGCATTTCACTCCAACATCTGAGTACAACAGTCAAGCAAGCTACAGGAAAAAACATTTTGGACATTATTGCACACGTCATTCTGGTTGATGCCAAATCCAAACTCAAATCCACCGATATGACCGTACAGGAAATTGCCTATTCGCTAAACTTTCCCAACGCTTCTTTTTTCGGCAAATACTTCAAGCGATATGTCGGCATGAGCCCGCAAGAATACAGAAACAGTTAAGGTATCTACAAACAGGAAAAAAGTTTTCCCGTTTATGTACCAAGTTCAAGTAATTAATCCTATATTTGTCGTTAATGTACCAATAGCACATTGATATTTTATTAACAGAAATAATTTATGAGAAAACATTCTTCCATATTACTGATGTTTTTGCTTGCCGCATGCTCGTTATTCTTTTCCTGCAATAACAACTTGAAACCTAATGCAGGAAATTTTGAGTTCGACAGCATTCAAGCTAACCGCACGGAACATCTCTTCGGAGATACGGCCAAACCGGCCTGCAACATCCATATCAACATGACCTGTATCACAAAATCGACCGAAGAGGCGATGAAAGACAGCGTCAACCAATACTTGCTTTCAATGTGCTTGGGAGAAAAGTACACGAAACAAACACCCGAAGATGCCATTCAGAACTACGTAAAAGGATACGTAGCAAACTATCGGAAAGACCTGGAACCCATGTTTCTGCAGGAATCCAAAGAAGATACTGCCAGCATAGGCTCATGGTATTCTTATTATAAAGGTATAGAGGGACACGTGCAACTTTATCAGCAGAACCTGTTCGTTTACCGTATAGACTACAATGAATATACAGGAGGGGCGCACGGTATCTACATGACTACTTATCTGAACCTGGACTTGAGGACATTGACCCCCGTGCATTTGGACGATCTCTTTGTGCCCAACTATAAGGAGGCGCTGACGGACTTGCTATGGAACCAGTTGATGGCTGACAACCAAGTGACAACCCACGAAGAACTGGAAGACATGGGATATACCAGTACCGGCGAACTGACCCCAACGGAAAATTTCTTCATCGGTCCTGAAGGAATCACTTTCCACTATAATATATATGACATTGCTCCATACGTCATGGGAGCTACTCAAATTACGTTGCCCTACGATGCCGTACAGCATCTGTTAAATGACACATCCGGCATCCTGGACAATGTCAACAAATAAACAACTATTATCATTCAAAAACGGCAGATCCATGGACATCATACTGAAATATTTCCCCAACCTCTCTGACAAGCAAAAGCAACAATTTGCCGCTTTGGGAGAGCTGTATACCGACTGGAATTCGAAAATAAACGTCATTTCGCGTAAAGATATCGGCAACCTGTATGAACACCATATACTCCATTCGCTGGGCATCGCACAAATCATCCGCTTTACACCCGGCAGCCGTATCATGGACTTGGGAACCGGTGGCGGATTTCCCGGCATACCACTGGCCATTCTCTTTCCCGAAGTGCAATTCCACCTGGTGGACAGTATCGGCAAGAAAATACGAGTGGCCACTGAAGTGGCCCAAAGCATCGGTCTTACCAACACGACCTTCAGCCATACGCGTGCCGAAGAAGTGAAAGATTCCTATGATTTTGTTGTGAGCCGTGCTGTGATGCCTTTGGCCGACCTGATGAAAATCATCCGCAAAAACATAGCGGCCCATCAGCAGAATGCCCTGCCTAACGGTCTCATCTGCCTCAAGGGAGGTGAACTGGAAAACGAAACCATGCCTTTCCGACACAAAACCACGATATGGAATCTGAGCAATTATTTTGAAGAAGAATTTTTCCAAACCAAGAAAGTGGTGTATGTAGCGGGGTGAAAAGGCTATAAATCAAGATATAACAACAGAACCATGAAAATAAAAAGATTTGAATTCAATATGTTTCCCGTAAACTGCTATGTTTTATGGGACGAAACCAATGAAGCAGTCGTCATCGATCCCGGTTGTTTCTATGAAGAGGAAAAGCTGGATTTGAAAGGATTCATCATACACAACGGCCTCCAAGTGAAACACCTGCTGAACACCCATCTTCATTTGGACCACATCTTCGGCAACCCCTTTATGCTGAAAGAATTCGGACTGAAAGCCGAAGCCAATCAAGCAGATGAATTCTGGATAGAGAATGCTCCGAAACAGAGCCGAATGTTCGGATTCCAACTGCAAGAGGAACCCGTTCCGCTGGGACATTATCTGCATGACGGCGATATGATCCACTTCGGACATACAACATTGGAATGTATCCACGTGCCGGGACATTCGCCTGGCAGCCTGGTCTATTATTGTGCGGCCGAACATTGCATGTTTTCGGGAGATGTACTCTTCCAAGGCAGCATAGGACGAGCTGATCTGACCGGAGGCAACTTTGACGACCTCATCGAACACATCTGCAGCCGTCTGTTTGTACTGCCCAATGAAACAATTGTCTATCCCGGACATGGGGCGCCGACTACCATCGGAATCGAAAAAGCCGAAAACCCTTTTTTCAGATAAATGACTATTTTCACTAATTTACTTAATATTACCACCATGATAAACGATTCATTATCCTGCCGCCACAACGGCATCAGTCCGGAGGACGAGAAAATCATGCTCCGTAAAATAGGCGTCGACAGCCTCGACGAACTGATTGACAAAACCATTCCTTCGGACATCCGACTGAAAAAGCCGCTCGATCTGCCCGAACCCATGACTGAATACGAGTTTGCGCAACACATAGCCCGACTCGCTTCCAAAAACAAACTGTTTACGACTTATATAGGTATGGGATGGTATGGCAGCATTACACCGGCCGTCATCCAACGTAATGTGTTTGAAAATCCGGTTTGGTACACATCATACACTCCTTACCAGACTGAAGTTTCGCAAGGACGTCTTGAAGCCTTGATGAACTTCCAGACCGCCGTATCTGACCTCACAGGTATGCCATTGGCCAATTGTTCTCTGCTGGACGAAGCTACAGCAGCAGCCGAAGCTGTAACAATGATGTATGCCCTGCGTTCGCGCCAACAACAGAAGGAAGGTGCCAATGTAGTCTTTGTGGATGAAGCTATTTTCCCGCAAACACTGGCTGTCATGACAACCCGTGCCGTTCCGCAAGGCATTATTCTCCGTACTGGGAAATATACAGAGGTACAATTCACCCCAGATGTCTTTGCCTGTGTGCTCCAGTATCCCAACGCCAACGGATGTATAGAAGACTACCGTACTTTTGTAGAACAAGCTCATGCTGCCGGATGCAAAGTTGCTGTAGCAGCCGACATCCTGAGCCTTGCCTTACTGACTCCTCCGGGAGAATGGGGAGCTGACATTGTTTTCGGTTCTACCCAAAGACTGGGTACTCCCATGTTCTATGGAGGTCCTTCTGCCGCCTACTTTGCAACCCGCGACGAATACAAACGCAACATGCCGGGACGTATCATAGGATGGTCCAAAGACAAGTACGGCAAACTGTGTTATCGCATGGCTCTACAGACCAGAGAACAGCATATCAAACGTGAAAAGGCTACATCCAATATCTGTACGGCCCAGGCCTTGCTGGCCACTATGGCTGGTTTCTATGCCGTTTATCACGGCCAGGAGGGCATCCGTACCATAGCCAGCCGCATTCATAGCATTGCCGCTTATTTGGAAAAAACAATTGAGTCACTCGGCTATGTACAGATAAATGCTTCCTATTTTGACACCTTGCGTTTTGCCTTGCCGGCAACAATTTCTGCCCAACAAATACGTACCATAGCCCTCAGTAAGGAAGTGAATCTGCGCTACTTCGACAACGGCGATGTAGGTATGAGTATCGATGAAACCACCGATATCGCTGCTATCAATACCTTGCTCAGCATTTTTGCCATCGCAGCCGAAACCGAAGTTCCTCAGACAACCGACATTCCTGATGCCAACACACTTCCTGAAGCGCTCCGACGGCAAAGTCCCTACCTGACGCATGAGGTCTTCTGCCGCTATCACACTGAAACGGAAATGATGCGTTACATTAAACGGCTCGACCGCAAGGACATCTCACTGGCCCATTCCATGATTTCGCTGGGTTCATGCACCATGAAACTCAATGCGGCGGCCGAAATGCTCCCCCTAAGCCGTCCTGAATTCATGAACCTGCATCCTCTTGTGCCCGAAGACCAGGCTGAAGGTTATCGGGAACTGATTCACAATCTCAGCGAAGAGTTGAAAATCATCACGGGATTTGCAGGTGTCAGCCTCCAGCCAAACTCTGGCGCAGCAGGTGAATATACCGGACTTCGTGTGATTCGTGCTTATCTTGAAAGTATAGGGCAAGGTCATCGCAACAAGATTCTGATTCCAGCATCCGCTCACGGAACAAACCCGGCCAGTGCCGTACAGGCAGGATTTACAACCGTCACATGCGCTTGTGATGAACATGGCAATGTCGACATGAATGATTTGCGCCTCAAGGCCGAAGAAAATAAGGACTCACTGGCAGCCCTGATGATAACCTATCCGTCGACCCATGGCATCTTCGAGACGGAAATCGTAGAAATATGCAAGATTATCCATGCTTGTGGAGCACAAGTCTATATGGATGGTGCCAACATGAACGCACAAGTCGGTTTGACAAACCCCGGCTATATCGGAGCTGACGTCTGCCACCTGAACCTGCACAAGACTTTTGCATCGCCTCATGGAGGAGGCGGTCCTGGTGTAGGACCTATCTGCGTAGCCGAACACTTGGTTCCTTTCCTGCCCGGACATGCTCTCTTCGGCAACTCAGTCAATGAAGTGTCTGCTGCACCATTCGGTAGTGCTGGTATCCTGCCGATCACTTATGGCTATATCCGCATGATGGGAACTGAAGGTCTGACGCGTGCTACCCGCACGGCCATCCTCAACGCCAACTATCTGGCGGCCTGCCTGCAAGACACATACGGCATTGTTTATCGGGGTGCACAAGGATTTGTAGGACATGAAATGATTCTGGAATGCCGCAAGATTCACGAGGAGACCGGCATCAGCGAAAACGACATCGCCAAACGATTGATGGATTACGGCTATCATGCCCCCACTCTCTCGTTCCCTGTACACGGTACGCTGATGATAGAGCCGACTGAAAGTGAAAGTCTGGCCGAACTGGACAACTTTGTAGATGTGATGCTTCATATCTGGCAGGAAATACAGGAAGTAAAAGAAGGACGTGCAGACAAGACGGACAATGTTCTGCTCAATGCACCGCATCCTGAATACGAAGTAGTATCTGACCAGTGGGAACACAGCTATACCCGCCAAAAAGCAGCCTATCCCACAGAAGCTGTCCGAAAAAACAAGTTCTGGATAAATGTAGCCCGCGTAGACAACACCTTGGGAGACCGAAAACTCCTGCCTACACGCTACGGCACATTCGATTAAATTCAAATAAAAAAGTGGCAGAATCAACGGAATAATAAGAACAATCCGTTATTCTGCCATTTTTCGTAAATGACAATCTATAAAAATGATGGATAATAACAAAGAATGGAAGATACTTCACAGCGAATACCTTATCCGCCGTCCTTGGTTGACAGCACGTCGTGATCACGTCCGCCTGCCTAACGGTGTAGAAAATTCAGAATATTATGTACTGGAATATCCGGATTGGGTAAATGTCATAGCCATCACCTGTGACGGACGATTTCTCATGGAGCAACAATATCGCCATGGTCTACGCTATACAGGTTATGAAATTTGCGCTGGCGTATGTGAACCAGGAGAAGCCCCCATTGAATCTGCACGCCGTGAATTATACGAAGAAACAGGATATGGCAAAGGTAATTGGCAATATCATATGACTATTTCAGCTAACACCAGTACCATGACAAACCTATGCCATTGCTTCGTGGCTACCGACGTAGAACCAATTTCTACTCAACATTTGGAACCAACAGAAGATATCAGTATCCACTTACTGACGATTGAAGAAGTCCGTACCCTTCTCGTAAGCGACCAAATACGACAAGCACTCATGGCAGCTCCGCTTTGGAAGTATTTTGCGGAAAACAAATTGCTCTGAATTCATATCCCTATTATTATAACAAAAAGGCGTACAACCGTTAAAGGGTTATACGCCTTATTTATTGGCAATCAGGATTCTTTATTTAACTTCCTCTAAAACAACTTCAACTGATTATCAGAAGGTTACAAACATCATGGTACAAATATGGTAATTTTATACCGTAAATATTCATATAAACAAAATTGGGAAATATTGATTTGTAAATAGCTGATTATTAGATGTTAAGTGGATTATAAACTATTGTATTCTTTGTACTGATAATACAGATTATAACAATCCTGCTGACATCAGTTATCTCCATTGAGAAGTGTGAGGTGTTGTACATAAATCAGCTTGCCCTTCCATTGATTTTGGAAATCATGTATATATTGTTTTCACTGCATTAGTGTTAAATTGAATACTCTTATGGGAATAAAAATAAACGCCTCCGATTTGAGCATTGTTGAGAGGCTTGGGAGTTCCGATGTCGCAAAAGTACATCAACTTTTCTATTCCGCCAAACTGCTGTGGATGTTTCTGCAGCAAGGTTTATCGTCATCAGTTTACGCAGGGGGCGGCTAATTCTCGCAACAATCTTATTTAGCAAATAAGAGTTACCATTAAACGGAAAAATAATATTTTACTCTTATACATTACCGACCGGGTAAGTCTTTATAGTAAAAAATAACTCCATGTGCGACCCTATATATTAATCAGTTTAATTTAGTATCTATATATAAAGGAAATAAACCAAACTAAACTGTTTTTAAGTTGCTAGAAAAGCGAAAACAAGATCTTGTCTCATTTATTAGATATACAGATATGCAAGTTTATTATTGATGTATTTTACTCTTTGCTGACACAGTTAAATTACATCCTCATATAGCAATTAATCTTAAGTTGTTGTCATTGTACAATCACAATCAACTTCCTATCTCTATTCAACACAATATCATGTCCATATTCATCAAGATGCTGATATTGATGTTCTCTCCAATCCTTTAGTTCTACCGATTTTACACCTGCTGATGAAAGAATTGAGTAGAAGCCTACTCTGATTCTTGGATCTTCAGTCTGCAGTAGTTCTTCATATAGTTTATCAGCCGTTGCTTTATCCCGTTGCAGCCTCACGGACAATGGTGCAACAATCATTCGATAAACAAAAGTATCTTGAAGTTGAGTCAAGTAGTATTTCAGTTTCTCCACAACTTTGTTTTTATCCATCATTGAGAATATGAAGTTGTATGAAGCATAATAGTAGGTCAATTCATATTTGTTATCCCTTGCCTCGTTATAAATCTCTTTTAACCTTTCTACGTTAGTGTTGAGTGAACAATTAATAGATATTCTATTAAAGGAATCATAATTCCATTTCCAGTCTTCCAACTTCAGAAGTTGCTTTATTTCTTCATCATTATTAAATTCAGTGACAATGATTTGAGCTAATGTCGCAGACATTTCGCTATTCTTAGTGTCTATATTGGCTATAGCCAATTCTTTCAATAATTGTTTTTGGTTTCCCACTTTCATTAAGAAAAGTAGAATATTTGCATCGTCAATTTTATCTTTATTTTCATTAAGATACTTCACTATGATTCGGGCAGCATCTGATGTAGGATTAATATATTTTGAGAAGAAAACAATATACAAATAGATACGCTTGTCTTCCTTGACAATTTTCTTTAAATTAGCCATATCATCAGCAAGTAAATAATCGGCTTCATCCACAATCGTTTTCTCAATATATGGACTATCATTGTAGAAAATATGCGTCTGGGCAAATTCATACTCCTTACTGCCAGTACTCAAATTTAACTGCACATATTCATCAAGTTTATGATACATTAGGTATATACAGAATCGTATTTTGTATGTGCATTCTGTTGTCAACTGAGCCGTATTGAATACTTCCTCAGCAACCTTGAATGCGTCAGAATCTCTCCCTGTCCTTTTCAAGTGACCAACTAGACATAAGACCATATCACAAAGAACATAAGCATTTCCTTCCTGTTTGAATAAGTGTAACACCCCTTCTAAATACTCGTCTATACTTGGCAGGTTAGAAATCTTATGTATCATCATGAGTCTTAAGCGTGTATCCATATGAAACCACTTCCTAAGCATTCGAGAGGCTAATTCTGAACTGTGATATTTTGCTATAATAAGCCCAGCAAATTTGTAGTCTTCAGAATAATAATTATTAAGAAACTCTTTAACGTCCTGACGTTCTGAATAGTTCTGTATGATGGCTTCCAGTATGCCCCATTTTGAACCGAGGATATGGTCACTCATTGGAATTTCACCGTTGAGTATCCTTGGTATGTATTTTTCTTCAAATTCCTCTTTGTAATGTTCTATATACACAGACACTGCAAGGTTTTTCATTATACCTTTATCTGCATCATTTATACATTTATCTAAATATGCCTTAATTCGTTCATCATTGCCTTGGTATATTTCATAAGTATATCCTGATATCCATGAAGATTGGTTTAACGGCATCTCATCTAGACATCGCTGAAGCTTTTCGATAACATCAGCATCTTGTATCCAGTTTTTGATGAGAGGATGGACAACAATATGCTGATAACTTTTCATTTCCTCTAATGCTTCAAGAAGTTTTGCTTTGATTCGGGAATCGTTAACAATAGTATTTATAATAAGAGACTCAGCGTCCCACTTAAAATGATCTTTGTCCCTATTGACAGCCCATTCTGTTATCGTTTGAAGCAAATCTGGAGATATTTTTTGTCTTTGAATAATTTTCCACAAATCATATTTATTTCCAATACTAAAAGGATATTTGTTATTAAGTTCTATCTTGATGGCCTTGATAACATTGGGATGATTTATCCAACATGTCAATAGGTATTTCCATGCAATATCCTTGCTGATACTGCTTCGTTCTCTGTATGGTGCACTAACTGAGATTAAAGCCTTTTGCATGACTACATCGTCATCTGGAAAATATTGCTGTAATAATCTGTTAGCCTCCTCTTGAATTGAAAATGGGAGTTCTGAAACTAATTCAAGGATTTCATCTGGTGAAACAGACTCACCTTTAAATAAAGAAAACTCAATTTGATAAAAGTGAGTATAGATGTCACCTGTCACAACTTTTCGTACTAATTCGTTTTCTTTATCTACATCTATCCCATCAACAATCACACTTCTGATAAAGAAGGCTATCACTTCTGGCAATGTTGATGATGTTAAATATGAATTAATTATCTCCAGCAATTTTTCATCGTTAGTGATATGCTTCCTAATTACTTCAGATGCAAGTATTTTGTTATTAACATCACCATTTATAACAGTTAAAACAATAAACTGGCGTTCCTCTTCCGTCAAGTCAGTCACTTGCATCAAACCAGATAGTCTGGTATCATGGTATATGTGAGCTGAAGGGATATATCTGGAAAGAAAGTTTTCAATACGATTCCGTAATAAGCTATTATACAAACCATCAAGCAGAATTTCCAGTAATTGGTGTTTGGTGTCATAATCGGAATCCCATTCAATCTTGTGTATGTATTCTTCTACTTCTTCTAGTAAGAAATATTTAGGTGCTTTCACAGATCTTACAAGAATCTCTAATTTTAATTTATACAAATAATAATCTCTATAATCGTTTGCTTTTATAGGTTTTAAGATATTATACAAACCTACAAAAGTTGATGCTGGTATCATTTCGAAAAGGAAAAGAATAACTTGGTGTAATCCGATATTCGAAACATTATCTTGAATGAATGCTTTTGCCCTATCTATATCTACCGAAAGGTATTTTGCAGCCATAAATTCCTGCAGTTGTCTATTGATGAAAGAAATGCGAGAACCTATTCTTTCCTCAATAATGCCAAGTTGATGAGTATCATGCCTGAATAAGTCATCAACAATATGAGCATTTTTCAATTCCTGTCCAGATGTCTGACTATTTAGATATTGGTTAAGCAGTATTTCTGCTTGGGTCTTATCCATGCAACCATCATTGTAGTAATCAAACATTTCTTTTGACAGAACTCCAAGCATCATTTTGTTGCTTGTGTAGTCAAATGACCCAGAATAGTCGTAAGCCTGATACTTGCGTGACTGCTGATGCTTGATAAACAATTGCTCCATTATGCAGTCCATAGCCGCAATATTGTTGTGAGGAAGTTCGTTACCTTGTAGATATTGTCCAATAAGGATGGTTAGCAACATGGGGTTTTCTTTCATACGATCAACGTCATGTAACAACCTCAACTTAGCAGATAGGAACTCTGCTGTCCTCTTTGTATTGCGAACCAGACCATTATAATGATTCACGCATTTCTTCACAAGTTCATCTTGCTGTAGTGCAGACAATGGTGCGATTGTATATGTGTCGCTTGTACTGAAGGGAGAATTGATATTCGCAATGCCATATTCCCTACTTGAAAAAATGGCTAGTAAATTACCTGCTTCTGTTTCCGCCTTAACTTTACGAATAATTCTATCTGCTTGTAAGGACTCATCACCCCATTCATCTATTCCATCAGCTATTAATAGTATCTTTTGTTGCTCAAATGCATATTCCACGTAATAGCTGTTTTTCTCCCATAACTTACTTTCCTGAAACCAATTCCGAATAATGCTCTTTATATCACTATCGCAATTCCTTGCCATATATGAAAATGGCATCCATACAGGTAAGTAGCCGTCATAGATATCCATTTTTCCTTTTAGCAGTTGTAAGGTAAGATGCTTTAGTAAAGAAGACTTGCCTGAGCCGGGACCTCCTACAATGAGTAATATACTCCTGCTAGGATTCAATATAGTTGATGCAGAGATTCTAATTTCTCTATTGCTCGTTTTATTCAGTTGGCTATAGAATTCTTTAAGATATTGCTCACTATATTCTTGAATATCACTATATTTTTTAGGTATTTATATACCAATTTACACTAATCTTATAAAATAATCTGCATTTAATTTGC
>NZ_CABUOL010000006.1 GCF_902493215.1 uncultured Mediterranea sp.
ATTGTTCCCAATCATCCCGAATTTATTTCAATCCGATTAAATAGAATTAACTAAGTGTGTGTTTATAATATATTGAATATTAGTGCATAATGCTTTATTTTTCTTTGATTTTCTATTTAATAGGATTGTTCCCAATTTGTATATTTCAAATGCGGGTCTAACTTGAAGAGCATTCAGTGTCCCGATGAGTGGAAGGCGACGGCTGCCTTGTTTGCCGATGACCTGCGCAAGACTTCTGGTCTGGATGTAGTGTTTGTACAGGAAAATCCGTCGGTAAGTGTTACGAAAAACGTTGATATGCCTGCCGAAGCCTATAAACTGGTTGTCACGTCGGGCGGCGTGAGCATCGAAACAGCCGATGTGGCCGGATTGAACCATGCGTGGAGTACCTTGCACCAGCTGGTACTGACGGCTGTCGATGCCAAGCTGCCGGCATTGACCATACTGGACAAGCCACGCTTCGGTTATCGGGGCCTGATGCTGGATTGCAGCCGCCACTTCTGGACGGTGGAAAACCTGAAGGAAACCATCGACCATCTGGCTTTCTTCAAGTTCAGCCGCCTGCAGATGCATCTTACTGACAACAACGCCTGGCGTCTGGCCATGGACAAATATCCTGAACTGACAGAAAAAGGAACGTTCTATCCCGATTTTCCTGAATTGTCGGGCAAATTCTATACCAAGGAAGACTTGAAGGAGATTGTAAAATATGCTGCCGACCGTGGCATTGAGATTGTCCCCGAAGTCGACCTGCCCGGCCATGCCATCGCGCTGATGTCGGCACTTCCGCAGCTGTCGTGCAATGGCGGGCAGTTCGAACCCTATCCCGAAGAGCGTGCCCTGAACAAGCGCAGGCGGGGAGGAGAGACCATGATCTGTATAGGCAATCCCGCTTCGCTGGAGTTTGCAGAAGAGGTGGTCAAGACCTTGACAGAAATCTTCCCGTCGCGTTACATTCACCTGGGAGGCGACGAAGTGCCTACGGCCGTTTGGGAGAAGTGTCCCAAGTGTCAGGCATTGTTCAAGCGTGAAAACATGAAACATCCGGGCGAGTTGCAGGATTACTTTACGCGCAAGTTGGGCGAGATAGTCCGTGCACATGGAAAGGTTATGGTAGGCTGGGACGAGATAAACGACCGCAATGCCGCGACACCTCAGGACATGCTGACCGTGTGGAGAGACAAGGGTACGCCCAACCAGCTGAAAGCCTTGGAGCGTAACATACCCGTCGTGATGTGTCCGCAGCATGGCTGTTACTTCGATTGGGGCTATGCCGGCAACTCAACCCGAAAAGTATACGAATGGGATCCGGTATCGGAAGAGGTGACGGCCGACAAGTTGCCGCTCGTCAAAGGCGGCCAGGCTGCTCTGTGGACGGAGCGTATCGCCACGCAGGACAGGGTGGAATGGATGCTTTATCCCCGCATGTGCGCCATGGCCGAAGTGCTTTGGTCGCCGAAGGACAAGCGCGATTGGGAGAATTTCTATGAACGCATTACGAACTTTTATCCCGTTATGGAGAAGCTGGGCATCAACTATTATGAAGACGACGCCATGAACGAGAAGGAATTTGTACCGACCGAAGAGAAACCGGCACTGGTGCGTCATGCCTTTATCGAGACCAACATCCCGACAGCCCATCCGTATCATGCAGAATATGCTTTCGACGGCAAGAGCAATACGTTCTTCTGGGGAGGCTTGTCGGTAGGTCCCGAACATTATTTCACCATCAAGCTGGGAGAACCGACAAAGGTGGAAGAAATCCAGGTGATTTCGGGCGACTCGAAAGACTACATCACCAAAGCCGACCTGCTGGTTACGGAAGACGGTGAAAACTTTGTGAAGGTCGGTACATTCAACGATTTGGGCGAAGCTTCGGCCAAGTTGGGTGGAAAGGTTATCAAGGGTGTGAAGATTCAGATTACAGGGCAACATACCTGTTGGCCCATCCTGAAGGAAGTAATCTTGAAGTGATGATTATCCGGCCCGGCGAGGGATTGCCTCTATGAAATACATCAAGATAGGAATCGGATGCATGCTGTGCCTGTGGGGCCTGACCCTGCAGGCGCAGACACCCGACCTGATGCTTTGGGAGGAAAACCTGGAGCAGCTGGCCGCCGAAGCCGAAAGTACCGACTGGGAAGACGAACTGGAGGAACTCTCCCGACGGATGAAGCAGAAGCTGAACCTGAACACGGCTACACGCGAGCAGCTGGAGCAGTTCCCCTTCCTGTCGGAAGAGCAGGTAGAAAACCTGCTGGCCTATGTCTACGTGCATGGAGCGATGCAGACGCTGTACGAACTCCAGCTGGTGGAGGAGATGGACAAGGAAACCATTGACCATCTGCTTCCCTTTGTCTGCGTCCGTCCTTCGGAGGAAGAGACGCATTATCCTTCGTTCAAAAATATCTGGAAGTATGGCAAGCACGAAGCGACAACCCGCTTCGACATTCCCTTCTACACGCGCAAGGGGTATGAGAAAGACTATCTGGGGCCTTCCGTCTATCATTCGTTACGTTACAGTTTCCGCTATGGAGACCGCCTGCAGGCAGGCGTGACGGGCGAGAAAGATGCGGGCGAGCCTTTCTTTGCCCTGCACGACCGACAGGGATATGACTATTATTCGTTTTACCTTCTGCTGAAGGGGTGGGGCAGGCTCGAAGCATTGGCCGTGGGTAACTATAAGGTAAGTTTCGGGCAAGGGCTGGTGCTGGGCAACGGATTCGGGTTGGGCAAGACCTTTTCGCTGGCTACGGCGGAGTATCGCACGGAAGGCTTCCGCAAGCATAGTTCGTCCGACGAGTACAATTATTTCCGTGGAGTAGGGGCCACTGTCCGTCTGGCTTCCCGCTGGAGGGCATCGGCCTTCTATTCGCACCGTAACCTGGACGGCGTGGTGGAGGACGGCGAAATCACTTCCATCTACAAGACTGGCCTGCATCGCACGACCAAGGAAGCGGCCAAGCGGCATGCCTTTGTGATGCAGGCGGCAGGTGGAAACGTTACCTACGAAGGTACACATCTGAAAGTGGGTGCGACAGGGCTCTATTACTTCTTCGACCGTCCCTACGAACCTGCGTTGCGTAAGTATGCCCGCTACAACCTGCGGGGCAATCATTTCTACAACGCCGGTGTGGATTATGCCTACCGTTCGGGGCGTTTCGCCTGGGTGGGTGAGGCAGCCAAGGGCAAGCAGGGATATGCCTTCCTCAACCAGCTCCGCTATCAGGCAGGCGGGCAGTATAAGGTGATGCTTATCCACCGCTACTATTCGCACGACTATTGGGGGATGTTTGCCCATTCGTTTGGAGAAAGCAGTGCTTTGCAGAACGAAAACGGCTGGTATCTGGCCGGCGAAGCATCGCCTTTTGCCCGTTGGCGTTTCTTTGCGTCGGTCGACCTGTTTTCGTTTCCCTGGTGGAAGTACCGCATCAGCAAGCCGTCGCAAGGAGTGGACGGCATGTTTCAGGTAACCTTTACTCCCAACAAACGGTGGTCGATGTACGCCAACTACCGCCTCAAGTGCAAGGAGAGGGATGTGACAGGCAGCGGCGGCGAAACCATTCTGCCTACCCGGCATCACAAGGTGCGCTATCGGCTCAACTATACGCAGGGCTTGTGGAGCCTGCGTACCACTGCCGACTACAACCGTTTTGTCCAGGCACCGCTTCAGTACAGCCAGGGATGGCAGGTCACGCAGATGTGTGGCGTGCAGTTGCCTTCTCTTCCGCTGGCCGCCACGTTGCAGGGCACCTATTTCCATACCGACGACTACGACTCGCGTGTCTATGCCTACGAGAAAGGGTTGCTGTATACCTTCTACACGCCTTCCTTTTATGGCCGCGGCTTCCGCTTCTCCGCCCACCTGCGTTACGACTTCCGCGACTGGCTGATGCTGATAGCCAAGTTCGGGCAAACCCTCTATCAGGACAGGGAGGAGATAGGGTCGGGCAACGACTTGATACGTGGAAACAAAAAGTCGGACCTGCAGGTACAAGTCCGACTGAAATTCTGATGTGTGAGCGATGACACTTATTTCTTCAGGAAATCGTCTCTGTAAGGGCTGAAGCAGTCGATAAGCAGACCTGCTTCGAGGCAGACGCAGCCATGCTCCACGTTGGGCTCCATATAGATTGCATCGCCTGCTTTCACTACCTTTTTCTCGTCGCCGACGGTAAATTCGAATGCACCGCTGGCCACGTATGTCACTTGGGTATGTTTATGCTTGTGGGCAGCTCCGATACCGCCTTTCTCGAATTTTACCTTGACCATCATGATGTCGTCGTTGTAACCCACAATCTGACGGGTGGCTCCTTCGCCGGCAGGTTCCCATTCCATGTCCTTTTCGTACATGAAGACATTGCTGCGATGCGTGATTTCCTTGGCGGTACATGTTTTTTCGGTACAAGCTTTGTCGGATGTTTCCTGATTTTCCTGCTTGGCAGGTTGTGTACAGCTGCTCGTAGCGCACAGAGCGGCAAATGCACAGGCTAGAATCTTGATCTGTTTCATTTGAATAGTGTTTTATGATATTAACTCGTTTGCAAATATACATTCTTTCAGCTGGTTTTTGAAAGAAAAGTGAGATAAATGCTTCGTTTTCTCATAAAAAGTAATCACCTTTGTTAGGAAAAATAGAATTTTGCGTAATCGTATGACTGTTATTTATCCTTCGCCCATCTTCGGGCCTGTTCACTCCCGTCGTTTGGGAGTGTCGCTGGGCATCAACCTGATGCCTGCCGACGGCAAGTTGTGTACGTTCAACTGCATTTATTGCGAATGTGGCTTCAATGAAGATTTCCGTCCGAAACTTCCCCGTCCGACGCGTGAGGAAGTGCGCCAGACACTCGAAGCCCGCCTGCAGGATATGAAGGCCAACGGTCCTGCGCCTGATGTACTGACCTTTGCCGGCAACGGAGAGCCGACGGCCCATCCTCACTTTGCCGAAATTATCGACGATACGCTGGCTCTGCGCGACCGCTATTTCCCGAATGCCAAGGTCAGTGTACTCAGCAACTCTACCTTTATCCACAAGCCTGCCGTCTTTGCCGCACTCAACAAGATAGACAACAACATCTTGAAGCTCGACACGGTGGACGAAGATTACATCCGCGACCTCGACCGTCCGACAGGTCGGTATGCCGTGGCCGACATCATTGAAGGCATGAAGGCATTCAAAGGCCGCTGCATCATTCAGACGATGTTCCTCAAAGGTGGATACATGGGCAGGGATATGGACAACACGTCCGACCGATACGTGCTCCCCTGGCTGGAGAAGGTAAAGGAGATAGCTCCCCGCCAGGTGATGATTTATACCATCGACCGCGAGACGCCCGACCACGACCTGCAGAAGGCTACGCACGAAGAGCTCGACCGCATTGCCGCGCTGGTGAAGGAGGCGGGGATTGAGGTGAGCGTTTCGTACTGAAAAAGAGGCTGTTTAAATACTTTCTTGCTTTCTTTAAACATTAAAAAGAGGCCGTAGGACTTTTAGAACATTCTTGGTCTTTTTTGGATAATCTTTTCTGTAGTTGTATTTGCGATATTTGCGAATAAAAACAGAAGTCAACATGATGAAGCAAGAAAGTCAGAACCAACAACCGAAACGGATGAATCCCTATTGGGGACTTTTGACCGGCGTTTTAATTATTCTTTTCCTTAACGGTTTGCTCGTACCCACACTGACGGGCCGTCAGATAAAGTCGGCCGACTATGGTACGTTCATAGCCAAGGTGGACAGCGGATTGGTAAAGGATGTAGTCATTGAGAGCGGGCAGATTTATTTTACTGTTCAGGAAGGTGACAAGACTTCTGCCTACCAGACGGGAGCCATCAACGATCCGCAGCTGGTAGACAGGCTTTTGGAAGCGAAAAGTCCCAATGAAGGCGGTAAGATAACTTTCAATCAGGTGATACCGCAGGAAAATTCTCCGTTGCTCAACTTTGTATTGATGTGGGTACTGCCGGGACTTATCTTTTACCTTATCTGGCGGCAGACCAGCAAAGTCATCCAGGCGCGAATGGGTAGTGGCGGTGACAACTTCATGTCGTTCGGTAAGAGCGATGCCAAGATTTATGCCGATTCGGATGTGAAGACGACCTTTGCCGACGTGGCAGGTCAGGACGAAGCCAAGGAGACCCTGAACGAAATCGTGGACTTCCTGCACAATCCCAAGAAATATACTGACATCGGAGCTTCTCTTCCCAAAGGAGCTCTGCTGGTAGGTCCTCCGGGTACAGGCAAGACACTGATTGCCCGTGCCGTGGCGGGCGAAGCCAAAGTTCCTTTCTTTGCCATTTCGGGTTCGGAGTTCGTACAGATGTTTGTCGGCATGGGTGCGGCCAAGGTGCGCGACCTTTTCCGGCAGGCTAACGAAAAGGCTCCCTGTATCATCTTTATCGACGAAATAGATGCCATCGGCAAGCGACGCGATACAGGTCTGGGTGGCAATGATGAACGCGAACAGACTCTGAACCAGCTGCTTACGGAGATGGATGGATTTGACGGACGTAAGGGCGTAGTGATACTGGCTGCCACCAACCGGCCTGAAAGCCTGGACAAGGCATTGCTCCGTCCCGGCCGTTTCGACCGTCGCATCCAGATGGAGTTGCCCGACCTCGAAGGGCGCAAAGCCATCATTGGCGTACATCTTAAGAAAGTGAAGTGCGACAAGGTGGATATGGATGTCGTGGCTCGTGCTACAGCAGGTTCGTCGGGGGCCGAATTGGCCAATATCGTCAACGAGGCTGCCTTGCGGGCCGTACGTATGGGGCGTAGCAAGGTGACAACCGCCGATTTGGAGGAAAGTGTAGAAACAGTGATTGCAGGTGCCCAGAAGAAAGGAAAAGTGATTTCGGACGAAGAGAAGAAAATTGTTTCCTACCACGAGATAGGTCATGCCTTGGTAGCCGCTTTGCAGAGTCATTCGGCACCTGTCCACAAGATTACAATCGTGCCCCGCACTTCGGGTGCGTTGGGCTATACCATGCAGGTGGATAAGGGTGAGCAGGTATTGATGAGCCGTGAGGATCTCTTCAACCGCATTGCTACGCTGACGGGCGGACGGGCAGCCGAGGAAGTGGTGCTGGGATGTATCACGACGGGTGCTTCGAACGACATCGAGCAGGCTACCCGCTTGGCACGTGCAATGGTGACCCGCTACGGCATGAGTGAAAAGTACGACATGATGGGATTGGAGACGGTAAACAACGCTTATCTGGGCGGTGACAGTTCACTGACCTGTTCATCGGAAACGGCGGCCGACATTGATCGCGAAGTACTCAAGATGATTGATGAGGCCCATCAGAAAGCTCGTAAGCTCATATCCGATCATTTGGACATCATGCACGAAGCCGCCGCCTATCTGCTGGACAAGGAAACCATTACGGGCGAAGAGTTTATGGCAATTGTATGTAAACATCAGAAGAAATAATTTTTAATATTGGGGTTATGTTGGATTCTATCATTCGTTTGGAAAAGAAGGACATCAGATATTGGTGGATTTCACTGATTATCGGTTTTTTTAGTGTTGCAGTGGGTGTAGGATGTTTTGTTACTCCCAGTGGTTCATTGGCATTGCTTACCGTTTTTTTTGTAACTGCCCTGTTGGCAGAAGGTGTATTGAACATCCTATTTGCCACGGTCAATCACAAGCGTATCAGTTATTGGAGCTGGAGCCTGGCAAGGGGTATCATAGAAGTGTTGTTGGGTATTTGGCTTGTATTGTTACCTCTGCCTGCTGTTACGACAGGATTGATTTTCCTGATAGGTTTTTGGATGTTGTTTCATTCCATCATCGGCATCGGTGAGTCGTGTGAGTTGCAACAATATGAGATCAAAGGATGGGGATGGCTGTTGGCATGTAATATTCTGAGTCTCGTTTTTTCTTTCATTTATCTGATGTCACCAGTGTTTGGAGGATTGTTCGTTGTCTTTTATTTGGGCTTTTCTTTCCTTTTCTATGGAATTTTCCGCTTTGTCCTTGCATTTAAGTTGCGTCGTTTCAACAAGGAGATACGCAGGTTGATGGAAGAAGAGGCAAAGAATGATGATGAAGATGATGGGATAGAGGATGCTGTCATCATCGGTTGAGGTAATGCTGGTAAAGGATTGGAGTGTGAAGAATATAAGTATTGACGAATTGAAGTGTCGCATAGGAGCTGGAGCTTGTTATGCGGATGATTGTCTGTTTGTGTCAGAAAGTCTGCAATACTTGTGTTGTACAGATTCTGTCAGACTGGATTTTTCATTGATGGTGTTCTGTACCTCTGGTTGTATCAGATGGGGACAAAATGGAAACATGTATTCGTTGTACGAGCATGATTTCGGTATTATCCTGTCAGGAAATCCCGTAACAAAGATGTCGGTGAGTAACGATTGTAAGATGAAGGTAGTGGGACTTTCTGACCGTTTTCTGCAACGTTTGTTTCGTAACGGTACGGATGTGTGGCATCTTGTCCGTTTTGTGAAGTCTCATCCAGTGAAGCATCTGGAAGGGAAGAACTTTGAACTCTTGTTACGTTACGTTGATTTGATAGCTACCGAGCTGGCTATCGGCGACATTATCCGTCGGGAGGAAATCATGCAGCACCTGCTTGCCGCCCTTGTTTTGGGAATGATGTCTGATATCGACCGTAGTATGGCGTTATCTTCCCCAAAAGGATCGGAAAAGGTCAGTCCTTCGGCCTATACTTTCCGACGGTTCGTGGAGGAACTTTATGCGGATAGTGGTCATCATCGTTCCGTTACTTATTATGCGAACAAGTTATGTTGTTCGCCTACTTATTTGTCGCGTTTGGTAAAAAGAATGAGCGGAAAGAAAGCACTCTCTTTGATTAATGAACATGCGATAGACCGTATTGCTTTCGAGTTAAAATATACAGATAAAACCATTAAGGAAATAGCGATGGAGTTCGATTTTCCCAATGTTTCCTTTTTTGCAAAATATGTACGCAGGCATTTGAAGTTTTCTCCTTCTATGTTTCGAAGTAAGACGCGTTAGTCTGAAAATTTCCACTCTTTCCAGTCACATGCCGCTTCCACCCGTTTCTCCACATCGTCGGGCAGGGCGGGGAAGAAATCGATGCCTGTGATACGCTCCACCTGGTCGACGGAGTTGATGTAGCTGTCCAATGGGTGGTTACCCGAGGTGTTCTTGTAGATGAAGCCGATGGCACGCGGAGGGCGGCTGTCGGCGCACAGAATGACCTTGAAGAAGGCTTCGGGCACAGTCACTTTGTGCTCTTTTCCGATGGTGCGATGTTTCTGATTGTAGAGGATGGGGCCGCAGACAATGTAGATGCGGCCTTCCTGTTCGGCCCACACGCGGCAGCGGTCTTCCAGTTCTTTCCAGTCGCCACGGTTCAGATTGTGGTGTTGGGGGCAGATGTTGGTCATGTAGAAACTTTCCTGCATGGCGCGCCAATGCCAGCGGTTGTCGGCAGCAGGGCACATGTGGCCGCGGTCCCAACCCGAACCTTTGTAGTCGTCGGTCGTGACGGCCTCGCTCTCGGGCAGGTCGGGGTCGGGCAGGAACTTGTCTGTGCGGCTTTCGCGCTCCACCAGCTTGTCGCGGTTCAGCTCCCACGCCACCCAGTTGGGCAGATTCAATGTACGGTTATAGGATACGGTATATCCCTTCCGCTTCAGGATGGTTTCGTCCGCGCTCTTCATCGGGGCGGGGATTTCAAGGCCTTGGGCGGCAGAGACGTTTGTCTGTGTTTCAGATTTGTCTGTCTGTACGGCAGACTTTATACCTTGCGGCAGACGGTCGAGGCTGATGAGCCCCGATTGCCAGGCATTGCTCAGCGGGCCGTAACCGATGAAGGCGGCACACACCAGCAGGATGAGGTACAGAAGACCTTTGGAGTCTTTCTTCTTCGTTTTTCTTTTGGGCATGACGATGAGTTTGTTCAGGCTCCAAAGGTAGTGAAAGTCGAAAGCAGAAAAAACAAGCTTGCTTGATTTTTTTGCTGAGGCGCATCCTGCCTTATCAAAAGGTAGTGAAAAATTGCGTCACTTCATCGGCTCTACCGTGTATCCTTGCACTTCGAGCAGCTTCAGCAGGCCGCGGGAGCCGGGCAGATGGCCGGCGCCTACCACGAACAGGGTGGGGGCCTGCTTCATGATGTCGGGCAGCTGGCGGGCCCAGTCGGTATTGCGGCCGTATATCAGGGCGTCTTCCTCCTGAGGCGTGCTGTCGCAGGAGTCGTTCTGCTTCTCTTCCATGATTTCAAGCAAGGTGTCGAGGTCCTGGTTCATGTAGGCCTCTGTCATGCGTTGGGCCTGCAGGATGGCATAGTCGATGGTGGTAGCCGCACAATAGAGCAGGTGGGCCTGGCGTTGCAGACTCTGCGAGCGGTAGAGGACGTCTATCTGCTGCTCCATGCTTTCCAGCTCTCCTACCTTCTTTCCAGCCTGCTTGGCCTGTGCCTGAAACCAAGTGTCGAGTTGCTCCTGCGGGTTGAAGCCTTTGACGGACTTGGCGGCCAGCGCTACAGACAGCTGGGTGGTGAGGGCGGCGGGTTTCAGCCGGTCGAACAGGGCGAGGTCCATACCGATGTATGTCTTCACGACCGAAGCGATGCTGTCGTATTCGGCCGGAGCGAAGAGGCTTTTCAGCGTGGTGTCGGCGGGAAGCATCATGGCCTGCTGCATCTTCATCAGCATGTCGGGTTTCATGGCATTCTCCATGACGAGCTCGCCATAGACCTGTTGCGTTTCGTCCATTGCCTGCTTCAGGCTTGCGATGCTGTCCTTGATGCTGAGGGGAGCCAGGTGGTGGGTACCCATGACGTACGAGGGACGGTCGAGGCTGTTGCCCGATACTTTCCATAACAGTTGCGCCTGGGCGCCGAGGGCGATGCAGAGGAGCATCACGAGTGAGAGTGTCTTTTTCATTGCAGTGTTCTTTGGGGATAAATGATTCTTTTTATAAATTGGTCGCAGAAGAGGGAAGTTTCTTGCAACTTCTCCGGCTTTTTATTTCAGCGCTTCGTTCGGGTTGAAGGTTTCCGTCTGTTGGAGAATATAGTTCTGGCGGGCGTCGCTCCACACGTAGGTCTTCTTGTCTGTCACTTGTCCCTGCGCGTTGTAGGTGAAGTCCATCTTGAAGAGGCGTTTCAGGTACTTGCCGTCTTCCACGCTGAACACCTCCTTGTTCGTCAGCCGGTTGTTTTCCATCTTTACGTTATATACTAAGTTGGTAGATACGCCTGCGGCCGAAATCAGTGAGGCCATGATGAGATTGGTAATCATATTCGTTTCAGTTTTATGAGTTAGACATTTCTTTTTCTTTGTTTCGATGTCGCAAAGGTAGGGCGGTGCGGCGGGGATTCGGGTTAACGTTACGTTAAGCTTAGGTTAATACGGGGGCAGTTGTGGAAAACTTATTCCCCAGTTGGAGAAAAAAGAAAGGACTTGCAGGCGTTTTCGGTTGTTGTCTGTGAAAGGCGGCTTTGTTTTCTGCCAGAACATTGCTTTCTTTGCCCTAAAACATTGCTTTCTTTGATGGAAAACATTGCTTCTTTTTCGGGAAGTCATTTAATTTGCCTTGCGGCTTCATGGAAGGGGAAATGATAAAAAATCGCCGGCCGCGTATAGTTTTCGGGCCGCATTGTGGTCTAACAAGTAAAAACAGCAACGGAAATGAATGCGAAAGAACAACAATTCATAACTGTCATCCGAGAGCATGAGCGGACCATCTACACCGTCTGCTACATGTTTTCGAGTGATACGGACGAGGTGAACGACCTCTATCAGGACATTCTCGTCCGCTTGTGGCAGGGCTTCGATGCCTTTGAGGGGAAGAGCGACATCAAGACGTGGATTTACCGCGTCAGCCTGAACTATTGCATCAACTTCAGCAACCGCCAGAAGAAGCGGCGCGAACGGCTGGACTTGGGCGCAGGTTTCCCTTCAGACGGAAGAAGTCTGGAAAAGAACTTGCAGATAAAGCAGCTTTATAAGCGGATCAATGCATTGGGACTGGTGGACAGAAGCGTGGTCCTGTTGTGGCTCGAAGGCCTGAGCTACGACGAGATTGGCGCTATCCTGGGTATTTCTGTCAAGAATGTCTCGTTCAAGCTGGTCCGCATCAAGGAACAACTCAAAAAAATGTCTAACATCTAAAAGTATGAATCGTATGGAAATCAATATCGAAAAAGAAATTCAGACGCTGAAATCGGAGTATAATGTGTTTAAGGAAGGGCTGGAAAAGCAGGAAATGCTGAACGAAAAGTTCTTCAAATCCCTCAGAAGACGCCCTGCGATGGCCGTCAGCAAGGAAATCAGAGACCGGATGTTGGGTGATGTCCTGACGATACCCACGATTATCGTGATTTGTATCAACATAGACTGGCCTCTGCTGTTCGGCATATTGGTGTCGTTGTGGGCTTTGGTCGATTTGGGTGTCAGCCTGTGGGTCAGCCGCAAGCTGGGCATGAACCATCTGCTGGACGACGATGTGCGGACGGTGACAGGCAAGATTGCCGGTTATCGCAAATTCTATGCAGGGTCGCTCATTGCCGCCATCATTCCCCTGACGGCTATGGTCACCTATATCTTTATGCGCCTGTATGCCTTGGCGGACGATGCTGCTACCGTACAGCTCATTACCGTGTCGGGCGTTGTTTCCATCCTTGTTGCCATTGCGATAACCCTATTGCAATATAAGAAACATGTGAGAAGATGCAGGGAACTGCTGGAGCAGTTCGAGGAACAGTAGTCGGTTTCTACATTCTCTCTTAATCTTCTACTATCCAACCTTCTATACCCCTTGTCTCTTTGCTGAAGTTCACGCCGACCTTAAACAGTTTTCGTGAATCGGAGGCAAAGGGCAGGGTATATTGTTTGTCATGAATCTGTTGCAGGGCCTCTTTGGCCGTGCCGTCCAGCTTGAACTCCATGACGTAGATGTAGCGGTCGGTCTTCACCACCATGTCGATGCGGCCGATGGAGGTATGGTATTCGGCCTGCGTATAGAAGCCCAGCAGCTTGAAGACAATGAAGAGCACGTTCTGGTAGTGCAGTTCCAGGTCGCGGGCCAGTTCGTAGGGACTGTCGGCAAAGAAACTTTGCAGACGCCGGAGGAAAGCGTCCGCGTTGCCCTGACGCACGTCCTTGACGAAGCTCATGATTTCGAACGACGGATTGCCCGTCTCCAGATGGGCGTAGCGGGGCAGGAGAAACTTGGTGAAGCCTTCTTCCACTTCCTTGTTGGGAAAGCCTAAGTAGTAGACTTGGAACTCGCGGTCGTAACCTTTGATGGTCAGATAGCCGCTCTGGTACAGGATGGGTATCGGGTTGGTATGCATCGTATCGATGCCCCCCAGTGAGTCGGCGGAGGCCATTTCCTCGGTCAGGCGGTGCAGGTCGTAGCGGCTGTGCTTGAGCAGTTCGACTAGAAAAGTGGGCGTATCGGTTTCGAACCAGTAGCTTCCGAACTTCATTTCAGCAAACGTATTGAGCAGGCTGAAGGGGTTGTAGATATCTTCGCAATCCTCCGCGAAGTGGTAGCCGTCGTACATTTTTTTCAGTTCTGCCTTGGTTTCCTCTTCGGTCAGCTTGTTTTGCTGTCCCAGTTCGATGATGTCTTCCTTGAAGTTGCTGTACAGCTCTTTTTCCGTGATGCCGCACAGGTTGGCAAAGCGGTTGGACATGGAGATGTCCATCAGGTTGTTCAGGTCACTGAACACGCTTACCTTGCTGAACTTAGTTACGCCGGTCAGCAGGGCAAACTTGATGTAGCGGTCGCAGCTCTTCATCACGCCGTAGAAAGCCTTCAGCGTATTGCGGTAGTCGGCCAGCAGTTCGTCGTTGCCGATGGCCTGGAGCATGGGCTTGTCGTATTCGTCGATGAGGACAACCACGTTACGGCCCCATTTCTCGGCCGCACGCTGGATCACTCCCTGAAAGCGTAGGGACAAGCTGGTTTCGCTGGGGCGGGTTTCGTACATGGCCTCCCAGCCGCACAAGGCGTCATTGAGGATACCATACAAGCTATCAGATGTATCATATTTCTGTGCATTCAGGTCCAGGTGCAGGATGGGATATTCCGTCCATTCCTTCTCCAGTACGTCTAGGGCAAGCCCTTCGAAAAGTTCCTTCTTCCCTTGGAAGTAGGCTTCCAGCGTAGAGATGAGCAGGCTCTTGCCGAACCGGCGTGGGCGGCTCAGGAAATAATATTGTCCTGATTTTACCAGTTTGTAAATCAGTTCTGTCTTGTCAATGTAACAGTAGTTTCCACTACGTATCTTTTCAAAGTTTTGTATGCCTACCGGATAGTTTCTTTTCATAACGCACCTGAATTTACTTGCCAATGAATCAGAGATGATATCTGTTACAAAGATAGGAATTTTTATTTCACGGACAAGCGATATTCTTTTTCTTCCTCTTTCCTTGGAGCGATACATATAGGAGGTTGTAGCTCATGGATTTAGTAAGATATAAATAAAAAACGGATGACGTGGCAGGCATTCTGAATTTTATGTCTTGCCGCGTCATCCGTTTGATGGATTGGCTTCCGTCTGTTTACAACAGCTTCTTGGCCCGCTCCAGCGCTACGTTGATGTTGGGGCAGATGTTCTCCTCACCCAGCAGTTCGTAGAAGCCCGATTTCTCCAGTACCTTGTGTACCTTCTCGTTGACACCCGAGAGGACGATGGTAATCTTTTCCTTCTGCGACATGCGGCAGAGGTTTTCCAGATTGTGGATACCTGTAGAGTCGATGAACGGCACCTTACGCATGCGGATGACACGTACTTTGGGTCGGTCGCCCATCTGCGCCATCATTTCCTCAAACTTGGTGGCGATACCGAAGAAGTAGGGACCGTTGATTTCGTATACCTCCACACCCTGCGGGATGATGAGGTGTTCCTCGCTCGTGGCGATATCCGACTCCTTGCTGGGATCTATCTCGTCTTTGATGACTGAGATTTCCGTTGTCTCCATCACGCGGCGCATGAAGAGCACGCAGGCAATGACCAGACCCATTTCGATAGCTACGGTCAGGTCGAAGATGACGGTCAGGAAGAAGGTGATGAGCAGCACCGTGACGTCCGACTTCGGATTGCGGAGAAGCGCCTTGAACGTGCGCCAGCCGCTCATGTTATAGGATACGACAACCAGTACACCTGCCAGACAGCCCATGGGGATATATTGGGCCAGCGGCATGAGCAACAGCAGGATGAGCAGCAGTACGATGGCATGTACGATGCCGGCTACGGGCGACTTGCCGCCGTTGTTGATGTTGGCCATGGTGCGGGCGATGGCTCCCGTGGCGGGGATACCTCCGAAGAGCGGAGTGATGATGTTGGCCGCACCCTGTGCGATAAGTTCCGTGTTCGAGTCATGCTTGTCGCCAATCATACCGTCGGCTACGGTAGCCGAGAGCAGTGACTCGATGGCACCCAGTACGGCAATGGTCACTGCTACGGGGAAGAGGTTCTTTACTGCCTCCCAATCCAATGCAGGGATAGCGGCGTTGGGCAATTCGGCACGGATGCTGAAACGGTCGCCGATGGTGTCGATGCAGGTGATACCGCCGTAAGTCTTCATCAGCCAGACGGCCACGGTCACCACCACGATGGCAATGAGCGAGCCGGGTATCTTCTTCGAGAACTTGGGCGTCAGGGCGATAATGGCGATGCTCACTACGCTCACCAGCGTGTTCCACCAGTTTACCGTGTCGAAGTGGCGGAAGTACACCAGCCATTTGCCCACGAAGTCGCCCGGTACCTTTTCACCACCGAACTGAAGGCCGAATACATCGGCCACCTGTGTGGTGAAGATGGTGACGGCGATACCGCTCGTAAAGCCCACGATGATGGGATAGGGGATGAACTTGATGACTGCCCCCAGCTTGAACACACCCAGCAGCACCAGGATGACGCCTGCCATCAGTGTGGCCACGATAAGTCCCGCTTCACCATATTGCTGGATAATGCCGTAGATGATGACGATGAACGCACCTGTAGGTCCGCCAATCTGCACCTTGCTGCCGCCCAGCAGGGAGATGATGAAACCCGCGATGATGGCGGTCACGATACCTTTCTCGGGCGATACACCCGACGCGATACCAAAAGCAATAGCCAGCGGAAGGGCCACAATACCCACAATGATACCGGCCATGAGGTCGGCCATAAACATTTCTTTGGAATAATTCTTCAGTGCCGTGTAGAGTTTCGGCTTGAATTCGAACGCTTTCATTTTCTGATTAGTAGAACTTTATTTTACCTGTTACGTTTGTTGTCCTTTTGAAAAGAAAGTGCAAAATTAGGTAAAATAACCCAAATGGCTGCTATTATTCCGCTTTTTTTATGAATGTGTCGTTGTTCCGATGACGGTAAGTCACCGTTTGCTGGCGTGTGGAGTCGTTAGGGATGCTGGTTGCGTCACCTTGTGTGGTGAAGTAGACGTAGCTGCCCGAATAGGTGTCATAAAAGCGGTATACGCGGCATCCGTCGTGTTCGAAGAGGTAGCTGACGGTATAGTCGGGATTGTTGACGGCTTTGCTGACCGAAACGGAACGCTGTACGAAACAGGCGGAAAAACTGATGCAGGCCAAAGCCAGCAAAAGGAGAGAACTGAGATGTATTTTCATGACCGATGGAATATTTATGAAGTTTCTATGAACCCAAAGATAGTGATATTTGTTTCTTTATAGCATGTGACCGTCGACAATTATTGTTAATGTCACAAGCTGTCCGGCGTTTGATAGATTTAATTTATGAATCGATAGAAAAATCCGATAAGGTTGGATGCAAGGCATTTGAAGCCTTTTGCCTACATTTGCAACACAGAAATCAACAAGAACAAAATATTAACCCTTTTAAAAACTGAATGATTATGACTAAGAGTATCAAAGGAACCCGCACAGAGAAGAATCTGATGACTTCGTTTGCCGGCGAATCGCAGGCACGTATGCGTTACACTTACTTTGCCAGTGTAGCCAAGAAGGAAGGTTACGAACAGATTGCCGCTATCTTCATGGAGACAGCCGAGCAGGAGAAGGAGCACGCCAAGCGCATGTTCAAGTGGCTCGAAGGCGGCATGGTAGAGATTACGGCCAGCTATCCCGCAGGAGTTATCGGTACGACGCTCGAAAATCTTCAGGCAGCCGCTGCAGGCGAGCACGAAGAGTGGTCGCTCGACTATCCCAAGTTTGCCGACATTGCAGATGAGGAAGGTTTCCCCGAAATCGCCTTGATGTACCGCAACATCGCCGTAGCCGAAAAGGGACACGAAGAGCGCTATCAGGCTTTTGTAAACAACATCCAGAACGCTACTGTATTTGCCAAGGAAGGCGAAGTGGTTTGGCAGTGCCGCAACTGCGGATTCATCTATGTAGGCAAGGAAGCTCCCGAACTGTGCCCCGCCTGCCTCCATCCGCAGGCTTACTTCGAAGTGAAGAAAGAGAACTGGTAAGATTCTGTACAGATAAATAAAGCCAATAAATAGCAAGTCCGCCATTGACAAAACCAACGTCAATGGCGGATTTCTTTTGGGAGGAATCTCAATGTGTTGAGGGTTGAATTAGGATGTTATGGGGAAATATGTATATTTGCATACGAATTAAGAGTAAGATGCGGCTCCTCCGATAACATATTCATAAGATAATGACTTCGGACGGGACTGTTTATATTTGAACCAATAACATAGAATATCAGATATCATGAAAAAAGCATTATTTTTTGCATTGTGCGGAATGTGTATCACTTCCGGCTACGCCCAAAAGCAGTATTCATTGACCTCTCCGGACGGTAATCTCAAGACGACGATTATGACAGGCGACACCTTGTCCTACGATATCCTTTACAAGGATGTTCAGGTGATGCACCGTTCTCCGGCCTATGTCACACTGGAAAATGGTGATGTTTGGGGCATAAAGTCCAAGGTCAGAAAGGTAAAGGAAAGAGAAGTGCGTGAAGTCGTCGCTTCGCCGTTTTATAGAAGTGCTGAGATAGAGGACCACTACAACGAGATTGTGCTCGAATTTGACAAGAAGTGGAAGGCAGAGTTCAGAATGTACAATGACGGTATAGCCTATCGTTTTGTCAATGAAAACAGCAAGCCGTTCAACATCAAGTCGGAATCAGTAGAATACAGATTCGACCATGATGACTTGGCCTATGTACCCTATGTAAACCGGGGCAAGGACGGGAATTTCGAATCGCAGTTCTTCAATTCTTTCGAGAATACCTATACGGAATGTAAGGTGTCGGAAGTAAATCCGGCCCGTCTGGCTTTTCTGCCTCTGATGGTACAGGCAAGCGATGACGTGAAAGTGTGTATCACAGAGAGTCATCTGGAGAACTACCCCGGCCTTTATCTGCTGGGAAGCAAGGGAGGAAGCCTTGTGGGTGTTCATGCTGCCTGTCCTTCCAAGGTGGAGCAGGGAGGGCACAACCGGCTTCAGATGCTGGTGAAGGGCCGTGAAAACTATATTGCGAAAATAGAGGGCAAACGCTCTTTGCCGTGGAGAATAGCCGTCGTGTCGGACGATGACCGCACTATCGCGGCTACCAACCTCAGTTATCTTCTTGGAGCGCCTTCCAGAGTGGATGATATCTCATGGATAAAACCGGGAAAAGTGGCATGGGAATGGTGGAACGACTGGAATCTTGACGGGGTCGACTTCAAGACCGGTGTGAACAACGATACCTACAAGGCCTATATCGATTTTGCATCCAAGAATGGCATAGAATATGTAATCCTTGACGAAGGCTGGGCTGTAAACCTGAAGGCCGACCTGATGCAGGTGGTGAAGGATATAGACATCAAAGAACTGGTGGACTACGGGGCTGAACGCAATGTAGGAATCATTCTTTGGGCAGGTTACCATGCGTTCAACAGGGATATGGAGAACGTATGCCGCCATTATTCCGAGTTGGGAGTGAAAGGCTTCAAGGTGGACTTTATGGACCGCGACGACCAGGATATGACAGCGTTCAATTACAGGGCGGCGGCCATGTGTGCCAAATACAAGATGATACTCGACCTGCACGGTACCTCAAAGCCTGCCGGCCTGAACAGAACTTATCCCAATGTCCTTAACTTTGAGGGTGTGCATGGACTGGAACAGATGAAATGGAGCCCGTCGAGCGTTGACCAGGTGAAATACGATGTCATGATACCCTTCCTCAGACAAGTGGCAGGTCCTATGGACTATACACAGGGAGCCATGAGAAATGCCACCCGGTCCAATTATCATCCTTGTAACAGTGAGCCGATGAGCCAGGGAACTAGGTGCCGTCAACTTGCATTGTACATCGTTCTGGATTCTCCGTTCAATATGCTTTGCGATTCGCCGTCCAACTATGCCCGTGAGCAGGAATGTACCGACTTCATTGCGTCGGTTCCCACCGTATGGGACGAAACCAGAATCCTCAAGGGCAAGATGGGCAAGTACATTGTAACGGCCCGTCGTAGCGGCGATACCTGGTATGTAGGCGGAATCAATGATTGGGATGCTACGGAACTTGATGTGGACTTGTCGTTTATACCGGGCGTACAATCAAAGAAAATCGAAATGTTTACAGACGGTATCAATGCCCATCGTGCAGCCCGTGATTATAAGAAATCGGAAACTTCGGTTTCGGCCGAAGGAACGGTGAAGGTCTCTTTGGCTCCGGGAGGAGGATTTGTGATGAAGATAGACTGATGTAAATTGTCAGTGAAAATAATCAGAAGATAGCAGGCTGCCCGCATTGACTGGATTCATGTCAATGGCGGGCAGCCTGTTTTTTTGATTTTATGTATTGAATTTGTTTTTACAAACTGGGGTTTTCGCCCAATCCTGTCAAAAAACGGGTTTCAACCATAAAGGCCTTATGTTTCAAACCTAAGGGGTCTATGTTTGAAACATAAGCCCCCTATGTTTGAAACATTCCCGTGAATCGTTGCCGAAACCGTCTGAGGCCGGTGAAGGGAATGTTTTTGTCTGATTGCGATTAATGTTTACAACCGGCTGTCATTTCTTCTTTCCGTCGGCCTCGTCGGCATGGTGCGGATAGTCGATGGTGTAGTGCAGGCCGCGGCTCTCCTTGCGCTCCATGGCCTGCTTCGTGATGAGGTAGCCCACGTTGATCATGTTGCGCAGTTCGCACAGCTCGCGCGTGGCCTTGCAGCGCTTGAAGAGGCGTTCGGTCTCCTCGTAGAGGATGTCCAGGCGGTTCCAGGCACGGGTGAGGCGCACGTTGCTGCGCACGATGCCCACGTACGACTCCATAATCTGGTTCACCTCCTTCATGCTCTGCGTGATGAGCACACGCTCCTCGCCCGTGATGGTACCCTCGTCGTTCCATTCGGGGATGTCTTCGTTGAAGTCGTAACGCTCCAGCACGCTCAGGGCATGCTTGGCGGCTGCGTCGGCATAGACCACGGCTTCGATGAGCGAGTTCGAGGCCAGGCGGTTGCCACCGTGCAGGCCCGTGCACGAACATTCACCGATGGCGTAGAGGCGGCGGATGCTGCTCTGCCCGTCGAGGTCCACCTTGATGCCTCCGCAGAGGTAGTGGGCGGCGGGCGCTACGGGGATGTAGTCCTTCGTGATGTCGATACCGATGCTGAGGCACTTCTGGTAGATGTTGGGGAAGTGGCGCTTCGTCTCTTCCGGGTCCTTGTGGGTGACGTCCAGATAGACGTGGTCTTCGCCGCGGAGCTTCATCTCGTTGTCGATGGCGCGGGCCACGATGTCGCGCGGGGCGAGCGACAGGCGCGGGTCATATTTCTGCATGAACTCCTTACCGTCCATCGTGCGGAGCACGCCGCCGTAGCCGCGCATGGCCTCGGTGATGAGGAACGAGGGACGGTCGCCCGGATGGTAGAGGGCCGTGGGGTGGAACTGGATGAACTCCATGTCCTTCACCGCTCCCTTGGCGCGGTAGACCATGGCGATGCCGTCGCCCGTGGCTACCAGCGGGTTGGTGGTGTGGCGGTAGACGGCCTCACAACCTCCCGTAGCCATGACGGTTATCTTGCTGAGGAAGGTGTCCACCTCGCCCGTGGCCTCGTTCAGCACGTAGGCGCCATAGCACTTGATGCCCGGCGTGTAGCGCGTCACGATGATGCCCAGATGGTGCTGTGTGATGATTTCCACCGCATAGTGGTCGGTGAATATGCTGATGTTGGGATGCCGCTTCACGGCTTCGATGAGCGAAGTCTGTATCTCGGCTCCCGTGTTGTCCTTGTGGTGCAGGATGCGGAACTCCGAGTGCCCGCCTTCCTTGTGCAGGTCGAAGGTCCCGTCTTCCTTCTTGTCGAAGTTCACCCCCCAGCTGATGAGCTCCTTGATCTGTTCGGGTGCGTTGCGCACCACCTTCTCCACGGCGGCGCGGTCGCTGATCCAGTCGCCGGCTATCATGGTGTCTTCGATGTGCTTGTCGAAGTTGTCCACGGCCAGATTGGTCACCGAGGCGATGCCTCCCTGTGCAAAATACGTGTTGGCCTCTTCCATTCCGGCCTTACAGATGAGGGCTACCGTCCCCTTTTCCGCCACTTTCAGGGCGAAGCTCATACCGGCTATTCCAGAGCCGATGACGAGGAAATCGAACTTTCTTACCATAACAATATGTATTAGCTGGTTGCAAAACTACAAAATAAGTGCGTTGTTTGTGCGCTTTGCCGCCGAAAATCCATACCTTTACCGCAAAAAAGGAGAAACGATGGACAGAGTATTCCATGCCCGTGTGGGTGCGGCCCGTTATCTGGCGCTGCTTATGTTTACGTTCATGCTGGTTTATTGCTTGTGGGTGAAGTACATCTTGATAGCTGTACTATGGGGTATCCTGTTGCTCCATTTCATCGAAAGGATCATTCATACCACCTATACGCTGACTGCCGACGGGCGGCTGGTCGTTTACGAAGGCCGTTTTTCACGCCGTCGTGAGCGCTCGCTGGCCGAGGTAGTGTCGGTAGAGCGCCGTTCGTCCATGCAGGTGGCGGGCCGTGCGCTGGTGCGCTATGTGCTGGTGGTCTATAAAGATGGCAAGCACGATGCCCTCCAGCCCGTCAACGAAGAAGAATTCATACGTGCGTTGGAGAAGCGGAGGCGGGAAACGGCTTCCTGACGCCCTGACGCAGCACCTGATGGGAATGTTATTTCATAAAGAATTTTAAATTCTTTCCTTGGCCGAGCAGTCTTTTCAAAGTCCGTACGTCTATTGTCCAAAAACAAGTCATACGGATATGAATTTGAATTGTGCCATTTTGCATGCTGATGGAGAGGTTGTACGTAGATTGGAGGAATATATCGGCAAGGTGCCATTTCTTTCCTTACGCGGTACGTATGACAATCCGCTCGAAGCATTGAAAGATTATTATGAAGTGAAGGTCGAAGTCTATTTCGTCGGTATCTGTGACCCCGAAGAGGGCGGGATAGGAGGAATGGATTTCTGCCGGATGCTGTCTTTGCCCACCCGTGTCATCTTTGTGGCCGACACCGACCGCTATGCCGCCGAGTGTTTCCGCCTCGACGCGCTCGATTACCTGGCGGGTTGTTTCGACTTTTCGGTCTTTTTCCAGTCGGTCAGCAAGGCGGCCCGCTGGTTCACCCTGCAGGCTGCGCCGGTAGCCACCGGCGAAAAGAAACGGATGCCCGACGTGCCCCAATCTCTCTACGTAAGAGCCGACAGCCGCATCGTACGGCTGACACTGAAGGAAATCCGCTACATCGAAGCCTTGGGCGACTATGTCAAGATTTATACGCAGACCGATGCGAAGTCCATCATGAGCCTTTGCTGCATGAAGTGTATGGAAGAGCGTCTTCCGGAGGGAGAATTTATCCGCGTACACCGTTCTTTCATTGTACGCAAGAACTGCATCGACACCATCGGTGCCAATACCGTCGTAGTGGGAGGCAAGGAGATCCCCATCGGCAATGCCTACCGCGAACAGGTGAAGCGTTACGTATCGAGGCTCTCCGTGCTGTAATCCTTCTTTATTGCATTATTTCAGTTTCGACCGGAACAGCCGTTCGCCGAACGTCAGGTTCAGGTTCAGGCTGAAGCGGCTTTCCTGCATCAGGTTGTCGCGCAGGTTGACCTGCTGGCGCCAGGTGGCCCCCAGCGCCAGGAATGAGTAGCGCAGGGGGAAGCTTACACCGATGTTACCCTCCAGGTAATACATTTTTCCTCCTTTCAGGTTGATATACGAATTGCTGGCGCCGATGCCTGCCATCAGTTCGGTGGAGCGTGGCTTCCGTGGCTCGGTGAGGTAGATGACACCGAGGTTCAGCTTGTGCTGGTTCTCGTACTTCATCGAGGTATAGGCCGACGTGTTGCGGCTCCAGTCCACGTAGTTGTAGTCCATGCTGACGGTCCAGTATTCGCTGCTGGTAGTCAGGCCGGCCCCGATGTGCATGGGCAGGTATTGCGTACGGCTGTGATAGTTCTTGTCCACGCCCTCGCTGGTCGACGAGTTGGAGTAGGTCAGCCGGTTGTCGTGGCCTATCTTCATCGAGGGAGCAAATACCGCTCCCACTTCCCAGCTTCTGCCCGTTCCGCCGAAACGGTAGTGCAGGCCGAAGTCGGTATAGAATGCCCGTTTGGACGACTCGTAGCGGACTGTGGCGTTTTCCTGTGTTTCGCTTTGCGTCACCGTTCCCATGACCATACCCAGGTTGAATCCTACCGAGAGGCGGCTGGTCAGTGCGAAGGCATTGGTCACGTAGAAACGGTAGAGCCCGCCTGTGCCCTCGAAGGTGGAGTAGAGATATTGGCCCGGCATGCCTTCCACCTCTTCTTCGGTCTGGATGAGGTAGCCCACACTGCTGTAGGGAGTGGCTCCTACCAGTGCATACCAGCGTGGCATGACGCGGAAGCCGAAGCTCAGCCGGTTGGGGTTGCCCGTCAGGTTGGAGCTGCGGTCGCTCAGGAAGGAGTAGCGGGCGTAGGATGCCGTCACGCCGATGTCGAAGGTAAAGCAGGTAGTGTCCATGGCCGTGATGGCGGCGGGGTTCAGGGTATTCTGGAAGCCGGGGCGGTTCAGGGCGATGCCCATGTTGCCCAGGCCGGCATAGCGTCCGCCGTCGGCCGCACTGAGTTCACCGACGCCATACATGGATGTGGGCAGGTTGGTGGTGTTTTGCGACAGGAGGTTCAGGCAGGGCAGCAGGCAGGCGCACAGCCATAGGATGATTCGGTTGTGATTGTGTTCCATCTGTTTCATTGTTCGTTGTAGATTTTGATTCGTATGTCGAGCCGGCACTGACGGTCCTGCTCGGGGTTGTTGGTGAATATCACCTGGTTGAAGGTGGTGGCCATCTCTCCCTCTTCCAGGCTCATCAGCAGTTTCTGCCGCTTGGTACCCCAGGTTCCGAAGTTGTTTCGTATGAATTCGGTCAGGTCAAACGTATAATAGGTTTCGCGGCCGTACATTTCGTCGACGGTCAGGTTGCCGGTCTGTACCGTCACACCGTCGCTGCCGTAGACGTAGCCTTCCAGCACATTGTTCTCGTCGGTGATGTAGAGGCGCAGTTCTTCGGGAAGCTGGCTCACTTCGTTGTAGCTTCGGGCCAGCGGGTAGAGGTAGAGCGTGGCGCTCTCTACGGAAACGATTTCGCCTGCGCTCTGCAGATCGTTGAGGTCGGGGAATTCAATCTGGTTGTAATAGCCTGTCAGCCCTTGCAGATAGGCCCGATAGCCCATGCTGCTGGCATGAATCAGGTTTTCGATGCCGCTTTGCAGGGTGTCAAGGGGAGTACCTGCTCTGTTTTGGTATACGCCTGTATAGGCATATTCGGTATTGACGCTGAAGGTCAGCTTGCTTTCCGTGGTCTGGTTGGAGATGTCGCGGTAGTGCAGGTTGATGCTCATCGAGGAGTCGTTCACCAGAAAGCCCGTGATGCAGCTGCCGTCCGCTTCGGCTACAAAGGCCAGGCCGGGGAAGGTTTTCTTGAAACTTTCCTGTGTGTCGAGGTAATCGTTTTCGGTCAGGATGTCGGTCAGCAGCTGGCGCCCCATGTCGTCGGGCAGGCGCACCTCCACTTCGCGCCCGCGGCCGGGCTGGGGCAGGTAACGGAAACGGGTCAGGGGGACGTCTTCCGTAGCCATGGGGGTCGTGGTGTACAGGTCCTGGTCGTTGTCCAGTACGATGGGCTGCTTCAGGCGGTAGACGGAGATGTATTGGGGTGTCAGGGTGTCGCCCCAGTAATGCCCGCTGGGTATCATGCGCAGCACGAGCGAGTCGAACTGGTAGTCGTGGCCGTCGGAGGTGCTGAAGGTGTTTTTCGTATATTCGGCATAGTAGGTGGCCGTCACGTCGCCCCAGAGGGTATCGGCGTAGTGGCCGAAGTGGCAGATGGTGTCCTCGCGTGTCTCGATGGAGTCCCGCCGGATGGTACTCAGGTCTACGGTGCAGCTGTTGTAGAAGACGTTCTGAAACGAACTCTCCACCAGGCTGCTGCCCAGACTCGAATTGTTGTCCTGGCAGGCGTAGCAGGCGAGGATGCCTGCCAGCAGGCTATACAGTAATTTTCTCATGACGCTTGGTTTTCATATTTTTCCGCAAAGGAAAAGGAAAAACAGGGTATGTTCCTACCAAAATCGGCGGGCGGGGCGTTTTTGCCGTCGAATGCTTTCGGCGGCCCCTGGAAGTGCGTTTGTCGGATATTGGGCCCTGTTGGTCGGTTCTTTTTGCATACATCCGCCGTGTGACCTATTTTCGCCCCCGAATAGTGACGGAAAAACAGTTATCAAACACTTTTAATATGTATATGAATCGATTATTATTGGGAATGATGCTGCCGCTGGTACTGATGGCTGGCAGCAGCTGTACGGACGACGACGAGTACACGCAGGGACAATGGATGAAGCGTTCGGGCTTCGAGGCCGAGCCGCGCGCCTATGCCTGCAGCTTCACCATCGGAGACAAGGGATACCTGTGCGGAGGCTTCCGCGGGGCGAACAAGGAATATATGAACGACCTCTGGGTATACGACATGAACAACAACAACTGGGAACAACTGGCCGACATGCCGACCGTGGGCCGCAAGTATGCCACGGCTTTCGCCCTGAACGGCAAGGGATATGTGACTACGGGCTCCGTGAAGGACGGCAGCTACTCGAACTACGTGGCCGACACGTGGGAGTACGATCCCTCGACAGACGCATGGACGCAGAAGGACGACTTCAAGGGCGGTCCGCGCGACGGTGCCCTGGCTTTCGTCGTTGGCGGCTATGCCTACGTGGGTACGGGTTACAACGAAGACACGCAGGGCAGCTACAAGGACTTCTACCGCTTCGACCCCAATGCGGCGGCCGGCTCGCAATGGACCAAGGATGCGGGCAATGGCGGTGGTCCCGAGAAGCGGGCCTACGGCACGGCCTTTGTCATCGACGACGTGGCCTACGTGTGTTGCGGTACGGACAACAGTACGAACCTGACCGACTTCTGGAAGTTCGACGGCTCGACGTGGACACAGCTGCGCGACATTGCCAACACCAACGACGACGAAGACTATGATGATGATTATGCCATCGCCCGCTACAGTACGGTGTCGTTCGTCATCGACGGCTATGCCTACATTGCCACCGGCTATCGGAGCGGTGTGACGGCCGACTATTGGAAGTACGACCCCGACCAGGACCTGTGGTACGGCGACTCGGACGACGACTTCACGCCGCTGACCGATGTGCACAACAACTACTCGGGTGCCTCCTCGCGCGACGGAGCCGTATCCTTCTCCAACGGTGAGCGTGGCTTCGTCCTGACCGGCCAGTCGGGCGGAAGTTATTTCGACGACGTCTATGAGCTGCTTCCCGACGAGCAGGAAGAAGTGTGATTTCATCCACTGGATATTAGGTATAAATTAGGTTATGGATAAGATTGGGTGGATAACAAGGACAGGCGTGCTGCTCTTCGTGGCGGCATGCCTGTCTGCCTGTCGGGGCGGCACGTCGTCCGATAGGCAGAGTATTTGGAAATGCAGGCTGCTGGAGGTGGAAGGCGGTTATGGCTACGTCATCCTGCACGGGCACGACACGCTGATACGCCAGTCGTGCATCCCCGCCATCGGCGAGCGGAAGCCTTTTGCCACGCGCGAGGATGCCCTGAAGATAGGGCACATCGTCCGCGACAAGCTGGACGCGGGCCAGTCGCCCACGGTGAGCCGTGAGGAAGTGCGGCAGGCCTTGGACGGCGACTGAGCGCATCTTTCCGCCACGAATCACCGTGTCATGTTTTCCGCTCTCCGGCCGGCAAAATGTCGGCAAAAGCGGCTTTGGGCTGACAGCGCCTTTCCTCAGACCGTGTCAACGGGAGGGGAAAACAGGGCGCCGGCAGCCTTTTTTGATGTGAAAACGTTCGTTCAAGCGGGTCAAAGTGTATGTTTCCCCTCGTCAGATGGTATGTTTTCCCTCGTCAAGTTGTATGTTTTCTCTCGGGAAAAGCATTGTTTTCCGAGGGAAAAAGCAATGTTTTTCCTGCTTTCGGGCTTCGGGACTTCTGCTTTCGGGCTTCCGAAGCCTTGAAGGGCGGCTTTCCGCCCCGTTTTTCTTCCAGAATTTTTGTAAGGATTTCGCTATCGGCTTGTCGGTGAGCAGGTAAGCCCTTCCGCGATCCGTTCTTTTCCATCGGCCTTGCCTTCGGGTCGAAACAAGCGATTCTCGGGCGGTTTGAAAATCAAAGTGTCAATCTGTCAATGAAAAATGCAGAGCATCATTCGTCGTGTGATCCGATAGCTTTGCATGTCAAAGATACAGTTCACATTCTTTTCGTGCAGTACACGCCTTCTTGAGCATCCTGTTTACGATGGTAAGGAGCAATCCGTTCACCTTTCTTGCCTGATGAGGACATACTGACACACAACGCATGCATGAGATACAGGCTTTCTTGTCCACCTTCTTCGGGTTGTTTTTGTCGATGGCACCGACAGGACATCTGGAAGCACAGAGGCCGCATTCGGTACATGCTTTCGTCGCTTTAGGTACTATCCCTGCCTTTGCTGTTTTTCTGTAGGGTCTGTTGCCGGGTATGGCAGGAGTCGTGAAATCATTTTTCTTCAGTTTTTCTTTGATTTTGCCGGCAAATTCTTTCAATTGTCTGCAATCATCCTTGTCAGGTCTGTTCGCAGCATATCTATGGGCTATTGAATGTTCTGCAATGGCTGCTATTGCCGATACGACTGAATATCCGGCCTGCTGTACAAGGTCCTGAAGTTCCACTAAAGTGTCCTCATAGGCACGATTGCCATAAACGCAAACTATAATGGCTTTTGCACCGTTGCCCTGTATCCTTGAAATGCGTTCTGCGGCAGTGGAAGGTACTCGTCCGCTATAGGATGGGACAGCAATGATGGCTATATCTTCATTTGTCAATGAGAATCGATGGAAATCTTCGTTACCGTTTGACAAGTCAATGTTTTGGATGTCCCGTCCCAACTCATTTGCCAGGCAGTCGGCTACCTTCTTTGTTCCGCCGGTCGGGCTGAAAGTAATTTCATAAATGTTCATATCTTGTATATCCTTTTTGTTGTTGTTTATTCTGCTTACTTTGCATTCATTTCTGTATCCTTCATTGCATCTGGATGATAATTTTTCCGTTTAGTTTTCCATTCGCCATAAGTTCAAGTGCCTCGTTTATCTGAGACAGAGAGAATATTCTTGGATCGATATCAGGCATGATCTGGTATTTTTCTACGATTTCTGTGACCTGTTTAAGCTGTTCTCCATCAGAACGGACAAACAGGAATCGGTATTCCTTGCCTTGTTTACGAGCTGTTGAATCGAATTTGCTTCCGGCAAGCGTGAACAGTAGGCTCTTTAACCATGAAAAACCATTTCGTTTTGCAAACATCCTGTTGGGAGCAGTTCTCAAACTGAGTAACCGCCCTCCTTTTTTCAAGACAGACAGCTCATGCTCAAATTCTTTTGCCCCCAACGTATCAATCACATAATCTATGTCGGAGAGGACTTCCCAATAATTTTCCTTCTTATAGTCTATGTATTGGTCAGCCCCCATTTTAATAAGTTTCTCTTTGGAACGTTCGTTCCCAGTCACGATAACACGAAGCTCCATGGACTTTGCTATGGGTACAGCTATTTGTCCGAAACTGCCAGAAGCACCTGTGATGAGAAGTGTCTTTCCAGGCTTGACTTCAAGTTCTTCAACAAGTCCCTGATAGGCTGTAAGACCTGCCAATGGTATTGCGGCTGCAGTTGTAAATTCATAACCCGAAGGCATTTTAGCCAGTGCTTCATGGTCAACGGTGACGTATTCGGCAAAGGCTCCTATTTTCTTTATGGGAAGCCGTGTATAAACCCAGTCACCCACATGAAAGTCTTTTACGTTATTCCCTACCTTTTCCACTGTACCTGAACATTCATTTCCCAATGTAAGAGGCATTTTGTAATCCTGTATCAGCCTCACGCTTCCTGTCAGCTGAAGAATTTCCAACGGATTTACAGCAGCAGCCATAACCTTCAGAAGAACTTCATTGTCATTTGGTTCTGGAATAAGAACTTCATTTACGGAAACTTTGATTTCCTTTGAATATTTCTTGATTTGCGCAGCTTTCATTTGATGTCGTCATTGAGTATTAAGACAATTAATCATTAGTGGAAGTTTTCTTTTTACGATCGCTCATAATATCATCCATATTGTCGACAGACCATTGGAGTAGCGAATCGAGAACAGGCTTCAATGATTTTGTTCTTTCTGTAAGGGCGTATTCTACTCTTGGCGGAATCTCCGAGAATATTGTTCTCGTGACATATCCGTCTTCCTCCAATGTGCGGAGTGTCATTGTCAACATTCTTTGTGATATGTCAGGCATTTGTTGTTTCAGTTCCATAAAACGCATGCTTTCTTTGCCTGACCTGTCCAAAATATAAATTGCGAGCAATGCCCATTTGTCACATAGCCTTGCTATGATATTCCTCACTGGGCAACTGGGAAACATAGCATCTTGAATGGTAGATCTTTTCATAAATTGTGATAAAACTATCTGTTTCTGATAAATTGTACCAAGTATTATATTTCAGTGTACAAAGATATGCTACATACTTTAAATTACCAAGTATATTTTTTATATTAATGTAAGACTGAAAAAAATCAATAAAATACCTATTGGCTTATTCAGAATTCACGTTATATTTGTAGCAACATTAAATCAAGACCATTATGCACAACAAGATTGCCTTTCTGACGGTAGCCGCAGCCCTGTGGTTGGCCGCCTCGTGCACGCAACGGGACAAATGCGTGGAGAACCCCCTGATTGAGTCGGCCAACACCATGACGCTCGACATTTCCAAGGTAGAACTGAGCGACACGGCCACCGTGCTCCATACGGATGCCTATTTCCGTCCGGGCTATTGGATCAAGATCACTTCCGAATCCTACCTGCTGGCCGACGGCAAGCGTTACGCCCTGACCGGCACGCAGGGCATCGAGGCCGATTCGCTCTTCTGGATGCCCAAGTCGGGCGAGGCTTCTTTCCAGCTGACCTTCGAACCGCTGCCGCGCGGAACGCGCTCGTTCGATTTCATCGAGGGCGATTGCGAGGATTGCTTCAAACTGTTCGGCATCGACCTGACGGGCAAGAAGGCCTTCGACCGCCCGGCCGATGTTCCTGCCGACGTTGTTCGTGCTTCGGAAACCGCCCCCGATGCCGTGCCCGAACCTCAGTTCAAGGTGGGCGAGACGGTGGTACACATGCACCTTTCGGGCTATCGGAAGGAGCTGACCAAGGAAGCCAATATTTACCTCAATACGCTGATGAACGGCCAGCAGCCCTATACAGCCGCCATCGACTCTGCAACGGGTAGGGCCGAATTCAAGTTCTGGCAATACGGACCTGCACAGGCTTTGGTCAGCGTAGGCATGGTAAATGGACAAATATGGCTGGCGCCGGGCGAGGAGATAGACCTCTACGTGGATATGCGGCGTAGCGGGCAGTATATTCTGAAGCGTCGGGCTGAAAAGAAACAGTTGCCGGCATTCGAGAGCATTCCCTTCTGTTACTTCTCGGGCACATACGCGGGCCTGTCGGCGCCGTCTTTGTATTCGGATAAGTATTATGGTATGAACTTATATACAGGTGAGTTTGCCGACTACAAGATGACGGCTGCCGAATACACACAGCATGTCATCGGCCGTTATCAGGCCCTCTCGGACAGCATCGCCCAAAGCAAGCTGCCGCCCGCAGGCAAGGAACTGGCCTTGATCAATCTGAAGCAGGAGGCGGTCGAAGCCATGGCACAAGGCGACTTCTTCCGCGAACACAATTACAGAAGCGTACATAACCAGTGGGACCGCTCCACACCTCTGGACCTCAAAATCGACCCGCTGACGGCTGAGAACCGTGCGGAGCTGTGCAAGCTCTTCTCCATTGCCGACCCCAAGTTGCTGATGGGGCAGCATGCGATGGAGTATGCATCGGCTGTAGCTAATCCCCGAATCGCATGGCCCAAGGAAGCGGGTCTGGAAGGTACTTTCGCTTCCGAACTGAAGCTGGCGTTGCCTCTGGTACAGAAAGCCTCGAACGCCGCCCTCACCGAAGCCGACCTGAAGACGCTGGACGGCGTACAGAACCCCTTCTGGCGCGAAGCCTTGCTGAAGATGCAGGAGAACACGCAGGCTCTGCTCAAGGCTGTCGAAGGGAAAGCCGTCATCGAGCAGACGCCCGACGTGCCTGTGGAGAAGCTCTTCGACGCCATCATCGCCCCCCACAAGGGCAAGGTCATCCTCGTGGACTTCTGGAATACCTGGTGCGCGCCCTGCCGTATGGCCATCAAGGCCAACGAGCCGCTGAAGGACGGCGAGTTGAAGAGTGACAACCTGGTGTGGATCTACATCGCCAACCAGACCTCCCCGCTCGTCAAGTACAAGGAGATGATACCCGGCATCAAGGGCAAGCACTACCGCCTCACCGACAAGCAGTGGGCTTACCTTTGCGACAAGTTCAAGATAGACGGCATCCCCTCGTATGTGCTGGTGGACAAGCAGGGCAAGTACGGCCTCCGCAACGACTTCCGCGACCACGGGAAGATGAAGGATACGTTGAAGGGAATGATTGAATAATCCTCTATATAAATTAAAGAATAACACCATGGAAAGATATCAAGTTGCCATTATCGGCGGAGGCCCTGCGGGCTATACCGCCGCCGAAGCTGCCGGACGGGCAGGACTGAGCGTTGTGCTCTTCGAGAAAAACAGCCTGGGGGGCGTCTGCCTGAACGAGGGCTGCATCCCCACCAAGACGTTGTTGTATTCGGCCAAGACCTACGACGGTGCGCGCCATGCGTCGAAGTATGCCGTATCGGCCGAGAACGTGGGCTTCGACCTGCCCAAAATCATCGCCCGCAAGCAGAAGGTGGTGCGCAAGCTGGTGCTGGGCGTCAAGGCCAAGCTGACGGCCCACAATGTAAAGATCGTGACAGGCACGGCCGAAGTGGTGGACAAGAACCACGTGCGCTGCGGCGAAGAGGTGTATGAGTGCGACAACCTGCTGCTCTGCACGGGCTCGGAAACGTTCATTCCGCCCATTGCAGGCGTGGACACCGTGCCCTACTGGACGCATCGCGACGCGCTCGACAACAAGGAGCTGCCCCAGTCGCTGGCCATCATCGGCGGCGGAGTCATCGGCATGGAGTTCGCCTCGTTCTTCAACAGCCTGGGCGTACAGGTGACGGTCATCGAGATGGTGGACGAGATACTGGGCGGCATGGACAAGGAACTCGCCGCCCTCCTGCGGGCCGACTATGCCAAGCGCGGCGTGAAATTCATGCTCAGCACGAAGGTCGTTTCGCTGGCCGTGGCTGAAGGCGGGCAGGTACAGGTGGGTTATGAGAATGCCGAGGGTGCAGGCTCCGTCGTGGCCGAGCGGTTGCTGATGAGCGTGGGCCGCCGCCCCGTAACGAAAGGCTTCGGGCTGGAGAACCTCGACCTGCAGAAGACCGAGCGCGGCAGCATCGTGGTGGACGAACACATGCAGACCTCCCTACCCGGCGTCTATGTCTGTGGCGACCTGACGGGCTTCTCGCTCCTGGCGCATACCGCCGTGCGCGAGGCCGAAGTGGCCGTGAACCACATCGCAGGCAAGGAAGACGCGATGAGCTACCGCGCCATCCCCGGCGTGGTATATACCAATCCCGAGATTGCGGGTGTGGGCGAGACGGAAGAGTCGTTGCAACGGAAAGGTATTGCTTGCCGTGTGGTCAAGCTGCCTATGGCCTATAGCGGCCGCTTCGTAGCCGAGAACGAGGGTGTGAACGGCCTCTGCAAGCTTATCCTGGCCGAGGACGACACCATTCTGGGAGCACATGTGCTGGGCAATCCCGCCAGCGAGATCATCACCCTGGCCGGCATGGCCGTCGAGCTGAAGCTCAAAGCTGAGGAATGGAAGAGGGTAGTCTTCCCGCATCCCACGGTGGGTGAGATTTTCCGTGAAGCGTTGTAATTGGGGGCACCACAGAGGACACAGAGTTGCACAGAGGAAGATTCAAAACTTGGTGGAACTCTGTGTCATCCGTGCCCAAGATATAATATTCAATTCCTAAACTGATGAATATGTTTTGGAGATTATTGGTATGGGCGGTCCTGCTGGGACCGCTTTCTTTTGTCTGCGCACAGGCCGACAGCCTATTGCGCGCACGCATCGACACAATTGTGAAGCACGACCTGCCGCTGGGCGGCAACGCGGGTATCTGTATCTACGACCTGACGGCCGGACGTACACTCTACGAACACCAGGCCGACAAGCTGTCGCGGCCTGCTTCGACCATGAAGATGATGACGGCCATCACGACACTGGCCCAGCCGGGCGCCATGGAGCCTTTCCGCACGGAGCTGTGGACTACAGGCCGCGTGGTGGGTGATACACTGAAGGGAGATCTCTACGTGGTGGGCGGCTTCGACCCCGAGTTTGATACGGACGACCTGGAGGAGCTCATCAGTGGCCTGACGAAGCGGGGCATCCGCATGGTGGACGGCCGCATCGTGGGCGACGTGTCGATGAAGGACTCGCTCTACTGGGGATTGGGCTGGCTGTGGGACGACGCTCCGGCTCCTTATCAGCCCTACCTCTCGCCACTGATGCTGAACAAGGGCGTGCTCCAGCTGTCCATCCTGCCCGCCGAGCGGGGACTCTCGGCGCTGGTCATCGGCAACCCTTCTTCCTCTTATTATACGATAGAGAACCACACGCGCAGCCACTGGCCCGCCGCGGGACCGCTGCGCGTGGCGCGCAACTGGATGGAGAACGGTAACTGCATCACCCTGCAAGGCAATGTGCGGGCGGCAGAGGGGCGCTCGTTCAGCCTTTTCGACTCGGGCCGCATGTTCATGCATGTCTTTGTGGAGCGGCTGCTGGAGGCGGGCATCCGCTGTACAGCCGTCATAGACAGCACTCGGGCGGGCATCGAGGCGGCCTACTGCTTTGGCGAGCTGCCCCGCACGAAGGCATGTACGAAGCTGGCTACACACGAGACGCCCCTGCAGGCCGTGCTCGACGAGATGCTCAAGGAGAGCGACAACCTGAACGCCGAAGCCATGCTCTGCCGGGCGGGCGTGCTGGCTACGGGCGGCAAGAAGCGGGTGTCGGCCCGGGACGGGCTGGACGCCATGCGGGCCTTGATCAAGCGCGTCGGGCTGAACCCGAAGCACTACAGCCTAGCCGACGGGTGCGGCCTGTCGCACTACGACTACCTCTCGCCCGAGCTGCTTGTGGCCATGCTCCGCTATGCCTACTCGCGCAGTGACATCTTCTCGCCGCTCTACAAGGCCCTGCCCGTGAGTGGGGTGGACGGCACGCTGAAGTACCGCATGGGCTACGGCACGCCCGCTTTCCGGCAGGTACATGCCAAGACCGGCTCCTATACGGGCATCAATGCCTTGGCCGGCTACCTGAAGACCACGGAGGGGCATTGGGTGGCCTTCGCCATCATGACGCAGAACGTGCTTTTGGGCCGCCAGGCACGGGCCTTTCAGGATGCCGTGTGTCTGGAGGTGGTGAAGGCTTCCATCCGGAAATAAGAACTAATCCTTTGTCAACGCTTCCTTCAGCCGGGCGATGGCCAGAGCCGCATCGCCCCCGGCCTCGCTGAGCAGGGTGACGAACCGGCTGCCGATGATGGCGCCCGACGAGGCCCCGCAGGCTGCCTCGAACGTAGCCTTGTTGGAGATGCCGAAGCCCACCAGCCGCGGATGCTTCAGGCCCAGGCTGTCGATGCGGCGGAAGTAGGCCTGCTTCTGCTCGTCGAACGAACGCTGGGCTCCCGTCACGGCGGCCGACGACACCATGTAGATGAAGCCTCCCGTGTGCCGGTCGATTTCGCGCACCCGTTCGTCGCTCGTCTCGGGCGTGACGAGCATCACTACGTGCAGGCCGTAGCGTTCGGCCGTGGTCTGGTAGTGCTCGCGGTATTCGCGCAGGGGCAGGTCGGGGATGATGAGGCCGTCGATGTCGCACGCCCGGCAGCGCTGGCAGAAGGCCTCGAAGCCGAACTGGAGGATGGGGTTGAGGTAGCCCATCAGCAGCAGGGGGATGTGTACCGTGCGGCGGATGTCGGCCAGCTGGTCGAAGAGGCGGCGCAGGGTCATACCATTGCGCAGCGCGGTGGTGGCGGCCTGCTGGATGACGGGGCCGTCGGCCAGGGGGTCGCTGAAGGGGATGCCTATCTCAATCATGTCCACGCCTGCGTCCTGCAGGGCCTGGATGGTGGCGGCAGTGCCGTCGGGGGTGGGGCAGCCGGCACAGAAGTAGATGGAGAGGATGCGGCTGCTCTTGGTCTGGAAAAGTTGGTCTATACGGTTCATGGTTTTCTTGTCTATCGGTTTATTTCAATGAATTTCTTTAGTGTCTTGAGCGCCTGCCCGCTTTCCAGCGAACGGCGGGCGATGTCGATGCACTCGCCTATCTCCTTGTCCGGCTCCATGAGCTGGATGGCGAAGGCGGCGTTCACCAGTACGCAGTGCTTCTGGGCCGGCGTGGCGCGGTTGGTGAGTACGGCGTCGAAGATGCGGCTCGCGTCCCCGCGGCTTCGGCCCCCTTGCAGGTCGGTGGGGCGGGCCGGGTCGAAGCCCAGCTCCTGCGGGCGGTAGATGCGCTCGTCGCGGCGGGTCATCACCTTGAACTCGTCGGTCAGAGAGATTTCGTCGTAATTGTCGAGGCTGTTGACCACGGCAAACTCGATGCCCGCCTTGCAGAATACATAGGTGTAGAGGCGCATCAGCGACAACTGGCTGACACCCAGCAGCTGGTAGGCCGGGCGGCAGGGGTTGACGAGCGGCCCCAGCAGGTTGAACAGGGTGCGCACGCCCAACGACTTGCGCACGGCGGCCACCGACTTCATGGCGGGGTTGAAGAGCTGGGCGTGCAGGTAGGCCAGGTTGCATTCGTCCATGCTGCGTCGCAGGGTGTCGGGGTCGGCGGTGAAGCGGATGCCGTGCTCCTCGATGACGTCGCTCGCGCCGCTCACCGACGTGGCGCCATAGTTGCCATGCTTGGCCACCTTGTAGCCCGCGCCCGCCACGACAAAGCAGGCGCAGGTGGAGATGTTGAACGTGTTCTTGCCGTCGCCCCCGGTGCCCACGATGTCGATGGGGCGGTAGGGGGCGAAGTCGATGGGTACGCGTGTCTGCATCAGCGCCTCGCGGAAGCCGGTCAGCTCGTCCACGGTGATGTCGCGCATGCAGAAGGCCGTCAGCAGGGCAGCCACCTGTGCGTCGGGGTAGTGGCCGGCCGTGATGTCGAGCAGCAGCTGGCGGGCCTCGGCCTCGCTCAGGTGCTCGTGGTTGAAGAGTCGGGAAAGTATCTGTTTCATGTGCAGTTGATGGTTTATGGTAAATAATATGTACGAATTGGGCGCGTCGCAGAGCACTCGTGACCTGCTGTTGTACCCCACCCGTGGGATATCAGTGCACCCCACTCGTGGGGTATGTTGGTACCCCACGAGTGCCTTCCTATTGTACCCCACTCGTGGGGTCCTGTATCCCCCTTCAGAAGGTGTCCTGAGCGGGGTTCGAGGGAGGTTTTGGGGCGAACGGGGCGAAGGATGGCATGTGTCGGGCTTCGTAAGATTGCTTTACAGATTCCCGGTTCATGACGCGTGCTCTGTCCAGTTGCGGATGATGCGTTCGCCCAGAGGTGTCAGTACCGATTCAGGGTGGAACTGGATGCCGTGCACGTCCAGCGTGCGGTGGCGCAGACCCATGATGAGGCCCTCGTCGCTCACGGCGGTGACGGCCAGCACGTCGGGCAGGCCCTCGCGGCTGACGACCCACGAGTGGTAGCGGCCCACGGCCAGGCGGCGGGGCAGACCGTCGAAGAGGTAGTCGTCGGCCGTGTCGGGACCGTCGAGGCTGATTTCGGTCTGCACGCCGTGGAAGACGTCGGAGAGGTTGCACAGCCGTGCGCCGAAAGCCTCGCCGATGGCCTGTTCGCCCAGACAGACGCCCAGGATGGGTTTGGCCGTGGCATAGGTACGGATGACGGGCATCAGCAGTCCGGCTTCCTGCGGGATGCCGGGACCGGGCGAGAGCAGCAGCTTGTCGTAGGCTGCGAGGTCGGGCAGGGCGAAGCGGTCGTTGCGCAGTACGGTGACCCGTGCGCCTGCCTGTTCGACCAGTTGCACCAGGTTGTAGGTGAACGAGTCGTAGTTGTCTATAATAGCAATGTGGTTCATGTGGATGTAAGTCTTTAAGTCATTCAGTTATTGGGTTAACTCTTGCAGGAAGCCGCGCAGGCGTTCCACGTCCTTCAGGCCGGGAGTCGTCTCGAAGCGGCTGTTGAGGTCGATGCCTGCCAGTTGTGGATGATGGAACTGACGGATGGCATTTGCGCTGCCTGCGTTGAGGCCTCCGCTCAGGAAGAACGGTGTGCGGCCGGCGTAGCGGTGGAGCAGGCTCCAGTCGAACTGCCGTCCCGTGCCGCCCAGCTGGGGCGTCTTGCTCTCGAAGAGAAAGTAGTCGCAGGTGCCGTGGTAGGCTTCTGTGGCGGCCACGTCGCGCAGGGTGGCCAGGTGGAAGGCCTTGATGACCTTCAGCCCGTGGCTTTCGCGCAATGATTGGCAGTACAGAGGCGACTCCTTGCCGTGCAGCTGCACATAGTCCAGTTCGAAGCGGTCGGCATACGTCAGTACGGTTTCCTTGGTCTCGTTGACAAATACTCCGATGCGCCGGGCCTGACGGGGCAGGTAGTCCGGCATCTGATAGACGAAGCGGGGCGAACGGGGGTAGAACACGAAGCCGATGAAGTCCACGCCCAGCTCCTCGACCCGGCGGATGTTCTCGCCGTCGGTCATGCCGCATACTTTGACAAGCAGGTTCATAAGGCGGAGGAGGTTTGAAGGTGAGACATCTGTTGGATGAACGCGTGCAGTTCGTCGCCCGGGCATTCGTTCCGCATGAAGCGTTCGCCGATGAGCAGTCCGCGGTAGCCGTGGCGGCGCAGGAGGCAGGCCGTCTCGGCATCGTGGATACCGCTTTCGGCCACCATCAGCGGGTGAGGGTCCGTGCTTGCCGTGGCTTGCGCCAAGGCTTCAGCCAGGTCGACGGCATGCGAGGCATCGGTGTGGAAGGTACCCAGGCTGCGGTTGTTCACCCCTACGAGGTCGGGGCGGCAGTCCAGGTAGTCCAGTTCGTCGGGTGCATGCAGTTCGAGCAGGACCTCCAGCCCCAGTTCGTGGGCCTGTTGCGCCAGTTCGCTGCACTGACTTCTGTCGAGGCAGGCGGCGATGAGCAGCACGGCATCAGCCCCTGCCGCACGTGCCTGCAACAACTGGTAAGGGTCGATGACGAAGTCCTTGCGCAGGATGGGTAGGGTGGTGAGCGGCCGTGCAGTAGTGAGGTCACCCAGTCTGCCGGCAAAGAAAGCCTCGTCCGTCAGGATGGAAAGGGCGGCGGCCCCTGTGGCTTCGTATTGGGGGACTACTTCGTCGGGCCGTGCCTCGCGGTTGATCCAGCCCTTCGACGGCGAACGGCGTTTGAACTCGGCGATGATGCCCGTGGGCGAGGCTGCCAGGGCCTGTTTCAGGCTATGGGTAGTGCGTTGTTCCTTTCTGTCGGCTGCTGTTGCCAGCTGGTCGGCAGTGAGGTGGCGTTTCTGCGTCTCCACCTCTTCGCGTTTGTGTGCGATGATTTCTTTCAAAATGTCTCTTTCCATTGTCATGTCTTCTTGGGTTAAAAGTTTTGTGCCAGTTCGATGGCGCGGCGCAGGGCCGCCAGCTTGTTGTTCACTTCCTGCAATTCGTTCTCCACATTGCTCTTGGCCACGATGCCACCGCCTGCCTGAAACCATAGTATGCTGTTGCGGCTCACGAAGGTGCGGATGGTGATGGCCTGGTTGAGCGAACCGTCCAGCCCGATGAAGCCGATGCATCCGCCGTAGGCACCGCGGTTGTGCGGCTCCAGCTCGCTGATGAGCTGCATGGCCCGTACCTTGGGTGCACCGCTCAGTGTGCCGGCGGGGAAAGTGTCGAGGAAGGTTTTTACGGCATTGGCTTCCGGTCGCAGGTCACCGCTGACGCGACTGACGAGGTGGATGACGTGGCTGTACAGCTGCGGTTCACGGAAGAAGTCCACGCGCACGTCGGTACAGTTGCGTGCCAGGTCGTTGCGTGCCAGATCGACGAGCATCACGTGTTCGGCGTTCTCCTTGGGGTCGTCCAGCAGACGTCGGGTGGCAGCCTCGTCTTCTTCGCGGTTGCCCGTGCGTCGGGTGGTACCCGCTATGGGGTCGATATAGGCCCGTCCGTCGGCGATGCGGCAGTGCGTTTCGGGTGAGGAACCGAAGATGCGGAAGCCTCCGAAGTCGAAATAGAAGAGGTAGGGCGAAGAATTGACGCTGCGCAGGGCACGGTAGAGGTTGAAGTCGTCGCCTTCGAACCGTTGTTCGAAGCGGCGCGACAGGACCATCTGGAACACGTCGCCCCGCAGGCAGTGGGCAATGGCCCGGCGGATGTTGGCGCGGTGTTCGTCGTCGGTCAGTGTGGAGGTCACTTCTCCCGTAGGGTGGAAACCGTAAGTGGGGAAGTTACGGTTCATTACGGCGGTCTGTACTTGGTCCAGACCGCTGGCCTCGCCCTCGCCCAGCATTTCGACGAGCATCAGTTCGTGGTTGAAGTCGTTGAAGACGATGAGGTATCTGTAGAGGATATAGAGGGTGTCAGGAGCGTCATTCAGCGCTTGTCGGCTGTCCTTCACAGCGATACCTTCAAGGTAGCGCACGGCGTTGAACGAGGTGTAGCCGTACAGACCGCAGTAGCGGCTTCCTTCGCCTGTAACCTGGAAGTGGGACAGGAAGTGGTTCAGGGCCGGAGCCATCCCTCCTTCGGCTTCCAGCGAGTTCTCCTGCCGTGAGCCGTCGGGCATTCGGGTTACGACGATGCCGTGTCCTATACTGATGGAGGCGATGGGACAGAGGCCGATGAAGGAACGGCCGTTTTCGCCTCCGTGATAGTCGGAACTCTCCATGAGGGCACTTTGCGGGAAGAGGTCGCGCAGTTTCAGGTACGTGCTGACCGGAGTGTGGATGTCGCCGGGCAGGGTACGTGTTCGGGTAGTGTAACGGTAAGTCATAAGTTGTATTCGTTTTGATGTTTCAGATAGGTGTCCATGTCTTTGTCGCCACGGCCCGATACGGTGATGACGACCACATCGTCGGGTTTGGTCTGGAGGCGGGGGAGTATAGCCAGTGCGTGGGCGCTCTCCAGTGCGGGGATAATGCCTTCCAGTCGGGTCAGTTCATAGGCAGCACGCAGGGCCTCGTCGTCGTTGACGGCCAGAACGTCGGCGCGCTTCGTGGCGGCCAGGTGGGCGTGCAGGGGGCCGATGCCAGGATAGTCCAGTCCGGCGGAGATGGAGTAGGGTTCGGTCACTTGTCCGTCCTCGTCCTGAATGACGTAGGTGCGTGCACCGTGCAGAATGCCTGTACGTCCCAGCGACAAGGTGGCCGCTGTTTTGCCAGAATCCACACCCAGTCCTCCTGCTTCGGCCAGTACGATGTGTACCCGCGGATCGTCCAGGAAGCGCAGCAGGGTACCGGCGGCATTGCTGCCTCCACCCACGCAGGCCACCAGGTGGTCGGGGTGCTCGCGCCCTTCGAGCTCGGTCAGCTGGCGGGCAATCTCCTCGCCGATGACCGACTGCAGGTGGGCCACCAGTTGCGGGTAAGGATGCGGGCCTACGGTAGAACCTATCAGGTAATAGGTATCGTCGGGGTGGCAGCACCAGTAGCGGATGGCCTCGTTGGTGGCATCCTTCAGGGTGGCATTGCCCGAGGTGACGGGTACCACCTGTGCACCCAGCATCTTCATCTTCTCCACATTGACATGCTGGCGTTCGATGTCGGTCTTCCCCATGAAGACCATACACTCCATGCCGGCCAGGGCGCAGACGGTAGCGGCTGCCACGCCGTGCTGTCCGGCACCGGTCTCGGCAATGATGCGCCGCTTGCCCATGCGGCGGGCCAGCAGCATCTGGCCTACGGCGTTGTTGATCTTATGAGCCCCCGTGTGGTTCAGGTCTTCCCGCTTCAGATATACTTTGCAGCCGTATTTCTCGGACAGGCGGCGGGCATGGTAGAGCGGCGACGGGCGACCTACATAGTGCTGCAGCAGGTCTTCGAATTCGCGTTTGAAATCATCACTGGGCAGGATGGTACGGCAGGCTTCCTGTAGTTGGCTGACACAGCGGTGCAGGATTTCGGGGATGTAGGCTCCGCCGAATTCACCGTAATAGCCGTTTGAATCGATTGAATAGTTCATTGTTGTAATGTATTTTGAAGTTTATTGTTTTCGGGATTGGGATAAAAAGAAAAAGAGCTCCGTCGCAAGTTGCGGCGAAGCTCTTTTCTTTTTGCTTGTCCTTTCCGGCTGTCCTAATCCTTTCGGAGGATAGAAGCGGTGTATCAATGACTGCATATACGAGTGTTGCCCCCTTTACGACTTTGTATGAGTTGTAACGGTTGCCACCACCAATATTTATGCAGGTTGATTGTCATTCTTTGTTTACGTTTTAATGCTTAACGGAGGCAAATGTATGCATTTTAATTGGAAACACAAGCTTTCTCTTGAAAAAAGTTATGTAGTGGGAGCATTTTTAAGATTCGTTTTGTGGGTTGTCTTGTTCTTCGTTGTCCGAATGAACACGATATCGGGCTGGAGACATGCCTATATGAGCCTTTACATATTTGCCAAAAAAAGACTGATTGGGGAAGTTGAACATCTCTGCTATTTCTTTGATAGACTTCTCTGAATGTTTCAACTGGTATTTTATTTGTTCGATGGCATATTCATTGATCCATTCTGTCGGAGTATGTCCACTGACTTCCTTAATGGCTGCCGAGATGTATTTGGCTGAATAGCACAGTCGGTCGGCATAGTGGCTTACAGAGCGGTGTATTCCTCCGTCGGCTGTCAGTTCTTCCATGAACAGTTTGAAGATATGCTTGCTTCGTTTGGCTTCTACTCCCGTCTCTTCGGTTTCATCGGAATGTTTCTGGATTCCTGCCAGCATTTCATAGAACAGGGCAGAGAAGAGATATCCCAAAATTTCCTGGCGATAACGATGTGAGGAATCACTGATTTTGTCCATAATCAGCTGATAATACAGATTGAAATTCTGGCTTTCTTTTGTTTTTTCTTCCGGTGATTTGGCAAAAACAGGATTCTTATAGAGATAATACAAGGCTTTTTCTGCTGCCTTTTCCCGTTTTACCGTCTGTTGCAGGAATTTGGTTGAAAAGCCTATCAGGCTGACTTTGTGCTGTGGACTAAGGAGCATGTTGCTTATAATCATGGTTGGCAGGCAGACAAATGCTTCTCCTGCCTGTAACTGATAGTCCTTTTTGTTGATGTTCAGTTGCATTTTTCCTTCAATGCAGGCAACGATGATGAAAAGATTCAGCCTTATCATCCGGTTGGAGTAGGGAAGTTTTTCCATGTTACGTGCCACTATGACATTATCGTCTACATAATCTACATATTCTCCCTTTGTTTCTTCTTTGTACTTCTTGAAATCATCAATATCGACTGTAATGATTGTTTTTTCGTTCGTATACATATTATATTTATTAGAATTGCATAATTTCATCTGGCCCTGTGAATGACATAATATAAAGGTACTCCAGTTTACGGGCCGGTAATCTGGAAGACTGTTCTTTTCTCCCGTTGCAAAGTTGGGGAATATTGGTAGAATTGAGTTGTTCTATTTCTCATAAAGGCTGTCCTATTATTCGTCCTGTAGTATTTTTTAAGTATGAGGTAGGGAATATGGGACATCTATACGGGAATTTAGATAACATATGGCTTGTTCTATTCTTCTATCTTTGTGCCAATTTTAAATCAATTAGTTGGACATGAAAAAGTTTAAGATCAGACAGGTGCGACTGATGACACTTATCGGTTGTACAGTTTTTGGATTGGCATCGTGCAAGCAGGCACCGAATGCGGTAATGCAATCCTCTTCTTACGAGACTATGACGGTGGGTACCACCGACAAGGAACTTTCTACTTCTTATTCCGCTACCATTCGCGGAAGGCAGGACATTGACATCTATCCACAGGTATCGGGTACTATTGTGCGTCTTTGTGTGACCGAAGGTGAAGTGGTACGTCGGGGGCAGTTGCTCTTTGTTATCGACCAGGTACCCTATAGGGCGGCTTTGAAAACAGCTGAAGCCAATGTGGAAACAGCCCGTGCTTCTTTGGCCACCGCTCAGCTGAATTATGACAGTCAGAAGGAATTGTATACGCAGAAGGTTGTATCGGAATTCAGTCTGAAGACTGCTGAAAACAGTTTCCTCACAGCCAAGGCACAACTGGCACAGGCCGAGGCACAGGAAGTGAATGCCCGCAATAACCTTTCGTATACCGAGGTGAAAAGTCCCAGTGACGGTGTGGTTGGTGCTTTACCCTATCGTGTCGGTGCGTTGGTAAGTTCGGCCATGGCGCAACCTCTTACGACAGTGAGTGATAACAGTACGATGTATGTCTATTTCTCTATGACCGAAAATCAGTTGCTTTCTCTCACCCGTCAGTATGGTTCGATGGACGAGGCCTTGAAAAATATGCCAGAGGTAGCATTGACACTGAATGATAATTCCGTTTACGGAGAGAAAGGTAAGATTGAATCGATCAGTGGTGTCATTGACCGCCAGACGGGTACGGTCATTGCACGTGCCGTGTTCCCCAATGAAGCACGCTTGCTGCATAGTGGAGCCTCCGGCAGCGTTTCTATTCCCAGTGTCTATAAAGACTGTATCGTCATTCCACAGGGGGCTGCCGTACAGATGCAAGACAAGTATTTGGTATATAAGGTAGTGGATGGCAAGGCTGCTTCCGCACTGGTTTCGGTTGCTCCGATAAGCGACGGACGTGAGTTTGTGGTAATGGATGGTCTGAAGCCGGGGGAAGAAATTGTGGCAAAAGGAGCCGGATTGTTGAGAGAGGGTATGCAGATAAAATAATTCAGGTTTCTTCTTTAGGGAAACTTTCGGGAGTTGAAGAAAGGAAAGGAAAAAGTATTCTTTTACTTCCCGACTCTGATAAACTATAAGCATTATGAAAGGAAATATATTTATCAAACGGCCGGTGATGGCAATTTCCATCTCCGTCCTGATTTTTGCTATCGGCCTTATCTCTCTTTTTACACTGCCTGTGGAACAATATCCCGATATTGCACCACCTACGGTATACGTGTCTGCCACTTATACGGGTGCCGATGCCGATGCCGTGATGAACGGTGTCATCATGCCGTTGGAGGAAAGCATCAACGGTGTAGAAAACATGATTTATATGACCTCGACAGCTACCAATAACGGTTCGGCTACCATACAGGTTTACTTCAAGCAAGGTACCGACCCCGATATGGCGGCAGTGAACGTACAGAATCGTGTGACGCAGGCACAGGGATTGTTGCCGGCCGAGGTAACACAAATCGGTGTGACTACGCAGAAACGTCAGACCAGTTTTCTCCAAATCAATTCATTGGTCTGCACCAACGGGCGTTACGACCAGGCATTTATCGGAAATTACCTTGACATCAATGTTGTGCCCCAGATCAAGCGTATTGCCGGTGTGGGCGATGTGATGGCAATGAATGCCCCCTACAGTATCCGTATCTGGATGAAGCCCGACCGCATGGCCCAGTACGGCCTGGTACCTTCGGACATCAGTGCAGTGCTGGCTATGCAGAACCTGGAGGCACCTACGGGCTCATTGGGCGAGAACTCGGATAATGTGTACCAGCTTACCATGAAGTATCGTGGCCGTCTGAAAGAAGTATCTGACTTTGAAAACATTGTTGTACGTGCGCAGGAAGACGGTTCTGTTCTTCGTCTGAAGGATGTGGCCGAAGTAGAGCTGGGTGCATTGAGCTATAGTTACCAGGGTGAGATGGACGGTAAGACAGCCATTGCCTTCATGGCCTTCCAGACAGCCGGATCGAACGCTACTGCCGTAAATGCCGAAATCTCGGCTTTGCTCGATGAACTGTCGAAAGATCTGCCCGAAGGATTGGAGTTTGTCAATCTGATGAGCTCCAATGACTTTTTGTATGCCTCCATATATAGTATTGTAGAGACCTTGGTGATTGCCATTATTCTGGTTATCCTGGTGGTATACTTCTTCTTGCAGGATTTCAAGAGTACGCTTATTCCTTCTATTTCTATCATTGTTTCGCTGGTAGGTACGTTTGCCTGTCTGATTGCCGCCGGATTCAGTTTGAACATCTTGACCATGTTTGCGTTGGTGCTGGCCATCGGTACGGTGGTGGACGATGCCATTGTGGTGGTCGAGGCGGTGCAGGAGAAGTTCGATTCCGGCTACAAGTCGCCTTACCTTGCTACCAAAGATGCGATGGGCGATGTGACAATGGCCATCATTTCCTGTACCTGTGTGTTCATGGCCGTGTTTATCCCTGTGACTTTCATGGGTGGTACATCCGGTGTTTTCTACACACAGTTCGGTATTACCATGGCTACCTCCGTAGGTCTTTCCATGATATGTGCCCTGACACTGTGCCCGGCATTGTGTGCTTTGCTGATGCGTCCTGCTTCGGGAACCAAAAGTGCCAAGAGTATCAATGGTCGTGTCCGTGCCGCCTACAACGCTTCTTATACCGCTTTGTTGGGCAAGTATAAGAAAGGAGTGATGTTTGCTATCCACCATCGTTGGATGTGTTGGGCAGCTCTGGCAGCTGCTGCTGTACTGCTGGTATTCTTTATGAACACCACCAAAACGGGACTTGTACCACAGGAAGACCAGGGTACCATCATGGCCAATGTCAGCACGGCTCCGGGTAGTACACTGAAGGAGACTACCCAGGTATTGGATAAAGTGGATGCCATTCTGACCAATACTCCCGAAGTAGCCCACTTCCAGCGTGTAGCCGGTTACGGTTTCCTTTCAGGACAGGGTACGTCGTACGGTATGATTATCATCCGTCTGAAAGACTGGAGCGAACGTAGTGGCAGTGAACATTCGGCCGAAGCCGTGATGGGACGCCTCAATGCCCAGTTTGCCCAGATAAAGGATGCCCAGATATTCTGTTTCCAGACACCTATGATTCCAGGCTACGGTATGGGTAACTCGGTGGAACTGAACATGCAGGACAAGACGGGTGGCGACATGACCACATTCTATCACGCCGTACTGCAGTATCTCGGTGCACTGAACCAGCGTCCGGAGGTAGCAATGGCTTATACGACCTATGCTGAGAACTTCCCGCAGATTTCGGTAGATGTAGATGCTGCCAAGTGTATGCGTGCTGGTATTTCACCCAACGAAGTGCTGAGCGTATTGGGTAGTTACTGTGGTGGTTCGTACGTGTCCAACTATAATAAGTTCGGCAAAATGTATCGTGTGATGCTTCAGGCCGACCCCAAATACCGTTTGGACCAGATGGATCTGAGTAATATGTTTGTGCGCAACGGTACGGAGATGGCTCCTCTCAGCCAGTTCGTCACGCTGACCAAGACCGAAGGTGCTGAAATCAAGAACCGTTTCAATCTGTTCAGTTCTATCTCTGTCAACGTGAATGTGGCCGAAGGTTATTCTACCGGTGAGGTACAGAAAGCGATATCCGAAGTGGCCGAACAGATGTTGCCTTCGGGCTACAGTTATGAGTATGGTGGCATTTCGCGTGAGGAGGCCAATACCAGCCAGTTCCAGACAGTGTTTATCTACGCTATTTGCGTCTTCCTGATTTACCTGATTCTGGCCTGTCTTTACGAGAGCTTCTTGGTACCGTTTGCCGTTATCCTCTCTGTGCCGTTCGGTATGTTCGGATCGTTCCTGTTTGCCAAGCTCTTCGGGTTGGAGAACAACATTTATATGCAGACAGGTATGATTATGCTTATCGGTCTGTTGGCCAAGACGGCCATCCTGATTACGGAGTTTGCCATCGAGCGCCGGCGCAAGGGCATGGGGCTTATCGAGTCGGCTTATGCAGCCGCACAGGTACGTTTCCGTCCTATCCTGATGACGGTACTTACCATGATTTTCGGTATGATTCCCTTGATGTTTTCTACAGGTGCGGGTGCCAATGGTAACTCTTCATTGGGTACTACCGTCGTGGGTGGTATGCTTGTAGGAACTCTTGCACTGCTCTTTGTGGTGCCGGTGTTCTATATCGTCTTCGAATATATGCAGGAAAAGATCCGTCCGCATCAGGAACTGGAAGCCGATGCCCAAGTGCTGTTGGAGCGCGAAAGAAGCTTGGCCGAACGTAGTGGATTTAATGAGAAGGAGTCGTAATTCTTAAAAAAACAATCCGTCAACAAATATGAAGAAACTTATCTTATTTTCAACCGCTGCTGCGTTGTTAAGCAGTTGCGGTATATACACCAAGTATAAGCCGGCCGAGACTGTACCCGACAATCTTTACGGAGAGATATTCACCACCGAAGATACGACCAGCCTTGGCAGTGTAGATTGGCACGAACTCTTCACCGACCCGCACTTGCAGGCTTATATTGAACAGGGGTTGTCGAACAACACCGATTATCTGTCTGCACAGCTTCGTATAAAGGAAGCGGAGGCTACTCTGCTTTCGTCCAAACTGGCTTATCTGCCTTCATTTGCCCTGGCTCCGCAGGGGACTGTCAGCAGTTTCGACGGCGGAAAGGCTGCACAGACCTATTCGCTGCCTGTTACTGCCAGTTGGGAGGTCGATATCTTTGGGAAGATGCGTAACAACAAGCGGCAGGCACAGGCTCTCTATGCTCAGAGTCTGGATTACAAGCAGGCCGTCCGTACACAGCTCATAGCCGGTATTGCGAATACTTATTATACGTTGCTGATGCTCGACGACCAGCTGCTCCTTTCGCAGGAGACGGCTAAGGCATGGGAGGAAACAGTTCGTTCTACCCGCGCCTTGATGAATGCCGGAAAGGCAGACGAGGCGGCTGTGGCACAGATGGAAGCAGCCTGTTACGAGGTACAGGCTTCTGTGCTCGACCTGAAGGAGCAGATCAATCAGGCGGAAAACAGTCTTGCCTTGTTGCTGGCCGAAACGCCCCGCTCTTATGAACGGGGTACGCTGGCCGATATGAAAATGCCTGATGAACTGTCTGCAGGTGTCCCCATGCAGTTGCTCGCCAATCGTCCTGATGTACGTATGGCCGAACGTTCTTTGGAGGCGGCTTTCTATGCAACGAATGCCGCACGTTCGGCATTTTATCCTTCCATTACGTTGAGTGGAAGTGCCGGATGGACCAATTCGGCCGGATCAATGATAGTCAACCCCGGCAAGTTTCTTGCCTCGGCCGTCGGTTCGCTTACTCAGCCGCTCTTTGCCCGTGGACAATTGCTCGGTCAGCTGAAAATCAGCAAGGCGCAACAGGAAGAAGCTTCGCTCGCTTTCCAACAGACATTGCTGAATGCAGGCAGCGAAGTGAACGATGCATTGACAGCCTGGCAGACCAGCCGTGACAAGAGCCTGTTGCTGGACAGGCAGGTGGCTTCTTTGCAAAAAGCCGTAAAGAGTACTTCACTGCTTATGGAACATGGTACTACAACTTATTTGGAGGTACTTACTGCAAAGCAGAATCTGCTTATGGCCCAACTGACCCAAACAGCCAATCGCTTTAGTGAAATACAGAGTGTGATTACTCTTTATTGTGCATTGGGTGGAGGAAAGGAATAATATACTCTCTTTATACTTATCCATATGAAAATGAGCCATCCTCAGAAGTGATTTCTAGGGATGGCTCTCTTTTTGTCTTTGGTAGAAGCCGGTTATTGATATTGTGCCCAGTCGGTATTTCTCATATCACCGCTCTTGGCCAGTTCGGCGTGCATGCCCAGGGCAGCACGGATGGCGTGCGGAGTCTGCGACTTGCCGTCGGTCAGCTTCAGGTAATCCCACAACAGGTTCTTGTAGTCGGGATGTACACAGTTCTCGATGATGGCCTGTGCACGTTCCTTCGGGCTCTTGCCACGCAGGTCGGCCACACCTTGTTCGGTCACGATGATGTTGACGTCGTGTTCCGTATGGTCGTGGTGTGAAATCATCGGTACAATGGCGCTGATCTTGCCTTCCTTGGCCACAGAGGGACAGGTGAAGATCGAGATGTAGGCATTGCGCGTGAAGTCGCCGCTGCCGCCGATGCCGTTCATCATCTTGGTACCTCCGATGTGTGTGGAGTTGACGTTGCCGTAAAGGTCGGCCTCGATGGCTGTATTGATGGAGATGATACCCAACCGGCGTACCACTTCGGGGCTGTTGGAAATTTCGGACGGGCGGAGTACCAGTTTGTCGCGGAAGAAGTCCATGTCGTCGTAGATGCCCTGCAGGCAGTCGTTGGTGACGGTGAGCGAGCAGGCGCTGCCGAACTTGATGCGTCCTTCACGGATGAGGCCGATAACGGAGTTCTGGATAACCTCGGTGTACATTTCGAAGGGCGGGATGGTCTTGTCGTGACCCAGGGCGCTGAGCACGGCATTGGCGATGTTTCCTACACCGCTCTGCAAAGGCAGGAAGGTGGAGGGGATGATGCCCCGTTTCATATCGGCTACCAGGAAGTCGGCCACGTTCTGTCCGATTTTGTCGGTCAGCGGATCGGCGGCGGCAAACGAACGGGCTTCGTCGGGCCAGTTGGTTTCTACCACGCCCACAATTTTCTTGGGATCTACCTGTATGTAGGGAGTTCCGATGCGGTCGCTGGGCTTGTAGATAGGTATCTCGCGGCGGTAAGGCGGATCGAGCGGTTCGTATACGTCGTGCAGACCCATGGCAGCCTTGCTGTGGGCAGCATTCAGTTCGATAATGATTTTATCGGCCATGCGGCAGACGGTAGGTGCGATACCTCCGGCAGCGGTCAGGTAGATTTTGCCGTCGGGAGTCACTTCGCAAGCCTCGATGATAGCAATGTCTACTTTGCCCATGAAGCCGTAGCGCAGTTCCTGAGCCATCTGAGAGAGGTGAATGTCGTTGTAGGCTATTTCGCCGTTGTTCACAGCCTTGCGGAAGTCGGCGTTGGTTGTATAGGGGGCGCGGTAGCGGATGGCTTTGGCGCGCGACAATACGCCGTCGCACGAGTCACCGGTCGACGCACCTGTAAAGATTCCCACCTGGAAAGGATTTCCTTTGGCATGTTCCGCTTCTGCGATTTTGGCCAGTTCGGCCGTTACGGCCTTGGCTGTTCCTGCGGGAGTAAATCCGCTCAGGCCGATGTTGTAGCCATGTTTGATAAGACTGGCAGCTTCGGCTGCCGAAATGTAGTTGAATGCCATAATTCTATATCATTACTTTCTTTTAAAATATTGTTTTTTTGAGTTTAACTGTATGTCGTATTGTTTCTCAATATTTCCTCTGCAAGATTTCCGACCAGATGATTCCCCTGCGTATTTCTTCTATCGACTGGATGTCGATATCGGGAGATGCATCTTCGGATTCGGGTCTGTTGTTTGTTTGTGGAGTCTGTATTGTCGGCTGGGTACGGGGCGCGTTTGGCTGCGTCTCATGGTTTTTCGGGATGAAAGGCTTGGCAGCCTGCTTGCGTTTTTTGTTTTTGGGTTGTCTCTCTTCAGGCTGTACGGGCGGGATTGGAATGCCTTCCCAACTCTCTGGCAGTGGGTGAGTTGGGCGGGGATGAGGCATGTCATCTTCATCTTCGGGAGAGACCGTCTGGTGCCGGGCTTCCTTTTTGGCCTGTTTGACGAATCCGATGATGATGACACCTGCCACTAGCAGAAATTTTAAGAGATCTTCCATACTCAGGGTGTGTTAATTCTACCGCCAAAGATAACCAAATTATCTGATTATAGCCAATAAAAGGGCAATAAAAAAGGGTAGCTTCACAGCTCCCCTAATTTTTTTAACCTAAACCTTAACTATGAAAAAATCTAATGTTTTTTTTCGATGCATAAATTTGTGAATTTTGCCGATAATCTCCAAACATACTTTCTAAATTGTTCACTGTATTAATTATAATTAACGTTTTTATTCGAAATTATAGGGAAAAAGGTCTTGTGTGGGCACACAAAGAACGGATTTAAGCTTATTCCTGTTTTTTCTCTTGCAAGAAAATTCTCCTTTCAAGTTGCGAAAACGCTTTGGAGGGAGCCGGAAGTCTGAGACTTCGTCAGGAAAGTTGCTGCCGGCTTTCGGTGTGGGCATGGGATGGAAGCATGGTGAAATGCCTGTTTGGTGCCTTCTTTTATCTTTTCTTATTTTAAATAATGTGGTACTTCCCCGGGTTTGCACTATCTTTGTCGCCCGAACGAACTAATATACATTTATTTATATGGAAAAGAAGATGGGAGCAGACTTTAAATCTGCGACTGCCGACAGTGAAAAGAAACTGTTTATCGAGACGTACGGCTGCCAGATGAACGTGGCCGACAGTGAAGTAATTGCCTCTGTGATGCAGATGGCGGGGTATGGTATGGCCGAGACGCTGGACGATGCCGACGCGGTGTTCATGAACACCTGTTCCATCCGCGACAACGCCGAGCAGAAGATATTGAACCGACTGGAGTTCTTCCATTCGCTCAAGAAGAAGCGGCCGCACCTCATTGTGGGTGTCCTGGGCTGCATGGCCGAGCGTGTGAAGGACGACCTCATCGAACATCATCATGTGGACCTTGTCGTAGGTCCTGATGCCTACCTGACGTTGCCCGAACTGATTGCCTCCGTCGAGGCGGGCGAGAAGGCTATCAATGTGGAGCTTTCGACTACGGAAACCTATCGTGACGTCATTCCCTCGCGCATCTGCGGCAACCACATTTCGGGTTTCGTGTCCATTATGCGCGGGTGCAACAATTTCTGTACCTACTGCATCGTGCCCTACACCCGCGGACGCGAACGCAGCCGCGATGTGGAGAGCATCCTGCGCGAAGTGGCCGACCTGCAGCAGAAAGGCTACAAGGAAGTGACCCTGCTGGGGCAGAACGTCAACTCCTACCGCTTCGAGCGGCCCGACGGCGAAGTCATCACCTTCCCCACATTGCTGCGCACGGTGGCTCAGGCCGCTCCTTCGATGCGCATCCGCTTCACTACCTCGCATCCCAAGGATATGAGCGACGAGACGCTGTACGTCATTGCCGAGGAACCCAACGTGTGCCGCCACATCCACCTGCCCGTGCAGAGTGGCAGCAGCCGCATCCTGAAGCTGATGAACCGCAAGTACGACCGCGAGTGGTATCTGGAGCGTGTGGCCGCCATCCGCCGCATCATCCCCGACTGCGGGCTTTCGACCGACATCTTCAGCGGCTTCCACAGCGAGACGGAGGAAGACCACCAGCAGTCGCTTTCGCTGATGGAGGAGTGCGCCTACGACTCCGCCTTCATGTTCAAGTACAGCGAGCGCCCCGGTACCTATGCCTCCAAGCACCTGCCCGACGACATTCCCGAAGAGGTGAAAATCCGCCGTCTGAACGAAATCATCGCCTTGCAGAACCGCCTCTCGGCCGAAGCCAACGCGCGTTGCGTGGGCAAGACCTACGAGGTGCTGGTCGAGGGCGTGTCGAAGCGCAGCCGCGACCAGCTCTTCGGCCGCACGGAGCAGAACCGCGTGGTGGTGTTCGACCGTGGTACGCACCGCGTGGGCGACTTGGTGACGGTGCGCATCACTGGCTCCAGCTCGGCCACGCTGTTGGGCGAAGAAGTTGCTCGATGAACAAACTTTACAAATAAGCGGTTCCTCGGGCCGTGGGTCCCGAAGCCGTGAAAAGATGGGTTTCAATCCCAGGGGGCTTATGTTTCAAACATTCGGGGTCTATGTTTCAAACATAAGCCCCCTATGTTTCAAACATAGAAACATCTTCCTCTAAAAAGGCTTTCCGGCCTGTTTCCTCCATTATTTCTCTTGCCTGGTTATAATTCATTACAAATCGGAAAATGCGGAATGTTAAAGTGTATCCCGCCTGAATCTGTTTATCAGGAAAATGCTTATATTTAAGGGATTTATTCTTGGAAAGATATGTCTAACCCTTAAAATCGAAGTGTATGAGGAAGTATCTGGCAGAGATGATAGGCACGATGGTGCTTGTCTTGATGGGATGCGGCAGCGCCGTATTCGCAGGTAATGCAGCCGACACCGTGGGTGCCGGAGTAGGAACTTTGGGAGTAGCCCTGGCTTTCGGCTTGTCTGTAGTGGCCATGGCCTATACGATTGGAAGTATTTCGGGATGCCACATCAATCCTGCCATTACGCTGGGAGTGTGGATGTCGGGACGCATGAGCAGCCGGGATGCTTCGATGTACATGATTTTTCAGGTAGTGGGCGCCCTTATCGGTTCGTTCATACTGGCGTTGCTGGTGTCGTCGGGCGGATTCGACGGACCTACGACCACCGGCTCCAATACGTTCGATCCGGGCGAGACGGGGCAGGCATTCATTGCCGAAGCCGTGTTTACCTTTATCTTTGTACTGGTAGTGCTTGGCTCGACCGACGAAAAGGGCGGTGCGGGCAATCTGGCCGGCTTGGCCATTGGCTTGACGCTGGTGCTCATCCACATCGTCTGCATTCCCATTACAGGCACGTCGGTCAATCCGGCCCGAAGCATCGGTCCCGCTTTGCTCGAAGGCGGACAGGCACTTTCGCAGCTGTGGCTCTTCATCGTGGCTCCGTTTGTGGGTGCTGCGTGCAGTGCGCTGGTGTGGAAGTTCTTTGCGGCAGGCCGCAAGTAGTCTTTATTTCCCGAAGAAATAGCGCGAAAGCCCCAACCGGTAAATAGCTTGTTCGATGGCGAGGCTGCCGCCCACAGCAAGGGCGGTGGCTGTCGTCAGGAACAGCATGCCCGTAGGGTCGAAGGCCAGCAGGGGCAGGTAGCCCTTGGCCAGCATGGTGAAAATGGGCGAAAAGAGCAGGATGGCCAGCGTGTGGCGTCCGATGTACAGGCTGCCTTGGCGGAGACGGGGCGTCAGCAGGGGGTAGAAGCGGAGCAGCAGGCAGGCGGCCAGATAGGTGATGAGGACTCCGGCCAGCGTGCCGCGCGACAGGTTTTCGGGCACGGCACACAGTAGGACGAGCGGCACGGCGGCCCATAACGACGGGCGGAAGAAGCGGTTCAGCAGTACGCCGCTTTGCGCCAGTATGCACCCGCCCAGGAAGTAGGCGGCGTTCTCGAAGGCCAGCAGGTGCAGACGTGCCAGCCCATAGAAGCCGAGCCCGAGGAGGATGAAGCGGGTAAACGTCTGTCCCCGCACCAGGCGGAAGACGACGTAGTAGAGCAGGGCGCAGAGCATCAGCGTGTGCAGGTACCAGTAAGGACCCACGGGCGAGACGAAGAGCGCCTCGACCACGGCGGGCAGGTTCAGTTCCTCCAGCCCCTGGCGAACGGGCAACAGGCTGGAAGCCACCGCATAGCCCATCTCCATCACGGCATAGGGGATGAAAATCCACAGATATTTCCGCAGGAATTCCCTAGCAGGTTTGCCGATGTGCGTCAGATAGCCCGAGATGAGCAGGAAGACAGGCATGTGGAAGGTGTAGACCACCTGCTTGGCGTAGGGATACTTGTCGCCGATGTAGGCCAGGTGGAAGACCACCATCAGCAGGATGCAGACGCATTTCAGGTAGTCTATCTCGTCCATTCTGCCGGACGGGGTGCGTTCGTTTCCGAGGAACGGAGCCGTTTTCTTCATGTGGGTGCGGGTTCTAAGGATTTATCAGGATGCAAAAGTACACCATTTTGCCGCTCCTCGGAAACGATGCAGGGAGTTTAACAGTCGTCGTCGGCCGTTCAGCGGCGGTCGGCCATCAGGGCCGGAGCTTCTGCCTGCTGGCGGCAGGCCACGGGGATGTTGTTTTCGTTCAGCTCATAGACCGTCTGCTTTACGTCTTTGGTATAACTCCGGTCCGATTCGCTCCAGCGGGCGTAACTCATCACCACTTCGCCGGCTTCGTAGCGGTAGGTCATCTGGAAGTAGGGTGTCCACTTGTCTGTTGCGCCGTCCCATTTGGTGGCCGTCTTGCTGACGAGGCGGTTCTGGTTGTCGTAGGCAAACTCGTAGTGCAGGTGGTTGTGCAGGTAATTGCCGTCCTGTTTGTAGATGGTTCGTGACACGACGAGGTTGTTCTTCACTTCTTCGTTGGTGATGAAGTTGTCTTGTGCCTTTACTTCGGAGCTGAGGATGCTGACCAATGAGATTGCGGCGAATGCCAATGCTTTGAATACGTTCATAGTTTTCATAATGCTGTTCTGTTTTAAAGGGTTCTTGTTATCAGTTTCATTTCTATCGGTTGGACGTTGTCTGCCGGAGGAAAAGTTGCACCGTCGGGGCTTCTTTTTCTGGGGCGTCCATCCGCCGATAGATATTCAAACGTCGTGCCAAAACTATAAACGGCTGAAAATCAGCATCTGTTATGCCGCCGTCCGTGTCCGATATCGGACAAGTGTCCGCTTTTGGCGGACACTTCGGGGCGGCGCTTGTCTTTATTCAAAGCAATTTTGTTGCAGGAGAGCGGATTCAGAATTGGTAGCCCACAGACAGTTGCAGTCCATAGTTTCTCAGGTCATTTTGTTTCTGCCCTTTCTTGATGGATTCGTAATAGTCCAAACTGACGGTGTAGTGCTGACAGATGACGGCTTTCAGTCCGCCCATGTACCCATAAGTCCAGTTGCGGAATGGAGCCAATGTGGCTATATACGGATAAGGTGTATCTATGGGTGGTTCATAACTAAATCCGTCCATAGGTTTCCAATGGGTATGTATTCGCCCGTTACCGTCTGGATGGAAAATTTCCAATGCAGAGCTTCCTGCATTGAAGTCAATGGAACCATACCAGCCGACGGAGGGTATCAGATGGAATCGTTCGTTGAACCGGATGTTGTAGCCTACTTTCAGCGGGATGATGAAGTGATTCAACTCGATGTCTGTTTTGGGGAAATAATACCCGAAGGTGGTTCCGTCGGTCAGGTTCATTGTGTTTCGGGTCTGTGCGAAGGACAGCCCCGACATCAGCATCCAGTGCTTTTTGAATTCATAACTGACGGTTGCTCCAAGCTGAAATCCGGCTTTCATGCCTCCGATTTGTTTTTTGTCGGTATCCTGACTGCTTTTGAAGTGTGAGAGGTTCATACCGGCTTCTACGTCTACTTTGAATTGGGCATAGGCTGCTTGCTGGAAGCAGAATATGCCAATGATTAATACAATAAGCTGTTTCATCTTAATATAATAAGTTGAAGAATTGGTTAAATATGTGAATTAAAATATAGGTTTTTTTTCTTAATTACGTATAAGCACCAGGCTAAAGTCTCTATTGTAGGCTTTTTCATTTTTTAGAATTGGATGGCTGGTATTATCTGCCATTTTCCCATCTACTACAGGAAATCTGTATATTTTAGATTCGGGTTCGACCATTAAATCTGTCCACAGTTGAATGTTACCCTTGATACCTGTCATTCCCGGATCTACACCTCCTATGTATTCATCTACTATCCCTCTGCTTGAATACACAAACATGTCTATATTAACTTTTCCACTTATCAATTGATCATAAGCACCTTTATAGGTATAATAAAGATTGTCCCCTCCAATCTTCATATACGTAGTTCTGTTGTCTCTTTTCCACCACAAAGCTTTCTTTTTCTGGTATCCTACATGAAAATGTACACCAGAACTGGGCATGATAGTGATTGCAACTGTACTTTTGTATTTCCCGTCTTTTATTTCCTGAAAACCGAATTCGTTAGTGTCTCCATTGGGTAGGACATCCCGTGGAGCGAATACGAGTTTGTCGGACGGTGATAGATCCTGTTTCAGATTGAGTTTGATAATTTCATTTCCGATAACTATATTACTTCGAGAGTTGGATACATAGGTTGCCATTTCATCTCCACTAGGTACATAAAGTGAACAGTCGGTAGAATCATAGGGATTGGCAATCAAGATACCTTCATACTTTTTCTTATAATCTTGATAAATATTCATGAAATCAGCATCACTGGTACTTTCCCAAATAGCATCCAGTTCTTCGTCAGCAATTTCTGCAATATCCTGTAGTGATGTCAGGCCCAAAGATTGAATGTAGCTTATTCTTTCTTCGTGAGTTTTATACTTTAATTTTTCCAGAAAAGCCCGATAAATAGCTTTTGAAGGGAACTGAAGTGCCAGTTCTGATTCTTTTGTAGAAGTACGTGTCTTTGCTTGTACTTCTATTATTTGTGAACCGTTTACTATTTCTACTAGTTGAATGCCTTCGTTATTTGTTTGGTTGATTGCAGGCATGTTTAGTTCTTCTTGTTGGCATGAAAATACCATAAGGCTTATAATAGCCATTGAAAATAATCTCTTCATTTCTTTTACATTTTTAATTTGTTGAATTTATTATTGGATTTCGAAATCGCCATAATAACAAATACCTTTATGTTCTATTTCTAACCTGTACTGCCCTTTTTGTGATACTATCATGGGAAAATGATTTTTATGGTTACTTTCTAATGTTGTTATTATAGAATATAGTATGATATTATTTTTATTTTTTATCTTTATCTGAGTTTCTTCCATGATTGATAAAGAATAAATGTAAAAACTTTCATTATTATAAGTCGCTTTAATTGTTATAGATTGTGATCGTTCATCTGCATCATCCCATTGTCCAGGATCTACATTTTCAATCTTTTTTCGAGATAAATCAATGTTTATTTCTTTAGTTTCCCAAGCATTGATTGTTGATGTTGATACAATAATTACCATTAATGTAAAAAATATACGTCTCATATGTCCTTTTTTTGCAAAGTAAATGCATTACAGAATAACTTTAAAGGAAATCAGTACGCAAATAGTACGCAAATTTGAAATAGTAATTCTTTAGACGAAGTGAATGGATTATATACGTTTGTAAATCAGAAGTTTTTTATGAAATTATCCCATTCTTCTGTACTTCCTTTCTGTTTGAAGATTTTAGCATATAATCGTTTCCGAATGGAAGTGATAGCTTGCTTTGAACAACATAAAATGTCTGCCATTTGTGTAGGGGTAATTCCTATTTTGGTAAGGAGACATACTCGAAATTCTTTTTCTGAGAGGATGTACAAATCATAGATTCGTGTTGTGAATGCTGTGTATGTCTCATCAATGATATTTTGTAGGTCTTTCCAATCTTGATTGGTTATTTTGTATGATTCTTGATTGTTCCCAATTTGATGAAATTTTTTATAAACCAATGAATCTAATAAATTTATCTCAGCTTCTTGCTTTACTTTCAATGTCGCTTCAATTTGGATATTGGTTTTTTCTATCAAGTCTTTTTGGGCTATTATTAAGTTTTGTTGTAATATGTTGTTTGATGATTCAGCCTTTTCTAACAATAGTGTAAGTTTTTCGATTTCCTTTTTATTGGATTCGATTTGTTTTTGGCTGATTTTATATTTTTCTATTGCCATTTTTTTGAGGCGTTTTTGCTGTATGATTTTTTCTTTCGACTTTCTTTTTTGGCGTTGCCATAAAATAGTGAGGAGTGTAATTATCACTAATGTGAGCGTTATAAGATGAAATAGGGTTTCTCTTTGCTTGATATTCTTAATTTTCAATCCTTCATTTTCTTTTTTATATAGTTGGTAGTTGTATAGTGAGTTCATCTTGTGAATAACTTCTGTCTGTTTCATTTGTTGCAGACTGTCCATGTACTGATGATATTTGTCAAAGTAGTGACAAGCTTTATCGTATTGCTTTTCTTGTTGTGCTATCTTTCCTAAAATTTTAAATGCCCGGGCTTTGTTATAATAGTTCGGGGTAGCCAGCAGACGATTGTAATAGAGGATTGCAGAGTCTTTCTTCCCTATTTTATAGAAATAATCAGCAAGGTTTCTGTATATTGCAGATGTTGTTTTACCTTGTAAACTTATCTTTAAGGCTTGATAGGCTTCTTTATATTTACCCGTTTCTGTATAATATGCAGCTAATTCTCCGTTAATGCTGAATCGTATTTGCGGATTGTGGATAAATTGAGCCATATCATCGGCTTTTTTATAATAATAAATGGCACTGTCTAATTGTTGTCTGATAGTAAAACTTCGGGCAATGTCTCGTAAATTGTAGATGATTCCTATATGGTCCTTTTGAAATGAATTGTATTGAAGTGATTGTTTATAGGCTTTATATGCATAGACAGGTATTTCTTGATAGAGATATAGTTTTCCTACCTGACTATAAAGTCTGCTCAACAGATTCCAGTCCTGGCTATTTTCCTTTTTCAGTATATCGATGGCTTTCTGATAATACTCCAGTGCCCGTGGTGCGTCTTTCAAGTCACTATAAATCCGTCCGGCATAGTAAAGCGTTTCGGGAAGCCGCTGGCGGTTGTTGTGTTGATAGTATTTTACAAGAGACAGGATAAGGCTGTCTGAGGTATGACGGAGATAAGCCTTGTCGTGTGCCTTGATGCGGAGCAACAGGTAGTACATTTGTATGGGTTCGGAGGCGGAGGTGATGCTGTCTTGTATTGACTCTAACCATGTAATGGCACTATCGGGGCGGGTATTGTACAACGAGTCGGCGGTTGCCAGCAGGGGAGGGCAGTCGGATTGTCGGCAGGCGGTGAATAAGGAGAGGCCTACCCAAAGGATGAGGCAGAAAGTAAATCTCATGCTGAAGCGTTTTTATCATTTATGGATTACAAAGTTAAGTATTAAGCGAGACAGAACGCGTTAATAAAAATGAAAGTCTTGAATTTCCTTTTTCCCTCGAAGGTTCACCTTTCCTGGATGTGCCTATGTTTCCCCTTAGAACAAACCATGTTTTCCCTCAAAAGAAGCTATGTTTTGGGGCAAAGAAAGCAATGCTTTTGGGAGAAGAAAACAATGCTTTCCTTGCGACGGGGCGGTGGGAAAAAGTTTTTCCCGTACGCGCGCATGTCTTAAATCTCCTTAACGGACGGCCTGTAAATCACTTTTTATTTGTTATTTTGCACCAAATTTAGGTGTGCTGTGTCCCGGCTGTTCGTGGATGCGCCGCCTTAGGCCGGATTTGTCGATGAATACACTCACTATAAAAACCTGTCCGTTGTGTGGCGGAACCCATCTGGAGCGGACGCTGACCTGCGTGGACCATTATGCCACGGGCGAGGCGTTTCACCTGTGCCGTTGTGCCGACTGCGGTTTCCTGTTCACGCAAGACTTCCCCGTGGAGGCGGAGATAGGACGCTACTACGAGACGCCCGACTACATCTCGCATTCGGATACCCGCAAGGGGCTGATGAACCGCCTGTATCATCGTGTGCGCCGCTACATGCTGAAGCGGAAGGCACGGCTGGTGATGGGGGAGTCGCACCGCAAGGAAGGCCGTCTGCTGGACATCGGGACGGGGACGGGTTACTTTGCCGACACCATGCAGCAGCTGGGTTGGCAGGTAGAGGCGGTGGAGAAGAATGCCGCCGCGCGTGAGTTTGCCCTCGCTCACTTCGGCCTGCAGGTGCGCCCCGACACGGAGCTGGGCGCCTATGCCGACGGCAGTTTCGACGTCATTACCCTGTGGCACGTGATGGAGCATCTGGAGCACCTGAACGAGACGTGGAAGACGCTGCGCCGCCTGCTCACTGACAAGGGTGTGCTCATCGTGGCCGTGCCCAACTGTTCGTCCTACGACGCCCGCAAGTATGGGGCCTACTGGGCCGCCTACGACGTGCCCCGCCACCTGTGGCACTTCACGCCCGCCACCATGCAGCAGCTGGCCTCGAAGCACGGTTTCATCCTCTCGGCCCGCTATCCGATGCCGTTCGATGCCTTCTATGTGTCGATGCTTACCGAGCGCCACATGCGCCGTTCGTGTGCCTTCGTGCGCGGCCTGCTGACGGGCACACTGGCCTGGCTGAGTTCGCTGGTGCGCAAGGACCGCAGCAGTTCCATGATTTACGTATTCAGAAAGAAGCAGTTATGAACCCTAAGCATACCTCCCGCCAGACGTCGTTCTTCGACATGCAGTTCGTCACCTCGTGCATCAGCACCACGCTGGTGCTGTTGTTGCTGGGCATGGTGGTGTTTTTCGTGCTGGCCGCCCACAACCTGTCGGTGTATGTCAAGGAGAACATCAATTTCTCCATCGTCATCAGCGACGACATGAAGGAGCGCGACATCCTGCGCCTGCAGAAGAGCCTGAACGGTGAGCCGTTCGTGAAGAGCACCGAATACATCTCCAAGAAGCAGGCCCTTGAGGAACAGACCGAGGCGATGGGTACCGACCCGCAGGAGTTTCTGGGTTACAACCCCTTCTCGGCCTCCATCGAGGTGAAGTTGAAGTCCGACTACGCCAACGCGGACAGTATCGCCAAAATCGAGAAGCAGATACGGAAGAACACCGACATACAGGACGTGCTCTACCAGAAGGAGCTGGTAGACGCGGTGAACGACAACATCCGCAAGATCAGCTTCCTGCTGCTGGGGCTGGCGGTGATACTGACCATGATATCTTTCGCACTGATCAACAACATGATACGCCTGAGCATCTACTCCAAGCGCTTCCTGATACACACCATGAAGCTGGTGGGGGCGAGCTGGAGTTTCATCCGCCGTCCGTTCCTGCGCCGCAACTTCTGGATAGGGGTGCTTGCGGCCGGCCTGGCCGACGGGCTGTTGTGGGCGGCGGCCACCTGGCTGGTGGAGCAGGAACCCGAACTGATCAAGGTCATCACGCCCGAAGTCATGCTGCTGGTGTCGGTGGCTGTGCTGGCGTTCGGCGTGCTCATCACGTGGCTCTGCGCCTTCTTTTCGGTCAACAAGTATCTGCGCATGAAGGCCGGTGCGCTTTATCGGATTTGACACAGGTTGGACAATAAAAAACAATTGAATATAGAGATATGGATAAGAAAAAGTTTGCTTTCGACAAGACCAATTTCATTCTGCTGGCCGTGGGTATGCTGGTAGTCATCATCGGCTTTGTGCTGATGACGGGCCCTTCGTCCACGCCGACGCACTTCGAGCCCGATATCTTCAGTGCGCGCCGCATCAAGGTAGCTCCTGTAGTGTGCCTGCTGGGCTTCCTGTTCATGATTTATGGCGTGTTGCGCCGCCCCAAGGACAGCGGTGAGGAGAATGGAAACGGTGAGAAGCCGATAAAGTAACCAATACAAGATAGATAGAAACAATGGAATGGTTTGAAGCGCTTGTCCTTGGGCTTTTGCAAGGACTTACAGAGTATTTGCCGGTGAGCAGCAGCGGCCATCTGGCCATAGGCTCGGCTCTGTTCGGCATTGAGGGAGAGGAAAATCTGGCTTTCACCATCGTGGTGCATGTGGCCACGGTGTTCAGTACACTGGTCATCCTGTGGAAGGAGATTGACTGGATATTCAAGGGCCTGTTCAAGTTCCGCATGAACGACGAGACCCGTTACGTCATCAACATCATCATCTCGATGATACCCATCGGCATTGTGGGCGTGTTTTTCAAGGACGAGGTGGAAGCCATTTTCGGCTCGGGCCTGCTGGTAGTGGGATGCTGCCTGCTGCTGACGGCTGCCCTGCTCACCTTCTCCTATTATTACAAGCCCCGCCAGAAGTCCGAAATCTCGAAGAAAGACGCTTTCATCATCGGCCTGGCACAGGCTTGTGCTGTGCTTCCGGGCCTTTCGCGTTCGGGCAGCACCATCGCTACGGGCCTCCTGCTGGGCGACGACAAGGCCAAGCTGGCCCAGTTCTCCTTCCTGATGGTCATTCCTCCCATCCTGGGAGAGGCGTTGCTCGACGGCATGAAGCTGATGAAGGGCGAGGCTATTGCGGGCGACATCCCGACCCTGTCGCTGATAGTCGGCTTTGTGGCCGCGTTCGTATCGGGCTGCCTGGCCTGCAAGTGGATGATCAATATCGTGAAGAAGGGCAAGTTGGTGTATTTCGGTATCTATTGTGCCATTGCCGGCGTGCTGACGCTGGTGGTGAACTTGCTCGGATGATACTTGTTATAAGATAAGAAAGAAAGAGACGTGAATTTCAAGAAAGGAGAAGTCTTATACCTGAACAAGCCGTTGGGCTGGACATCGTTCAAGGTGGTGGGCCACGTGCGTTACCACATCTGCCGGCGGCTGGGCGTGAAGAAGTTGAAAGTGGGTCATGCCGGCACGCTCGACCCCTTGGCTACGGGTGTCATGATTGTGTGCACGGGCAAGGCAACGAAGCGGATAGAAGAGTTCCAGTACCACACGAAGGAGTACATCGCCACCATCCGGCTGGGTGCCACGACCCCTTCCTACGACCTGGAGCACGAGATAGATGCCGTCTATCCCACGGAGCACATCACCCGCGAGCTGGTGGAGGAGACGCTGAAACGTTTTGTCGGCGAGATACAGCAGGTGCCCCCTGCCTTCTCGGCCTGCATGGTGAACGGCAAGCGCGCCTACGATCTGGCACGCAAGGGCGAGGACGTGGAGCTGAAGCCCAAGCTGCTGGTCATCGACGAGATAGAGCTGCTGGAGTGCAACCTGCCCGAAATAAAGGTGCGTGTGGTATGCAGCAAGGGTACCTATATCCGTGCCCTGGCCCGCGACATCGGCGAGGCGCTGGACAGCGGTGCCCATCTGACGGCCCTGGAGCGTACGCGTGTGGGGAATGTCCGTATTGAGGACTGCCTCAATCCGCTCGACTTCAAGGACTGGATCGACGCACAGGAGATAGAGACGGAAACAGAAGAAGAACAATAAAAAATAACCTATACATATAAAAGAAAGGAAAGATATGAAACTGTCGCAATTCAAATTCAAGCTTCCTGAGGAAAGGATCGCTTTGCATCCCACCAAGTACAGGGATGAGTCGCGTCTGATGGTGTTGCACCGCAAGACGGGGGAGATAGAGCATCGGATGTTCAAGGACATACTGGAGTATTTCGACGACAAGGATGTATTTGTCTTCAACGACACCAAGGTTTTCCCTGCCCGCCTCTATGGCAACAAGGAGAAGACCGGTGCCCGCATCGAAGTGTTCCTGTTGCGCGAACTGAATGAAGAACTGCGCTTGTGGGACGTGTTGGTTGACCCTGCCCGCAAGATACGTATCGGTAACAAACTCTATTTCGGCGACGACGACTCGATGGTGGCCGAAGTCATCGACAACACCACTTCGCGTGGGCGTACGCTGCGTTTCCTCTACGACGGCCCGCACGACGAGTTCAAGAAGGCTCTCTATGCCCTGGGCGAAACGCCGCTGCCCCACAGCATCATCAACCGCCCCGTAGAGCCTGAGGATGCCGAGCGTTTCCAGTCCATCTTTGCCCGTCACGAAGGTGCTGTGACGGCTCCTACGGCCAACCTGCACTTCAGCCGCGAGCTGATGAAGCGTATGGAAATCAAGGGCATCGACTTTGCCTACATCACCCTGCATGCCGGCTTGGGTAATTTCCGCGAAATCGATGTGGAAGACCTGACGAAGCACAAGACCGACTCCGAGCAGATGATTGTAGATCAGGAGGCTGTGAATATCGTGAACCGTGCCAAGGACCTGAACAAGCAGGTGTGTGCCGTAGGTACAACGGTGATGCGTGCCATCGAGAGTACGGTCAGCACCGACGGCCATCTGAAGACCTACGACGGCTGGACAAACAAGTTCATCTTCCCGCCTTATGACTTCACGGTAGCCACTGCGATGGTGTCCAACTTCCACATGCCGCTTTCCACACTGCTGATGATTGTGGCAGCCTTCGGCGGATACGAGCAGGTGATGAATGCCTACGACGTGGCTCTGAAGGAAGAGTACCGTTTCGGTACGTATGGCGACGCCATGCTGATTACAGACAAATAAACTGATTTAATGAAGAGAAAGAATGAAGAATGAGGAATTCTCGGAGAAAGAATTTGCGGGCGAAGAAATAGATAACCCTATGGCTTCTGCATCGCAAGGAGGTACTTCATCCTTCATTCTTCCTGCTTCATTTGTGTACTATTTAGGGTTGGGTACCAACCTCGGCAACAAGGAGCAGAATCTCCGCGATGCCGTTCGGATGATAGAAGAGCGGATAGGAAAAGTAGTTTCCCTTTCCGCTTTTTATGCAACAGCCCCCTGGGGTTTTGACTCTGCTAACGGCTTTCTGAATGCCGCCTGTCGGGTCGATACGGCACTGCAACCCTTGCAGGTATTGGAGGTTACGCAGGCCGTCGAACGCGAAATGGGACGCACTGGCAAGTCGGTGGACGGTGTCTACCACGACCGTATCATCGACATCGATTTGTTGGCTTGTCTGGACGCATCGGGTAGGGACGTTCTGGTGGATGTTCCTCAGTTGAAGTTACCCCATCCGTTGATGCACCTCCGCGATTTTGTCATGAAACCACTGGGAGAGATAGCTCCCGAACTGGTACGTTCAATCCAGTCAAAACGAAAAGAAAAATGAAAAGACTATGGTTGTTCAGTCTGCTTTTGTGGACTGTTTTGTGTGTGAAGGCACAACAGAAAAATGAATTTACCGTGCTGCAATGGAACATCTGGCAGGAAGGTACGCAGGTAAAGGGAGGCTATGACGCCATTGTGGACGAGATTGTTCGTCTGAAGCCCGACTTTGTGACACTCAGTGAAGTGAGAAACTACAAGAATACCCGCTTTTGCGACCGTATCGTCCAGTCGTTGAAGCAGCGTGGTGAAACTTATTATTCCTTTTTCAGTTACGATTCGGGTCTGCTGAGCCGCTATCCCATTACCGATTCGTTGACCGTTTTCCCGTTGAAGGACGACCACGGAAGCATTTACAAGATGGTAAGCTCCATCCGCGGCCATCGGATAGCTGTCTATACGGCCCATCTGGATTACCTGAGCGATGCCTATTACAACGTACGTGGTTACGATGGTTCTACCTGGAAGGAAATTCCCATTCCGCAGACGGTGTGCGAGGTGCTGCAGGTAAACGACGCTTCTTTGCGTGACGATGCCATCCGCAACTTCATTGCCGAAGCGAAGAAAGACATTGCCGAAGGAACTATTGTGATATTGGGCGGCGACTTCAACGAACCCTCTCATCTCGACTGGACACGCGAGACAAAAGACCTCTTCGACCATAACGGCCTGATTGTACCCTGGACGGTTCCTCTGCTTCTGGACAACAATGGTTTTGTCGATACGTACCGCGAACTTTATCCCGATGTCATCAACTATCCCGGCTTTACTTTCCCGGCCGATAACCCGCTTATCCCCGTCGAAAAACTGACGTGGGCACCTAAAGCCGATGAACGCGACCGCATAGATTACGTGTTTTACCATCCGCATCCGACCATTGAGCTGAAAGATGCAGTCATTTTCGGTCCCCGTGGCTCCATCGTCAACAGCAAGCGTATGCCCGAAGAGTCGAAAGACCGCTTCCTGCTTCCATTGGGCGTATGGCCTACCGACCACAAGGGCCTGCTGGTGACTTTCGGGCTGAAATAGTCTTGATGCAACGTTAATTTTGGCGCAAAGCATCGTTTCTTGAAGAAAAAGAGCTATCTTTGCGTCCGAAATAACCATGTGGAAAGATTTGAGTAGCTTGCAACCACAGAAAAAAATGCTAAAACACATACTTTTCTGAACAGTACGGCTTCGTGCCGGTACTTCTACTCGCTGAACTTTCCCATTCAAATTTTGTTTTATTAATTATTACTTAATTGTTATTGAAATGGGATACTTGTTTACATCCGAATCGGTGTCTGAAGGACACCCCGACAAAGTGGCCGACCAAATATCGGACGCTGTACTTGACAAACTGTTGGCCTACGACCCCAGCTCCAAGGTAGCTTGCGAAACGTTGGTTACGACTGGTCAGGTAGTGTTGGCCGGTGAAGTGAAAACCAAGGCTTACGTAGACCTCCAGCTCATTGCACGTGAAGTCATCAAGAAGATTGGCTATACGAAAGGCGAATACATGTTCGAGAGCAACTCGTGCGGCGTACTGAGCGCCATCCATGAGCAGAGTCCCGACATCAACCGTGGTGTGGAGCGTCAGGACCCTATGGAACAGGGTGCAGGCGACCAGGGCATGATGTTCGGTTATGCCACCAACGAGACCGAAAACTACATGCCGCTCTCGCTCGACTTGGCACACCGCATCCTCCAGGTGCTGGCCGATATCCGTCGCGAAGGCAAGCAGATGACCTACCTGCGCCCCGATGCCAAGAGTCAGGTGACCATCGAATACGACGACAACGGTATGCCTGTGCGCATCGACACCATCGTAGTATCCACGCAGCACGACGACTTCATCCAGCCGGCCGATGATACGGAGGCTGCCCAGCTCAAGGCCGATGAAGAGATGCTGGCTATCATCCGTAAAGATGTGATTGAAGTGCTGATGCCCCGTGTTATCGCTTCTATCCATGCCCCGAAGGTTCTCGCTTTGTTCAACGACGATATCACTTACCACGTCAATCCTACCGGTAAGTTCGTAATCGGAGGCCCTCATGGCGATACCGGTCTGACAGGTCGCAAGATTATTGTAGATACTTATGGCGGTAAGGGTGCACACGGTGGTGGCGCTTTCTCCGGCAAAGACCCCTCGAAGGTCGACCGTTCGGCTGCCTACGCTGCCCGCCACATCGCCAAGAACCTCGTTGCAGCCGGTGTGGCCGATGAAATTCTGGTACAGGTAAGCTATGCCATCGGTGTGGCTCGCCCCATCAACATCTACGTCAACACCTATGGCCGCAGCCATGTGAATATGAGCGACGGTGAGATTGCCCGCAAGATTGACGAAATCTTCGACCTCCGCCCCAAAGCCATCGAGGATCGTCTGAAACTGCGTAACCCCATCTATCAGGAAACGGCAGCTTACGGACACATGGGACGTGAGCCTCAGATTGTGACCAAGCATTTCCGCAGCCGTTACGAAGGTAACAAGGATGTTACGGTAGAGCTCTTCACGTGGGAGAAACTCGATTATGTAGATAAGGTAAAAGCTGCTTTCGGATTGTAATCCGGCAGTATTTGTTCTTACCGGGGGTGTGTCAAAGAAGGGGAAATCCTTTTGACGCACCCTCGTTTTTTTGTCTGTAAGCATACTTTTCTGACTGAAATCATGTACCTTTGCCTACAAAACCAATCCGTGTCATCATGATGAATAAGATTAATGCTGTCTGTGTCTATAGTGCGTCGAGTACGAAAATCGATTCTGTGTATTTTGAAACAGCTCGTGAATTGGGTACCCTGTTGGCCCGGAATGATATCCGTGTAGTCAACGGTGCCGGGAATATGGGACTGATGGCCGCTGTTTCCGATGCAGCATTGGCGGCTGGAGGGCAGGTGACAGGTGTCATTCCCCGTTTTATGGTAGAACAGAACTGGCACCATACAGGATTGAGCGAACTGATCGAGGTCGATACCATGCACGAACGCAAGCAGAAGATGGCGGCGCTGAGCGATGCTGTCATTGCTTTGCCCGGTGGGTGCGGTACGCTGGAAGAACTGCTCGAAGTGATTACGTGGAAACAGTTGGGGCTTTACCTGAATCCGATTGTCATTCTGAATGTAAAGGGATATTACGACCCTCTGCTCGAGATGTTCAACCGAGCGGCTGAAGAACACTTTATGGGTGCCCGCCACATGGATATCTGGCGTGTGGCCCGTACGGCTCAGGAAGCGTTGGAACTTGTACGGACCACTCCATTGTGGGATGTCTCTATCCGTAAGTTTGCTGCCTTATGATGCTGGATTTGTGGTTACAGGTGTGGATGGCAGGAACGGCAGATGCAGGGATTCCTCTTCCTTATTCTCCGGAGCGCGACGATTGCGTTTCATGGGTCTTGCTGTGTTGTTTCCTTTTGTCTTCCTATGCCTTGTCACATAGCCATAAATTCCTGTTCCAGTTGGCCCATGATTTTGTTGTCCATCGTGAACGGGCCAGTATTTTCGCCATTTCCACCGGTACCGATTTACGTTATCTGTTCTTATTGTTGTTGCAGACGTGCGTGCTTTCCGGCCTGTTCCTGTTTGTTTGTTCTGGCAGCTTGATATCAGAGTTGGGCGGTTATTCTTCTTCTCTTCCTGTGCTGGGCGGATATGTAGGCTGTTGTGTGCTCTATCTGTTTGTCAAATGGTTGCTTTATTCTTGCCTTGGATGGATTTTTTTTAACAGAAATACCGTCTCTTTTTGGCTGGAGTCTTATTCTACGTTGCTATATTACTTAGGATTTGGATTATTTCTCTCCATCCTGTTTATCGTATATTTCCATATACCGTTGCAAATTTCTGTTATAATTGGTTTGGTTTTGCTCGGTTTGGTTAAAATCTTGATACTTTATAAGTGGATAAAGCTTTTTTGTCATAATTTGTTCGGCGGTTTGCTTTTAATTTTATACTTTTGTGCCCTTGAAATCATACCCTGTGTGATGTTATACAGTGGTTTGACGCAGTTAAATGATTATTTAACAATAAATTTTTAGGACGTTGAAGATTAAAAAAGTGCTTGTGTCGCAGCCGAAACCGGCTTCCGAAAAGTCTCCATACTACGACATAGCTGAAAAATACGGAGTGAAAATAGATTTTCGTCCGTTCATTAAGGTGGAGAGTGTTACAGCAAAGGAGTTCAGACAGCAGAAGATCTCAATATTGGATCACACCGCTGTTATTTTCACTTCCCGTCATGCCATCGATCACTTCTTCCATTTGTGTACGGAGTTGCGTGTGACTATCCCTGAAACCATGAAATATTTCTGCGTGACAGAGTCTATCGCTCTGTATATCCAGAAGTATGTTCAGTACCGCAAACGTAAGATTTTCTTTGGACAGACCGGTAAGTTCGATGATCTGTTGCCTTCCATTCTGAAGCACAAGACCGAAAAATATTTGGTGCCGATGTCGGATGTGCATACCGATGAAATCAAGAATGCACTCGACAAGAACAAGATTCAGCATAGCGAGGCTGTGATGTATCGTACGGTGAGCAACGATTTCCAGCCGGGCGAAGCTTTCGATTACGATATGCTGGTATTTTTCAGTCCTGCCGGTGTGTCTTCTTTGCAGAAGAATTTCCCCAATTTCGAGCAGAAAGACATCAAGATTGGAACGTTCGGGTCGACAACGGCACAGGCTGTACGCGATGCCGGCTTGCGTCTCGACCTTGAGGCTCCTACTGTGAAAGCTCCGTCGATGACTGCTGCCCTCGACATGTTTATCAAGGAGAACAATAAAGAATAGTGAACCGTTTACGTAAGCCCGAGAGGCTGAGTCGAAAAAAGATAATAGAGAAGATGTTCGCGGGAGGCTCGCGTTCCTTCTCTATTTTTCCTTTACGGGTAGTGTGGCTGCCGGTAGAGGAACTCGACGTGCCGGCTTCTCTGCTGGTCAGTGTGTCCAAGCGACGCTTCAAGCGGGCAGTGAAGCGCAATCGTGTGAAGCGGCAGATTCGCGAGGCCTATCGCTTGAACAAGCAGCCTCTGTTGGAGACTCTTGCTGCCAACAACCTATATTTAGCCCTTGCCTTCATCTACTTGTCTGACGAGCTGGTTGATTCGGCACTGATTGCTGAAAAAGTGAAAATAGCCTTGACGCGTATTGCCGAAAAGGTTTCGGCCGGACAGTCGGCTGCTTCTGCCGAATGATCAGAAAGATACTGACATACTTGCTGTTGCTTCCCATTTACTTTTATCAGCGTTGCATCTCTCCGCTGACTCCTCCTTCCTGCCGTTTTACCCCTACCTGTTCGCAATATGCCGTCGAGGCACTGAAGAAACATGGTCCCATCAAAGGACTGTATCTGGCCGTCAGACGCATTCTGCGTTGCCATCCTTGGGGTGGTTCGGGGTACGATCCTGTTCCTTAATCAGACAACTCCCCATGCAGTCTTATCCCATAGACATCCATACTCATCGGCTGGTACCCGTACCGGGTGAATCTATTGTCAGCTGTCTGCCCGATGCTTTCTTTCCGCAAGAGGATGGTTGGTATTCCGTAGGCATTCATCCTTGGAATTTGGATAGTTACGACTGGATGGAAGCAACATTCAGAATGTATTTTGAGTCGTTGATATGTCATCCGCAAGTACTGGCGGTAGGCGAGGTTGGGTTAGACAAGCTTGTATCGGTTTCTTGGGATAGTCAGACAGACGCTCTTCGCTATCAGGCTGATGTAGCTGAATCCATAGGCAAGCCGCTGGTACTCCATTTGGTGAAGGCTACGACGGAACTGTTGGCCTTGAAGCGGGAGTTGAACCCTCGTGTCCCTTGGATTGTTCACGGCTTTCGCGGCAAGGCGCAGCTGGCTCTCGACCTTGTGCGCCACGGTTTGTACCTCTCTTTCGGTGTCCGTTATCAGGAAGAAGCCTTGCGGCAGATGCCTGCCGACCGGTTGTTTCTGGAGACGGACGAGAGCGATGTCCCTATCTCCGATTTGTACGAACGGGCGGCCCTCGTACGTGGTGTGACGTGCGATGAATTGGTGGAAACGGTTTCCCGCAACGTGCAGAGTGTCTTTTTTGGACATTAAGTTTTGTTTCTTCGAAGAAAGGTCGTACTTTTGCGCAGGTATAACTATAAATCAAATCATTAAACAATCAATCATTCGATGAATTTCGTAGAAGAATTAAGATGGCGTGGCATGCTCCACGATATGATGCCGGGCACGGAAGAACTGCTGGCCAAAGAACAAGTGACTGCTTACATTGGTTTTGACCCAACTGCCGATTCGTTGCACATCGGCCACTTGTGCAGTGTGATGATTCTGCGTCATTTCCAACGTTGCGGACATAAGCCGTTGGCTTTGATTGGTGGTGCTACGGGTATGATCGGTGACCCTTCGGGTAAGTCTGCTGAACGTAATCTGCTGACCGAAGAGACATTGCGTCACAACATGGAAGGCATGAAGAAGCAGCTTGCCAAATTCCTGGACTTTGATTCCGATGCCCCCAACCATGCCGAACTGGTGAACAACTACGACTGGATGAAGGATTATTCGTTCCTCGATTTCGCCCGTGAGGTGGGCAAGCATATTACTGTGAACTACATGATGGCGAAGGACAGCGTGAAGAAGCGTCTGAACGGTGAAGCCCGTGACGGACTTTCGTTTACGGAGTTCACTTATCAGCTGCTTCAGGGTTATGACTTCCTCCATCTGTATGAGACCAAGGGCTGCAAACTCCAGATGGGTGGTAGCGACCAGTGGGGTAACATCACGACCGGTGCCGAGCTCATCCGCCGTACCAATGGCGGCGAGGTGTATGCACTGACCTGCCCGCTGATTACGAAGGCCGACGGTGGCAAGTTCGGCAAGACCGAGAGTGGAAACATCTGGCTCGATCCGCGCTATACGTCTCCCTACAAGTTCTATCAGTTCTGGCTGAACGTGAGCGATGAAGATGCCAAGCGTTATATCAAGATATTTACAGCCTTGAGCAAGGAAGAAGTGGAGGCATTGACTGCCGAACACGAAGCGGCTCCGCACTTGCGCGTCCTCCAGAAACGTCTGGCCAAGGAAGTGACCATCATGGTACACTCCGAGGAAGACTACAATGCGGCTGTCGAGGCTTCGGCCATCCTCTTCGGTGGCGGTACGTCCGAGGCTTTGAAGAAGCTGGACGAGCAGACGCTGCTGTCCGTCTTCGAAGGCGTGCCCCAGTTCGAAGTTTCGCGCGACGCACTGGCTGCCGGCGTGAAGGCCGTTGACCTGTTTACCGAAAATGCGGCCGTATTCGCTTCGAAGGGCGAGATGCGCAAGCTGGTACAAGGCGGTGGCGTTTCGCTGAACAAAGAGAAGCTCACAGCTTTCGACCAGGTAATCACGACTGCCGATCTGCTGGATGACAAATACCTGCTGGTTCAGCGCGGCAAGAAGAACTACTATCTGATCATTGCGAAATAAGCGGATACATCATTTTATAATAAAGAAAAGACCGGCCACAAAGTGTGATTTATGTGGTCGGTCTTTTCTTTTAACGTGAAATAAAATCGGGAAATATCCGTTATTGCATATTGAAAGGTGTCGCTTATTCGAACGTCAACCATTCCAGGTTCATCAGGTCAACTCCCGGATCACCCCGAAACACCAGTACAAGGGCGTGGCGGCCGGAAGCGGGTTTTATTGGAATGGAGTGGATACGATAAGCTGTCTCCCCTTTGGAAGGAGAAAGTTCACAGGTCCCTAACAGCAGGCCGTTGGGGCTGTCGAGGCGTACTTCGATACGGGCTGCCCGATTTTCTCCCCAGGTTTTGCAGAGAAAACGGGTTACTTGTACGCGGTCGAAATCATAATATTTCCACCAGGCACAGTCTCCATTGCGAATATCAGACAGATATTCCACTGGAGTATCTTGTATGGGACGATATACGCGAACGGTAATGTTCCCTTTCAGCCGGCAGGCGCGGGCGGCATCCATACGGAGCAATGGAGAGATGGGGCCTCCAGCTCCCTGCGTGGTCATTTCGGCCTGACGGATACTGCCATCGGGATTGAAGAATATGGGTTCAAGGCAAACCTTGCGCATGGTGGAACCGTCGTGTGTGGGACGATGGTAGAAGATATACCATTGTCCGTCTACTTCCAACAGCGATCCGTGGTTATTGACTACATTGCGGTTGCTCTCGTAATTGTCAATAATAACTCCCCGGTATGTAAAAGGTCCGAAGGGTGTAGGGCCGGTAGCATAGTCGAGTGTGGCACAGTTGGACTCGCCGTGTTGCGAGTGGCTTCCGTAAACGTAGTAATAGGTACCGTTTATTTTCCGGACGGAGCTTCCTTCATTAAAGTAATGTTCCTGATAAGTGAGAAGATTGTCATGCACTTCTCCTTCAATGGAACGCATGTCTTTGCTTAGTTTGGCTCCACGGGCATGCCCTTGTCCCCAGTAGAGGTAAGCTTGCCCGTCGTCGTCTATAAAGACAGAGGGGTCAATACCTGTAATTCCTTTGATAGGTTGTCCGTTGCGGAACGGACCGTAAGGTGATTCGGATACGGCCACACCCTCGTTTTCACCTCCGGAGGCAAGGCAATAATAGAGATAATACTTGCCGTTGTGATAGATGCAGTCGGGGGCATATAAGATGTCGTCGGTATAGTCTGTCTGTTTGCCTTTTCCCTGTGTAGCGAAGGAAAACTGATCGAGATCCCAATGTTTCAGGTCGTAGGACGAAAGTACGTGGTAGGCCGTCGAGCACCAAGCTGTACCTGGTACGTCGCGTGATCCGTAAACGTAAATTTTCCCGTTAGGCATTTGCCGTGCCTCCGGGTCAGCGATGTAAATACCGGGAGGAGCGATGGGATTGAGCATACCGGCAGCCTGGGGCGTGGTAGCTTCCAAAATAGGCAAGGTGGATTGTATGGCCGGTTTCGGTTGACAACTGGTCAGTAGTACGGTTGTAAACCATACTACTGCCAGGTCTGTCAATCTTCCGGGATGTGTTGATTCTTTTATTCTTTTCATGGTTCATGTATCATTTTCCGATTTCCTTCAGTAGCTCGTCCACAGCCGTCTTGAGCTGCGTGTCCTCACCCTTGACGATGGTCTCGGGGCTGTTGAGTATCAGGATATCGGGCTCCAGCTGCGAGTTCTCCAGGTAGGAACCGTCGGGCAGACGGTAGCCGATGACGGGGATACCGAATACCAGTGAGCGGTCCTGCAGCGTCTCCCACGACACACTGGTCATGGTACCAGGTACGGGCGCACCCACCAGCTTGCCCAGCTTGCGGTGGCTGTATACCCAGGGCGTGCCGTGAGCGTTGGAGTAGTTGGCCTCGCACTGCAGCATGATGCTGGGCTTGTTCCAGCGGCGGCTGGGCATGTCGCAGGCTTCGCGTCCGCGCACTACCTGTGTGAAGTATTTCTCTCCGCTGAACAGCACCTCGATGTCTTCGTGCAGGCGTCCGCCACCGTTGAAGCGGGTATCGATGACGATGCCGTCGCACTTGTTATACTTACCCAGGATGTCCGAATAGATGGTACGGAAGCTGCCGTCGTCCATCGACTGGATGTGTACGTAGCCCAGGCGTCCGCCCGACCAGCGCTCCACGTCGGCCGCGCGCTGCTTCACCCAGCGCTGGTAGAGCAGGCCGTTCAGTGCGCCGCTGCTGATGGGCTTCACCACTTCGTCCCAACGTTCGCCTGTGGCAGGGCTGTAGAAGGAGACGAGCGTCTTGCGGCCCGCCTTGCCGTTGAGCAGCTGGCTGATGTCGGTCTTGGCATCCAGTGCCTGCCCGTCAATCTTCTCGATGCGGTCGCCGGCCTTTACCTTGGAGCGGGCCGTATCGAAGGGCCCTTTCTCCACCACTTCGTCTATCAGCAGACCCTGTCCGCGGTCGGTCCAGCTGTAGAGCAGGCCCAGGCTGGCGGTAGCGTCGGTGGCAAGCGAGGGATAGTAGCGTCCGCCCGTGTGCGACACGTTCAGTTCGCCCAGCCATTCGCTCAGCAGTTCGGCAAAGTCGTAGTTGTTGTTGATGTGGGGCAGGAACTTGCGGTAAGCGGCCGACATCTTGTCCCAGTCCACGCCGTGCATGTTCAGGTTGTAGAAGCGCTTCTTCTCCTGCTTATAGACATGATCGAACATATAGGCACGCTCTTCGGCCAGGTCCATCTTCATTTCGGCACGGTAGGTGATGGCGTCCAGCTTGTCGCTCTTGGTATTCATCTTCTGCATGCTGCGGCTGCTCAGGATGAAGAGGTTGTCGCCCTTCTTGTCCAGCGTGAGCGAAGCCCATCCGGCATCCATCTTCTTCAGCAGCTTGGTGTCGTGCTTGCGCAGGTCCATCTTCCAGAGGTCGAAGCCCCCTTCAAAGGCCGACATGTAGTAGAGGCTTTCGCCGTCGGCCGAGAGGATGGCGTCGCCCAGGCGCGAGGAGTTGGGCGTGAGGCGCACGATGCGGTCCTCGATGCCGTCCAGCTCTACCTCGATGGCTTTCACGTCGTCTTTCTTTTCGCCGTCCTTCTTGTCTTTCTTGTCCTTGTCGTCGTCCTTGTCTTTCTGGTCTTTGTCGGCTTCGGCCTTCTCCTGCTTCTGAAGTTCATAGTCCTCCTTGCTCAGGCGGTACTTGTCGTAGGCGTCCTGGTTGAGGAACACCAGCATGGCGTCTTCCAACGAACCCCACGAAGCATGGCTGCGCATACCGTAGCGTTCGGTGCTGAAAAGGAGTGCATTGCCGTCCATCACCCAGCGGGGCGAGGAGCTGAAGTAACCGCTGCCCGTCAGGTTGAAGATCTGTCCCTTGCCGTCGGCGCTCACCAGGCCGATATCGGTATAGGGATCGTGGCCGTTGCCGATGAATTCGAGGGCGAACCACCGTCCGTCGGGCGACCAGCGGTAGGTGAAGCCGCCTGCGGTGCTGTACCAGGTGGAGCCGTCGGTTATCTGGCGCACCTTCTTCGTCTCAAGGTTGAGGACCATCAGTCGGTTGCGGTCTTCGATGAAGGCCAGCTCCTTGCCGTCGGGCGAGAAGGCGGGCATGGTACGTTCCACGGTCGTGGAGGGCAACAGCACTTCCTCGTCTATCAGGGTGGCGTTGGCAAAGTTGGGATCTTCCTTGCGGGCTATCTTGGCCAGGTAGAGCTGCCAGTTGCCTCCGCGCTCGCTGGCATAGGCCAGGGTGCGGCCGTCGGGGGCAAAGCAGACGTCGGCTTCGGCTGCCGCGGTATGGGTAATCTGCTTGGTGGTGGCATAGTCGGCCGAGGTAACGAATACCTCGCCACGAACGATGAAGGCCACCTGCTCGCCGTCGGCCGAAGGTGTGGCCGAGGTAGCTCCGCTCGAGAAACTGAGGCGGGCCACGGCGTCGGTGTCATCGTCCGTCAGGCTGATTTTCACCTTCTGCGGCTTGCCGCCCACGGTCTGCGTATAGATCTCGCCGTCGTAGGTATAGCAGAGGGTACCCTTGCCCTGCGAGAGGAAGCGTACGGGGTGGGTCTTGAAAGTGGTGACGGGCAGTACGGCCTGAGGGTTGTTCAGCCCCATGCGCCACACGTTGAACGAACCTCCGTTGCGTTCGCTCAGGAAGTAAACCTCCGTGCCGTTGTCCGACAAGATGGGATTGCGGTCCTCGCCAGCGCGATGGGTCAGGTTGGTGTGACGGCCCGTAGCAGCATCATAGCGCCAGATATCACGCGTGACAGACGACGTGTGGTGCTTGCGCCATTCGTCCTCGAAGCCTTTGCGGTCCTGGTAGAGGAAGGACCCCTTACCGTCGTTCAGGAAACAGATCATCTCGGCAGGCGTAGCCAGTACTTGCTCCGTCCGTCCGCCCGTGACGGGCACGGCATACAGCTCCGTCATGGCCGAGGTGGGGAAGAGGGCGCTCGAAGCGGGGTCTTGCAGGGCGGCGTTGAAATAGACCTTCTGGCCGTCGGGCGAGAAAGCCGTGGGCACTTCGGAGGCCGAGTTATAGGTGAGGCGTCGTGCGCTTCCGCCGTCGGCCGGCATTACATAGACGTCCATATTGCCTTCGCGGTCGCTGGCAAAGGCTATCTGGCGGCCGTCGGGCGACCACACGGGCGACGATTCGTAGGAGGCCTGCGACGTGAGCCTTACGGCTTCGCCTCCCTGTGCATTCACTTTGTAGAGGTCGCCCTTGTAGCAGAAGGCGATCTGCGTGCCGTCGGGCGAGATGCGCACGTCGCGCATCCAGAGCGGGGTTCCGGCCCAGGCCGAAGCCGCGGCCGTGAGGCCCAACAGCAGGGAACATGTCAGTTTCTTCATTTTTTTAAGGGATATTGATGTATTTATTCTGATGAGACAAAGATAGTGCAAACCGAGGGAAGTACAAAACGAAAACTCTGTTTTCGGATTTTATATCCGAGGTGCAGCCTATCTTATGAAGAGATAAACAAAATCGGCAAACCGATTGAAAAAAATGGTTGAATATTTGGAAGCTATCGCCGAAACCCCTATCTTTGCACCGCTTTTTAACAGAAAGCACCTGAAGTTTGGACTATGGTGTAATGGTAGCACAACAGGTTTTGGTTCTGTTTGTCCAGGTTCGAATCCTGGTAGTCCAACGACCAACCGACAAAAGCCTCAAGAGATTTCCTCTTGGGGCTTTTTCTTTTTTCCGCCATGCCCGCAAGCGCTGCATCAGAATGTATGAAACCGACACAACTGCTTTCAATCTATCAATTTATAACTATGCAAATGGACAATATTATAAGTCAATATGTATGCGATGTTCCGATATTGTTACGCATAAAGTTTTTTATTGCATAAAATAGCTGACTTTATGAAAAAAGAAGTACCTTTGTGCCGCTTTTAAAACGAACCTGAACTTATATATTGATAGTAGTATATGAAAATAATCTGGTCTATCCGGTCCTTTAACTTCACGAATGTGCCATAGGAAGCGTCCTGACATCGGAGAATAGCTTTTTATGTATCATTTCAAATTATTATTTTCATGTTTACATTCATTACGATAATGGCCTTCGGAGTCATTATAGGCTACCGTTTGCGCCATACGCACAAGATTCATAAAGTAACCTCACTCATCCAGGCAGTGGTTTGCCTGCTGCTCTTTATTCTGGGATTGTCCATCGGGACCAATAAGCTGATTGTAGGCAACCTCAGCTACTTCTGCCGTCAGGCGGCCGTCATCTCTGCCCTGAGTTTGCTGGGAAGCTCGATGGCTGCTTTACTCGTGTCTCATTTATTTTTCAAGAAAGGAGTGGGAGATGAAAAGTAGTCTGGCTATCCTGTTGTTTTTCCTTTTGGGATGTGTGGGCGGCCTTTATTATACGGCCGATTTCGATTTGCACCTGCTTTCGGTGGACGTGCTGTATGTGCTGATGCTCCTGCTGGGCATCAACCTGGGTTGCAACCAGGACCTGAAAGGGTTTGTCCGTCAGTTCAGTTTCAAGATGCTGCTGGTGCCCCTTGCCACGGTGGCGGGCACGTTTCTGTTCTCGGCCGTGGCGGGTTTCATCCTCAGCCAATGGAGTGTGTTCGATTGCATGGCCGTAGGCAGCGGATTTGCCTATTATTCCATCTCTTCCGTACTGATTACCCAGCTGAAGGCGCCCAGCATCGGCATGCAGCTGGCCACGGAGCTGGGTACCATTGCCCTGCTGGCCAATATCTTCCGCGAAATGACGGCCTTGGTGGGAGCACCCTTCATCAGGAAATACTTCGGTCGTCTGGCCCCCATTTCGGCAGCTGGAATCGGTTCGGCCGATATCCTGCTGGCGTCCATCAGCCGCTATTCGGGTAAGGATGCCATTCCGCTGGCCATCTTGCATGGGATACTGATCAACATCAGTGTGCCTTTCTTCGTGTCACTGTTCTGTAGTCTGTAGGAGGGGGCGTTTTTATTCCTGTTTCGAATTTAATCGGATTCGGTTGCAAAATGACAGGAAAACGCGCTTTCCGCTAACACGCTCCTTTTTTAAATCAGACAAACGGGAGGGAAAAACAGCCCTCCTGCTTCCCTTTCCGGCAGGGGAATGCATGTTTAAGCGGGGCAAAGTGCAGGTTTTCCCACATCAGATTGCATGTTTTCCCTCGGCAAAGTGTATGTTTTCCCTCGGAAAAAGCAATGTTTGGCGAGGGAAAAAGCTATGTTTTCCCCGTTTCCGGACTTCGAAGCCTTCGTTTCAGGGCTTCCGCCTCCCAGAAGAGCGGCTTTCCGCCCCGTTTTTCTTCCAGAATTTTTGTAAGGATTTCGCTATCCCGTTAGGAATGAGCAGGTAAGGACTTTCTCGCTTCGTTCTTTCGCATCAGTCCTGCCATCGGGCCAAACGGAGCGATTCTCAGGCGGTCGGCGTGTCAAAGTGTCAATCTGTCATCCTGATAGATGGTAAGGTATGGAAAAACATTTCTGTTGCACCTGTATTGTTTCGTATATTATCACTACATTTGTATCATGTACCGACATGATGTTCTATAATGGGAAATTTGAATAGTAGAACAACACATGGCTGAAAAATAAACGTATGTAGAAGTTATGGCAAATAAAAATCTGAATAAGGCAAAGGAAGCGAAGAAAGACGAGTTTTATACCCAGCTTGATGACATCAATAACGAGCTGAAGCATTATCGCGAACATTTTCGGGGTAAGACGGTATTATGCAACTGTGACGACCCGCGGGTAAGTAACTTTTTCACTTATTTTGCATATAACTTCGAGTACCTTGGTTTGAAAAAACTGATTACCACCTGTTATAAGAACCGGAATGTGGATTTATTCAGCCAGAACCAGAGCGAACAGGCTGTATATCTGATTTATGAAGGAGACAAGAATGGGAATCATACTCCGGATGCGAACGAAATAGGAGTAATGCCCCTGAAAGGCGACGGCGACTTCCGTAGCAAGGAGTGTATAGAGTTGCTTAAAGAAGCTGACATTGTGGTTACCAACCCGCCATTCTCATTGTTTAGGGAATATGTTGCCCAGTTGATTGAGTACGATAAGAAGTTTTTGATTATTGGACATCAAAATGCAATCAAATATAAAGAGATATTTCCACTTATCCAACAAAATAAGTTATGGCTTGGTTACGGATTCAAGGGCGGTGCAGGCCATTTTATTTCTCATTATGAAGATACGGCTACTGCTGGTGATCATCGTGAAGGAATGATTCGCGTGTCTGGCGTTACCTGGTTTACAAATCTTGAGATAAAGAAACGCCATGAAAACTTAATTCTTTATAAGCACTATACTCCTGAGGAATATCCGACTTATGAGAACTATAATGCAATCGACGTATCAAAAACAGAATATATCCCAATGGATTATGATGGGTTAATGGGAGTTCCTATTACTTTTATGGATAAATACAATCCTGAACAATTTGAAATCATAGGAAATACTTGTGATACAGATTGGATAAGGTCTGTTGGATTTAAGCCGATGGGGCAGGCTACAATTGATAATTTAAGAAAGCAAGGTAATAAAGCTCATGTTACAGCTAATATGAATTCACCATATATCTTGAAAAATGGTCTTGTATCTTTACCATATGCAAGAATTATAATCCGTAAAATCAAGAAGTAAACCTATGAAAGCCGAAGAAATAATAGAACTGTTCCAGCAATTTGAATCCATCGCCAACGAATACGAAGGAGTGGAATGCTGGAGCGCAAGAGATTTATCCACACTTTTAGGATATGCCAAATGGGAAAAATTCAGTAATGTAATAGACAAGGCAAAAGAAGCCTGTATAAATGCAGGAGGAAATCCAGATGACCATTTTCCCGGCGTGGGGAAAATGGTCGTACTTGGTTCAGGTGCTCAGCGTGAGATAAATGACTACATGCTGACGCGTTATGCCTGCTATCTTGTAGCACAAAATGGAGATCCCCGCAAACCACAAGTAGCATTTGCCCAGAACTATTTTGCTGTACAGACGCGTCGGGCTGAACTTGTACAAAAACGAATACTTGATTATGAGCGTGTCATTGCGCGCAACAAATTGGCTGAAACAGAAAACCGCCTGTCTGGCATCATCTATGAGCGCGGAGTAGACAACAAAGGATTCGGCATTATCCGCTCTAAAGGCGACAAGGCATTGTTTCATTTGGACACAGCATTATTGAAGCGCAGGTTAGGCGCTCCCGATAACCGGCCATTGGCCGACTTTCTTCCGACAATCAGCATTAAGGCAAAGGATTTTGCTGCTGAAATGACCTCAGTAAACGTGCAACAGAAAGACTTGCACGGACAAGAACAGATAACCCGTGAGCATGTAGACAACAATGCAGCCGTAAGGAATATGCTGCTTCAACGTGGAATCGTGCCAGAACAGCTACCGCCGGGAGAGGACGTGAAAAAGGTGGAAAGGCGGTTAAAATCAGAAGAAAAATCACTGACCAAGAAACAAAGTACGAAGAAAACCTCTAAAAAAGGAAAGGAGTAGACTATGCAGATAGAGTTGAAGTCCATAAAAATCCGTGATTTGATTGACGGATACATCAATGACCTCGATACGGGTGTTAAAGGTTATCATGGCAAATTGGACATACGTCCACCCTATCAACGAGAGTTCCGTTACGATGAGAAGCAACAACAGGCTGTCATAGACACTATACTTAAAGGGTTTCCTCTCAATATCATGTATTGGAGTGTGGATGATGACGGCAATTTTGAAATGATTGACGGGCAGCAGCGCACTCTTTCAATCTGCGGATTCCATACCCATGACTTCAACATCGTTGACCCCAATCGGGGCACACTGTATTTTTCAACGCTCACCTCTGAGGAAAAGGAAAGATTCCTCAATTATGAACTGACGGTCTATTTTTGTGAAGGAACAGATAAGGAAAAACTGGATTGGTTCCGCGTAATCAATATTGCCGGAGAAAGACTTCTTGATCAGGAGTTGCTGAATGCCGTATATGCCGGACCTTTTGTGACGGATGCACGCAGACATTTCTCAAAGAATGGTTGCCCGGCATATAAAATGGGAGCAGATTTTCTGAACGGCAATGCAATAGAACAGGCCTACTTGGCCACAATCCTAAAATGGGCAGCACGGCATGACGGGGTGGAAAGTACAGACAAGTATATGGCTTTGCACCAGTTCGACCCAAATGCCAATAAACTTTGGGCTTACTTTGTATCCATCATCACATGGATACGCTCTACCTTCGTTAAGTATCGCCGTGAAATGAAGGGTCTGGACTGGGGAGAAATGTTCGACAAATATAGTGACTGCGTCTATGATACGGCTGCGTTGGAAAAACAGATTCATGATTTGATGGAAGATGATGAAATCATGAAGAAATCCGGTATCTACCGTTATGTCTTGAGCGGTGATTTGCGTGATCTAAGTTTCCGTACGTTTGATAAAAAACAGAAACGTGAAGCCTACGAACGCCAGAAAGGTATTTGTGTACATTGCGGCAAACACTTTGAGCTGGAGGAAATGGAAGCCGATCATATCACACCATGGAAAGAAGGGGGTACTACTGTGGCCGAAAATTGTCAGATGCTTTGCAGGAATTGCAATAGGATAAAAGGAGGGAAATAATTTATCCCCCCTCTCATCGCTTGGTCATGGCAATCATGAACGTGATGGCCACCATCGAAATCAGAATGCCGACAACAATGTTCGTCGTAAGCGCTTCGCCGAAGACAAGTGTCCCTACCAGAATGGCCGTGACGGGCTCGAAGACACCGAGCACGGAAGCCTTGGTGGCCCCGATGTTGCGGGTAGCGATGGCCAGCGTGGCGGTGGACACGATGGTGGGCAGCACAGCGAGCCCTACTAGGTTCAGCCAGGCCGTGTGGCCCGTCAGACCTGTCGTTACCCCTGTATCCGACAGTGCAATCTTGCCCAGAAAGACAATCGTACCTACCGAAAGAGCGTAAAAGGTGAGGAGGCTGTTCGATATGTTGCCGATGACCTTGCTGCGGTTGATGATGACGATGAACAGCGCATACACCAGAGCCGAGGCAAAGGAGAGCAGAAGACCCATCGGGTTGACCGTCTGCGACGAATCGCTCTGCGTCATGATGACCACCCCTACGAACGTCATGCCGATGGAGAGCCATACCGGCCACGAGGGGACTACCTTCAGAAAGACCATGATGATGGCCACCAGGACCGGATAGAGGAAGACGATGGTCGTGGCCAGTCCCGAAGCGATGTACTTGTATGCCTCGAACAGGGTGAGGCTGCTGGTCGTATAGAGAAGTCCCAGCACGAGCAGCACGCCCGCCTGCTTCCACGAAACGCGGAAGCTCTGCTTGCGCAGCAGGAGGAATGCCCCCAGAAGCAGTACCGCGATGATGTAGCGGAAAAAGAGGATGGATTCTATCGAAGCGCCTTCCTTCATCAGAGGGACGGCAAATAGAGGGTTCAGTCCATACGTGATGCCGGTGATGATGCCGGCCGGATAACCGATGATGGCATTTTTGCTGAGAGTCTTTATCATTGCTGTATATTGTAAAGATGAATCGGGGCGCAAAATTACAAAATTTCCCCGAAGAGTGTACTCCGCACGGCTTGTAACAACATTTTTTGCCTGCCCCGATGGTTTATCGGCGTATTTTCGCTATGTTTGTGATGGAATAGCAACAAAAGGCATATGAAACTGAAGTGGATGATAGCAGGAATGGCCGTCGCCTTCCTCGTGGCCTGCAACGGTGACAGCGAGGACTGGCAGGGAGCGGACTACCCCGTGACGCCCTGTTCGGAGATTGCTCTCTCGGAAACGGTTCAGGACGATGCACAGGCCGTGACGCTCAGCAAGACCTATCTTTATGCGGGCGGCCGGCTGGAGTCGTACACCATGACCCAGCTCATCCACGCCATCGAGCCGGTGGAGCTCGAGGCACGTACCCGCCTGCATTACGCCGGAGGCGAGGCCGTGGTCACGGACGACTACGGCAATACGTGGACCTACCAACTCAACGAAAACGGCTATGCACAGAGCTGCCTCTGCCAGGAAGGCGGAGGAACACAGCGCAGCTACACCTTCGGCTACCACACCGATGCCGAGGGACGGCATCTGCTGGAGAGCCTGACCGAGGTGCTGGACGACGGAACCGAATATGCCTCGCTCCACATCGACTATACGGACATGAACGCGCTCCGCATTGCGCATCGGGTGGACGGTTACGAGCAGGAGTTCATCCTCTCGGCCGACGCTTCGGAGCCTGTAGCCAATCCCTGGGCCCTGCCCGACCTCTTCCTGTCCGAGCTCTATCCCCTCTCGCTCCACCAGCCCGCCTGGTACGGCAAGCTTCTGGGTGATGCCTACGGACAGCTCTACACCGCCCTCGAGCCCACCGACAATGCGGAGAGCGGCGAACGGACCACCTACAACTACCAGCTGGACGGCGAGGCGCGCCCCACCGCCTGTGTGCAGACCACCGTCAGCTACGGACAGACGTACACGCGGCGGCTGGACTATCGGGTGGAATGAAACGAATGACAAACAATTAGAACCAACGTATATGAAATTTATCTCCTGGAATGTGAACGGGCTCCGCGCCTGTAAAGACAAGGGCTTCATCGAAGCCTTCCACCGGCTCGACGCCGACTTCTTCTGCCTGCAAGAGACCAAGATGCAGGAAGGACAACTGGACCTGCCCTTCGAAGGCTATACCTCCTACTGGAACTATGCCGAGAAGAAAGGCTATTCGGGCACGGCCATCTATACGCGCCACCAGCCGCTGAGCGTCACCCGTGGCATCGACATCGAACACCACGACAAGGAGGGACGCGTCATCACGCTGGAGATGCCGGACTTCTACCTCGTCACCGTCTACGTGCCCAACTCGCAGGACGAGCTGCGCCGCCTGGACTACCGCATGACGTGGGAAGACGACTTCCGTGCCTATCTGCTGGCGCTCGATGCGAAGAAACCCGTCATCGTGTGCGGCGACCTGAACGTGGCCCATCAGGAAATCGACCTGAAGAACCCCAAGACCAACCGCCGCAACGCAGGCTTCACCGACGAAGAGCGCGCCAAGTTCACCACCCTGCTCGAGAGTGGCTTTACCGACACATTCCGCTACTTCTACCCCGACCAGCGCGACATTTATTCGTGGTGGTCCTACCGCTTCCGTGCGCGTGAGAAGAATGCCGGCTGGCGCATCGACTACTTCCTCGTATCCAACCGTCTGCGCGAAAAGCTCACCGACGCCAAGATACATACCGACATCTACGGCTCGGACCATTGCCCGGTGGAAGTGGACATCGAACTATAAAAGACTTTCCGTCCCAAGGAAGGTGTTTTCTTCTTGTGTAAATTAAAATTATCATTGTTCATTCCTTGGGCAGCAACTCCGCTTTTCATGCCTTCCGGCCGTTCCTTAGGGAATGTTTGAAACATAGAGGGGGAATGTTTGAAACATTCGGCCCCTATGTTTCAAACATAAGCCCCTTGGGGTTGAAACCCGTTTTTCGGGAAGACGAAAGCCGGTGGTCGCAGAAATCTCTGTTTTGTAAGATTTATTCATCGCACTCCCCTCTTGGCGGGGACTTCCGGCGTTCTGTGTAATCCGCTGTGAAAATAAGTTAATAGACTCTCTTTCCTTGCTCATGCAACACAAAATTGCTTCCTTTCGACAGTTTAATCATAAATTGTTATCCATGAAAAAGTTATTCATCCCTTTGTTTGCCTCTTTCCTGCTGTTGGCGCTATCCATGTCCGCCATGAGTGCGGAGAAGCCACCCAAAGGAAAGAAAGTGATTGAAAACAAACTGTACAGTCTGGTGATACCCGATGATTGGACTCCTTTTAAATTTCAAAAAGAAGACGGTACTCCTTTTGAGCGTAACGGAGGTCCCTATCATTTGTATGTTTTCCATTGGCAGTCGCCAATAGATAAAAACAATTTCACCGACGGATATAGCATTTTCCTGCAGAGTTATGAACGGCTCAACGGAGAGGCGGCCACTATGGCAGACATGGAGGAAGAAATCCGGCGAAACAATGACATCCCCGGACACGTGAGCAACGTGAAACGTACGGAACTGAAAGCAAAAGCCGGGCAAAAACGGATATTGATTACCCGCAAGGGCGATGCTGTTAGTGCAGACAAAGGGACGTCTTACCGACAGGAACGTATCTATTACTTGATACAACCCGACGGCAAACGGATGCATCTGCTCAGCCTTTCCCTTACGGAGGACTATTACAAGCGGCAACCCGATGCCGACCGTCTGATTCAAGAGATATTCGATTCCTTCCGTGTAAAGGGGGCACCCGTCGGGAAGTGGAATGACAAATAATCTTCCGGTTTCTGTTTTTTGTGCAGCAGGCAGAGAGATACTTTTCGTTTCCTGAAGATGGGGGAATGAATCCCTGAAAGGAAACCGGCATGGCAGGCAAACTCCTTTTTCAGCCCGTTTTGTACAATATTAATAAATAATAAGTATAAAAAAGTACCAAGAGTCCGTTTTCTTTTGCTACATTTGCATCGTGTACGCAAACGGAGGGCATATAGCCCTGTTCCGGATGCGTCGGAAGAGGAGAGCCATGAAGACAAGAAGTGCAGGATTCAGGCCATGCCGAACCGCAGGAAAGGGCATCTTTCGGGGCTTTCCGCTGACCACGGATTGAACAAACCTAAGTTTAATTTAATATTTAAACAGTATGAATCCTTATTTGAATTTTTCTTTGGAAGGTAAAGTAGCCCTCGTAACAGGTGCTTCTTACGGTATTGGTTTTGCAATCGCTTCCGCCTTTGCAGAACAGGGTGCGAAAATCTGCTTCAACGACATCAACCAGGAGTTGGTAGACAAAGGCTTGGCCGCTTATAAAGAGAAAGGCATCGCCGTACACGGTTACGTATGCGACGTGACGGACGAACCTGCCGTACAGGCTATGGTTGCCCAGATTGAGAAAGAAGTAGGCCCCATCGACATTCTGGTGAACAACGCCGGTATCATCCGCCGTATCCCGATGCACGAGATGGCAGCTTCTGAATTCCGTAAGGTAATCGACATCGACCTGAATGCTCCGTTCATCGTATCCAAGGCCGTATTGCCCGGCATGATGGAGAGAAGACACGGTAAGATTATCAACATCTGCTCCATGATGTCTGAGCTGGGCCGTGAGACAGTATCGGCTTACGCTGCCGCCAAGGGTGGTCTGAAGATGCTGACCCGTAACATCTGCTCCGAATACGGTGAATACAACATCCAGTGCAACGGCATCGGCCCGGGCTACATCGCTACTCCGCAGACTGCTCCGCTCCGCGAAAAGCAACCGGACGGCAGCCGTCATCCGTTCGACTCATTCATCTGCGCCAAGACTCCGGCCGGCCGCTGGCTCGACCCGCAGGAACTGACCGGCCCTGCCGTGTTCCTGGCTTCCGAGGCTTCGAACGCCGTAAACGGCCACATCCTCTACGTGGATGGCGGTATCCTGGCTTACATTGGCAAACAACCTAAATAATCAGCATTGATTTAGGCATACCTTTTACAATGGATAATTGGGGCGGAAGGAAGCTTCCGGATTCAATTATCCATTTTTTCTTTTTGGTCTGAAAACATATTGACGATTCTGTTATGAAGAAAATAATTTTATCCTGCCTGGCAGCCTGTATGCTGCTGGCCTGTGCCAACAACCGTCCGATGACGGTGACCGTCAGCAATCCGCTGGGCGTAGACCGTTCCGGCGAGATGGTGGAAGTGTCTATGGACGAAATCAGCAGCCGGCTGAAGCTGGCAGACACGGCACAGATTGTGGTGCTCGACGCCGAAGGGAACGAAATCCCTTATCAGATAACCTACGACGACAAAGTGATATTCCCCGCAACGGTGGCCGCCGGAGCTACAGCGACCTATACCATTCAGGAAGGTGTACCTCAGCCGGTAGAGGTGAAGGCTTGCGGACGTCAGTATCCCGAACGCCTGGACGACATGGCTTGGGAAAACGACCTGGTGGCCTTCCGTGCCTACGGACCTGCCTTGCAGGCCGGTGGTGAGCGTGGTTTTGGCTACGACCTTTTCCTGAAGCGCGGCACCTCCGAACCTGTGCTGGAAGAGATGTATGCCAAGGAGCTGGACAAGGAAGCCCGTGCCCGTGCCGCTGAGCTGCGGAAGACCGACCCCAAGGTTGCATCCGAACTGTTGCGTTCCATCTCCTATCACATAGACCATGGCAATGGCATGGATTGCTATGCTGTAGGTCCGACGCTGGGCGCCGGTGTGGCTGCGCTGGTGGCCGACGGTGAAATCGTGTATCCCTGGTGCTACAAGGACTTCGAAGTGCTGGACAACGGTCCGTTGCGCTTTACCGTCAAGCTGGAGTTCAATCCGTTGACAGTGAAGGGCGACAGCAGTGTAGTGGAGACGCGTGTCATCACGCTGGATGCCGGTTCGCACCTCAACCGTACTGCCGTATCCTATAGCAATCTGAAAGAAGCGATGCCGGTAGTGACAGGCATTGTGCTGCACGACGACGCTCCCGTTGTGACCGATGCCGAGAAAGGTTACATGACTTACGTTGATCCGACCAACGGCAAGGACAATGGCAAGGTGTTTATGGGTGCTGCCTTCCCGGCCAATGTCAAGGAAGCCAAGGTTGTGAAGTATACCGATGAAGAAAAGAAGCAGCATGGCAATGCAGAAGGCCATGTGCTGGCTTTCAGTGACTACGAACCCGGTTCGGAATATGTGTACTATTGGGGCTTCGGCTGGGATCGTTCCGACGTGAAGGATGCCGCTGCCTGGAATACCTACATGGCCGATTTCGCACAAAAGGTGCGTAATCCGCTGGTTGTAAGTGTTCAGTAAAGATACAGGTTTTCAAGGGAAAGAGGTCAGAAATACTCTTTCCCTTTGGAAACCAGTTCTGCTACATTTCTGGCTTCCAGTTTTTCCATCAGGCGTTTGCGATAGGTCTGTATGGTGTTGGTACTGAGAAACATTCGTTCGGCTATTTCGGGAGTACTGAACCCTTCTGATAAGTAATTCAATACTTCTTTTTCCCGTTTGGACAATTCTGGTGCCTGGCAGATGGATGCCGGGAGTGTTTGGTCCAGTTCTGAAAAAGCCTTGCAAAAATATTTGTGTCCTTTCTTGATTTCTTTTATGGCGGTATCCAGTTCCTGTAGACTACTGTTTTTTGAAACAGCTCCGTGAATTTTCAGGTGTGAAAGTTTGGATATGACCCAAGGCTCTTCGTGCATGGTGTATATCAGTATTTTACATTCATGGATCCGGTCACGCAAGAGTTTTATCAGTTCAAATCCGTTTGTTCCTGGAATTTCCAGATCGATGATACAGAAGTCGAAGGTACAGGATGTTATGACTTGTTCCAGTTCCTGGGTGCAGGCAGCATGTTGGCATACGATATCGCCTTGCTGTTCTGCAATGGCTTTGATGCCTTCGGCTACGATGGGATGGTCGTCTATAATCAGCAGTTTATACATGCTTTTCTTCATTGGATTGTATTTCAAATTGTAGTGTAAAGATATTGTTTCCTCCGGCTGATACGGTCTGGCAGGTTGTGGCACGTATTGCTTTGACGCGGTCGTTTACAGTACGTAAACCGATGCCTTCGCTTGTTGATACTGTTGGTGATGTAGGCCGGGTACTGTTGTCGGTAATTTGTAATGTGTATTTTCTATTGTTCTCGGCCTGCAGGCTGATGTGGATATGACTGGCCTGGGTGTGCTTTACAATATTCATGGTAAGTTCCTGTACAATCCGATATAATTCGTAGGCAGTTTTGTTGGGTAGATTTCGTGAAGCATTGTCTGTGGTTGGGGTGTAACAAATTTGTATGCCTGTATTGCCCGCTAAATCTTTCGTATAGCGTGCCAGTATTTCATCCAGGCTGAGTTCGTCGAATTCGGGTGGCATCAGTTCATGTGAAATGTTGCGCACATTGTTACGTATTTGCCCGATGAGGAGGGCCAATTCCTGTATTTTATCCTTTGATGTGAGCGTATGCATTCTCATTTGCAAGGCCAGCAGGTCGTTGGCGATGCCGTCGTGTAATTCTTTTGCGAAATATTTGCATTCAGTTTCCAGTCCGTCGATATATCGGCGTGTTGAGTTGAGTTCGTTTTCCTGCTTCAGCAACTCGATTCTTTTTTCGGCCATTCGTTTTTTGTAGTATACAATCAATAAGATTATGAATACTGCGATTACCAAGATTCCTCCCCCTATGGCGCTTTTTAACAAAAGGGCCTGATGTTCCAGTTGTTGCTGTTTCAGGTGGGCTATTTGTAGTTCTTTCTCTTGAGTCTGGTATTTTACATTGAATTCGGCCATTTGTTGGGTCAGATTATGTTGGGACAGTGTATCAGTCCACATGCGGGCACTATCCATGTATGCGTATGCTAACGTCTGATTGCCCGTCGCATGGTAACATTGTGCAATCTGTGTGAGAAGAGTTTTGGGTTCACTGCCTATGTCCCTTTTCCGTAACCATAGCATGTCTTTCAGTGCCTGTGTATAATTCTTTCGGTTCATTTCTGTAGAAGCCCTTACTTGTATGAATCCGATGGCGGCAATGGAGTGAGGCGGTACTTCTTTCAATAGGCGGTTACCGATTTGCAAGTAATACTCTACGGAATCGGCTTGTTCTTTCCGTTCGAACACCCTCAGTAGCGACGGCATGCACCTGATTTTCCAGACAGGAGCGTTTTCACCGGACTGACAGGCTATCTTCCATGCTTTTTGGATGGATTGTTCGGCATCTTTTATTTTGTTCAGCTCTGCTTTGATAGCTGCACGGAGTTGCCATGTTGAGAACGTGGAAAAGGGATCATCTGTATTTACGGCATGTTCTGCCGACAAATCAATATATTTTTCAGCTTCGTCGAGTTGCCGGATATTGAAATAAAGAACTGATACATTGTTGTAGATGTGGGTTATCCAACCTTCATCTTTGTATTGCAGGGCAGCCTCCAAGGCTTTGTTATAATAATAGATGGTGGAGTCGTTCATGTGCCGCTGTCGGTAAAGGATGGCCAAATCGTTGTACACACTGATATGTTTTTCCAGGTCCTTCATTTTGGGCAAATAGGGAAGCACTCTTTTTTTCATTTCGAAGGCTTGTTCTCCTTTGCCAAGATATACCAATAGAGTGCCTTGTTCGTTGAGAAGTATGGGGTAGACGGGCGATTGTTCTACTCCAGGTACGGCGAAGGCGCTGTCGAAGGTACGTTGTGCTTGTTCATAGTTTGCTTGGCCCCCTTCGCTCATAAGGTTGGCTGCGCGGTTATAAAATTGTGTCAATAAAGTGTCTATGGGTAACTTTTGGGCATAAAGTGGGGATGAGAGTAAAAGAAGTAGAAACAATATTTTGTGATGTACTTTCATGATTGTGGATTGAAAACATATTTGTCGGCAAATATACGTTTTTGTTTTTAATTGTTTGAATAAGTATTGAAAACCTTTTTAAATGGATTCTTTCAGGATTAAAAACGTAGATGTCCATGTGTATTTATTGTTCTGTTGTTTCCTGTTGATTGATAGTTATATTGTCAAGTAAAAGATGAAATGGTTTGAAAAATCACCTTTTTAGGTGACAAATTTGTATTCTTTTTATTTGTTATTTTGAAGAGTCTAAGATTATATGTAAAGAACTTAATTTAAGGATGTAATGCTATGGTAAAAAAGGAAGAATATCAATCTCCGGAAATTGTAATTTATGAAATGGAAACTGAAGGGGTCTTGGCTGCTTCAGGTCAAGTGACAGCACCTCCTTTTACAGAGGATCAATGGTAATATAATTATAAAGTTTAGGTTATGAAAACATTTAATGTATGGTTATGTGTCCTGGCCATGTTGGGAGTGGTTGCAGGGTGTAGTGAAGAGGTATTTCCTGAAGAAGAAGTTGGAGTTACGGACGAAGCGCCTTTTGTGCTTTATGCCACTTGCGGCTCGGATGCCGATACCCGTCTGGCTTTTGGAGAAGGCGGGATTAATCTGAAATGGGAAGACGGAGACCGGTTGGCATTGGTAGAAGTTAGCGATATGGAGCAAAATGTAGCTCCTATTTATCTGACTACCAGTTTGGATGAACCTTCGGCTACGGCTGAATTTCGTTCGGAACATGCGGTTCCAGCAGGGAAGTATTTTGTCAGAGGGGCGGCAGCTGGTGGATACAGAACATCTGAAGAATGGATGAGCTTTGGATGTAATGAAGACGATTGGAGTGATCATCGCTCTGGTTATGCATTAAGAGATTTTTCTGGATATAATAACTGGTTTGGAAATGATATCCTATACGCTCCTGTCATAGAGATTAAGGAAGGGCAGGTGTCTGCCACAATCGAGCTTCAGCATGCTTTTTGCATGTTGAAGTTCAACATTACGGGAACTGAACAATTGACCAATAAGGGTTTTATATCCGTAGGAATGTTGTGCCCTACAAAAGCTTTTCCTGTATATGCCCAGTTGGATGAAAACGGAGAAAGTTTCAGTCAGGTATTGACGGGGACCTCGAGGATAGAATGCGGGTCGGAAATGACTGGAGTGCAAATTATAGAAAAGATTAAGGGGATGGCTGCTCTTATTCTGCCGGTGGATATGACGGGTCATAAAGTCTATTTTTATGTGGAGGAGTCTCATACCGGTGCAGGTGTGGACAATGTGCGTCAGGAGCATATTTATGAATTTGTCAAGGACGGTAAGGACTTGAAGCCTGGAGTTGCTTATACGATCAATCTGAATTTGGCTGAGGCCAGGAAAATTGTGATAGAGAATGGAGAACTTTCCAAGCCGGAGCATTTTAGGGCATTGGCCTATCATCCGATTTCTAGTGATTACAAGGTAACACAGGACATTGACTTCAGTGGTGAAACCTTTTTCCCGATGCGGAGTTTCCTGAAGAATTTCGATGGCCAGGAGCATACGTTAAACAATTTGACGATTGACTGGCCGTTCGATGGGGCAGGGCTTTTTGAGGCTATAAATAACGGTAATGATCTTATTAATTTGAATTTGAAAGATGTAACCATAAAGGGGGTTAACCAGGTTGGTGCATTTTGTGGAGTAATAGGGGAAGGAAGTTCTCTGTCGAATTGTCATCTTTTGGGTACCAATAAAATTAGTGGTACAGGAAGCTATATAGGTGGTATCGTAGGCGGATGTAGTCGTATACCCAATAATATATCTGGATGTAGTGTCAATAGTACAACAACCGTTCTCGGGACCAATTTTGTTGGTGGATTGATAGGTGATGGCAGTGGGGTTTCTAATTCATCTTCTGCAGCTATTGTTGAAGGAGAAAATAATGTTGGAGGTATTGCCGGATATAGTAGTGGAATGGTTTCTGAATGTACGTCTTCTGCTCAAGTGACAGCTATGGGTAATCTGGTAGGGGGAATTATTGGTGGCACAACAACAAAAGATGTGATAGGTTATAGTGCTGGTAAGGTAGCTCAATCTTCTTTTATTGGGAATGTGTCGGGTAAGGATTATGTTGGAGGTATTATTGGTAGAGGCGGCGATGACAATTCAATCATTACCAGTTTCTCTACAGGTACTATCAGTGGTGCTTCCAATGTCGGTGGTATTTCCGGTGCGGGTTGTGTTGTAACGAACTGCTATTCACTGAGTGAAATTACAGGTACGGATGCGGCAACTACAGCCGGTATCACCGGTGGCGAAATATTAAAGACAATGGAAAAATGCTATTTTGCCGGAACCCTGAAGGGAGGTAGTCAGTATGGTATTTCAGGTGGTGGTAAATTGTATCAAGGAACGTATTCCAATATCAAAAATTGTCTTACTACTGCCGCAAAGTTGAGTGTGAGTGATCCGGAATCTGATGCGCAGTATGTAAATCTGACCTCAATACAGGATCACTTGAATATCATCAATGCAGATAAGGTGTATTCGGAAGAGATTGTTTGGGACGAATACCCCAATGAGTGTCCCAAGTTTTTGTGGCAAAACCCTTCGACTAAAACCGAAGGAGTGACTGTTCCTTCGTTTGGAACGGACGAGTGGTGATGTTTGAATAGGTCAAAGTTAGAAAAGTCATAATAAAATCATGGAAGAGAAAAAAGAGACTATCTACTAAATAGTGAAGTGCTAACATTCTGCTATTCTGAACGCAGTGAAGAATCTCGTAAGTATTTGTTTGTGTATTGAGATTCTTTACTTCGTTCCCTTGGATTTGTGTATTGATTATACTTTTCTATTTTGAGACAGTCTCTTTTGGGTTACATTTAATATTAGTGCTACTTTCAGTGCGGGCTGATAAGGATGTGTTGGGATGTAGATAGTCTTGCTGTGATTTTCCTTTCTCTTTCATTGGTTAATAGATGTTATATTTATTCTATTTGTGATAAATAATAAAGAAAAAACATTAACTTAGGAGCAATTTGAAGAAGGATAATGGATTTATTCATACTTCTGACAGAAGTATTGATGCTATTTTATTAACTTAAAAAATTAGCCATGGAAGAAAAAGTGAAGAAGCAGAAATTTCTGCAGTTGCAGTTCAGCATGTTGCTGGTAGTATGTACGTTATTGCCTGATTTAGGTTCTTTGTTGGGTGTTCCTGATTTTGATATTCCTGTATTTTGTTGTCAACTTGTCGGCATTATATTGGGCGGTATGGCATTGCATAGTTTCTATAAGGTTATGGGAACTGCTTTACCGGTGCCTTTCTTGGCTTTGGCCGGTGGTGGATTGTGTTTTGCTTTGCTTTCTTTGTTCCCTAATATGCCCGCTTGGTTGGATTATATTGGCCTGATTGCTTTATTGATTGCTTTATTTATGAGTAAAGGAAGTTTGGGGATACAATGGAAGAATTGGGGGAGTCAGGGAGCTTATTTGATTGTTTTGGCCATTCTGTTGCATGTGTATGACAGTATCGGTGATACTACCATGACAGGAATAGCAGCCTTGATAGGTTTGATTCTCTATTTCATAGGCTTGGGCAAGCTGAAGGATAGTTTGGACGCTGATGGGGCTAAGGGAGCTTCCCGATTGAAGATTGCTGTAATCCTAAGTATCGTGGCGGTGATATTTGGTTGGATTCCTTTGTTGGGAGGTATCATAGCCGGCATTTTGTTGATTATTGCTTTTGTTGTGGAATATATGGGCTATAGTGCCATGAAGCGCTCTGCTTCATTGGGAACTGAAGGACAAAATGGTGCCGGAAAGTTGTGTATCAGTATGATTGTATTGCTGGTAGCTGCCCTCATTGATTTATTCCCTTTGACAGGAATGATTGTGGGGTTGATTTCATTGATAGCTCTTTGGTTTGTATTCCAAGGTTGGAATATGATTCTTTGGGGAATGGAAGATAAAATAGAAAAGCAATAATTATAAATTGGTTAGGATGTTTGAATGGTAGTGCATTTTGTCTGTGCAGAAGGCAATGCACTACCATTTTTGGAAAAAAGCATTTGTGATGGTAATGAAATGTAGATTTTTTGTCTTGACAATTTTGTCGTTTTTCTTCATGGCATGTTATTTGAGTTGTAGCGATGTCGAGAACAATTCGAATTCTGAAGTGCCGTCCATTGAGATGGATGATGAGGTGGACTTGCAACCTGTGATAGGGTCGGAAGGTGGAACGTTTACTATGACGTTTACGGCCTCTGCCGATTGGACGGCCAGTGTCAATGCCGTGACTCGTTCGGTTGATTGGTTAAGCATATCTCCCGCACAAGGGGAGGCGGGCACGGTAACGCTTCAGGTGAGTGCACAGCCCAATGAAACGTATGACGAAAGAAACGCGGCTGTTTTGCTGACTTGCGGAAATGCAAAGCAAACCATTACTGTTACCCAAAAGCAGAAGGATGCTTTGTTGGTTAGCTCCAACAAGGTTGAAATGGATGCTACGGGCGGTACGTTCGGCATCGAATTGCAATCGAATGTCAGCGTCAGTTATGAGATAGAAGAATCGGCCAAGAGTTGGCTGACAGCTTCACCATCTTCCACCACGCGTGGTCTTACAGCTTCTACTCTGAGTTTCCAGGTGACGGAGAATCCGGATAATGCAGTTCGTCAGGCTGTTATAACCTTGCGAGGTAATGACTTGACGGAGCAGGTCACAGTCTATCAGGCGGGTAGCGAGCCGGCCATTCTGTTGTCGCAGAAAGAATATACGGTGCCGTCCGACGGTGAGACCATTCAGGTGGAGCTGAAGAGCAATACGTCGTATAAGGTAGTGATGCCCGACGTTCCTTGGATTACAGAGGCGTCCACCCGTTCCTTTTCAGCCTATACACACTATTTCACGGTAGCGGCGAACGAGGGTTATGATGCGCGGACAGCTGAGATATACTTTGTTGATGAAGAAAATGGTTTGCAAGAGAAGGTGATTGTGACTCAAGTCCAGAGGGATGTTATTTTAGTAGCTCAGAATGAATATCAGGTTTCATGTGAAGCGTCTTCGCTTGATCTTAAGGTCTGTTCTAATATAGAAATAGAGTATGTTACAGATGTTGATTGGATAAAGATAACTCAGGTCAAGACTCGTGGACTTGTAGAGAATATATTGCGATTAGATATTTTGGCCAATGAAATGAAGGGAGAACGTGAGGGACTTGTTACGGTCAGAGATGAGAAGGCAAAGAATATCCAAAATATTCGTATCGTACAAGCAGGACACGGGACTGACAAATTTTTAGTATTGTCTCAAGACATTTATAATGCAGGGTGTGAGGAACATTCCTTTTCAATAAGTGTGGAAACTAATGTATCATATGAAATTGTGATGCCTGACGTGGATTGGTTGTATAAACAATCAGACAATTCTTTCAGTATAAAGCGGAATGATTCGTTTGAAAGTCGTACGGCCGATATATTGTATGTGAATAAGGAAGAAAATCTTGAAGCAAAATTGGTAGTAATACAGGCTCCTCGTGAGGGCTTGGTCTTGGAACAGGCGGAATATCATGTCGCTGCAAGTGGAGGTTTGTTGAATGTGAAAGTACAAACCAATACTGAAATATCAATAAAAATCGATTGTGATTGGATAGAGCAGGTGGTGGAAACAACTCGTTCTTTGGCAGAAAAGACTCTCTGTTTTAATATAAAGACTAATGTTTCTTCGGAGCAGAGGGCAGGAAGTATTATGTTGAGAGGTGCGGAAGGAAGTGTTCAAGAGGAGATATTGGTATTTCAGTTAGGGGCTGATGTCTATATGAAAATGTGTTCTGCTCCTTCTGTCGTTTCATCAACTCAACAGCAATTTGTTGCAACAGTTGAGAGTAATACTCGGTATGTGGATGTCGTGATGGAAGATGATTGGTTGAACAAGATTGACTATACGTATGAAGAGAAAGACGACGGTACGTATATATTATCTTTTTCATTTGAGGTTCGGGAAAATTTGATGAACCGTTCTCGAAGTACAGAGATTTGTTTTCGCTGGTATAATCCGGAACAAGATCCGATAGAATGGAAAACTGGATTAATGTGGGATTTGGAACAAGAGAAAAGTACAAAAGTTGATTCGGGTATTGATGATTTACCTACAGAAGAATGGTAAACGGAATATTGATGGTATATAGATTTTGTGATTATGAAGATACGATTGATTGTCATAGGGTTGTTGTCAATGATGTTGTGTGGGTGTCAAGATCCAGACATGATGACAATACGGAAGAATGGGGCGATTCGAATATTTGCAGATAGCCTTGTGTCGCAAACAAGAATTGAATTTGTTGAAAATGGCTCTTTTACCTCCGTTCAGTGGAAAGATGAGGATAAAATTGGTCTCTTTGCAGGAGAACAACGGAATTTGCCTTATCTGTATGCTGGTTCTTCGGAAGGAAATGTAGAGTTTGTTGTTCCCGATCTGCAGTATGGTGAAAGTCTGAAGGGAGAAGAAGGAACAACGGTTTATGCCTATTATCCTTATGCTGATTGGCTTGAGGAGGAAAACTATACGGTCTCGTTGCCAAATGCCCAGTCTTATGGAAATGTAGAGGATATTCGTCCGTTTGTATATGCAGAAAGTAAAATAGTGAATAAGGAAGTGCATTTCCAATTTAAGCATATATATGCTTATTTGAAATTGACATTGACTACGGATATTTTCCCTGACATAGAAAGGCCTCAAATAGAAAATGTTTCGATTATTTCTGATGATACCTTGGCGTATGTAGCTGCTCTGTTTGATTTGAAAACAAAAGAAGTTGCCGTTACAGAAGCGGATAAGCGTATCTATGTTCATGTGGGAGGATATGATTTGACTCAAAGTCCATTTACTGTTTATATTCCTGTATTACCCCAAAAAGCTGGTACGGTTTTGAGAATAGCTGCAAATGATGCTACTTTTATGGCTAGAGCTGTCCCGGAAACAGGCTTTGTAGCTGGGCATGTTTATTCCATCAGTACGGGTCGGGAGGATATTGTTGAATTGCAAGAACAACAAAGGCAGGCCTTGATTGATTTTTATAATGCAACAAATGGCAGCCAATGGAAGGATAATACAAATTGGTTAAGCGACAAGCCTATTTATCAATGGTTTGGTGTAAACAATGGAGGAGGAGATACAATAAAGAGTCCTTATGTCGTAGAGTTAAATTTACCTGGTAATAATCTTACAGGAAAGTTGCCTGAGGCTTTGGCGACATTGATGAATACTGCAGAGTCTATCAGCCTATCCGGCAATCTTCTATGTGGGAAAATTCCAGAAAGTATTAGACAGCATCCTCGCTGGAATGAATTTGGTTGGGGGATTATTCTGCAGGCTTTTGAACCGGGGCAAGGTTTTGATATGACAGATATTAATTTGCGTTTGAATGATATGGAAGTTGAATATCTTACTGGTGAAAAAACTACATTATATGCCTTGTTGGAGAAATATAAATTGGTTCATATTATGACTGATACTCCGAGTGATGCACGTGCTAATCAGCATCTTTCGTACCATAATAAAGGATTTGGAACGGTTATATCTCATATGGGAAATACTGAACAAGAGAGGAATGAAACTTATGAACGTGTGAAGAATTATCCGATAACGGATATGGAACGTTTATGGCAATCTTTAACAAATAATACGGATCAGTTGATCGGATTGTGGGAAATAGGTTCTACATATCTGATAGATGGTAAAGGTTATCTGGTTGATTATTATAAAAGGTATTGGAGTATTCCGGAAGAATTCTATAATTCGATTGTAGATAGTATTCTTTATGCCCGTTTGGGTGAGCCGGAAGAACATCCCATCTTCTCGTCTGATTATTATATTTCGTCCGATTATTCACGTGATGGGGAAGTGATAACGTTGCAAGAAGCTACTGAAGGGAAAGGTATTGATTTGGTATTGATAGGCGATGCGTACGTAGATCGGGATATGCAGGAAAATGGTAAATATGAAACAGATATGAAAAAGTCAATGGAATTGTTTTTTTCAATAGAACCTTTCAAGACGTTCCGTAATCGTTTTAATGTATATGCAGTGAAAGTAGTTTCTGCCACTGAATATATGAATGTTCCTTTGGAAAAGATGGACTTCCGTTTGGGATGGTTTGATGCTAATGGTGAATATTATGTTAATACTGATACATGTTTTGATTATGTTAGTAAAGTATCGGGAGTAAATATGGATAAAGTGACTGTTATTAATGTGGTGAATAATCCAAACATGTTTTATATAGAAGGATATACCGACATGTTTGCTTCTGGAGCATCTATTGCTCATATAACTGTGGGTGGTCCCTCGGATGTAATTATTCATGAGGCTGGGGGACATGGCTTTGCCAAATTATTGGACGAATATATTTTTAAGGGATATGAAAATAATATCGTATCAGAGATAGATGTGCAGAATTTTGAACAAAATTATAAATCACGTGGTTGGGGAGCTAATCTGGATGTAACAAATTCACCTGAACAGATAAAGTGGGCACACTTCTTATCTGATCCGCTTTATGCCGGTGAAACGGGAATTTATGAAGGGGCTTGGCAATGGGGAAAGGGTATTTACCGTTCTTCAGAGAATAGTGTGATGAATAATGATTATTCATGGTTTAATGCACCGAGTCGTGAAGCTATTTATAAAATGATTATGGAGCTTTCTGAAGATAGTGGATGGGTGTATGATTATCAGGATTTCGTGACTTACGATGCTGTTAACCGTGCCAAGGTTCCTGCTACACGTTCTTTACGGAAGAAAGATACTAGGAAAGTGATTCATAAACCACCAACGTTTGTAGGTGGAACCAGGACTGACAATGTTAAGGGTCGGATTCCTTATAGATAAACAGGTGATGACTGATACTTGTAATATGAAGCTGTATTCCCAAGAAAGAATTTAAGATACTTTCTTGGGAATACAGCTTCATATCAAGTAGGGTATATCGATTTGTTTACAGCACCTTGAACTCATACCCTTCCTCCTTCAGAAAGCTGAGGGCACGGGGAAGGGCGTATTGCAGATTGCCGCTGTCCCACGACTTGAGGGAGTCGTGGAAGGTGATGATGGAGCCGTTGCGGGCATAGCGCATGACGTTGGCCAGTACCTGCGGGCCACGGAGTTTCTTACTGTAGTCGCGGGTGACGAGGTCCCACATCACAATCTTGTATTTCCGCTTCAACACCATGTATTGTGCCCAGCCCATGTGGCCGTGCGGAGGGCGGAACAGAAGCGGGCGGAGAGCCTTGTCGGTCGTTTCGGAGTCGCAGATGGAGAGCATGAAGTCGTGCGCCTCTTCTGTATTCTCCAGATAGCTATAGGAGGTGAAGTATTTGCGGCTGAAACCGCGGATGTGGTTGAAGGTGTGGTTACCGATGCGGTGGCCACGCTCTACGACCATACGGAATTCTTCGGGGTGCTTGCGGATGTTGTCGCCCACCATGAAGAAGGTGGCTTTCACGTCGTGTTTGTCCAATAAATCGAGTACCCAGGGCGTAACCACGGGGATAGGACCGTCGTCGAAAGTCAGGTAAACAGCTTTCTCGTCGGGATTCATCCGCCACAGGGCGCTGGGATATAGTTTCCGGAACAGTTCGGGAGGTTGCTCGATAAACACGGTGGTAGGGGTTAGAGGTGAGTGATTAGCGGTTAACGGTTAGCGATTAGCGGTGAGTAGTGAATTGTTGGAATACTCACCACTCACCACTCACCGCTTACCGCTTATTTCATTCTGTTTACATACAGGTTGTACAGCTCTTCCAGCTTGGCGCGGTAGGTTTCTGCCAGCGGAGACTTGTATTGTTCCATCTTCTTGACTTCCTCGTTGAGCAGAGCCCAGTGGTACTCGAACTCGCGGGTGGAAATCATGAAGCGGCCTTCATCGAGGCTCATGTACCAGGTCATGTATTCCACGGCCTTGTCGGCAAGGGCCTGAATGATGTGGTCTCCCTTTTCAGATTCATCCAGCTTGTACCAGGCCTCGGACAGTTGCAGGGCACCGTTCTGCCAGTCATAGGGCACGTTTACGGCCGGAATCATCTTCTCGGCGTACTCCAGTGCGGCACGGGCTTTGTCGTTCTTGCCTTCGGTCAACAGCTGGCCGATGAGCTGCGAGAAGATGCGGCGGTGCGAGTAGCACATGCGCATGGCGTTTTCGTCGATGTAGATGCCGGGCTTGTCGATGCCGCCGAACTTGAACTTGTTCATCAGATTGTCGTACATCTTTTCGCTGTCTATCTTCACGCCGGTCTTGCTGGTATCGAAGGGTGTGAAACGGTAGGTCAGACCTTCCTGGATGAAGTAGTTGTCCATACCCAGCTGGTTCTCGTTGCCTACGCTGACGGCAATGTAGATGGGACGCTCCCAATTGGCTTCAGCCAGCATCTCGAGCATCATCAGTTCGCTCTTGTAGAGGGCACGCTTGGGATGATAGTTGCCCTGGTTGTCCTTGGTGCGGAGCTTGATGGGCATATAGTCGGGGATGGAATCGCCCGGAATCAGCATACCGCTGCGTCGTACGGCTTCCTTGTCTACCTTGATGACCACACTGTCCGTAGGTATCACTCTCATTTCCTGGTTCTTGTTGCGTACCCAGTACTTCAGGATATTTTTCAGTTCGTAGGGGTTTTCACCGAATTCCTTCTGTACGTTTATCTTGGCTTCGGGGTTACCAGCAAGGGCTTCCTTCTCGGCCTGTGCGTAGAGGGCGTCGATGCTCTTCTTGTATTCGGGATTGACGGTGATGTATTCGTTGGTCCCCTCAACGTACTCCATGCGGTCCCATGTGATGGGGAGCGACGGCGAGTCGTAGGCAGGACGCTTCATCTGGTCGATGTACCAGTCGGTGTTAAGGTACGACAGGTTGCAGGTACGGGCGTCGGTGCGGAAGCCTTCGGTCTCCTGGTTGTACCACAGGGGGAAGGTATCGTTGTCGCCGTTGGTGTAGATGATGGGGTTACCGCTTTCCTGCAAGGACATCAGGTAGTTCTGACCGAAGTCGCGGGCCATGTAACGGTCGCTGCGGTCGTGGTCGTCCCACGTCTGGCTGGCCATCTGGATAGGGATAAGGAGGCAGACTACGGAAACGATGAGGGCAACGGCCAGCGAGGGCTTCAGCTCGGGAGCTTCGCTTTCGTCCGATGTCCCGACCTTGGCGGCTGCCTTGCCCTGCATCCACTTGCTCAACAGCTGGATGAGGCCGGCCACACCCATGCCGATCCAGATGGCAAAGGCGTAGAACGAGCCGGCATAGGCATAGTCGCGCTCACGCGGCTGGCTGGGCGTCTGGTTCAGGTAGAGCACAATGGCAATACCCGTCATGAAGAACAGGAAGAAGACTATCCAGAACTGCTGGATGCCCTTCTGTCCGCGGTAGGCTTGCCACAGCAGGCCGATGATGCCGAGCAGCAACGGCAGGCCGTAGAACACGTTGTGTCCCTTGTTCTCTTTCAATTCGGTGGGGATCAGTGTCTGGTCGCCCACAAGCATGTTGTCGATGAAGCTGATGCCCGTGATCCAGTTGCCGTGCTCTATCTCGCCGAAGCCCTGGATATCGTTCTGGCGGCCCACAAAGTTCCACATGAAGTAGCGCCAGTACATCCAGTTCAGCTGGTAGGAGAAGAAGAACTTAATGTTCTCCCATTGTGTAGGCATCTTCACCATAATCATTTCGCCGCATTGGTCGTAGGGCACTTCGTAGCCCTTGACGTCCTGCCAGGCTTCATACTGCTGGGTGTGCGTACTGCTGTACATGCGGGGGAAGAGCATGTTCTGTGCATATTCGTAGTCGACGCGTCCGGGTATCTCGATGTACGAGTCTTTCTCGTCGGGCGTGGCCTTCTCCTTGCGGATGAACTTGGTACCATTGTACGAGATGCGCGGTTGGCAGTAGCCGTCCTTCACGTCGAGGGCCACCTTCGAAGTATAGGCAGGGCCATAGAACAGCGGGCGCGTTCCATATTGCTCGCGGCCCAGGTATTCGCCCAGCGTGAAGATGTCTTCGGGCGAGTTCTGGTCCATCGGCGTGTTGGCCGTGGAGCGGATGACGATGAGGGCGTACGACGAGTAGCCGATGACCATCATCATGGTACACAGCAGGGCGGTGTTCAGCGTGCGGGCGCTGACGCGGTATTTCTCTTTCATGCTGTTCTGTGCCTTCGGGCTGAGGTAGAACCACAGCAGGGCGATGACTACAAGACCGATGACTACGGCGCTGGCTCCGTGTCCGTAGAACGGGATACCCAGCATGGCGATGGTCAGCACGAACGAAATGGCCATGCGCATCTTGTCTTTCTCCGTATAGCTTTCGTACACACCCCAGATGAGGCAGGCGGCCAGCAGAATGATGTAGACGATAACGCCCGTATTAAACGGCATGCTCAGGACGTTGACGAACAGCAGTTCGAACCATCCGCCCACCTTCACGATGCCGGGCACGATGCCGTAGAGCACCACAGCCACCAGGATCATGGAAGCCAGGAGCGCCAGCAGCGAGCCTTTGGCATTGGCGTTGGGCACTTTCTTATAGTAATATACCAGCACGATGGCGGGCAGGCAGAGCAGGTTCAGCAGGTGGACACCGATGCTGAGGCCCGTCAGATAGGCAATCAGGATGAGCCAGCGGTCGGAATGGGGCTGGTCGGCCACGTCTTCCCACTTCAGTATCAGCCAGAACACGATGGCGGTGAACAGTGACGAGAACGCATATACCTCGCCCTCGACGGCCGAGAACCAGAATGTGTCGCTGAACGTATAGGCCAGCGCACCCACCACGCCGCTACCCATGATGGTAACCAGCTGTCCGCGGGTGATGTGGTTTTCGTCCTTCACCACAAGCTTGCGCACCAGGTGCGTGATGCTCCAGAAGAGGAACAGGATACAGGCACCGCTCATCAGCGCGCTCATGTAGTTCACCATCTTGGCCACTTCCGAGGGGCCGGAGGCGAAGAGCGAGAAGAAGTTGGCCACGAGCATGAAGAACGGTGCTCCGGGCGGGTGTCCTACTTCCAGTTTGTAACCGGTGGTGATGAATTCCGGGCAGTCCCAGAAACTGGCGGTCGGCTCGATGGTCAGGCAGTAGACCGTGGCCGCGATGAGGAAAGTAATCCAACCTGTCAGGTTGTTGACGAACTTGTACTGTTTCATTCAGTTGTATAGATGATATAACGTTATAATCTGTGCGATGTTTCCATCAAAACGCCGCAAATATAAGCATTTCATACTGAAAAGAATGCGGCTCGGGCTGATTATTAGGATTGCTTAAAGGATATATGTGCAAAATGCGGCAATGTTTGGGTGCAAAACATTGCTTTCTTTGGTACAAAACATTGCTTCTTTCGAGGCAAAGCATTGCTTCTTTTGCAGCATGAGGTCGGCACTTGCAGGAAGCAGGTCAGGACGTATGTTCCTTCAGGATGCGATGGGGCAGGTTGCCGTGTCCCAGCAGCTCGATGGGGCAGTTGAAGTTCTGCTCCAGCCACTCGCCCGTGATGCCTGTGTCGGGGTGGTAGTGCAGTGTTTCGTTGACGCAGGCGATGGACTTCACCTGCTGGAGCACGGTGCCGATGTCGTGGCTGACGAGGATGATGGCGCAGTCGCGGTTGATTTCGGCCAGCAGTTCGTAGAGGCGGGCTTCGAAGCGGCGGTCGAGGTAGGTGGCGGGCTCGTCGAGGATAACCACTTCGGGGTCGGACACGATGGCGCGTCCCAGCAGGGCGCGTTGCAGCTGTCCGCCGCTCAGGGCGCCGATGGCCTTCTGTTCCATGCCTTCCAGTCCCATGCGGGCGATGACCCGGGCGGCGCGTTCGCGTTCCTCGGCGGTATAACGTGCGCTGAGGCTTTTGCGACTGCTCAGGCCGGAGAGGATGACTTCGCGGACGGTGATGGGGAACTTGCGGTCGATGCTGGCATACTGGGGCAGGTAACCGATGGCAAGGGGAGCCTGTTTGTCCTTTTGCGGATGGAAGGCGATGGTACCGCTCTGAGGTTTCAGCAGGCCCAGGATGCAACGGATGAGGGTTGTCTTACCGCCTCCGTTAGGGCCGATGATGCCCAGGAAGTCGCGGTCGTAGACGGTGAGGTCCACGTCGCGTAACACGGTACGGCCGTCGTAGCCGGCACTGAGGTTCTGTATTTCGATGAGTGGCTGCATAATGGATAATTGAGAATTGAGAATTGAAAATGGAGAATGGAGGAGTCTAATTTTCAATTTTCAATTCTCCATTATCAATTCACGTACCGTTTTCAGCATCTCCGCCTCCCAGTCGTAAGCCAGCGGATTGATGTCCACTATACGGGTACCTGTCTGGCGGGCAATGAGCTCGGCGTTGCGGCGGTCGAACTCGGGTTGCACGAAGATGACGTGGATGTCTTCCTGCTTGCAGGCGTTGATGAGTTCCTTCAGGTGGGCGGGCGAAGGCTCCTTGCCTCCGTCTTCGATGGAGAGCTGGAGCAGGCCGTAGTCGCGTGCCAGGTAGCTCAGGGCGGGATGATAGATCATGAAGGCATGGTCGGCTCCGGGCTGGGCAAGCATCTGGCGGCAGAGGCTGTCGGTACGGTCGATGACGGTGCAGAGGCTGTCGTATCGGGCCAGGTAGTTGTCGCGGTTCGGATTGTCGAGGGTACAGAGAGCCTTCAGGATATTGGTCGCGATGATACGTGCATTGGCGGGCGAGTTCCATACATGCGGTTCGGGACCGCTGTGTATATGGTAGGGTTCGTCGGCATGCGACTCTTCGTGCAGGCCTTCCTGCAGGATGAGGTCGATGCCGTGTGAGGTGTCAAACACTTGCAGGTGGGGAGCATTGTCTGTCAGGCGGTCCATCCACGTCTGTTCGAAGCCTATGAAACCGATGCGCAGGTAGGCCGTGCTCTTGGAGAGCGACATCAGCTGGGCGGGCGTAGGGTCGTAGGTTTCGGGGCTACTGCCTTTGGGCACCATGCTGACCACGTCGAAGCGGTCGCCTGCAATGGCTTCAGTGAAGTAGCGCAGGGGCTCGATGGTGACGGTGATGACGGGCTTCGTGTCGCCGTCGTCCGCTTCTGCCTTCTGTCCGGCAGGCTTGCAGGCAACCAGCAACAGGGTCAGTATCCAGAGGGTATGTATCTTTTTCATCTTCTGTTAAATCTTTGTGAAAGCTGGGCAAAGATACAAAGAATGTGTTAATTAACGGTAAAGTTCGGGCATATTTTATGGAACGTCGTTCGGCTTCGTGGCACGCAATATTTCGCGTTTCCCTCCCGGCGGGCCGGGCAGACGCTCCATGCGGAAGCCGATGTCCTGCATCAGGCGGCGCACGGCTCCCTTGGCACAGTAGGTGGTGAGGATGCCGCCGGGCGTGAGGCAGCGGTAGAGGTTGCGGAAGACGTCGGGCGTCCACAGGGCAGGTTGTTTCTCGGGTGCGAAGGCATCGAAGTAGACTACGTCGCAACGCAGGGGCGGATGTTCGTCTTCGGCCTGCCACGAGGTCAGGTCGCGGCGGAGCTTCAGCAGGCGGAAGGTGGGGGTGAGCTGTACTTCGGTTTCCCACGGCGCTTCGTGGAGGAGGCGCAGGCGCGGATCATCACTGTAGTGCAGGGCCTCCACCTCGGGCCAGGCCAGCGGATAGAGCTCGATGCCCGTGTAGCGGACGGGGCGTCCGGAGCGTTCGGCCTCCTGCAGGGTGAGCAGGGCATTCAGTCCGGTGCCGAAGCCCGCTTCGAGCACCTGCGGGCAGGATGCGGCAGAGGCTTTCAGCCCCATGTCGATGAAGATGTGCTGCGACTCGGTGCGGGCACCTTTCACGGAGTGATAATGTTCGTTCAGTTCGGGTACGTAGAGCGTGGCGCTGCCGTCTTCGGTCTGTTCGATGATTCTGTGCATGATTTTTCTTTTCTTAACGGGTCGTCAGATGCCGGCTGCGGAGATGGCTCCCTGAAGCGCCCACAGCATGGCGATGTAGCGGAGCAGCTTACCGGCAAACATGGAGAGGGTGGTCAGTACGAAGTTGCTGCGCATGAAGCCCAATGCGATGGCAATGGCCTCGCCCACGAACGGGAGAAAGGCGAAGAAGGCCATCAGCGCGCCTTTCCCCTGAAGGAAGCGCATCATACGCTCTACTTTCTCCTGCTTCACCTTGAAGTATTTTTCTATCCATTCCGTCTTGCCCAGGCGTCCCATGTAGTAACAGGTCAGTCCGCCTACGGTATTGCCCACGGCAGCGGAGAGTACACAGAGCGTCGGGCTCAGGCCCAGCTTGACCAGGGCGACGAGCACCAGTTCGGAACTGAAGGGCAGTATACTGCCTGCCAGCAGCGCCGACAGGAAGAGGCCGATGTATCCCCAGTCGATGAGGAGCTGGAGCAAGGAATCTACAAAAGCGTCCATAGCTGATAGAAGTAAAGGAACAGGGTCCCTGCCAACGTGAAGATAAAGAAGGCATTGGACAAGCGGCTGCCGGTCAGTGCAAACAAGTGTCCGGCCAGAATGCTCGTGGTACATACCAGCAGCGGGCAGAAGCTGGCGAACAGGTAGGGCTGCAAGGCTACGAGCACAAACTGGCAGAAACCGAAGAATACCAGAAAGTACAGATAGGTGCGGGTACGTATCTTGTCCTCATAACCGGCCAGCAGGCAGTGGACGGCGCTGACAGCGTAGACTACAAACAGGAAAGCCAGCGAAACGCTCTGCAACAGGTCGAAGCCCGTCCATAGCGGACGGAAAAGCCGGATGTCGCCGATGTACTGGAGAAAGTCGGCTGTATGGCCTGTCAGTGTGGCATATCCTATGGCCATCCACCAGGGAAAGGCAAAACCCACAACCGAGGCGGCCATGCTCCGGAAGTTCAGGGCAAAGAAACTGAAGGCTCCTATCCAAAGCAGGGGAACCAACAGCATGTATGGCGGTACAATCATTCCCGCGATGCCTGCCAGGGCAAAACAATGGAACAACGTTCCTGAGGTCTGTTCCTGACGATAACCTGAAAAGAGGAGTTGCAGGGCTATCAGGCTGCAGACGGAACACAATAGCCCGGCCAAAGCTTCGTGTACAGCCGGCAGGGCGGCAATCAGCAGGAAGTAGATGGCGCTCTGTATGGAAGCCCGGACGCGGATCAGGGCAAACGTATTGTTCAGGTTGACGAGGAAGAAGGCGACGGCACTGTGCAGGAGGAATCCTGCCAGCGGCAGGAACCAGTGTCCGGCCGGATGTGCTGCCAGGCTTTGCAGCCATTGGGGGCCTGCATCTCCAAGGCCGGTGTCGGGCAAGAGGAGGGCGGCCGCTGTCCAGCAGACAGTGGCTATGAGCATGGCGGCAGGCAGGGTGAACCTGCCTGCCGTCACTTTGTTCTGAAACCGTCGGTTTCTCATCGGCTTGCGGGTGGGTCGGTTAGAGGTCGAAGCCGATGTCGCGGCGGAAGTACTTCTTCTCGAAACTGATCAGGTCGGCCACGCGGTAGCTCTTCTGCAGGGCTTCTTCCTTGGTGTTGCCGTACGAGCAGACAGCGATGACGCGTCCGCCGTTGGTTACTACCTGTCCGTCCTTCAGCGCCGTACCGGCGTGGAAGAGGATGCTGTCCGTGGCGGCTGCCTGCTCCAGACCGGTCATCACCTTGCCCTTCTCGTAGGCTTCGGGGTATCCGCCGCTGACGAGCATCACGCAGGCGGCCGTACGTGGGTCGAGAACCAGTTCCTTGGTGTCGAGGTTACCGTCGCGCACGCCTTCGAGCAGGTCCACCAGGTCGCTCTGGATGCGCAGCATCACGCTTTCTGTCTCGGGGTCGCCCATGCGGACGTTGTATTCGATGACCATCGGCTCGCCCTTCACGTTGATGAGGCCCAGGAAGATGAAGCCCTTGTAGAGGATGCCTTCCTCGATGAGGCCGTTTACGGTGGGCTCGATGATGCGGGTGCGCACTTTCTCCATGAACGTGTCGTCGGCGAAGGGTACGGGTGTCACGCTGCCCATGCCGCCGGTGTTCAGGCCCTTGTCGCCCTCGCCGATGCGCTTGTAGTCCTTGGCTACGGGGAGCACCTTGTAGTTCTTGCCGTCGGTCAGCACGAAGACGGAGCACTCGATGCCGCTGAGGAACTCCTCGATGACCACCGTGGCACTGGCGTCGCCGAACATGCCGCCCAGCATTTCCTTCAGTTCGCGCTTGGCCTCGTCCAGCGTGGGCAGGATGAGCACACCCTTGCCGGCGCAGAGGCCGTCGGCCTTCAGCACGTAGGGAGCTTCGAGGGTTTCGAGGAAGGCGAGGCCTTCTTCCAGATTGGCGGCGGTGATGCTCTTGTAGCGGGCGGTGGGGATGCCGTGGCGCTGCATGAAGCCTTTGGCAAATTCCTTGCTGCCTTCGAGCGTGGCTCCGGCCCGTGTGGGGCCTATCACGGCGATGTGGCGTGTCTCGGCGTCGTCGGCAAAGTAGTCGTAGATGCCTTTCACCAGCGGGTCTTCGGGACCCACTACAATCATTTCCACTCCGTTCTTCAGGACGAAGTCCTTGATGGCGGGGAAGTCCGTGGCCTTGATGTCCACATTCTCGCCGGCGGCTTGTGTGCCTGCGTTGCCCGGGGCGATGTAGAGCTTCTCCACTTTGGGGCTTTGGGCTATTTTCCATGCCAGGGCATGTTCACGGCCGCCCGAGCCTAAGAGTAACAGTTTCATGATGATGTCTTGTTATGTTATACGTTGTTTTATCTACCGTTGGATAGTCTGTCTATCTACTGCTGGATAGCCTGTCTATCTACCGTTGGATAGAGTGTCTATCCAACAGTGTCCTTACAGATAGTCCTCGAAGTATCTTGTAATCTTCTCGTGCAGATGCACGCGGTCGCGGCCCAGTACGTTGTGCTTGTGGCCGGGATAGATGAAGAGGTCGGGATACGTACGTGCGTCCACACAGGCCTTCATGAACGACAGGGTGTGCTGGGGCACGCAGGTGTCGTCGTGGTCGTCGTGGATAATCATCAGATGGCCTTTGAGGTTGGGCGCCAGATTCTTCAGGTTGCATTGCTTGTAGCCTTCGGGGTTGGTCTGCGGCGTGTCCATGTAGCGTTCGCCGTACATCACCTCGTAGTAGCCCCAGTCGATGACGGGTCCGCCTGCCACGCCCACCTTGAAGAGGTCGGGGTAGCGCAGCATCAGGGCCGTGGTCATGTGGCCGCCGAAGCTCCATCCGTGTACGCCGATACGGCTGCCGTCCACGTAGGGCAGCGACCGGAGGAACTCGACGCCTTTCACCTGGTCCTTGCCCTCCTCGATGCCGAGGTGGCGGAAGGTGCAGTTCTCAAACTCCAGGCCGCGGTTCGAGCTGCCGCGGTTGTCCACGGTGAAGAGGATGTATCCCTTGTTGGCCATGTAGAGGTCCCAGCCGCGGGCGGCGTAGTTCCAATTGTTGACAATCAGCTGGGCATGCGGGCCGCCGTAGACATAGACGATGGCGGGATATTTCTTGGTCGGGTCGAAGTCGGCCGGCTTGATGAGGCGGTAGTAGAGGTCGGTCTTGCCGTCGGCAGCCTTGAGGGTGCCCGTTTCCACGCTGGGCATCTTGAAGCCCTCGAAAGGATTGGCGGCGGTGAGCAGGCGTACGGTCTCCTTGCCGTTGGCGGTGGAGGCAATGTTGATGGCGCGCGGCACGTCGGGAGCCGACCAGTTGTCCAGCAGGTACGTGCCCGAGGCGGAGAGTTGCGCGTTGTGCACGCCCAGTCCGTTGTCTATCGGAGTCAGCTTGCCGTTGGCGATGTTCACCTTATACAGATTGCTCTGCAGGGGCGACTCCTTGGTGGCGGCGATGATGACTTCCTTCTTCTTGGCGTTGAAGCCGAGGATGCTCTGCACGAGCCATTCACCCGAAGTGAGCTGTATGCCTGCGGCTCCGGCGGGAGTCTTTCCCTTTCCGGCTTTCTCGATAGTCTTCCACAGCTTCTCTACCTCTCCTTTGGTGAGCTTCTGGGGTTGGATGGCGTGGAGTTGCTTCAGGTCGTACAGATAGAGGTGGTTGTAACCGTCGCATTGGCTCTGGTAAATGAACTTGTTGCTGTCCCACGGCAGGAACAGGATGGGGTTCTGCGGCTCCACGTACTTGGGATGTGTCTCCTCGATGAGCACCTGTATCAGTTCGCCCGATGCGGCGTCGTATTGGCAGAGCTTGCTGTGGTTCTGGTCGCGGTTCAGTTCGATGAGGAAGAGCGACTTCTCGTCGGGTGCCCACGAGATGTTGGTGAAGTAGCGGTCGGTGGGGTCACCCGTGTTCAGGTAGACGGTCTTGCCGTTGGCAGGGTTATAGATGCCCACCTGCACCTTGTGGCTCGTCATGCCGGCCATGGGGTAGCGGATGTTGTTCACCTCACCCACGCGGGCGGTGATGTCCACCAGCGGATATTGGGTCACCATCGACTCGTCCATGCGGTAGAAGGCCAGCAGGTTGCCTGTGGGGCTCCAGAAGGTACCTTTCGAGATGCCGAACTCGTTGCGGTGAACGCTCTGTCCGCAGACGATGCCTTCGGGTTCGTCGGTCACCTGCTTGTTGTCCACGTAGAGGTTGTTCTTCAGGGTGTAGGCCACGTGTCCGCCTGCCACGGTATAGTCCGTGTTGGCGGCTTGCTTGTCGAAGGTCAGGACGTCGGTTGTTTTTCCGGCCTTCCAGTCATAAGTGATGTATCGGCCGGGCAGGGTGATGAGAAGTTTCGTCTGGTTTTCCCACGGCAGCTGTACGTTGTAGAGGTGTGACAGCTTGCCCAGCTTTTCAGCTTCGAGTGCCTGGTTGATGCTTTCGCGGGTAGTGAGCAACGTCTCCTTGCCGTTCTTGGGGTTGACGGCCACGAGGGAGTCGATGCCCGGCTTGATGCACTGGTCGCCCCACCATTGCAGGCCGTAGAGGCTCTCGGCATAGCGGTAGGTTGCCCCGCCGGGGATGAGGTCCTCCAGTGTGGGGTATTTCAGTTCGTTTGTTGCAGTTTCTTGTGCCATAAGGTGGGTACCGGTCAGGGTAGTTGCTGCCATTAGCAGGGCTACCATGTTCTTACTGATTCTTTTCATCTTTTTTATTGAGATTGTCTTTAGGGTTGTTGCGTAGTTCTCTTCTTTTCCTTTCAGGGTACGACTCGCCCGAACGCGGTTTGCGTTCGCTCTTGAAGTCTTTCTTGAACTCCTTCTTTTCACGCGGAGCGAAGTCCTTCCGTTCGCCACGGGGCTTGAACTCTTTCTTCTCGCCGTCGCCGAAGCTGCGCCGTTCGCGGGGCTTGGAGTCCTTGCGGACGGCAGGGCGTGATTCACGCTGTTCTTTTTTCAGCTCTTCGCCTTCGGCGCGGAAATCCTTGTACTTGCCGTCGAAGATTTCGTATTTGCGGAACTGGCATTCCAGGGCACCATTGAAGAGCGGAATGCGTGCGCTGGCCTTCAGGCCTATCTGATCGAAACATTCGTCACGGTAGGAGAGTATCCAGGCGGTGTTGCCCGTAAAGGCGTGTTTCAGGCGTTCGCCTATCATCTCGTAGAGGCCCAGCAGGTCGTCCGTCGAGATGCGCTCGCCATAGGGTGGGTTGGTGATGATGATGGATTTCTCCTGCGGCTGCTCGAATTGCTGGAAGGGTTGCAGCTTCAGGACGATGTCTTTCGTGACACCCGCCGCCTTGACGTTGTGAGTGGCTATTTCGTTGGCTTTCGGATTGTTGTCGTAGCCGTATATCTTGTGGGCGAACTCACGTTCCTGGCTGTCGTCGTTGTAGATGGCGTCGAAGAGGTCGCGGTCGAAGTCGGGCCACTTCTCGAAGGCAAATTCCTGACGGAAGACGCCGGGCGCGATGTTGCGGGCAATGAGGGCCGCTTCGATGGGGATGGTACCCGAACCGCACATGGGGTCGATGAGGTCGCACTCGCCCCTCCAGCCCGTCATCAGAATCATGCCGGCGGCCAGCACTTCGTTCAGCGGGGCTTCGACGGCCTCCTGGCGATAGCCGCGGCGGTGGAGCGACTCGCCGCTCGAATCGAGCGACAGGGTGCAGGTGCTTTCGGCGATGTGGATGTTGAGCAGCACGTCGGGCTTGTTGATGCGCACGTTGGGTCGCTTGCCCGTCTTCTCACGGAAGTAGTCGACGATGGCGTCCTTCACGCGGTAGGACACGAACTTGCTGTGGCGGAACTCTTCGCTGAACACAACGGCATCCACGGCAAACGACTTGTCCGTCGTCAGATAGTCTTCCCAGCGGATGGCTTTCACCTCGTTGTACACCTCGTCGGCGTCGTGGGCGGTGAAGTGCTTCAGCGGCTTCAGGATGCGGATGGCGGTGCGCAGGCAGAAGTTGGCTTTGTAAAGCATTGCTTTGTCACCTGTAAAAGATACCATTCTCCGGCCTATCTCTATGTTATCGGCACCCAGTTCCGTCAGTTCCTGTGCCAGTACTTCTTCCAGACCTTGGAAGGTCTTGGCTATCATCTCAAAAGAAGGTTGTTCGTTCATTTCTATTTATTTCAGATTTCAGAATTCAGATTTCAGTGTTCCTTTGTGCCTTCATTTCTTGGCTTTGGTCTGCACGATGCGTGCGCCGGCGGGCACGTCTTCGGTCACCCAGATATTGCCACCCACGGTCGCTCCGCGTCCCACGGTGATGCGTCCCAGAATGGTGGCGTTGGAGTAGACGATGACGTCGTCTTCCAGAATGGGATGGCGGGGAATACCCTTGATGGGCTTGCCGTCGGCATCGAGGGGGAAGCTCTTGGCACCCAGCGTGACGCCCTGGTAGAGCTTGACGTTGTTTCCGATGATGCAGGTTTCGCCGATAACCACACCCGTGCCGTGGTCGATGGTAAAGTGGTGGCCTATCTGTGCGCCCGGATGGATGTCGATCCCTGTCTCGCTATGCGCCATTTCGGTGATGATGCGGGGGATGAGGGGTACGCCGAGGCACAGCAGCCGGTGGGCCATGCGGTAGTTGCTGATGGCGCGGATGGCCGGATAGCAGCTGATGACTTCGCCGAAGGAGTGGGCGGCGGGGTCGCCGTTGTAGGCGGCTTCGACGTCGGTGGCCAGGATGCGGCGCATTTCGGGCAGGGTGGCGATGAAGCCTGCCGCCTTCTCGGCTGCCTGCTGGCGGAGCTGTTCGGTACAGCAGCCGTCCTCCTGTCCGTCGCCTGCAAAACAGAGGCCGGCCAGTATCTGTTCGGTCAGCTGGTCGAAGAGCTGTTCGACGTAGACGCCGATGTGGTATTTCAGTGTACGGCTGTTCACGTTCGAGATGCCGAAGTAGCCGGGGAAGACGATGGCACGCGTCAGTTCGACGATTTGCTGCAATGCCTTGCCCGACGGGAGCGGATTGCCGTCCGTGTGCTGGTGGAAAAGGCCTTTGTAGGACTCGCTTTCCGAAAGCTCGTCTACCGTCTGTGCCAAGATGTGGGTAAAGTTGAGTGGACTCATCCGAATATCCTTATATGGTTCGTAAAGTGGCAACAAAGGTAGCAAAAACTTGCCAAATATCCTACATCCTCTTCATTTATAGCTCGCTCGGGCGCAAACCGAACGACTTGCCGGTCATCTGCTCCACACGGATGCGCCATACGACCACGTTGCGAACGGCCGGGTCGCCCATTGTGCAGGGATAGTCGGTGTAGTGCTTCATCAGGAGGGTGAGGATGTGTCGCTTCTCGTCCATGTCGTCTACAAATTCGACACGTCCGCGGCAGATGACGCTACGGCTCTTCATGCTGTACGAGCAGGCCACCTGCTGGTGCATCCACACCAGTTCATGTCCGTCGCAGAAGGTGATGCACACGTCGGGACGCTGGCGGAGCATTGCGAGCTTTCCGCCGTCGGGGCCGGAGTGCAGGTAAACGATACCCTCCTCGTAGGCAAAGTTCATGGGGAGGACGTAAGGATGGCCGTCCGCATCGGTGATGCCCACCATGCAATAGGGGCAGCGGCGGATGACGGCTTCCATTTCTTTGGGGTCGGTGATGCTGATTGTTTTCATGTACTTGGTTTTTGGTGGCAAAGTTACAGGTTTGCGGGAAAATAACAAGAAGATTGTCGTGCAATCATGGGGAAAATAGTAAACATTGCTTTTCCGCGCTCTTCGGCTTGCCGTTTCGGGGCTTTTCAGCATTGTGGAGCCGATGCGACTTCTCTACCCTTCCTTTTGTCGCTTTTATACCTTTCTTTTCTGATAAAAAATCATTAAATTAAAGTTACATGAAATTAAAAACCTTTTTACCGCTATTCAGCTTGCTGATGCTGTTCGCCTTTATTTCCTGTAATGAGGAAGACGAAAACAACAGCGCATACCTGGACCTTAGCAAGCAAGTGTTGACACTGACCGAAGGCGAAGCCACGACTTCTACTTTTTCTTTCAGTGTAAAGGCATCCGATGCCAACATCCCCTACCTGTGTCTCTATGTAGACAAGCAAACCGTCGATCAAGTGTCGAAAGGCGAACTGACGGCTTTCCTGATGGATAACCTCAAGAAGCAGGCCGAAGCCAAAGGCACTCCGTTCGAGCAGTATGTCGATTCCATCAGCCTGAAGGGCGACCACACCGACCTGATGGTTGAGAATCTGCTTCCCGGCCGTATCTATGAGTTGGTTGTGTTTGCCGTCGACGGTACGCGTGCTGCCGAACAGGCCGAATATCTGTTCTTCCAGACGGAAATTGCAGAACCGGTTGACTGTTCGTTCGATGTACAGGTATCTGGCATTACAGATAAAACGGCACAGTTTGCCGTGAAACCTTCCAATAAGGAAGTGGATTATTATTTCTGCACCTTCCCGAAAGCTACTTACCAACAGGCAGTAGATATGGGGTGGGACAATCTGCAGATTCTCAATACCTATTTCGGTGAGGAGATGAACCATCGGGTATCTGAACTGGCTCCCGACGGTAACATTACTCCTGAAGTAATAGACCAACTCCTGAAGCAGCTCTTCCATCAGGGCGACTTGACTCTGACGGCATCGGGTTTAATGAACAAAACCGAATATGTATGGATGACGGCTGCTTTCAAGACTGTAGAAGTAGACGGAGCTTTGACTTTCGTTATCGTTTCCGAACCGGCAACCGGATCTTATACAACAGACGAGGGCGACAACAGTATGATTGATATGAAGTTCGACATACAGGTGACCGATGTAACCGCCACTTCTGCCAAAATCAAGGTAGTGCCTGAAGACTTGGAGCAGACTTACATCTGGTGTTACGACCCCTACGACGAGTCGACCAAGGATCTGACGCCGATGCAGATTGCAGAGCAGTTTGTCAAATCGCAAGGTCCGCTTATCGGTTTCGTAGTGACGAGTGGCATTCAGGAAGCACCCGCTGCCACGCTGACTCCCGGCGTGAAACATTATGTATTGGCTTTTGCCTACAAGATTGGTACGGGCATCGTGAGCGAGCCGACATGCTATGAGTTTGATGCCAAGCTTTCGGAAGGCGATCCCTCGAAAATGACATTCTCGTATTATGTCAATTCTTGTCTTCCCTATCAGGTTGATTTCAATATCATTCCTTCTGACGAGACGTTGCCTTATACAAGTCTGATGATGCCCGACGAGGACTATAACGAAGCCGAGGCAAAGGCTGCCATCGAAGAAGAAGTGAAACTGGCTTATCAGGAAAGTCTGCGTTTCGACCCCGAGAAGCCTATGAGTACCTTCCTGTATGAAAGCTATTACCGTCCGGGTTCACGTTATGGCAATGTTTATAAGAACCTTACTCCGGGCAAGTCGTATACGCTGAGCTATTTTGCCTTGAACAACGAAGGAAAGGTGGCTCGCGTGCAGGCCGACAAGTCGTTTATTACGGCTCCGCAATTCTCGGATGCAGAGATCAAGGGAGAATGCCTGGGCTACTTTGACGGTAACGAAGAGGCCGGCAAGATATTCGGTGATTCGGCTGCTACCGCAGGCCGTGCCATTGTCGTGATGCGCTTCACGCCTTCGGAGGGTACGAAGGATCCCCGATACATCCTGGTAGACAAGGTGTACGAACAGATGAGTGACGTGGAACTGTATACATCCTTCAACTGGACCAGCATTTCTGCCGAACGGAATTATTATGCCTATGTCCTGAGCGACTGGAATACGAACTACTCCTGCTTCATGTCTGTAAAAAATGAGGAGGGCGTTGACAGCAAGGTAGAGCGTCTGTCCGTCGGCCAGCTCATTCAGGCCAATGCGGGCAACATTGAAGATCTGAAGAAAATCGTCAATGATGCCAACGCCGGTACCAAGGCATTGAATCTGCCCAACCAGAAGATTGCCGCACAGACGGAAAAAGGAAACAAGAACCAGGTGCAGATACCTTACCGTCAGGCTGAAGTGAAGCAGCAGGCCGTTGCGGGCCAGCCGATGACTTTCGGTCGCGAGTTCTATCTGCCGGTAGTCAACTCTGTGAAGAAATAAACGTGTACAACCATTTAAACAAGAAAACATGAAACTTAAACTGATATATCTGTTGTCATTCTTCTGCCTGCTCATGGCCGGGTGTAGCGATGACGACCCCGCATTGGTACTTTCGCAGACCGAATTCAAGGAAATCGCCAGCGAAGGAGGTGTCTGCAAGATCGAGATTTCGACCGCTAACGAATGGACTGCCACCAGCGACAACGACTGGTGCAAGGTGTCGAAGGAAGAGGGCGTGTTGAGCCACACGCTGGTCGTGGACGTTGAAGGCAACCTGGGAGAGGCTCGTACGGGCCAGGTGACCGTCAGCTCGCTGGGTGTTGACTATGTCATCACCATCAGCCAGCAGGGACTGGAAGAAGGAAAGGAACTGAAATACCGCATTCCCATCGTCTTCCACGTTATCTATGCCGACGAGAAAGACTCAACCCAGAACATTCCGGCATCGACCATCTACGCAATGCTCGACGATGTGAACCAGATGTACCGCAATGCTGGCGGTACCAATACGGTAGACCTGAACATGGAATTCGTTCTGGCTGAAACCGACCCTCAGGGCAACCTGCTGAAGGAGCCGGGCATCGACCGTGTGAAGTGGCTGACTGCCGAACTCGATCCGGCCGACGTGATGGAAGACAATACACGCAAGTATGTGCACTTCCTGTGGGAGCCTAACGACTACGTCAACGTGCTGATATACCGCTTTACGGCCAACAACATCTTGGGTATCTCTACTTTCCCTTATACGACGGCTTCGCATCCGATGGACGGAACCGATGTGCTTCCCGACATGAACATCTCGCTGGCCAACCTTACCTACGTGCGCGGCGTGTCCATCAACAGCTCTTTCGTTGGCAATGTGGACGATGCTCTGACTCCCTATGCTCCTGAAAGCTATAAGGAAATCATCACGAAGCAGGTAGACGACGGCATCACGCTGGCTCACGAGCTGGGACACTACTTCGGCCTGCGCCACGCCTTCTCCGAGGCAAACGTAGGATGCCTGGATACAGACTTCTGCGGAGACACGCCGAGCTACAACTATCAGGACTACACCATGTTTGTACAAGGCATCTACCAGCAGATGGGCGAGGAAGGCTATGCCGCCAGCTTCGACTGGGAGAGCCTCTTCAAGCGTACGAACTGCCGTACCGGCGAAGAGTTCACTTCACACAACATCATGGACTATGCCTACAGTTACCTGGATGAGTTTACGGCCGACCAGCGTCTGCGCGTTCGCCACGTGCTGGACTACAGCCCCATGATTCCGGGTCCGAAGCAGACACGCGCCTACCTGAGCACAAAAGCCGTGTCCGACGGTCCGATGGACCTGCCGTTCTCCGTATCCGACTGCGGTCCGCGCGGCCTGATGCTGAAACACTAATCGGTCAGCCGATTTGAGGAATACAGACAAAGCAGGCGTTTCCTACGGCGGAACTTCAGTTCCCCGCGCAGGAAACGCCTGTTTCTTATACTAGGAAACGCCCGTTCCCCTTAAAGGAAACAGGCGTTCCCTTTAAATGGTAACGGTCGTTCCCTTCAATGGTAACGACCGTTTCCTTATAGGGGATACAGCTCCACCTGCCTTGGGCCGGCGGTATCTCCTTATTCTTCGAGGGCAAAGTCCAGCTGTTTCTTCTCCAGATTGGCGCGGGCCACGCGGATGGTGATGGGGTCGCCCAGGCTGTAGGTGCGGTTTTTGCGGCGGCCGCGCAGGCAGTAGTTCTTCTCGTCGAACTCGTAGTAGTCGTCATCGAGGTCGCGGATGGGTATCATGCCTTCGCACTTGTTTTCGTTCAGCTCCACGTAGAGGCCCCATTCGGTGACGCCTGAGATGACGCCGTCATAGACCTGACCGAGGCGTTCGGTCATGAATTCTACCTGCTTATACTTCACGCTGGAGCGCTCGGCGCTGGCGGCCAGCTGCTCCATGGCGCTGGAGTGTTCGCACAGGGCTTCGTACTTCTTCTCGCTGACCGTGCGGCCGTGCTCGTCGAGGTACTTCGTGAGCAGGCGGTGCACCATCATGTCGGGGTAGCGGCGGATGGGCGAGGTGAAGTGCGTGTAGTAGTCGAAGGCCAGGCCATAGTGCCCGATGTTGTGCACGGAGTAGCGTGCCTTCTGCATGGCGCGGATGGAGACGGTCTCGATGAGGTTCTCCTCCTTTTTGCCCTGTATGTCGTCCAGCAGGTGGTTGATGGATTTGGATACGTCGGTCTTCGTGCCCGTGGTGCGCAGCTTGTAGCCGAAGCGGGCAATGAACTGGGCCAGCGTGTCGAGCTTTTCGGGGTCGGGCAGGTCGTGGATGCGGTAGGGGAACACCTTGGCCTTCTTGCCCTTGGGCACGCGGCCTATCTTCTCGGCCACGGTGCGGTTGGCCAGCAGCATGAATTCCTCGACCAGTTTGTTGGCATCCTTCGACACCTTGAAGTAGACGCTGACGGGTTTGCCCTTCTCGTCTATCTCGAACTTCACCTCGTAGCGGTCGAAGTTGATGGCTCCGGCGGCGAAGCGGCGTTCGCGCAGCTGCTTGGCCAGGCGGTCCAGCTGGAGCACTTCTTCCTTGTAGTCGCCTTCACCCGTTTCGATAATCTGCTGGGCTTCCTCGTAGGTGAAGCGGCGGTCGCTCTTGATGACGGTGTGCACCACGCGGGCATCCTTCACCTCGGCCTTGTCGTTCATCTGGAAGACGACGGAGTAAGCCAGTTTCTCCTCGTCGGGGCGGAGGGAGCAGATGTAGTTACACAGGCGTTCGGGCAGCATCGGGATGGTGCGGTCCACGAGGTAGACCGACGTGGCGCGCTTCTCGGCTTCCTTGTCGATGAGGCCGCCTTCCTTGACGTAGTGGGTCACGTCGGCAATGTGTACGCCCACTTCCCACAAGCCGTCCTTCAGGCGGCGGATGGAGAGGGCGTCGTCGAAGTCCTTGGCGTCCTTGGGGTCGATGGTGAAGGTCGTGACGGAGCGGAAGTCCTCGCGGCGGGCTATCTCTTCGGCGGGAATCTCGTCGGGGATGCGTTCGGCGGCCTTCTCCACGGCTATCGGATAGCTGTAGGGCAGGCCGTATTCGGCCAGGATAGCGTGCATCTCGGTGGTGTTGTCACCCGCACGGCCCAGGATGTCGATAACCTGCCCGATGGGGTTCTTGGCCTTGTCGGGCCATTCGATAACCTTCACTACGGCCTTGTCGCCGCTCTTGCCGCCTTTCAGTTTGTCTTTGGGGATGAAGATGTCGTTGGCCAGCGTGCGGTTTTCGGTGACGAGGAAGGCATACGACTTGGTCACTTCGAGCGTGCCCACGAAGGTGTCGTTGGCCCGCTCCAGTATCTCGATGACCTCACCCTCGGCACTGCGTCCGCGACGTTTGGCATAGAAGGCTATCTTCACGCGGTCGCCGGCCATGGCGTGGGCCGAGTTGCGTTCGGCAATGAAGATGGGGTCGCCTCCGCCGTCGGGGATGAAGGAGTTCTTGCCGTTGCTCTTGCGCTGGAAGATACCCGTCATCTCCACACCGTGGAGGTTGAGCTTGTATTTGTTCTTTTCCGTTTCATTGATGTAGTCGTCGTCCTGCAGTTCGTGGAGCACGTCCATGCAGAGCATTTTCAGCGGATGGGTGGTCAGGTGAAGCTGGTCGAAGATGTACTTCAAGGGCAGCACTTCGCCCTGTTTCTGGTGGAAGAAGTCGAGCAGAGCCTTTACGAGTTCCTTTTTGGTCATGCGTTTGCCGGCCTTCTTTTCTTTCTTTTCTTTTTTCTTTCCCATAATGGTAGGTTGTTTTATCAGGTTTGGCGGGATGAACCCTTGCAAAGATAACAAACTTTTGCATTCGGTAGTTCAGACTGTCTCTAAATTCTTGTCTTTGTGCAGAATTTGCAGGCCAAAAGGAGAGGGATAACAGATTTGTCGTATCTTTGCCTTTCCGTTTTGTAATGGAAGATGTATATGAAATCGCAAGTATTGAATCAGACAGAGAAGTCCGAAGAGGCGGCCCGCGAGGCCGGCATCTATCGGGTGACCCTTGTGGGCAGCGTGGTCAATCTGCTGCTGCTCGTGTTCAAGTTTGTGGCGGGCATCCTGGGGCATAGTGCTGCTATGCTGGCCGATGCCGTCCATTCGTTGTCCGACTTCGTGACGGACATCATCGTCATTGTCTTTGTGCGCATTTCGTCGAAGCCCGAGGACGAGGGACACGATTACGGTCACGGCAAGTACGAGACGCTGGCTACGGCCATCATCGGCCTGATACTGCTGTTCGTGGGCTTCGGCATCCTGTGGAACGGGGCCACGTCCATCTGGGACTTCTGGCAGGGAGGCGAACTGAAAGAACCGGGCATGCTGGCCTTGTGGGCAGCACTGGTATCCATCCTCTTCAAGGAGCTGCTCTACCAATATACCGTGCTGAAAGGCCGCCGGCTGAATTCGCAGGCCGTGGTGGCCAATGCATGGCATCATCGGAGCGACGCGCTCTCGTCCATCGGTACGGCTGTCGGCATCGGCGGTGCCATCCTGCTGGGCGAGCGGTGGCTCATACTGGACCCGCTGGCGGCCGTGGTGGTGAGTCTGTTCATCATGAAGGTGGCCATCCAGCTGCTGGTGCCCTGTGTCGAAGAGCTGTTGGAGAAGTCGCTCCCCGCCGAGGTCGAGGAGAAAATCAAGCAGGAAATCCTTTCTTTCCCCGGCGTTACTTCGCCTCACCACCTGCGCACGCGGCGGATAGGCAGCAGTTACGCCATCGAGGTGCACATCCGCATGGACGGGCAGATAACGCTGGAGGAGGCCCATCATACCGCCACGGCTATCGAGAACCGCCTGAAGAGCGAGTTCGGCAACCGGACTTACATTAATATACATGTAGAACCTGTAAAATAACAGAGCATGAAACAGAGTATCCTGATAACGGGCGCCAGCGGCTTCATCGGCAGTTTTCTGGTAGAAGAGGCCCTGCGCCGCGGCTTCGAGACGTGGGCAGGTGTCCGCGCGTCGAGCAGTCGCAAGTACCTGCAAGAGCCCGGCCTGCACTTTCTGGAGCTGGACTTTGCCCACACCGACTGCCTGTACGAACAGCTCAAGGCCCATCGCGAAGCGCATGGGGCCTTCGACTACGTGGTGCATTGCGCGGGTGTGACGAAGTGCATCGACCCTGCCGACTTCGACCGCGTGAACTGTGGGCAGACCTGTGCCCTGGCCAATGCCCTCCGGAGCCTCGACATGACGCCCCGCCAGTTTGCTTTCATCAGCACGCTGAGTGTCTTCGGCCCTGTTCACGAGGATACTTACGAACCCATCCGCGAAACCGACACGCCCCAACCCAACACGGCCTACGGTCGGAGCAAGCTGAAGGCGGAGCAGGTCTTACTGGCCATGGACGGTTTCCCCTGCGTCATTTACCGCCCCACGGGTGTTTACGGCCCCCGCGAACGCGACTATTTCCTGATGGCCGAATCTATCAAGCGGCATGTGGATATGTCGGTGGGCTACCGGCGCCAGGACCTGACGTTTGTCTATGTGAAGGACGTGGTGCAGGCCGTGTTCCGCGGCATTGAGCGGGGTGTGACGGGGCGTGCCTACTTCCTGTCCGACGGGCAGGTGTATGCCAGCCGTACGTTCTCCGACCTGATACGCCGCGAACTGGGCAATCCGCTGATTGTTCGCATCAAATGCCCGCTGTTTCTATTAAAAGTCGTATCTTTGCTGGCCGAACGGTGGGCTGCCCTGCGCAAGACGACGAGCACGCTCAACCGCGACAAGTATAATATAATGAAACAACGCAACTGGCAGTGTGACATCACGCCCGCCGTCCGTGAGCTGGGCTACCGGCCCGAATACGACCTGGAGCGCGGCGTGAAGGAGACCATTGCCTGGTACAAGAAAGAAGGATGGCTTTAGATATATTCAAGATGGTGGATACCCGCAAGGGGCTGTTTGCAATAGAGAAGGTGTCGCTCATCTACAACCTGCTCACGTCGATACTGATACTGTTCCTGTATCAGCGGATGGACCATCCCCTGCGGATGCTGGGCGACCGTGCACTGATAGCTGCCGTGACCTTCCTGCTGATGTATCTCTACCGCCTGGCGCCCTGCAAGTTTTCTGCCTTTGTGCGTGTCACGATACAGATGTCGCTCTTGTCCTACTGGTATCCCGACACGTACGAGTTCAACCGCCTCTTCCCCAATCTGGACCATGTGTTCGCTTCGGCCGAGCAGTGGCTCTTCGGCGGGCAGCCCGCCATCTGGTTTGCCGAACGCCTGCCCTATATCTGGGTGAGCGAGCCGCTCAACATGGGTTACTTCTTCTACTATCCCATGATGCTGGTCATCGTGCTGTGGTACTTCATCCGCCGTTTCGACCTGCTGGAGAAGGTGTCTTTTGTCATCATCTCCTCTTTCTTCCTTTACTATTTCATCTACATCTTTGTGCCTGTGGCAGGGCCTCAGTTCTACTTTCCGGCCATCGGCATGGAGAATGTCCTGAACGGTGTCTTTCCCTCCATCGGCGATTACTTCAACCACAATCAGGAACTGTTGCCGGGGCCGGGCTACGAGCATGGTTTCTTCTATAATCTGGTGGAGAGTTCGCAGCAGGTGGGTGAGCGTCCCACGGCCGCCTTCCCTTCGTCGCATGTCGGTGTGTCGACCATCCTGATGATTATGGCCTGGCGTGGCAGCCGCTGGCTTTTTGCCTGCCTGATGCCCTTCTATGTACTGCTCTGCTGTGCCACGGTCTACATCCAGGCGCACTACCTCATCGATGCCGTAGCGGGCTTCATCACGGCTTTCGGCTTGTACGTGCTCACCACCTGGATGTTCAAGCGCTGGTTTGCGCAGCCCATGTTCCGCTGACTGTATGCTTCCCTCGGGGTGGAGAGATTTCCCCTCCGCCTTTGAAGGGAGTGTGTCTTCAGAGGCTGTGCGAGCCTTTATGTCGGGCGGGATAGAAAATTATTTCGCCCGACATAATTTTCTATTTCGGGCGAAATAGTTGCCAATTTCGCCCGGAATAAAGACACGCACATAGGCGGGAGAGGGAGTGCTGACAGGTGCGGTGGGGAAGAGTAATCGCCGGAGGAGGGCGGGTGTCACCGCTCCTTCAGCCGTGGGAGGATGGCGTCGAAGATGCGGAACAATTCCTCCTTCGTCTCGGCGCGGAGCATGGCGATGCGCGTGTCGCGGAAGTTGGGCAGACCCTTGAACAGGGGGCTGGCGGCCAGGTGGCGGCGCACGTGGAGGATACCGCGGCGTTCGTCCAGCAGGTTGACACTGTCTTCCACCTCCTGGCGGAGCACGTCCATGCACCATTCGGGGGTGAGCGGGGGAAGCTCTTCGCCCGTCTCCAGGTAATGCTTCACTTCCTTGAATATCCACGGCCGTCCGAAGCTGGCACGGCCTATCATGATGGCGTCCACGCCGTAGCGCTCGAAGCACTCGAGGGCACGTTGCGGGGTGGTGACGTCGCCGTTGCCGATGATGGGGATGTGTATGCGCGGATTCTTCTTCACCTCGCCGATGAGGGTCCAGTCGGCTTCGCCCGTGTACATCTGTGCGCGGGTACGGCCGTGGATGGTCAGGGCGCTGATGCCGCAGTCCTGCAACTGTTCGGCCAGGGTGACGATAATCTTGTGCTCGGCATCCCAGCCGAGGCGGGTCTTCACGGTAACGGGTATCTTCACCGCATCGACCACGGCGCGGGTGATCTCCAGCATCAGCGGGATGTTCTGGAGCATGCCCGCTCCGGCTCCCTTGCCCGCCACGCGCTTCACGGGGCAGCCGAAGTTGATGTCGAGGATGTCAGGGCGTGCCTGTTCCACAATCTTGGCGGCTTCGACCATCGTGGCCGTGTCGCGTCCGTATATCTGGATGGCTACGGGGCGTTCTTCGTCGCTGATGTTGAGCTTCTGCTCCGTCTTGCTGACGGAACGTATCAGGGCGTCGGCCGAAACGAACTCGGTATATACCATGTCGGCGCCGAAGCGCTTGCACATCAGGCGGAAGGCGGGGTCGGTGACGTCCTCCATCGGGGCGAGGAGTACGGGGCGCGGACCCAGGTTTATGTTGGCTATTTTCATATTCTGTTGCGTTTAGGCTGCAAAAGTACGGAAAAATATCTACCTTTGCCACATAACTGATAAAAAGACATGGAACTGAAAGACTTTGAGATAATGGCCCCCGTCGGCTCGCGCGAGTCGCTGGCCGCCGCCATACAGGCCGGAGCGGATTCTATCTACTTCGGCATCGAGAACCTGAACATGCGTGCCCGTTCGGCCAATACGTTCACCATCGACGACCTGCGCGAGATAGCCCGCACGTGCGACGAGCACGGCATGAAGAGCTACCTCACCGTGAATACCATCATCTACGACCAGGACATCCCCCTGATGCGTACCATCGTGCGTGCCGCCAAGGATGCCGGCATCTCGGCCATCATCGCGGCCGACGTGGCCGTGATGACCTATGCCCGCGAGATAGGGCAGGAGGTACACCTCAGCACGCAGCTCAATATCAGCAACGTGGAAGCCCTGCGCTTCTACGCCCAGTTTGCCGACGTGGTGGTGCTGGCGCGTGAACTCAACTTGGACCAGGTGGCCGAAATCTACCGCCACATCTGCGAAGAGAATATCTGCGGCCCGTCGGGCCAGCGCATCCGCATCGAGATGTTCTGTCACGGCGCCCTGTGCATGGCCGTCAGCGGCAAGTGCTACCTGTCGCTCCACCAGATGAACAACTCGGCCAACCGTGGTGCCTGCATGCAGGTGTGCCGCCGCTCCTACATCGTGCGCGACAAGGAGACCGACGCCGAGCTGGAGATTGACAACCAGTACATCATGTCGCCCAAGGACCTGAAGACCATCCACTTCATGAACAAGATGATGGATGCGGGCGTGCGGGTGTTCAAGATAGAAGGCCGTGCGCGCGGCCCCGAGTATGTGCGCACCGTGGTGGAGTGCTACAAGGAAGCCATCCGAGCCTACCTGGACAATACGTTCACGGACGAGAAGATAGAAGAGTGGAACCGCCGCTTGGCCACGGTCTTCAACCGCGGCTTCTGGGACGGCTACTACCTGGGCCAGCGTCTGGGCGAATGGACGAAGAACTACGGTTCGGCGGCCACGGAGCGCAAGATATACGTGGGCAAGGGTATCCGCTACTTCTCCAACATCGGCGTGGCCGAGTTCCTCGTGGAGGCGGCCGAAGTCAATGTGGGCGACAAGCTGCTCATCACCGGTCCCACGACCGGCGCCGAGTATGTCACGCTGGAGGAGGCGCGCGTTGACCTGAAGCCCGTCCAGACCGTCCACAAAGGCGAACACTTCTCCATGAAGTCCGTCAAGATACGCCCCAGCGACAAGCTCTACAAGCTGGTCAGCCTCGAGGAACTGAAACGCTTCAAGGGACTGGATGTGGAACATCAGCGAGGATAATAGGTTCACCACAGAGGAGAATATAAATAGACACCACAGATTACACAGATTAACACAGAACTAATAACAATCTGTGTCAATCCGTGTAATCTGTGGTGAACTTAAAACAATAGACTATGGCAGAAAAATACATCTACGAGCTGGAAATGAAGGTGCGCGACTACGAATGCGACCTGCAGGGTATTGTGAACAACGCCAACTACCAGCATTACTTGGAGCATACGCGCCACGAGTTTCTCACTTCCGTGGGCATCAGCTTTGCCGCCCTTCACGAGCAGGGCGTTGACCCCGTGGTGGCTCGCATCAGCATGGCCTTCAAGACACCTCTGAAGAGCGGTGATGAGTTCGTTTCGAAGCTCTATATGAAGAAAGAAGGCATCAAGTACGTCTTCTATCAGGACATCTTCCGTAAGAGCGACGGCAAGGTGTCATTGAAAGGCGTGGTCGAGGCAGTCTGCGTGGTAAATGGCAGATTGAGCGAGAGCGAGTTGTTCGACCATGTCTTCGCACCCTATTTGACGCCTGTGGTTGATTGAACCTTCCTTTTCACGCTTAAATCTGAAAACCATGAATACCGACGAACGAATTTGCAGTATCGCCCTGACCCTTTGTGCGGGTATCGGACATATTGGTGCCAAGCGGCTGGTGGATACCGTGGGCAGTGCGACCGAGGTGTTCCGTCTCCGCACGGAGCTGCCTGAACGTTATCCGGGTATCATCCATGCTTCTGTCGTAGCCGCACTCGATAACCCTTCTGCCTTCCTCCGGGCTGAGAAAGAACTGGAGTGGGCCGAGAAGAACCGTGTGGACTGTCTGACCTTGGCTGACGAACGTTATCCCTCACGTCTGCGTGAGTGTGAGGATGCCCCTGTCGCCTTGTTCTTCAAGGGAAACACCGACTTGAACCGCCTGCGGGTAGTCAGTATGGTAGGTACCCGTCATGCTACCGATTATGGGAAACAGTTCTGTGCCGATTTTCTTCGTGACCTTTCTGCCTTGTGTCCCGATGTGCTGGTTGTCAGTGGTCTGGCCTATGGCATTGATGTGCATGCTCATAGGGAAGCCTTGGCCAATGGACTTTCTACTGTAGGAGTGCTGGCCCACGGGCTGGACCGTATCTATCCTTCGGTTCATCGGAAAACAGCCGTCGATATGTTAGCCAAGGGAGGTCTGTTGACGGAGTTTCCGACCGATACCAATCCCGACCGTCACAACTTTGTCAGCCGCAACCGCATTGTGGCTGGTATGAGCGATGCCGTCATTGTGGTGGAGTCGGCAGCCAAAGGCGGTTCACTCATCACGGCTGAACTGGCTGAGGGTTATCACCGCGACTGCTTTGCCGTACCCGGACGTACGGGTGATGCCTATTCTGTGGGTTGTAACCAGCTGATTCGCGACAACAAAGCAGCTCTTATCAACGATGCTTCCGATTTTATACGGGCTATGAGTTGGGAGCAGGCTGGTGAAAATGGTAAGGTAATAGCCGTACAACGAAATCTTTTCCCCGAGCTGACTGAAGAAGAACAATGTGTGGTCAGTATCTTGAGTCGTGACGATTTACACATCAATACATTGGTTGTGGAATGCAACATACCTGTAAACCGCATGAGCGCAATCCTTTTCGAGCTTGAAATGAAGGGAGTCGTGAAGGCATTGGTAGGTGGAGTTTACCATCTGTTGGGGTAAGGGCATAAAAAAGGGCTCCGCCGAGCCCAACCTTTGTTAACCTTAAATCTAATACTATGAAAAAAATCACTGCACAAATGTATAGCTTCTTTTCGTATCCTCCAAACCATTCTTCCTTTTCGGCTGCTATTTTAAACTACTTTCACTATTATTTATTGTTTGCGCACACAAAAATCCTATTGATTGCTGTTTGCGCACACAAAATAAATAATCAAAGCAACTTTACCTTGATATATATCAAGTTGTAAATTGCCGGTTTAAAGGTGTGACGAAGTGCTACCCTTTGCCGTTTTATTGGAAATATGTGAGGCCTAATGCTTATGATATAAAAAGAACTCCCCTGCCGGAAGTTTCCGACAGAGGAGTTCGTGTTGATATTAATCAAATGTAGAAAGGAGTCTGATCAGTCTTTCAGCTTGGCACGGATGAAGTCGCGGTTCAGGCGGGCGATGTTGCTGATGGAGACATTCTTCGGACATTCAGCCTCGCAGGCACGGGTGTTGGTACAGTTACCGAAGCCCAGTTCGTCCATCTTGGCCAACATAGCCTTGGCACGGCGCAGTGCTTCGGGTTTGCCTTGGGGCAGCAGGTTGAGCTGGCTTACCTTGGCCGATACGAACAACATGGCCGAACCGTTCTTACAAGCAGCTACACAGGCACCGCAACCGATGCAGCTGGCAGCGTCCATAGCTTCGTCAGCGATAGTCTTCGGGATAAGGATAGCGTTGGCATCCTGCGGAGCACCTGTGTTTACGCTTACGTAACCACCTGCCTGCATAATCTTGTCATAAGCCGTACGGTCTACCATCAAGTCCTTGATGACAGGGAAGCCGGCCGAACGCCAGGGTTCTACAGTGATGGTATCACCGTCGTTGAAGCGGCGCATATAGATCTGACAGGTAGTTGCACCCTGTGCAGGGCCGTGCGGATGTCCGTTGATGTAGAGTGAACACATACCGCAGATACCTTCGCGGCAGTCGTGGTCGAATACAACCGGTTCCTTGCCTTCAGAAATCAGCTGTTCGTTCAGGATGTCAAGCATTTCCAGGAAAGAAGTATCACCGGGAATGTCCTTCATCTGATAGGTTTCAAAAGCACCTTTGGCCTTCGGGCCTGCCTGGCGCCATATCTTCAGTGTAAATGATATATTTTTATCCATTTTCTTTAGTTCTTTAATTGTTCAACATTCCCCAATTAGCTCTTGTAGTTACGAGTCTGAACTTTGATTGCCTCATAAACCAGCGGCTCTTTCAGCAATACCGGAGCTTTGTCGTCGCTGCCCTGGTATTCCCAGCAAGCTACATAGAAGTAGTTTTCGTCATCGCGCTTAGCCTCGCCTTCCTCAGTCTGATATTCTTCGCGGAAGTGGCCACCGCAAGATTCGTTGCGGTTCAGTGCGTCGTAGGCAATCAGCTCACCCATGGTGATGAAGTCGTTCAGGCGGATAGCCTTGTCGAGCTCTACGTTCATGCCTTCCTTGCTGCCCGGGATGAAGAGGTTGGTCTCGAATTCCTTGCGGATTTCTTTCAGCTTGGCCAGACCGGTCTTCAAACCTTCGGCTGTACGGCCCATACCAACGTATTCCCACATGATGTGACCCAGTTCCTTGTGGATGGAATCTACGGACTTCTTACCCTTGATGTTCATCAGGTGGTCAATCTTGTCCTGAACGGCCTTCTCGGCTTCTGCAAACTCAGGCAGGTCGGTAGAGAAGCGGGGAACGGTGATTTGGTCGGCCAGATAGTTCTGGATGGTGTAAGGCAATACGAAGTAACCGTCGGCCAGACCTTGCATCAGGGCGGAAGCACCCAGACGGTTGGCACCGTGGTCGGAGAAGTTACATTCGCCGATAGCGAACAGACCCTTGATAGAGGTCATCAGTTCGTAGTCTACCCAGATACCGCCCATGGTGTAGTGGATGGCCGGATAGATCATCATCGGGTTTTCGTAGGGCGATACGTCGGTGATTTCTTCGTACATGTCGAAGAGGTTACCGTAACGCTGTGCTACAACGTCCTTACCCAGACGGTTGATGGCTTCGGAGAAGTCGAGGAACACGGCCAGACCAGTGTTGTTCACGCCGTAGCCCTTGTCGCAACGCTCCTTGGCGGCACGGCTGGCAACGTCGCGCGGAACGAGGTTACCGAAGGCCGGATAGCGGCGCTCCAAGTAGTAGTCGCGGTCTTCTTCGGGGATATCTTTGCCCTGCAGCGTGCCTTCCTGCAGCTTCTTGGCATCTTCCAGTTTCTTGGGAACCCAGATACGGCCGTCGTTACGCAGAGACTCGGACATCAAAGTCAGCTTGGACTGCTTGTCGCCGTGTACGGGGATACAAGTCGGGTGGATCTGTACGTAAGCCGGGTTGGCAAACCAGGCACCCTTACGGTAGCAGGCCATAGCAGCCGAGCAGTTGCAGGCCATAGCGTTGGTCGAGAGGAAGTAGGTGTTTCCGTAACCGCCGGTGGCGATAACTACAGCGTGAGCGGCGAAGCGCTCCAGCTTGCCTGTTACCAGATTCTTGGCGATGATACCACGGGCACGACCGTCGATGATAACGACGTCTTCCATTTCGTAGCGGGTATAGAGTTTTACAGTACCGGCATTTACCTGGCGGCTCAGTGCAGAATAGGCACCCAGCAGCAGCTGCTGGCCTGTCTGACCTTTGGCATAGAAGGTACGTGATACCTGTGCACCACCGAATGAACGGTTGGCCAGCGTACCGCCGTATTCGCGGGCGAAGGGAACGCCCTGTGCCACGCACTGGTCGATGATGTTGTTCGATACCTCGGCCAGACGGTAAACGTTGGCTTCGCGGGCACGGTAGTCACCGCCCTTTACAGTATCGTAGAACAGACGGTATACAGAGTCACCGTCGTTCTGATAGTTCTTGGCTGCATTGATACCACCCTGAGCGGCGATGGAGTGTGCGCGGCGCGGAGAGTCCTGAATGCAGAAGTTGAATACCTTGAAACCCATTTCGCCCAGCGAGGCGGCAGCGCTGGCACCGGCCAGACCTGTACCAACCACGATGATGTCCAGACGACGCTTGTTGGCGGGGTTTACTAATTTCTGATGGGCTTTATAGTTCGTCCATTTCTCGGCTACCGGTCCTTCCGGTATTCTTGAATCTATCTTGGTCATAATGAATTTACAATTTAGTCATTTACAATCTACAAATTTGCAAGCTTCGCGTTTTTACATCAACGATTTGATGAAGAACACAACCACTACCAGGGCGAAGCAGAGCACTACGATGGTAGAGTAGATGTTGGAGATGCACTGCCAGCGGCTGATCCAAGTCTTGTTGTTCCAGCCCAGTGTCTGCATGGAGCTCCAGAAACCGTGGGTCAGGTGGAACCACAGGGCGCCCAGCCAGATGAGGTACAGAACGACGAACACCGGGTTGGCGAACGTGTTCTCGATGTGATAGACGCCGTTGGCGGCATAAGCCAGCGTCAGCGTGTCGGCGTGCATGCCCATGTTGTGCATCAGTTCGGGCAGCTGCATCTTCGACCAGAAGTTCACCAGGTGCAGACCCAGACCTACGATTACGATGATACCCAGAACGAGCATGTTCTGTGATGCCCATTCCACTTCCTTGCGTCGCTCCGTCACGGCGTAGCGTTCCGTACCGCGTGCCTTGCGGTTCTGCATCGTCAGCCAGAAAGCGTAGATGATGTGGATGACAAACAAGGCGGCCAGACCGACTGTTGCCACCAGTGCGTACCAGTTTGCTCCCAGGAACTCACAAACCATGTTGTAGCCCTCGGCTGAGACAAGCGCAACAAGGTTCATCGCCATGTGAAACGTCAGAAACAGGACAAGGGCGATGCCGGTAACGCTCATCACCACTTTCCTTCCTACAGATGAATTACTTAACCACATAAATGATTGAATTTAAGTTATTTAATAGTTGTAAATATATCCTTGTACTGTTGGCGGACGATATTTCCTTGCAAAAATAGAGGAAATACATTGATTTAGCAAGGGATTAAAGAAATATTTCCGTAATCTGTGCGGATATGGGTTGCAGGAAGGGCGCGCAGGAAGTGCTGGACGGCAGGTGTTGTTCTCCGTCACAAGAAGCAATGTTTTGCCTCGGAAGAAGCAATGTTTTGCATCAGAAAAAGCAATGTTTTCCGCCAAAGAAAGCAATGATTTTCCCCAGACGGAGCAGCCCGCATTCCGTGCCCTTCCGTCCAGAGGGGGCAGAGGGTCGGACAGTTTTATAAGGATTTTTGTGCATACTTGGCAGATTTGCCTTATCTTTGGCGGTGGAAACAAAGTGAATGCGTTATGAAGAGACTGCTTTTGGCTCTGCTGATGGCCCTCGCGTGTGCTCCGGCCCTGCGGGCGCAGAACTGGGACATCGACCTCCTGCACAAGGTGAACGGGTGGGACGGTACGTTCGTCCGCAATTATAATAAGGTAATATCGAAGTCGGAACCCTACGTAGCCATCGGGGTGCCCGTAGCCATGGCCGTGGCGGGCTGGATCAAGCACGACAAAGACCTGCTGAAGGATGCCCTGTACGTGGGTACCAGCGTGGCGGGTGCCTTTGTGGTGACCTACGGCATGAAGTATCTGGTAGACCGCCAGCGCCCCTACGACCGTTGGCCCGACCGTGTGCATGCCTATAGTCGCGAGAGCAGTCCTGCCTTCCCGTCGGGACATACGGCGACGGCCTTTGCCCTGGCCACTTCCTTGAGCATCACCTACCCCAAGTGGTATGTCATCGCCCCGTCGGCCCTGTGGGCCTGCTCGGTGGGTGTTTCGCGCATGAACGAGGGCGTCCATTATCCGTCGGACGTGCTGGCGGGAGCCGTCATCGGCGCAGGTTGTGCCGTGGTCAATGTCTACGTGAACCGCTGGCTCAACAAGTGGCTCTTCGGCGACTGAGTGCAGGGCTTGTCGGAAGAAAAGTCCTTTTTCCCAGACTTTTCCTTGCCAATCGTTGCAAAAAGTAAAAGTTTGTCTTACATTTGCGAACATTAAACATCAGAATCATTACCAAATAAAACGAAAAACATTCGAACCATGGACACAAGCAAGATTGTAGGAGAGAAAATCAAGTCGCTCCGCGAAAGCAAGAATATCAGCCGTGAAGAGTTGGCCGAACGTTCGGGCCTGGCCATCGAGCAGGTGGAGCGCATCGAAAACAACATCGACCTGCCCTCATTGGCACCGCTCATTAAGATAGCCCGCGTGCTGGGCGTACGTTTGGGTACCTTCCTCGACGACCAGGACGAAACGGGTCCCGCCATCTGCCGCAAGGCCGAGGCTACGGACAGCATCAGCTTTTCGAACAATGCCATCCAGAGCCGCAAGCACATGGAGTACCACTCCCTGTCGAAGTCGAAGGCCGACCGCCACATGGAACCCTTCATCATCGACGTGGCTCCTACGGACGACAACGAGTTCGTGCTTTCCTCGCACGAAGGCGAAGAGTTCATCATGGTGATGCAGGGCACGATGGAAATCTGCTACGGCAAGCACACGTACCTGCTCGAAGAGGGCGACAGCATCTACTACGACTCCATCGTCCCCCATCACGTACACGCTTATCAGGGACAGGCCGCCAAGATACTGGCCGTTATCTATACACCGGTTTAATTGATAAAATGGATAATGGATAATTGAGAATTGAGAATAGAGCTTCACGCCCCATTTTTCATTTTCCAATTTTCCATTATCCATTTTCCATTATCCATTCATAGAATGCATCTGTATAAATTCGTATCGGGCGCGCTGCTGCTTGTGGCCGTGGCGTGCGGGCATGTTTCTGCCCAAGATGCCGAGCTGGCACGCGTCAAGCAAAACTTTATCCGACTGATAGGAACCGACGGAAACGGGCAGGAGCGGCTGAATGCCGTCCTGAAAGACCTGCCCCGCGAGGAGTCGGCATCCGACCAGATGGTGGTGGAGCTCTTCCAACGCCAGCCTTCCCGCCAGGCATCCATTCAAAAATATCTGTCCGAACAGACGGCCGAAGGCACTTGGCCGGACATCAACTACCAGGACCGCAAGCGTTCGGGCTGGGAGCCGCGTGTCCATACCGAGCGCATCCTGGAGCTGGCCAAACAATATGCCTCGCCTCAGAGCCCTTACTACCGCTCGGCGCAGGTCGAGGCCTGTATCCACAAGGCTTTGCGCTGGTGGTTTACGACCAAGCCCGTGTGCCCCAACTGGTGGTACAATCAGATTGGTGTACCCAAGACCTTGGGTAACGCCTTCCTGCTTTTCGAATCCCAGCTCACGGCCGACGAACGGCAGGGAGCCATCGAAGTGATGGAGCATGCCCGCTTCGGCATGACGGGGCAGAACAAGGTGTGGCTGGCCGGTAACGTACTGGTGCGCGCCCTTTTGCAGGAAGATAAGGAGCTGGCACGCCAGGCACGCGACACCATCGCTTCTGAAATCGTGACGGGGCAGGCCGAAGGTATCCAGCCCGACTGGAGCTTCCACCAGCACGGCACGCAGCAGCAGTTCGGCAACTATGGGTTGGCTTTTCTGGCCAGCATGAGCTTCTATTCGGGTGTCTTTGCCGGCACGTCCATGGCTTTCGACGACCGCCAGCTGGAAATCCTCCGCCGCCTCACCGACGACGGTTACCGCTGGATCTTGTGGAAGGGTCAGATGGACATCAGTGCTCTGGGCAGACAGTTCTTCCGCGAGGGGCAGACCCACAAGGGCTTGGCTACCGCCTTTGCCGCCACCGAACTGGGAGGCGGCACGTCCGAGGCCTGCAACGAAACGGCCCGTGCCTTGTGCCGCGAAAACTTCTTGCCCGACGCCAAGGACGGACTGACGGGCCACAAGCACTTCTTCTGCTCCAACTACACCGTGCACCGCCGCCCCACGTGGATGGCTACGGTGAAGATGGCTTCGCGCAAGGTCATCGGTACCGAGACGCTGAACGGCGACAACATGAAGGGATTCTATTCGGCCGACGGAGCCACCTATATTTATCAGGACGGAAAGGAATACCTCGACATCTTCCCTCTGTGGGATTGGCGCAAGCTGCCGGGTGTGACGGCTTTCGATACCGATGCCCCCATGCCCATAGTCAAAGGGAACCGCCCTCGCAACAACAGCGACTTTGTGGGAGGCCTCTCGGACGGACGGCAGGGCATGACGGTCATGGACCTCGACCGTGCCGGGCTGCGTGCCCGCAAGGCGTGGATCTTTACCGACGACTTTGTTCTTTGCCTGGGAGCGGGCATTGAGGCCGACAGTACCTTGGCCGTAACAACCGCCATCGAGCAATGCTATCGGCGCGACAAGCTCTATGTGCTGCATTCCTGCGGTGACTGGAGAGAAGTGGACGGGCGCGAGGAGTGCAGCCATCAGCAGGAAGTACGCTACTTCCACCATCATACGGGTTACATAGCCTGGGGAGAAAACCTTCAGGTGACGGCTGCTACAGAACAGCGGACGGGCCAGTGGTACGACATCATGCAGATGTATCCGCGCGAAGATGTCAGCGGCGAGGTGGTGCAGCTCTGCCTGAACCATGGCAAGGCTCCGAAGAATGCTTCCTACCAGTACGTCATCCTGCCTGATGCCGACCGCAGGCAGACCGAAGCCTTCGACCTTTACGCCATCCGCGTGTTGCGCAACGACCGTGCGGTACAGGCTGTCCTGCTGGCCGACGGTACGTGCTGGGTGGCTGCCAGCGAACCAGCCATGCTGACCCTGCCCGACGGTACTGCCGTGAAGACCGCTACCCCCGGCATCTACAAAGTAGCCAAGGGAGCCGGCGGCCGCTACACCGCCCTATGGACCTCGCCCTCGCGGCAGCATGCGCAGGCTGAACTGACCATCGGTACCCAAACCCTGAAACTGACAGATACCTACCATTATACAAACAACGAATAAAGGAAAGAACGCTTATGTTATACGAACGCACCCTAGGCCAGTGGTTGGAACACTGGGCCGAAACAACTCCCGACCGTGAGTACATCGTCTACTCCGACCGTAACCTGCGCTTCACCTGGAGCCAGTTCAACCGCCGTGTGGACCACATGGCCAAAGGACTCATCGCCATCGGTGTGGAGCGCGGCACGCACGTGGGCATCTGGGCCGCCAATGTGCCCGACTGGCTCACCCTGCTCTATGCCTGTGCCAAGATAGGTGCCGTCTATGTCACCGTGAACACCAACTACAAGCAGGCTGAACTGGAATATCTTTGCCAGAATTCCGACATGCACACCCTCTGCATTGTCAACGGCGAGAAGGACAGCGACTTCGTACAGATGACCTACCAGATGCTGCCCGAACTGAAAACCTGCCAGCGCGGGCACCTCAAGAGCGAACGCTTTCCCCGTATGAAGAATGTCATCTACGTGGGGCAGGAGAAGCATCGCGGCATGTACAATACCTCCGAAATCCTCCTGTTGGGCGACAATGTGGACGACAGCCGCCTGAACGAACTGAAATCGCAGGTCACCTGCCACGACGTGGTGAACATGCAGTATACCAGCGGTACTACCGGCTTCCCCAAGGGCGTCATGCTGACCCACTACAACATCGCCAACAACGGCTTCCTCACCGGTGAGCACATGAAGTTCACGCAAGACGACAAACTCTGCGTCTGCGTGCCTCTGTTCCACTGCTTCGGCGTGGTACTGGCCACGATGAACTGCTTGACCCATGGCTGTACGGAAGTGATGGTGGAGCGTTTCGATCCGCTCGTCGTGCTGGCCTCCATCCATAAGGAACGCTGCACGGCTCTCTACGGTGTGCCCACCATGTTCATTGCCGAACTGAACCATCCCATGTTCGACATGTTCGATATGTCCAGCCTCCGCACCGGTATCATGGCCGGTTCGCTCTGCCCCATCGAGCTGATGAAGCAGGTGGAAGAGAAGATGTTCATGAAAGTGACCAGCGTCTACGGCCTGACCGAGGCTTCTCCGGGTATGACGCACACCCGCATCGACGACCCCGCCGAGGTGCGCTACACCACCGTGGGCCGCGACTTCGAGCACACCGAAGTGCGTGTCATCGACCCCGAGACGGGCCTGGAATGCCCCGTCGGCGTGCAGGGCGAGATGTGCAACCGTGGCTACAACACCATGAAAGGTTACTACAAGAATCCTGAAGCTACGGCCGAGGTCATCGACCAGGACGGCTTCCTCCACTCCGGCGACCTGGGCGTGAAGGACGAACAGGGCAATTACCGCATCACGGGCCGCATCAAGGACATGATTATCCGCGGCGGCGAGAACATCTATCCGCGTGAAATCGAAGAATTCCTCTACCAGCTGCCCGGCGTGAAGGACGTGCAGGTGGCCGGCATTCCCTCGAAGAAATACGGTGAGGCTGTGGGTGCCTTCATCATCCTGCACGAAGGCGTGGACATGCACGAGAGCGACGTGCGCGATTTCTGCATCGGCAAGATTTCGCGTTACAAGATTCCGAAATACATCTTTTTCGTCAAGGAATTCCCCATGACGGGCAGCGGCAAGATACAGAAGTTCAAACTGAAAGACCTGGGGCTGCAGCTGTGCAAGGAGCAGGGGATTGAGATTATCTGACGGAAGGCGGCTGTTTCAAGATAGAAAAGTCTGATAAAAAGAGTGTCGGTATCTTTTCATCTTGAGACAGCCGCCTTTCTGTTGAAAGCAGATGTACAGAAAAAGTTTCAAAAGTTGTCTTGACAACGAAACTACTGGTTTCAAGACGGCTTCATTTTTTGAAACCATCGGTTTCATTAAAGGAAACCACTGGTTTCATTGAATGAAACTACCGGTTTCATAGCATGAAACCATTTTGAAGCTTTAAAGGGCAAATAAGCAGAATGGAAGGTTCGTTCTTGTAGAAACTTTCGTTTTTCTGCATCGCATTAAAGAACGGGCACAGATAATGTAATTTCCAAGGCAGGGTAACCCTGCATGGAAACTGCATTGTCTGTGCCCGAAATTATGATTGCCGGCAGGAACGTTTGTATCACTCCGCCTTCTCGGGGTAGCGCATGTTGGCTTCGGTCATCTGCTCGAGCACTTCGTGCAGGTATTTGGCCGACTCCCAGCGGGCCATGGGCAGGTCGTGGAGCAGGTAGTTGCCGCAGTCCTGCGGGGCGGCGCCGGGCACTTCGCCTTCGTAGTGGGCCACGAAGCGGAAGGTGTCCTGCATCAGCGGCAGGATGTCTTCGGGCTGCAGGTCGCCGCGCATCAGCAGGTAGTTGCCCGTGAGGCAGCCCATGGGGCCCCAGTAGATGATGCGGTCCTGCCACCGCGGCTCGTTGCGCAGGTAGGTGGCGGCCAGGTGCTCGATGGTGTGAAGCGCGCCCTGTCCGAGGGCGGGCTCGCGGTTGGGTTCCTTCATGCGGATGTCGAAGGTGGTGATCACTTCACCGTTCACCTCGTCCTTGCGCGACACGTAGATGCCGCGCAGCAGGCGGATGTGGTCGATGGTAAAACTGGGAATTTTCTTCATATCGTTTTTCGTGAATGGTTAATAGTCTTTCTTTTACAGGCCTTCCAGGAACGCCCACGTCGTGCGGAACGACCGTTCGGCCATGGTGGCCCAAAAGTCGCGGTACTGGGCGAAGTTGTCGTCGTGCGCTCCCGGCGTGTCGCTGACGATGCGGAAGCTGAGGAAGGGCACGCCGTAGACGAAGCACGTCTGGGCGATGGCGGCCGACTCCATGTCGACGGCCATTCCCTCGGGGAAGTGGCGCTTGATGGCGGCCAGTTCGGCAGCGTCTTCCACAAAGCGGTCGCCCGTGCAGATGAGTCCGCCGTGAATGCGGCTCTCCAGTCCGGCGCCGTCGTTCAGCTCCAGCGCGTGGCGCAGCAGCCGGGGCGCAGCTTCGTAGTAGAGGGGCATGCCCTGCACCTGGCCGTAGCGGGTGCCGTCGTTGCCGCAATAGACGTCGTGATAGACCAGGCGGTCGCTGGCCACCACGTCGCCCACCCGCAGGCACGTGTCGATGCCTCCTGCCACACCGGTGCTGACGATGCAGTCCGGCCGGTGGCGGCGGATGAGTTCGGCGGCTCCCACAGCCGCGTTTACCTTGCCGATGCCACACTGGGTGAGCACGACGTCGTTGCGGCCCAGGAGGCCCTCCACATAGCGGAAACGGCCTTCGCCGCTCTCCTTTTTCTGCGACAGGCGGCCCGCCAGCTGGCGGTGCTCGCTGTCCATTGCACTGATGATGCCTATTTTCATTGCTGACAAATGCTTAAATATCCGCAAATGTACGACATTTCCTTGGATTACACGGGCCGGGAGCGCGGAAAATGGGAGGAATGTCGTATCTTTGCGGACAATAACCATGCTATAATCAAGACATCAGCCTTATGACACTGAAAAGAATACTCCCCGACCTGGTGGCGATCGTCCTGTTCGCCCTGCTTTCGTTCGTCTATTTCTTCCCGGCCGACATCGAGGGCCGCATGCTCTTCCAGCACGACACGGCGGCGGGCGTGGGCATCGGGCAGGAGGCCAAGGAATACTACGAGCAGACGGGCGAACGTACCCGCTGGACCAACTCCGTATTCGGCGGCATGCCCACCTACCAGATTTCACCATCGTACGACTCCAACAAGCCGCTGCAGTGGGTGCAGAAAGTCTACCAGCTGTTCCTGCCCAGCTACGTCTGCCTGACGTTCATCCTCATGCTGGGCTTCTACATCCTGCTGAGGGCCTTCGGGCTGTCGGTGTGGCTGTCCACGCTGGGGGGCATTCTGTGGGCCTTCTCGTCCTACTTCTTCATCCTCATCTCGGCGGGGCACATCTGGAAGTTCATCACCCTGGCCTACATTCCGCCCACGCTGGCGGGCATCGTGCTGGCCTACCGCGGACGCCTGCTGGCGGGCGGCGTGGTGGCCGCGCTGTTCGTAGCCCTGCAGATTGCGTCGAACCACGTGCAGATGTCCTACTACTTCCTGTTCGTCATCCTCTTCATTGTGGGCGCCTACTTCGAGAAGGCCTGGCGCGAGAAGACGTTGCCGCAGTTCTTCCGGGCCAGCGCGGTACTGGTCGCAGCAGCCCTCATCGGCGTGGCGGCCAACCTGTCGAACCTCTATCACACCTATACCTACAGCAAGGAAACCATGCGCGGCAAGAGTGAGCTGGTGCAGACGGGCGAAGCGGCCAAGCAGACCAGCGGCGGACTGGACCGTGACTACATCACGCAGTGGAGCTACGGCGTGGGCGAGACGTGGACGCTGCTTGTCCCCAACTTCAAGGGCGGTGCCTCCGCGCCCCTGAGCCAGAGCGAGACGGCCATGGAGAAGGCCAACCCGATGTACAGCAGCCTCTACAACAGCCTGACGCAGTACTTCGGCGACCAGCCCATGACGGCAGGCCCTGTCTACGTGGGCGCGTTCGTGCTGTTCCTCTTCCTGCTGGGCTGCTTCATCGTGAAAGGACCGCTGAAGTGGGCTCTCATCGGCGCCACGCTGTTCTCCATCGCATTGTCGTGGGGCAAGAACTTCATGCCGCTGACCGACTTCTTCATCGACTACGTGCCGATGTACAACAAGTTCCGTGCCGTGTCGTCCATTCTCGTCATTGCCGAGTTTACCATTCCCCTGCTGGCTGTCTTCGCGCTGAAGAAGATACTGGAGGAGCCCCAGGTGCTGCGTGACAAGGTGGCGCTGGGTGTCAGTTCTGTCCTGACCCTGGGTGTGTCGTTCCTGCTTTGGATGGCGCCGGGCAGCTTCAGTGCAGGCTTCATCCCGGCCCAGGAAGCACAGATGCTGCAGCAAGCCGTGGACGGCGGCATGATCCCGGCCGGCGAGCTGAACGGCATCCTGGCCAACCTGGGCGAGATGCGTGCCGCCCTGGTACAGGCCGACGCCCTGCGCAGCTTCCTCATCATCGCCATCGGCCTGCTGCTGCTTATGCTCTACGCCACGGGCAAGCTGCGGCAGTCGCTCACCGTGGGCGGCATCGCCGTGCTGTGTCTGGTGGACCTGTGGAGCGTGAACAAACGCTACCTGAACGACGGGCAATTTGTTCCGAAAAGCGTCCAGACCACCACTTTCAACAAGACGCCCACCGACGAAACGATACTGAAAGACCCTGCCCTGGACTACCGTGTGCTGAACCTGGCTTCGAATACGTTCAACGAAAGCAATACCTCCTACTGGCACAAGAGCGTGGGTGGCTACCATCCCGCCAAGCTGCGCCGTTACCAGGAGATGATTGAGCGTCACATCGCTCCCGAAATGCAGGCGGCCTACTCCGAAATAGCCCGTGCGGGCGGCGAGATGGACAGTGTGGATGCCTCGAAGTTCCGTGTGCTGAACATGCTGAACACCCGCTACTTCATCCTGCCTGCCGGACAGCAGGGACAGACCGTGCCCATCCTGAACCCTTATGCCTACGGCAATGCTTGGTTTGTAGACCGGGTGCAGTACGTGGACAATGCCAACGAGGAGATTGACGCGCTGCATACGGCCGATCCTGCCGGGACTGCCGTAGTGCACGCCCGCTTCAAGGAGGCGCTGAAAGGGCTGACGGAAAGCCATCGGGACAGCCTCTCCACCATCCGGCTGACCAGCTACGAACCCAACCGCCTGGTGTATGAGACCCGTAACAGCGGCGATGCCGTGGCCGTATTCTCTGAAATCTACTACCCGGACGGCTGGCGGGTGACCGTCGACGGACAACCTGCTACCCTGGGACGGGCCGACTACATCCTGCGTGCCCTCTACCTCCCTGCAGGCGAGCACACGGTGGAAATGCGTTTCGACCCGCAGAGCCTGCACGTGACCGAAGGCATCGCCTATACCGCCCTGGCGCTGATGGTTGTGGGAATAATGGCCGTCATCTGGAGGCAACGGAAAAAGACGGCCTGACGGGATGGGAATAAAAAAACCGTCCCTATCTTCACAGGCAGGGACGGCACACAAGTCAATAATACATGAAAAAACGCTATTTAGAGAGAGTTCTAACCCTTTTCAGGGCAGCGGTACAAATGTACGGAGGATTTTTGAATTGAAAAAATCAAATCGACCAAAAGGTGAATTTTACCGACGAATTGTCTCTTATTTCAACAGTCGGCGGCTGAGATAGCGCACCGGATACCACACGGAGAGGAATCCGACGGCCAATACCGTGGCAAAGACAAGCACTACATCGGATACGTGGACACTGACGGGATAGGCATCGACTACGAAAGCTCCGCTGCCTCCGCCCAGTGTGATGAAACCGAAATGCTGCTGGGCCCAGCAGAGCAGCAGTCCCGACAGAATGCCTCCCACGGCTCCGAAAACCGAAATGAGGCGCCCCTCGAACAGAAAGATACGGACGACGAGACGGTCGTCGGCTCCGAGGTTGCGCAGCGTCACTACATCGTCCCGCTTGTCCAGGATGAGCATTGAGAGGGAACCGATGACGTTGAAGCACGAAACAACCAGGATGAACGTGAGGAAGAGGTAGGAAATGAGCTTCTCGATTTCCATGATGCGGAACACGTCGGCCTGCTGTTCGTAGCGGTTCTGCACCACAAAACGGTCGCCCAGCAACGTGGCTATGCGCTGCCTGACAGCCTCTGTGTCGGCATCGGGCTTCAACTTCAGCTCGACGGCCGAGACTTCGCGGCCGTAGTCGAACAGGCGGCGGGCAAAGCTCAGTGAGGTGACAATGTAGTGGGCGTCGTACTTTTCCTGATTGACCACAAAGACGGCTCCCGGCGAGAACAGGTATTCGCGGTTGAAGGCGGCCGAGGGGTTGGCCAGATTGACCCGCACATTGCGGCGGGGGGCAAAGACCTGCAGGGGATCGACAAACTGGATGCCCGTGCCGAGCTGCGACATCAGTTCGATGCCCAGGAAACCGTAGTCCACGATGTTGTCTTTCAGAATGAACTGTCCCGTACCGTAGAGCAGGCTGTCGATGGACGTCAGCTGCTCGAAGTTGTCGTCCACGCCCTTAATGACGGCCATCACCTGGCGGTCTTTGTACTGCACCATGGCATTTTCTTCGAGCGTCTCGGTCCAGACTTCCACTTCGGGCAGGGCGCGGACCTGCTGTAGGGCGGGTTCGTCGGGCAGGAATACCTTCCCCTCGCGTACGGTAATCTTTAGCTGGGGGTCGAAGGCGGTGAAGAAGCCGGCTACCATGTCCTGGAAACCGTTGAACACCGAGAGGGTGCATACCATGGCCAGTGTGGCCAGCGCCACCCCGCATACCGAAATGCCGGAGATGATGTTGACCGCATTGTGTTTCTTCCTGGAGAACAGGTAGCGGCGGGCTATGTAGAACGACAGGTTCAAGGCACGGCCTTATTTAAGCAGTTCGTCGATACGTTCCAGGTAGTCCAGCGAATCGTCCAGGAAGAACTTCAGTTCGGGGATGATGCGGAGCTGGAAACGTACGCGGGTGCCCAGTTCGTAGCGGATGGACTTCATGTTGGCGTTGATGTTCTTGATGAGTTCCTCGCCCTTCTCCGAGGGGAAGATGCTGAGGTAGACACGGGCAATGCTCATGTCGGGGCTGATGCGTACGGCGCTGACCGAAACCAGCACACCGTGCATACTCTTGGTCTGCAACAGGAAAATGTCGCCCAGTTCCTTCTGGAGCAGGCGGGCTATTTTGTTCTGACGGGTTGTTTCCATATAAAGCGTAGTTAATGGTTAATGATCAATGGTTAATTCCACTCTCCACTTTCAACTTTCAACTCTCCACTCCCCCCTTAAGTTTTCCGCATGATTGTCAGTCCGTCACGCAGGGGAAGGATGACCTTTTCGACCCGGGGGTCGCGGGCCACAAAGTCGTTGAACTCCTTGATGCGGATGGTCTGGAGGTCCGAGCTGTGCGGATGCTCTTCCAGTACGTGGCCGTCCCACAGCGTGTTGTCGGCGATGATGTATCCGCCGTCGGCCAGGCTGGCCAGTGCCATCTCGTAGTAGTCCAGGTACTTGCGCTTGTCGGCATCCATAAAGACGAGGTCGAACGTCAGCCCCAGCTGTGGAACCAGTTCCAGCGCGTCGCCGATATAGAAGCGGATCTTGTCGGCATACGGCGAACCTTCGAGCCAGGGGCGGGTGAAGTCTTCCTGTTCGTCGTTGATTTCGAAAGTGTGCAGCATGGCTCCTTCGGGCAGGCCTTCGGCCATGCAGAGAGCCGAATAGCCGCTGTAGGTCCCTATCTCGAGCACCTGGCGCGGGCGGATCATCCGTACAAACATCTTCAGCATCCGTCCCTGCAGGTGGCCCGAGGCCATGCGCGGATACAGAAGCTTGAGGTGTGTGTCGCGGTAGAGAGCCCGCAGGTAGTCACTCTCCGGGTCGATGTGCTGCAATATGTATTCGTCTAAATCCAATGGAAAATTGAAAATGGAAAATTGAAAATGGGGAAACGGATGGAATAATTATCCATTCTCCATTCTCAATTTTCAATTGATTTATAAGTATCGGTTGCTGTTGGGCAACACGCTGTCTTCGGCATGTTTCAGGGCATCTTCGACTACGTTGATCTCGAGGAACGAGGTCTGCGTGCCGGCCTTGCCGCTGCTCAGGTAGCCTACCATGTCGGTGGGCTGGAGGCGTCCCTCCTTCAGGAGGCGGCGCAGGGCGGCAAAGTAATATTCCTGTCCGTTGGCCAGCTCGGGCATATAGATGGCCTCTACGCCGTAGGAAAGGGCCAGGTGACGCATGGTCTTCTCCTTGTAGCAGATGGCCAGCACGGGATACTTGCCACGGAAGGCAGCCAGGTTGCGTGCCGTGCGACCGCTGTAGCTGTCGGTGATGATGGCACGTATCTTCAGTTTGGTGGTGGCTTTTACAGCCTGTTTGGCCAGGAAGGCCGTGACGTCGTTGCTGTTCTCGTCCAGCGGGATGCGGATGTCGTTTTCGGTCAGCTTGTCTTTCTCGGCCTGTGCGGCTACCTTGGTCATGGTCTTCACGGCTTCTACCGGGTATTTGCCGTAAGCTGTTTCGCCGCTGAGCATCAGGGCATCGGTGCGGTAGTAGATGGCGTTGGCAATGTCGGTCACTTCGGCACGGGTGGGACGCGGGTTGTTGATCATGGTGTGCAGCATCTGCGTAGCCACGATGACCGGCTTCTTGGCCAGGATGCACTTGCGGATGAGTACGCGCTGGATGCCGGGGATGCGCTCCTGAGCCACTTCGATGCCCAGATCGCCGCGGGCCACCATGATGCCGTCGGCCACTTCCAGGATTTCGTCGATGTTGTCCACGCCTTCCTGGTTCTCTATCTTGGCAATGATGCGGATGTCGCTATGGTGTTCGTCCAGTATGGCTTTGATGTCGAGAACGTCCTGTTTGTTGCGGACGAAGGAATGTGCGATGAAGTCGATGTCCTTCTCGATGGCATACAGAATGTTGTTCTTGTCTTTTTCGGTCAGCGACGGCAGGTTGATGCGCACGCCCGGCACGTTCACGCTTTTGCGGTTGCCCAGTGTGGCTTCGTTCTGTATTTCGCAGTAGAGGCGGCTGTCGTCTTTGTCGGTGACAACCATTTCCAGGTCGCCGTCATCTATCAGAATGTGGTCGCCCACCTGTACATCCTGGACAAAGTGGGGATAGGACACGCAGATACATTCGCGTGTGGTGGGCTGTTCGGGACATCCCGTTACCTGTACCTTGTCACCGGCCTTGAACGGAATGGGTTCGGCAGCCAGGGGAGTCGTACGTACTTCGGGCCCCTTTGTATCCATCAATATGGCAATCCGATTGGAGACCGTGCGGACATTGGCTATCAGCTTTTCGAAACCCTCGCGCCCGGCATGGGCTGTATTCATGCGGACGACGTTCATGCCCGCTTTGAATAATTCTCTGATAAAGTCAACCTCACAACGCTGGTCGGAAATCGTTGCAACAATCTTTGTTTGCTTCAATAACATACTTGATACCTATTATATATATATTATACCTGTTTCTTGTTTTTGTCCAGCAAGGCTTCTATGGCCAGCCGGTAGGAGTTCAGACCGAATCCGCAGATGACACCCATGCAGGCACACGAAATCATCGACACGTGGCGGAACGCTTCGCGGGCATGCACATTGGAAATATGCACCTCGATGACCGGAGCGGTGACTGCCCGGATGGCGTCCTGCAAGGCTATGGAGGTGTGGGTGTAGGCCCCGGCGTTCAGCACGATGCCGTCGGCATCGAACCCCACTTGCTGGATCCGGTCGATCAGCTCGCCTTCGATGTTGGACTGGAAATAATCAATCTGAATGTCTGCATACTCCGCACGCAGCCGGGCCAAATAGTCTTCAAAAGAAACGCTTCCGTAGATGGAAGGTTCACGTTTGCCCAATAAATTGATGTTGGGTCCGTTTATTATCTGTATCCTCATAACTGTTTTTTTTATATATTTGCCCACAGAGAACATTATTTCAAGGTGCAAAGGTAGAAAAAAAAATGAAAACGGAAGGGATTTCACCAGATAAGGAAAGGCGGGAGTTGATTATCAGGAAGTACAAGCAGTATCTCAGGCTGGAAAAAGGCTTGTCGGAAAATACGTATGAAGCCTATCAGATGGACCTGGAGAAGTTGCTTCGCTTTCTGGAAGGCGAGGAAAAGGGGGTACTAGACGTCACTTCCGATGATTTGGAACGCTTCATTGCCGGATTGCACGACATCGGCATTCATCCACGTTCGCAGGCACGCATCCTGTCGGGGCTCAAGTCGTTCTTCCATTTCCTGATATTGGCCGACTATCGCGAAGACGATCCTTGTGAACTGATAGAGGGACCGAAAATCGGTTTCAAATTGCCCGAGGTGCTTACGGTGGACGAGATAGACGCCATTATCGCTGCTGTAGACATGGACAAGCCAGAAGGCCAACGCAACCGGGCGATGATAGAAACCCTCTACAGCTGCGGCCTGCGGGTGTCGGAGCTTTGTGGCCTGAAGCTGTCGGACCTCTATTTTGAAGAAGGGTTCATCAAGGTTACAGGAAAGGGAAGCAAGCAACGGCTGGTACCTGTCTCGCCGCGGGCGGTCAAGGAAGTGAAGTACTGGCTGATGGACAGAAGACATTGGAGGGTGAAGGCCGGAAGCGAAGACAATGTGTTCCTGGCGCGGTGGGGGACGAGCATTTCGCGCATCATGGTCTTCCATCTCATCAAGGAGCTGGCGGCAAAGGCAGGGATAACCAAAAACATCAGTCCCCATACCTTCCGGCACTCTTTTGCCACCCATCTGCTGGAAGGCGGCGCCAACCTTCGGGCTATCCAGTGCATGCTGGGACATGAGAGCATTGCCACGACGGAAATTTATACTCATATCGACCGCCAAATGCTCCGCAGTGAGATCATAGAACACCATCCGCGTAATATAAAGTACCGGAAAGAACAGGAAATTCATTAAATTATAATAAATATCCCTCTCCGGTTAACAAAATGTAGAAAGATTTAATAACTTTGCGACGCCGTATCTTGTGTTGTGCAGGGAGAAAGGCAATAAAAATAGAATAGGCAAATCAATTACAAACTATTAATTTATACCTAAAATGACTAAGAAACTGTATTTGCCATTATTAATGGCGTTAGTTGTTGCATTGTCATCATGCAACAAGAAGATGGGCGAACTGTCATCTGACTATTTCACGGTGACTCCGCAGGTATTGGAAGCCGTAGGTGGTAAGGTTCCCGCTACAATCAACGGCAAATTCCCCGAAAAGTACTTCAACAAGAAGGCTGTTGTGGAAGTTACTCCCGTTCTGAAGTGGAACGGTGGCGAGGCCAAAGGCCAGTCTACTGTATTCCAGGGTGAGAAGGTGGAAGGCAACGACCAGACTATCTCCTACAAGATGGGTGGCAGCTATACAATGAAGACTTCTTTCGACTATGTTCCCGAAATGGCCAAGTCTGAACTGTATCTGGAATTCAAGGCTAAAATCGGTAAGAAGACAGTAGAAATCCCCGCTGTGAAGATCGCTGACGGCGTTATCTCTACTTCTGAACTCGTTAACAAGACTCTGGCCAGCGCAAACGCTGCTGACGGTAACGACGCTTTCCAGCGCATCATCAAGGAAAAGCATGACGCTAACATCATGTTCTTGATCCAGCAGGCAAACGTTCGTTCCAGCGAACTGAAGACTGCCAAGGCCTTCAACGAAGAAGTGAAGAACGTAAGCGAAGCTTCCAACAAGAAGATCAGCAACATCGAAATCTCTGCATACGCTTCTCCGGATGGTGGTGTGAAACTGAACACTACACTGGCTGAAAATCGTCAGGACAACACTGCCAAGGTTATCAACAAGAACCTGAAGAAGGATAAGATCGATGTAAATGTAGACACGAAATACACTGCTCAGGACTGGGAAGGCTTCCAGGAACTGGTAAGCAAGTCCAACATCCAGGACAAGGAACTGATCCTGCGTGTTCTGTCTATGTATTCTGATCCTGAACAAAGAGAACAGGAAATCAAGAATATCTCTTCTGTTTACAAGACTTTGGCTGACGAAATCCTGCCGCAGCTGCGTCGTTCTCGTCTGACTTTGAACTATGAAGTTATCGGTAAGTCTGACGAAGAAATCGCCAACCTGGCCGCTACAGATGCCAAGCAGCTCAATATCGAAGAACTGCTGTATGCCGCTACACTGACTGACGATGCTGCCAAGAAGGAAGCTATCTACACGAAGGCTACTCAAATCTATCCGAACGACTACCGTGCATACAACAACCTGGGCAAGCTGGCTTATCAGGCAGGTAACTTGGACAAGGCTGAGAGCTATCTGAAGAAGTCTCTGTCTATCAAGAACTCTGCTGAAGCTAACATGAACATGGGTCTCGTTGCACTGAGCAAGGGTGACAAGGCTGCTGCCGAGCAGTATCTGGCTAAGGCTTCAGGTGCTCCTGAGCTGAACGAAGCTCTGGGTAACCTGTACGTAGCACAGGGTCAGTATGAAAAGGCTGTCAACGCTTTCGGTGACACCAAGACCAACAGCGCCGCTCTGGCACAGATCCTGGCCAAGGACTACAACAAGGCTAAGACTACGCTGGCCGGTATTGCCAAACCCGATGCTTACACAAGCTATCTGAACGCTGTACTGGGTGCAAGAACCAACAACGATGCAATGGTAATGAGCAGCTTGAAGGCTGCTGTAGCCAAGGATGCCACTCTGGGCAAGAAGGCTGCTACAGACCTGGAATTCGCCAAGTATTATACGAACTCTGAATTCATGAGCATTGCCAAATAAGTAATAGAGCAATCATAAAAGAAGATGCCCGACATGTAAATATGTCGGGCATTTTTTTTTATTCACGCTAAAAAGAAGTACATTCGCAGCTGAAGTTACAGAAACACTCCATGACAATGAAGAAAATCTATTTGGCTGTTTTTACGATGGCCTTGCTGCTGGCAGCCTGCGGAGACAAAAAGAGTGAGAATGTCCGTTTGAGCGGAACTCTTCAGGGGATGGCGGACGATACCGTCTATCTGTATGGTACCGACCGCTACTACAATCGCCTGGATACTATTTTTGTCAAGCAGGGCAAGTTCGTAAAAGACATAGAGGTCGATACGCTGGTTTCGGCCTGGCTCCAGTTTGGCAACGGGATGGAATACCCTCTCTATATGGATAAGGCTGATCTGATTGAAATCAGCGGTTCGGCAGACAAGCCCGGCCTGCTGGCAATCAAGGGAAATCCGGCCAATGAAGAACTGACGCGGTTCCATCAGGAGCTTTTCGGCAAGGACCTTCCTTCGGAGGCGGCAGTGGAGAAGGCGGCGGAGGCTTTCATCCGAAGTCATCCGAACTCGTTGGCCAGTATCTATGTGCTGGACAAATATTTCGTTCAGAAGTCTGTGCCCGATTTCTCCAAGATAAAGGAACTGTCAGAACAGATGGCAGGAAGCCTCAAGGACCGCCTGTATATGGAGCAGTTGTTGGAATATCTTGAAAGCTATGAGAAGGTATCGGTAGGGAAATCGGCCTCTTATTTCCAGATTCCGGGAATGGATGGTAAGGATATACGCCGTACCGACTTCAAGGACAAATATCTCCTGCTGTACTTCTGGGCCTCCTGGAGTGATGCGTGCCGGGAAACCAGCCGGCAGCTCAAGCAGTTGTATAAGGAGAAGAAGAACCGCGAGAAGTTCGACATACTGGGCGTTTCGCTCGATGTTGACAAGGAAGTGTGGAAGGACGCCGTTGTAAACGATACGCTGGACTGGAAACAGGGCTGTGACCTCAAGGGATGGAATGCCAGCCTCGTCGGCCAGTTTGCCGTGCGTACCCTGCCTTACAACGTGCTGCTTGCTCCCAGCGGGCGGATAGAAGGGCGTAACCTGACGCAGAAAGAAATCGAAGAGAAACTGGCGGAAATTGCCAAAAAGAAGTAGGGAGGCCTATGCTTGTCAAAGTTTTCGCGGCGGCCGTCCAGGGAATAGACGCCACGCTCATCACTATCGAAGTCAACAGTACCCGCGGCTGCATGTTCTACCTCGTGGGACTGCCCGATTCGGCCGTCAAGGAGAGCCACCAGCGCATCATCTCGGCCCTGCAGGTGAACGGCTACAAGATGCCCACAAGTAACCTCGTCATCAACATGGCGCCGGCTGATATCCGCAAGGAGGGTTCGGCCTACGACCTGCCACTGGCCATCGGTATGCTGGCTGCCAGCGAAACCATCCAATCCGACAAACTGGAGCGTTACCTGCTGATGGGCGAACTGAGCCTCGACGGCAGCCTGCAACCCATCAAGGGCGCCCTGCCTATTGCCATCAAGGCACGCGAACTGGGCTTCGAAGGCATGATTCTGCCCTGCCAGAATGCCCGCGAGGCAGCTGTGGTGAACAACCTGAACGTCTACGGCGTAGAAAACCTGCGGGAAGTGGTGGAATTCTTCAACGGAAACCAGGAACTGACACCGACCGTGGTGAACACCCGCGAAGAGTTTTATGCCCGGCAGAGCACTTTCGACCTTGACTTTGCCGACGTCAAAGGGCAGGAGAACGTGAAGCGTGCCCTCGAAGTGGCCGCCGCCGGAGGCCACAACGTGCTGCTCATCGGTTCGCCCGGCAGCGGCAAGTCCATGCTGGCCAAGCGCCTGCCTTCCATCCTGCCGCCCCTGTCGCTGGGCGAGAGCCTCGAAACCACCAAGATACACTCCGTGGCCGGCAAGCTGGGGCGTGACGGCGGCCTTATCTCCATCCGTCCCTTCCGCGACCCGCACCACACCATCTCCAACGTTGCCATGACCGGCGGCGGGAGTTTTCCCCAGCCGGGCGAAATCAGTTTGGCTCACAACGGTGTCCTCTTCCTGGACGAGCTGCCCGAATTCAGCCGCAACGTGCTCGAAGTGCTCCGCCAACCGCTGGAAGACCGTAAAATCAGCATCTCGCGCGTGAAGTGCAACGTGGAATATCCCGCCAGCTTCATGCTTGTGGCCAGCATGAATCCCTGCCCCTGCGGCTACTACAACCACCCGACGAAACCCTGCGTGTGCAGCCCCGGCCAGGTGCAGAAGTACCTGAACCGCATTTCCGGCCCCCTGCTTGACCGCATCGACCTGCAAATCGAGGTGACGCCCGTTCCCTTCGAGAAGATGTCCGACGTACGTCCCGGCGAGCCGAGCGCCGTTATCCGCGAACGCGTGGTGCGTGCCCGCCAGGTACAGCAGCAACGCTATGCCCAGGTGCCCGGCGTCTACTGCAACGCACAGATGACCAGCCGCCTGCTTTCCCTCTACGCTCGTCCCGACGACCGTGGCCTTGCCCTGCTGAAAGGTGCCATGGCGCGCCTCAACCTCTCGGCCCGTGCCTACGACCGTATCCTCAAAGTGGCCCGTACCATTGCCGATCTGGAAGGCAGCGAGACCGTCCAGGCCGCCCATCTGGCCGAAGCCATCGGTTATCGCAATCTGGACCGTGAGGATTGGGCGGGATAAACGATTACAGCACTTTGATAATCTAACACATTCATTTACAGATAAAAGAGTTTCTACCCCTTTCTCAAAATCGGGGAAAGTCTTTCACCTAGTGTGTGAATAGGGGTAGAAAAGGCCGAATGTAACAGGAACCTTTTATTGTCGGGCCTTCTCGATACGGATGCGTGCATCCACCGCGATGACGTGCTTGTCCGTGGCAAGCAGGGGGTTGATGTCCATCTCCTTGATTTCCGTGGCGAAGCGCAGCAGGGTAGAGAGGCGAACGATGATTTCGGCAAACTTGTCCTCGTTGACACCCTTCTGACCGCGCGTACCCTTGATAATCTTGTAGGCGCGGAGGGAGCGGATCATGGAGTAGGCTTCTTCGTAGGACAGTGGGGCAAGGCCAGACGATACATCTTTCAGCACCTCGACGAAGATACCGCCCAAGCCGCAGAGCACCACGTGGCCGAATTTCTCCTCGTACTTGGCGCCGATGAACAGCTCTGTACCCTTCAGCATGGGCTGTACCATGACGGCAGTTACTTCGGGCAACTGCATCATGCGGTCGAACTCCAAAGCCAGATGTTGCTCGCTCTTGATGTTGAGCACTACGCCGCCGATATCCGATTTGTGGACGGGGCCTACTACCTTGGCCACCACAGGGAAGCCCACGCGGCGCGCGAAAGCCAGCACTTCTTCCTTCTTCGACGAAACGAACTCGTCCACCAGCGGGATGCCTGCCGAACGTAGAAGGGCCTGTACCTGATGGGGCGGGATGTAACCATCTTCGGCAATGGAATCGATGATGCGGCGGATGCGCGGCACGTCCACGCCAAACAGCTCGATTTCGTTGGCCGCGGGGCGGGGTACGTTCATGATGCGTGTCAGCATGGTGCCCAGCGTCACCTCGTCGGCAAAGTTCACATGGCCCTTCTTCAGGAAGTCGGCCACCTCGGCACCGGCCGTGTTGATGGAGGGCAGGATGGGGAAGATAGGCTTGCGGCACGTCTGCATGGCTTCGTGCAGCACGTCGTACATGTCGAACATCGTCACCAGGCCCGGCGTGCCGAAGATGGCCATCACGGCGTCGATGTTCTCGAACTTGTTCTCACAATAATCCAGACAGAGTTTCAGGTGTTCGGGCGTGCCGGTGGCCAGGATGTCGATGGGGTTGCCCACCGAAGCGCCGGGATAGAGCTGGGCCTTCAGTTCGTCGGCTAAGGGGCCTTCGAGCCGCGGTACGTTCAGCCCGCCTTTGCTCAGGGCATCGGTCAGCATCACGCCCGGCCCGCCGGCATGGGTGATGATGGCGAAGTTCTTGCCCTTCAGTTCGGGCAGGGTGAAGATGCAGCCCACGGTGGTCAGCTCCTCGCGCGAATAGCAGCGCACGATGCCCGCTTTGCGGAAAAGGGCCTCGACGGCGGAGTCGCTGCTGGCGATGGCACCCGTGTGCGAACTGGCTGCACGGCTGCCGCTTTCGCTGCTTCCGCTCTTGATGGCGGCGATGCGGCATCCTTTCTTGATGAGCGACGAGGCATGGAAGAGCAGGCGGTCGGGGTCGCCGATGCTCTCGATATAGAGCAGCTTGATGTGCGAGTCGCGGTCGGGGTCGAAATTCTCGTCCATATACTGGAGCACGTCCTCCACGCCAATCTGCTTGGCGTTGCCCACCGACCAGACGGAACAGAAGGGCAGCCCCTTGGTGACGGCACTCTCGAGGATGAACACCGCCGTGGCGCCCGAGCTGGAGATGAGGTCTACGCCCTGCGGATGCAGTTGGGGGATGGGCTGGCTGAAGACGCTGTGGTGCCACGAGTTCATGTAGCCGATGCAGTTGGGGCCGATGAGCGAGGCGCCGTAGCGGTTGACGGTCTCGAGGATGCGGTCTTCGAGCACGGCTCCTTCGTGTGTTTCTTCGCCGAATCCCGCGGAAAGGATGATGAAGGCACGTACGTGCTTCTCGGCCGCCAGCGTTTCCACGGCGTCGGGACACATCGGGGCAGGAATGGCCAGTACGGCCAGGTCGGTGTCGGGAATGTCCTTCACGTCGGCATAGGCGCGGACGCCCTGTACTTCCTGTTCTTTGGGGTTGACGGCACGCAGCTCGCCTGTGTAGCCGCCGCTGATGAGGTTCTTCAGGATGGCTCCTCCGGGCTTGTGCACATTATTGGACGCACCCACCACGACGATGCTCGCGGGGCGCAGCAGTTGACTTGTTATCATAACCACATGTTTTTATTGGTTTCACCCGCAAAGTTAATAATTAAACCGAAATAGCCAACCATCAACACTCTTTCTGCTTAACTTCAGTTCCGTCACAGCTTAACTTCTCTGCCTTCACGCTTTCACCGCTATCTTTCACGGGAAGCTACTCATAGACAGCAGTTTGTACACCTGTGAAAGCGTGAAGGCAGAAACAAACAAACTGCTTTCTTTGTTTATCCCGGCTTCTCCAACAATCAACTTTAGCCCGCTAACTATCTACTTTGGTCTGCTAACTATCCACTTTAGCGCTCTAAAGTCCATAGTTAGCGAGTTCAAACTGCCCAGTTGGAGAAATCATTTTCTCTAACTGGGGAAAAAGCGCCTGTTTTCTAGTGATGTCACGCTACGCTTCGTGATTCCGCAACGGAAAAGTTTATATCAGAAAGTGCCACCGGAGTTTGGGATTGATCCCTTACTTTAGTTTTTGAGTGAGGATTATCAAGGTGCATATGATACTTTCTTGTAATTATGAGATATTAACCAATAAATGTTGCTTTTATCAATGTTGTTGTCTAAATTTGAGAAATTATAGTTTAAGAGCCATGAAAAACAATGATATTCTCGCAATGGAAACGGACGTAGTACGTAAATTGTGTGATTACATCCTATTGAATGCCTATTCTGTAAACTCTACCGGTTTGTATAATGGGAAAGCGGGATTTGCCTTGTGTCTGTTTGATGTGGCATACAAACTGCACGATGAGTATCTGGAAGAGCAAGCATATGAATTGTTACAGGAAGCTTTATTAAGTCGAAACGAAGATATAAGTTTTGAAAACGGATTGTCAGGTATAGGGTATGTGTTACTTTACCTAATGAGGCAACAGTATGTAGAAGCTGATTTTGAGGAAGTCTTTGGAACGATACTGAATCGGATTGTAGAAAAAGCGACTAAAGAACAGGTGGCTGTAACGGTATGCATCAGGATGATTTGCTTTTTTCAGGACTTAAGCAGACATGGCATTTACCAAGCAGAAAGATTATTATATACATTCCTGAAAGTAGCCACAAGATGGATAGAGCAACTATTTACTCGAACAAACAATACGCAAGTTGTTTCTATTTGCGAAAACCTTCCTTATGTTATTGCTTATTTACAAACACTTTGTTATTGTTTACCCGAAATAAAGATAAACAGTTATCGCAATGCAGTGGACGCTTATACATCTTTTTACACTGTGGAGAAAAGTGTATCCAATCTATTCATAGGACATTATTTGTATCTCTTAGCTCGACATGAAGAGATAGCGGATTGGGAAAACGTTGCATTGCAAAACATGGAGGCAGGAACTGCCAATTTACGACAGATTCCTCTATCACTGGCACAAACAATAGATACATTATCTGTGTTAAAATATTATTCTCAAACCCATACGAAACTTATTACCCAACTTGAAAAGCCTTTTTTCGAAATAACCGCGATGGAAACGTTGCAAACCAACATCGTGAACCGCATCGGAAAAAATTGCCTGATGTCCGGTTATCAATACGGCATAGCCCGCCTGCTGCTATATTGGGCACATCGGGACAATCCTGTCACATTATTATAATGCCCTCGAATATCATGAACGAAATAACCCATATTTATCTGATGGATATGACCTATGCAGGAAACACGTCCGGAGTAGACCGATATATGGAGGAACTTATACAGGCCTTGAAATCATGTAAAAACATCCATCTTTATCGGATACAATTGAGATATGACAAAAATTTGATATTCCATCAGGAAGAATGTACGAATGGAGTAACGGAAATAACGATCCCTATACCACAACAAAAACAGGAAATCATCAGAGAAAGATACTGGTTACGAAAATACAACATACAAGTATTCCGGCTGATTCACCATCTGTTTATAGGAAAGAACCGTTGCCTGCTCCACCTGCATACGGTAAACCTAATAGATCTTGCTCTATTAATACGGGAACAAGTACCTTGCCGGATTGTATCACACCTGCACTGCATTCCGTGGAAAAGTTATTATAATAGCGATCTTATACGTTTCAACCAATTGTATGAACTGGCTAATGGAAAAAAGGATGAAGACTGCCAACCTGAAAAGTTCTTGTCCAACAATTGTGAGTGGCAATACTATACAGAAGCAGACAAGGTAATATGTGTCACCCATTGTGCCGCCCACTTTCTTCAACAGATCATGCAAATACCTGAATCGCGGATAGCCATTATTCCCAACGGAATGCAGGACTTTACTACATCTACCGTCCTTCAAAATTATTCTAAGGAACCTCATAAATTTACATTACTTTATGTCGGATTTATATCGCAAAGTAAAGGGCTTGACTTTATTCTAACAGCTTTGCGTAAAGTAAAAGATTTCGGGTATGATGTTCAACTGAAAGTGGCAGGTTATATGCCACCTCAGTCATGGGAAGCTTATCAACAAAAAGTAAAGGAACTGAATGTCCATTTTTTAGGCAGAATCACCTTCAATGAATTGCAGGAGCATTATAAACAAAGCGATGCGGGAATCATTGCTTCCCTTCAAGAACAATGTAGCTACGTTGCTATTGAAATGTGTATGTTCGGACTTCCAATCATCACGACTGCTGTAGACGGACTGGACGAAATGTTCACCGATGGTATAGATGCTTTAAAAGTAGGAGTACACTTCTCCAAACCAACCGGTTTGCAAGTAGATACAGACAGTATGGCAAAACAAATTATCCGTCTGATAGAAGACGAAGCCTTTCGCAAAGGATTGGGAATACGGGCACGTCAGCTTTATACAAAACATTTTACACAAATTCGTATGCTACAACAAACGATATCTCTATATAAAGAAATCACTAATTGTATAACTATAAAAAAAACATGTTATGAAAACCTTGAAACAAAAAGATTTGGATGAACTGGCAAAAGAAATGCCGATCATCAGCGAGAGAGAAGAACAAATATTTGAAGCAGAAATGAATGGAGAGATGCCGAGTGGAAGTAACACACAACCTTATTCTTGGGAAGAATATCAAGCAATGGTTGCAAGTGGCACTTGGAATGGTGGATATGTAGAAGGATATGGTTATATTTTCCAAGATGTAGATATTACAACATATGATCCGAATAATTTCCCAAGTACAGGAGTAGAAAGTTACGATATAATGTATCGCGGAGGATTCGAAATTGGGTACAAAGCAGGGAAAAGTGGCAAAACTTGGGATGACATATTAGTTTACATTGGTTCTGGCTTAGCAACTATTGCCAGCGGATCAGAACTCGGAGACGTTACTTACGACTTGCTCTATTATAAACAAGGTCTCTTAGACGGACTACGTTTAGGCCGGAAACATAAAACAAATTAGGAAAATAAAACAAATAAATCAAATGAAAAAAACAGTCAGTATATGCTGCTTCATCCTCTTCCTTATTTTCTGTTCTTCGCGGGCAGAAAATAAAGACAGCCTCACCTATACGCAAGCATACAACCTGAACTTTCGGACGGGGCTTCATGAACAGGCGGTTTATCCCTGGATGGAGCACGCAGCGTTTGCCCCCTATAGCCTTGCGTTTGCAGGGGAAAAAGACGGAAGAACTTATTATACGAAAAAGTATTTCCCCGGCACTCCGGGCATGAACCGACTGAAGTTTGAAATCATGCAGCGCATCGCGCTTCCCGCACACGATGCGCAAGAAGGACGGCTCACGCTCGTGTCAAAAGGCGAAAACATCGAATGGATAAGAATCACCGTCAGAGGAATCGACAAGCGGGAGGAAGAGAAAAGCCGGGATACCTTACGTTTCATGCCCGGCATGGAAGAAGAGGCACATACCTTGGACTTCGCATTGGGAAGAAGCGAAATGCTGGACATCCAGATTCATGCGGAAGGAGAAAAGGGGAAAGAAGCAACTATCGGCCTCATAGAGGTACGTATGGAACTGGGAGACAAGCCGCTTGACGCTTATCCGCTACGCATCCCGTCGGATGTACCCCGACCAGTTCGGGCGATGCCTGTCGGGAATCCGAGAAACTTCTCCCCCATAGGCGACAAGAAAATTACGGCACTGGGAGAAAGCCTGCATTACGACAAGGAGGTAAAGAGCGTGGCACACGAACTGTTGTACGGGATGGTTGAACAGGGGAAAGCCCGTCTGTTACTGGTGGAAATGCCTATGGAACTCGCCCTGTTGCTGGACCGTTATGCGCAAGGCGGAGAAGTTCCGGACAGTGTTTTAGGCCAACTGGCCCATCATGAACTGGCCGAAAGACTCCGCAGCTTCAATCAAAAGAAGAAAGCGACAGAGAAAGTTCATCTTTCAGGCGTAGATTATGAATATACCACAGGAAGCGCACAGGGTACGGATATTTCCCTTTTCGATTTTGTGGTGTTGGCAAACCGGGAAGTGAAAACGCTCGCGGCAGATCAACTGGCGGTACTATTGATGGAAAGGCAGGAGTGGCAGAAGGTTGTCGGCTTCATCGATGACAATGAGGAAGCGCTGTCCCGAGTCTTCACGCCCGACGAGCTGGCCTGTATCAGGCATATCCTTGCCTTGTCGGGCAAGATGGGGAAAGACAACATCTGCAGAAAGACAGCACGCGACTCGGTCATGGCGGTCAATGCCCGTTTCCTGATTGAACGTTTCGCTCCCCGTCTCGTGGATGGTGTGGGGATATATGCCCATGCCGCGCATGCTAACGTGCTTTCCACTTATCCGGCCATTCCCTGCAAACCGTTCGGAGCTTATATGCGCCACTTGTATGGCGATGATTATGCCTCATGGTTGTTGCTGACTGACAATCCCATCCAGCCAGCTCCCTCCCATAGTGTGGAAAACAGTTTTCGGGATACTCCATCCAAGCTATCGTACCTGCCGTTGACTCCAGCGTACGATCGTCTGCTGTTCTCGCGCTTCGAAGGAGCAAGCGTATCTCCACAGACATTCTTCCTGTTCAATTTGTACCGCCGTTATGACCATATCCTTTTCATCCGTCAGGAGACTCCTGTCTCCGAAAGGAAACGTCTGACCAATAAGGAATTGATAGACCGTCATATCCGCGTAGTAAAACAGCGCGCCTCCTTACTGAAAGAACTGAAAATGCGCATTCAATCGGAAACGGCCACGCCAGACGTATAAATAAACACCTAATTGACTTCTTTATGAAAAAGACATTTATCATTAGTTTAACATTGTGTGCTTCCCTTTATGCGAAAGCGCAGTATGTAGCTGTCGACACAACGAAGTTGGCTCAGGCCTATGCCGCATGGCAGCAGGAAAGCTCACCAGCCAACCAACGGGTCTTTTTCGATGCTTTCCCCAAGAATTGGATGGAGTTCATCGCGACCTATCAGTACGGAGCACCTTTCTATGACAGGGCCAACAAGCATGTACACGCTTTGGGGGAAATGGCAAAGGCAATACCGACGGATGAATACTGCGAACGTCTGGTAAACCTTTGCATCGGCGGCGAGTTGGATGCGGATGCCCCCAGCTATCTTAAAGAGTTGGTCGGTGAGGCATTGGCTGCCAACGGCGAAAGCCGGAAGGGGATTTTCACCTGTTTATCCCGACTGCGTATCGGGCATCGTTTTCAGTTCTGGTTCTTTTACTGGTCGAACATCGTCCGTTCACGGACATTGGAAGCGGAGTTCGCTGATCTGTATGCGTATGCGAAGGAGGCGTATCCCGCAGAAGCCGTTATCATGGCTGATGCGTATAAGTATGCGTATAACGGAGTAAACTTTATGACGGAGGGCTACCGCAAATAGCAGAAAACAGTGTTTTACCAATCAGAAAAGGCTGCTTTCCCATGAAGAAAACAGCCTTTCTCTATTTCTATCTGACGACAGTCCATCAATCGCGCCTGTCCTGGCTCTGCGACACGTATTCGAACTGGGTGTTGAAGCGCATGTCCCAGTCAATGCCGTCGACCGCCGTCACTTCCACCACATAGCCGCCCAGCTCCTTGTCGACTCCGTTGACATAGCCGTCGGGGTGCAGTTCTTCGACCTTGTCGAGCACGGCTGCCGGCAGGATACCGGCTGGCAACGGACTGAAATAGCACTCAATGCTGGTCCATGCCCCGCTTTCATCGAACTCCATGTCCGTGCCGTCGGACAACTTCACCTGATATTCCTTCCGTCCGTCGTCTTTCTCCTGAATGATGGAAAGAATGTCGGCACCAGGGAAATAGCTTTCTATAAAAGAACGGGCCTCATTGGGCAAATCGCCAAAATCGATTCTCTTTTCGTCGTCACAGCTTGACAACATCCACACTCCCAGCAGAATAGGGAGAAACGCTAACAATTTTCTTACTTTCATAATCACTCTCTATTTTAATTATAATCTTCTCATTTTTTCTTCTCCGGCCAACCAGGCATGAAAGGCTTCCAGCCTCATCGCCACGCACCCTTCGAATTGTTTTCTGCTGCAAAGATAGAGGGCAAAACTGGAAAGAATTGGGAAAATGATGGAAAAACCTTATCTTTGCCGCATATTATTCAGTCACATAAAGAGAAACAACAATATGGAGAAAAAGTTCAAACGTACTACCGTGACATCGGCCTTGCCCTATGCCAACGGTCCCGTCCACATCGGACACCTGGCCGGCGTCTACGTCCCCGCCGACATCTACGTGCGCTACCTGCGCCTCAAGAAGGAGGACGTCATCTTCATCGGCGGAAGCGACGAGCACGGGGTGCCCATCACCATCCGTGCCAAGAAGGAAGGCTGTACGCCCCAGGACGTGGTAGACCGCTATCATACGCTGATCCGCGACTCGTTCAAGGAATTCGGCATCTCGTTCGATGTCTATGGCCGCACGTCGTCGGAGATGCATCACAAGACGGCTTCCGACTTTTTCCGCCGCCTCTACGACAAGGGCGAGTTCATCGAGAAGACCTCCATGCAATACTATGACGAGGAAGCCAAGACCTTCCTGGCCGACCGCTACATTACCGGCGAGTGTCCCCGCTGCCACGCCGAGGGTGCCTATGGTGACCAGTGCGAGAAGTGCGGCTCCACGCTGAGCCCCACGGAGCTTATCAACCCAAAAAGCGCCATCAGCGGCAGCAAGCCCGTGATGAAGGAGACCAAGCACTGGTACCTCCCGCTGGACAAGCACGAAGGCTGGCTGCGCCAGTGGATTCTGGAAGACCACAAGGAATGGCGCCCCAACGTCTACGGCCAGTGCAAGTCGTGGCTCGACATGGGATTGCAGCCGCGTGCCGTGAGCCGCGACCTGGACTGGGGTATCCCCGTGCCCGTAGAAGGTGCCGAGGGCAAGGTGCTCTACGTGTGGTTCGACGCTCCCATCGGCTACATCAGCAACACCAAGGAGCTGTTGCCCGATTCATGGGAGAAGTGGTGGAAAGACCCCGAGACACGCCTCGTCCACTTCATCGGCAAGGACAACATCGTGTTCCACTGCATCGTTTTCCCCGCCATGCTGAAGGCCGAAGGCTCGTACATCCTACCGGACAACGTGCCCTCCAACGAGTTCCTGAACCTGGAAGGCGACAAGATATCGACCTCACGCAACTGGGCCGTGTGGCTGCACGAATATCTGCAGGACTTCCCCGGCAAGCAGGACGTGCTGCGCTACGTGCTCACCGCCAACGCACCCGAGACGAAGGACAACGACTTCACGTGGAAAGACTTCCAGGCACGCAACAACAACGAGCTGGTGGCCGTCTATGGCAATTTCGTGAACCGTGCCCTGCAGCTCACCAAGAAATACTTCGACGGCGTGGTGCCCGCCTGCGGCGAACTGACCGACTACGACCGCGAGACGCTGAAGGAGTTTGCCGACGTGAAGAGCGAAGTGGAGAAGCTGCTCGACGTATTCAAGTTCCGCGACGCACAGAAGGAAGCCATGAACCTGGCCCGCATCGGCAACAAGTACCTGGCCGACACCGAGCCTTGGAAGCTGGCCAAGACCGACATGGGCCGCGTGCAGACCATCCTGCACATCGCCCTGCAGCTGACGGCCAACCTGGCCATCGCCTTCGAGCCGTTCCTGCCCTTCAGCAGCGAGCGCCTGCGCCACATGCTGAACATGGAAAGCTTCGACTGGGCCAACCTGGGCCGCACCGACCTGCTGGCTGCCGGACACAAGCTGGGCACGCCCGAGCTGCTGTTCGAGAAGATTGACGACGAGGCCATCCAGGCACAGGTGGACAAGCTGCTCGCCACGAAGAAAGCCAATGAGGCTGCGAATTATAAGGCCAACCCCATCAAGCCCGTCATCCCGTTCGAAGACTTCGAGAAGCTCGATATCCGCGTAGGTACCGTGCTCGAATGCTCGGCTGTGCCCAAGATGAAGAAGCTGCTTCAGTTCAAGATTGCCGACGGACTGGAGAACCGCACCATCGTGAGCGGCATCGCCCAGCACTACAAGCCCGAAGAGCTGGTAGGCAAACAGGTATTGTTCATCGCCAACCTGGCTCCGCGACAGTTCAAGAACGGCCTCGTCAGCGAAGGCATGATTCTCTCTGCCGAGAACTATGACGGTTCGCTGGCCGTAACCTCCGTGTTGCGCGAGGTGGAGCCGGGTAGCGAAGTGAAATGATAACCAGCGGTTAGCGGTTAGTGGTGAGCGGTGAGTAATCGTCCGCACGGATACTAACCACTAGCTGTTAACCACTTACCACTAATTATGCTCTTAACGATTGAAGACATACAACATATGGTATCCGCTGGAGAGTCCGAATGTTTGGAGTTTAAGGAGACAACCGGACAATTGACCCGAGGAATGGAAACAGGATGTGCCTTTCTTAACTCGGAAGGTGGAGGATATCTTTTTTTTGGTATAACCGACAAGGGTACAATACGTGGACAAGAGGTTACAGACAATACTCGGCGGGATATTGCAGCAGCCATTCGGAAGTTTGAACCAGCCTGTACTCCTCATATACAATATATTCCGTTGCCCTCTTCTTCACGTCAAGTTATAGCAATTCACTTTCTTGACCAACTTGACAGAAAACCTTATTTGTTTGATGGAAAGCCCTATAGAAGGATTGAAAGCAGTACATCCGTCATGCCCCAGCTTTTGTACCATGAATTGCTTCAACGGCAAATACCCCAGCCTGATTGGAGTGCCCAATTTGTGGAAAATGCCACAATTGAGGATCTTGACCCTTTGGCCATTCGGAAAGCCAGGGAATTGTATGCTGCCAAACACAGGGAAAAAGCTCTGGAAGTGGAAAAGTGGGATGACATAACTTTCTTGAACAAAGCAAAAATAACTGTCAAAGGAAAGATTACCCATGCTGCCATCGTGTTGTTGGGTAAGGAGGAAAGTGCTGCTCTTCTTTCGCCAGCTGTAGCGCAAATCCGCTGGATCCTGAAGGATTCGCAAGGTAATGAACGGGATTACGAGATAAAAGGCTGTCCTTTTATTCTGAATGCCGAAGCTATTTTCAAGAAAATAAGAAATCTGAAATACCGGTATATCAATCCTGAATTTCGGACGTTGTTCCCTGAAGAAGTGGATACATATGAGCCTTATGTCATACGTGAAGCGCTTAATAATGCCATTGCTCATCAGGATTATACATTGGGAGGACAAATTAATGTAGTAGAGTACGAAGATAAATTGGTGTTTTCCAATAAGGGTAGTTTTATTCCGCAAAGTATCAGCAATGTGCTTGAAAGTGATGCCCCTGAGGAGGTATACCGTAATTCTTTCTTAGCAAGAGCTATGGTGGATTTGCAGATGGTTGATACAATCGGCAGTGGCATTCGGAAAATGTTCAACTTCCAGCGTCAGCGATTATTCCCTTTACCCGACTATAACCTGCAAAACAACCACGTACAGGTGACTATCATCGGAAAAATTATCAATATGGAATATGCCAACATACTGGCCAACCACAAAAACCTGACGCTGATGGAAGTGGAAGCATTGAACAGGGTTCAACTGGGGCATCCGGTGAGTGATAAGGAAATAGCATGGTTACGTAAAAAACGATTGATTGAAGGACGAAAACCGAATCTGTTCATAGCCAAGCATGTGGCGCAACAATTGAACCAAAAGGTTGATTATTCCAATAATAAAGGATTTGAAGATAATTATTATTGTGACTTGATACTAAAAGCACTGGCTGAACATCATTCGTTGAGTAAACAGGAAATCACTAAGTTGTTGTGGAAAAAATTGCCAGATATACTCAATGAGGACCAGAAACGTTCCAAAATCGGTAACTTACTGACTAAGCTCAGAAAACAAGATAAAATAGTTAATCATTCTAGAGGTACTCATTCTGAATGGTATCTGAAAAATTGATTTTTTAAGAGCAATTTAAGAGCAATTTAAGAGCAATTTAAGAGCAATTTAAGAAAGGTGACAATGTAAATGATTGGTATACAGGTAAATGAATATTCAATCTGTTTGTGGGAAAAATGAAAGGGACTTCTCTGAAAGAAAAAACCGCCAAAGGCCTGTTCTGGGGCGGATTCAGCAACGGCATGCAGCAGGTGCTGAACCTCGTTTTCGGCATTTTCCTGGGGCGTCTGCTGGACCGTAGCGACTATGGTATGGTAGGACTGCTGACCATTTTCTCTGCCGTAGCGGCCGCTTTGCAGGAAGGAGGTTTCATTTCGGCGCTGACCAACCGCAAGAACGCCACGCACCGCGACTACAACGCCGTTTTCTGGTTCAGCCTGCTGTGCAGTGTCACGTTTTATATCATCCTGTTTCTGTGTGCTCCGCTCATTGCCCGCTTTTTCGGTATCGCCGAGCTGGTACCCTTGTCGCGTGTGCTGTTTCTGGGCTTTGTCATCTCCAGCCTGAGCATCGCTCCGCGGGCTTGTCTGTTCAAGAATCTGAAGATTCGGGAGACTACCGTCATTTCCCTCACCGCTTTGGCTATATCGGGTGTGGTGGGCATCACGCTGGCCGCCAACGGATTCGCCTACTGGGGACTGGCTTTCCAGTCCTTGTCCTTTGTCACGATGGTCACCCTGCTCAACTTCTATTTCTCCCGCTGGAGGCCTAGCCTGCACATCGACTTCCGCCCCATCCGCGAGATGATAGGCTTCAGCAGCAAGCTGCTTGTGACCAACCTCTTCACCATCCTCAACAACAACCTCTTTTCGGTTGTGCAGGGTAAGTTCTATTCGCCTAAGGAAGTGGGCGACTTTACGCAGGCCAACAAATGGAACGGTATGGGCCATACGCTCATTACCAACATGATCAATGGCATTGCCCAACCTGTCTTTACCAGCATTGCCGATGACCGCGAGCGCCAGCTCAACGTCTTCCGCAAGCTGCTCCGCTTCACCGCTTTCGTTTCCTTTCCCGCCATGTTCGGTCTGAGCCTGGTATCCAAGGAACTGATTGTCATTACCATCACCGAGAAATGGCTGTCAAGTGCGGTCATCCTGCAACTGCTTTGCGTGTGGGGAGCCTTCATTCCCATCACCAGCCTTTTCTCCAATCTGGTCATCAGCCGCGGGCATTCGTCCGTGTACATGTGGAACACCATCTGCCTGAGCCTGCTGCAGCTGGCGGCCGCCTGTGCGATGTATCCCTTCGGTCTGGAGTGGATGCTCCGTGTTTTTGTGGCGATACACATCGGCTGGCTGTTCGTCTGGCTGTGGTTCGTGCATCGTGAGATTGGCCTGACGCTGAAGCATTTGCTGAAAGACATCTCTCCCTATCTGCTTCTTTCGGCCCTGCTCACCGTGTCGGCCCACTACCTGACGCGTTCCATCGGTAACCTTTACCTCAGCATGGCCGTGAAGGTCGTTGGCGTAGCTGCTGTCTATGCCCTTGTGTTGTGGAAATTGCAGTCTGTAATCTTTCGCGAGAGTGTGCAATTCCTGTTGAAACGAAGTAGGAAACCATGAGACAAATTGCCTACATCCTGTCTGCCTATACCGATGCCCCCCATCTGGCACGGCTGGTCGCCGCCCTGGACGACGGCGGGGCGGACTTCTATGTCCATATAGACCGCAAGGTGGACAGCCGTCCCTTCCATCGGTTGCTCGACGGTAAGGTGACGTTCGTTCCTTCCCATTGGATCAGTTGGGGAGGCTGGCAGCAGGTGGAATACCAGAAAGAGCTGCTGGCAGCCGTGTTGCACAGCGGCCGCGACTATATGCGCGTGGTCTGCCTGAGCGGACAGGATTATCCCCTGTGGAGCAACGGGCGCATCCGCCGCTACTTTGACGAGCATCCCGATACGGAATTCATTATGGGACTGAACCTCACCCGTTGTACCGACCGTGCCCAGCGTTCCAAGGTCTGCTGTTACCACTTCTTCCGTGACCTGCCCTGGCGGAACCTCTGGTGGAAGAACAAGCTGATTGTAGCTTCCCGCCTGCTGATGAAAATGCTGCCCTTGCGCAAGCAGCCTTATACGTTTATCAATGGCCGACGGGTCGATGTATACTTCGGTTCTGATTATTGGGCCGTCACTCTGCCTTGTGCCCGATACATCTACGAGAAACTCCGTTCCGAACGGCAGCTGGTGCGCTACTTCCGTACCAGTTTTGTGCCCAGCGAACTCTGCATACAGACCCTGGTATTCAATTCGCCCTTTGCCAGCCATGCTCTTCTCTACGAAGGCGATTACCTCGGCCTTTCAGGGCTGACCCCGCTGCACTACATCGAATACGGACGTGCCATCAAGAATCTGACTCTGGAAGACTTGCCTGTCCTGTATCGTTCCGACAAGATGTTCTGCCGGAAGGTGGTGAGCGGTGTTTCGGACAGCCTGGCGGAGCAGATTGATCAGGACAGACAAACCTCCAAATCCCAGTAAGCCTATGCATATACTGATACTTCCCATGTATTATCCCGAGCCGGGTGCTCCTCCCCATCGCGGCTACATGTTCCGCGAACAGGCCGTACAGATTGCGCGGACGGGGTGTCAGACAGGGCTGGTCTATGTAGAACAGCGCCTGCTGAAGGATTTGAATTGGAAAACGTTCCGTCAGGAGAATCATTTCCAGGTGACGGAAGAAGAGAGCGAGCATGTGGTTACCCTGCGCATGCACGCCTGGAATCCCAAGCTGTCTACACGGATCGGGGCCATCATTTGGTCGTTGCTGACGTTGTTGTCGGTAGGTATCTACATCCGCCGCCATGGCAAGCCCGATTTGATTCATGCTCATTTCGGCACTTGGGCCGGTTATGCCGCCCGACTGGTCTTCAAATGCTATGGTATTCCGTATGTCGTCACCGAACATGCTTCGTCCATCAACGGCGGAAAGGTGACACCGGGCCAGGCAGCCACCTTGCGTACGGCCTACAAAGACGCCAGAAAGGTTATTTGCGTGGGAACACAACTGAAGCAGAACCTTACGCCCTATCTGGACCGTCCGGACAAGGCTATCGTAATTCCCAATTTTGTTGACATCCGTACGTTCCGTCCCTGTGGGAAGCGGACGGAGAAGGAGAAATCCTTCACCTTTGTCAGTGTGGGAAACCTGAGCAGGCGGAAAGGGTTTGCCGAACTGATAGACGCCTTTGCCCGGCACTTTTCTGACAAGCCCCATGTGTCGCTCGTCATTGCCGGCGACGGTGAGGAAGAAGACAATCTGAGGCAACAGATTCACGGGTTGCATCTGGAAGGGCAAGTCAGCCTGGCCGGGAGGCTTCCGCGTGAAGAGGTGGCCGAGCTGTTGGCCCGCAGCGATGCCTTTGTCCTGGCTTCCTATGCGGAGACATTCGGCATCGTCTTCATCGAAGCCATGGCTGTAGGGCTGCCTGCCATAGGTACCGTTTGTGGCGGCCCCGAAGACATCATTACGCCGGAAAGCGGTTACCTGATCCGGCCCGGTGACGTTCAGGCATTGGGCCAGAAGATGCAGGAACTCTACGAACACTATGAACAGTTTGACAAGGTGGCCATCCGCCGCTCGGTGGCCGAGCGTTTTGATTTCGCTCAGGCCGGGCAAAAGCTGTTGACAGTATATAAAGAAGCGATTCAAGGAAATGAATAATAAGAGAAAACTGAAAATAGCCGTTGTGGACTGCTCCGTATCGGGCCATCGGGAAACGTACTACCGGACTTTTGCCACCGTATGGGCCGGGATGGGACATGAGGTACTGTTGCTGGCTCCGCAACCGTCGGGTACGGAAGAGGTGGCGGCTTTCCGTCGGATCGATATCCGCCCGCTCCGCCCGCTTCCGGCGAACCGGCCGTTGCAGAAAAAGCTGGCCGTCCTGCAGAATGCACTCATCCGTCTGCGCAACCTGAAATCAATACGCAGGCAGTTGGATGATTTTTGCCCGGACCTGGTTTTCTTTCCCTGCCTGGACGACTTGCTGCCCACGCTGGGGCCGATGCGTCTGTTCGACCGCCTGTTGCCTTACTGTTGGAGCGGTCTGCTGGTCCAGTCGGCCTTGCCCCGCTGGCAGAAGGGAATGCCGGACGTCCGTCCTTACCTGGGCAGTTCCCATTGTCTGGGCGTCGGTGTATTGAATGAATATTCGGCTGATGACTTGAAAGCCTTCCAACCGCACGTGTGGTGTATGCCCGATTTTGCCGATCTGTCGGTTCCTGACCCTTCTTATCCGTTGTTGCAGACGCTTCGGCAGCGGGCAGGAGGGCGGAAGATTGTTTCTCTGTTGGGTTCCATCGGTATGCGGAAAGGAGTCACCCTGCTGCAGCAAGTTATTCCGCTGCTGCCCGAAGATGAATATTTCTTCCTTATTGCCGGCCGTTCGTGGCTGGACGAGGCAGAAACTTCCCGCTTGCGGGCGCTGGAATCCGTCCGCACGAATTGCCTTTTCTCGCTGGAACGCATTCCCGATGAAGTCTGCTTCAATGCACTGGTTGCTGCCAGCGATGTCATTTTTGCCGTTTACCGGAACTTTACCGGAAGCAGCAACCTGCTGACCAAAGCGGCTGCTTTCCAGCGGCCGGTTGTCGTCAGTCAGGGTGCCTGCATGGGATGGCGGGCTGAGAAATACGGTACCGGACGCGTCGTTGTGGAAACGGATACCAACGCCTGCCGGAAAGCCATTGCAGACCTTTGTCACGACGCAACAGACCGTACCGAGGCCTACGACCGTTACTTGCAGCAACACAGCCTCGGCCGCCTCCGTTCCTGTCTGGAAACGTTGCAGGAAACTCTGTTTGATAACCCGATTAAAACAACATAAAATGAAAGTATTGCTCACCTTCGGAGGCATTCCCCACTACTTGAATGCCCTGCTCGAGAAACTATATAAGAAAGGTGTGGATATCGTAGCCGTTACTCCGCAGAAAGGGAACGCTACCATCGGCCAGGGAGTGAAGATGGTGGAGGGTGGTACATACCGCCATCTGACTACACCCGAAAAGAAAATGTTCTACGGCAAAAGTGCCTTTCCCGCCTTGCCCGACCTGATAAGCCGGGAGAAGCCTGACCTCGTGGTCATGGGTTGGCCCTACTTCCTGCAACTCTTTTTCCAGCCCGCCCTGAGGCGCGCCCTCAAGGACTGCGGAGCGCGGGCCGTCATCCGCGAAATCCCCTTCCAGACTCCTCCCTACGGAGGCATCCGTACTTACTTCCGCCAGCACCCCATGTACGACGAGAATATGTGCCTGCAAAGTCGTGGAGCGGCTTTCCTGCTGCGCCAGTGGTTCATCGCCCGTCTACGCCGCTATTGCTATGCGCGTTGTGCAGGCATCCTGTGCTACTCCAGCGTGGGACATGAGATTATCCCTTCGTATGGCGTCAAGCCCGAACGGATATACGTCACCTACAATGCCACGGATACCGAAGCCCTGCTCGGCGAACGGCAGGCGGTGGAAGCGGCCCCGGCTTTGTTGCCGCCCTGCCACCGGCGTCTGCTGCACATCGGGCGGTTGGTGAAATGGAAGCGGGTGGACCTGCTGATTGATGCCTTTGCCCGGCTGGCCGGAAAGTATCCCGACGCCGAACTGACCGTCGTGGGCAACGGTCCCGAACTGGAGAACCTGAAACAGCAGGCCCGCCGCCTGAACCTGACGGTGGCCGACAGGGATACGCCTTCTGTTCCGGGTTGTGTACGCTTTACCGGTGCCATTTACGATCCGAAGGAACTGGGGGCGTGTATGCACGAATCGATGGTGTATGTACTGGCCGGTATGGGAGGACTGTCCATCAACGACGCCATGACCTACGGCCTGCCGGTGGTCTGCTCCGTGTGCGACGGAACGGAACGCGACTTGGTGACCGACGGACAGAACGGCCTTTTCTTCCGCGACGGCGACGTCGACAGCCTGACCCGGACACTGGACCATCTGTTGGCTTCGCCCGAACGCTGCCGCGCGATGGGACAGGCGTCCGAACGCATCATCCGCGAGCAGATCAATCTCGATACGGTGGCCGGGCGATATTTGCGGGCGTTTGAGTTAGTGGTTAGTGGTGAGCGGTGAGTGGTTGGTAACCGTCCGCATGGCTACTAACCGCTAACTACTAACCGTTAACCGCTGATTATCGCCTCATCGCCGCGAGGATGCGTTCGCAGGCATGACCATCGCCATAGGGATTGTGCGTCTCGGACATGCGGCGGTACAGATCGGGATTGTCCAGCAGCAGGCTGACGTTGCTTACGATGGCATCGGCATCCGTGCCCACCAGCCGCACCGTACCGGCCTCAACGGCTTCGGGGCGTTCGGTGGTGTCGCGCATCACCAGTACGGGCTTGCCCAGTGAAGGAGCTTCCTCCTGCACGCCGCCGCTGTCGGTGAGCAGCAGAAGCGCGTGGCGCATGGCGTAAACGAAGGGGAGGTAGTCCAGCGGAGCCGTCAGGTATACGTTCGGAAGGTCGGAAAGCAGTTCGTAGACGGGCTGCTGCACGTGTGGGTTCAGATGAACGGGGTAGACGATGTCGAGTTCAGGCCGCTCGGTAGCGATACGGCGGATGGCACTGCAGATATGGTGGAAACCCTCTCCGAAGTTTTCCCTGCGGTGGCCGGTGACGAGGATATAGGGACGTGCACCCACTTCATAGCCCTTGGCACGCAACTCCTGCTCCACCTGCAGGCGTACGTCAGGGCGGCTGTCGATGATGTCGACGGCCATCAGCAGGGCATCGATTACCGTATTGCCCGTCACGAAGATGCGGCTTCCGTCGGCTCCCTCGTCCAGCAGATGGCGGCGCGACTGCCCGGTAGGCGCGAAATACCACGTGCAGATGCGGTCGGCCACCTGGCGGTTCATCTCTTCGGGCCAGGGCGACATCAGGTTGTAGGTGCGCAGGCCTGCTTCCACATGACCCACGGGAATTTGCCGGTAGAAGGCGGCCAGCGCGGCAGCCATGGCGGTGGTGGTGTCGCCGTGAACCAGTACGGCGTCGGGGGTGAAGTCGGCGAGCACGTCCCGCATGCCCAGCAGCACCCGCGAGGTGATGTCGGTGAGGTCCTGACCCGGAGCCATGATGTTGAGGTCATAGTCGGGACGGATATCGAATACCTGGAGCACCTGGTCCAGCATCTGCCTGTGCTGGGCCGTGACGCAGACGCGCGTGTCAAAGTGCTGCGTGTCTTTCAGAAATGCCTTGACCAGCGGAGCCATCTTGATGGCTTCGGGGCGGGTACCGAAGACGAGAAGAATCTTTTTCATAATGGATAATTGAGAATTGATAATTGACAATGAAGAGAATGAAGAATGAATTATCCATTATCCATTCTCCATTTTCCATTACTTCTGCTTTCTCACCCCGCTGAAGTCCAGCTCCACCTTCCCCTCCTCGCGGGCGATGCCGAGGAAAGGCGTGTGGCGCACCAGCCATACCACAATGTCGGCACGGCGGTAGGCTTCCCGGCAGTCGGTCAGGTGGAAGCTGGGGTGGGAAGGAATGTTGGGCTCCACGATGAGCACCTCGGCACGGCTTTCCGACACGATGCGCGAAGCGATGTACTTGGCGGGCGACTCGCGCAGGTCGTCGATGTCGGGCTTGAAGGCCAGCCCCATGCAGGCCACTACCGGCTCGCGTCCGTTGCGTTCCACAAAGGCGTGGCAGGCGTCGAGCACCTTGTTGGCACACCAGTCGGCCTTGTAGTCGTTGGTCTCGCGGGCACGTTTGATGAGCTGCGCCTGTTCGGGATAGTCGGATACGATGAACCAGGGGTCTACGGCGATGCAGTGTCCGCCTACGCCGCAACCCGGCCAGAGGATGTTGACACGCGGATGCTTGTTGGCCAGCTCGATCAGTTCCCAGACGTTGATGCCGGCCTTGTCGCAGATCATGGACAACTCGTTGGCGAAGGCTATCTGGGCGTCGCGGCTGGAGTTCTCCGTCAGCTTGCACATTTCGGCCGTGCGGGCGTTGGTGCGGTGCAGCTTGCCCTGCACAAAGGCCGAATAGAACTCGACGGCCTTGTCGGTCGATGCCGCGTCGATACCGCCGATGACGCGGTCGTTGTGTACCAGCTCGTAGAGCGTATTGCCGGGCAGCACCCGCTCGGGGCAGTAGGCTATGAAGATCTGTCCCTTCAGCTCGGGGCGCTGGCTGAAGATAAGCTCAGCCATCCGCTCGGTAGTGAATACGGGCGAAGTGGACTCGATGACAAACAGATTGCCGGGGCGCAGGCAGGGGATGACCGAACGGGTGGCCGCCTCCACATACGTGATGTCCGCCCGATGGTTCTGCTTGAAGGGGGTAGGAACCACGATGAAAAAGGCGTCGGCCTCTTCGGGGCGGGTCACGGCGCGCAGGTTGCCGCTCTGCACCGCTTCGCGCACTACCCGCTCCAGGTCGGGCTCCACAATATGAACTTTCCCTTGATTGACGGTTTCGACAACCGACGGATTGACATCCACTCCCACGACCTGATAACCATGATGGGCCGCTACAGCCGCCGTTGGCAGACCGATGTAGCCCAAACCTACGAATACAACCTTCTTCATTGAATATCTTTATTTATAAACACGGGCAAAAGTACAAATAATCTGTGTGACTTTGTATCGTTTCTCGCCGAAAACCACTACTTTTGCGCCAAATAACGGGCATTTCGTTGTCTATTCTCTGTTTTACAATTGACAATTCAACAAGATGAGAGTCCTGCTTATCAATACATCCGAACGTATCGGCGGAGCAGCCGTAGCGGCCAGCCGCCTGACAGAAGCCCTGAAGAACAACGGCATCAAGGCCAAGTTGCTGGTGCGCGACAAGCAGACCGAACAGATTACCGTCGTGGCCCTGCGGCGTAGCTGGCGGCTGGTGTGGAAGTTTGTGTGGGAGCGCATTGTCATCTGGAAGGCCAACCGCTTCAAGAAGAACAACCTCTTTGCCGTAGACATTGCCAATGCGGGTACCGACATCACCTCTCTGCCCGAATTCCAGCAGGCCGACGTCATCCACCTGCACTGGATCAACCAGGGTATGCTTTCGCTGAAGAACATCGAGAAGATACTGGCCTCGGGCAAGCCCGTTGTCTGGACCATGCACGACATGTGGCCCTGTACAGGCATCTGCCACCATGCCCGCGAATGTACGCGTTACGGGCAGGAGTGCGGCTCGTGTCCCTTCCTCTACGGCGGAGGCCATCGGCACGATCTTTCCTACCGCATCTTCCGCCGCAAGCAGCGTCTCTATCGTGACTATCCGCTGACTTTCGTGGCATGCAGCCACTGGCTGGAAGAGAAGGCCCGCCAGAGCGCGCTCACGGCAGGACATAAGATTGTATGTATCCCCAACCCGCTGAACATAAACCTCTTCCGCCCGCACGACGGTGAGGCCGCTCGCATGCGTCTGCGTCTCCCGTCGGACAAGCGGCTCCTCCTCTTCGGTTCGGTCAAGATTACCGACAAGCGCAAGGGCATAGACTACCTGATAGAATCGTGCCGCCTGCTGGCCGACAAGCACCCCGAGCTGAAGGAACGGCTGGCCGTGGTCGCTTTCGGCAGACAGTCGGGTCAGCTGGCCGACTTGTTGCCCTTCCCTGTCTATCCGCTGGACTTCGTGCAGGACGAGCACCAGCTTGTGGACATCTACAACGCCGTCGACCTCTTCGTCACCCCTTCGCTGGAGGAGAATCTGCCCAACACCATTATGGAGGCCATGGCTTGCGGAACACCCTGCGTAGGTTTCAACGTGGGCGGCATCCCCGAGATGATAGACCACCTGCACAACGGTTATGTGGCCCGATACAAGGATGCCGACGACTTTGCCAACGGCATCTGCTGGGTGCTGACTGACCCCGACTATCCCAATCTCTGCGAACAGGCCTGCCGCAAGGCGGCCAGCCACTACTCGGAGAGCAGCGTAGCCAAACGATACATTGACCTCTATAACAAAGCGACCGGAAGCAATGCATAATCATCCTACCCCGAAATTCAGTGTCATCACCGTCTGCTACAACGCCGAAACGACCCTCGAAGACACCATCCAGAGTGTCATCTCGCAGACCTACCACCACGTGGAGTACATCATTGTGGACGGAGCCTCGAAGGACCGCACCATGGACATTGTGAACCGCTACCGCGAACGCATCTCCGTCGTTATCAGCGAGCCGGACAAGGGGCTCTACGACGCCATGAACAAGGGCATCCGTCTGGCTACGGGCGACTACCTGTGCTTCCTCAACGCAGGCGACAGCTTCCACGAAGACGACACCCTGCAACAGATGGTGCACTCCATACACGGTACTCTGCTGCCCGATGTGCTCTATGGCGAGACGGAGTTGGTCGATCATGAAGGCCACTTCCTGCGCATGCGCCGCCTCCAGGCTCCCGAGCACCTGACGTGGAAGAGCTTCCGCCAGGGAATGCTTGTCTGCCACCAGGCCTTCTTCGCGCGGCGCGACCTCGTGATGCCTTATGACTTGCGCTACCGCTTTTCGGCCGACTTCGACTGGTGCATCAAGATTATGAAGCAGTCGAAGGTGCTCCACAACACTCATCTTACCCTTATCGACTACCTGTCCGAAGGCATGACGACACGTAACCACAAGGCTTCGCTCAAGGAACGCTTCCGCATCATGGTCCGCCATTACGGATGGGCAAGTACTGTGGCCTTCCACTTGTGGTTCGTCCTGCGCCTGTTGCTGAAGAAGTAAATGGAGGAGAAGCTTCGGGCCTCTTCACGCCCCGCTTTCTGCTTCGGAAAAGCAGGCAATGTTTTGCCTCGGAAGAAGCAATGTTTTGCATGAAAAAAAGCATTGTTTTCCCTCAAAGAAAGCAATGCTTTTTCCACAGGCAATGCCTGGGGCGGAAATATCATCCTACCGCGAGTTTGTTAGGAAGCCCCGCATCCCAGCAGGGCATGCAATTCTTTCACTCCTTCGGACGCTCCCTTGCGGATGACGTGTATCGGGCGCGAGCTGTGCGTGTCTACCGGCTTGGGGTCGATGAGGTAGACCTCGGCACGGGCGGGCACGTAGTGGAGCAGCCCTGCGGCAGGGTAGACGTTCATCGACGTGCCGATGATGACGAAGATGTCGGCCTGCTCCACGTAGCCGATAGCCGTCTCGATTTCGGGCACGGCCTCACCGAACCACACGATGAAGGGGCGCAGGGGGCTGCCGTCGCCTGCGCGGTCGGTGGCGTGTGTCTCATACTCTTCGGGCTTCAGTTCGCGGATGTAGCGCGGGTCGTAGGGATCACGGCTGGAGCACATCTTCGTCAGCTCGCCGTGCAGGTGGATTACCTTTGTGCTGCCCGCCCGTTCGTGCAGGTTGTCGATGTTCTGCGTGACGACCGTCACGTTGAAATCTTTTTCCAGTTGCGCCACGCCGATATGCCCCTCGTTGGGCTTCACGTCGAGCAGCTGCTTGCGCCGCTCGTTATAAAAGCGGATGACCAGTTCGGGGTCGCGCATATACCCTTCGGGCGTGGCCACCTGCTCTACCGGATAGCGGTCCCACAGGCCTCCTGCGTCGCGGAAGGTGCTGATGCCGCTTTCGGCGCTCATGCCTGCGCCCGATAAAACTACCAGATTTTTCATCTTTTACTCCTTTCTTTAAGCATTCATCTAGCAAAGATAGGGAAAGCGGGCGCATATTGTCTCATAAAATAAGAAAAATTAAATACTGCAACCCGTTAACATTCAAATAAAAGCCTTACTTTTGCCACTCATTTGAAAAGAACTATGGACAAATTCAGTTATGCAATCGGCCTGGGTATAGGTCAGAATCTTTTGAGCATGGGTGCCAAGGGCATCTCGGTAGACGACTTTGCACGCGCCATCAGCGACGTGCTCAACGGTAATCCGACAGAAATCACACATGCTGAGGCCCGTGACATCGTAAACAAATATTTCGAAGAAATGGAAGCCCGCATCAATGCGGAGAACATCGAGAAGGGTAAGCAGTTCCTTGAAGAGAACAAGCAGCGTCCGGGCGTGGTGACTCTGCCCAGCGGCCTGCAATACGAAGTGATCAAGGAAGGCAACGTAGGCCATTATGCCAAGATAGACGACCAGGTGCAGTGCCACTACGAAGGTACGCTGGTAGACGGCACCCTCTTCGACAGCTCCATCAAGCGCGGCCAGCCCGCCACGTTCGGTGTCAACCAGGTAATCCCCGGTTGGGTGGAAGCTCTCCAGCTGATGCCCGAAGGTGCCAAGTGGAAACTTTACATCCCCAGCGAGCTGGGTTATGGCGCACACGGCGCAGGCGAGATGATTCCGCCCCACAGCACGCTGATCTTCGAAGTGGAACTTCTGAAAATATTATCCAAATAAAAAATAATCAAAAGACAAAATGAAGAAAGTAACATTTATGATGACGCTGGCCGCAGCAGCTGCCCTGTCATCTTGTACAGCTCAGGCCCCCAAGGCCAATCTGTCAACAGACATTGACTCACTCTCGTATGCTATCGGTATGGCTCGTACCGACGGTATCGACCAGTTCTTTATGCAACAGGGCATCGACAGCACCCAGATGGCCGAGTTCATCAAAGGTTTCAACGAAGGTGCTGCCCGCATCAGCGACAAGGACGTAGCCTATATGACTGGTCTGCAGGTTGGTCAGATGGTAAGCAAGCAGTGGGTTGAAGGTTTCAACCAGCAGATTTTCGGCAACGACTCTACGCAGAGCCTCAGCCGTGAGAACCTGCTTGCTGGTTTCATCGCCGGCGTGCTTGGCAAGGGCCAGATGGACAAGATGTTCGCTCAGGGCTACATGCAGACTCAGATGGAGGCTGTAAGAGAGAAGTCTCTCGAGAAGCAGTATGCCGACGTTATCGCCGAAGGCAAGAAGTTCCTGGAAGAGAACAAGAAGAAAGAAGGCGTGGTAACGACAGAGAGCGGCTTGCAGTACAAGATCCTGACCAAGGGTACAGGCGAGATTCCTGCCGACACCAGCTACGTACAGGTGAACTACAGAGGTACGTTGATTGACGGTACTGAGTTCGACAGCTCATACAAGCGCAAGGACAAGGACGGCAAGTCACAGCCCGCTACTTTCCGTGCCAACCAGCTTGTTAAGGGTTGGACCGAGGCTCTGACCATGATGCCTGTTGGCTCGAAGTGGGAAATCTACGTTCCCTACGATCTGGCTTACGGCTCAAGATCCATGGGCGCAGATATCAAGCCTTTCTCTACTCTGATATTCGAGCTTGAACTGGTAGGTATCGGCAAGAAGAAATAAGCGGAAGCCCCTTCTGCTGTCAAAATGACAAACGGAGCGGATGAGACAAATGATGCAAAAGCATCGGTCTCACCCGCTTCTTTTTTTACTTTTCCCTATTTTTTCTGCCTTTTCTATAGATAAAATTAAAATAAAGTTCTATATTTGCTTACTATTTGATAACAACAAGTATTTTACAAACGTATATTATGGAGAAAATAGACAATCTGGACCGTCAAATTTTGGAGATTATTTCCCAAAATGCCCGCATTCCGTTCAAGGATGTGGCAGCCGAGTGCGGTGTGTCACGCGCCGCCATACACCAACGCGTACAACGACTGATTGACTTGGGTGTCATTGTAGGCTCCGGTTACCACGTCAATCCCAAATCGCTGGGATACCGCACCTGCACGTACGTGGGAATCAAACTGGAGAGAGGCTCCATGTACAAGACCGTAGTGGCCGAGCTGAACAAGATTCCCGAAATCGTGGAATGTCACTTCACCACAGGCCCTTATACCATGCTGACCAAGGTATATGCCCGCGACAACGAGCATCTGATGGACCTGCTGAACAACAAGATGCAGGAAATACCCGGCGTTACGGCTACCGAAACTCTGATTTCGCTGGAGCAGAGCATCAAGAAAGAAATTCCTATCTGCCAGGAATAATCTGTAATCCGTCTTCATGACAACGGGTGGTGTGGCCGTTGCATCGCTACGTCCCCCTTGCCATGGAGGCTTTATGCCCGATGTATATATGGAATTCTTGAGTGAATTTGGCCTTTCAGGCCTCTTTATCGGTATCTGCACGTTCCTGATTATCGGTCTTTTCCATCCCGTGGTAGTCAAGGCCGAGTATTATTGGGGTACCCGTTGCTGGTGGATTTTCCTGTTGTTGGGTATAGCTGGCGTAGTCGCATCTGTTTGCGTGGACAACATCCTGTTCTCTTCGCTGCTTGGTGTGTTCGCCTTCTCCTCCTTTTGGACCATCAAGGAAGTGTTCGAGCAGGAAGAACGTGTCAAGAAGGGCTGGTTCCCCAAGAACCCGAAACGCACATACAAGTTCTGACCCCTGCCTTTTTGTGGCATTTTTTTTCGGAACCCCTTGCATATATCAATGGAATATGCTAATTTTGCACCGCTATCCCCAAAGGATACACCGGACTTGTAGCTCAGTTGGTTAGAGCAACAGACTCATAATCTGGAGGTCCCTGGTTCAAGCCCAGGCTGGTCCACTGATAAATGCCTCATAAACAGTAGTTTATGGGGTTATTTTTTTATTGTACCGTATCTTTTGATTATTGAAAATCTGATAAAAACAGCCAATTTCTCCTTGTTGTTGACCTATTGTTGACCCCAAAAATTATAGGTTAAAATGCTGACAATTAAAGCAGAAGTCCAACAGGACAAGCAAAGAAGTGATGGTACATACAACGTAAAGATGCGATTTACGCTAGACAGAAAGGTCAAAAGGTTATCAACTAACCTGTTTGCAACTCCCCAAGACCTCACTAAATCTTTCAAATTTAAAGAAAACACTCCTATAAAAAAGGAAATAGATTGTCTTGTACTCTATTACAGAGAACAGTGTGAAAAACTCCATTTAGACCAGAACAAATACACATTGGAAGAAATTATTAACTTCCTGAATGGTGAACAAGAAAAGCAACAAAATATTGATTTTATAAAGTTCAGTCGTGAATGGATAGCTTCAGCAACTATAAAAGGTGCTCCTAATTATACTACTGCCATTAATGCTTTGGTACGGTTTGTAGGCAAGGAAGAATTGGATATAAACCTTATTACCTTAGATTTCTTGGAACAGTTCAAAGCATTCTTGATAGGAGAGCGTGATGTACGTACCAAGAAACTAATGCAGCAGGGTAAACGTGTTACTTCTAATCGTACCCTCTCCCTCTATTTGGTAAGCATTAAAAGGCTGTTCAATGAAGCCAAACACAAGTACAATAAGAAAGACAAGAATCTCATCCTCATTCCTAACTCCCCATTTGAGGACTTCAAAATACCTAAACAGGAGGCTACCCGTAAGAGAGCTATTCCAGCCGACATCATTAAAAAGGTGTGGGAGCTACCCTATAAAGACATGAAGAAAGGCTATAAATCCACTTGTCGCTACAATTTGGCTAAGGATTGTTTCATTCTCTCATTCTGCCTTATGGGAATCAATTCAGCAGACCTTTACAATGCTACTGAAATGAAAGGGAATACTATTATCTATAATAGAACCAAGACTAAGGCTCGCAGATTAGATGCTGCAAAGATGATGGTAGATATTCCTAAAATCGTGCAACCTCTCATAGAAAAGTACAAAGACAGTACAGGCAAACGGCTGTTTAACTTCTACCAATACTATGGGGATGAAAAGACCTTTAACAAAGCTATCAATTATGGTTTGAAAGAGATTGGTTCATTGTTAGAAGTGGATGATTTGGAATATTACGCAGCCCGCCATAGTTGGGCTACCATTGCATTGAATAAGGCGGGCATAGACAAATATATAGTTCATGCGGCTTTGAACCATATAGATGATTCTATGAAAGTGACTGATATTTATATTGAACGTGATTTTGTGAACGAAAATAAAGCTAATGCCAAAGTGGTGAAATACGTGTTTGGTAAGTAGATTTGCAATTATCCCACTTGCAGCTATTGTGAGTGGGATTTTCTTTTTTTAATTTTGCTCCAAATATAAATTATGACATCATGCTTGAAGTTGCATTTGACATACCAACGATAAAGAAGCTATATCCAGAACTTAATAGATGTTTTGGCTTTACTTATGCCGACATATCCAATGAACTAACCCAAGTCTATACCAAGAAAGTCTTCAATCTAACACCAGAAGAAAAAGAACTTGCCAACCAGTGTAAATCAGAAAATGGTTGGGGAGTGGATGCAACAAAGTTTGCTTTGGCTACCAATGAGAATATAGTAGTAACCGTTCCAGATAATTTTAATCCTGCAACAATCATGGAATCGTATGTTACGGAACTTCATAATGATAATTTGGTTTCATGTGCATTGATATTCATGGCTGCACTTCTTTACAGGAACAGAATAACGGAGATTCCAATATCAGAGGGAGAATACGAGGAGATGCAATATCAACAATATATCCATGAAGTCAGACCAGATATGTTAAAACTCTACATTGCACTCAATCAGCCCAAACAGAAAAATGGGAAAGACCTTATTACCGATATCAGAATTGCAGCAGGTGGTAATTCTCCGATACTTATCAATAATAAAGATGGTTGGTTAGAAAACAGCTTGAATGAATATCTGCACCAATATTTAGGAGTAAGCAGTGTGGAGGAAGCTCAAAAGGAGCTGGATATTATCTACGGAAATAAAAAAGTAGGCAATAAAATGATTGACCCCACTCAATCACTCTATATATGGGGAACATACCAATTGCTACAAAACACCCATTTAAAATCCACCAAAGAAAAAGTTCCAACAAGACCACAAGCCAATTTAATAGAATCATATTTGAGAGCTATTGAATTGATAGACGCTGACGACGTTACAACAGATGCCAACAATATAAGAAGCAGATTAAATTCATTCCTCAAAAAATATGATACGGTAGAAGCTCTATTAGATTACAAAACATTCAAATCATCACCTTATAATATAGGTGGAACAAAACTTTGGTAAATAATACTTTTCCTACTTAAAAGGCGATTCTTGCAGTGGTAAAGAATTGCCTTTTTCTTTGTTCCCTTTTTTACCAATTTGCCCTATTCAAATGCTCTACTTTTGCAGCGCTTTCAGAAAGCTGATAGGCATGTTGCCACAGACTAATCCCTGAAAGTAGAAAAATCATGCAAAAAATAGAATTTCAAAAAGAGATTGAAAAGAGCCTTGAAGCCCTGTCCATCATTAATTCATGCGTTCAAAATGTCAGCTATGACAAAGAAGTAACAAAAGAGGTCATTAAAAAGTTGAAAGAAGATTATGGGGATCCCGACAGCTCATTTGAGGATGTAGTAGAGGATTTTATTTTCAACATTGAAGATGATTGGAACGGCATTGTTAACAATTTGAAAGAAGTGGCTTTTGAGATGCGACAAGAGCAGCCAGAATTGTAAGTCCTTTAAATTAACAGTCCTCCCCATAAAGGGGAGGCTTCTTGTGGTAAACAATACATTTAAACTTGCAGATATTCTTTACCAACTCACCCCCAAAGAACATCATACCTTTGCAGCGTAATCAGAAACAAAACGGTGCGCACCATTTGTAGATTACCTGCGAGCCCTTGCAGGATAAGGGTAATAACTAATAACAATAAAACGAACAGAGATGAACTTTAAGATTATCGGGACATCAGTCCCACAGGTAGAGAAGTACGATAACCAAGGTGCGCACAATGCCATCAAGTCAATGATGCAGAGAAAAGAAACCCTAAGCATCAGACTATACACCGACAAGGAGAACTATCCTTGCATCTGGATTGAATCCTACAATGTGGCTGGCTTCAAGTACTATGTCAACCCATCTTCTTTCAAATGGATATACACTTATCTGACAACAGGTGAGAGTGAAGATGGAGGAGTTAACCCTACGGAACTCAATCCGTACACTGCGGATGAGGACAGCAATTTCCAGCTATCCATTCTGAAACAGCTTATTGAGGCGGGCAAACGTGTGCAGTTTGTTCCTTTGTTCCGTGAGGTCAACAACTACATCAGTGCGACAAGTGCTTTCTTACGTGGTAAGATATACTTCCGAGTAGAACGTACGGATGAACTTTTGGATTACCTGCGTGAAAAGGAGGCTATAATCTGATTATTACCAACCAGAAGAGCGGGAGTTAAAGCTCCCCTCTTCTCAAACAGAAACCAAGATGAATACTACATATATCAATATTGAAAAGGAACAAAGCGGGAAGATTCAATATCTGACAGAAGTCTTACCTCAAATTCCTACCAACACTATTCTATACAAGAAACTAACGGGGCTTGGAGCGACTTATGGAGAACTGAAAGCTGATAGAAACTCCATCATATTAGAACCAAATGTTCCAGTGATAAAAGGCAAATGCAAAGACCCGAAACATACGGGCGACAACCTTTTTGGAGTTTACGAGAATGTGACTGTGGAGAGAATCGTAAAATACCTGCAAGCAAGTAAGGACAAGCATATAAAACTACTATCTACTCCAGAAAGCTTCTCTAAGATTAAATCTGCATTTGACGAGTTGGATATGGATATTTACTCAACCTGTTACCTATTATTCGATGAATGCCATAAGATAGTAAAGGATGTCGATTACAGAGAGGATATAACATTACCTTTCGATGATTTCTTCATGTTCGAGAACAAAGGGCTTGTGTCTGCCACTCCGCTGGATTTCACCGACCCCAGATTCTTTAAGCAGAAATTTCAGATAATGGAGATTCAACCTAACTTCGAATATGCCCAGCCATTAAACCTTTACCATACTAATAATGTGCTACAGGAATTAAAGAAACGAATCGGCAATGTAGAAAAACCGATATTTCTCTTTATCAACTCTACGGAAACTATTTATTCAATTATGGATAAACTGGATATTCTGGAGCAATCAACAGTTTTCTGTGCATCCAATAGCGTAACAAGTTTGAAGGACAAGAAGTTTACCAACGCATATTCAGACTGGGATGCTGGCAAAATGAAGCGGTTCAATTTTCTTACGAGTAGATTCTTTAATGCTCTGGATATAGAACTGGATTTTCTTCCAGAAGTGTTTATTGTAACTGATACTACCATGGCAAGCCAAAGCATGGTTGACCCATTTACTGACACAATACAGATAATCGGTCGTTTCAGAAATGGAATTGCATCTGCAAACCATATCACCAATACTGACTACAATTTCTCTGTAAGGTCTAAAGCGCAGTTACAATATATGATAGGTGTGTTTGAGCAGGTTTATGGGATGATGAAAACCTGTTACGATAATGCAACAACAGATGAAGCAAGGGATGCTTACAAAGCCATATTAGACACCCATCCCTTTAAATTCATGCTGAATAGAAACGGTGAGAAGAACTGGTTCAAGATAGACAACTATATTACAGATGCAATTGTACAAGGTTACTATAACAGCTTCGATATGCTGGCCAAGACATATAGGCAATGTAAATCTTTCAAAGCCAGTTGTGAATCGCAAATCTATCCCTTAGGTGATTTGGAAAGATTGAAACGAGAAAATAAATCTGCCAGCATCAAGGCAAAGCGTAAAGAAATAGTTAAGCAATTGGAAATGTTGAAAGGAGACGAAACCAGCATAGCAATGGAACATAAAAGAGAACTTATCCGAACTGACGCTTTCATAGTAGAAGCCTATGAAGAGTTGGGGAGAGAGAAGATTGAAGAATTGAATTATTCCCAATCCAAAATCAGAGAAGCCATGATTCTTAAACGATACAATGAAAAGCGCAAAGGTTCAGAGTTTGTTGAAATGGTAAAGAACAGGTTCAAGGCAGGACAGGCATACGAGCTGTCCGACATAAGCAAAACAAGGGATGAAATATATAAGCTAATGAATATGCCATCTGTAAAGAAGAAACCTAAAGACTTTCTCGGAGAGTTTTTCAAATGCAAGGACAGTTGGAAGAACAGGCAGCGGGCTTTATTCTTAGAATATGAGAAGCTTTAGACAGATACAACATTTTATCATAAAACCTCTTATTATAACCCCTTTTCTAAAAATGTTGTACTTGCCCGAAATGAAAGTCCAGATTCAATTTATCTGGATTTTCTTCTGGGCTACAATACAGGCATACCAATAGTTTGAAGTCTGAATATCCTCAAATTAGAAATTCCAATGTGTGACCCTAAGATTAGTTCCCCACCTATAAAGTAACTACCTTTATACTACCTCAAGCAGATATTCCCGCTAACAAGATTTCCCCATTTACAAACCATTCAATATTTCTAAAATGCAGGAATTTACTTATGAGCAAATCAGAGAAAAAGCACTAAGACAAGGAGTAAAAGATAACAGAGTTCATATAGGTTTATGGGCTAATATTAATAACTATCTAAAGACAAGGAGAAAGAAAAATGGAAAGGTTACTATCTATTATATCTCATTGCAGAAACTGGCTTATTAACTTACTAGTGTTTGAATTGATATGATAATTCATTTGCCAACTGGAAAGAAGTTCAACAACCGAAAGGAAGCCAAGATTTATTTTGGCACAGCCTACTATTATAAGATGGAACGAGAAAAGAAAGATTTATTGTTTACCCATAATGTTCAATCAGCTACTAATGAATATGAAGATACCCCAAAGACACCTGCAAAACAGAACAAGTAACATAAGGCAGGAATATGCCACCATCAATAAATCCATTTTGGACAAACTCAACCCATCCAATCTATACAGATTCTTCTGCTTGTCCTTATATAGAAATGACTATTATAAAGTCAGATGGAGAATAAAGGATTTAGCCAAACATACTGGAGAAAGCGAGGACGCACTAAAGAACTTCAATAAAGACATGGAAGCCGTACTGGTTAGAAAGAGATATTCAGAACCAATAAACCATCCTGTTTACAAGTTCACGGTGAGAAGTCTTTACTGCATACCACCCATAGAGCACCCCAATTTTATAACCATATCCTGCCTCTTTATGAAAGTGAATTTGAGTGTAAAAGTGAAAGGATATTATATCAAGCTCTTATTGATAGCAGACAATAACAAGATCTTTCTTTCAACTAACAAGCTGGCAACTAAATTGGGAATGGGCAAAAAGAATATTGAAAGTTACAATCTGGATTTATATAATGCAGGACTATTAAAATTTTGGCAGTTATATACTATTCTACACAACTGGTAGTATATAACTGCACTTGTTGTTAA
>NZ_CABUOL010000007.1 GCF_902493215.1 uncultured Mediterranea sp.
GGAAAGCTTCCCAAAGGGGCTTTCCCTGTAGGGTACGTCAAAATTGGACGCTTACAGAAAAGGCGGGCGGAGCGGCGATAGAGCGGCTTCGCCCGCCTTTTTTATTGGTATCTGTTTGGGCATGTCGGGATTAATCCTTACTTTTGTGTAGATGTAGACGAAAATGGTTTGCAGAGGGGACGAAAGTCCGGAGTATGAACGTAACAAGTAAACAACCAAAGATATGAAAGGGATTGTTCTGGCGGGAGGAACAGGGACGCGCCTGTATCCCATCACCAAGGGGGTGAGCAAGCAGCTGATTCCCATTTTTGACAAACCGATGATCTATTATCCCATCTCGGTGCTGATGCTGGCGGGTATCCGCGAGATTCTGATTATCTCGACTCCGCAGGACTTGCCGGGCTTCCGGCGGCTGCTGGGCGACGGCTCGGACTTTGGCGTACGTTTTGAATACGCGGAACAGCCAAGTCCGGACGGACTGGCACAGGCGTTCATCATCGGGGCGGACTTCATCGGCGACGATGCGGCGTGCCTGGTGCTGGGCGACAACATCTTCCACGGCAATGGGCTGAGCGCGATGCTGAAGGAGGCGGTGCGCACGGCGGAAGAGGAAAAGAAGGCGACGGTGTTCGGCTACTGGGTGAGCGACCCGGAACGATACGGCGTGGCGGAGTTTGACAAGCAGGGCAACTGCCTGTCCATCGAGGAGAAACCGAAGCAGCCGAAATCGAACTATGCGGTGGTGGGGCTGTATTTCTACCCGAACAAGGTGGTGGACGTGGCCAAACACATCGAGCCGTCGGCTCGTGGGGAGCTGGAGATTACGACCGTGAACCAGCGTTTCCTGGAGGACGGGGAGCTGAAGGTGCAGACCTTGGGCCGTGGCTTTGCCTGGCTGGACACGGGTACGCACGATTCGCTGAGCGAGGCTTCGACGTTCATTGAGGTTATCGAGAAGCGTCAGGGCTTGAAAGTCGCCTGTTTGGAGGGCATCGCTTTCCGCAAGGGATGGATTACCGAAGAGAAGTTGCGCGAACTGGCTCAGCCGATGCTGAAGAACCAGTACGGACAGTATCTGCTGCAGGTAATCGGCGAGGTGGAGCGAACGGGGGAGGAGAACCTTTAAGGAACGGTGAGCGGTTAGTGGTTAGTGATTAGTGATGAGTATGCTAACCGTTAACCGTTGACCACTAATCACTTTAACAATGGAGGTAATCAAGACAAGTATAGAGGGCGTGGTGATCATCGAGCCACGCATTTTCAGGGATGCGAGGGGGTATTTCTTCGAGTCGTTCTCGCAACGGGAGTTTGATGAAAAGGTGGGGCCTGTCACCTTTGTGCAGGACAACGAGAGCATGTCGAGCTATGGCGTGATGCGCGGTCTGCACTTCCAGCGGCCACCGTACACGCAGAGCAAGCTGGTGCGTTGCGTGAAGGGGGCGGTGCTGGACGTAGTGGTGGACATCCGCAAAGGAAGTCCCACGTACGGGCAGCATGTGGCTGTGGAACTGACGGAGGACAACCACCGGCAGTTCTTCATTCCGCAGGGTTTTGCCCACGGCTTTTCGGTATTGAGCGAGACGGCGGTGTTCCAGTATAAGTGTGACAATTTCTACCATCCGGAAGCGGACGGGGGTATCAGCATCCTGGACGAAAGTCTGGGCATCGACTGGCGGATACCGACGGAGAAGGCGATACTGAGTGAGAAGGATACAAAACATCCGTTGTTGAAGGACTTTGAGACACCGTTTGTGTTCACCACGGAGTGACACGGAGTTATCAATAAATAATCGTTTACGTATGAACAGGCACTCAGTGTGACACAGTGTCCTCTGTGGTGCAACAAACCATCATTGAAATGAATTTCAAACGCACAATAGTAATTACCGGCGGAGCCGGTTTCATCGGCAGCCATGTGGTTCGCCTGTTTGTGAACAAGTATCCGGAGTATCGCATCATCAACCTGGACAAGCTGACGTATGCGGGTAATCTGGCCAATCTGAAGGACATCGAGGACCGTCCGAACTACAAGTTCGTGAAGATGGACATCTGCGACTTCGACGCTTTCTACCGCCTGATGCAGGAGGAGAAGGTGGACGGCATCATCCATCTGGCTGCAGAGAGCCACGTGGACCGAAGCATCAAGGACCCGTTTACCTTCGCACGGACGAACGTGATGGGTACGCTGAGCCTGCTGCAGGCGGCGAAGCTGTACTGGGAAAGCCTGCCGGAGAAATACGAGGGCAAGCGCTTCTACCACATCTCGACGGACGAGGTGTATGGGGCACTGGAGATGACGCATCCGGAAGGCATTGAACCACCGTTCACCACAAAGGCTTCGTCGGGCAGGCATCACCTGGCCTATGGCAAGGAGTTCTTCTATGAGACGACGAAGTACAATCCGCACAGTCCGTACAGCGCCAGCAAGGCATCGAGCGACCACTTCGTGCGTGCGTACCATGACACGTACGGCATGCCGACCATCGTGACGAACTGCTCGAACAACTACGGTCCGTACCAGTTCCCGGAGAAGCTGATACCGCTGTTCATCAACAACATCCGTCACCGCAAGCCGTTGCCGGTGTATGGCAAGGGTGAGAACGTGCGCGACTGGCTGTATGTGGAAGACCATGCACGGGCTATTGACGTCATTTTCCACAACGGCAAGGTGGCTGAAACGTACAACATCGGTGGTTTCAACGAGTGGAAGAACATCGACATCATCAAGGTGGTAATCAACACGGTGGACCGTCTGCTGGGCCGCAAGGAAGGGGAGGATATGGACCTGATAACCTACGTGACGGACCGTCTGGGCCACGACATGCGCTACGCCATCGACTCGACAAAGCTCCAGCAGGAGCTGGGCTGGGAGCCGAGTCTTCAGTTTGAGGAGGGTATCGAAAAGACGGTGCGCTGGTATCTGGATAATCAGGAATGGATGGACAACGTGACTTCAGGGGATTACCAGAAGTACTATGAGACGATGTATGGGAGATGACAAATGTCAAATATTAAATATCAAATATAAAATATCGGATATCAGTGGGGGGATTTTCAATTATCAATTCTCCATTCTCAATGAATCGGGCGAAGCGGTCGGGAAAAGGATGGCTTTGCCCGATTGTCGTTTTATCGGATGTCGGCTCCCCACATCATCTTGTCGCGCAGGGTATGGAAAAAGATGTGGTCGAAGCGCTTGACTACTTTGATGGTGTAGGGCGCGCGGGAGATGGTGAGGCGGGTGGCTTCACGGCACGACTCGCTGCGACCGTCGATGGCCACGAGGAAGTTGTGGCTGCGGCTTTCGACGTCGAGGGTGATGGTCCAGTCGTCGCAGATGACGATGGGGCGCATGTTGAGGCTGTGGGGGGCGACGGGAGTGATGGCAATGGTCTTGCTGTGGGGTACAATGATGGGCCCTCCCACGCTGAGCGAGTAGGCGGTGGAGCCGGTGGGCGTGGCAACGATGAGTCCGTCGGCCTGGTAGGTGGTGAGCGGGGCACCGTTGATGGCGGTGTGGATACTGATCATCGACGAGCTGTCGCGCTTGAGGACGGCTATCTCGTTGAGGGCATAGGGGCAACGCATCAGGTTGCGGTCGTCGCATGACAGCTGGAGCACACTGCGCTCTTCTATTTTATAATGGTGGTTGTAGATGTCGTTGAGGGTGATCTCCATTTCTTCGGGGGAGATGTCGGCCAGGAAACCGAGGCGGCCGGTGTTGATGCCCAGAATGGGGAATCCCTTGGCACCTACCCGGCTGGCTGCCTTGAGGAACGTACCGTCGCCGCCCAGGCTGATGACAAGGTCGGCCTCGAAACAGTCGCCGTCGAACAACTCGACGGGAGGAAGCTGGAGATGCAGCTCGGCCGTCAGGAACTGGTAGAACTCACGGCAGATACAGATCTCGGCCTTGTGGCGGGTGAGGATACTGAACAGGCGCTCGGCATACGAGGACTTTTTGGCCTGATAAGTGTTTCCGAAAATGGCTATTTTCATACGCTCCGTTTGTTATTAGCATTGCAAAGATGCTATTTTTTTATAATATTCCTGTCAACTTATGACTATTATTTGTACTTTTGCCCGAAACTAACGGTAAAATTATGACTAAATTAAGTGTAAACATAAACAAGGTAGCAACGTTGCGCAATGCGCGCGGCGGGAACGTGCCGGATGTGGTAAAGGTAGCGCAAGACTGTGAAAGCTTTGGTGCGGACGGCATTACGGTGCATCCGCGGCCGGATGAAAGACATATCCGCCGGAAAGATGTGTATGACCTGCGTCCGCTGCTGCGTACGGAATTCAATATCGAGGGGTATCCGGCGCCGGAATTCATTGACCTGGTGCTGAAAGTGAAGCCCCATCAGGTGACACTGGTACCCGACAGCCCGACACAACTGACTTCGAACGCCGGATGGGATACGAAGAAGAACCTGGACTTCCTGAGCGAAGTGCTCGACGAATTCAAGAAGGCGGGTATACGGACCTCGGTGTTTGTGTCGACCGACATTGAAATGATAGAATATGCCGCCAAGGCAGGTACCGACCGCGTGGAACTGTACACGGAACCCTATGCGTCGGGCTACACGAAGAATCCGGAAGCGGCTGTGGCGCCTTTTGTGGCTGCCGCAAAGGCTGTGCGCAACCTGGGGCTGGGCCTGAATGCGGGCCATGACCTGAGTCTGGTGAACTTGAACTATTTTTATAAGAACATACCCTGGCTGGACGAGGTGTCGATAGGACATGCGCTGATCTGTGATGCGCTGTACCTGGGACTGCAACGCACCATTCAGGAATATAAAAACTGTCTTCGTCAATGAATGCAATGATGTTATTGGCCCAAGTGGCCCCGGCGATGGCCGACTCGATTGCGGGTGCCAATCCGGTTCTGACTCCGGTGGCCGGACCGGAAGAGATGAGTTTGTGGAGTATGGCCGTGAAAGGCGGCTGGATCATGGTGGTGCTGGGACTGCTCTCGGTGCTGTGCTTCTACATCCTGTTTGAACGGAACTACGTTATCCGCAAGGCTGGAAAGGAGGATCCCATGTTTATGGACAAAATCAAGGATTACATTCTGGGAGGCGAAATCAAGGCTGCACTGGCCTACTGCCGTAGCGTGAACACGCCGTCGGCACGCATGATAGAAAAAGGAATCAGCCGCCTGGGCCGTCCGGTGAGCGACGTACAGGCTGCCATCGAAAATGTGGGCAACATTGAGGTGGCCAAGCTGGAAAAGGGACTGACCATCATGGCAACCATCGCTGCGGGAGCGCCGATGATTGGCTTCCTGGGAACGGTGACGGGTATGGTGCGCGCTTTCTTCGAAATGGCGAATGCGGGCAACAACATCGACATCACCCTGCTTTCCGGGGGTATCTATGAGGCTATGATTACGACCGTAGGCGGTCTGATTGTGGGCATCATCGCCATGTTTGCCTACAACTATCTGGTGACGCTGGTCGACGGAGTGGTGAACAAGATGGAAGCCAAGACCATGGCCTTCATGGATTTACTGAATGAGCCATGCTGAAACGAAGAGCCAAAATATCGCCCAACTTCAGTATGGCGTCCATGACGGACGTGATATTTCTGCTGCTGATATTCTTCATGATCACTTCGACGGTGGTTTCGCCCAACGCCATCAAGGTGCTGTTGCCGCAGGGCAAACAACAGACGTCGGCCAAGCCGCTGACAAGGGTTATCATCGACAAGGACCTGAATTTCTATGCAGCGTTCGGGAATGACCGTGAACAGGCGATTACACTGGAGGAACTGACACCGTTCCTGCAGGAATGCGCCGAAAAGGAACCGGAAATGTACGTGGCTCTGTATGCGGACGAAACGGTGCCTTATCGGGAAATTGTGAAAGTGCTGAACATTGCCAACGAGAACCACTTCAAGATGGTGCTCGCCACCCGTCCGCCCGAAGGGCGCTGACGACGGCAAAACAGTATGGGTCGTTAATGTCTAAGAAAGGAATCTTGCTGTGAATCAAAAAGAAAAAGGAAAATACATAGGCTTGACGGGGGCATTGCTGGTGCATGCCGCCGTAATCGTCTTTTTGATATGGGCAGGGTTTGTAGTACCGGCTCCTGCCGAAGAGGGAGGTATGCCAGTCATGTTGGGTGAAGTGCCCGATGCATGGGGGCAGGCGGATCCGTCGTTGGTAGACGTGGACGTGATGCCCGAACAGGCGGTGCCGCAACCTCAGGAGCCTGCGGACCAGGATCTGATGACGCAGGATATGGAGGAAACGGTGGCTCTGAAACCCGAAACGAAAACTCCCGAAAAGAAGAAGGAGGAAGTGAAGAAGCCCGAGAAGACAGAAGCCGAGAAGGCGGAAGAAGCCCGCAAACTGGCTGCCGAGAAAGCCGAACGCGAACGGAAGGAAGCAGAAGAGGCTGCACGACGTACCGTGGCGGGAGCTTTCGGCAAGGGTGCCCAGATGGGCAGTAAGGGAAATACGCAGGGCAACGGTATCCAGGGCAGCCCGACCGGCAATGCGGCCGAAGGAGCGGCTACCGGTGTGGGCGGTTATGGTTCGTTCAGCCTGAACGGACGTTCGTTAGGTCCCGGCGGATTGCCCAAACCGGTCTATAACGTGCAGGATGAAGGAAAGGTGGTGGTGAACATCACCGTGAATCCGGCCGGCCAGGTGATAGCTACCAGCATCAACCGCCAGACCAACACCGTGAATCCGGCGCTGCGCAAGGCGGCCGAGGATGCGGCCAAGAAGGCGCGCTTCAATGCCGTGAGCGGGCTGAACAACCAAGCGGGAACTATTACGTATTATTTTAATCTGAAATAAAATATAAGGAGGACTTTTGACTATGGGAACTGTTTATGTGTTTTTTGCAGACGGTTTTGAAGAAATGGAAGCCTTTGCGGCTGTCGACATCATGAAACGCGCCGGTCTGAATGTGACAATGGTGTCTGTGACTCCCGATGAAATCGTGAAGGGGTCTCATGGCATCTCGGTGCTGTGCGACAAGAACATCGTGAACTGCGATTTCTTTGATGCGGACATGATGGTATTGCCCGGCGGACTGCCCGGCGCTACAACGCTGAACGAGTGTGAGGACCTGCGCAGACAGTTGCTGAAACAGGCGGAAGGAAACAAGTCAATTGCCGCTATCTGTGCTGCCCCGATGGTGCTGGGCAATCTGGGATTGCTGAAGGGCAAAAAGGCTACCTGCTATCCGGGATTTGACAAATACCTGGAAGGAGCCGAATATACGGGTGCCATGGTGGAGAAGGACGGAAACTTCATTACCGGCAAGGGACCCGGAGCTGCCATCGAATTCGGTCTGGCGCTGGTAGAACACCTTTGCGGGAAAGAGAAAGTGAAGGAACTGAAGAGTGCCATGTGTCTGACCAAGTAAAGGAAACGCAATGACACACTATGCTCTGATTGTGGCCGGAGGCAAGGGACTGCGCATGGGAACGGATTTGCCCAAGCAGTTTCTGCCCATTGGAGGAAAACCGGTGCTGATGCGCACGATGGAGGCCTTTTATGCCTGCAATCCGGAGATACAACTTATTCTGGTGCTTCCGCACAACCAGCAGGATTTCTGGCTGGAACTGTGCCGGAAGCACTGTTTCAATTTGCCTTATCGGATGGCCGACGGCGGAGAAACCCGTTTTCATTCGGTGAAGAACGGCCTGGCACTGGTCGAAACGCCGGCTTTGGTAGGAGTACACGACGGGGTGCGTCCGTTTGTGTCGCCCGAAGTCATACGCCGCTGCTACGAGGAGGCCAAGACCAAGCGGGCGGTGGTGCCCTGCATCGGGGTGGTGGAGACGGTGAGACACCTGCAGGAGGCGGGTGGCAGTGTGACCGTTCCACGTGACGAGTACCGCCTGGTACAGACACCGCAGGTGTTCGACGCCGCTTTGCTCAAGGAGGCATACGGACAGCCCTATACTCCCATGTTTACAGACGATGCTTCGGTGGTCGAGGCGATGGGGGTGCCCGTCGCGCTGACCGAAGGCAACCGGGAAAACATCAAGATTACCACACCTTTTGACCTGAAGGTGGCTTCGGCTCTGTTGGAAGAATGATTGACCTGGCTACTGCTGACATCAAATATCTGCCGGGCGTAGGGCCGCAGCGGGCCGCTACGCTGAACAAGGAACTGGGTATCTGTACCCTGCACGACTTGTTGTATTATTTCCCTTATAAATATGTAGACCGCAGCCGCATTTATTCCATCCGCGAGATAGACGGAACCATGCCCTATATCCAACTGAAGGGAGAAATCCGCAGTTTCGAGATTGCGGGTGAAGGACGGCAGCGGAGGCTGATAGCCCATTTCACGGACGGGACGGGATTTGTGGACCTGGTGTGGTTTCAAGGCATCAAGTTCCTGACCGGGAAATACAAGGTGCATCAGGAATACGTCGTGTTCGGCCGGCCGACGGCTTTCAACGGGCGTATCAATATCGCCCATCCGGATATCGACGCGGTTTCGGATGTACAGATGTCCGGCATGGGCTTGCGTCCCTACTACAATACCACGGAGAAGATGAAACGGGCTTTCCTGAACTCGAATGCCATCGAGAAGATGATGGCGACGCTGGTCCGCCAGATCCAGGAGCCTTTGCCCGAGACCCTGACGGCTTCGCTGTTGCAGGAACACCACCTCATGCCGTTGACCGAGGCGCTTTGCAACATTCACTTTCCCGGCAATGCCGACCTCTTGCGGAAGGCACAGTACCGGCTGAAGTTTGAGGAACTGTTTTATGTACAGCTCAACATCCTGCGCTATGCGCGCGACCGCCAGTATAAGTACAGGGGGTACGTGTTCGGCAAAGTGGGGGAGGTGTTTAACACTTTCTACACGCGTAACCTGCCGTTCGAACTGACGGGAGCCCAGAAGCGGGTGCTCAAGGAGATACGGCGTGACCTGGGTTCGGGACGGCAGATGAACCGCCTGCTGCAGGGCGATGTGGGAAGCGGAAAGACACTGGTGGCGTTGATGAGTATGCTCATAGCGCTGGACAACGGCTATCAGGCTTGCCTGATGGCGCCTACGGAGATTCTGGCCAATCAGCATTTCGACACGATTCGCGAGTTGCTGTGCGGCATGGATGTACGGGTGGAACTGCTGACCGGTTCGGTCAGGGGCAAGCGTAGGGAAGCCATCCTGAAAGGTCTGGTGGAAGGGGATGTGAAGATATTGGTCGGCACGCATGCGGTCATCGAAGATACGGTGAACTTTGCTTCTTTGGGGCTGGTGGTCATCGATGAGCAGCACCGTTTCGGTGTGGCGCAACGTGCCCGCTTGTGGACCAAGAACGAACAGCCTCCCCATGTGCTGGTGATGACGGCCACCCCCATTCCCCGTACGCTGGCCATGACGCTGTATGGCGACCTGGATGTGTCTGTCATCGACGAACTGCCTCCCGGACGCAAGCCGATAGCCACCATCCATCAGTTCGACAACCGTCGGGAGAGTCTGTACCGTTCGGTGCGCAAGCAGATAGAGGAAGGACGGCAGGTGTATATTGTCTATCCGCTGATCAAGGAAAGCGAGAAGATAGACCTGAAGAATCTGGAGGAAGGTTATCTGCACGTTTGCGAGGCCTTTCCCGACTGTTGTGTATGCAAGGTGCATGGCCAGATGAAACCGGCCGAGAAAGATGCGCAGATGCAGCTGTTTGTTTCGGGACAGGCTCAGATTATGGTGGCCACGACGGTCATCGAGGTGGGAGTGAACGTACCGAATGCGTCGGTCATGATTATCGAGAATGCCGAACGCTTCGGCCTGTCGCAGCTGCATCAGTTGCGCGGACGGGTAGGGCGTGGAGCCGATCAGTCGTACTGCATTCTGGTGACGGGTTACAAGCTGGCCGAGGATACCCGCAAGCGGCTGGAAATAATGGTACGTACCAACGACGGTTTCGAAATAGCCGAAGCCGACCTGAAGCTCCGTGGTCCCGGCGATCTGGAAGGTACGCAGCAGAGTGGGGTGGCTTTCGACTTGAAAATCGCCGACCTGGCCCGTGACGGGCAACTGTTGCAGTATGTGCGCGAAGTGGCCCGGAAAATTGTGGAACAGGATCCGCAGGGAACATTACCCGAACACGAGATTCTGTGGAAACAGCTGAAGGCGTTGCGTAAGAGCAATGTCAATTGGGCGGCTATCAGCTGATTGTGTTAATGGAATGTCTTGTGAAAGCCGATATGTTGTAAAACATATTTCTTTATAATTATTTGTTTGTCAATTTGTTATGTTGTTTTTCTCCTCTATAGTCCGGCTGATTAAAGAAAAAAATACTTAATTGGGGATACGCCGTTTGGAATAGAAATGCTACCTTTGGAAGAATTTTTGAAAAAACGGGTATTCGTCTGTGCAGAAGCGTGGTAACGGTATGAATTTCGGGCGGATATCTTGCTGGAAAGACAAAGAACGAAACGGAATGAATTTAAGAGGAATAAAACTGATTTTTTGTGCGGCTGCGGCAATGGTGAGTCTGAATTCTTTCTCACAGGACCTTATTGCCCGTCAGGCGCCCATCGATAGAAAACTGAAAAGCGTAGACTCACTGGCATTGCAGAAGCAGATTCGCGTGGAGCAGTCCATGTATCCTGCTTTCGATATCTATCCTTCCTGGAATACGAAGTCTGTTCATGTGTACGGCGATGCCATTGTCCCCGACAAATATACCATTGACCTTACCGGTTTCTGTATGCCTACCGACCATACGCGCATTACAGACGTGTTCGGTTATCGTCCGCGCCGTCGCAGAGCTCACTACGGACTTGACATCAAGGTGTATATCGGCGATACCATCCGTGCGGCTTTTGACGGTCGTGTGCGTGTGGTGGCCGACGAAGGACGCCGCAAGGGATATGGCAAGTATCTCGTAATCCGTCATGACAACGGTCTGGAAACAATTTATGGTCACCTGTCCAAGCAGCTGGTGGCTGTAGACCAGTTGGTAAAGGCGGGCGAACCGATAGCCTTGGGCGGAAATACCGGTCGTTCTACCGGTTCCCACCTGCATTTTGAGACCCGTTTCCTGGGTGTGGCGCTCGATCCTGCCAAGATGTTCGATTTCGAAAAGCAGGATATTGTGGCCGATACCTATACCTTCGAGAAGGCCAAGAAGTCTTCCGGTGGCAAGAGTTCAAGCGGCGATTTGTATTACAAGGTGAAGAAAGGTGATACCTTGTCGAAGATCGCAGCCCGTCAGGGAACCACAGTCAGCAAGCTTTGTCAGCTGAACCGGATTTCCAAGAATACGACCTTGCGTCCGGGACAGGTTTTGCGTTGTTCTTGAAAAAACGTAGACAATCTATATTTGTAAGGAGGGTGCTTTAATATAATTTAGAGCGCCCTCTTTTCTTTATTTCTTAATTATTCCTAACTTTGCGGTCTATTTGTAAGGATATGAAAGATACCAGACAACAATTTGAACATGTCATTGGAATTTGCCGCGACTTGTTTGCCAAGAAACTGCATGATTACGGTCCCGCTTGGCGTATTCTGCGTCCTTCTTCGGTGACGGATCAGATATTCATCAAGGCCAACCGCATCCGCAGTATCGAGACAAAGGGGGTAGCCCTGGTGGACGAGGGTATCCGGTCGGAATTCATCGCCATTGTCAACTATGGCATCGTGGGACTCATCCAGCTGGAATTGGGTTATGCCGAGCAGGCCGATATCAGCAATGAAGAGGCGCTGGCGTTGTATGACAAGTATGCCAAGACATCGTTGGAACTGATGCTGGCCAAGAACCACGATTACGATGAGGCCTGGCGCAGCATGCGTATCAGTTCGTATACCGACCTGATTCTGATGAAAATCTATCGTACCAAGCAGATAGAAATCCTGGCCGGGCAGACGCTGGTGTCCGAAGGCGTGGACGCCAACTACATGGATATGATAAACTATTCGGTTTTCGGTTTGATCAAGATAGAATTTGGAGACTGACAAACGACATATTGCCAAGAAGGTATGGGTAAACGCCTGCCGCTTCCTGCTGGGAGGGGTGTTTATCTTTTCGGGTTTTGTCAAGGCTGTTGATCCGTTCGGCTCTTACTATAAGCTGCAGGACTATCTGACGGCATTCGGCATGATCAGCTGGTTTCCTTCTGTACTCTTGTTTCTGGCCGGCATATTGCTGGCAGCGGTGGAGTTTTGTGTCGGAGTATATCTCTTTCTGGGTATCCGCAAAACGGTAAGTGCCTGGCTGGCTCTGTTGCTGATGTCTTTCATGACTCCGCTTACACTCTATCTGGCCATCGCCAATCCGGTATCGGATTGCGGTTGTTTTGGCGACGCATGGGTGCTGACCAACTGGCAGACTTTCGGCAAGAATATCGTTCTGTTGCTGGCCGCCATATCGGTGTTCCGTTGGCGGAAAGATGTGATACGCTTCATTACCCGCAAGATGGAATGGGTGTTCTCCATGTACGCCATCCTGTTCGTGTTTGCCCTGTCGGTCTATTGTCAGCGCAATCTGCCGATTATCGATTTCCGTCCCTATAAGGTAGGCGTGAATATCAGGCAGGCCATGGAGGTGCCCGAAGGTGCCAAGCTGCCGGTTTTTGAAACCTATTTCACCCTCGAGAAGGACGGAGTGCAGAAAGAATTCTCGCTGGACAATTATCCGGACAGTACGTGGACTTTTGTCGGGTCGCGTACGGTGTTGAAGGAGAAGGGATACGAGCCGCCGATTCATGACTTTTCGCTGCTGAACCTGCAGACGGGCGAGGATATTACGGACAGTGTCCTGGCAGACAAGGGCTACACCTTCCTGCTTGTGGCGCACCGCATCGAAGAGGCCGATGACAGCAACATAGACCTTATCAATGAAATCTATGACTACAGCGTGGAGCATGGTTATGCGTTCTATGCCCTGACAGCTTCGGAAGAAGACGACATCTTGTTGTGGGCCGACCGCACGGGAGCCGAGTATCCTTTCTGCCAGGCCGACGACATTACGCTGAAGACCATCATCCGTTCCAACCCGGGACTGTTGCTGTTGAAGGACGGAACGATATTGAACAAGTGGAGCGACAACAATCTGCCGGACGAATATGTGCTGGTCGATGCGCTGGACAAGATTCCCCTTGGACAGCAGAAGGTAGTCAGTGTGTGGAATGTGCTCGGGCAGGTCTTGCTGTGGTTTGTGATACCTTTGTGCATGGTGCTGGCTGTAGATATCCTGATCATCAAACGCAGGGAGAAGAAGACGGCCAAGTTGGCTGATAAGAATAAATTAATGGTTTAACCCTTTTAAATAGAAAACAAAATGAGAAAGAACATTGTTGCAGGAAACTGGAAAATGAACAAGACCCTCCAGGAGGGTATTGCCCTTGCAAAAGAACTGAACGAAGTGTTGGCTGCCGAGAAGCCCAACTGTGATGTAATCATCTGTACACCGTTTATCCACCTGGCATCGGTTACTCCGCTGGTAGACCCCGCCAAGATTGGTGTAGGTGCCGAGAACTGCGCTGACAAGGAGTCGGGTGCCTATACGGGTGAGGTATCGGCTGCCATGGTAGCTTCTACCGGTGCCAAATATGTCATCCTGGGTCACTCAGAGCGTCGTGCCTACTATCACGAAACCGTAGAAATCCTGGAAGAGAAGGTGAAACTGGCTCTGGCCAACGGTCTGACTCCTATCTTCTGCATCGGCGAAGTACTGGAAGAGCGCGAAGCCGGCAAGCAGAACGAAGTGGTTGCCGCCCAGCTGGCTTCTGTATTCTCTCTGTCTGCCGAAGACTTCTCCAAGATCATCCTGGCTTACGAGCCGGTATGGGCCATCGGTACTGGCAAGACTGCCACTCCCGAACAGGCACAGGAAATCCACGCCTTCATCCGTGGTGCCGTAGCCGAGAAGTATGGTAAGGAAATTGCCGACAACTGCTCCATCCTGTACGGTGGCAGCTGCAAGCCTTCGAATGCCAAGGAACTGTTTGCCAACCCCGATGTTGACGGCGGTCTGATTGGTGGCGCTGCCTTGAAGGTAGCCGATTTCAAGGGCATCATCGACGCTTTCAATTGATGAAAAGCTGATAGAAACCAAAGAGGAAGTGCCATGCCGGTGGTATGCACGCGGCGGGTGCTTCCTCCTTTTTCTTTTCATAGTCTATATTATTTCGACACATTATTCACCCCAATATACCCATTCACATATGAAACGTTTGCTTTTGGCTCTTGCCGGCCTTTCTTTCCTCCTGTCGGCTGCGGCGCAGGACAATATCGTGAAGAGTCTGGAACGGAATGTTCCCGGCCAGGGAAAGATTACAATCCATCAGGATGAGCGCATCGAGGCATTGGTAGGTAAAACGCATACCGTATCGGCTACGGGCGAACGCCAGGTAATCAAGACCTCGGGATATCGTGTTCAGGTATATGCCGGCAGCAATACCCGTGCAGCCAAGAACGAAGCCCATTCTGTGGCGGCATCCGTCAAGGAGATTTTTCCTGATCTGCCGGTCTATTCCTTCTTTACCCCTCCGCGCTGGCTGTGCCGTGTGGGCGATTACCGGAGCATCGAGGAGGCCGATGCCATGATGCGGCAGCTGCGGGCTACCGGCAAGTTCAAGGAAGTCTCCATTGTCCGCGACCAGATAAATATCCCATTGTGACGCAGGAAGCGGCCCGGATGCCGCGTCTGTCGTCTTTTCATGTAAAACCAGTCAATCATATTTTGTAGAAATCATGTTGGAAAAAGAAATCATCACCTCTCCTGCGTTGGACGAACTGAAAGAACATTATGCACGCATTCTGACCCTGCTGGGCGAAGACCCCGGGCGCGAAGGTCTGCTCAAGACTCCCGAACGTGTGGCCAAGGCCATGCTGACCCTGACCAAGGGCTATACGATGGACCCGCACGAAGTGCTCCGTTCGGCCAAGTTCAAGGAAGAATACAGCCAGATGGTGATTGTGAAGGACATCGATTTCTTCTCGTTGTGCGAGCACCACATGCTGCCTTTCTACGGCAAGGCGCACGTGGCCTACATCCCCAACGGCTACATTACCGGCCTGAGCAAGATAGCCCGTGTGGTCGACATCTTCTCCCACCGCCTGCAGGTGCAGGAGCGCATGACGCTCCAGATTAAGGAGTGTATCCAGGAGACGCTCAATCCGCTGGGCGTGATGGTGGTGGTCGAGGCCAAGCACATGTGCATGCAGATGCGGGGCGTGGAGAAGCAGAATGCCATCACTACGACTTCCGACTTCACCGGTGCCTTCAACCAGGCCAAGACTCGCGAGGAGTTTATGAACCTCATCAAGCATCACTCCACTGCCTTGTGATTCTTTGATGAAAGATATTCCAGCTGCCAATGTCCATAGTTAGCGTTGTAAAGTTCATAGTTAGGCCGCTGGCTATGGACTTTTTGCAAGGCGGGGAAGCCGGTTACTGCTGATTGCGATGCTTTGCGGCCGGCGAGTGAATACACCGATTCTGGCGGCCAGGACTGAAAATAATTCAGTTGAAATAATACTAAATGTAAAAAAACATTACCTTTGTAGCGGGGCTATGGTTTGCCCCCTCGATTTAAAATCTTGGGAACAATGAAACACTTCAGCAGAAAAGTTTGGAAAGCTGCCCTCGGGGCGGTATGTTTGGGCGGATTGTGTGCAGCCTGCACCACCCGTCCGGAGATTCACATTACGGGTTCCGTGCGTCATGCGGACGGGGCACTTCTGGTTTGCCAGCGGTCGGTTGGCGGAATGTTCAATTCGCAAACGTTTGATACGTTGAAGTTGCAGGCGGACAGCACGTTCACGCTGACGCTGCCCGGAGGAGAATACGAGCGGGTCCAGTTTTATCTGTATGGAAAGAAGAAAATGGGTTCACTTCTTGCCAAGGAAGGAACGATGCGGATCGAATTGGACGGATGGGCCGAAAAGCCGATGACCGTCATCGAAGGGCAGGATGACAAGACGGCCCGTGTGGCGGAACTGCTGAACCAGCTGTACGAGGATGTGTTCGCCATCCGTGCACGGAGAGGCGACCGTTGGCAGATTGTCCGTGACACCGTGGCTACATCGGTGCGCCGCAAGCTGACGGACTATGCCCTGTCGCTGGACAAGGAGGTGGAAGGCGTGGACGAGGACCTGCGTGCCAAGGTCCGTCAGGACATTCGCATGCAGTTGCTGCTGGCTTTCCAGAACCAGGTGCTGGCTACTGTCTTCCGGTCGTCCGAGGCCACGAAGCAGGAATGGATGGCCCAGCTGGACAGCATGACGGCCTTCTGCTCCATCAATCATCCTTGCAGCCCTTTCTCCCTTTCGTTTTACGACGCGGCAAGTTATGATACCGGCATCCGTTACTATACCAAGGGTGAGCCGAAGCCGGAAGGAGTGGAGAAAGGCGTGCAACTGGCTTTCTACGATTTTACGCACCGGCTGACGGGCAAGGCGCAGGAAGCTGCTCTGGCCCAGCTCTTCCTCGAAGACGAGTCGCAGCAGCGTTATGACCCGCAACTGCTTCCGCTGGCCGACGAGTTCCGCCGCCTCTATCCCGAAAGCGGATGGATGCCGTGGGTGGACCGTGCCGTGGCCAAGAACCGTGCCTTCAACGAAACAACAATCCCTGCCGATATTCATTTCCTCGATGTCAGCTCGGCCAAGACGATTAAGGACGTGACCGACCTATACAAAGGGAAAGTCATCTTCATGGACATCTGGGCCACGTGGTGTGGTCCCTGCCGTGCGTCGTTTGCCCACGTCGGTCCGTTGCAGGAGTATGCTGCGGCCAACGATGTGGTGTTGCTCTACCTCTCCATCGACCGTCCGGAGGACGATGAAAAGTGGCGGAAGATGGCCGCGCACTACAATCTGAAAGGCGAACACGTCCGTGATCAGGAGGCCTTCCATCAGGAAATCTATGATACCTTCGGCCATAAGGGGGCCCTGAGCATTCCGCGCTGCGTCATCTTCGACAAGCAGGGGAACATCCGTTTCAGCACGGCCGCCTCGCCCGAGCAGTGGGACAAGCTGAAAGAACAGTTGCAGGAAGCGGCTAAGTAAAGGAGACCCTACGATGAACAGGTATGGGATAATGGGACTGCTGCTGTGGGGGGTCTTCCCTCTGGCAGCGTTGGCACAGATTCCGGATAGCATAGCCGGGCCGCTGACGGCGCTGGCCCGCCGCGTGGAGCAGTTCGGCAAGGCGCTGCCGCAGGAGAAGGTGGCCCTGCACCTCGACAACACCAGCTATTATCAGGGCGACGACATCTGGTTCCAGTGCTACGTGGTGGGCTCCGGACTGAACCGTCCCACGGAGTGGAGCAAGACGCTGTATGTGGAGCTGCTCAATCCCGGAGGCGAGATTGTGTCCAAGCAGATTCTCCCTGTCAGGAACGGCCGTTGTCACGGCCACTTCGCCCTGACGCAGCTACCGTTCTATTCCGGCTTCTACGAGGTGCGGGCCTATACGAAATACATGTTGAACTTCGATGAGGCTTCGGTCTTTTCGCGCATCATCCCCGTCTTCGACAAGCCGGAGGTGCCGGGCTACTATGTGGAAAAGGAAATCAGCCCGCGGGCAGGCAAGTATCCGCAGGAACGCAAGCGGCCGCGGAAGGAGAAGAAACTGAACCTCCGCTTCTATCCCGAAGGCGGCTATCTGGTGAAGGACGTGCCGGTGCGTGTGGCCTTCGAGGCGACGGATGCCTATGGCAATCCGGTGGACGTGTCGGGGTGCGTGATGGATGAGGAAGGCCGCGAATGCCTTACCTTTGCCACGGGGCACGAAGGGAAAGGCAGCTTTACCTATACGGCCGGCGAGGAAGAAAGTCAGGCCGAAGTAATCTGGAATGAAAAGCGATACCGTTTCGACCTGCCGGAAGCGAGGGAGCAGGGCTTTGCCTGCTCGGTAGACAACCTCAGCTCGCCGGACAGCCTGCTGGTGACGGTACAGAAGAACGCCCGCACGCCAGGCAGTGTGCTGGGGATGGCAGTCATCGGCGGAGGGCAACTCTACCACTTCAGCATGCTGACGGTCACCCGCAGCCGTCCCGTCCGCTTCGGGCTGGACAAGCGGGATCTGCCCGTAGGCGTGGCGCAGGTCGTGTGGTTCGACCCTTCCGGCCGGATGGTGGCCGACCGTCTGATTTTTGCCGGACAGCCCGACACCCTGTCGGTGACGGTCCGTTCGGACAAGGCTGCCTATCAGCCCTACGACTCCATCCGTCTGGACGTTGAAGTCCGGGATGCGGAAGGCCGCCCCGTGCAGGCGCCTCTCTCGGTTTCCGTGCGCGACGGCTGGCAGGAGGTGGAGAACCGCCACAGCCTGCTGACCGACCTGCTGCTGATGTCGGACATCAAAGGATACGTCCACCGTCCTGCCTGGTATTTCGAATCCGGCGACTTGGCGAACCGCCGTGCGCTGGACGAGCTGCTGATGGTGCAGGGCTGGAGGAGGTACGACTGGGAGAGCATGGCTGGTGTACGCCCCTTTGACCTGAAATACCTGCCCGAGCAGGGCATCGAGCTGCACGGCACGGTGGTGTCGATGGTGCGCAGCAAACCGCGTGCCGGGGTGGAAGTGTCTTCCTTCCTGAGCAGTCCCGGCGAAGACCCGGAGGCGGGCAGGCAGCAGTCCTTCGGCCTCTTTACCACCGACAGCCTGGGGCGTTTCTCTTTCGTCTCGCAGATAGAGGGGAAGTGGAACCTGATACTGGCCGTGACCGAGAAAGGGAAGAAGAAAGACCACCGTATCGTGCTGGACCGTGTGTTTGCTCCCGCGCCCCGCATGTATCCGCTGGCCGAGATGCAGGTACGGGTACCCGGCGGGGAACAGAAAGTCGGGCCGTCGGCCGACGAGCCGGCCGATACGGTGCAGGTGGAGGAAGACTACAACTTGTTCCTCCAGGCCTACGAAGACTCGTTGCGACGCCTGGGTATCGACGAGAAGATACACCACCTGGACGAGGTGGAGGTGAAAGCCCGCAAGCGCGACAAGGCCAGCGATGTCTATCAGGCCCGCACCAAATCCATAGCTTACTACGACGTGGCCTCGGAGATGGACGACATCCAGGACCGAAACGGCTTTGTGGGCGACGACATCCACGAACTGATGAGGAACATGAATCCCGATTTCTATACGCAGTTCAGTCCGTCGGGCGAGGAGTATTTGTTCTACAAAGGCCGTCTGGCTTTGTTTGTCATCAACTATGAGCGTACCCGCCACGAGGAAATGGACTTCAACAAATATCGTAGTCTGACGCTGGAGTCCACCAAGTCCATCTACGTCAGCGAAGATGTGATGACCATGTGCCGCTACGCCGACCCGCGGTTCACGCCGATGAACATCGACAAGCTATATAGTTGTGTCGTATTGATTGAAACGAAACCGGAGGGAGAAATACCTGCCAAGGGGGCGAAAGGGGTACGTAAGACGTGGCTCGAAGGCTATAGCAAGGTTAAAGAGTTCTATTCGCCGGATTATCGGGTGCTGCCCCGTGAGGAAGATTACCGCCGGACGCTGTACTGGCAGCCGGAGCTGATGACCGACGAACAGGGACGTGCCACGGTGCGCTTCTTTAACAATAGCCGTTGCCGTCGCCCGCGCGTCACGGTCAATGTGCTCGATTCCGACGGGCGTATCGGTAGCCTGGAACAATAATCTGACTTGATTTGTATGTGATTGATACGTAAAGAGTTATCAGTTTATTTTCGTTTGAAGAAAATAAACTGCCAGTTTACCGGCTTTAAACTGTCGGTTTACTCCGTTTAAACTGCGGGTTTAAAGCTTTTAAACTGACAGTTTAACGCCTTTGAACCGATGGTTTACTGCTTTTGAACTGATTGGTCAGCACAGGGGAGGCTGGCAGAGAACGCTTGCTGACAAAAAAAGAGGGCATATCCCGATTGGGATACACCCTCTTTTCTTATTTCAGGCTGGCAGCCTGCCGATGCGGTTGACGCATCAGAGTCCTGCCAGTTCTACAATCTTGTCGACTGCTGCACTCAGGCCGTCGGGGTTCTTGCCGCCGGCTGTTGCGAAGTGGGGCTGACCGCCACCGCCACCCAGAATCAGTTTGGCAGCTTCTTTCACCAGGGCGCCAGCTTTCAGACCATTGGCCACCAGATTGTCGCTCAGCATGACGGTGAGCATCGGCTTGCCTTCGAACTCGGTACCGGCCACGAAGAACAGGTTCTCCGTAATCTGGCCGCGCAGCTGGAAGGCGATGTTCTTCACCGTTTCGGCGGGCAGGGGAGCGCAGAACTTGATGAGCTTCACGCCGTTCACTTCCTTCACGCTCTGCAGCAGTTTCTCCTTCAGCTGGGCTTCCTTTTCTTTCATGAATTCCTCTACCTGCTTCTTCAGTCCGGCATTCTCCTCGATGTACTTGCGGATGGTTCCGGCCAGGTCGGGGGCGTTGTTGAAGAGTGCTTTCAGGTCGCGGATGGAATCTTGCAGATTGTCCATCATTTCTTCTACACGGGCACCCGTATAAGCCTCGATACGGCGTACACCGGCAGCTACAGAACTTTCGGATACAATCTTTACCATACCGATGTGGCCCGTAGCGGCTACGTGCGTACCACCACAGAACTCGATGGACGAGCCGAACTGGATGACGCGGACGTGGTCGCCGTACTTCTCACCGAAGAGGGCGATGGCGCCCAGTTCCTTGGCTTCCTCGATAGGAATGTTGCGGTATTCCTTTAAAGGAATGTTGGCACGGATCTTGGCGTTGACCAGGTGCTCTACCTGACGCAGCTGCTCGTCGGTCACCTTCTGGAAGTGTGAGAAGTCGAAACGCAGCGAGTCCGGCGTAACCAGCGAACCTTTCTGCTCTACGTGGTCGCCCAGCACGGTGCGCAGTGCTTCGTCCAGCAGGTGCGTACACGAGTGGTTGGCGGCGCAGGCGGCGCGCTTGTCGGTATCCACGCAGGCCATCATCGGCGCGTCGAGGTGTTCGGGTAACTTCTTGGCCAGGTGGATAGGCAGGTTGTTCTCTTTCTTGGTATCGATGATGTCGATGGTCTCGAATTCGCTCACCAATACACCCGTATCGCCTACCTGACCACCGCTTTCGGCGTAGAACGGCGTCTTGTCCAGTACAATCTGGTAGAGTGTCTGGTTTTTCTGCTTCACCTGACGGTAGCGCAGGATGCTGGTTTCATATTCTGTATAGTCGTAACCTACAAATTCGGTGGTACCTTCCTTCAGCGTAATCCAGTCGCCGGTCTCTACGGCGGCGGCGTTGCGGGCACGCTGCTTCTGCTGCTGCATTTCGGCATCGAATTCCTTCGTGTCGGCTGTCATGCCGTTCTCGCGCAGGATGAGTTCGGTCAGGTCGAGCGGGAAGCCGAAGGTGTCGTACAGCGTGAAGGCATCCTTGCCGCTGATTTCGGTCTTGCCGGCAGCCTTGGCCTCGGCCATGGTCTTTTCGAGCAGGCGGATACCCGTTTCCAGTGTACGCAGGAAGGCTTCTTCTTCTTCCTTGATAACCTTGGCAATGAGGTCTTTCTGGGCGTTCAGTTCGGGATAGGCGGCTCCCATGTTGTCTATCAGCACGGGCAACAGCTTGTACATGAACGACTGCTTCTGACCCAGGAACGTGTAGCCGTAGCGGACGGCACGGCGCAGGATGCGGCGGATGACGTAGCCGGCTTTGGCGTTGCTGGGCAGCTGTCCGTCGGTGATGGAGAAGGCGATGGTACGGATGTGGTCGGCAATGACGCGCATGGCTACATCCTTCTGCTTGTCTTCGCCATACTTGGCACCGGCCATGGCGGCGATGGCCTGGATGAGCGGCTGGAAGACGTCGGTGTCATAGTTGGACGTCTTGCCCTGCATGGCCATACAGAGACGCTCGAAGCCCATGCCGGTATCGATAACCTTGGCGGGCAGACCTTCGAGGCTGCCGTCGGCCTTGCGGTTGAACTGCATGAACACGAGGTTCCATATCTCGATGACCTGCGGATGGTCGTGGTTCACCATGTCGCGGCCGGGTATCTGCTTCTTTTCTTCTTCGGAACGGAGGTCGATGTGGATTTCCGAGCACGGACCGCAGGGACCTGTATCACCCATTTCCCAGAAGTTGTCGTGCTTGTTGCCGTTGATGATGTGGTCCTTCGGCAGGAACTGTTCCCAGTAGGAAGCGGCCTCGTCGTCGCGGCTCAAGCCTTCTTCGGGGCTGCCTTCGAAGACGGTAGCGTAGAGATTTTCGGGATTGATTTTCAGCACGTCCACCAGGTATTCCCAGGCCCAGGAGATGGCTTCCTTCTTGAAGTAGTCGCCGAACGACCAGTTGCCCAGCATCTCGAACATGGTGTGATGGTAGGTGTCGTGGCCCACTTCCTCCAGGTCGTTGTGCTTTCCGCTGACGCGCAGGCACTTCTGCGAGTCGGCCACTCGTTTGTATTTTGCCGGGTGGTTGCCCAGAATGATGTCCTTGAACTGGTTCATCCCCGCATTGGTAAACATCAGTGTGGGGTCGTCCTTGATTACCATAGGAGCTGAGGGCACGATGTGGTGTCCCTTGCTCTCGAAGAAACTCTTGAACGAGTCTCTGATTTCGTTTGCAGTCAACATATGCTAATTAAGTTTTTAAGTTTCAGTGTGCTAAGTTTTTTCGGAGTCTCGAAGCCGTGGGCTGTGCGAACGGCCCGGGGCGGAACCGCTGCCGCCTGGAAGAAACGGAACGTTCAAAAGCTCAATAACTTAAAAACTCAAAAAAAACTGTGCAAAGATAGCTCGTTTTTATTACTTTTGCCGCATAGACCACCGAAATATTTCCAAAAAGATGCGCAAAGTATACTATATTTATAATCCGCAGACCCAGACCTACGACCGCATTTATCCTACGTTCCGGCAAAGGATGATGAGTTATGCGCGGCGTCTGTTTGTCGGCATGGGCTTGGGTGCGGGCAGTTTCATAGCCTTGCTGCTGTTGTTCGGTTCGCCTTCGGAAAAGGAGCTGAGGAAGGAAAACAGCCAGTTGCAGGCCCAATACAATGTGCTTCAGCATCGCATGGACGAGGCGCTGGGCGTGCTGCAGGACATCCAGCAGCGCGACGACAACCTTTATCGGGTCATCTTCATGGCCGACCCGGTGCCGTCGGCCATCCGTCAGGGCGGATATGGCGGTACCAACCGCTACGAACATCTGATGAAGCTGGCCGATGCGGAACTGGTGGTGAACACGACGCAGAAGATGGACATGCTGACCAAACAGCTGTATATCCAGTCGCGTTCGTTCGACGACGTGGTGCGCATGTGCAAGCGTCACGATGAAATGCTCCGTTGCATACCGGCCATCCAGCCTATTTCCAACAAGGACCTGAAGCAGACGGCTTCGGGTTACGGTACGCGCATCGACCCGATTTACGGAACAACCAAGTTTCACTCAGGCATGGACTTCTCCGCCCATCCGGGTACCGATGTCTATGCCACGGGCGACGGAACGGTGGTGAAGATGGGGTGGCAGACGGGATATGGAAACACCATCATCATCGACCATGGCTTCGGGTACCAGACGTGGTATGCACACTTGCAGGACTTCCGCACGAAGCTGGGCAAGAAGGTGGTGCGTGGCGAAGTGATAGGCGGCGTGGGCAGCACGGGCAAGAGTACCGGTCCGCACCTTCACTACGAGGTGCATGTCAAGGGGCAGGTGGTCAATCCTGTGAACTATTACTTCATGGACCTGAGTGCCGAAGACTATGACCGCATGATACAGATTGCCGCCAACCAGGGTAAGGTGCTGGATTAAGGAGGATTTGAGAACGAAAACATGGATTGTGGACCGTTAAATCGAAATTGCTGTGCTGAATGCTGACAAGAATCTGAAATTATATTACTCCATCAGCGAGGTGGCCGAGATGCTTGGCGTGAACGAATCGCTGCTCCGTTACTGGGAGAAGGAGTTCCCGCAGCTTTCTCCGAAGAAGGCTGGCAGAGGTGTGCGCCAATACCGCAAGGAGGATGTGGAGACTGCAAAACTGATATATCACCTGGTGAAGGAACGGGGCATGACCTTGCCCGGTGCCCGTCAACGCATGAAGGACAACAAGGAAAATACCCTCCGCAACTATGAGATTGTAGAGCGTCTGAAGAACATCCGCGAAGAGTTACTGGCCATGCGCGACGCACTCGATGCCTTTACCTACGATGATCTCGATGCGCTAAAGGAAAACATCGGTGAGATGCAGGCATCCGAACGTTAGTCTTCGATTCGTGATACCTGCTTGATGTTCTGTATCTGCTTCAGGTTGTTGCAGATAGTGCGTACATCGTCCACGTCGTGTACGTACAGTTGGATTTTCCCTTCGAAAATGCCGTCGTTGGTCTCCATGGTCAGTTTCCGGATATTGACGTTGAGCTGGCGCGAGATGACTTGTGTCACTTCGTTCAGCAGTCCCACACTGTCAATTCCCTTGATGTAGATGGTTACGAGGAAGGAGAGTTCCTTGTGCGTATCCCACTGGGTCGCGATGATGCGGTTGCCGTAGCTGCTCTTCAGGCGGGCGGCCACAGGGCATTGCCGTTTGTGGATGATGACCTGGTTGTTTTCGTTGATATAGCCCAACACGTCGTCACCCGGAATGGGGTGGCAGCAGTCGGCCATGATGTATTCCTTGGAGATGGTCTCTTCCGTCAGCTTCAGAATCTTCTTGGTGTCGATTTTTTCGGCATGCGTCTTCTCCGGCACCGTTTTCTCTTCTTCTGTTTCCTTGGTTTCCTTGCCGTTGCCGAACGAGAAAGACAACAACTTCTTCCAGCTTCTTTCCTGTTTCTCTTTGAAGGCGTTTCGGTCGGCATCGCCCAGTACCAGCTTCTTGCTGCCGATGGCTACCAGCAGTTCGTCGTGGGTATGGAAGTTGTGCAGGCGCGTCAGCTTTTCCAGGGAGATGTCGTCCATGCGGATACCTTCTTCTTTCAGGAAGTCGGCCAGTATCTTTTCGCCTTCCTTTTGGTTGGCTTTGGCCTCCTTGCGCAGGATGGAAGCGATTTTGGCCTTCGCACGTGCTGTGGTGGCATAGTTCAGCCATTCGGGTTGCACGCGTTGCGATTTCGAAGTCAGGATTTCTACCTGGTCGCCGCTCTGCAACTTATGGCTCAGGGGCACCAGCTTGTGGTTGACCTGTGCGCCGATACAATGGCTGCCGATGTCGGTGTGCAGGGAGAAGGCGAAGTCCAGTGCCGTACAGTTTTGCGGCATGGTCTTCAGGTCGCCTTTGGGCGTGAACACAAATATCTCGGATGCGAAAAGATTCAGCTTGATGGTGTCGAGGAAGTCGATGGCATCGGGCTGCGGGTCATCCAGAATCTCCTTGATGGTCTTCAGCCACTTTTCCAGTTCGCCTTCGTCCTCGCTGCCGCCGCCTTCCTTGTACTTCCAGTGGGCGGCAAAACCCTGTTCGGCCACGTCGTTCATGCGCTCGCTGCGTATCTGTACCTCGATCCACTGGCCGTTGTTGCCCATCAGGGTGACGTGCAGGGCCTGGTATCCGTTGGCTTTTGGGTGACTCACCCAGTCGCGCAGGCGGTCGGGATGGGGCTTGTATATCTTGGAGATGGCTACGTAGATGTCGAAACAATCGTTCAGCTCCTCTTCCAGATTCTTGGGCGTGAAGATGATACGGACGGCCAGGATGTCATAGATTTCTTCGAAGGGGACGTGCTTGGTCTGCATCTTGTTCCAGATGGAGTAAATGGACTTGACGCGTGCCAGGATATGGTATTTCATGCCCATCTTGTCCAGTTGGGCACGGATGGGGGCCGTGAATTCCTTGAAGACCTTGTCGCGTTCGGCAGCGGTGGCCTCCAGTTTCTTCTCGATAACTTCATACTCCTCAGGATGTTCGTACTTGAAGCTGAGGTTCTCGAGTTCGGTCTTTATCTTGTAGAGCCCCAGGCGGTTGGCCAGCGGAGCATAGATATACATGGTTTCGCCCGCAATCTTGTATTGCTTGCTGGGAAGCATGGAACCGAGGGTACGCATGTTGTGAAGGCGGTCGGCAATCTTGATGAGGATGACGCGGATGTCGTCGCTCATGGTGAGCAGCAGCTTCTTGAAGTTTTCGGCCTGTGCAGAGGCCTTGTCGCCGAAGATGCCGCCCGAAATCTTGGTCAGTCCGTCCACAATCTGGGCAATCTTGGGGCCGAAGATGTTTTCTATGTCCTCTACCGTATAGTCGGTATCTTCCACGACGTCGTGCAGCAGAGCCGAACAGATGGAGGTGGAACCCAATCCGATTTCGGTACACACAATCTTGGCTACGGCGATGGGGTGCAGTATGTAGGGTTCGCCCGAACGCCGTTTGATGCCTTTGTGCGCCTGGTTGGCAAAGTTGAATGCCTTGGTGATGATTTCCACGCGCTTGCGGTGCTTGGTGGCCAGGTAGCAGTTCAGCAGGTTCTGAAACGCCTCCTGTATCATCGCTTCTTCCGCTTTCTCTTTTTCTTTCAGATCAAGGTTCTCTTCCATATCCGTATCCTATTTTCTTCACTTTCTGCAAAAATAAGCAAATTTTGACATCGGACAAGCATTTTGACGTTTAAAACATCGGTTATGCCTGAATTATTTGGAAGAGACGGATTGCTTTACTTGTAAATCTTCAGTGTCTTTCCTGCGGTGATATTGTTGCCTCGCAGACCATTCCAACTGCGCAACTTGCTGACGCTTACGCCATAGCGCTCTGCAATGCCGCCCAGCGTATCGCCTTTCTTGATCTTGTAGGTGATGGGTTTGCCATTGCCGGCCACGGCTTTGGAAGTACTACTGCTGGCCACGGCTACGGTACGGCGGTTCTTGAACAGCTCGGCCTGGCGGTGGTTGTAGATGGTATCCTGCTTGTCGATGAAGGTGCTGATGGCATTCATGGGCAGGCGCAGGGTCTGCGGCTTGCTGTCGCCGGGGATGATGTTGCGCTTGTACTGCGGGTTGAGGCTCTTGAGTTCGTCCATCGGCACGTGGCAGATGTCCACCACCTGTTCGAAGTGCAGGTTGCGGCTCACCTGTACCGTATCGGTTGCTTCAGGGATGTTGGTCTCCATCGGGCAGATGTTGTGCTTGCAGTAGTAGGACATGATGTAGTTCACTGCGATGAAAGCCGGCACGTAGCCGCGCGTTTCGCGGGGCAGGTAGTTGTAGATTTCCCAATAGTCGGTCTTGCCACCGGCACGGCGGACGGCTTTGTTGACGTTGCCCGGCCCGCAATTGTAGGCGGCAATCACCAGATTCCAGTCGTTGTAGATGGCATAGAGGTCCTTCAGATAGCGGGCGGCGGCCCAGGTTGCCTTGATGGGGTCACGGCGTTCGTCCACAAGGCTGTTGCTTTCCAGACCGTAGAGCTTGCCTGTCTGTAGCATGAACTGCCAGAGCCCGGCGGCTCCTGCACGCGATACGGCCGAGGGGTTCAGGGCCGATTCGATGATAGGCAGGTATTTCAGTTCGAGAGGCAGGTTGTAGGTGTCGAGGGCTTTCTCGAAGATGGGCATGTAGAAGTTGCAGGCACTGAGCATGAAGGCCACCTGATTGCGCAGGCGGGTGGCGTACATGTCGATGAACTTGCGCACGATTTCATTGTAGGGCATCTCCATGATGACCGGCATGCGCGACAGGCGGTCGATGTAGATGGAGTCGCTGAACAGCGGATTTTCGTGCGAGGTACTGCAATCTTTCCCCAAGTCGATGTAGGTCTTGGCCTTCCAGTCGTTCAGCAGGCTGTCCAACGGATAGGTCATGCTTCGGGGCAGGTCGATGGTCTCTTCGCGTTGGGTTCCGTTCTCGTTGATGACTACGTTGACGCTTTCTTGCGCACAGAGGGAGGCGGGCGCCAGCAGGGTAGATATCAGCAGGGCGGAACTTATGATCAATTTCTTCATAACAGGTATCTCTATATATTGGGTGTATTAGGGATTAATATTCATTTGCTTTTCTTGTCCGGGCAGCGACCGTCAGAAGCGGAAACTGCATTGTACGCCTACCGACTTGTCCTTCAGTGTGGCGGGATTGTAACTGCCTCCCGCCTGGTTGTTGAAGATGGTGGGTTCCACTTTCATGCTCAGGTCGGGGCCGATGTCGAAGTTGGACAGCTCGGCATCTACATAGGCGTCGACTACGGATATCAGGTAGACACCGATAAAGGCAAAGATGCTCAGGTCGCGCCAGCGGCGGTAGGTATCCTTGCGTTTGCGCAGCGTCTCGGTGAGCTGCGAATGCGACACACGGTCCATATAGCCTGGAGGAAGCAGGTCGGTGATGCTGCTGGAGTCCCATTTCTCGTTGACGGCATCGACGTAGGCCGACTGGTAGTCCTTGTACATCTTGCTGTTCCACGTCAGGGCGTAGGCACAGCCGGCAAAGCCTCCGTAGACGATGGGCAGCTTCCAGTACTTTCGGTTGTATATTTGTCCGCCGCCGGGGATGACCAGCGCCAGCCAGGTAGCCTTCGTGGGGTTGGGCAGCCATTGCTTGCGCTTCAGTTCGCGGCTCAGGCTGTCGGTGTTCACCTTTTCCTCTTTCAGGTCAGGGCTGGCCGTCAGTTCGAGCAGCTGGCGCTTGTTGGCGTCGGCAATGCTGTCGGCGGTCGCCTGCCCGTTGGCGCTCAGGCTGTCGGGGGCCGTGGTGACTATCCTTTTCAGTGTGTCGGCTTTCAGCGTGTGCGAGCGGCGGCTGGCGGCACGCGGGCGGTCTTGCCCATACACGACAATCCCTGCCACCTGCACGAAGCAGAGCAGCAGGGCCGCCAGTATCCGATATGTGAGTCTTCTTTTTGTCATTTGTTTTTCAGCGTGTCGAGGATGCCGATGATACGTTCCAGTTCTTCTTCGTTGCTGAAGGGGATGCTGATTTTTCCTTTTCCTTTCTCAGAGCAGGTCAGCTGGACCTTGGCGCTGAAGAAGTTGGAAAGTTGCTGTTTCAGCATGTTGAACTCTTCGGGCAGCTTGGCCCGTTTGGGGGTTATCTTGCGTCCTCCGCTTTTGACGGCTTCGCCTTCGCTCAGTGACTTGACGATTTCTTCCACCTTGCGGACGGAGTAGCCGTGTTCCAATATTTCTTCGTATATCTTTACTTGCAGCTTGGGGTTGTCCAGCGTCACCAGTGCACGGGCGTGCCCCATGTCTATCTGCTTGTTCTGCAGGCCCATCTGTACGGGGGCAGGCAGCTTCAGCAGGCGCAGGTAGTTGGCGATGGTGGTGCGTTTCTTGCCCACGCGTTCGCTCAGGCGTTCCTGCGTCAGGCCATACTGCTCCAGCAGGTGCTGGTAGGCCAGGGCTATTTCCACCGAGTTGAGGTCTTCGCGCTGGATGTTCTCGATGAGGGCCATTTCCATGACGTTCTCGTCGTCGGCAGTACGGATGTAGGCGGGTATGCTGGTGAGGCCTGCCATCTGCGAGGCACGGAAGCGACGCTCGCCGGCAATGATCTGGTACTCGTCGTCCGAGAGCTTGCGCAGCGTGATGGGCTGTATGATGCCTATCTCGGCGATGGAGTCGGCCAGTTCCTGCAGGGCGGTGGGGTCGAACTCGCGCCGCGGCTGGTTGGGGTTGACGCTGATTTTCGAGAGCTCCACTTCGTTGATGGAAGAGGAACCTTCGGTCTGCACGTCATCCATGGAGAGCAGTGCGTCCAGGCCGCGTCCTAATGCATTTCTTTTTTGTGCCATATCTGTCAGTTTCCTTTTTCTTTATTTTTCTCTTTCTATCAGCTCCCTGGCCAGTGCCATGTGGTTTTTGGCGCCGGTAGAGTCTGCGTCGTAGAGGATGGTGGGCAGGCCGTAGCTGGGTGCTTCGCTCAGTTTCACGTTGCGCTGGATGACGGTCTTGAACACCAGTTCCTGGAAGTGGCGTTTCACTTCGTCGTAGATTTGGTTGGCCTGTCTCAGGCGCGAGTCGTACATCGTCAGCAGGAAGCCTTCGATTTCCAGGGCCGGGTTGAGCTTCGACTTGATGATCTTGATGGTGTTCAGCAGCTTGCTGATACCTTCGAGCGCGAAGTATTCGGCCTGTACGGGGATGATGACCGAGTCGGCGGCGGTGAGCGCGTTGACGGTGATGAGCCCCAGCGACGGCGAACAGTCTATCAAAATATAGTCAAACTCGTCTTTCAGCGGTGCGAGCACTTCCTTGAGGATCCGTTCGCGGTTCTTCAGGTTGAGCATCTCGATTTCGGCGCCTACGAGGTTGATGTGAGAAGAGATTACCTTCAGCGTGTCAATCTCGGTATCGTGGATTGCTTCACGCACGTCGGCACGGTCAATAATGCACTCATAGATAGTGCATTCGGCTTGCTTGATGTCTACTCCGAGTCCCGATGAGGCGTTGGCCTGCGGGTCGGCGTCCACAACGAGCACTTTCTTTTCAAGGGTGGCCAGCGAGGCTGCCAGGTTGATGGTGGTGGTAGTCTTGCCCACGCCTCCCTTTTGATTTGCCATTGCAATAATTTTTCCCATATTCTCTATCATTTATCGGCGGCGAAATAAGCGATTATTTCTGATAGTACCTTCAAAAAAAGGGGGGAGATTGCAAAAACGGTTGATAAGTCGCCTTTTTTGTTAATAACTTGCGGGCGCCGGCATGTCTCTTTTCCGGCCGTCCGCCCGTATTCGGCTCTGCCTCCTTTTTCCGTCCTCGTCGGCAAATATACATATTTATATTGGAAATCGGGGAGTTTTGGCAAAGCCCTTGGCGAAGATTAAGATTTATTTTCCCGTTTGAACTCCTTGGCGCTGGTAATGAGGACGAAATGTGCGGGGAGGCTGTGCGTGTTTTTACGTTTGGAGCAAAGCAATGCTTTCTCTGATATAAAGTAATGTTTTGCCACAGAGAAAGCATTGCTTTCCTTGACGGATTGGGGCGTTTCACCACACCGCCTCCACAAACTTCCAAAGAAAATAGCCGCACAGGGCACATTTCACCACCGTGCCCAGCAGAAATCCCAGCAGGGAGCCGAGGCCCGAGCGGAGGGCATCTTTCGCTTCGCGTCCGCCTAGCAGCTCGCCGATGAAGGCGCCCAAAAAGGGACCGAGGATGATGCCCCAGGGCATGAAGAACAGGCCGGCGATTGTGCCTGCCAGGCAGCCCCGTTCGCCCCATCGGCTGCCACCGCTGTACTTGGCGCCCAGCAGGGGAACGAAGTAGTCGAGCACCTGCACGACGATGACCAGCACAAGCCACACCACCAGTTGCGTGGTGCCGAACTGTACGCGGTCGGTAAAGTGCAGCAACAGCATGCCGCCATAGGCCAGCGGAGGGCCGGGCAGGGCGGGGAGAATGCAGCCCGCCAAACCTGCCAGCAGGCAGAGGATGCCCAGTATAATCAACAAAATGTCCATATCCGAAAGAGTTTTCCGCAAAAATAAGCGTTACTGGCCGAATTGTCAAATTTTGCCGTTATAGAAGTTTGGCGGTTCTTTTTTTTATTTCCCCCTTAAAGTTGCTACCTTTGCCGGGAGTTAACAAAAACGTTTGTGAAAGTATGGAAAATCAAAGACCTTTGATATTGGTATCGAACGATGACGGCATCGTTGCGAAAGGAATCAGTGAGTTGGTGAAATTTCTCCGTCCGCTGGGCGAGATTGTGGTGATGGCCCCCGACAAGGCCCGTTCGGGTACGGGTTGTGCGCTGACCACAGGCGAGCCCATCCACTATAGCCTTGTGCGCAAGGATGTGGGCCTGACGGTGTACAAATGCTCGGGCAATCCTGCCGACTGTGTAAAGCTGGCTTTTGAGACGGTGCTCGACCGCAAGCCCGACCTCGTGGTGGGCGGCATCAACCACGGTGACAACTCGGCTACGAACGTTCACTACTCGGGCACAATGGGAGTCGTCATCGAAGGATGTCTCAAGGGAGTGCCTTCCATCGGCTTCTCTTTGTGCAGCCACGAGCCCGACGCCAACTTTACGGCCGCAGGTCCTTACGTGCGCGACATTGCCCGCCTGGTGCTCGAGAAGGGACTGCCCGCACTGACCTGCCTCAATGTGAACTTCCCCGACACGCAGGAGCTGAAGGGCGTCAAGATCTGCCGCCAGACGAAGGGACAATGGACCAGCGAATGGGAAAACTTTGCCCATCGCGGCGACAACCATTACTATTGGCTGACGGGTTCGTTTGTGGACGAAGATGCCGACCAGGAGGATACCGACCACTGGGCGCTGGCCAACGGTTATGTAGCCATTACACCTACTACGGTCGATGTCACGGCCTATGGCATGATTGACGAGCTGAAGACTTGGTTCTAATATTTTAGCGTAAGAATGAAGGGGAAGCTGTGCTTCGTTCTTCATTCTTCGTTCTTCATTTTATGAAATACTACCTGATTGTCGGCGAAGCCTCGGGCGACCTCCATGCGTCGCACCTGATGGCGGCCTTGCGTCGCGAAGACCCGCAGGCGGAGTTCCGCTTCTTTGGGGGCGACCTCATGGCTGCCGCGGGCGGTTGCGCGCCTGTGAAGCACTACCGCGACCTGGCTTACATGGGCTTTATCCCCGTCCTGCTCCACCTGCGCACCATCTTTGCCAACATGGCCTTCTGCAAGCGCGACATCGTGGAGTGGCAGCCCGACGCCTTGATACTGGTGGACTATCCCGGCTTCAACCTCAGCATTGCCAAGTACATCCATGCCCGCACGCGCATCCCTGTCTACTACTACATCGCCCCCAAGATATGGGCGTGGAAGGAGTACCGCATCAAGAACATCAAGCGCGACGTGGACGAACTTTTCTCCATCCTGCCTTTCGAGGTCGATTTCTTTGAAGGCAAGCACCGATACCCCATTCATTACGTCGGCAACCCGACGCTGGACGAGGTGGCCGCTTTCCGTGCTTCCTACAAGGAGACGCGTCAGAGCTTCTTCGAACGCAATGGTCTGCAAGCCAAGCCCGTCATTGCCCTGCTGGCAGGCAGCCGCAAGCAGGAGATAAAGGACAACCTGCCCGACATGATTCGGGCGGCTTCCTCCTTCGGCGGTTATCAGCTCGTGTTGGCAGGTGCGCCAGGCATCGATGCCGATTACTATCGGGCCTACATCGGCGATGCGGAGGTGAAGATTGTCTTTGGCCAGACTTACGAACTGTTGAGTCATGCCGATGCGGCGCTGGTCACTTCGGGCACGGCCACACTCGAGACGGCCCTCTTCCGCGTGCCGCAGGTGGTGTGCTACCACACGCCCATCGGCCGCGTCATCGCTTTCCTGAAGCGGCATGTGCTGAAGGTGAAATATATCTCGCTCGTCAACCTGATAGCAGGGCGCGAGGTGGTGCGCGAGCTGGTGGCCGACACGATGACGGTAGCGCAGATAAAGGCCGAGTTGGGGCGCATCCTTACCGACGAAAGCTGGCGCAGGGAGGTGCTGGCAGGCTACGACGACGTGGGCAGACGGCTGGGCGAGCCGGGCGCTCCTGCCAGGGCGGCACAGCTGATCGCCTCGTTCCTGGCAGAAAAGTAACTTGCCAATCCGTCTGTGGATATCCAATAATATGTTAAAAGCGGGCAGGCCGATGCAGTAAATGAGCGGCTTGCCCGTTTTCTTTTCAGAAATTAAAAGTAAATGAATAGAATGATTATGAAAAGAGTACATTGGTTTGTCCTGATGTTGTGCCTTGCCTTGTCGCCCGTCTTCCAGTCGTGCGACGACGATGAAGGCTATTCGATAGGACAGTTCACAGTTCCTTTGTGGGCCACTGTCCGTGTGGAAAACGGAAGTTTTTATTTTGACAGCGATTTGTGGGGCACCTTGCTTCCCTTCAATACGGGCAGTTATGTGCCGGTGGACGGGCAGCGTGTGCTGGCCAGCTTCAGTCCTCTGTATGACGATTATCAGGGCTACGACCATGCGGTCCAGATTTATCAGTTGTGGAATGTACTGACCAAGCAGGTGGATACCCTGACGGCTGAAACCGATGAAGAGTTTGGCAACGATCCCGTTACCATCTATCAGGGCGACATTACCATCAGTGGCGGATATATGAACATCATCTTCCTGCAGAACTTACCCGCCAAGGAAAAGCACCGCATCAGCCTGGTGCGTCCCGAAGACGATGCTGAGCTTTATGGTGAAGACGGTTATGTGCATTTGGAACTGCGTTACAACGACTACGACGATGTGACGGGCTATGGTGCCTGGGGACTTGTTTCCTATAACCTCAGCAGCCTGAATATTACGGATGAAACGAAGGGTATCAAGCTGAAACTCAATTCGTCGGTCAACGGCGAGGTGGAAGTGGCGTTCGATTTTGCTTCTTCCAACGAAGAATATTCGGAGAGCCAGTTGAAGGAAAAGGATATGGATTTCTCAAAAATGCAGTTGAAATAATGTCTTTTTAAATTGGTATGTAAAGGTGGAGGCCCCGAAGGCGGATGTGAATCCTGCTTTCGGGGCCTCGTTTTATCGAAAGGTTTTCTGATGTTTCTCAGATAAGTGTCAGCACATGAAGGTAGCAGACGGCAGCTGGAATGGCCATCAGGGCGCTGTCGAAGCGGTCGAGCATGCCTCCGTGGCCGGGCAGGATGTTGCCCGAGTCCTTGATACCCAGCTGGCGCTTCATGAGCGATTCGGTCAGGTCGCCCCATGTACCGAAGATGACAACCACTATAGCCAGTCCGGCCCATTGGCCTACAGACATGAAGTCGTAGTAGTGGGCGAAGACGAACGAGGAGGCGATGGAGAAGACGGCTCCTCCGATGCTGCCTTCCCAAGACTTTTTGGGCGAGATACGCTCGAAAAGACGGTGCTTTCCTATCAGCGAACCGACGCAATAGGCACCTGTATCGCTCAGCCAGATGAAGACAAAGATGGAGAGCGGCAGGATGGGGTTGTAGCTCACGCTGCTCGCCGTCGGGTCGTTGTGGAAGGCCAATACATTGAGCAGGGCGAAGGGCAGGGCTACGTAGAGCTGGCTCATCATGGAGAAAGCCCAGTTGCCCAGCGGATTTTTGTGCTTCAGATATAACTCTGAAATAAGCAGGTAGAGCAGCAGGCCCAGATAAGGCAGGAAGATGCGTGCGTCGGCTGCCTGTGTGCAGAAGCCCATCAGAGACAGGCAGAGGTAGGCGCCGCCCAGCGAGGTGATGGTGCGGTTGATGCTCACTTCGCCGCTGGCATTGACCAGATGGCCGAACTCATGTACGCTCAAGGCGGCGATGAGTGTGAACAGAAGTCCGAACGACAGGGGGCTGTAGAGTATGCAGCCCACCAGTACGATGACAAACAGGGCGCCTGTGACGGCACGTTTCATGAGATTGCTTTTCATGTCTTTCTTCTCCTTTATGCTTGGGTCGGTTCCTTGTCTTCTTTTTCTCCTTCGCCACCTGTAGCTTGAGGCTTTTCGTCAGCGGTATTTTCTTTCTCTTCTTCCTTTACCTCTCTGACGGCTTCTTCAGCCCGTTTGCTCTCCTCCTCAGCTGCTTCTTTCAACTCTCTGGAGGTCTGGTTGGCAGTGATGATTTCCTCCGAGCGTGAAGCCCAGGGGCGTTTGCCGAAGATTTGTTCCACGTCTTCAGCAAAGATGACTTCCTTCTCGATGAGCAGCTGGGCCAGCTTGTTGTGTCCTTCCTTGTGTTCGGACAGAATCTGCTTGGCACGTTCGTACTGCTCGTTCACCATACGCTTCACTTCCTCGTCGATGAGTTCGGCGGTCTTCTCGCTATAGGGACGGTTGAAGGAGTATTCGTCGTTGTTGTAGTAGCACAGGTTGGGCAGCTTTTCGCTCATGCCCAGGTAGGCTGTCATGCCATAGGCCTGCTTCGTCACACGTTCCAGGTCGTTCATGGCGCCTGTCGAGATACGTCCCAGGAAGAGGTCTTCGGCAGCACGTCCACCCAGCGTGGCGCACATTTCGTCGAGCATCTGCTCCTTGGTCGTGATCTGTCGCTCTTCGGGCAAGTACCAGGCGGCGCCCAAAGCCCGTCCGCGTGGCACGATGGTCACCTTGATGAGCGGGTTGGCGTATTGCAGCAGCCACGAAATGCTGGCATGGCCTGCTTCGTGGATGGCGATGGAGCGGCGTTCCTCTTCGGTGGTAATCTTGGTTTTCTTTTCCAAGCCTCCCACGATGCGGTCCACGGCATCGAGGAAGTCCTGCTTGCCCACGAACTTCTTGCCGTGGCGGGCAGCTATCAGAGCGGCTTCGTTGCACACGTTGGCGATGTCCGCGCCCGAGAAACCAGGTGTCTGACGTGCCAGCAGGTCAACGTCCACCGTTTCGTCTATCTTGATGGGGCGCAGGTGCACGCCGAATACTTCTTTGCGTTCGTTCAAGTCGGGCAGGTCCACATGGATCTGTCGGTCGAAGCGACCTGCACGCAAGAGGGCCTTGTCGAGCACATCCACGCGGTTGGTGGCGGCCAGGATGATGATTCCGCTGTTCGAACCGAAGCCGTCCATCTCGGTCAGCAACTGGTTCAATGTGTTTTCGCGCTCGTCGTTGCCACCCATGGCTGCTGCTTTCGAGCGGGCGCGTCCCACGGCATCAATCTCGTCGATGAATACGATGCAGGGAGCCTTTTCCTTGGCTTGACGGAAGAGGTCGCGTACACGCGAGGCACCTACGCCGACGAACATCTCTACAAAGTCGGAACCCGCCAACGAGAAGAAAGGTACGTTTGCCTCACCGGCCACAGCCTTGGCCAGCAGGGTCTTACCTGTGCCCGGAGGGCCTACCAACAGAGCACCCTTGGGTATCTTACCGCCCAGGTCGGTATATTTCTGCGGTTCCTTGAGGAACTCTACGATTTCTTCCACTTCCTGTTTGGCTTCGGCCAGGCCTGCCACGTCCTTGAACGTCACTCTCGTACCCGAGCCTTTTTCGAAAAGTTGTGCCTTCGACTTGCCGACGTTGAAGATGCCTCCTCCGCCGCCCATGCCACCGCCACCGCTCAGACGGCGCGACATGAATATCCAGAAGCCGATGAGGAAGAGGATGGGCACCACGTTCCACAGGATGAGGCTCATGTAGTTGGTACGTTTCTCGTAGGTGATGGAGCCGTCGAAGTGGGCTTCATCTCTTTCCTTCTGAAGGAAGTCGCCCAAGCTTTCGCGTGAAGGGGCTTCGGTGGTGATCATCGGGTTTCGTCCTACGCGGGTCGAGTCGGCCCCGAATACATTTCCTGCATGCTGCACCTTGATGTAGGCTTCAACCGAATTGTCATCGTAGCCCACTACACGGCTGATGTATCCCTGCTGTACGTAGCGTTGGAACTCGTCGTAGGACACATTTTTGCTGGAGCTGCCATTTTCGTTGGTCAGCCACAAACCGACCAGCATCATAAAGATGAGCGTATAGAGCCAGTTCAGGTTGAACTTGGGTATATTCACCCGATTGTTGCCGGCATTCTTTTTATTGTTGTTGTTATTGTCCATAAGTTTGTTTTAATCGATGTCGGGTATTTGGGTTAATTGTGCATCTGCCCAGAGATGTTCCAGATTGTAGTACTCGCGCACTTCGGGCAGGAATACGTGTACCAGCACGTCGGCATAGTCCATGGCTACCCATTGGGCATTGCGCAGGCCGTCTACGGCAAAAGGCTTGGCGTTGGCACCCTTGCGTGCGAATTCCTTGACCGATTCAACGATGGCGGTTACCTGGCTGGGCGAGTTACCCTGGCAGATGATGAAATAGTTGCAGATGGTGTCGTCTATTTGGGTAAGGTCGGCGACTACGATTTTTTTTCCTTTTTTATCTTGGATACCTTCAGTAATTTGTTCTATCAGTTTCTTTGTTTGGTCCATTTATACATTATTATATTTAACAGTCGGCAAATATACGCCGTTTTCTTGTATGTAACACGCAAAATGTGAAAAGTATTTTGATTTTAGTTTTTTTTTAGTGATGTAATTGCTTGTAGAAAGCCGATTTATCATTTTTCTGCAAAAAAAATCTTCGAAAATGTTTGTGTTTCCCAAAAAGTTCGTATCTTTGCAACCGCAAAACGGAAATAAAGCCAAACATTGGGCTATGGTGTAATGGTAACACTACAGATTCTGGTCCTGTCATTCCTGGTTCGAATCCAGGTAGCCCAACAGAAAAAAGGACGCTTCGATGAATGAGGCGTCCTTTTTTTATTGTCTCTCCCGTGAAGGGGTGCGTGCAAAAAAAAGAAGCTGTATCAGAGTGAAAAGATATAATTGAAACACCCTGTCATCTTTCACTATATTCAGAATGACAGAGGTGCCGCTCTTTTCTCTTTGATACAGCTTCCTTGCTATATACAAGTTGTCTTGTTGCTGTTTCAGTCTTCCTTGCGGATGCTTTCGTCTACTGCCTTGATTTTTTCCTTCACCAGGTCGATGTCGGCTTTCAGCTTCTCTACTTTGCGGTTGAGTTCCGTCAGCAGGCTGTTACCCTTCTTCGAGGCAGCGTTCAGGAAGCCCAGGTTATTCTCATACGTCTGCAGTTCGCTCTTCATGTTTTCGTAGGCGCGCATCAGTTTTTCGCGTTCGCGGTAGAGTGTCTGCGTACCACCTTCCTGAATGTTGTTCAGCGTGTTGCGGAAGTTGCTCAGCTTCTTGCTGGACTGGCTGAGGTTGTAGCGTTCGAAGAGTTTGTCTACCAGTGCATGGTATTGCTTGTACACCTTGTCCTTCTCCTTGAAGGGAACGAAGCCCACAGCATTCCATTCCTTCATCAGGTTGCGCACTTTGTCGATGGCGGTATCGGCATCTGTCTCCTCGCCGATGGCTTCCAGGTGGGCAATGATGTCGCGCTTCTTTTCAAGGTTGGCCTGTTCTTCGGTGCGTTGTGAGGCGCCTGCCTGGTTCTTCTGCTCGAAGAAGTAGTCGCAGGCGGCGATGAAGCGTTTCCAGATGGCGTCGGAGTGCTTCTTGGTCACGGGGCCGATGGTCTTCCACTCCTTTTGCAACTTCACCAGTACGTCGGCTGTGTTCTTCCAGTCGGTGCTGTCCTTCAGAGCTTCGGCCTTTTCACAGAGGGCGCGTTTCTTCTCGAGGTTTTCGTTCATGCTCTCCTTGACGGTCTTGAAGAATTCGGCCTTTTTGTTGAAGAAGGCGTCGCAGGCGGCGCGGAAGCGCTCGAATATCTTCACGTTCATCTTCTGGGGCGCGTAGCCGATGGTTTTCCACTTGTTCTGCAGGGCGATGATTTCCTGAGTCTTGTTGTCCCAGGCGGCGAAGTTGGTCAGTTCGTTGTAGTCGATACCCTCAATGATTTCGCAGATTACCGTCTTTTGGTCAAGGTTCTGCTGTTCGGTTTCCTTCAGGGCGTCGAAGTGCTGCTGGTGGCGGCGGTTGACGGCGGTCGATGCGGCCTTGAAGCGTGCCCAGATTTCTTCGCGCAGTTCCTTGGCCACGGGGCCTGTCTCGCGGTATTCCTGGTGCAGCTTCTGCAACTGGTGGAAAGCCGATACCACGTCGGGTTCTTCGGCCAGCTTCTCGGCGGCTTCGCAGAGGTGGGTCTTTATCTCGAGGTTCTTCTTGAAGTCGTATTCGCGGAATTCATTGTTCAGCTTCAGCAGGTCGTAGAACTTCTCCACGTAGAGCTGGTAGTTCTTCCACAGCTCGTTCACGTTGGCCTGGGGCACGAGTTTCACCTCGTTCCATTGCTGCTGCAGGCGCTTGAATTCGTTGTAGTTCTTGTTGGCGTCTTCGGGCGACTCGAGCAGGTCTTTCAGTTCCTCGATGATGGAGAGTTTTACCTGCAGGTTCATTTCTTTCTGCTTCTCCACTTCGGCGGCCAGCTCGTTTCGTTTGGTTTTGATGACGGACATGACGTTTTTCATTTCCTCTTCCAGCGGGTCGGGTACAGGCACGTAGTCTTCGGCTGCTCCGCCTTCTTCCGCAAACTTCTTCCGTGCGGCTTCCTGTTCAGCGTTGTGCAGCTTGTAGAAGGTCTGTTTCAGGCTGTCTATTTCGGCTTTTGTCACACTTTCTACGTCGTGGGCTATTTCCTTCAGCCGTCCGATGACTTCTTCCTTCGAGAACTTCTGCACAGGTGCAGCTTCTACTGTATTTTCATCTTCCGATGTCATTGTTTCTTCAGCGGGAGTTTCTGCCGTTGCCGTTTCAGGAACCTCTGCTGTTTTCTTTTCTTCTTCTAATTCCACCTGCTTTTCGGGGAGATTAGTGTCATGAGTGTCCGTCATTGTATATCTTTATTTTTAGAAACGGGTTTCCCCGTTTGGGTTACATGGGTTGCAAATTAATGAAATAAAATGTTTACTTCATACTTTTTCCCGATTTTTTTTACAAAAAAGTTTGCATGCGTTCACGACAGCAGTACCGTGATGCCCATGTAGAGCATCATGCCGATGATGTCGTTCGTGATGGAGATGAAGGGGCCGGTGGCGATGGCGGGGTCTACCTTGAGCTTTTCGAGCGTCATGGGCACCAGGGTACCGAAGATGGAGGCGAACATCACGACGGCAAACAGGCTGATGGACACCGAGTAGGTGACGGTAGCGGCACTACCGAAGCGCACGAAGTTGTAGATGTAGACCAGCAGCGAAATGATGGTGGCGTTGATGCTGGCCACGACGGCTTCCTTGCCCACCTGTTTCAACGTGTCCTTGGCGTCGAGCGAGCTGTTGGCCAGGCCCTGCACGATGATGGCCGACGACTGCGTACCCACGTTTCCGCCCGTTCCGCCGATGAGGGGGATGTAGAGCGCCATTTCGGGGTGGGCGGCGAAGGTGGCGTCGAAGTTGCCCAGTATCATGGAGTTGCCGATACCACCCAGCATGCCGATGAGCAGCCAGGGCAGGCGGGCGCTGGTCTGGCGCACCAGGTTGTCGTCTGTCTCGACGTCTTGCGAAAGACCCGAGGCCAGCTGGTAGTCGCGTTCCGACTGCTCGCGAACCTCGTCCATGACGTCGTCGACGGTAATCTGTCCCACAAGCCGCCCGATGCTGTCGATGACCGGCACGGCCACAAGGTCGTATTTCTCGATAATCTGCACCACCTCATCGATGGGTGTGTCCACATGTACCGAGATGGGGTCCTTCTTCATCACGTGCTTCACCTTCGATACCGAGGGCGAGGTGATCATCTTCTTCAGCGGGAAGACGCCCTGCAGGCGTTCGTCGTCGTCGATGACGTAGACGTAGTAGATTTCGTCCAGCTGTTCGGCCTGCATGCGCATTTCCTTGAGGCACTCGGGCATACTCCAGTTCTCGTTCACGGTTACCATTTCCGTGCCCATGAGTCCGCCGGCGGTGTCTTCGTCGTACTTCAGCAGGTCCACGATGTCGCCTGCCTGTTCGATGTCCTCGATGTGCGAGAGGACCTCTTCCTGCTTGTCCTCGTCGAGGTCGCGCATCAGGTCTACGGCGTCGTCCGTGTCCATGTAGTCCACGAACTTTTTGGCGATGGTTTCCGAGGGGAGCAGTTCGAGGAACTCCTTGCGGACGTCCTCGTCCATCTCCACCAGTACGTCGGCTGCCGTCTCGTTGTCCAGGAGGCGGTAGACGAAGCGTGCGTCCTCGGGTTCGAGGTCGTTGCACAGTTCGGCGATGTCGGCCGGGTGCAGGTCGGCCAGCAGGGCTTTCACGTTGTCTGTGTCTTTCTGCTCAATGTAGCCTTTGACCTTGTCTATGTATTCTTCGTCTATTTCCATGTTGATAGCGGTTAGGGGTTAGTGATTAGTGGTTAGTGACATAGTTAGCGATGGGTGGGATAGCGGCAGTCTGAACAGTCTGCTCACCGTTCACCGTTAACCGCTGACCGCTAAAAAGTCTTTCACTCGGTTTGTCAGCTCCACGAACTCCTGCACGGACAGTTGTTCGGGCCGCCGGTCGAAGAGGGCGTCCTGCGTCAGGGGGCAGTCCTTGCCCACGAGGGGCTTGATGGAGTTGCGCAGCGTCTTGCGCCGCTGGTTGAAGGTGGTCTTCACCACTTGCTTGAACAGGCGCTCGTCGCATCCCAGTTCCTGTGTGTCGTTGCGCGTCATGCGGATGACGGCGCTCTTCACCTTGGGCGGCGGGTTGAACACGTTTTCGTGGACGGTGAAGAGGTATTCCACGCGGTACCACGCCTGGACGAGCACGCTCAGGATGCCGTAGGTCTTGCTGCCCGGCCCTGCGGCCATGCGTTCGGCCACTTCTTTCTGTATCATGCCCGTGCAGCAGGGTATCAGGTTCTTGTTGTCCAGCATCTTGAAGAAAATCTGGCTCGATATGTTGTAGGGATAGTTGCCCGTCAGCACGAAGGGGCGGCCGCCGAAGAGGCGCGTGAGGTTCATCTTCAGGAAGTCGTCCTCGATGATGTGCTCTTCCAGCTGGGGATAGGCTTCGCGCAGGTAGGCCACCGACTCGTAGTCCACCTCCACCACCTTCAGCTCGCGCTCCTTGGGCAGGAGGAACTGGGTGAGCACACCCATGCCGGGCCCCACTTCGAGGATGGGCAGGCCGGGGCAGGCGTCGACCGTGTCGGCGATGTCGCGGGCTACCTTCAGGTCTTTCAGAAAATGTTGGCCCAGAAACTTTTTAGGCTTTACCAGTCTCATATATCAAGTTTATTGTTACTTTTGTGCCCCACAAAGGTACGAATTTTAATGAAGAATGAACAATGAAGGATGAAGAATTAAGTGAAGAACGGAAAATGAGCGATGACGGGCGGCTTCCCGATGACGGCGGCTCCTCCCTTGTCCGCTCCGCGGGGCTTCCGCGTTCTTCGTTTAATGGGGTTTCCCGCCTGCTGAAGGTGGCACTTCCCCTGCTGCTGGGTGCCTTCATCCTCTATTGGGTCTATCGCGATTTCGACTTCACGCAGGCCGTCCGCGTGCTGCGCCACGGCATCCGATGGGACTGGATGGCGCTGTCGCTCTTCTTCGGCGTGTGGAGCCATGTGGAGCGGGCGCTGCGCTGGCGCCAGACGCTGGAACCGCTTGGCTATCGTCCGCGTGCGTCGCATCTGGTGGACGCCATTTACCTGTCCTATGCCACGAGCCTCGTCATTCCCCGTGTGGGCGAGGTGTCGCGTTGCGGCGTGCTCTCGCGCTACGACGAGGTCCCCTTCTCCAAGTCGCTGGGCACAGTGGTCACCGAGCGCCTGGTCGACACCCTCTGCATGCTGCTCATTACGGGCGCCACGCTGCTCCTCCAGCTGCCCGTGTTTCTCACCTTCTTCCGCCAGACGGGTACCAAGATACCTTCGCTGGTCCATCTGCTCACGTCGCCCTGGTTCTACGTGGCCCTGTTCTGCGTGGTGGGCGTGCTGGTGCTGGCCGTGTGGCTGGTGCGCATGCTGTCGTTCTTCGAGCGGGTGCGGGGTGTGGTGCTCGACGTGTGGCAGGGCATCGTGTCGTTGCGCCGGGTGCGGAGCGTCCCCCTCTTCCTGCTCCACACAGTGCTGATGTGGCTCTGCTACTTCTTCCATTTTTACCTCACGTTCTACTGCTTCTCCTTCACCGAAGGCCTGGGCGTACAGGCTGGGCTGGTGATGTTCGTGGCGGGCACGTTCGCCGTCATTGTCCCCACGCCCAACGGTGCCGGCCCGTGGCACTTCGCCGTCATCACCATGATGATGCTCTACGGCGTTTCGTCGGCCGACGCCTCGCTCTTTGCCCTCCTGGTTCACGGCATACAGACGTTGCTCGTCATCGTCCTCGGCCTCTGGGGATGGCTGCATCTGACGCTGGGCGGACGGAAAGGGTAGGGGTGCCGACTACACAAAGGTAGGACTTCGGCGCCGTGCGGCCAAAAAAAATGGCGCCGGTAACGGTTGAAAGTTTGTTAATGAAATCCGATGACGTGTTAATAAAACTAATGCATTGCTTTCGAGGGTAGAAAGCATTGTTTTCCGGTGGGTTGCATGATGTTTTTCGGTTCCGTTCCTGCTAGTCTACACCTTTTTTTATATCTGTTCATTTGGCACTCTTCGGCCAACAGACTATCTTTGTATCATGAACATGAATCAATTCTATACTACCGTTGAAATGCCCCAAAGGTTGCCTAGGTTTTCGCAACGCAACCGTCTGCTGCTGATGGGTTCTTGCTTTGCCACCCACATCGGCACAAGGCTGGTGGAGGCCAAGTTTGCCTGCGATGTCAATCCTTATGGAGTGCTCTACAACCCCATGTCCATCTCCGCCGCCCTGCGCGAAGCGATGGATGGGAAGCTGTATGCAGAAAAAGACCTGTATGCATACGGAGACTTGTGGCACAGCCCTATGCACCATGGTGACTTCTCCGCTCCAAGCGTTTCTGAAGCTTTGGAGCGCATCAACACTCGGTTGAAGAGATTGCACACAGAGCTGAAGGAACTGGATGTGCTGGTGGCCACTTGGGGCACAGCATGGGTGTACGAGGACGCAGAGACTGGTAGTATTGTGGGGAACTGCCACAAGAAGCCCGAACGTTGCTTCCGACGCCGACGGCTGACGGTGGAAGAGGTGGCGGACGAGTGGCTCCAGTTGCTTGCCACATTGCGGAAACTGAATCCACAAATAAAGGTTCTGCTGACCGTGAGCCCTATCCGCCACCTGCGTGACGGATTGCATGCCAACCAGCTTAGCAAAGCTGCCCTGCTGATCGCCGCCGACCAATTGGTAGAGGCAATGCCCGATGTCGTGGGTTACTTCCCCGCTTATGAACTGCTGGTAGACGAGCTGCGCGACTATCGCTTCTATGCGGCTGATATGGTTCACCCCTCGGACGTAGCGGTGAACTACGTGTGGCAACGCTTCTGCGAAGCCTGCCTGACGGATGAAGCAAGGCTGGTTATGGATGAATGCGACGCTATTCATAAAGATTTGTCACACAAGTCCTTCCGTCCAGAATCAGATGGATATAAAAAATTTTTAGAACAAATTTTGTTAAAAATAGACCGACTTAACGAAAAATACCCGTACTTAGACTTCGAAAAAGAAAGAACATCATGTCGTATCCGATTGAACAAATAGCAGAAATGATCGGGGCCCGACGCATTGGCGAGGCTCCGGCTACCATCGACTGGCTGCTGACAGACAGCCGCTCGTTGAATTTCCCTGAAGAGACTTTGTTTTTTGCCCTCCCTGCCAAGCGCAACACGGGAGCGAACTATATCCCCGAACTCATTGAACGGGGCGTACGCTGCTTCGTGGTGAGCGAAGAAGAGTATGCGAATGGAGAATGGAAAATGGAAAATGGAGAATTGAATTTCCTCCTTGTTCCTTCGCCCTTGAAAGCTTTGCAGAAGTTGGCAGAGCTACACAGAGCACAGTTCAACATCCCTGTAGTGGGTATCACGGGCAGTAACGGCAAGACGGTGGTGAAGGAATGGCTTCACCAGCTTTTGGGTGACGACCGACGCATCGTACGTTCGCCGCGCAGCTACAATTCGCAGATTGGCGTACCTCTGTCCGTTTGGCAGATGGGAGCAGATGACGAACTGGCCATTTTCGAGGCAGGTATTTCTGAACCTGGTGAGATGCGGGCACTGGAAGCCATCATCAAGCCGACCATCGGCATATTGACCAATATCGGAGGCGCCCATCAGGAAAATTTCTATTCGTTGCAGGAGAAGTGCATGGAGAAGCTGACGTTCTTCAAGAACTGCGACGTGCTGATTTACAACGGCGATGATGAGTTCATCTGCAACTGCGTAGCCAAGTCACTGCTTTCCGCACGAGAGATAGCCTGGAGTCGCAAGGATCCTGAACGCCCGCTTTTCATCTCAAAAGTAGAGAAGAAAGACGACTGTACGTTGATAGCTTACCGCTACTTGGACATGGACAACCAGTTTACGTTGCCCTTCATCGACGACGCTTCCATTGAGAACTCGTTGAACTGTCTGGCGGCATGCCTCTACCTGATGCTTCCGCCGCAGAAAATCAAGGAACGGATGGCACGGCTGGAGCCTGTGGCCATGCGCCTGGAAGTAAAAGAAGGCAAAAATGGATGCCTGCTGATTAACGATAGTTATAACAGCGACTTGGGCTCGCTCGACATAGCCCTCGATTTCCAATACCGCCGTTCGCAGGCCAAGGGGCTGAAACGCACGCTCATCTTATCCGACATCTTGGAAACGGGACAGAATGCATCGACACTCTATCGACGTGTGGCCCAACTGATGAACAGCCGCGGTGTGGAGCGTATCATCGGCGTAGGGCCGAACATTTCGTCGTGTGCCTCCTGTTTCAGCATCGAGAAAGCTTTTTACCCCGACACGCAAGCATTGCTCAAAGCCATTGCCCGCGGAGAGCTGAAGTTGGAAAAGGAACTGATTCTGATAAAGGGTGCGCGCAAGTTCGGTTTTGACATATTGAGCGAGAATCTTGAACGGAAGGTGCACGAAACCATTCTGGAGGTGAACCTCGGCGCAATGGTGGCCAATCTGAACTACTATCGCAGCAAGCTGAAGCCAGAAACGAAAATGGTATGTATGGTGAAGGCATCGGCTTATGGAGCGGGCTCCTACGAAATAGCCAAGACGTTACAGGAACGCCATGTGGATTATCTGGCAGTAGCCGTGGCCGACGAAGGGTCGGAGTTGAGAAAGGCAGGCATCACGGCCAATATCCTCATCATGAATCCTGAAATGACAGCTTTCAAGACGATGTTCGATTACAAGCTGGAGCCAGAAGTTTATAGTTTCCATCTGCTGGATGCCCTTATACGCGAAGCGGAGAAAGAAGGCATCACGAACTTCCCCATCCACATCAAGTTGGACACAGGCATGCATCGCCTGGGCTTTGCCCCCGAAGACATGCCCGAGCTGGTAAAGCGTCTGCGCGGACAGAATGCCGTGCTGGTACGTTCGGTCTTCTCCCACTTAGTGGGCAGCGATTCATCCGTATTCGACAGCTTCACACGACGACAAATAGAGACGTTCGAAGCGGCTGCAAAGGTGCTTCAGGATGCTTTCCCCCACAAGATTTTGCGCCACATCTGCAATTCGGCAGGCATCGAACGTTTCCCTGGCGCGCAATTCGACATGGTACGTCTGGGCATTGGCCTTTATGGTATCAGCCCGATAGACAACTCGATACTGAACAACGTAAGTACATTGAAGACTACTATCTTGCAGATACACGACGTGCCGCAGGAAGATACCGTGGGTTATAGCCGCAAAGGACACTTGGAGCGTCCTTCACGCATTGCCGCCCTGCCTATAGGCTACGCCGACGGCTTGAATCGACGGCTGGGTAACGGACATGCCTACTGTCTGGTAAACGGACAACGGGCGCCCTACGTAGGTAACATCTGCATGGACGTGTGCATGATTGACGTGACGGACATCGATTGCAAGGAAGGCGATTCGGTGGAAATCTTTGGCGACCACCTGCCTGTGACAATTCTTTCCGATGTACTCGATACCATTCCTTATGAAGTGCTGACAAGTGTGTCTACGCGTGTCAAACGGGTGTATTATCAAGATTGAAGGAACAAGGAATAATGGAATTTGGTATTTTTCTCGGTTTGCATTATCTTTGCCCAAACTAATTATTGAAAGAAAAACTATGACAAATTTATTCTTATTGCTCTTTCTGCCTAGTGGTCAAGAATGGATTTATATTGTCATCATTATCCTGTTGCTCTTCGGTGGTAAGAAAATACCCGAACTGATGAAAGGATTAGGCAAAGGCGTAAAGAGCTTCAAGGAAGGCGTAAATGAAGCCAAAGAAGAAATAAACAAGGCCAAAGACGACCTCGATGAATCGGCCAAGGACAAGAAATGACTTGGAGCATGTCGGACGACAAGGAACTGACTTTTTGGGATCATTTGGACGAATTGCGCAAAGTGCTCATCAGAGTGCTGTGTGTGTGGTTCGTATTGGGCGTGGGCTACTTTGTGGCTATGCCCTACCTGTTCGACAAGGTAGTGTTGGCACCTTGCAACAACGATTTCATCTTTTACGACCTGTTGCGTTATATTGGTGAACGCCTCCAATTGGAAGATGACTTCTTCACGCAAGACTTCCATGTAAAGTTGGTCAACATCAATTTGGCAGCTCCTTTCCTGATACACATGTCTACCGCCTTTTGGATGTCGGTAGTGACCGCCGCGCCCTATCTTTTTTATGAAGTATGGCGTTTTGTCAGTCCTGCCCTCTATCCCCACGAGATGCGCGGCGTACGCAAGGCTATGCTGATAGGGACGGCGATGTTCTTCGTGGGTGTGTTGATAGGTTATTTTATGGTCTATCCGCTGACACTTCGCTTCCTCTCCACCTATCAGCTCAGTTCGCTCATCGAGAACCAAATTTCGCTGAATTCCTACATCGACAACTTCATGATGCTGATTCTCTGTATGGGGTTGGCTTTCGAACTGCCCTTGGTGACGTGGTTATTATCTCTGTTGGGTATCGTTCACAGGCAATTGTTGCGCAAGTACCGCCGACATGCAGTAGTGGTTATTGTTATTGTAGCCGCCATCATTACCCCTACGGGCGACCCCTTCACGCTGGCCGTAGTGGCCATACCGCTCTATCTGCTTTACGAGCTGAGCATCCTGATGATCAAAGACAAACCGGCCGAAGTGGAAGAATAGGCAGGTTTTATCTAATTTAACGGACAACAGCTGGTATTGGTACACTCTTTGTAAAGGATGAATCGATTTTTAATTCGATTGTTGAACCATCTAAAAAAAGGAGGATTGCCTTATGGGAGCCGCAGGAAATAAAAAGCCGAAAAAGCCCAAAGATAAACATCATGTACCCGCTTACGAAAGGGATGAAATCCTGAACGAAGCCAGCAAGAAGCCAAGAAACCAGAAGAAGTGAGTAATGTAGGACCCAAATAAGATTCGGTTCGGAATAAAAAATAGTTGAAACAAGTTTCAATATTTTGTTCTCCACTCACCATTCCGTATCTTTGCCTTCATGGAAACTAATGAAGTGAAGGAATATTACGACCGACTGCTGGATGCTTGCAGAAACGATGTACCTTTGGAAGTAGCTTACAGACAATTGCGCGAACTGCTGGAGCAATTGTGCCGCACTCAGATGGAGGACGGCAGTTTGCAGATGACCGACCTTTCCGCCCGCATCAGCTACGTGGCGACTAAAGTCGGCCTTTCTGTTGTAGAACAGAACCGGCTTCATACTTTTCGCCTGACATCCAACCGCATACTCAACCACGAACAGGAACCTGTACGCGATAATTTGTTGCGCGATGTAAAGACACTGGCCTTTTTTGTCAAGTTCCTCACACACGAAGATATTCCCGCCCCCCTCTACCGCCTCCTGCCACGCACAGATGCCACCTATGTGACAATGCCTGTGGGGCGTCGCGTGAAACGCATGCGTGTATGCTTCCAATATGCCGACGGTACCTATCTGTATGTACAGCCACTCGACATCCTTGCAAACGAATGGCTCAAGGTGCGCTATAATGTGCCCGAAGTTAACGACGAATTCAATGAAACTTGTGAATTGTTATGGCGTCATGCACAAGTCAACCTGCTGGACGTAGTAGTGGACGAAGAAGGAGTACTCACCCCTTCATTCATCATTCTGGAGCCTGATTACCTGATTGATATCAGTTCGCTGGCCGAATGTTTCAAAGACTACGGTCACCATCCTGCCAACTACATGCTGGCACGTCTGCAACCCTCGGAAAACACACGACCGCTGCTGTTGGGTAACATTGCCAACCTCTTCCTGGACGAATGGATACACGCGAAAGACGAGCCAGACTACCTGGCGTGCATGAAGAAAGCCTTCCGCACCTATCCGCTAGAACTGGCTGCCTGCGAGGAACTGCGCGACACAGCCAAGGAAAGACAGTTTTTTGCCGACTGCCGCCTGCATTTCGAAAACATCCGACGGACGGTGAACGAGACTTTTCCAACCCCCGGCTATAACCTCGACAAAAACGATGCCGTACTCGAGCCTTCGTACATCTGTGAAGCACTGGGACTGCAAGGACGCCTTGACTACATGCAACGCGACATGACTTCGTTCATCGAAATGAAGTCGGGCAAAGCCGACGAATATGCCATACGCGGCAAGATAGAGCCCAAGGAAAACAACCGCGTACAGATGTTGCTGTACCAAGCCGTACTGGAGTATGCAATGGGAATGGACCATCGTCACGTAAAAGCCTACCTGTTCTACACACGCTATCCGCTACTCTACCCCTCGCGCCCGTCTTGGGCCATGGTACGCAGAGTGATGAACGTGCGCAATCGCATTGTCGAAGCGGAGTATGGTATCCAATTGAGAAACAACATCGAATATACGGCCTACAAGTTCAAGGACCTGCAACCTAATGTATTGAACGAACGTAACTTGGACGGCAAGTTCTGGCGGGAGTATTTATGTCCGCCTATTCAACGCCTGTCGGAGAGGTTGACAACTTTGTCTGCATTGGAGAAGAAATATTTCTATGCACTCTACAACTTCATCACAAAAGAGCTCTATACCTCAAAATCGGGAGACGTAGAAGGGTTAAGTCGCACAGGAGCCGCCTCCCTATGGCTGGCTACCCTTGACGAAAAGTGCGAGGCAGGCGAAATCCTTTACAACCTGACCATTCAGGACAATCATGCGGCCGACCCACACAAGCCCTACCTACAACTGACCCGACAAGGAGGAGAGGAAGAAGCGTTGGCCAACTTTCGGGCAGGAGACGCCGTAGTGCTCTACGAGCGTAACTCGGCACAAGACAACGTAACCAACCGAATGATATTCAAAGGTAATGTAGAATATATATCCGAGCAAACAATCCGCCTTCGCCTGCGTGCCTCGCAACAAAATGCCAGCGTATTACCTGCCGACAGCCGATATGCCATCGAACATGATTTTATGGATACTTCTTTCCGTAGCATGTATCAGGGTCTTGCATCCTTTCTGTCGGCACCCAAACGGAGACGTGATTTGCTGTTGGGACGTCGCGAACCTGCCTTCGACGAAAGTTATCAGGAGAAAATCAGTACAGCAGCGGACGATTTCGCCCGTATCACTCTCAAGGCTCTGGCTGCCCGCGACCTCTTTTTGCTGATAGGCCCGCCAGGCACAGGAAAGACCTCCCGCGCCCTTCGGAGCATGGTGGAAGCCTTCTACAAAGAAGGCAGACAGATATTGCTCATGTCCTACACCAACAGGGCGGTAGACGAAATCTGCAAGACCCTGTCGGCCATAGAACCTGCCATCGATTACATCCGCATGGGCAGCGAACTGGCCTGCGAAGCGGCCTACCGTCCGCATCTCATCGAAAACATATTGGAGGAATGCAACAACCGCCGCGAAGTACAGTCACGTATAGCCCGTTGCAGGGTATTTGTAGGAACTGTAGCCACTCTCTCTGCCAAACCCGACCTTTTCCGGCTGAAACATTTCGACGTGGCCATCGTAGATGAAGCTACACAGATTCTAGAGCCTCAGCTACTGGGACTTCTCTGTACTTGCAATTCAGATGATCGGGAAGCTATCGGCAAGTTTGTCCTGATAGGCGATCACAAGCAATTGCCTGCCGTCGTGCAACAATCTTCCGACCAGTCAGAGGTTTGCGATGAAAAATTACGAAGTTTCGGCATGTACAATCTGAAAGACTCGTTATTTGAACGCCTTTACCGCCACTTTTCCGTTCAAAGCGCGCTGAAGGGACGCAATGGCTTTCTGTCAGAACCCAGTTTCGACATGCTCTGCCGCCAGGGACGCATGAACGAAGAAGTGGCATTGTTTCCCAACCAGGCTTTCTATGGCGGCCTGCTGCAACCAATCGGCCTGCCTCATCAGCAAGGTCGCCTTGAGTTAGCTCCAGGTCTTGAAAGCCATCCGTTGGCAGCAATATTGACACAACGGGTAGCTTTCTTGCCTTCGGTAGCAGGCCCCGCCAGCCAGTCAGTTAAAATCAATCCTATAGAGGCTCAAATTGCCGCCCAACTGGCAGAAGCTGTCTACAGACAATACACAGCCTTGGGATGCTTCTCTCCCCAAATGACTTTGGGTATCATCACTCCCTATCGAAGCCAGATAGCCCTCATCCGAAAAACAATTGAATCGTTGGGAATAACAGAGTTGAGAGACATTTTGGTAGACACAGTAGAACGTTTTCAAGGTAGCGAACGCGATGTCATCATTTATTCCTTCTGTATTAATCGTCCCTACCAACTGAAATTTCTGTCAAATCTGACTGAAGACAATGGGGTTGTGGTAGACAGGAAACTGAATGTAGCTCTGACACGTGCTCGCAAGCAGATGTTCATCATTGGAGTACCCGAACTGCTGAAAATGAATCCTATTTATGCCGAACTACTCCGTTTTTTGGAAAAATTAAAGGACAAGTGATACAAGTTATCAGATTTATTGTTATATTTGCCACACGTTTTTTTCATAGAGATTTAGATTTAAGGTTAGAAGAATTGTGGAAGTCGTGAGACTTCCCTTTTTTTTTATATGCCTTGCACATCCCATAAAGACAAGAAAAAAGACTGTATTCGAAGATAGGATTCTTTATTTCCTCTGTTCGGATACAGTCTTTTTTTATTTACTTCAGCCCGAATGTTCAGTCAATCACGACAGGTTTATATTTAGGTACTAATATTTTCAACATGCTCCAACCAACAAGATAGGCTACGGCGCAGATACAGAAAATGATGAAATAACCGGCAGGTTTTCCTTCAAAGCCCATGAACTGCATATTTGTGCGGGCTGCATAATCAAACAACTTGCCCGATCCTATATTGATAAGGAAAGAACTGATACCACCCGCCATTCCATTGAAGCCTGTGATTGTGGCCACCACACTGTGGGGGAACAAATCGCTGGCTACTGAATACAAGTTAGCCGACCAGGATTGATGGGCAGCTCCTGCCAATCCGATAATGATGACAGGGAACCAGTAAGAATAGTTGCCCAACGGTTGAGCGAACAATGCCAGCAAAGGAATCACAGCAAAGATAAACATGGCCTGCATACGTGCCATATAGGGATTCTTGCCTGTACGATTGATGATAATGGTAGGCAGTTTTCCGCCATAGATGGACAACATGGTAATAGCATACAGCACGAAAATAAGTAACTGCGCAATACCAGTATCTGAAGAAAAGCCATATACATCGGAAATATAGGCGGGCGTCCAGAAAAGGAAGAACCACCAAACACCATCTGTAGTAAACTTGGCCAGTACAATAGCCCACGTCTGCTGATAGGAAAGGCATTGGAGCAAGCTCAATTTCTTTGCAGGCTTCGTCGGATGGCTTTCCTCCTGGCTGTCTGCTTGTTTTTCATTCGCCTTGTCCTGCTGGATGTAAGCCAGCTCGGCTTGATTGACATGGGGGCTTTCTTCTGGTTTCTTATATATGAAAAGCCATATCCCCATCCATATAAATCCCAATCCACCGATGATGACAAAAGCCATTTCCCAACCATTTCCTACACCCAAGTCTTGAAAATATCGGGCCAATGAAGGGATGGTAATGGGTGCAACCAACGCTCCGATGGTAGAACCTGCATTAAAGATGGAAGTGGCGTAAGCCCTGTCTTTCTGAGGGAAATATTCCGCCGTTACCTTGACTGCCGCTGGGAAGTTACCAGCCTCACCTATTCCCAAGATGACACGTGCGGCAATGAAGAAATAAACACTGGTAATGGTTATGGTCGAAGCGATGGCACCTGTAGCCGAAACCATTTCGGCCGCACTTTCAATCCCCACGACGTGCTCTGTGGCCCATCCGCATACTGCGTGCAGGCAGGCACCCAATGACCATACGAAAATGGCCCACATATAACCTTTCTTGGTTCCCATCCAGTCGATGAAACGGCCGGCAAAAATATTGGCTATAGCATATACGAGGGCAAAAGTACCCGTAATATTACCATAATGAATGTCTGTCCAATGGAACTCGGGGGCAATGAAATCTTTCCACGTGAGCGAAAGCACCTGTCGGTCCATATAGTTGACCGTAGTGGCAAAGAAGAGCATAGCGCAGATGGTCCATCGGTAATTGGTCATCTTGCTTACTGTTTTTTGAATCGTATTCATGATAATAGATCGTTGTTCCTCTCTATACAAGAAGAGAAGATTTCGTGTCAATTCTATGTGTAACAATGAAGGATATGTATCCTGTCAAAAAAACGACAAATGGGTATAGAACCTTCTTGTGGCCTACACCCATTTGCACATCATTTTTTATTTCATATCCAAATATTTGATCTCGTCTTTGTCGCTATACTTCAGGTTTTCGCCACCCATACCCCAGATGAAGCTATAATTGCTTGTACCGGCAGCAGCGTGGATGCTCCACTCAGGCGAAGTGATGGCCTGCTCGTTGTGCAACCATACGAGACGTTCTTCCTGAGGTTCACCCATCAGATGGCAAATGGCATTGCCCTCAGATACGTTGAAATAGAAGTAAGCCTCCATACGACGGGTATGTGTGTGGGCAGGCATTGTATTCCATACAGAGCCGGGAGCCAACTCGGTCAGACCCATCTGAAGCTGGTTGGTACCGCCGTTCTTCACTCTTTCCAAAACATCCTTTACGATGAGCTGGTTCACTACACGGTCGTTGCTGTCTTCCATCTTTCCATAGTGGTCGGAGATGGCAAGAGCATATTTCTTGGGCTCAGCCTTCTGAGCTTTTACATCGGTCGTAATCAGCTGGGTAACATACTGCTTGTATGCGGGAGCCGAGTTGATGTAGAACTTGGCAGGCTTCGTAGCATCGTTGCTCTTGAAAGTCACTTCCTTGTTGCCACAACCTACGTAGAGGGCTTCCTTGTATTTCATGGGATATTCCTTGCCGTCTACTGTAACCACGCCGTCGCCACCAATGTTGATGACGCCCAACTCGCGACGCTCGAGGAAGTAAGTGATTTCAGGACCCAGTTCACGGAAAGTTTCCAGTTTCAATACCTTGTTAACAGGCATCACACCACCATAAATCAGACGGTCGTAGAGAGTGTAGGTCAGGTTGATTTCATCGGGAGACAGAACCTTCTCCATCATGAAGGAACTGCGCAGACGCTCTGTGTCGTAGTGCTTTACGTCCAACGGATGACAGGCTGTCTGTACTTTGTAATTCATTTGGGCACTGGCCGTAACGGCAGCCATGCCTAACATCATTGCGATTGCTAACTTTTTCATATTCAGTATATAATCTATTAAATAAAATTCTTTCTATTTTTTCTTTATGCCATGTTCAGTTTTACTTGGCAGCCTGCTTGGCTTCTTTCTCACTACGGATGATGATGCGGCGGTTGATAACCATCATCACAACTGCTATCAGAGCAAGCAACGCACCACCTACATACGAAAGTTTTACACCTCTATAGATGGTCCATCCGAAGAGGGAGGAAGCAAAGTCGAGTGCGCCACCCGAGAAACCTTCAGGAATATGGGCTGTAGGGTCGTGTGTCTCGGCATAAACATTGTTGGCAGCCAAGGTAAAGTCGGGAGCCATGTCAGTCACGAAATAAAGACCCACGATAAGAGCAACCAAACCTACAATCAGCGTCTTCAACACGTTGCCTTTTGTAAAGGGCAGTACCATGGGGAAGAGGTAGAACATACCAGCCAGCGATGCTAGCGGGAGGAACTGATTGCCAGGGAGGAATACAGCTAGGGCGAGAATGACAGGAATCAGAATGACTGATGCCACAAGGGTGGCAGGATGGCCGATAACCAAGGCTGGGCTCATACCGATGTGTACCTTCTTGCCGTTGAATTTAGTCTTTACGAGTTCGGAAGTCTTTTCGGAAATGGGCTTCAGACCTTCGATGAACAGCGAAGTGATGCGCGGAATGAGCTCCATCACAGCTCCCATCGTGATACCCAGGAAGAGCACCTTCTTGATGTCGAGCTGGGCAGCCCAACCGATGAGCATACCTACGATAACACCCAATACGAGCGGTTCGCCTATCACGCCAAACTTCTTCTTCATGCCGTCAGCATCGATGTCCAGCTTCGAGAAGCCAGGAATCTTGTCCAGTGCCTTGTTGATGAGGATGGCGAAAGGCACGAAGCTCTGACAGAAGGGCTGAGGAATGGAAATGCCGTTCAGGTCATAATACTTCTGGAACTTGTCGGCTGTAAGGTCGGCACACACCAAAGTGATGACATAGCAGACGATAGCGGCAAAGTAACCCCATGCCAGGCTTTCGCCCATCACGAAATAGGCCACGGCACCGATGAAGGCAAAATGCCAATAGTTCCACAAGTCGATATTCACCGTACGTGTAGTTTTGGTGATAAGCATCAGCAGGTTTATACCCAGACAGATGGGGATAATCAGAGCACCCACGGCCGTGTTGTAGGCTACGGCAGCGGCGGCAGGCCACCCCATGTCGAAGACATTCAGTTGCAGGTGATAGAGGTCGGAAATGGCTTTCAGGGGGTTGTCGAAGTTGGTCGTCAGCAAAGCGGTAACCACACCCAGACCTACGAAACCGACTCCTACGCAAAGGCCCGACTTCAGCGCCTTTCCGAATTTCATGCCAATGCACAAACCAATAATTGTAAAGATAATAGGCATCATAACCGATGCGCCAAGGCTGATGATATAGCCGAAAACTTGTTCCATTCTCTTTTGTTTTTGATATGATTAAATTTATGTTTTACAAGAGTCTGAATGAAAATTCGGTGTCAAATTTAGCTCTTTTCTTCATTATTCAAAAAAGAAAGCCTTTAATTATTGGAAAAAGGGATGATTTTATATCTTTTTTGCCGTTTGCGTGCACAAAAAGACTCGTTCTCGCACACGAAAACCGCCGCCACTCCTATTTTGCCTTTAAAAAGTGCACCAGATTTTCCTACAATAACCTTTGTCAGAGGACGTAGGCAGGCAGCCTCCTGTGCAATGGATGAAGATACGGCGGCTGGAATCGGATGGTCCTTCAAGAGAGGAGCTTTCATTGTCATGTTTTTTCATTCAAAAGAAATGCCCCGGCAATCGTCGGAAAGAAAGTCTATCCCAAGACAATATCGCCGATTTCTTCCGCCTTGTCCACCAGATACTTGGGGCAGAGAGCTTCCAGCTCGGTGCGCGGACGGAATCCCCACGTCACCCCACAGGCAGTGACACGAGCATTGAGTGCTGTCTGCATATCGACGGCCGAATCGCCTACGTAGAGCGTATCTTCGACGGACACACCTGTATCTTTCAAGATGTCATGGACAATCGTCGGGTCGGGTTTGGGGCTGATGCCTTCGCGTTGGCCATAGACGGCGACAAAACGAATGGCGGGGAAATAGTGGGCGATGAGCTTGCGCGTGGCCGACTGGTATTTGTTCGAAGCCACCGCCAGCAGGATGCCGTTGGCCTGCAACCTTTCGAGCAGTTCGACGATGCCTGCGTACGGACAACTCTTGTCGGCATTGTGCAGGTCGTAGTGGGGGACAAAAAGGGAACGTACCTTGAGGATATTTTCCTCCGTTTTCCATCCTTCGGGCAGGGCGCGTTCGAAGAGCTTGTTGATGCCGTTGCCTACCATGAACTTGTAGGCCGATTCGTCGTGTGTAGGAAAGCCCAGCTCGCTGAGGGCATAGTTGGTGCTTTGGGCCAGGTCGGCAATAGTATTCAGCAGGGTGCCGTCCAGATCGAATATTACCAGTTTTTTCATCGTTGATGTTCTCCTTTCAGTTCTTCTGATTTTTGCGCAAAAGTAGCATTTATTTCGATAGGACGATGAGAGCAGATAGAAAAAGCAGTGTTTTACAAAGAAGAAAACGACCTTTTCCTGCCCGTAAAACATCGCTTTGCATAGCTGGTTCGGGCAATACAGCCGTTACCTCGGAAGTAAAAATGTTGAAAACGGCGTTTTCACTTTGTACTTCCCTCGGTTTGCACTATCTTTGCACCGTGAATTTTATTTAATAGGTATGAGTTACAATTTATTGAAAGGAAAAAGAGGCATCATTTTCGGCGCTCTGAACGAGCAGTCCATTGCCTGGAAGGTTGCAGAGAAAGCTGTTGAAGAGGGTGCAACCATTACACTGTCTAACACTCCTGTAGCTGTCCGCATGGGCGAAGTGTCTGCCCTGGCCGAGAAGTTGCATTGCGAAGTAATCCCCGCCGACGCCACCAGCGTAGAAGATCTGGAGAACGTGTTCAAGCGCTCCATGGAAGTGCTGGGCGGACCGGTAGACTTTGTGCTCCACTCCATCGGAATGTCTCCCAACGTGCGCAAGAAACGTACATACGACGACTTGGATTATGATATGCTGAGCAAGACACTGGACATCTCCGCCGTGTCTTTCCACAAGATGATACAGGCTGCCAAGAAGCTGAACGCCATTGCCGACTACGGCTCTATCCTGGCGCTGAGCTACGTAGCTGCCCAACGTACATTCTACGGCTACAACGACATGGCTGATGCCAAGGCTCTGCTCGAGTCCATCGCACGCAGCTTCGGATACATTTACGGACGCGAACACCACGTGCGTGTCAACACCATCTCCCAGTCGCCCACAATGACTACGGCCGGCTCGGGCGTGAAGGGCATGGACAAGCTGTTCGACTTTGCCAACCGCATGTCGCCGCTGGGTAACGCCTCGGCCGACGAGTGTGCCGACTATTGTATCGTGATGTTCTCCGACCTCACCCGCAAGGTCACCATGCAAAACCTCTACCACGACGGAGGTTTCTCCAGCGTGGGTATGAGCCTCCGTGCCATGGCTACTTACGAGAAGGGTCTCGACGAATACAAGGATGCCAACGGAAACATCATCTACGGATAAACTTTTTTAATTGAGAATTGATAATTGAAAATGGAGAATGGAGCTTCACTCCTATAACTTTCCATGCTCAATTATCAATTTTCATTTTTTAATTCTCTATTCAACCGATGGAAACTGCACTCTATCTGCTGCCCGTTACCTTGGGTGACACTCCTTGGGAGAAAGTCTTGCCTGGATATAACAAGGAAATCATTGTCGGTATCCGCCACTTCATTGTGGAGGATGTCCGTTCGGCCCGTCGCTTTCTGAAGAAGGTGGACAAGGATATTGACATCGATGCCCAGACCTTCTATCCGCTCAACAAGCATACGTCGCCCGAAGCCATCTCAGGTTACTTGAAGCCGCTCGAGGCAGGCCTTTCGATGGGAGTCATTTCCGAAGCGGGTTGTCCTGCCGTGGCCGATCCGGGTGCCGATGTGGTGGCCATTGCCCAACGCAAGGGCTTGAAGGTGGTACCGCTTGTAGGACCTTCGTCCATCATCCTTTCGGTCATGGGTTCGGGCTTCAACGGACAGAGCTTTGCCTTCAACGGCTACCTGCCCATCGAGCCGGCCGAACGCGCCAAAAAGCTGAAGCAGCTCGAACAACGCGTCTATGCCGAACACCAGACGCAGCTCTTCATCGAAACACCCTACCGCAACAACAAGATGCTGGAAGACATTCTCCAGAACTGCCGTCCACAAACGAAACTTTGCATTGCGGCTAACATCACGTGCGAAGGAGAATTCATCCGCACACGCACGGTCAAGGAATGGAAGGGTCACACACCCGACCTGACCAAAATACCCTGCATCTTCCTGCTCTATCAGTGAGCCTCGGAGAGAGAAGCTTTCCTACCCCTGCACGCGTCTATCATCGAAAACACCCGATTGTATTCGTCCTCGAAGCAATGGCAGAAGTAATTCTGACCGATGTTCTGCTCAATCTGCTGGATGGTCCACAGCTTGCCGTGCTTCCCTTTGTGGCGGCCCAACTGGCTTTCGTGGTCAAGGGTCAGCGTAAATACATACACCAGGCGGTTGGTCGCTTCGTTGTTCAGAACATATTTGAAGTTGAACTTGAGATCGTGCATGGATATGTCGGGCAGTACCTGCCTCACCAGCCGTTGGATGCCTTGTTTCAGCGTTTCGCCATAGAGCAGGAAGCCTTCGACGGGCAAGTCTGTTCTGCCCTGCTCGAAACCAGCACTGTGGGGGCGCGGACAGAGGTAGAGCATGCCGTTCAGCGTAACGGCCACACGTACAAAGGGTATCATGTATTTCTGCTTCTTGCTCAAGGCATCGGAAGCCAGCGCCTTGCCTGTCACATGGCCTTCGGCATTGACGACTGGGACAAAGACCGTCCGCTTCATCAGGCGGTTGAAGTAGCTGATACCCATCTGGTTGAACAGTATGCTGAGGATGAACACTGCCGGCGGCGCCACGTGATGAAGCATGAAACTCGCCTCGCCCTGAAAGAAGGAAGCGCGGGCCAGCAGCAGGGCCAGCAGATGGACAGCACCGAAAAGCAACACGACACGGGCCGAAACGATGGTGGCCTCGATACTTTTAGCCGACGACCGGCGTTTCGAGTTGTAACAGGCCGTCAGCGGTTTGCGATACAGATAGAAGAGCAGAATCAGCAGGAGGGTACCCACCTCGAGCGTGAAGGGATACCATTGCGGCTGGCAGCTTGCGGCGTAGAAGTAATAGGTGACGGCCAGTATCACCAGCATAACGGTAATGCCATAGAGCAGAATCTGCGGCAGGTGGTTTTCTTTCCGCAGAAAAGTATAGACAGAGAGGACAATGCCCAGCAGAGCGCCCGCATAGATGGCCGTGCCCAGCGGAGCAAACTCGGACAGTATCATGGACAGCAGAACAGGGATGAAACCCCATGCCATGTTGTGTTTGAAGGATAATATACTTTGTCGGCTCATGGTTCTATCGCTTTTTCCCTTTTAAACAAAAAAGAGGCTGAGTTGTTCAGCCTCTTTTTTCTATTTCTTCAGGTAGCGGAGCGACTTTTCCGCATGGTAGGACGAACGCACCAGCGGCCCGCTTTCCACCTGCGTGAAGCCTTTCGCCAGGCCCGTTTCTTCGTAGCGCTTGAACTGCTCGGGAGTAACGTATTCGGCCACAGGGTAATGACGGTGTGAGGGTTGCAGATACTGACCGATGGTCATGATCTGGCAGCCGGCGGCACGAAGGTCGTCCATCAGTTCTTCTACCTCGGCAGGCGTTTCGCCCAGCCCCACCATGATACCCGACTTGGCCGTGATGCCACTGGCAGCAATCTGACGTATCACCTCGAGGCTCGTGTCGTAGCGGGCTGCGCTGCGCACCAAGGGACTGAGGCGACGTACGGTCTCCATGTTGTGGCTGATGATGTCGGGCCTCGCTTCGATGACCTGCTCCACCAGCTCCCTGCGCCCCTGGAAGTCGGGTATCAGCACCTCAAGCGTGGTTTCGGGGTTCAGGCGACGTATCTCAGCAATGGTCTGTGCCCAGTGGGCGGCGCCCAGGTCGGGCAGGTCGTCGCGGTCGACGGAGGTCACCACGGCGTGCGAGAGCTTCATCAGCCGCACCGACTCGGCCACGTGCGTGGGTTCCTGCGGGTCGAGGGGTAGGGGGCGTCCTGTCTGCGTGTTGCAGAACTTACAGCTGCGGGTACAGATGTTGCCGCCTATCATGAAGGTAGCCGTGCCCCGCCCCCAGCATTCGCCCATGTTGGGACATCGGCCGCTGCTGCAGATGGTGTGCAGACAATGTGACTCGACGATGCGTTTCGTCTCAGTATAGCGTTCGTTGGCGCCGATGCTTATCTTGAGCCATTCAGGCTTACGTACTCGTTCCATAAACGTGTGGATAGTGTGTGAGGATGGCACGCAGATGACACAGATGAAGCAGATGACCGCAGATTTTTAATTAATTATCTGCGTAAATCCGTTTTAATCTGTGTCATCTGCGTGCCATTTATCCGGTTGTTACAAATTGTTTTTGAAGAACTCTGTCAGCCGCGTGTACAGGTGCATGCGCGTGTTGCCGCCGAAGATGCTGTGGTTGCGGTTGGTATAGACCTGCATGTCGAACTGCTTGCCCAGCTGAACCAGGTGTTCGGCATACTCGGCGCAGTTCTGGTAGTGCACGTTGTCGTCGGCCATGCCGTGTACCAGCAGGAGGCGTCCGTGCAGTTTGTCGGCGCGGGTGAAGGCCGACGATGCCTTGTAGCCCTCGGCATTCTCCTGCGGCGTGCGCATGAAGCGTTCGCCATAGACGGTGTCGTAGTAGTTCCAGTCGGTCACGGCTGCCACGGCTACACCTGCCTTAAACACGGGGGTACCCTCGCTCATACTCATGATAGTCATGTAGCCGCCGAAGCTCCAGCCCCAGATACCGATGCGGCTCTTGTCCACGTAGGGCAGGCTACCCAGGTAGAGGGCTGTCTCCACCTGGTCGCGGGCTTCCTTGACGCCCAGGTTCAGGTACGTGCACTTCTCGAAGTCGGCGCCGCGTCCGCCCGTGCCTCGTCCGTCCACGCAAACCACGATGTAGCCCTGAGAGGCCATGAACGTCTCCCAGCTGATACCGAAGGCGTCGAGCACCTGTTGCGAGCCGGGGCCGCTATACTGATATTGTAGAGCGGGATATTTCTTGGAAGCCGAGAAGTCGGTGGGTTTCATCATCCAGCCGTTCAGCTGAGTACCGTCGGTAGTGGTGAAGCTGAAGAATTCCTTCTTCGGCAGGTTATATTCGGCCAGCTGGGCACGGAGCTTCTGGTTGTCCACCAGGGTGGTGAGCACCTGTCCGCGGTTGTTGTTCAGCGTGATGACCATCGGTGTGTCGAGGCTGGTGTAGCGGTTCAAGTAGTACTTCATGTCCGTGCTGAACTGGGCCGAGTTGGTGCCCTGTTGCGTGGACAGCTTCAGTTTCTTGCCCTTGCGGTCGGTCTTATAGACGGCGGTACGCATGGGGCTCTCCTCGTTGCTGGTGTAGTAGAAGGAGCCTTCCTGCGGGTCGTAACCCAAGAAATCTTTTACTTCGAAGTTGCCCGAAGTGACCTGCTTCACCAGGCTTCCCGACAGGCTGTACCAGTAGAGGTGATTGTAGCCGCTGCGCTCGCTGACGAAGCTGAAGTGGTCGTCGTAGAAGCGTATCTGGTCGAAGACGTTCTCCTTGATGTACTTGTCGCTCTCGTCGCGGAGCACCAGCTTGCAGACGGTGCTGCGCGGATTGGCCATGTACAGGTCGAGGCGGTTCTGATGGCGGTTCAGCGTCATGATGGCCAGCTTCTCGGGGTCGCGGGTGAAGCGGATGCGGGGGATGTATCCGTCTTCATCCAAGGGTACGTCAATCTGGCGGATAACGCGGCTCTTGATGTCGAACGTATGGACGCTGACCTTCGAGTTGGCTTCGCCCGTCTTGGGGTACTTGTATTCATAGGCGCCGGGGTACTTTTCGTAGGCCTTGATGTGGGGCTTGTCGCCGGCAAAGACGGGGAAGGAGTAAGATTTTACTTCGCTCTCGTCCCAGCGCACGAAAGCCAGCATCTTGCTGTCGGCGCTGAACTCCAGGGCACGGTTGTAGGAGAACTCCTCTTCGTACACCCAGTCGGGCGTGCCGTAGATAATCTTGTTGCGTTCGCCGTCCTTGGTCACCTGGCTCTCGCTGTTGCCGAAGTAGCGCTTCACGAGGAAGATGTTGTTGTCGCGTACGAAGGCCACCATCGAGCCGTCCGGCGAAAATACAGGCACCTGCTGCGGTCCGCCGTCGGAAAGTTTCTCCACCACGTTGTTGATTTTCCCCTCAAGGTTGCGCTTCAGGCTGTACAGGTAGTGTACGGCCGTGTACGAGCGGCGATAAATGGGTGTCGTCTCGGTGGCGATGAGCAGCATCGTACCGTCCGGCGAGAAGCTGTAGCTGTCGAAGCGCTTGAAGGGGCACTCGCGGGCAGTGGCGGCGTCGAACAGCACTTCCACCTGCTTGCCGGTCTTGAAGGAATATTTGATGATCTGCGTACCCTCGGCGTTCATCTGCGAGTAGTGCTCGCCGTCGCCGGGGATGGGGATGACTCCGTAGATGTTCTCCACGCGGAACGTGCCCGTCACGACGTCCTTGAGCGTGAGCGGTTTTCCGCCTTGAGCATAGGCTGCCAGCGTCAGGAGGCAGCAGAACAGGGTAATAAGGATTTGCTTCATGTTTTCTTTTTGTTTTTTTTGCAAAGATAAGCCACATTCGGTCGAATGCCAAAAAAGTGTCTCTGTTAAGACTTAAAATTCTGTTAACAAAACACGGATTTCGTGTTAATAAAACTAATGCACTGGTTTGCGGGTGGTAAAACGGTACTTTCGTACAGGCAAAGCGGTGCTTTCTGATTGGTGATGCGGTGCTTGTTTTCTGTAGATTGAGAAGATAAATCGATTTAAAGACAGATGGAAAATGACGTTTCCGATACGATTTTGCTTCCGATTTGCTGGAAACTTCTGATAAAATACCGTAACTTTGTGGCTCGATTTTGAAATGTAACTGATACGAATATGGCAGCAAAACCTTGTATTCCGAAAGGAACCCGCGACTTTTCGCCCGTAGAAATGGCGAAGCGCAACTATATATTCAACACCATCCGCGATGTGTACCACCTCTACGGCTTCCAACAGATAGAGACGCCCGCCATGGAAATGCTTTCTACCCTGATGGGCAAGTATGGCGAAGAGGGCGACAAGCTCCTGTTCAAGATACAGAACTCGGGCGACTACTTCTCCGGCCTGACCGACGAAGAGCTGCTGAGCCGCAACGCTTCCAAGCTGGCCTGCAAGTTCTGCGAAAAGGGCTTGCGTTACGACTTGACCGTGCCCTTTGCGCGCTACGTGGTGATGCATCGCGACGAGCTGACGTTCCCCTTCAAGCGCTACCAGATACAGCCCGTGTGGCGGGCCGACCGTCCGCAGAAGGGACGCTATCGCGAGTTCTACCAGTGCGACGCCGACGTGGTGGGCAGTGATTCGTTGCTCAACGAGGTGGAGCTGATGCAGATTGTGGACACTGTCTTCAGTCGTTTCGGCATCCGCGTGTGTATCAAGATCAATAACCGCAAGATATTGACGGGTATTGCCGAGATTATCGGGGAGGCCGACAAGATAGTGGACATCACCGTAGCCATCGACAAGTTGGACAAGATAGGCCTGGACAACGTGAATGCCGAACTGCGCGAAAAGGGCATCGGCGATGAGGCCATCGCCAAGTTGCAACCCATCATCCTGCTCAGCGGTACAAACGAAGAGAAGCTGGCTACGTTGAAAGAAGTGCTGGCCGCCAGCGAAACGGGTTTGAAGGGTGTAGCCGAGAGCGAATTCATCCTATCCACTCTGAAGGCATTGGGCCTGAAAAACGAAATCGAACTGGACCTGACGTTGGCGCGAGGACTGAACTACTACACGGGCGCCATCTTCGAAGTGAAGGCGCTTGACGTACAGATAGGAAGCATCACCGGCGGTGGGCGTTATGACAACTTGACAGGCGTCTTTGGTATGGCAGGCGTGAGTGGTGTGGGTATCTCGTTCGGTGCCGATCGCATCTTCGATGTGCTGAACCAGCTCGACCTTTATCCGAAGGAAGCCGTGAACGGCACGCAGCTGCTCTTCATCAATTTTGGTGAAAGAGAGGCCGCCTTCTCCATGCAAGTACTGGCACAAGTCCGCGCAGCAGGCATACGGGCCGAAATCTTCCCCGATGCCAGCAAGATGAAGAAACAGATGGGCTATGCCAATGCCAAGGGTATTCCTTTCGTGGCACTGGTGGGTGAGAATGAAATGAACGAGGGCAAGGTGACGCTGAAGAATATGGAAAGCGGCGAACAATGCCTGCTCACGCCAGCCGAACTGGTGGCGGCTGTACGCAAATGAGCGGTAAAAAATCAAAATACAATTAAAAAGGAGCGGATTCCGCTCCTTTTTTCGTATATTTGTATCGGGCGTGAAACAAAAATGTAACGTCGTGACGCTACCTTTGTACCGTTACATTACAAAAAGAAGAAGGAGGTAAATATGGTTTCCATCCAGTTGAACGAAAACAGACACAATTTGCTGATAGGCGTAGTAATGGTCATTCTGGCAGTTCTGTTCCTTTTATATATGGGCAGTTCGATGGTCAGGTCCACCAAAGCCTTTTGGCAAGAAAGTAGCATAGAACGTCTGCTCGAGTGAGGGCAGGCGTTTTTTGTTTTCGGACAATATGGATTGGCCTTGCGACATTTTGGCAGTCCTCTTCTGCCAAAACAGGTTTGGCACACTTTTCGTATATTCTTTTTCGCTTGCGTCAAGCAGGCAGAAACAAGAAAAATAAAGTATAACATATAAAACGAAAGTGACTATGAACATCAAACCATTGGCAGACAGAGTTCTGATACTCCCTGCACCCGCAGAAGAAAAGACAATCGGCGGTATCATCATTCCTGATACAGCGAAGGAAAAACCTCTGAAAGGTGAAGTGATTGCAGCCGGAAACGGTACGAAGGACGAGGAAATGGTGCTGAAAGCAGGCGACCACGTACTTTATGGCAAGTATGCCGGCACGGAAATCGAACTCGACGGTACCAAATATCTGATTATGCGTCAGAGTGACGTACTCGCCGTACTGGGATAAATTTTCAATATTCAATTCTCAACTATCAATTAAATTAAAGAATCATGGCTAAAGAAATTTTGTTCAATATAGATGCCCGCGACCAACTGAAGAAGGGTATCGACACACTGGCTAACGCCGTAAAAGTAACTCTGGGCCCGAAAGGCCGTAACGTTATCATTGAGAAGAAGTTCGGTGCTCCCCACATCACCAAGGACGGTGTGACTGTTGCCAAGGAAGTGGAGCTGGCCGACGCTTATCAGAATACTGGTGCACAGCTGGTTAAGGAAGTCGCTTCGAAGACTGGCGACGATGCAGGTGACGGTACGACAACTGCTACCGTACTGGCTCAGGCCATCGTAGCCGAAGGCTTGAAGAACGTAACGGCTGGTGCCAGCCCTATGGACATCAAGCGCGGTATCGACAAGGCTGTTGCCAAGGTGGTTGAATCCATCAAGTCTCAGTCAGAAATGGTAGGCGACAACTACGACAAGATCGAGCAGGTAGGTACTGTATCGGCCAACAACGACCCGGTTATCGGTAAGCTCATTGCCGACGCTATGCGTAAGGTTTCCAAGGACGGTGTCATCACCATCGAGGAAGCCAAGGGTACAGATACTACCATTGGTGTAGTAGAAGGTATGCAGTTCGACCGCGGTTATCTGTCAGCTTACTTCGTAACCAATACCGAGAAGATGGAATGTGAGATGGAGAAACCTTATATCCTGATCTACGACAAGAAGATTTCTAACCTGAAAGATTTCCTGCCTATCCTCGAACCCGCCGTACAGACAGGCCGTCCTCTGCTGGTCATTGCAGAAGATGTGGATAGCGAAGCGTTGACTACCTTGGTAGTGAACCGTCTGCGCAGCCAGCTGAAGATCTGTGCTGTGAAGGCTCCGGGCTTTGGCGACCGTCGTAAGGAAATGCTGGAAGATATCGCCGTACTGACCGGTGGTGTAGTCATCAGCGAAGAGAAGGGCTTGAAACTGGAACAGGCTACCATCGAAATGCTGGGTAGCGCCGAGAAGGTAACCATCACGAAGGACAACACGACCATCGTGAACGGTGCCGGTGCCAAGGAGAACATCAAGGAGCGTTGCGAGCAGATCAAGGCTCAGATTGCCGCCACGAAGAGCGACTACGACCGCGAGAAGCTCCAGGAACGTCTGGCCAAGTTGTCGGGCGGTGTGGCAGTGCTCTATGTAGGTGCCGCATCCGAGGTTGAAATGAAGGAAAAGAAAGACCGTGTAGACGATGCCCTGCGTGCCACACGTGCCGCCATCGAAGAAGGTATCGTGCCGGGCGGTGGTGTAGCCTACATCCGTGCCCTCGACTCCCTCGAAGGCCTGGAAGGCGACAACGCCGACGAGACGACCGGTATCCACATCATCAAGCGTGCCATCGAAGAGCCGCTCCGCCAGATCTGTGCCAACGCAGGCAAGGAAGGCGCCGTGGTTGTTCAGAAGGTTCGCGAAGGCAAGGGTGACTTTGGCTACAACGCACGTACCGACGTGTACGAGAACCTGCATGCCGCAGGCGTGGTAGACCCCGCCAAGGTGACTCGTGTAGCCCTGGAGAACGCCGCTTCTATTGCAGGTATGTTCCTCACAACGGAGTGTGTCATCGTCGAGAAGAAGGAAGACAAGCCCGAAATGCCGATGAACCCCGGTATGGGTGGCATGGGCGGCATGATGTAATCGGCCGATTTCCCCTGATACATTAAACATATAAGCAGCCGCGGTGTCTTGTCAGAGAGATGCCGCGGCTTTTATTATATGAACCATTAACCATTTTAACCATCAATCATTAACTATGGCTTTTATCGATTATTACCAAGTATTGGGCGTGGACAAAAGCGCCTCGCAGGATGACATCAAGAAGGCGTACCGCAAGCTGGCGCGCAAGTTTCATCCTGACCTGAACCCGAACGACCCCACGGCCAAGGAAAAGTTTCAGGCCATCAACGAGGCAAACGAGGTGCTGAGCGACCCCGAGAAGCGTAAGAAGTACGACGAGTACGGCGAGCACTGGAAGCATGCCGACGAGTTCGAGGCGCAGAAGCAGGCCCGCCAGCAGGCAGGCGGCTTCGGCGGCGGACAGGGCTTCCACACCGACGGCAACGGCACCTATTGGTATTCGTCCGACGGGCAGGAGTTCACGGGCAGCCATGCCGGCGGATTCTCCGACTTCTTCGAGGAGCTCTTCGGACATCGCGGAAGGAGCGGAAGGAGCGCGCAGGGAGGCTTCCGCGGTCAGGATTACCAGGCCGAACTCGACCTCTCGCTCCGCGACGCCGCGCAGACCCACAAGCAGGTGCTCACCGTAGGCGACAAGCAGGTGCGCATCACCATCCCCGCCGGCGTGGCCAACGGGCAGGTCATCAAGCTCAAGGGCTATGGTGCCCCCGGCATGAACGGAGGACCTGCGGGCGACCTCTACATCACCTTTGTCATCCCCGACGACCCCGTGTTCAAGCGGCTGGGCGACGACCTCTATGTCGACGTCAACACCGACCTCTATACGGCCCTGCTGGGCGGCGACCTGCTGGTCAATACCCTGGACGGGCAAGTCAAACTGAAGGTAAAGCCGGGTACGCAGAGCGGCACCAAGGTACGCCTCAAGGGCAAAGGATTCCCTGTCTACAAGAAGGAAGGCGAGTTCGGCGACTTGATAGTGACCTACCACGTCCAGCTGCCTACCAACCTGACAGAGGAGCAGAAGGAAATGTTCCGTAAAATTCAGCGTATGAACTAATTAAAAAACACTACCGTTATGCAGAATGAATTGATAGTTGTCAGCGATTATTGTGACAAGTGCCACATAGAGCCGTCGTTCATCGACCTCCTGCAGGAAAACGGGCTCATCGACCTCCTGTTCGACGAGGGCCGTCCCTGCCTCACTTTCTCCCAGCTGCCTGACGTAGAGCGCTACAGCCGCATGTACTACGACCTCTCCATCAACATGGAGGGTATCGATGCCATCCATCACTTGCTGGAGCGCATGGAGGACATGCAGCGCGAGATACGCGACCTGCGCACCCGTCTGCGGATGTTCGAGTAAGGCAGAGAGGCGGGGGCACGCGTCAGAGTGCGCATGCGTTGCCTCCGCAATACTCCTGGCTGGGCTTTCCGTTGTATTCGGGGTGGCGCTCTAGCCAGCGCACGGCATACGAGCATGTAGCTACGCAGGCATATCCCTGCTGGCGGGCATAGTCGTAGGCAGCCTTGACGAGCGCCGAGGCGATGCCCCGCCCTTCGAGCGGTTTGGGGACGATGGTGTGGCGGATGTCGAGCGCGCCGTTTTCGATGCGGTAGGCCACATGGGCCGTTTCGCCCTCCTGTGTCAGGGTGAAGCGATGCTGCTGGGGTTGGTGCTGGATGTCCATGATGCTTTGATTTTTATTGGATATATATAGATGCAGGCAAAGATAAGGTTTCTTCCCGGAAAAGCGAGGCGGAAGCCTGAAAAAAGAAAGTGCCTGGATGGTAAAGTGGAAGAGAACAGAAGTCACGCGAAGGTGGCTTGTGTTCTCTTTTTTTTGTTGTCCGGACACTTCTTTTCTTGCCCCATGTTGAAGCCATTTCTTTCCTTGTATGAATTCGAAAACGTTTGCTGATGTGCATCGGGACAGTTTGGCAGGGTGGATAATGGTTGTTTGGAAGATTTTGACTATCATTGCAAAAGGAAAAATAAGTACAAACTATCATAGGCTATGAAACATCGTTATCTTACCCTCTTGGCCGTTCCCGTGCTGATGTCGTGCGGGGCGGCAGACAAGACAACTTCCATCCCGGCACTGACGGTTGACGAGCTGGGTGTGGAGGTCGCTCCCGAAGCAAACCGTGAATATTCCTACACCGACAAGAAGGCGGGCTACTGGTACGGACGCACGCATCAGGACGAGCCCACGGACTGGTATGCCGGCTGGAACCAGGCCAAGCGTCGCATCCTGTCGGACTATGCGCTGACGGTGGACGGCACGCCCCTGTTGCGCCGCGATGCGCAGGTCTGCGTCTATCCCGACCGCTTGGAGCGCCGCTGGGCGAATGCCGTCGAGACGCTGGCGATGGTGGACGACCGCGCCATTCTGAGCATCGCCGTAGATTCTGTGCAGGGCGACAGCATCGGCATCGCCCTGAACGAAACGTTGCTGAAGGACGCCGAGCGTCGGGCCGATGCCCTCTGCTACACGCCGCAGGAAGCGGAGAACAACCGCCTGAAGGTCGTTCCTTTGAAGCCCGTGGCCATCCGTTTCAAGGACAATCGCATGCAGGCACCCGCTTCGGCCGGAGGTTTCCTCATCGCCTACGGTACGGAGGCACATTGCGACTCGCTCATCGCCGGCTATCGGAAGGAGGGGACGGACTGGCTGGCCCAGCGAAAGGCACGCATGAACCGCCTGGTGACCGAGAACAACCCGCTACACTCCAACCTGCCCGAGCTGGACAAGGCGTTGGCCTGGATTACCCTGACCATGGACGAGCTCATCACCGAGCAGCAGGGTAAGGGCATCTATGCCGGCCTGCCGTGGTTCAACGAATATTGGGGCCGCGACATGTTCATCGCCATGCCGGGCGCCACGCTCGTCACGGGTCAGTTTGAAGTGACCAAGGACATCCTGAAGGACTTCGCCAAGTTGCAGGACCGCGACACGACTTCCGTCACCTGTGGCCGCATCCCCAACCGTGCCAACCTGGAGGGCATCCTCTACAACACCGCCGACGGCACGCCGCGCTACGTCATCGAGGCCGAGGAGTTGCTTCGCTACTCGGGCGACCGAAGCTTCCTGCGCGACATCTATCCCTCCGTCGTCCTCAGCATCGACCAGAGCCTACGCCACCACACCGACGAGAAGGGTTACCTGCTGCACGCTGATGCCGACACGTGGATGGACGTGAAGCGCAATGGCATTCCCGGCTCGCCCCGCGGCAACCGTGCCAACGACATCCAGTATCTGTGGTACAAGCAGCTGGAAGCGGGCGCTCACCTGGCCCGTCTGATGGACGACGCGCCCCACGCCGAAGTCTGGCACGAGGCCGCCGTACGCCTGGCCCGCAACTTCGAGGCTGACTATTGCAACAAGGACAGTCTTCTCATCTACGACCACCTGAATGCCGACGGCACCCCCGACCTCCAGTACCGCCCCAACCAGTTCTATTGCTTCGAGCTGATAGCCGACGATGATTTCAAGCAGCGCGTCACCTGCCGCGTGTGGGAGGAGCTGGTCTATCCGTGGGGTGTCGCCTCATTGGCGCAATGGGACCTCCAGTTCCATCCGCAGCACGAGAACTGGCACTACTATCATAAGGACGACGCCTATCACAACGGTACCGTCTGGTTGTGGAACAACGGCATCGCCATGCAGCGCATGATTGAGTACGGCCAGCAGGAGACGGCGTGGAAGCTCTTCCAGAACATGAACCACCAGGCCCTGCACGAAGGCGCCGTGGGTAGCCTCAGCGAGAATGCCGATGCCCATCCGCGCGAAGGGAAAACGTGGGCAGGCCGTTCGGGCACGTTCCTGCAAGCGTGGAGCAACTCCGAGCAGCTGCGCGTGTGGTACCAGTATTTCCTCGGCATCCGCCCCGACCTGATGAGCGGCACGGTGACCGTCGAACCCAAGCTGCCCGCCGAGATTACCGAACTTCAGACTTCAGTCAAGATAGGTTGCGGCACACTCTACTATACGTATAAGGATGGTAAGTTCGACGTCCGCCTCGAAGGCGAGGATGCCAAGGTCAATCTCATCCTGCCTCAGGCCGCCGCGCCCAATCCGATATTCCAGGGCGTGGACTTCTGCCAGCCCCGCCCGTTGGAGCACTACCCGTGCTTCGACACGTACCACGAGGAGGCGTTGACGTACTGATGACATTGATCCCTTTCCCAGCTTAAACGTTTCTTTTGCCCAGCCTAAAGCAATCGTTTAAGCTGGGGAAAGGAGGAACTTCTCCAGACCTAACTACCTACTTGAGTGACGTAACTATGGACTTGACGGAGCTAACTATCTACTTTCTTTAATGATATATTTCAGTTTCGCCTGGTTGTAATTTGTAGTGGTTAATTATGTTTACATTCAAGGCGGTGCTTTTTATATCCTCTCAAAACTGCTTCGAATCTCGGTTTCAATCCTAACCCGCCTATGTTTCAAACATAAGGGTCGAATGTTTGAAACATAGACCCCTTAGGTTTGAAACATTCCATAGTTGAGTTATAGGAGCTTTTAGATTGAGGTTAGATAAAGTAAATTCGTTTTTGGTTAGATTATTTTACATTTTGAGGCGAAGTAGTGATTTTGTGCTCTTCTTCTGCTAACATCAGTAGGATAATTATCTGTTTCAACAGGCAATTGTCATTAAAGTGATGGGAAAGGAGCGGGGCACTTGGTTGTAGGCAAAGCTGGTGGAGGGGTTCTTCCTCTTTATACGAAAAGGTTTATCAATCTTCTTCTGAATCTTTTTCATGTTACAAATGTTCTCTTAAAAAATACGAAACTCTTGTGGAATTCCGTATTTTTTAAGAGTATTACGAGCTACGATGGAAGAATAATAGGCTAACTTTCAAAGTAGATACTTCAATTTTTAAATGACTGTAATTGTACAGCCTGTTTCTGCATAATTTCAGTTGCTTTGTTGCACTGGTAGGCTTGTTTTGCAGAACTTGGCAATAGTGTGTGCGCCATCGAAAAAAATGATGACGTTGGAGAGTTTATTATTTCAAAAGGAACCCATACTCGTAGACCTTTGGCTCTATTTTCCCAGCTAGTTCCTTGAGTCGTTGACGCAAAGTGATGATGAGGCTGTTGTAATACTTATCGGTACTGGTAACATTCATTTTGCCCTTGTCATTTGTTCCTTGAAAGTAGAGGCGGATATCGTAGAGCGCGGCATTGGGATTGGAACCGGACTGGGTGTGGTAGTAACACCATAGTTTCCGTCCGGCATTGAGTACAGCTTGTGCTTCGGGTGAAAAAAGAATTGGTTGAGGTTGCGTGTCTTTGTCCCATAGTCTACCTTGTACAGTTGTTTGTGTTGGCCATTTTCCGGCAATATAATTGCTCATAAAGTGGCTTTCAAACTTTTCTTTTGCATCCACTTCCTGTTCGGTGAAAGGAATCCAGTGATTAACTCCATATTGGCTTTGTATGTTGTTGTTGAATAGGGTATATGCTAGGCAATCAGACTGAAATTCTTCGTCTACCTGCCAGCCATCGTTAGGATAGAGAAATTGATCGCGGTCGTTGAGCCAAGTTGGTTCAATACAATGTCTTACAGCAAAGTATATAGAAATTTCTTTGATGTTTTTGTCTGTGATCCATGTACCACGGGGGTGTGGCAATTGTTTTTTTTCATTAATAATGAAGTTATAATTGGTATTTTGAAAGTCATTACCTTTAGCAGACATGTAACCTATTCTTTTTTCTCCATCTCTATTTCGGGTTTCTATAATCCAATCGTTGATGGATTTTGATGTGTTCTCTACTGAAATGGTTTTTGTACCTAAAAATACGCCATCATCTTCGTATACGTTTGATACTGTTTTTTGGAAATCTTCTTTTTGGTTAAGATGCCAGATGAAAAAACCGATGGGAAATTTTCCTTTCACATTGTCAAACGTATCGGCTGGAACACAAAAATTTCGACCGAGCTTCGCTCGGAATGTTGCTCGGAAATCGCGAAAGTTCGGTGCTTGCAGAATTTTCAACTTTGAAAATTCTGCAAGCACCGAAGAAGGGATTTCATAATAAATTCTAATAAAGAATTGTGCAAATAATTCGCGTCCTGCAATGCCAATTTTTGAAGAGTATTGTTCATACATCAGGTTTTTAACAGCTACGTTTGTTTTATTCTCTCCGTTTCCTGTAACAGTACGCTTATTGGCAGCTTCCGCATATGGTGGATTAATATATATTACTAACTTCTTACGTTTTTCCTCATTGTTGATGATATCTTGTAAGGGTTGCGGCAATTTATTGAATGGGTCATTCAGAAAATCGAATTGGAATACATGGCTGTCCAGTAGGTTAGCACCATTAACAATACGGTCGTGCATCACATCTACGTCGGCTTGGTCAAGTGTGGAAGCCCAGATATTATATTTGTTGGTTAATCCGTTCAGCAAATTGCCCGTTCCGGCAGCACAATCCCAAACGGTATATTCATCTTGCCAGTTCTCACCTAATTCAGCGGCAAGATATTGTTGGGAAAGTTCTACCCATTTTTGTGGTGTAAAGTATGACCCTTTCCGTTCTCGCACGTCTTGAGGTACCAACATGTCTCTACGTTCTATCATAAAGTTCCAATATTCACGCTTGGGTGGGCGGCTATATCGGTTCCAGAATTGTGCATGAGCTATTCCATTGTCTTGAAATTCTGCAATTTTGTTTTCTTTTAATCCCGTGTCATTTATCCTACGATCCAGTATATAGTGGTCGTTCTTCAATAACACGAACAACTTGTCTTTTAAAGTTAGATTATCTTTTGATAGTAAATCTGCAAAATAAAAATCTACATCAAGAATTCCCGCAGATTGGGCAACATCCCAATCTATATTGATTTTTGCTTTTACTTCTTTCACCCATTTCTGATAGACGTGGGTGAAGTTGTTCTTATTAATACGTATTTTTGACAAACGTGATTTACCAACGATAAAATTACTGCGGATGAATTTATGGAGTTCCTTGTCGTCTGTGTCAAAACGATAAAGTAGCACATCTCGTTCAATACTGCTTTTAACCTGCTCGTACAGTTGCTTGAACTCTTTGGTCTCGTGGTCGCTGGGTGTGACATTCCAGTTGAAATCGTTCTGATAAAACACGTCAATGATGTTTGTATACGATAAGAATGCTATTTTTTCGGCATCAAATGCTCCTAGAAAGGTAGGAGGTAGATGCTGGTCGAATGTACGCGCCTTTCCGATGGTCAGGATTAATTGTACGAACGACTCATAAATGTCTTTCTTTGTCCCAGCCTTGGCTTCTGCCCATAATAAAGATTCTGTCTCAAATAGTTCTGCCCCATCTTGTGGAACGGCGATACAGAAATCTATTTTTCCGATAATTGGGGTACTATCGTAGTTGGCGAAATAATCATGAGCCACTTTGTTTTTTAGTTCCTCTTCCTGTATATTTCCATATTTTGCGGGCATAGTTTTTCTATTTTATAAGTATTGCTTGCAAATATACGATTTTCATGCTAACCTATAGAAGAGAAAAATAAAAAAAGCATCTTGATTGTGGAACTGGGATACCTTAAGAAAAAGGAATTGGCTGTATGTTATTATTTGTGATAACTTTCCAGTTCTTTAGCTTTGAATTTGAATGTGAAGATGAAATCGAAATGCTTCTCCCATTTTGATTCTGGCGTAGATGGCGTACACTTGTGCCTACTGGGCAAAGAGTTTGGCAATTGTTATAACGCGTTGAATGATGAACTTTGGCATCACGCAGTCGATTACTATTTTTATTCCAATATACATTAGAAGTTGTTAGATAATTAGATAACCTTTCATCCATTCTTTATCTAAAAGATGTTCATCGTTGGTGTTGGGAATATAAAATATGTACTCTTCGTTACTTTTGCAGTGGTAAGTGAAGAACTCTATATGATTGGACAATATGTCTTGTTTTAGTATTTCAGGTATTTGTACATGATTCTTCATTAAACAAGAAGAGGCGGCTCAACTCTAATCAGTGAACCGCCTCTTTCATTCCTGTTGTATGGCCTTTGAGTACTTCAGGATAAAGATTGAATATCTCCGTTTCGTTTATATCAACATTTATGTCTACCATGTCGTCAACGATAATTTTTCCATACCAATGCCCTAAATCTGTTTTGCAACTCACTCAATCGCTCCATAATCTCATCGAAAGAAGGTGCATCGGTATAGATGAAGCCGATTTGCATCTGCTTATAGTCGTCACGCAAAACATCTTCGATGCTTTCAGGAGGTAGAAACGATATTGTGTGTGGAAGATGACTCGTATAGTCCAATCCACTCCATGCCGTGAACTTTTTACGATGAGTCACAATGTCCTCGTATAATTGTACATCCTGCATTGCTTCCATCGCAAACGATTTATCCATCATCTTTACAATGTCATACATGTGTCGTGTGATACGTTCGATATGCGTACAGCCATTGGGACGGTTAAACTCTTCATGCAAAAGAAAAACCTTTTCCAAGAATGTTCGTCCTGGCACTACGGTAGGAACAGTGAATATAGGTAATGAGAACTCTTCACCTGGATAAGCCTCTTCTACCATAGAACGCATTTTCACATCTTCTGACGGTTCCATGAGTGAACGACAACTTATCTCAACTTTGACTCGCTCGGGTATATATTGCATTTTCGTTTGCAGCACTGAATTATATTCGACAAACAGGACTACAGGGTCAAGGTCACTGACAGATGTCTCCAGAACTATGACCTTACAGCTCTCTGATAGCCCAAACTCTTTTAATCTGTTCTCAACATCGAGCGCAAAAATGCCATCTATGAATTTCTTGGAGTCTTTCCGTAACTTAGTCCGTTGACTTTTAGTCTCAATATTTGTGAAGCCGAGATATTGGGGATCTATTGCAAGGTCAATATCTTCTGAAAACCGTTCTATTAATCCCCAACCTTTGCTAAGGCTTGTTCCTCCCTTGAAAACAAAAGCTGCTGCATACGGCAAAGAAAATATGGCACGTAACACCATACTGACCCAATAGTCCTTTTCTACGGCATTGTCCACAATCCCTTTATCTTCGGCTACATTAGCCAAAATGGTAAGTTGTTCTTCTTTTGTAAGCTTAGTAAAATTCATAATGCAAGCCTTTGTTTAATCCATTGCGGGGCAATGCTGTAATCGTATTTGATCTCATCAGGACTACCATATTTTTCAATGGCTTGTTTTATGATGGCAACCTGTTCATCTGTTACGTTATCTTTCCCTAATTCTTTCATGGCAGCGACTATAAGTGGGAACAAGTCTGTCTTGTAGGCAAAATTGCGAGGTGCGCTGCGCTTGAATATGATTTTACGGTTTCCGATAGTAAGTTCCCTTGCTGTGGCATCTGTCAAATAGACTGCATTCATCGTGACCTGTGTGGAAAGTCCCAATTTGTTCAATGCTGTCAATCCACTAGGTATAATACGAGCCTTATCCTTTTCCGCTATGGCGTATGCGATATCTTCTATAGAGGGACGAAGTACACCGAACTTATTCCGTAATGGATATAAATATAGACCTTGAGAAAGACGAATGAGCACACTCTCTTTCTCTAATCGGGAAAGCGCACGAGTGACTAGCCCATCATTATTCAGATGGGCAAAATCACTCACCATATAAAGTCTGTTCGGTCCGTTTCGGTCTATGATGTTTCGTATTTCCTTTGTCAGTATCATCTTTATATCCACAATGATTCTAGTTGCAAAGATACGATATAGCTCTTGATGTAGCAATAAAATGTCCGAAATTCTTGAAGAATATCGGACATTGTAGAGCGCTTTGCGGCTTGATATCTCAATTTGTGCAGATGTTATCTGCACAAATTCTGCATCCAGATGTAGGTGTTTAAAATCAAACAAGAAGAGGCGGTTCAACTCTAATCAGTGAACCGCCTCTTTCCATTATTTACGTAAAGTCAATTATTTGCGATAGCTTTCCAGCTCTTCTGCCTTGAACTTGCGGATGAAGTTGAAGTGCTTCTCCACTTCGGCTTCAGCGTAGTTGACATAAACTTGTGCTGACTGGGCGAAGAGTTCGGGAGCCTTGGTAGCGTCCTGGATGATGAGCTGTGACATCACGCAGTCGGCAGCCATCTCGTAGAGGCGGCGTGCGGTGAAGTCGAGCAGTTCCTGGTTCTGGGCTTCCTTCACGGCGTTGGTGCAGGCTTCCAGCTTGTTGGTCATCTCCTTTACGCGGTCCATCAGCGGCTGCATGGCTTCGCTGCACGGGATTTGTTCGTACTCGCGCAGGATAGAAGCGTACGTGCCATTCGTCACGTAGCGGATGGCAGCCACCGTCTGCAACTGGGTAGTACCTTCGTAGATGCTCGTGATGCGGGCGTCGCGGTAGATGCGCTGGCAGGCATACTCCATCATGAAGCCCGAACCGCCGTGAATCTGGATACAGTCGTAGGCGTTCTGGTTGGCATATTCGGAGTTCATACCCTTGGCCAGCGGTGTGAAGGCATCGGCCATCTTGGCAAAGCGTTTCTGCTCCTGACGTTCTTCAGGCGTCAGCTTGCGTTCGCGGGCGATGTCGTCCAGTGCCTTGTAGATGTCGACGTAGCGCGAAGTCTGGTAGAGCAGCGAGCGGCCGGTGTCGAGCTTGGCCTTCATCGTAGCCAGCATGTCGTAAACGGCGGGGAACTCGATGATGGCCTTGCCGAACTGCTTGCGGTCCTTGGCATAGGCCAGACCTTCGTTGTAGGCTGCCTGGCTGAGGCCGACAGACTGGGCGGCGATGCCTAGACGTGCACCGTTCATCAGCGCCATCACATATTTGATCAGACCCAGCTTGCGGTCGCCGCAAAGTTCGGCCTTGGCATTCTTGTAAACCAGTTCGCAAGTGGGTGAACCATGGATACCGAGCTTATTCTCGATGCGGCGTACATCTACACCGCCGTCGCGCTTGTCATAGATGAACATGGAGAGGCCGCGGCCGTCGTGTGTACCTTCTTCGGAGCGGGCCAGTACGAGGTGCAGGTCGGCGTCGCCGTTGGTGATGAATCGCTTCACACCGTTCAGGCGCCAGCACTGGTTGGCTTCGTCGTAGGTAGCTTTCAGCATGACGCTCTGCAGGTCGGAACCGGCATCGGGCTCGGTCAGGTCCATAGACATGGTTTCGCCGGAGCAGATGCGGGGGATGAAACGGCTGTGCTGGTCTTCGTTGCCGAATTCATACAGCGTTTCGATACAGTCCTGCAATGACCAGATGTTGCCGAAGCCGGCATCGGCCTGGGCAACGATCTCCGCACACATGGTGTAGGGAGTGATGGGGAAGTTGAGGCCACCGTAGCGGCGCGGCATGGTCATGCCGTTCAGACCGGCCTTCACCATGGCGTCGAGGTTCTGTTTCGTGCCGCTGGCATATTCCACACGGCCGTTGGCGCAGTGGGGACCTTCCTGGTCCACACCTTCTGCGTTGGCAGCAATCACTTCGCCGGTAATCTCGCCGGTGATTTCCAATACTTTGTCGTATGAGTCCATCGCGTCGGCATAGTCCTGCGGCGCGTAGTCGTACTCATCCTTGTCTTTATATCCGCGTTCCTTGAGTTCGCAGATGCGTTCCATCAGCGGGTTGTTCAGATGGAAGCGCAATTCCGGGTGTTCAGTATAAAAATTGGGCATAACTTTTTATTTTTAGGAAGTTAGAGAAGTTAAAGAAGTTATCCATTCACTTCGTTCATGTAGAAGTTAAAGCCAAATGATTTGCTTATGAATCTTCTATTATATCGGCAAACTTACTGCCTTGAACAGCCTTACAATAGGCATTCAGTAAGCGGCTGACATTCTCTATTCTTTCTGTTAATATTGAACTAATTTCTTCAGTAATGTATTTCAGGTCTTTAGAAAGAAGTATATAGTATCTGCACTCTTCCAAACTGCCTTGTGCAACATTCATTAATCGAAGTTTGTCTGATTTTCCAGTCTTTTTATATCCTTCGGCAATGTTTGCGGCAATGGAAACCGCAGCACGTTGAAATTGTGACATCAATCCAAAGCGCTCATGGCTGGGGAAAGTATTGGTGAACTTGTATACTAATAGTACAAATTCATGTGCCTTCTGCCAAGCAATCAGATCTTTGAAACTCTGTGTCATAACATAACTATCGGCTTTAACTTCTATAACTTCATTAACTTCTATAACTTCTGAATAAAAACTACTTACTGTTCTTTTTGTAGTACTTAATCATTTTAGGAATTACCTCTTCCACCGTTCCATTGATGACATAGTCGGCAATGGCGTTGATGGGGGCATTCTCGTCGTTGTTGATGGAGATGATGATACCCGCATCCTGCATGCCGGCGATGTGCTGGATCTGGCCGGAGATACCGCAGGCGATGTACAGTTTGGGATGAACCGTAACACCTGTCTGGCCAATCTGACGGTCGTGGTCGGCAAAACCGGCATCGACGGCGGCACGGCTGGCACCTACCTCGGCGTGGAGTTCCTTGGCCAGTTCGAACAGCATGTCGAAGCCTTCCTTCGAGCCCATACCGTAACCTCCGGCCACTACGATGGGAGCACCCTTCAGGTTGTGTTTGGCCTTCTCCACGTGGCGGTCGATGACCTTCACTACATAGTCCGTTTCGGGCACATACTTGGCCACGTCGTGACGGATTACTTCGCCCTGATAGTCGGGGTCGAGGATTTCTTTCTTCATTACACCCTCGCGGACGGTAGCCATCTGCGGACGATGTTCGGGATTGACGATGGTGGCTACGATGTTACCGCCGAAAGCGGGACGGATCTGATAGAGAAGCTTGTCGTAAGTCTTGCCGAGCTTCTTGTCTTCGTGGCTGCCGATTTCCAGTTGGGTACAGTCGGCGGTCAGTCCGCTGGTCAGGGCCGAAGATACACGCGGGCCGAGGTCGCGGCCGATGACGGTGGCACCCATCAGGCAGATCTGAGGCTTCTCTTCCTTGAACAGGTTGACAAGGATGGAAGTGTGGGGCAGGGAAGTATAGGGGAAGAGGCCCGGGGCGTCGAACACGTGTACGCGGTCTACGCCGAAAGGCAACACTTGTTTTTCTACACCTTCGAGGCCGGTGCCGGCGCAGATGGCTTCCAGCTGGCAGCCCAGTTCATTGGCTAACTTACGGCCTTTGGTCAAAAGTTCGAGACTGACGTCGGCAACATGGCAGCCGTCCATCTCACAATATACAAATACGTTGTTCATAGTCTTTTATTCTGCTTTAAAGGTAATAAAGGAGGTAAAGTATTATCAGCCAGCAAGCTGGCTTAGTAGGTAAAGTTCAATAGCCTTTCTTGTCAAGTCTGCTTCATTTGAGCTTTACCTTCTAAAGTTCATCGTGGATGAACTGATACCTTCTCTATTACTTTATTACTTAAATATTGAAGATTACCCAATCGTATGATTTGCAATCAGTTCTACAATCAGGTTTTCTACATCCGCATCGCTGCCTGTCAATGTTTTGCTCTCCTTGGCCTGGAAGACGATGTTTTCAATCTTCTTCACTTTGGTAGGTGAACCGCTGAGACCGCATTGTTTGGTATCTCCGTTTACGTCGGCCACACTCCATTCCGTGATGTTCAGGTAGGGACGTTGTTCGTACAGATATGCATAAGGAATCTCAGCCAGTGCGTTGGGATTGCAATGAGCAGTAAGCGCAGCTTTTTCCTGTCCACCCATGGCACGTTTGTATTTCTGTACCAGTTTGGCGTTGCGCGGACGGCAGGGAGCAGCACTACCGTTGACGGTGAGCACAATGGGCAGCGGTCCTTCTACGGTTTCCACACCGCCGTCAATGTGACGTTTCACCCGGATATGTCCGTCTTTTACTTCTTCAATTTCCTCTACGTATGTCACCTGTGGCAAGCCCAGCTTTTCGGCAACTTGGGGGCCTACCTGTGCCGTATCACCGTCGATGGCCTGACGACCGCCAATGATGATGTCATACTCGCCAATCTTGCGGATGGCTGTTGCCAGGGCGTATGAGGTAGCCAAGGTGTCGGCACCGGCAAAGGCGCGGTCAGTCAGCAGATAGCCGTTATCGGCACCGCGATAAAGTCCTTCACGAATGATTTCGGCTGCACGTCCCGGTCCCATGGTGAGCATGGTAACGGTCGAACCCGGATGTGCGTCTTTCAGGCGGAGCGCTTGCTCCAGCGCATTGAGATCTTCCGGGTTGAAAATGGCCGGAAGAGCCGCACGGTTGATGGTACCGTCGGCGTTCATGGCATCCTTGCCCACACAGCGGGTGTCGGGCACTTGTTTTGCCAATACTACGATTTTCAAACTCATGATATTAAAAATTAGTATAAGTGTTTCTCTTGTCTTTATTTATTGATGCTTCCCGTTATTATTCGGTTGGCTATCAGGCTGCAAATTTACGGAAAGTGTCGGGTTTGGCAAGAAATAGGGGCAGAAAATGCACGGTCGGGATGGAAATGTGCAACGGAAGGCTTGTCTGCGTCCTGTTTTTCATGGGGGTATCTGCCGGAAAGGGCAGGCTTTTCTCTATGGAAAAGTTATATCTCGGCCGTTCAGATGTACATCTTGGCTGCTCAGATGTGCATCTTAGCCGCTCAGATGTATATCTTAGCGCGCAAGATGAAGTTTTCGGGCGGAGAAAGGGAAGCCTTTGTCGTGGAGGAGGCGGTTCTTGCGCCGTATGAAGGCAAAGGTTCTGTAGGGATGATAGGAAAAATGCCCGCAAGGCTTGCCGGTTGTGGCGGCCTGCGGGCATTCCAGTTTGTCGTATATTGAGGAATGGACTGTCGGATGTCGAGGGTCAGAAGAGGATACCGAGGCGGAATCCGGCATTGCTTTGTCCGTCGATGTTGCCGGTCAGGGTTTCCGTGCGGTTGGTGGCATAGCTGTAGAAGCCGGCAATGTGGAAGCCCCAGTTCTTCTGCGTATTGGGATAAATCTTGAGACCGATTTCGGGTGAGGCATAGAAGCCCCAGCCAGTATCATAGAGTCCGCCTGTGCCGAAGTAGGTGGTGTTGCGGGCAAACATGGCTCCCAACTTGGCTCCTACGTAGGGACGTACGTGCGAGTCCGTGCAGAAGGTGTAGGCCGCCGTGGCTCCGAAAGGCAGCTGGAAGGCCGAACGCTGCTGGTCGGTGGTCAGGCTTTCGGTGGGCGAGAGGCTGATGGTCTGGCGGTCTATGTAGCGGTGGTTGGTGTGGAACGACAGGAAGGCGCCGGCCGAGAAGTGGGATGTCACGTCGTAGGCTCCTTCAAAGTTCATGCCCCAGCCGCTGATTTTGTCGGCAAAGCCGGTGGACAGAGGGGCGTTCATCTGCCAGTCTACGGCAAAGTGTACTTTCCGTTGCGAGGCCTGTTGTGCCTGTACTTGCGGAAGGGCGGCCACCAGCATGCAGGCGGCCAGTGTCAGGGTCTTCAGTATGGTTGGAATCTGTATTGTTTTCATTGTGAACCTCCGTTTCTTATTTGTTGGACTGAATGTAGGGTGACTGTTCGAATGCCTGTCCGATGGCTTCGGTCATCAGCTTGATGTTGTAGCTGGAGTTGTATTGGTAGCCCGATGCGTCGGCATACCAGACGACGGGCAGTTGTTTCTTTTCTTCTCCGTTGTCCGAGAGGTCTACCATTTCCATGACCAGCGTGTTGGTGTCGTAGCTGTAGTTGACCGTGTAGGGGTAGTACCATCCTCCCCACCAGGGGCCCCAGTAGCCGTAGTCCCACCATCCTCCCCACCATCCGCTGCTGATGTTGACGCGCTGGGCGATGTAGGAGAGCTGTACGCCGAGGTCGGCTTCCGTCTTCTGTTCAGGGTCGGTGATGCGCTGGTAGCCGCGGCTGTCCATCTCGGCTGCTACGGCGTCGATGAGTTTCTGGGAGTTTTCGTCCTTCCAGTATGTGGCGTGGTGGCTTCCTGCCTCCAGAATGCTGTCGGGCAGGAAGTAGGTCTGGAATTTGCCGAAGTCTGTACTGCTGTCATGATCGGTGTAGACCACCAGGTCCGAGTCCAGCTGCCCCAGGTCGGGGTCTTTTTCGCATGCCGCAATGGCCAGTGCCATGCAGGCCAATAATAAAACCTTTCTCATAATCTTCTATGCTTGGATTTGTTGTACATGAAATTTCTTTGAACCGTTTCAGAGGGAACGCCCCTTGAACACACTGCTCTTCTCGATCGGCACGATGACTCCGTTGAGCGTCATGCGGTTGGAGTTGAAGTTGGGAGTGATGCTTACGGTGGCTTTGTTGCTTCCCTTATAGAGTGTGATGTCGACTCGGGCCGAGATGCCGGTACCCATCACGTTGAGGGCAAGCGAGATGTTCCCCTTCTTGTCCTTTTTCAGTTCATAGTCCGAGAAAGTACCTTCCACGGTTACACCTCCCAGACCGTTGGGGCCGCTGACGGGAATATTGAAGGCTGTCTGTACGACGGCTCTGTCGTCTTTCACCGAAACGAAGTTGGTGTTCGACGTCACGTGTGCCGTCTGTCCATACTTGAATATCACCTGGTCGGCTTCCAGTGTGAAGGCACGTTTGTTGAGGGCTTCTTCTGCTTCGTCGTGCAGAAAATTGTCGATACGTTCCTGCAAGGCTTTCTTTTCGTCCTTTGTCAGTTCTCTTTCTTCTTGTGCTGCGGCGTTTCCTGCCAGCATGAGCAGGAACATCGCCATCATAAATGTAAATTTTTTCATTGTTCAGGTCTTTATTCAGCCGGGCTCCATTGCCCGAGCTTCACTATTAAAACAAAAATAGTGCTGTTTTACGGCTTCTGTTTTGATTAATAATGCTTAAGGACTTCAAACATTATTCTTTTTTAATCATCGGCAAGACTGTTTGCATTGCCCGAAGACAAAAGTAAGGAAAGCCTGTATTGTGTGAACGAAAAGGATACTGAAGTGTGGAAAACGGATACTGAGACCCCACGTTTGGGGAGTTAAGATATTTGCTGGATAAGATTCTGCAACGATAAGTGTGTTTTGTATAATTGCTGAACGTTTTTTCGTGTTATCTTTGCATACGAATGCTTCTGCTATGATGAGGCGGATTTTCTGTTTGTTATAAAGATAGGTAATAAAATTAAAACGATTGGGTCATGAAGTTTTGGACATCTTTTCTTTGGAGTGTATTGTCGGCAGGCTGTGCTTTTGCGCAGACGGGCAGCTATGTGGGTTCTGTCGTATTCCCTGCGGATGCTTCGCTGGCGGAGAAGGTCCGTCTGGCGGCACACGTGGTGCCTTCCGAGCGGCAGATAGCCTGGCAGCAGATGGAGACTACTTGTTTTATCTGTTTTGGTATCAATACGTTCACGGATAGAGAGTGGGGAACAGGTAAGGAAGACCTCTCCCTGTTCAACCCGTCGCAACTGGATGCCAGACAATGGGTACGTACAGCCAAGGAGGCTGGGATGAAATTGGTACTTTTGACCTGCAAGCATCACGACGGTTTCTGTCTGTGGCCCTCTAAATATACCGACTTCTCGGTGGCATCTACCCCCTGGAAGAATGGAAAGGGAGATGTTGTGAGGGAGGTGGCGGATGCCTGTAGGGCAGAAGGACTTAAATTGGGAGTCTATCTGTCTCCGTGGGATATGAACCATCCCGACTATGGGACGGAAAAGTATAACGATTACTTCGTCAACCAATTGACGGAGCTGCTGACGGAATATGGGACAATCCATGAAGTCTGGTTTGACGGGGCCTGTGGTGAGGGAGCGAATGGCAGAAAACAGGAATACGATTTCCAACGTTATTATTCGACGGTCAGGACCTTACAGCCTCAGGCCGTCATTGCGGTTATGGGACCCGATGTGCGCTGGGTAGGAACCGAAAGCGGTTATGGAAGAGACACGGAATGGAGTGTCATTCCAGCTTCAGACAATATGCTGGCCAGTATTGCCGCTTCTTCACAGCAGGAGGCCGGCAATGGTACCTATATTCCCGAAGGAGATGGAGTGAAAAAGGATTTGGGAAGCCGTCTGATGCTGGAAAAGGCCGGTGGTGCGGTGTGGTATCCTTCCGAGGTGGATGTGTCCATCCGTCCGGGATGGTATTATCATGCAGCCCAGGATTCGCTGGTCAAGTCTCCACAGAAGCTGATTGATATTTATTATAGTTCCGTAGGAAAGAACTCATTGCTGTTGTTGAATCTGCCTCCAGACAAGCGGGGGCTGATACATGAAAACGACAGACAGAGCCTTATGGCGATGAAGCGTATATTGGACGACACATTTTCAGACAATCTGCTTGAAAAGGCGGTTTCTCCTGAAGACAGGCTGGAGGCATTGACGGATAAAAGACTGGATACCGGCTGGCGAGGATTGGAAGAAAGCCTGCAGATCCGTTTTCAGACTCCTGTTACTTTTGACCGTATCCTGTTGCAGGAGAACATTCGGGAAGGGCAGCGTATAGAGGAGTTTTGCATTGAGTATAAAGAAAATGACGCCTGGCACGTGCTGGCAACAGGTACCACTGTGGGGTATAAACGTCTGTTACGGACGGATAAGGTTACTTGTCGGGAATTGAAGATTTCTGTTCGGAAATGCAGGGATGTTCCGATGCTTTCCGAGTTGGGGCTCTTTTTGGCATCGCCCGAAGAAGTTGTTCCTTAGAAAAGAGAGAGGGTACATAATTCACCACAGATTACTCGGATTGATTTAGATTGAAAATCTGAAGTATTAAGAAATAATCTGTGTCAATCCGAGTAATCTGTGGTGAAAAAATATTCAGGATAGTGTTTCTGAAGCAGTCTGTGTCTTTTATTCTTTTTCCTCCTTGAAATTCGATTCGTCAATCATCTTGCCTTTTTCGGCAGATTGAACATTGCTGTCGGTTGCGTCAGACTGATAGAAGAAACTGTCTGTCAGTCGGATATCCTCGTATGAGCTGCCTACCATCACTTTGAATTCACCGGGTTCCACAACCCGTTCTTTCTTTTCGTTGATGAGAATCAGGTCGTCGGGGACGATGCTGAAGCAGACTTCCTTACTTTCGCCCGGTTGCAGGTGGATGCGCTCGAACCCCCTGAGATTCTTTTCGTAAGTGGTGGTAGAACTTACTACATCATTAACATATAATTGTACGACTTCGTCTCCGGCCACACGTCCCGTATTGGTTACCCGGCACGTTACCTTGACATGAGCGGTCTGGGTGTGAACGCTGTCGATCTTCAGATTGTCATAACGGAAAGTGGTGTAGGACAATCCGTGTCCGAAGCAATACAGTAGTCCTTTGTTGGCAACCGAATGATATTTCATAGGTTCCCAGTTGGCATTGGGTTTGGTCGGTATATTCATCGGAAGTTGGCCGACCGTTTTAGGCCAGGTACCGGTGAGTTTACCTCCAGGATTATAGTCGCCTTTCAATGCTTCTGCAATGGCCAGGCCGCCTTGTGCACCCGGATATCCGGCTGCCAAAATGCCTTTGCAATAACGGTCTGCAAAATTGATAGTTGCGGGACGTCCCCAGATGAGTACCAGTACGACAGGTTTGCCGGTCTTGACCACTGCCTCCAATAACTGTTCCTGATGGCCGGGCAGATCAAGACTGCTACGTGTACGGCTCTCACCGGAGGTGCGTTGGTCATCTCCCAATACCAGCACGGCCACATCGCTACGGCGTGCCAGTTCTACGGCTTCCTGTATGGATTGTTGTTCGCCAGCAGTCAGCGTGTCGCACATCAGTTCGTTTTCGGGCCATCCGGGATTAACAATGTCGATACCTTTGACGTAATTGATTTCTACATCATCGTGCTGATAAACGCTTTTGAGCCCGTCGACTACACTATAGAAGCGTTGGAAGCCCATCGGACCATAGTGTGCTGGAATGTAGTTTTTCGAATTGGCGTTGGGACCGATGACGGCGATTTTGCGGTACTTGGTCTGGAGGGGAAGCATGTTGTCGGCATTCTTTAGCAGTACGAGACATTCACGTGAAGCCCGCAAGGCTGTGTTCAAATGCTCTTCGCATGAAACAATGTCGGAAGCCTCCTTGGTAGAACCGGTATAGGGATTGTCGAACAAGCCCAACCAGAACTTGACATACAGCACGTCTCTTACCAATTCATCGACTCTCTTCATGGACAGTCTGCCTTCCTTTACCAATTCCCGGATATTTGTAATGTATTCAGTAGGATCATTGAACTCTGTACGTACGTTTAGACCAGCTTCTATGGCTCTGCGTCCGGATTCCTTGAAATTGGGAGTTACTTTGTGCACGGCATTCAGACGGCCGATGGCATAACTGTCTGATACGACATACCCTTTGAAGCCCATTTCCTTTCGCAGTACCTCTGTCAGATAATGGTAATTGCCGGCCATGGGCACACCGTCGTAGTCATTGTAGGCACACATCACACCCAAAGCGCCTGCTTCCTGAAAGACTTTCCGGAAGGGATATTCGTGGATATAGTACATTTCCGAAGGAGTGATATGCGGGTCGGTACGTGCGTCCCACTGACGGGCAGCCTTACAGTCACCGTAACCGACATAGTGTTTGGGAGTGGAGACAACCCGCTGGCTCTGTATACCTTTGCTCATGGCCACTCCGATACGTGCCACTAGATAGGGGTCTTCGCCGATAGAACCTTCCCACCGACCCCAGCGTTGGTCTCTTGCCACGTCCAGGATGGGGGCATAGATATTGGTGTAGCCCATGGCACGGGCTTCCCGACCTTCGATGACACCTTGCAGGTAGGCCAGTTCCTTGTCCCAAGTACATCCCAGTCCGTTCATCGACGGGAAGCTGGTGGCGCTTCGTGCATTCAGTCCTCTGATGCCTTCGTTGGTGAAATCGGCAGGAATACCCAGTCGGGTGTATTCTACAAAGAAGCGTTGGGTTTCGGCCAGTGCCGTGGCCAATGTGTTCGGATCTCCGATTTCCTTGTTCAGGTGTTCGTCTACGTTGGCTATTCCGTCCTTCAGGATGTTCGTTTTCCAGGCGGCGGTAGGCACACTGTCTTCCAAAGCTTTCTTGTAACCGTAGTAGGTAGCCAGTTGGCATGTCTTTTCATCCAGGTTCATTTGTGAAAGCAGGTCGTCGATTCGTTTCTCGATATCCTGTGTCGGGTCTTCATAGATGTCTTTCTTTCCGTTTTTGTTGAAGTCGATCCAGCCCTTTTTATAGATTTCCTTTTTGTGGGGAAACGGATGTTGAGGGCGTGCATAGCTTGCCGATGCCGATAGCAGCAGGGCGCAAGCCGAGGTTAGAAACATTTTTTTCATGGGTAACAATATAAATTTATTATGTTAGGTTATAATCTGATTTTCTGTTCAGCCTTGATGTCTTGTGAAGAAGCACCGGCTTTGATGATAAATTCTCCTTTTTCGAAAATCCAGCGTTGCTGCTTTTCACTGTAATATTGGAAGTCGTCTTTCTTGAATCTTACGGTGACAGTCCGGCTTTCTCCCGGATTCAACCATATCTTCTCGAAACCTTTCAGTTCTTTGACCGGCCTTTCCACTTTGGCTTTTACATCTGTGATGTAGAATTGTACAATTTCACCTCCGGCTCTGTTGCCTGTATTGGTGATATGGATGCTTGCTTCGACGATACCTTCTTTTTTGTTGATGATGTCTACGGACAGACTGTCATAAGCATAGGTGGTGTACGACAGACCATAACCGAAGGGGAAAAGAGGAGTGATATTCCGTTTTTCATATCCTCTGTATCCGGTAAAGATTCCTTCGCGATAGTATATTTTCTGTTCCTTTCGCGTTTCGTCATAATTGCCGCATGCCGGTGAGTCTTCCCATCTTTTTTCGATGGTGAAAGGCAGTTTGGCCGAAGGATTGACTTTGCCTGACAAGATGTGTGCCAAGGCGTTTCCGCCTTCCTGTCCCGGATAGAAGGCATGTAGCACAGCCGGCACTTTGTCAATCCATGGGCTCATATTGACTCCTCCTCCGGCATGAAGTACTACGATGGTATGGGGATTGATGCTGCTGATTTCCCGGATGAGCAGATCTTGTCCATAAGGAAGTTCAAAAGGACGGTCGCGACCTTCCAGTTCGATACTTCCGTCGAGTCCGGCACACAGGATAACGACATCCGCTTGGGCTGCAATTCTTTTAGCTTCCGCAAAGTCTATATCCCGGTCGTAGCAGTACCCCATACGTATTTCTGCCGGAGTACTTCCCTGGCTTTTGAATTTCAGCCGGATGTGTTTGGATGTTCCTTTGGTTGCGAAAACGGCTTTATTGCTTACATGGAAGGATTGTGAATGGGAGGCATCTACAGCTATCTCTCCGTCTATCCACAACTGATAGGCTCCCTGGGCATCGACAAAGAAGCGCAGGCTGTCGGTATGTTCTACGTCAACGTATCCTTCCCATTCAGCTTCATAGTCAGTTCCGAGGGCCGTGTTTCCATGTGGATTTCTCCACCATTCAAAGTTGACATTGTTGTCTGTTCTTTCTATCGTTGTTTGAGAATTGTTGTCTGCAACCATGCCTTGTTTCCATTCTTTTCCGGCTGCTTTAGCCTGTTCCTGCAGCAATTGTTCCGATTCTGTGGACGAACCTTGTTCTGGACGGCAGGCTGTATAGCGTGCATGCAGTCCGGGTTGTCCTTCTTTTGTCCGGAAACGGCTTTTCTTGAACAGCTGACGTTTGAATTGGTTGGAGATTCCTTCCGCATACAATATGCGGGCATCCGGGAATTCGTTCTTGATTCCTTGCAGGTCGTTGACAACGTACCAGGGGTGTACACGTGAACTGCCTCCGCCGCCATATACGATGCCGTTGGTAGAGAAGACACGGTCATTGATAAGTGGCGGATTGGCTGTCGGTCCGATGACGGCAATGGTTTTCGGGGCATTCAGCGGCAGGCAGTTTTCTTTGTTCTTCAGGAGAATGATACCTTCTTCCGCCGATTTCAGTGCCATGCTGTTGGCTTGCGGATTGTAGGTAGGGATGCTGTCTGTCTGTTGGGGTCTGTCGAAAAAGCCCATCTCGATGCATGTGCCGTAAATGCGCCGCACTTTGTCGTCGATGGTCGCTTCACTGACAATGCCCTGGCGGATGAGCGGGATGAGCTTTTCTCTGTTGAACCAGCTTTTACTGCCCATTTCCAGGTCGAGTCCATGGTTGGCTGCCTTGTCGGCCGAATAGGTGCAGGCCCAGTCGGACATGAGCATGCCTCTGAAGCCCCAGTCCTTTTTCAGTATGTCGATGATGGTCTTGTTTTCGGTGCAATAGACTCCTCTGAGCGGATTGTATCCGGTCATGACGGCCTTTACGCCTGCCTCCTGCACGGCAGCCTTGAAGGGGGGAAGGTAGATTTCATGCAGGGCGCGGTCGGAAAGTTCGGTGCTGACGTGATATCTGTCAAACTCCTGGTCATTGCCTACAAAATGTTTGACGGTAGCTATGACACCGCCTTTCTGTACGGCCTGTATGAAGGGGACAATCATACGGGAAGTCAGGTAAGGGTCTTCGCCGTAATATTCGAAGTTGCGTGCTCCCTTCGAAGCCCTGTAGATGTTGACACCCGGTGCCAGCATGAAGTGGATGCCTCTGGCTCTCCATTCCTGGGCATAGATTTCTCCCGTCTGCCGGGCCAGTTCCTTGTTCCAGGAAGAAGCGACAGACAGGGCGGAGGGGAATGCCGTGGCTCTTCCCCATAGTCCCCACGACGATAGGCCGAGAGGGCCGTCGGCCATCTTGAAGGCCGGTATTCCCAGTCTTTCGCACGGATGCAGGTAGAAGTCGTTGTAACCGGCCAGCAGGTCTATTTTTTCTTCCAGCGTCATTCTGCCGACGAGGTCGTCGATGCGCTCTTCCACCGTCAGGCTTTTGTCGTTGAACGGATAGTCTTTACCTTTTTCCTGTCCGTAGGAAACCATACAGGACAACAGGGCAAGGCTTGTGCAGAGGATGGTTCTTTTCATGATAGGTAACAGTTATTGTTGAAAGATTCGTAAATTGGTAATCCGGCTTTTAAAGTTTCCCGATTTTTCCAATGGAAACACCAGTGTACGTACATATTTCATGGAGTCTTTTCCTCCATTGAAGTATTGGCGTCCTATTTGCATGTCTTCTATCAGCTTGTCGTTGATATAGAGACGTGTTGAACGGTTGTCGCCTTCCACGCGGACTTTTACCTGTTCGTCTTTTACCCGATAGGGGAAGGTGTTCAGATAACCGTCGCGGGCAAATCCCATCATACCTTTGATGGGGTCGGACAGATAGAACACGGCTGTAGGCGAGCGGAACAGTTCTGTACCGTAGGTTTCCGGTTGTCCTTGCAGGTCGAATTCGATTCGATAGCCATATCCGGCTTCCCGATGAGGCAGCGTCGAATTGGGTTGTATCTGGGATTGTTCATAAACCAGTCCCTGGCCTTTTCCAATCTTTCCGCTCTGATTAACTCCAGGCGCTTCGCTCAGCAGTCTGCGCTCCTGGTCGAAGGTTTCAAAGGAGAGGGTAGGGTGTGCTCCGGTCCACATCTTTACAGCCAATGTCTGTACGGCAGGGAATACACGGTCGTGAATGTCTTTGGTTGAAATGCCATTGCCGGCATGATCGTTCCAGACGGCAAACATGCCTCCCAGAATGGAGGGATGTTTTTCTTCGAAAACAGCCTTCCCGATACGGGCAGGTGTCCATTCTTTGTAAAGCCGTTCGGTGTTCAGATAGTCATAATAATATCCGGCTGCGGGTACGATGTATAACCATCCGTCGGGGATACTTATCAGCTTGTAGCCTTGTCTGATCATTTCTGCCGGGTCGGCATATCCGTTGTACCAGGCGTTCATAATAACATTTTCCGACTTGACCGGTGTTTTTCCGGCGGCATGCGTCAGTGCGCCCCAAATACATGCCTGTTTGCCGAACTTCTCAACATATTTGATGTAGTGGTCGGTGAAGTACCTGAACTTTTCGACTACAGCCGTGTCCTTGTTGGAGTATTCGTCCGTACCGATGTGTACCTGTTTCCCTCTGAAAACTGGATTCTCCCCTTCCAGATATTCCTTGAAGAGATTGTCTACAAACTTATAGGTCTCCGGATTGAACAGGTCCAGATGGTCCATACCGTATTTCTGACTGCCGATTTCTGGTTTGTATTGGGTAAAGGCCAGTGAATGGGCGGGAACATCGATTTCGGGGATGATGTTGACGAACTTACTTTCGGCCAATATCTGCAGGTCGATGAACTCTTGTTTCGTATAGGAGCCGTCTTGTGCCGTCAATCCCGGATAGGTGTCACACTCCAGTCGGAAGGCAGAGTAAGTCTTCATCAGATCCCAGTGATAAAACCGTGGAAAGGCATTGTCATTCAGGTGTATCTGGAAAGTGTTCATCTTGTAGTAGGACATGATCCGGACGTAATCCTGAAGAAATTCCAGGGGGATGAACTTTCGACCGCAGTCCAGCATGAAGCCGCGCACAGCATAGTCGGGCCAGTCGGTAATGGTACCGCAGGGCAGTGCGTGTGCATCATTCTGTTCCATGATTTGCAGCAGTGAACGTGTGCCCCAATAGATGCCGACGGTTTGCGGAGCGGTTATGCGGACTTTCTTGCCGATACTGATTTCGTATTCTTCCGGTGAGTGCTTGGGGCGTTTGGTGTGGAGTGTCAGTTCGATGTCACCCGGACGGGCTTTGTCGGTACTGACGGTCCACGTACTGCCGAACATGAGACGGAGGTCTTCGGCGAAGGTGGTTGCAGTTGCTTTCAGTTCCGGCTGGCGGGCATTGTAGACGATACGTCCTCCGTCGGTAGGCGTGAATATACCTTTGTCACCTTTCCATTCTTTCAGTTCGGGGATGACGAAAGGTTTTGGAGTTTGTGCATAGGTATTGGAGAGTATGCACATGAATAGTATTGCGATGCACAAGTTTACTGTTTTCATTGGAGTACTTTTTGATAAATCTGTTTCTGGATAGCTTGAGTTTTTTATTTGGACAGATTGATTATTTCACGTATAATGAATGTTCCCGGATATTCACTTGCAAAACCATCTGTCCATTTGCCATTGTATTCAATTTTTAGTGTGGCATGAACAGGTTTCCCGTTTTTCTGTCCGTTGGTTATTCTGTCATATTGTTGGTACAGCGTTCCGGTTTTGTCTATTATCCAGTAAGTGTCTTTGCTGTCATTCGGTTGGAATGTTCTGATTTCGTGTCCTATTGTCAGCGTTCCGTTCAGCGTATATAAAATATCCTGCGACCATTTAGCTTCCTTGGAGTTGGTGAAACAGATACTTTGTTCGTCAAACAAGGGAGCATCCTGACCTATTTCGATGAATAGAGCTTTGTCGGGCTGACTGTCGTATATCTCAAAATATCTCATGCCGCTGTTGCCTACTCCCCAACCGTTACATGTAGCGGGTACCGGCTCTTTTTTCATTTGTTCATTAACTTTTCGGGCATAATCTCCTTCGGGTTTTAGGACGTAACGCCGTACACCGTTGCGTTTGTTTTTCACTTCTTGAAATTGACAGGTCTGTTTTTCATTCCATCCTTTTTGCTGACGTAATATCTCTAAGACATCGTTGATATCATTGTTCTTTAAATTGAACACTTGAATGACCGGATGTGTCTGGGGATCATTGTTCCGGACTATAGAGAAGCCCGGAACAGACGGGTCGGCCATGATTCTGATATCCTCGTTTTGCTGGGCTAGTAAAGTGATTCCCATGCCTGTCACTTTTTTCCATTCAAATCCTTCATAGGCTGCTCTGGATGGATTGATTGCCTGGCTGGAGTCTGTCGTGACCGCTTGGGCGGACTTGCGCACATAGGTCGTCAGCCGTTGGCCTTTTTGCAGGACGAGTGTGTCTTTTTCATGTTTGATGATGTGCAGGGTATCGGCAAATAATACAGTCTGCCCGTTTCCTATGCTTTTTCCTTTCAGAATCAGTTCGCCGGCTGCCTTCTCCCAAGATTCGTATTGCAGTGTCTGCATGCCGATGGATTCTGCTTTCCCCTCCTTTTTTAAGTTGAATCCCTGTACAAAAGATTGTTTGGGCGATAGCTCTTCAATCCACTGTCCCGTCAGTTCATCCGGATTTTGGGTTGTGGATGAACAGGCGCTGATGATGGTGAAAGGAACGATGAGTGCAAGATAAGTTGTTTTCATGATGACAAGTGTTTAGTTCGGACAAACACAAAGTTAGGAAGAAACTCCTAACTTTGTGCAATGGATGTTGGAATATGTCTGGATTTAAAATACTGAATTCAGGTTTGTCTGGTTCTGCCCGTTGAACCGCTGGACGGCATTTTCGGAAATGGTGCGGACAAAGGGCTGGATGATGGCGGTGCCGATACTGGCCGGTCGTGTCTCTTGATTGTTCTTTTCGAGGAGCCGTTTCAGCAGACCGATGCGCTTCAGTGCATAGTCAAAGGCTTTTGGGTCGTTCTCTGTTGCCGCTTCTGCCAGCGCCAGCGCTTCCTGTCCCATCTGTGCCCAGAGTCCGAAGGCGGTAATCCAGGGAGCTATTTCGCGGGTAAGGGGCAGGTTGCTTTCTGCCAGCTTCAGTTCGTCGGCAGCCAATGCCATCCGGTCGAATTCGTCTTTCAGTGCCTGCATGTCTTCAGTCTGCCAGTTGCCTGACTGGGTATATTGTTTCACAAAGCGGTCGGCTGCCGGGCGGATACATTCGGATTCGGCTTTGGGGTAATGCGCCTCACCGGTGGCCGAGGAGTGGCGGCAGAAGCAGGCGAAGGCCTCGGCCGCGTCGGGCAGCAGGCTGCGGATGCCTTCGTACCAGGATGCTTCTGCATCATAGGCGCCGGTGTTCCACGTATAGTCGGCCACGCTGTAGAGGGCCAGCTTGGAGGCTTCGGCATATTCCATCGGGTTGGAGACAAAGGCTGATACGTCGGTACGGATGGCGGGGGTGATGCCGCTGACTTCGCCCATCAGGATGCGGTCGTTTGAGAAGTCGGTTACGGGGAAGTTCCACCAGATGTAGGGACGGCGCTTGAGTATGGTCTGTACCCACGTCAGGTTGTCGGCTGTGATGTCCGACAGGGCCCGGTCTCCGGTCCACATGATGTGGACGTCGGCGTCGAGCTTCTCTCCCAAGGTTTCGAGGTAGGCGGTTTCGGGGTGCCAGCGGCTGCGGTTGTAGTCCGAGGGACACATGATGAGCGGCTCTACGTCGCCTTTGGCTTGGATGAAGTTCCGGTTGATGTAGTTCAGCAGGTCGGCCTGCTCTGCGGCGTTTTTCCCCTTGCCGATGTCGTCGAAGAAGACGGCAAAGGCACGGACGCCCAGCCGGTACATGCTTTCGAGCTTGTCCATCAGCTTTCCGCGGTCTTCTTCGTTCCACTTGATGTCCAGTCCCGGATGGACGGCCCATACGAAGTCCACTTCCCGTTCGCGGGCATGGGCCACGAGGCTCTGCAGCTGGCGTGCTTCGGCTTCGGGGTAGGGCTGGCGCCAGCGTGCGCGGTGGTAGCGGTCGTTCTTGGGGCCGTAGATGTAGGTGTTCAGCTTGTGGTCGCTGCAGAAGTCGATGATGCTCATGCGTGCTTCGTGGCTCCAGGGTGTGCCGTAGAAGCCTTCGACGACGCCGCGCCGGGCTACGTCGGGCCAGTCGGTGATTTCCACTTCGGGCAGCGAGTCGCTTGCAGCGGCCTGGGCGATGAGCTGTTCCAGCGTGCGGATGCCGTAGTACAGTCCCCGCCGGTCGTTCCCGGCCACGACGATTTCGCGGCCGCTGACGCTGAGGTAGTATCCTTCGCGTCTCTGGGGTATCTGTTTCTTGTATTTACGGACACTCTCGTCGCCGCGGATGCCGACGCGCAGGGGGAGGCCTTCGCGTCCGAAGCGGTCGGCCGTGCAGCGCAGCAGGGCTCTCAGGGTGTGGGGGCTGAGCCCGTCGGTGCCGATGGGGCTGAAGGTGGCAGGCAGGTGAATCTTTTTTCCACTCTCCACCAGCTGTTGGGGCTGGGGGTGGAGGGTGGTTGCAGCGGCTGCATTCAGCATGCCGAGGCAGATGGTGAGGATGAGGAATGTCAGTCTGTTCATGGAGGATGTCCGTTTTTTTGTCCTTTTTATAGTTAACTTTTAATGTTGTCCTGAAAAACAATCTTTACCTTATGTGGGCTAAACCTTCTTGAAGTTACGTTCTGTTGTCTTATTGTACGTTTCTTTCTTGAGAGATTGGGATTGTCGGGCTGTGCCTTGTCAGATAAAGCGGCTGTCTGCCGCTGGATAGAGTGCTTCTCCACCGTTGGATAAGAAGCTTCTCCACCTCTGGATAAGGAGCCTCTCCACCGGTGGATAAGGGGCTTATCCAGAGCTGGAGAAGGTTTACAGCGGGCTCTCGTCTTGTCCGCCGTCTCCTCCTTCGCCACCCGGCTCGGTACCTCCGGAGGGGGCTTCGCCGATGTAGAGGGTCTTGCTGACGCTGCGGGGTGTCTTCAACAGTTCACGGCTGCTGTACTGTGTGGTGACGGTCAGCGTGTAGGCACCGTCGGCCAGTCCGGCAGGGATGAGGAAGATGAGACGCGAAGGTTCGTTCAGGGCTATCATGTCGTCGGTGATGCGGGTCACTTTTCCCTCGGCGTCGGTCAGCGTGATGCCTACGGCGGGGTCTGTTCCGGCAATCTTGATGCGCTGTCCCGTCAGGGTGTAGTTGCGTCCGGCCGTGGCGGTGAAGCCCGGCGCGCGGGTGGCGGTATCGGTGCCTCCGGCCACGTACATGGTGCTGCCCTTTTCGCCCACGATGTTCACCGTGGTGGCCTGTATGGCCTCGCGCAGCTCCTTGCCCTGCGTCAGCGAGATGTAGACCGAGTTCCGTTCGGGGTCGAAGACGTTGTTCTCCACCGTTCCGGTGAACTGGGCCACGGCGCTGAAGAGTCCGGTGTTCACGCGATAGCCCGTCAGGAGCAGCTTCTTCAGGACGCGCTGTTCCAGGTTGATGACGGCCTCGACGGTCTCGCGTTCCAGTCCGGGATTGATTTCCATGATTTCGCTGATGAGGCGCTGCTTGTCCGCCGTACCGGCGCTGACGAGGGTCAGTATCTTGTCGTCCTTGTTGTCTGCGGTCACGGTGTTGTCAGCCAACTGGGCGTTCAGTGTGTATTTGATGTCGGTTGTTGCCATGATACAATATTTTTAATGGTCGTTAATAGATAAATTGGGTTGTTTTAATAAAAATCAACATCACTATCCTTCAAAATACGCGTCCGCTCTTTCGAAGGGATAGAAGAGAAAACATTTTGAATATACACCAGTCAGGATAGAGAGATTTAATATCCTGACTGGTATCATATGTTTTATTTTAATACTTTATAAATATTTTTACTTTAAAACTATTTAATTCTTTGCTATATTCTCAATAGTGGTTTGATTATTTATCAAAATTAGTGTACGTCCATCTTCTTTCAAGAAGAATTTTTCTTGCACCCTCAACGTATCGTCAATTATAATTTCCAACTGCGTGGACTGAGGACGAGGTGCCAATGATTTGACGTTCCCTGTGCGAAACATAAGTATATGCTCCGTAATAGAATCGTTCGCATTGTTGTATTCAATCATTTTCAGCGAACTAACAGAATTCAAATCAAATACTCCTCGCTCATAATCAACGGTATATAATCTTTCTTCATCATCTTGACAAGCTGTATTTACGAACAGGCAGGCTACAAAAAGCAGCACAAAGTTGAATATCTTTTTCATTGTTACAAAACTTTTTAGTAATGAAAATACGTTTACTTATTGTTCCCAGCCCGGATTCTGCGGAAATTCGGCTCCTGTATTGGAGTCAATCACACTCTGCGGAATGGGCCACAGGAGGAACTTGTCGTCCCAACGAGGAGTAACCCGGTCATTGTACTTCACGGAACGTTCTTTCAGTATACCCAGACGGCAGAGGGTGAAGCGGCGCAGTTCCTCGCCGGCCAGTTCACGGATACGCTCGTCTGCCAGGAAGTCCTTTGTTACGTCGTCAGCCGAAATTTCGGAAGCATGGGCACGGCGGCGTACTTCGTTGATGGCTTCGGCAGCTCCCTTTGCGTTTCCTTGGTTCATCCGGGCTTCGGCCAACAGCAGATAGGTCTCGGCCAGGCGGAACTTCATGCGGTCTTTGGTATTGCCACCGTAACCTTCGTCGCCACCACGTCCGATGACGCCATAGAAGAATTTCGTAATGGCCGGACAAAGCTTGCCGGCTTGCCAAAGGTCATCGGTCATTTCACAAGGCTTGCCATAAGTTTCCGGTACATCAGGGTTATTGTAATACCAATGGCGTTTGATGTTATATTCAGAGTTACGGATATCTGTATCCTCAAAGAAGTGGCTGTCGTTGCCAATCCACCAAGGCAGCCCCATGAGCTGGGCCAATCCGCGTCCGCCTAAAGAATCGGCAATCTGGAAACCGGGAATATCCCAGTATTTGGGTACCCAGGCGCGTTTCGTCCAGTCTTCCGACTCATCGCCACCGCCGATGACGTTATATTCCAACTGCATCACCCAGATAGACTCTTTGTTGTCCGATGTACGATTCTGATTATTTTCCTTAAAAAGATCAGAGAACACATCGCCTGGTTCTTTGGTTTGTGTACCGAAACGCTCCTTCATCAGGTGGAAGTAGCCGGAATTGATGACCTGTTCGGCTGCATCTTCAGCTTCGGCGTTCATGCCGGCCATCAGATAGACTTCGCTCAACAGATGCAGGGCAGCCCATTTGGTCAGACGGCCCGGTAGTACGGCATCCGGATCTTTAGGAAGGTTTTCTGCGGCAAATTTCAAGTCATCAATCATGTGACCCAATACCTCATCCTTTGGTGTACGAGTGAAGTCGATACGGAAATCACGTTCCACCTTGTCCACATACGGCACGTCGCCATACAGATAAACCAAGTAACGGTAGGCGTATGCGCGGAAGAAACGGGCTTCGGCCTGGAAACCTATTTTGTCTGTTGGTTTGTCCCATGCCACATCAGGATGTTCTGAATATTCCAATATAAGGTTGGCATTGGAGGCCAATCCGTAGCCAAACTCCCACCATGACTTGATAAAAGAAGTCTGTGGTGTATACGACAGATTATCGAACACTTGCAACGTACCGTCATTGTGCCCGGTGTTGGCCAGGTCGGTACCTATCTGGAGTACTTCGTAAGGCGTGGCACCTCCGTGGCTGTAAGAATTACCTTCACCGCCCCAGCAATTCCATTCCGAACGGCAATATTCATACAGGCCGGTGATACCCACTTCAAAACCATGAGTACTAGTATACGTGTTGCTTGGAGCGAGCGAACCTTTCAGGTTTTCGTCTAGAAAATCTGAACAACTACTCAATGCGAGTAGGGAAGCAATGGCTATATATCCTATCTTTTTCATTTTCATATCTTGTTAAGTTTTATTTAGAATGTTACGTTAAGTCCGAACATGTAGGAGCGATTGGTGGGGTAGCCGTAGTACATGTTGTCGGCATCAAGGTTGGTCGTATTATCCATATTGCTGAACGAACAAAGGTTGTTGACACTCACGTTGATGTTCACTCCTTGGATACCCATGGCCTTCACCCATTTCTTCTCCAGATCATAACCGAAGGTGATGTTCTTCACCGTCACATAGCTCACTTTGGAGTAGAATGAATGTTTATCATACGGAGTATAGATCAGCGAAGTCACCTTGTTGCTGTGGTTTTCCGGTGTCCAGTATTCCATGCCGCTGATATAGTTGAAACGCATATCCCAACGTTCCAGATTCAAGTCATGACGTTCTTTCCATTGACCGAATACACCGTTCAACAAGAACGACAGGGAAAAATTTTTGTACTTGAATTGGTTACTCATAGACATCAAGAAACTCGGTGTCTTGGAACCGATGATTTTCTTGTCAGCAGCTGTAATACGGCCGTCTCCGTTCACATCCTCCAGCTTGGCCGAACCTGGCTTCGCACCGGCTTGTATCTCTTTACCTTCCTCATTGTAGAAACCTTCTTTAATGGTCACCTTACCATCACTTCCTACAATTTTCTCCGCTTTATATCCGGAATCATCATATTGCCAAACTCCCACTACATTATAGTCATAGAAAACTCTTAGCGGTTTACCGATGAACCATTTGTTGTCGATGTCATCCTTACCGTCTCCACGTAAATCAACAATTTTATCTCGATTCAAGAAAAAGTTCAAGTTAGTATTCCAAGTAAAATCTGGAGTCTGGATATTTACGGAGTTCAAGTTGATTTCTACACCTTTGTTACGGGTTTGGCCGATGTTGTCCATGATACTGCTGAAACCATTCATCACCGGTACCTTACGGCTCATCAATAGATCTTTGGTATTGGCTACGTAAGTTTCGATGCTACCACTCAGGCGTTCACCAAAGAAACTGAAATCGATACCGAGATTAAAACTATGGGTAGTTTCCCATTTCAAATTGGGGTTACCCACGCTTCCAAATCCCATATAACTGCCATTTACACCGGTAGTCCCGTCACCCCAAATATATTTGGAAGTACTCAAGCGGTCCAGCGTTTGGTAAGCACTGATGGCTTGGTTACCATTACTACCGTATGATAAACGTAACTTCAACATGTCTACTCCTTTATCGCGTGCTTTTTCCATAAAGTCTTCTGAACTGATGTTCCAAGCTACGGCAGCCGAGGGGAAGAAGGCATACTTGTTATTGGCACCGAAAGCCGAGTAACCGTCTGCACGTCCCGTCAAGGTTAACATGTAGCGGTTGTCGAAGTTATAGTTGGCACGAAGCATGTAAGACAAAGTGGAGGTTTCCGTCAGGCCTGAAGTTATTTTGATATTTTTCTCACCGGCATTCATGTTGTGATATTCAGAATCATCGTTCACGAAACAGTCGGCACTCTGCTTGGCGTTCTGATCTGAGGTTTGTTGCATACTGAATAGTCCTGTTAAATCTATTTTATGCTTACCAAACTGGTTGTTATAATTCACCAAGTTTTCCCAAGTATAGTCGGAATATTGTCTGTTGTAGATAGAAGCACTACCTTCGGAATTCTTTCCACTCAATGTGTTGCGGCCGTAATAAGAACCTTCGAAGGAATTACGATAGTTATAACCGAAATTTGTACGATAACTTAGTCCTTTAACCGGCAACTTGATTTCTGCAAACGCTGACAGAAACAGATTACGATAGCGATTATCAGTTGTTGCATTAATGTTAGCCATCGGATTAGAAAATAATGTTTCTTGCATCGGATAGTCAACATAGTTGCCAGACTCATCCAAGAACTTTCCATAAGGACTCATTTTCAGAGCTGCTTCCAGACTGGGTTGGTTCTTGTCTACGTCTTTGTCGACAAATTGCGTACCGATACCTATTTTTAACCAAGCATTGAAATCCTGTACCACATTCAACGACAGATTGGTACGACGAATACCTGTGTTTTTCATTACACCCTCTTGCTTCAGATTGGAAATGGTGGCTGAATATTGAGTAGCCTCCGTTCCACCAGTGACACTTACTGTGTGACGATTGGTCAAAGCGTTGCGGAACACTAAGTCCTGCCAGTCTGTGCTAATACCTGCGTTGTAAGCTTCGAGTTCTATAGGGTGCAAAATGTTTTCAGGAGCCAGTTGATCACCTTCCCATCCCAATTTCTCGCGATTGTATTCTTGTCGCATTTGAAGATATTCGGGTCCATCCATTAAGTTCAATCGACTTTGAGTCTGCTCCAGACCTATCTGTCCTTTATACGTTACTTGCGGCTTGCCTTGTTTTCCTTTTTTCGTCTGAATCAGGATGACACCGTTCGAACCGCGAGAACCATAGATGGCGGCTGAAGAAGCGTCCTTCAGTACAGAAAGGCTTTCAATGGTTTCAGGGTCTATATCACCCAGCGAACCGTTGTAAGGAATACCGTCCAATACGATAAGAGGCGTATTGCTGGCAGTCAATGAGTTTATACCGCGTACACGAAGCGATTGTTCTTCACCCGGACGGGCATTGGAAGTCGTGATGCTTAATCCCGGTACTTGTCCGGCCAGTTTGTCCAACAGGTTATTGCTGGTCACCATCTCCAACTGCTCAGCATTGACAGAGGTGATACCACCTGTCAGGTCGGATTTACGTTGGGAACCATAGCCAACTACTACCACTTCGTCCAGCATTTCTGCATCTTCCACCATCGTGATGTTCATCGGTTTTTGAGAGGCCTTTACTTCGAGCGTCTTGTAACCAATGTAAGAGATTTCAAGAGTAGCATTGTCGCCTACTTCCAAAGCAAAATTACCATCTATGTCCGATACAACTCCATTGCTGGTTCCTTTTTCTTTGACAGCAGCACCTATGACAGGCATGCCGGTAGCATCAACAATTGTACCTTTTACTTTACCTGCTTGGGCTGGAGCTGCATTTTGCACCGCTTTGCGTACAATGATTTTCTTGTCGCGTATTTCATACGTCAGATTGTCCTGTCCTTGCAGAATCTGGTTGACAACTTCTTCGATGGAAGCCTTTTCGGCAGACAGGGAAATTTTCTTTCCTGTGTTCACATCTTTTGATGAGAATACGAAGGAATAACCAGAGGCTTTTTTCAGTTCTTCCATTGCCTCCTTAACGGTTATATTTCTGTTTTTCAATGTGATGTCTTGGGCGTATGCCGTCAGGTTGAGGCAAAATGCCGCCCCGGCTATTAAAATAGCCTTTTGGATGCAATTCATAAAATTCTCTTTGATTTAATGATTATTACTAGATTCAGGTCACCCGATTTGGGGAGTTTTGTGTATTTTTGCATGCTTCTCCAAATGCAAGTGAGGTTTCGCTGTGGCTTGGGGAATTTTCAAGGGGGGATGTGGCCGCATCCTCCTTTTTTATGCAAGCCTTTCTGTTGCTCGGATTCTATCCGGAAAGGGATTGTGTCATGGCGTTTTCTTTTTTTCTAAGGTTTTACATCGGGTTAGTATAGAATATATATTCCTTTTTCTTTTTTATATCTCATCCGGTCGGTAGAGGCGATGGTTTCCAAAACCTCTTCAATGGTATTTCCTGTTATTTTGAAGCTGCCATAGAATCGGCGGTTACGTAGTGAATCGGCTACCTGTATCTTTACGTCGAAGTTACGCATCAGTTTTTTGGCAATGTCTGCCAGTAACTCTTCGTCGAAGAAGAGTTCGTCCTGAGTCCATATCTTGGAGTTCTGCACTTGCGTATGTGTAGTCGTCATTTCGCCGGTCAGTTTGTTCAATGTCATTTTCTCATTGGGCTGTAGGTATAACGTTTCTTCCTGCCTGAGGTGATTGCTCAGTTTTACCTTGCCTTCGAGGAGTGATACACTGGCTTCGGAGTCGTCCGTGTAGTTCTTGAAGTTGAACTGGGTACCCAGTACTGTCACATCGACTTCCTGTGTGTGGATGGTGAAAGGTAACTCTTCGTTGTGTGATACTTCAAAGTAGCCTTCTCCTTCCAATTTCAGATGGCGGTTGTTGATGCCGAAACCTTGGGAATAGGTCAGGCGGGAGCAGGCATTGAGCCACACCTGCGTACCGTCGGGTAAATACATGCAGGTACGTGCGCCAACGGGAGCTTCGATGACAATGTCGGCGAATGCGTTTTGCATGTTCTGTTTTCCGCCCCAATAGCCGGCCAGCGGCAGAACCAGAATCAGGATGGCGGCTGCAATGCGCCAGAAGTATGGAATGAGCGGTTTCTGTTTTTGCGGGTGGTTTTCTGACGTCTGTTCCTTGATTCGTTTTTTGAATCGGAGGAATGCCAGTTCGGCATCGGGTTGTTTGGGGCCGTATAAGGTACCTGAGGCGTACCACAATTCAATCCGGTTGCGTATATAGATGCGGTATGTGTCCGATTCGAGGCTCCATCGCTTCAATTGTTCGATGCAGTCTTTGTCGGCTTGGCCTGAAATGTATTGGTCTATCAGGCGGTCTATCTCTATATGTGATTCTTTGTTTGGCATCCGTTTTTCAAGTGTTTCTATAGTGAAGACAAATATTTGAGTGTCGAGGGTAGTGACATCTGCGTTTTTTTTTCAGATTTTGGTGAAAAAATAGAGCAGGAGAACTTCCAGATAGGGAGCCATTCGCTTTTGCAAATAGTCTAAAGCGTTCTTAATGTGATACTTGACGGTGTTTACCGAAATGTTGAGTTCAGAAGCTATTTCTTCGTACTTTTTTTCTTCGAACCTGCTTTTCTTGAAAACCGTCCGGCAGGCATCCGGCAATTCTTCGATGCTTTGCCGCAATTGAGCTTCCAGTTCTTGGGTAAGCAGATGTTCCAGAGGGTACTCGTCGGAAGGGAACAGGTTTTCGATGAGTTGCATGTTTTCGGGGAGCAGATAGGACGAACAGTTTTGTTCCATCCGATGGGCCAGCGAGTTCAGTTCATTCAGGCAACGGTTGCGGACAGCACGCAACAGATAATTGCGCAATGGCCCTGTTATTTCGATCTCGGCGTGGTGTTCCCACAAGTAGAAGATGACATCGTCCACCATTTCTTCGGCAAGGGAAGCATCGTTGGTCAGTTGGGTGGCGAAGCGGCATAGCAGTGCATAATGCTGCTCGTAAAGGTGTCTGAAAGCCTTTTCGTCCCCCTTCTTCAGCTGTCTTTTGATGAATGTCTCTTCCATAGATGCATTTTTACGAAAGGCAAATGTAGTGAAAAAACGTTGTAATAAAAGTAAAGGGCATCAAATCTTTTTTGATGCCCTTTATCCTGCGGATGGTGTTTGTCCTTATTTGATGCCCAGCTTGGCCTTGATTTCAGCAGGCACGGCATCCTTGTGTACCAGGATGTTCATCGTCTTGTAAGCAACGAAAGCTTTCGATGCATACCAGATGCCTTTGTACTTGCCGCTCAGGCCCCAGGAGTTCTTCACCATGAAGTATTCCTTGCCCGTCTGGTCTTTGGCGATACCGTAGATCACCATGCCGTGGTCGTCGGTCGTCTCCCAGTTGTCGAAAGCCGTCTGGCGCATTTCCTGCGTCACTTCCACTTCGGGCAAGGGGCGTGAAGTCAGTTCCTTGCGTTTGTCCGTAGCGGTCATGCCTGTCCAGCGGGCCATGTCGCTGCCTGTCAGTTCGGCACCGCGGGCTGCGTCGGGCATCACGGCAATACCGTCGCGTGTAAAGCCCTGCTCGCTCACGTCACTGCCCCATGCGAAGGTGTAGCCGGTGCGGATGGCGTTGTCCATCACGGCCATCAGCTCGTCGATGGGCAGGTTGTAGGACAGACCGTTACGCCAGTTGTCCTGAATCTCGATGGAGAACTGGGTGTAGAACGGATGGTGCGTGTACGAAGTCAGTGAAACATAGTCGTCGGGGTTGATGCCCAGACTGGCTGCAAAGCTCTTCGGAGTGTACTCTGTACCCTCGTAAGTGAACTTCTCGGGACATTTGCCCAGATAGGTGTCATAGATGGCGCTGATGCCGTTCTTCCATACGGGAGTCAGCTTGCTGAATCCGCCCTTGCCGATGGCTCTTACATAGGCGCCGGCCACGGCATCCAGTTCGTTGTGTACAGGCAGCGTGTCGCCGTACATGATGCCCGGCATGGCTTCCTGCGGTACGAGACCGTAGTGCTTCATGCAGTACATGATGTCGTAGAAGCTTCCGCCCGGCGAGAAGGAAGCGTCGCCATGGTAGCGCACGTAGTTGACGGCACGGTCTACCATCGTGTGGTGTACGACGAACATCTCGGACAGGTCGTAAGTGCCTTTGCCCAGACGCAGCAGTTCGCTTTCGAGGAAGCCGAGGCTGGAGAAGCTCCAGCACGTGCTCGAGCGGTTCTGGTTCTTGATACTGGTGATGGGGTTCTCCTTAACGGTAGTAAACACGAAACCCTCTTCCTTGGGTTCGGTCTTCTTCTTGGCCGACATGTCGAAGGCCAGCAGGGCCAATGCGGCGATGAGGATAGTTTTTTTCATCATGATTAAATTATTAAGAATATTCTATTGCTGGTGGCAAAGATAGTGTTTTTCTTCCGAACCGCATCCTGTCTGCTGAAAAGATAGTGGGAATATGGGGAAGAAAAGCTATCTTTGGGCATCAAATCGAGGTGGAATATGGAGAAAAAGATACAGATAGATCCTCAGACGTCCCTCGTGCTCGAGGGAGGTGGCATGCGGGGCGTGTTCACCTGCGGCGTGCTGGACTGCTTTATGGACCGCGGCATCCGCTTCCCTTACGTCATCGGGGTGAGTGCCGGAGCCTGCAACGGCCTGTCCTACATGTCGGGACAGCGCGGGAGGGCCAAGTTCAGCAACATCGACCTGCTGCAGAAATATCATTATATAGGCCTGAAGTATTTGTGGAAGAAGCGCAACATCATGGATTTCGACCTGCTCTTCCATGATTTCCCCGAACAGATTCTGCCTTACGACTACGAGGCCTATTTCAACAACCCGGCCCGCTACGTCATGGTGACGACCAACTGCCTGACGGGCGAGGCCAACTACCTGGAGGAGAAGCGGCGGAAGGAGCGGGTGATAGACATCGTCCGTGCATCAAGCAGCCTGCCTTTTGTGTGCCCCATTGTGCGGGTGGACGGTATACCGATGCTCGACGGCGGCATAGTGGACAGCATTCCGCTGGCCCATGCGCTGGCCGACGGCTGCACGAAGGCCGTCGTGGTGCTGACCCGCAACGCGGGATATCGCAAGAAGATTCAGGGTACGCGCGTCCCTTCCTTTATATATAAGAAATACCCGCTCCTCCAGCAGGCCATCAACCGCCGTAGTGTGGTCTACAACGAGCAGTTGGACCTGGTGGAGCGGCTCGAAACGGCGGGGCAGGCGGTCGTCATCCGTCCCCAACAGCCCGTGCAGGTGGACCGCATCGAGCGCGATGTGCGCAAGCTGACGGCGCTCTACGACGAAGGTTACCGTTGCGGCATGGAGTTGGAGTGTATCTGAGCACTCCATGGCGCGTTTGTCATTTTGACACTTTGTATTTTCTGTTGCCCGAGAATCGCTTCTTTCGGGCCGGAGGCAGGTATGGTTGGAAAGAACGGAACGATTTTCTGCAATCCGCTCATAGATAGATTGATAGCGAAATCCTTACATTTGAAACAGAAGAAAACGGGGAGGAAAAACACACTCTTCGGATGCTTTTCGGGTAAAATACGGAGGCGAATCGGCAGAAAATGCACTTTCTGTCGGTAGAATTCCCAGTTTTTGGCGGTAAGATGCCTACTTTTTGTCCGTCACATTCCTACTTTTTGATGCAAGAAAGCAATGTTTTGGGGTGGAAAAAGCAATGTTTTCTTCCACAAGATGGGATGTTGCGGCGGGTAATCGGCGCTGTTTGGCGGTTTTTGATGGAGGGAGGTGTAAGTGGAAACGGTTGCTTTCAGTGCGTTTGGTAAGCGGAACAGGGAGAATACTGTCATTCTGTCCGTACAGAAACAGCCTTCTCCCTGCCCAGCCGGAGGATTACTTTCGTTGCATCACCCGCCGGAAGTCCTTGACTATCTGCTCGCCCATGTTGACGATGGTGCTGTCTACCTTGCGTATCTCGACCGGCGTGACGGCGTCCTTGTACTTTGCTTTGCCCATGCCGAACTTCATCTTGTCCAGATTACCCCGTATGTTCAGCCCCAGTTTGAAGGGGATGGGCGACTTCAGGATGGAGATGTGGTAGTCGAAGTTCATGTCGAGGTCCTGTGTGCCGCCCACAGCCGCACGATAACGATCCATCTCGATGACGAAAGGATAGACGGTGACGTTGCCGTCCTTCACGCTGATGTTCACCGAGATGCTGTCTATCATGTTCTTCTCCTTGTTCTTGAAGAGGAATTTCTTGGAGATTTCGGCAAAAGTTTCGCCGTCCATCAGTACGAGGCTGTCGCCTTTGATGTGGATGGCCGACCGTAACGACGGTATTTTGATGTTGAGGCAGGAGTCGAGACGCGTTTCTGCCGCCACGTCGAAGTCTACCGTCCCCTGGAAAGAGCGGAGCATGGGCACGATGCTGTCCAGCGAGGGGGCAAAGTCTACCAGCTTGGAGATGTCGATGTTGTGCAGGCGGAAGTCGAAGCCGGCATATCCGCGCTTGCGCTGGCGAGCCTGATAGATGAGGGTGGTGCGCATTTCAGCATCCATTCCCCGCATGGACAGCTCCTTGAGGTGCACGGCCTGGTTGCGTACGTCTATGTCGCCGCGCACGTCCTCGAATACCATCTTGCCGTAGCGCACGCGGCGCAGGCGGGTGGTCAGCTCGAAGTCCACGTTCTTGGGCACGACGAACAGCTCGAGGTTGGTGGCGGTTGTGTCTGCCTCGGCCTGCAAGGTGTCGGTGGGGAAGGAAAGCGAACGGATCAGCTGGTTGCAGTTCAGATTGTTCGACGTCAGCTCCAACTTGGCTCGCAGGGGCTTGTGGTGGTGCATGGCGCCGTAGAGGTCGTAGACGGCTCCCGTAGCTGTCAGGTCCGAACGGCCGATGCGCATGGTGGCGTTGCGCAGGCTGATGGTGCGGTTACCCACAGTGAGCGAAGTTTTCAGCAGGCGGATGGGCAGGGCACACATTGGTGTGGATACTTTCATGCGGTTGAAGCCTACGATACCTTTGGGTACCCAGAAGGAGTCGCGCACCTGTTCGGCCGTAACGCCGATACCTGCCTTGTCCATTCCCAGCTTGGTGTCGCCCATGCGGCAGAACAGGGTGTCGGCCTGCAGGGCCAGTCCTACCTTGGGACGGGCCGGATTACGTTCGCCCGGCTGTAGCTTGACCGTACCGGTAGAGCGTCCGCAGAAGACGCCCAGCGAGTCGGCCAACCGTGCTTTCAGCCGGTTCATCTCCAGCTTGCACTCCACGTTGGCTATGCGGGTGGTGTCCTGTGGGTTGGTACTGGTCACGGTAGCGGTCAGGTTGTCGAGGGCCGACTCCAGGCCGGGGGCGCGCAGGTTCATGTCTTTTATCTGGATACGTGCTCCCAGCTTGTCGTTTCCCATAAAGGCCAGCGAGGCGTTGCTGGTAAACTCGAAGTTGCGGAGGCTGTCTTTCAGTATCAGTCCGTCGGTCGATAGCTTTCCGCCTATCTTGATGCGTCCCAAATCTTTGTTCTTCAGCGATGACAGGCGGCAGCGCAAGCGTACGTCGGCATCCATCTTGCCCTGTATGCTGATGCCTTTCTGCAAGGGGAAGGCTTGTGCCAGTGCAGTCAGGTCGACGGTAGAGCGGGTATGGAAGCTGATGTCGGGGTCGCCCAGGAGGTCGTCCACGCGGGCATCAGCCAAGATATCTGTATGGGCACCCTTGAAGTGGAAAATCTTCAGGTCGGCATACGAGGATTGCCGTTTCGTCAGATCCACTTGTCCGAAGAAGTCGGCGGTTATCTCGTCGATACCGTAGGGCATTCCTTCGTAGTGGGCCGAAGCCTGGTTGATATTCACCGTCAGTGTGGCCAGCGGCATGTGTCCCTTTCCGTAAAGTCCCTTCAGCGTGCCGTTAACGATGACTTCTCCTTTGGCGTCGAGGGTCTCTTTCTTGAGTATACTTTGAGGAATAAGGCCGATGACCGTTTCCAGTGAAGGGGCATGCAGGCTGTACTGCATGTCTACGTCGGCAGCCCGCTCCACCGTGTCGCGGCGCAGGGTCCCTTTCAGGTCAAGTTCCAGCCCGTTGACGTCCAGCAGGGCGTTGTTCAGGCTTAGGGTGCGTTGTTGGCGGTTCAGCTCCAGGTCGGCCTGCAGGCGGGTTGATACGCGGTTCACGAGCAGTTCTCCTTCCTGCCAGAAGAGGACGTTGCGGTTGCTGAAGTCCACTTTCAGCATGGAGTGTCCCCGTTGCAGGCGGGCTTGCAGGGCGAGGTTGGCATCCCAAAGGTTGGCGAATACACGTGCCTGACGGTCGTCAAAGGTCACGGTGGCATGGCGTAAGGCCACACGCCTGATGTCTATTCCGCCGGGGGCCAGCCGTGTAGTGTCGGTTGTAGCCGTGTCGGCCGTTTCGGTCGTGGTGCTGTCGGGCATAATGTCCCAGTTGGCACGGCCTTCCTTGTCGATGTGGGCGTATACCCGTGCGCTGTCCACCGTCAGGCGATAGACGGTTATTTTCTTTTGTGTCAGATAGTCGATGGGGTTGACTACCAATACAGCCTTTTTGAAAGACATCAGCGTGTCGCGGCGTTGCCACAAGGTGTCGCGCAACGCTTTCGAAACCAGTGTCCCGTCTTCCATCCTCAGTCCGAAACGCGGGAAGGTGGAGAAGAATGTCAGGTCTACACTACCCAGATTTACGCGGGCATTCAGACTGCTGTTGGCCGTCTGCACGACGACGGGTGTCAGCTTTTCGGGTGTAAATACGAAATGGATGGCCAGCGTGATGGCAACCGTCACTATGAGGAGAAGGCTGCCGAGGCTGATGCCTGTTATCTTCAATACTTTCTTGGCTTTCTTGTTCATATTATTGTCAGCTTTGTAATGGAATGTAAAGGTAACAATAATATTTTACCTGTGGTTTGGAGCAGGCCCTTTTTTTGTCTGGTTATACCATGTCCTCACCCATACGGATGACAGGTACACGTACGGTCTTATGGAACGGAATGAAGCGCGAAACGATGGCAATGACCAGTGTCACCAGGAAAAGCCACCCCAGGATGTGCTTCAGGGCCAGTAGCGTGCTTTGTTGTTGCAGTACGTTGTAGAGCGTGTTGGTGGCCAGTTGCGTGGCTTCGTCCATACCGTGCCCTTGGGCCAGACTGCTGCTCAGGGTCGACTGCCAGCGTGCGGCGGCCAGCGGGTCGGTGGCTGTCAGGGTTTCGGATAGTTCCACCATATATTTCTGCTGCAGGCGGTAGAGTGCGTTGCTGTAGAAGGCCGAGGCAATGACAGGTGTCAGCACCGAACGGAAGGTAATGAGGAAGAAAGCATTGGAAAGCAGGTACTTGGGTGGCAGGTCTTCGACGGCAAAGAGGGCGAAGGCGATAATCAGCGTCAGCATACCCAGCCCGCGGAGGAACATGGGCAAGTAGAGCATTTCGTACGTGCTGTCCGGCGAAATGCCGAAGTAGAGCATGCCGAAGAACAGGACGAAACACATCATCCCTCCGGCTATAAGGAAACGGAAGCGCCACCGTTGCCAGCGGAACCACCAGAAGCAGATGAAGGCTCCCAGCAGATAGCCCGGCAGCAGCCAGACGTAGAGTGTGTAGGTGTGCATGTTGTCCACGCGCAGGATGGTAGTAAGGTAGCTGGTGAGCAGGCTGGTGGATGTGCTGAAAAACATCACCATCATCATATAGAAGTAGCCCACGATGGCTTTCCATTGGAAAAGCGGCTTCAGGCTGACGTAGGGGCGCGGGGAATGGAACTGCTCCCACAGGAAGATGGCTACCAGCAGCGGGGCAACGACGATATAGAGGCGGATGCGTGTGGAGGCCATCCAGTCGAGGGTCTTGCCGTAAGTGATGACATAGATGAGCATCAGCACGCCGGTAGCGATGATGAGCATTTCGCGTGCGTGCAGCTCTTTCCAGGGAATGGGCCGTGAGGGGCGGTCGTGACGGAAAAAGACGATGACGCCCAGTATGGCAGCCAGCAGGAGCAGCATCATGAAGTAGTACATATACTTCCAGTCGTAATGGTCGGCCAGCAGGGCGGTGATGACCATCGAGAGCTGTCCGCCTCCGAATACCAGCGGATAGAAGTAGGCATAAAACTCGCTGCGGATGTCCTTGGGACTGAAAATGAACTTGATGCGGCGGATGATCCACAGCATGAGGAAACCTTTCAGGAAACCGATGATGAAACTGGCAGCGATGACCAGCTCGATATCCGACTGGCGGGCACAGAACCAGCTGAGGAAGAATTGCAGTGTAAGGTCAGTGAGCAGCAGCGATTTGCCCGAAAGAGCTCCCAGTATCTTGGGTACGATGGGATAGGATACGGCCATACCTGCTGCGGCGGCATAGTAGCCGATGGTGATGTCCTCGGTATAGACGCCCAGTGTGTTCGATACTTCCACCATGCTGCCCGTATACGTACCGTTCAGCATGGCAATGGGCAGCATGATGAGGAAGACGGTAGCAATGGCCACGCGGTCGGGAACCCACGGCCGGGCTGGAATTTCGAGTTCGCGGGCTGTTTTCATTTCTTCTTCAGCGCTTCGGTTTCTACCATCATGCCTGCACGCAGCAGCCCCATACTTGCCTCGTCCACGTCGTCCAGGTCGATACGGACGGGGATGCGTTGCTGTACCTTCACGAAATTGCCGGCAGAGTTGTCGGTAGGCACGAGCGAATACTTGGAACCGGTTGCTTCGGAAATGGCTGTTACATGTCCGTGGAGCACACGCCCCGGCAGGCCGTCAACTTTGATCCGTACGGGCTGGCCGATGTAGATGTTGGCAATCTGTGTCTCGCGGTAGTTGGCTGTAATCCATTTGCCCGACTGGCGTACTATGTACGACAGAGTCTGCCCGGCACCGACGTATTGTCCTGCTTCCAGGGTACGCCGGCCCATGTATCCGCTGTAGGGAGCGGTTACTACGGTGTACGACAGGTTCAGGTCGGCCAGGTCGAGGGCAGCCTCGGCGCGCAGGATACTTGCTTCTGCGTTCACTTGCTTCTTGTTGGCTTCGTCGTATTGCGAGTGGGCGGCTTCCTTCTGGCGGAGCAAGGCCTCATAGCGGGCGCGGGCTGCTTCATAGTTGGCCTTGGCCTGGTCGAACTGCTGTTCGGGGACGGATTCTTCCTTCAGCAACCGTTCGTAGCGATGGAAATCTTGTTCCGCTTGCCACAGTTTGACTTTAGCTTCGGCCAGGTTGGCATCTTGTTCGGCGATGCGGGTGTGCGAAGTACGTATGCCCGAAGTCAGTACGTCGCGTGAGCCCCGGGCATCGAGCAGTGCGGCTTGGGCTTCCTTTTGTCGGATGAGGTATTCGCGGTTGTCAAGTACAACGAGTGTGTCGCCGGCATTGACATACTGATGTTCCTTGAAACGTACTTCCTGAATGTAGCCGGCTACCCGAACGTTGACCGGAGCGATATATTGGTCGACGAAGGCATCGTTGGTGATTTCGTAGCTGATGTATCGCCAGAAGTAATGCGCAGTCCAGGTGAGTCCCGATCCGGCAATCAGGATGCACACGATGTTGAGGAATATGTTGCGGCGTTTCTGACGTTTCAGCCGACGGTATTTCAAGTGTAATGCGGACATTGAAGGTAAGGTTTTAATGGTTAATGGTCAATATGTGGGTTACAATGCGCCCGAAGCCCGTTGTAGTTCATAATAGGTATATATTACTTGGGTACGGGCTGTGGTCAGTTGCAGTTCGGCATTGAGGCGCAGGTTGTCGGCGTCGAGCAGGTCGGTGAGAATGGCCAGCTGGTTCATGTATCGGTTTCGCATGATGCGGTAATTTTCTTCAGCTTGTTTCACCGACAGCTTCAGGGCTTCCACCCGATCGCAGGCTTCCTGATGTTTGAGCAGGGCGCTCTGTATGTTCATACGGATATGCTGTTGCTTCTGTTCCTCGGCATTGCGGGTCAGTAGTACGTTCTGTCGGGCCTCTTTCAGCCGGTGTCGGTTGGAGTAGAGCGACGACAGCGAATAGGTGAAGGACAGTCCGATATTCCAGCTGTTGTTGTACATGTCGGCCAGCGTGCGTGATACGGGGCGTGCCAGTGTGTTCGATGCAGTGAGTGACAACTGGGGCAGTTGTCCAGCACGGGTAAGGCGTACATTGTTTTCAGCCAGTTCCGTCTGTTTACGTAACAGAAGTACTGAAGGGTCGGAAATCAGGGCACGGTCTACATAGTCGGTGTAGGATGCCGTTACATAGTCTTGTGTGAGCATCGTAGTGTCGGGCATCAGTAACAAGTGCTCGTCTAATCCCAGCAGGATGTCCAGCTGTTGCGACACAATGCGGATATTGTTTTCGGTTTCTGTTACGGCCAGCCTGTCCTCGGTCAGTTGCATTTCGCTGCGCAGTACGTCGTTGTTGGTGATGATGCCTTCCGACTTCATGCGTCGGATGTCCTTCAGCCGGCGTTCCGATTCTTCGATATTGCGGTTCAATACCAGTCGCTGTTTGTAAAGACTGAACAGGTTGAGATATTGTGTCAGCAGGGTCATTTTGATGTCGGCCTCGTCTGCGGAGGTTTGCAGACGTGCCAGTTCCTGTTGCAAATCGGCCTGACGGATGGCATATCGGATTCTGCCCCCCTGATAAAGCGGTTGGCTGAAGTCGATGGCATAGTTCTGTTGCCAGTCGGGCGACTCAGGATGGGTAGGATTGCTCAGTCCCGTTTGCCAGACAATGGGTTGTCCCAGAAAGCCTCCACGTAGCCCTACGTTAATGTCAGGCAAGCGCGAGGTACGTGCGGTTCGGGTACGTTCGTCGGCCATCTGTTCTTTCAGGCGGTCGGCTGCCAGTTGTAGATGCTGTTGCGAGGCCTGGCTGAACAGTTGTTCTACGCTTAGGTACAGCGTATCGGTTTCCGCAGGTGTGGCATACAGGCCTGAAGAGTGGATGAGGCAGATAAAAAATATGATAATCAGGTTAATATGTCTCGATAGCATGTTGCAGATCTTTTAGCAATTTTTCGGTTTGCAGGAGTTGTTCTTTCCCCAGTATATTTTCCAACCGCTCGTAATAAGCGGCCAGTGTGGGTGCAATCCATTGGTGGAAGGCTTCTCCTTCTTCGGTCAGATACACCAGTTTGTTACGTCGGTCATTCGGATCTTCGCGTCGGCATACATATCCTTTCCGTTCCAGATTTCCCATCAGGCTTGTCAGACAGGCCTTGTCTTTGGAAGTCCGTTCAGCCAGGGTTTGCTGGCTGATGCCCTGTTCGCTCCAAAGGCAGCTCATCACTTGGAGCATTTCGAAGGTTATACCGGCTCCGCTGTTTTTCAGCAGGCGTTGCATGGCTTGTCGTGAAGCCATTCGGGTACGTATCAGTTGCAGGATGCAGTCTCTTGATGTCATAAACTCGCTTGTTTTTTCGGGCTGCAAAGGTAATGTTTTTTTCTTAATTAGTCAAATGTTTGACTAATTATCAGAATTTTGAGATGGAATTAATTCGGCTGTTCCTTTTTCTTTTTAGGTTGTAAGTCTTATCTTTGTACCATCTGCGTGCGAATGAAAATACAGTTATAACAATAATAATGAAGAATATGGGTTGTCTGATGAATCTTTTGTGGTTGCTGTTTGGAGGAATTCTGACGGCAGTGGAATATGTGTTGGCCAGCTTGTTACTGATGCTGACTGTGGTTGGTATCCCTTTTGGTATGCAGACACTGAAACTGGCTTCATTGGCTTTATGGCCTTTCGGTAAGGAAGTTCGCAGCGGTAGCCGTTCGGATGGTTGCTTGTATGTACTGATGAATGTCTTGTGGATTTTGCTTGGAGGAATTTGGATTTGTCTCTCTCATTTGCTTTTCGGAGCGTTTCTCTGTATTACCATTATCGGTATTCCCTTCGGTTTGCAGCACTTCAAGCTGGCTTCGGTAGCGTTGATGCCCTTTGGCAAGAATATAGTGGCTGCCTGAAGGTTTATAAGGTGTTTGAAAAACAAAAGAGAGTGCCTCTCTTGCGAGCATGCACTCTCTTTTTCTCATATTGTTTAAAGGGGTTGTTTACTAAGTTAAGCTTGCTTTGCAAGCAGTTTCTGAAGTTTGCCGTTCAAGGTTTGGCACATTGTACCGTTTCCCATTGTCTGATAACGTTTGATACGGTACTGCAACATCATAATTTCATTTACGTTTTTTTTCATAATCGTCTTGGTTTTGTGCTTCCCGCGTTTCGGAAAGCGGTTGTACATCTTTTCTTGTTTTCTCTCTTAATAACGCTGCAAAGATACGAATTGTTCTCGAAAAATATGTTCTATAACATAAAAATATTGTATTTCTTGCCTACTTTTACCTCGAAACACCTCTTTTTGTCACTTGCATGTTACAAAAAGATGACTACCTTTGTACGGTAATCCTAGGGGGAATGATATGAAAGCTCTATTCAATAAACTGGTAGTGTTGCTACGTAGTCCTTATCCCGAACTGAGGGCGCGATGGAAAACGGTAGTGATACCTTCACTGCTGGTATTCTTTATTCTTTATTTCCTTCAGCCTTTCGGTATTTCACGGATGGAAGGGAATAAATTTGTTGTGTTGGCGGGATATGCGGTGGTGTCATCGGTTATGCTGGCGGTATCGGTTTATGTGCTTCCGGCCTTGTTTCCTGCATGGTATCGGGAGGAACGGTGGACAGTGGGTAAGGAAATGCTCTCTACACTTTTGTTGTGCATGCTCATAACGTTGGGAAACTGGTGTTATACGGCAGGGGTATTCGGGATGGAGCTGAACTTGCGTTTGCTGGCCGTCTGTCTGTTCTGGATGGTGGTTATCGGGCCTTTCCCCATCGTGTTGTTCGTCATGTGGAACCGTAATCTGCAATTGCGGCATAACTTGCAGGAGGCTATCGGGATGAATGCCCGTCTGGCAGAAAGAATCTCTGCAGAAGTTCTGTCCGCATGTGAGGCGATGCGGGCAGGAGAAGAAATCCGTTTGGAGGGTGGAACGCGGGAATGCCTGACGATTGATGCCGGGCGCTTGCTCTATGCCGAGTCAGAGGGTAACTATGTACGGTTACACTACCTGACTTCGGAAGGAGGTCGGCCGGAGTCGAAGCTGCTTCGCCTCACACTGAAACAGACCGAAGAATCGTTTTCCAATTATGCCTATATAATAAGGTGTCACCGTGCCTATCTCGTCAATCTGCGACACGTGGCGAAAGTCACCGGCAATGCGCAGGGCTATCGGCTTCATCTGGAAGGATGCGGGAAGGAAGTGCCCGTTTCGCGAAGCTATGCCGCAACGGTAAAAAGGCTTTTAGGGAAGAACAGTTAGGCTTTGCTGTTCGTCCCAATTTCTTGCCGTTCATCCCACGGGGATGCGGTTGGTCACATATCCGGGTCGTCTGTCCCGGATATTTTTTTGCCTGTTCGTCTGTTCGTATTTTCGCTTCCGTCAAACGAAAGAAAAGCAGAAGTGATGAAACGAATTTACCTTATTCTGATGACCTGTTGTATCTTCATGCCGGTAGTGGCTGGCGCGCAGACAACGGTAACCGATACCATCTGCCTGACATTGGGCGAAAGATTGGTGACAGACAGTGTGCGGCTGGATGAAGTGCTGGTGAAACGCCGGCGTACACCGATGGCCAACAGCCGGTGGAGTGACCTGTCGCCTGTGGAGCTGGTCACGGTGGGTGGGGCGAACGGTGATCTTTATCGTGCGCTCCAGACCTTACCCGGCACCCAGATACAGGGTGAAACGGGCCGGTTGCTGGTGCGTGGAGGAGACGACAGCGAGACACAGACCTATATCGACGGTATGCATGTGCTGATGCCTTATACTTCGGTGGGTATCGGCGCCTCGGCCCGCAGCCGTTATTCCACCTTTATGTTCAGTGGCATCAATTTGGCTTCGGGCGGAGCTCCGCTGGAGTATGGCGGCGCGCTCTCGGCTGTCCTGCCGTTGGAAACGAAGGATTACAGCACCATCGACAAATTGGGGCTGAATGCATCCGTCGTAGGTATGGGCGGAGGAGGTACGCGTACGTTCGGCAAAGGATCGGTTTCGGTGGACCTGAATTATCAGAACATGGCTTTGCACAACCTGATTTATCCCGGTCGGAAGGATTTCGGCAGTCCTTATCAGCTGATGTCGGGAGCCACACAGCTGCGTTTTACGCCCGACTCTTCGACCGTAGCGAAGTTTTATGCCCAATACGACCGTACTGACTTCTCGACGTACGAGGGTGGCGAACGGCGTCTTTTCGGTTTGGATGAAAACAATGTCTACCTGAACGCTACGTTGCGCCGTACTGCAGCCAACGGATGGGAGTGGTTCGTCGGAGGAGCCTGGTCGTACAACTACCGTACGGTAAAGAATGCTGCCGTGGACGGCGACACTTGGTTGCAGCGTCAGCAGGAATGGCATCTGAAGGCCAAACTGGGCAAACGCCTGTCTCCGCTTTTTCGTGTGGATGGAGGAGCAGAGGCCTTTATCCGCAACTATACCGTCCGCTATTGTATGGAAACCATTGGAAAGGCGGAGGGGCAGGTGTCTCCATCGCTGGGTGCCGCATTTCTGTCTGCTGCCAGTTTCCCGTTGGAACGACTCAAGGCCGAAGCATCCATGCGGGCCGAGTACCGGTGGCAGAGTGAGGATGCGGAAGTGTCGCCCCGCTTGGCGTTGAGCTGGTATCAGGGTGACGTAGTACTGACGGCGGTCGTAGGGCGGTACACCCAACTTGCGGCAGACAGCTTGTTGATGAAACAGGACGAGCTGAAGCCGGCCGTGTGCTGGCAGTACAACGTTGGTGCTCAGTACAACCGTGACGGCCGTCTTGCCAAGGCAGAAGTTTATTACAAGAAATACAGCCGCCTGCCTTTGTGGGAAGCGACAAGTGCAGCCGGGATGAGGCTGACCTCCGGTGGTTATGGTTATAGTAAAGGTATAGACCTGTTCTGGTCGGACCGAACAACGCTGAAGAACTTTGAATATCAGTTGGCTTATACCTATAATATACCCCGGCGCAAGATGGAATACGATTCCGAACTTACCGTTCCCCAATACGCCACGCGTCACAACGCGTCTGTCGTTGTCAAGTGGGCATTTCCCCGCCTGCGTACCGTCTTGAGCCTGACCGACCGTTTCAGCAGCGGCCGTCCGTGGCACAACCCCGAGAGGCTCGGCCTGATGAACGATGAGGTGAAGCCCTACAACAGTCTTGACGTGGGGCTGACTTTCTTGCCTTCGAAGAAAGTTATCATCCACACCTCGGCCACTAACCTGTTGGGCCGCCGCAATGAATTCGGACGAGTGGCCGGCCGGCCTGTACTGGCTGCCTCGGACCGCTTCTTCTACATCGGTATTTTTGTTACGCTGGGGCGGCATGCCGCTTACGATGTGTCCAACTTCTGATGGCTCGCATCGGTTGTCATCGGGAGTTTCATCGGTTGAAACTCATGGTTTCATTGCTTGAAACTTGTGGTTTCATTGCCTGAAACCGACCATTACATTCCCGAATAATATCGAAATAAGGAAGGACTCCTCCTGTGAGATAGTTACTTATATGTTTAATCCGTAAAAGGAAAGAATGATGAAAACTCTGAAGACTCTTGTATGCCTGTTTGTCTTCCAAGGCTGGGCACATGCGCTCGATGCGCAGACACTGACCATCCGCGTTTGCGGTATCCCAAAGCCGGAAGGAACTCTCTATGTAGCGTTCTATAATTCCGAATCCGGCTTCCTGAAGAAACCTCTGACCGGCTTCCGTGTGGCTGTATCCGATACAGCAATAACCGTTCCTTGCCGTGGCCTTCCGGCAGGTGAATATGCTTTCTCGCTCTTTCAGGACATAAACGGTAACGGGCGGCTGGACACGGCTTCCTTCGGTATCCCGACAGAGAAGTATGCTTTCAGCAACGATGCCGAGGGAGTGATGGGGCCTCCTGCTTATGAGAAGTGTCGTTTTTGTTTTCGGAATGATACAACGATGGTCGTCCACATGCGTTGACGGCGGTGTCAGATGCCGGATGTATAAGCCTGCTTGTATCGAAAAGTGCCCATTGTCTGCTTTTCGGACTTGGTAGAATGGAAAACTTATTGTACATTTGTCCGTCAACAACTAATTGAATATGAAACATACCATCTGTCATTTCCTTTGTTTGGGCTGTCTGATGGCTTTGCTTGCGTCGTGCAGCAGCCGCAATGCCCACTTCATCAGTGATTCAACGTATCGTGCCCGTGTGGAGCAGGACTTCCAGCAGAAGCAGGCTATCATGCACAAGGGCAATCTGTTTGCCATCTTCGACACCGACCTGACGCTTTACGAGCGTGAGGCTCTGGAGTTTCTTTATGCTTACATGCCTTTGGCCGACATTACAGATTATGCCGGTGGGTTTCACCTGATGAATGTACAGGCTGCCTGCCGCGCTGCCGAAGAAATGCCTTGGGGACGGATGGTGCCCGAAGACCTGTTCCGTCATTTCGTTCTCCCTGTTCGGGTGAACAACGAACCGCTGGACAGTGCCCGTGTGGTGTTCTACGAAGAACTGAAGCCGCGTGTACAGAACCTCTCCATGCGTAACGCGGTTTTGGAGGTGAACCATTGGTGTCATGAAAAGGCTGTCTATCAGCCCAGCGATGCCCGTACCAGTTCGCCGCTGGCTACGGTCCGTACGGCATACGGACGTTGCGGCGAGGAATCGACCTTCCTGGTAGCGGCGCTGCGTTCAGTGGGTATTCCTGCACGTCAGGTCTATACGCCCCGTTGGGCGCATACCGACGACAACCATGCTTGGGTTGAGGCCTGGGCCGACGGCAAGTGGTACTTCCTCGGTGCCTGCGAACCCGAGCCGGTGCTCAACCTGGGATGGTTCAACGCGCCCGCCAGCCGTGGCATGCTGATGCACACCAAGGTGTTCGGCCGTTACGAAGGACCGGAAGAAGTGATGTCCGTTACCCCCAACTATACCGAAATCAACGTCATCGACAATTATGCTCCTACGGCTCAGGCTACCGTGACTGTGACCGATGAGGCCGGGAAGCCCGTCAGCGGAGCGCTGGTAGAGTTCAAGCTCTATAACTACGCCGAATTCTATACCGTGGCCCGCAAGCAGACCGATGCTTCGGGACAGACTTCGCTCACGGCCGGTAAGGGCGATATGCTGGTGTGGGCATCGAAAGACGGACGTTTCGGTTTCCAGAAACTCTCGTTTGGCAAGCAGGATACCCTGAGCGTAAAGCTCGACTGTCGTGATGGCGATCCTTTCGAGCTGGATTTGGATATCGTTCCGCCTGCTGAGTCGGCCAATCTGCCGGCCGTTACGCCTGAACAGCGTGCCGAGAACAACCGCCGTATGGCTGTAGAGGATTCTATCCGCAACGCCTATGTGGCTACGATGATGACGCCCGATGAAGCACAGGCCTGGGCAGCGTCGCAGAAAGGCCTGAGCGAAGCGGAACAACAGCGTGTGGCTGGCTATCTGGTTGCTTCGCGCGGCAATCATGCTGTCATCAAGGCACTTGTCACTTTTGCCTTGGAGCAAGGACAGGGTAGCCGGGCTGTAGAGTTGCTGGGAGCGGTGTCTGCCAAAGACTTGCGTGATGCCCGTTTCCCTATTCTGAAAGATCATTTGCTGAATACGGCTGCGGTTCTTTGTGAACGGAGCGTGGTATCGCTGTTGAATCCGCGTATTGCGACAGAAGAACTGACAGCCTATAAGTCATTCTTCCAGCAAGTCATTGACGGGCAGACAGCAGAAGACTATCTGCATCATCCGCAGAAGCTGGTGGACTGGTGTCGTGAGAATATCGTCCTGAACGATACGTTGAATTCGCAGCGTATCCCCATGTCGCCCGAAGGTGTGTGGAATGCCCGTATGGCCGACACGTATTCGCGTGATATCTTCTTTGTGGCTGTAGCCCGCAGTCTGGGTATTCCTGCCTGGATTGACGAAGTGACTGGTGCGGTATGCTATCTGGACTTGGCCAATCACCCTGAACTGAAGAACGGGAAACTTTATCATGTGGACTTCAATGAAGGTGGTGCACAGACAGTGTCGCCTTCGGGTAGTCTGGTGGCAACGTTCCAACCTACAAAGTTTATCGAAAATCCCAAATACTACAGCCATTTCACCCTGTCGCGTTGCGAGAACGGTGTACTTCGCCTGCAGAGCTACGACGAGAACGGTGCTTCATGGAACACCTTGCTGCGTACTCCCTTGCAGATGCCGGCCGGCTATTATGTCATGGTAAGCGGTACGCGTCTGGCCAGTGGCGGCGTGCTGGTGCACATGAGCGGCCTCAATGTCGAGGCTGGCAAGACGCTGACTACTGCCTTGAACATGCGCGAAAGCCAGAGCCAGATACAGGTGATAGGCAACTTCAATTCCGAATCCCTTTTTACACCCATCACTGACGGTGCAGTAGCCAATGATCCCATCAGCGTACTGACGGCTTGTGGTCGCGGTTATTTTGTAGTCGGTGTACTGGGAGTAGGGCAGGAACCCACCAATCATGCTCTGAAGGATATCGCCAAGCTGAACAAGGATTTGGAAAAGTGGGGCCGCAAGATGGTACTGCTCTTCCCCGATGAAGAAAAGTATGCCAAGTTCCGTCCGCAGGATTTCCCCGGTCTGCCCTCTACGGTTGTTTATGGCATCGACAGCCATGGCATTGCCTCTCAGATTATAAAGAACATGAAACTGAAGCATAAGGATATGCTGCCGGTGTTTGTAATAGCCGATACATTTAACCGGGTAGTGTTTGTTTCTCAGGGTTATACCATCGGTTTGGGTGAACAATTGATGCAGACTGTGAAAGGTCTGTAATCGCTCCCCCTGACACGGTGCTTTGTCAGGGTCCGACACAGTGCTTCCTCATCCCCTCATGCAGTGCTTCGTGAGGAGGTGAGGAAGCACTTCTTTATACCCTCATGAAGCACTTCGTGGTGGAGCGATGTTGTAGAGTATGGAGATGGAGGGGATATAAGGCGTAAGAATACGAACCGTATGGGCATAAAAAAAGTCTGGTGTGCTTTTGCACGTCAGACTTTCAATTCTCTCTGTGAGTTGTTGTCCTGAATATTATTCAGCTACAACAGCGCTGTCAGCTACTACAGTATCAGCTGCCTGAGCTGCTGCCTCGGCTGCGGCTGCTTCTACAGCTGCGATAGAGTCAGCGATACGGATAGAATCAGCTGCTGCTTGTTCAGCGTTAGCTGCTTTGTTACCACAAGATGCGAAAGATACTGCTACGATAGCTGCTGCCATCAAAACTAATTTTTTCATTTTCTTTTTACTTTAAAAAACGTAATACAATCAATTGCTTTATTAAAACGGCGCAAAGGTAGGGACTTTTTGGATATGTTGTTCTCGAAACCCCAACTTTTTTTATATTTTTTTTCGTAACGGGCCGTTTCTGTAGAGGGATGATGGGTAGGTTATGGAATATAGAATAATAATGTGTAACTTTGTACCCGATTCAAGTATTGTGTGACTTATGATTGATACCAGTATATTCCAGAATAAGACAGCGGTTTATTATACCCTGGGCTGTAAGTTGAACTTTTCGGAGACGTCTACCATCGGGAAGATGCTGCGTGAAGCGGGAGTACGTACAGCCCGTAAGGGAGAGAAGGCTGATATTTGTGTAGTGAACACTTGCTCGGTGACCGAAGTGGCCGACAAAAAATGCCGTCAGGCCATCCACCGGCTGGTGAAACAGCATCCGGGAGCTTTTGTGGTAGTGACGGGATGCTATGCGCAGCTGAAGCCTGATACGGTGGCCCACATCGAAGGTGTGGATGTGGTTTTGGGAGCCGAACAGAAGAAAGACCTTCTGCAATATTTGGGTAACTTGCAGAAACATGAGTCAGGCGAGGCCTTTACATCTGCCCTGAAAGATATCCGTTCGTTTGCCCCTTCGTGTTCGCGTGGTGACCGCACGCGTTTCTTCCTGAAGGTACAGGACGGTTGCGATTATTACTGTTCTTATTGTACCATCCCCTTTGCCCGCGGGCGCAGCCGTAACGGCAGCATCGCTTCACTGGTGGAACAGGCCCGGCAGGCGGCGGCCGAAGGTGGAAAGGAGATTGTGTTGACGGGAGTCAACATCGGAGACTTTGGCAAGACAACAGGTGAAACCTTCTTCGATCTGGTCAAGGCGTTGGACGAGGTGGAAGGCATCGAGCGCTATCGCATTTCTTCCATTGAACCCAATCTGCTGACTGATGAAATCATCGACTTCGTCTCTCGTTCCAAACGGTTTATGCCTCACTTCCACATACCTTTACAGTCGGGTTCCGATGCAGTGCTGAAGCTGATGCGCCGCCGGTACGACACGGCTTTGTTTGCTTCCAAGGTGCATAAAATCAAGGATGTGATGCCCGATGCCTTTATCGGTGTCGATGTCATTGTGGGTACGCGCGGCGAGACGGAGGAATATTTTGAAGAAGCCTGTCGTTTCATAGAGAGTCTGGACGTTACCCAGCTGCATGTATTCAGCTATTCGGAACGGCCGGGTACGCAGGCGTTGAAGATTGACCATGTGGTGGCGCCCGAAGAAAAGCATCGTCGCAGCCAGCGCTTGCTGGAACTTTCGGATGTGAAAACCAAAGCTTTTTATGAAAAGCACATCGGCCAATGTCTGCCGGTGCTGCTGGAGAAGTCGAAAGCCGGTATGCCCATGCATGGCTTTACGCCCAACTACATTCGGGTGGAAGTACCGCACGACGATTCTTTGGACAATTGTGTGGTCAAACTCCGCCTGAAAGAGTGGAATGAGGATGGTACGGCTTTGAAAGGAGAGTGGGTATGAAGCATCGGATTATCTACGGACTGACCTATGTGGGCATGTGGTTGCTGGCGTCGTTGCCTTTCAGGTTGCTCTATGTCCTTTCGGACGGACTCTATCTGCTGATGCGTCATGTATTCCATTACCGTCGGAAGGTGGTTCGTCAGAATTTGCGGAACGCTTTTCCCGAGAAACCGGCCGGGGAGTTGAGGGAGATTGAACGTAAATTCTACCATTACATTTGCGACTATATGCTCGAGGAGGTCAAGATGATGCGCATGTCGTTTCAGGAACTGACCCGGAGGATGGAGTATGTCAACAAGGAACTTTATCTGGAGATGATGGAGAAACGGGGAGGCATCGTGTTGCTCATTCCCCATTATGCCAACTTCGAGTGGATTACGGGCATGAGTTCCATCATGCGTGCGGAAGATGTACCGGTACAGGTGTACAAACCTTTGCGCAATCCCTATCTGGATGAATTGTTCCAGCGTATCCGTTCGAGGTTCGGCGGTTACAATGTGGCCAAGCATGCCACGGCGCGCGAGCTGGTGAAACTCCGCCGGGCCGGCAAGCGGATGGCCGTAGGGCTGATTACCGACCAGTCGCCCAATGTTGTCGAGGCCCATTATTGGACAACTTTCCTCAACCAGCAGACGGTTTTCATGGACGGGGCAGAACGGATAGCCAAGCTGATGGATTTTCCCGTCTTCTATTGTGACCTGCACCGTGTGGCTCGCGGATATTGTCGGGTGAATTTTGACCTGTTGGTAGAACATCCCAAGCAGACTGCCGACGGGGAGATTACTGAAATGTTTGCCCGCAGGCTGGAAAAGACCATCTGTGAGAATCCTCCTTACTGGTTCTGGTCACACAAACGCTGGAAACTGAAACCTGAAAACATTGTTTCCCATCATGGATAAGATAGCAGTAGTCATTCTGAACTGGAACGGATGTGATATGCTCCGTACTTTCCTGCCCTCGGTCGTAGCCTGTTCCGAGACCGACAGGACGGTGGTGTATGTGGCCGACAACGGCTCGACGGATGATTCGGTGAAGATGCTTCGGCAGGAGTTCCCTTCCGTGCGCCTTATACTTTTGGACAGGAATTATGGTTTTGCCGACGGTTACAATCAGGCTTTGCGTCGGGTGCAGGCCGAATATGCCGTTTTGCTCAATTCGGATGTCGAGGTGACCGACTGTTGGCTGCAACCCCTGGCCGACTACATGGATGCACATCCGGAAGTGGCTGCCTGCCAGCCCAAACTGCTAGGTTGGAGAGACAAACACTCTTTTGAATATGCCGGAGCTGCGGGAGGTTTCATCGACCGTTATGGCTATCCTTTCTGCCGGGGGCGCATTATGGGGGTAGTGGAGCAGGACCATGGACAATACGATACGGTAACACCAATCTTTTGGGCCACAGGCGCAGCCCTGTTCATCCGGCTGGAGGATTATTGGAAAGCCGGCGGGCTGGACGGGCGCTTTTTTGCCCACATGGAGGAGATTGATTTGTGCTGGCGCCTTCGTGCCCGTGGCCGGATGCTGGTTTGCGTGCCCCAGAGTGTAGTCTATCACGTGGGTGGCGCCACGCTGAAGAAAGAAAATCCCCGGAAGACGTTCCTCAACTTCCGCAACAATCTTCTGATGCTATATAAGAATCTGCCAGATAGCGAACTGGGCAGCGTGATGCGTGTTCGTTGGCTGCTCGACCAGGTGGCGGCACTGGTATTCCTGTTGAAGGGGCAGTGGCCCAATGCCTGTGCCGTCTGGCGTGCCCGTCGGGAGTTCTTTCGGCTTCGTCCGTCCTTCCGCTCTTCGCGTGAGGAAAACATGGAAAAAGCCTGCACTCCGGTTATTCCCGAACGTACAGGCTATAGTCTGCTGTTCCGCTATTATCTGAAGGGGAAAAAACGTTTTTCCGATTTGTAGGGATACCTCATCTTCCGGTATGCACTTCCACTCCTGCCGTTTCGATATCGGCTCCCATGGGCGGATTGCGTTTGGACAGAGTCAGGTCAATGTGTTCGATGCTGGGGAATTCACTGAACAGGCGACGGATGATGCGGCCTGCCACGTGTTCCAGCAGTTTGGACGGGATGTCCATCTCAGCCTTTACGGCTTGATGGATTTCCGCGTAGTCTACGGTATCCAATACATCGTCGCTGCCTATGGCACGGGTGATGTCGGTCTTCAGCCGTAGCGAAACGGTGTATTCATTGCCTACCTTTGTTTCCTGAGGGGCTACTCCGTGATAGGCATAGAAACGGAGGCCTTCGAGCAGGATATAACTTTCCATATACTTTTATATATAATAGGTTTACCAGACAATGGGAGTTTCACCGTGGGCTGTCAGATAGTCATTGGTACGGCTGAAGTGCTTGTTGCCGAAGAAACCGTTGTAGGCCGACAGGGGAGACGGATGAGCCGAAGTTAGCACCAGGTGGCGGTTGCGGTCGATGAAGGCACCTTTCCGTTGGGCGTATGCTCCCCAAAGGATGAATACCAGATGCTCTTTTTCTTCGGCCAGCAGGCGGATGGCCGCGTCGGTGAAGGTTTCCCAGCCATGATTCTGGTGCGAACCGGCCTGGTGGGCACGTACCGTAAGTGTAGCGTTCAGCAGGAGGACGCCTTGTTGTGCCCAGCGGGTCAGATTGCCGCTGGTAGGCATGTCGGTACCGATGTCACTTTTGATTTCCTTGAAGATGTTGACCAGCGAGGGCGGAAAAGCTACGCCGTCGTTCACCGAAAAACAGAGGCCGTGCGCCTGTCCCGGTCCGTGGTATGGGTCCTGGCCGATGATGACGACCTTAACCCGGTCGAAGGGACAGAGGTTGAAGGCATTGAATATCAGCTTTCCCGGCGGATATACAGGGCCCTTGGCATACTCTTCCCGCACGAAGTCGGTCAGTGTCTTGAAGTATTCTTTTTCAAATTCAGGTTGCAGGCGTTGTTTCCAGCTTTCTTCTATCTGAACATTCATGGTTTTCTATTTGCGCGTTATGGGTTAAACTTCAGCATACAAAATAACGCAGATTTCTGCACATAGGGAAACTTGTGTCCCTATATTTTGCAAAAATCTGCGTTTACTGAAGGTTTAAATGAGGTGTATGTCGTGTTTGCGGCATTCTTCGCGCATGCTTTCGGGCCAGATGCTGGCCTGTATTTCGCCGATGTGCGCCTTGCGGAGGTAGAACATACAGAGGCGCGACTGTCCGATACCGCCTCCGATGGACAAGGGCAGGGTGTCGTCCATCAGCCGTTTGTGGAAATAGAGCTCCAGACGCTTTTCTTCTCCGGTCAGTTTCAATTGTTTGAGCAGGGCCGTTTTGTCCACGCGGATACCCATGGACGAAAGTTCGATGCTGCGTTGCAGGGGCTCGTCCCACAGAAGCAGGTCGCCGTTCAGTCCCGGCAGGCCGTTCAGTCCTGGGGTGGTGTAGTCGTCATAGTCCGGAGCACGTCCGTCGTGCTTCTTTCCGTCGCCCAGTTCGCATCCGATACCTACGATAAATACGGCACCATACCGTTGGGTGATGGTATGTTCGCGTTCTTTGGGAGTGAGGTGGGGGTAAAGCTGGCGCAACTCCTCGGCGTGGATAAAGTGGAGCTTGTCCGGCAGGCAGGGCTTGATTTGGGGATACATTTCGTACACCATGTACTCCGTGCGTACCATGGCGGCATAGATACGGGTCACGATTTCCTTCAGAAAATCCACATTGCGGTCGGCGGCGGTGATGACACGTTCCCAGTCCCACTGGTCCACGTAGAGCGAATGCAGGTTGCCCAGTTCCTCGTCGGCGCGGATGGCGTTCATGTCCGTATAGATGCCGTAGCCCGGTTCGATGTTGTATTCGGCCAGCGTCAGGCGTTTCCACTTGGCCAGCGAGTGCACCACTTCGGCCTGTGCGTCGCCCAAGTCTTTGATGGGAAAAGAAACGGGACGTTCCACACCGTTCAGGTCGTCGTTGATACCCATGCCTTTCAGTACGAACAGCGGAGCCGTGACACGCCGTAGGCGGAGTTCCGACGACAGATTCATCTGGAAGAACTCTTTGATCTGTTTGATGCCCAGTTCGGTCTGCTTCAGGTCCAGCAGGGGTTTATAGTCTTTCGGGGTTATCAGGTAACTCATAGGATTTAGTTTTTAGCATGTTGTTAATTTGATTGGCAAATATAGATAAAATATTGATAGTTGTATTTGTTTTGCTGAATAAAATATCATTGTGCTTTGATATTCTTTCTTTTGTTTTCATTTTAATAGCTGTTTGAGTGTTTCCTGAAGCTGAAATATTCTTGAAAAAAAGCAGGCATATATTAGGAGAATGCTGATATTTTTTATACTTTTGCCTCGCAATTGAGGCCTGGTAGCTTAGTGAATAGAGCGTCAGATTCCGGTTCTGAAGGTCGTGGGTTTGAGTCCCACCCGGGTCACAAACAAAAAAATCCGCTGATTGTCAGCGGATTTTTTTTGTTTGTAGGGGGCTACGTTACTCGAATGTGGCCGTGTATTGACATCCTTTCTTCGTTTTGAAGGAAAAGACGTTGGGAGCAGTTTGGCGGAACTTGACCCCTTTCCCTTGTCCGTCGTTTATCTGTATCTTTTTTCCATTGGGGCATTTGATGCTGCATGCTTCTCCTGCATTCGACAAGATGGTCATTTGCTCTAGCTGTCCGTTGCTCCAGCTGGCAGAAACTTCAAAATTGCCGCGTGCCTTCAGGCCCTTGAACTGGCCTTTTTGCCATGCTTCGGGTATGGCAGGCAGGGCCTCGATGTATCCTTCGTGGCTTTGCAACAGCATTTCGGCCACTCCTGCCGTGCCTCCAAAGTTGGCGTCTATCTGGAAGGGAGGACATACGCCCCACAAATTTTCCATAATGCCTTTGGTCAGGATGTTGCGGTAGAGCTGATAGGCCTTTTCGCCGTTCTTGGCCCGTGCCCAAAGGGTCAGTCTGTGTGCCATGGCCCAGCCGGTAGACTGGTCACCGCGTTCCTTCAGTGTAACCTTGGCGGCCTCCATCCATTCGGGGGTGGTGGCGTTGATGCTTGTGCCGGGATACAAGGCACAGAGGTGGGAAATGTGGCGGTGGCGGTATTCTCCGATATCACCGTACTTTTTCTCTTCCCTAAACTCCTTGATCTGGCCGGACTCGCCGATGGGGAATGCGTCCAGTTTCCCGATCTGTTCTCTGACAGTCTCGAGGAAGGGATCCTTGGCTTTCAGAATGGACGCGGCCTTCAGCAGGTCCTGATAGGTTTCACGTATCATACTCTGGTCGAAGGTACATCCCAATGCCTTGAAGTAGGTCCCCTTGTGTCTTTGTTCGGGAGAGAACGACGGATAGACCAGCAGTTTGCCGTCGGGTTGGGCAACAAGGGTTCTGGACAGGAACTTGGCCATGCCGAGCAGGGCGGGATAGACGTGCTCCTTCAGTATCTGCCTGTCGCGGGTGTAGTCGTAATAGTCCCAGAAAAGTTTGGCCGTAAATCCGCCGGTACCGGGTCCCGAATGTCCTCCGGGGCCTTCGATGCCGAATGCCGTCGCTCCTGTTCCGATGGTCCATCCGTTTTCCTCGGCTATGGGCGACAGGGCTTGCGGATTGTTCTTGCGGAGATACTCGGCCGCCTTGCCTGTAGCTGCCTTGCGGAAGGCTTCGTTGTACTTCAGGTAGGCTTCGAAAGTTTCGGCCAGGTTGGTGACGAAAGCCGGCCAGTAGTTCATCTGTACATTGACGTTGTGCCAGTATCCGCCCGACCAGGGAGCGAATTCGTATTGGTTCCACACGCCTTGCAGGTTGGCGGGCAACGTCTGGGGGCGCGACGAGGCTATCAGCAGGTAACGGCCGTATTGGAAAAACAGCTCCTCCAGATAGGGCGAAGGTTTGCCTTTCCGATAGTTATCCAGCAATGTGTTTGTGGGTACAGACAAGGCGGCCTGTTCGGTCAGCTTCAAGTCCACCCGTCCGAACAGACGGCGGTAGTCGGCCATGTGCTCCTGTAGCAGACGTTCATATCCTTTTTGCGAGGCCGTTGCGATGCGGGCCGATACCGCTTCGTGGGGATGCGGATTGCCTTTGAACTTTTCGGCATTGGGGCGCAGGAAAACGTCCTCTTTCAGCTGGTAGGCGGTCGATGCGGTCAGATAGAGCACTGCGCTGTCCGCACGTTCCACTTCGATGCATCCGTTTCCTTGTTCGTCCGTATGGCAAGTCTGCCTGCCGCCGAAGTTTATCACCTTGATTTGGCCTTCGTAGTCCAGGTCAAAATACTGTATGTTCCCCTTCAGGGTGATGAGGCTGTCCCGGGCTTCGATGTTGCCGCTCCGTCCGTTGCCTTCCTCGTCGTTGGGATGGAGGTAAGGTAGTTCAGGCCGCAGGCCGAATGTCAGTTGCCCCGGCTTGTCGGCCTTCAGCTTGATGGCGATGACGTTGTCCGGATAGTTGGCAAAGTATTCGCGGGTATAGTTCGTCCCGTTGTACTCGTAGCGGACGGAAGCCACACCGCGGTCGATGTCGAGTTCGCGTCGGTAGTTCTTGGCATAGTGGTGGCGGAAGTCCAGATAGATTTCGGCAAAGTTGGTAAATCCTCCCATGTTATAGGCTCCTCTGTTGCCCAGTGTCTTTTCCGAAAGTTGCAGGCGTTCGGTGTCCGTCCGTCCGAAGATGCAGAGTCCCATGTATCCGTTTCCGATGGGGAGCGACCATCGTTCCCAGTCTTCATCGTAGGGATATCCGCGGGAGACAATCCGACTGAAGTCGCCTCCTCGGTTATAGGCCGGCCGGTTGTACCACAACACGTAAGGTTTGTTCGTTTCCATGCTTTGCGCAGGAAGGCTGCTGAGTAGGAGAAGCAGATACAGTGTCAGGCTTCTCGGGCTGAATCGTTTCATGGTTGTTTGTATCAGTTAAGTTGTTGAATTGCATACAAAGGTATATAAGTTTGGAACAGGATGTGCCTTGCGGAGGCGTTTGTTTCGCTTCGTGTACGATAAGTGCACCAAATCGTACGGAGCAGTCCCTTCGTCCGTATAAGGAATGTTGCATGAAAGTGCTTGCCGGATTGTTGTTCCCTCCGCTTTAAGGACAGGTTTTCTCTTACTGTATTTTATATCTTGGCTGCTCAGATGTATATCTTAGCTGCCAAGATGTGTATCTGAGCACGCAAGATGTACATCTTAGCGGCTAAGATATAGTTTTTCTTTAGGGATAGGCTGTTTTTCAGGTAGAGAAAGGGAAAAAAACAATATGAGAAAGGTTGGATTATTGTCTGACTCTAATTTTGTAAAGAGGTATGGGAAGAAAGAAATTTGGTTGAAAACATGCGGTTTCCTTTCAGTTTTGTTTGTGAAATGAAAGCAGTTTTATATTTTTGCTCAACCAAACTAAAATGACTGTTGCTGATGCTGAAGCTGAAAAGCTGTTTTTTGTTTTTGTTACTGCTCATCGGGACCTGTGCTTATGGCCAGTATTTCAAGAAGATAGGCATGAACGACGGATTGTCCAATCTGTCTGTGATGTCTATTTGTCAGGATACGCTGGGACGTATGTGGTTCGGAACAATGGAAGGTATTAATATTTATGACGGGACGAAAATTGATAAGATAAAGTTTTGCGAGGTTCCTTCAGCACAAGGCAGAGAACGCAAATTTATAAATGGAAACATCGATCAGATATTGAAGGATAAGCATGGAAAAATGTTTGTGCGAAATAATTTTTCTCTGTTTGAATATGATGTTTTTAAGGAAGAATTTCAGGAAGTACGAGCTAATGATGTGAGGACTATTACATTGGTGGACGACCAACTTTGTGGAGTAGTAAAGGATTCATTGGGTTTCTATGATGTACAAAACAAACATTGGAATTTCAAGCAAAGATTGGAAATACCTAGCGTGACCTGTATGCAACAATTGGCCGAAAAATTGTATATCGGTACGATGAAAGGGTTGTATCTTTGGTCACAGGAACAACTGGTTTGCGTATTGCCCGATGTGGAAATTTTCCGATTGTTTGCCAGTAGCAAAGGGGAATTATGGATTGCCTCACGAATGGATGGGCTGTTTCGGATAAACAGTGATGGAAAACTATATCGGGAGGAGATATCCTCATCAAGGGTTGTCAGCGGGCAAATACGTGAATTTGTTGAAGATAGCCAGCAGAATATTTGGTTCGGTACATTTGATGGTTTGCAGGTATACAATCCTTTTGAAGATTCCTATAAGGTATATAGGCCGGGCATTTATCTGGGACAGTTGGAGCATGAGTCGGTCTTCTCTCTCTATTGCGACAAGCAGGGAACCATTTGGGTGGGTACTTATTATGGCGGTGTCAATTATTTCAATCTGGAATCTGATCTGTTCACCTATTATCACCCTCATCACATACAGAATGGTAAATGTTTGAATTTTCCTATTGTGGGGCAGATTGTGGAGGATGATGAGCGGAATCTGTGGATTGCTACAGATGGAGGAGGTGTTAACAAGTTCGATCGCCAAAAAAAGTTGTTTTCATATTTTGAGGCAACAGGAGGTAACTCAATTTTGCATGATAATATCAAGGCTTTAGCATATGCCCCTGATTTTGATAATCTGTTTATAGGTACTTATACAGGAGGATTGAGCCGCTATGATAAACGTACTGGGCGTTTTTATAATTATCTTCCTCAATATAGAGAAAAAGGAACAGGGCCGGATGGAAGCATTTATTGTTGTTTATATAGGAATGGTTATTTGTATGTATCAGCACATAATGGCTTTTGGCAGTTGGATGTGAAAACAGAACAGTTTACGTTGATTAGCAATCGATATTTATTTCAAAATTTTGCGATAGACAAAGAAGGCAATGTATGGTTGGCTGCTGGTAGTACTCTGTTCTTGTGGGAACCCGAGCGCAAAACGCTTAAGGAACAGAAATATGCAGAGAAAGGAATTTCTAAGAATGTAAAGATTACCAAAATTTTGTCAACTAAAGACGGAACCATCTATTTTTCGACTTTGGGTGCCGGAGTCTTTTCCTACGACAGTACGACAGACAGTATCCGTCATTATACTTCAGCCAAGGACGGTCTGCTGAGTGATTATTGTTATAATCTGGCAGAAACTCCGATGAATAACATTCTGATAACCAATGATAGGGGAATATCCATTTATTCTCCGTTCAACGGTACGGTTCGTTCCGTTGAGTTGAGGAGTGAGAAGGGAATGATTTCTGCGGTTTCCGAGGGAGGGGGAATCTGTGTCGCGTCGGACGACCGTATATATATAGGTGGGGTGGACGGAATGATTTCGTTCAGCGAGCGCGAACTGTATGAAGTCTACAACGCTGACGCCAATTTCTATTTTTCGTCCTTGCAGGTGAACAATAAACTTGTACGCCCGCATGATTCTCATCATATATTGGATGTAGCCTTGCCTTTTACGCGTAAACTCGATTTGGCCTACAATCAGAACAATCTGGCCTTGACCTTTGCCAATTCCAACTACATTGCATTGGATCGCACCACGGCCTACCAGTATATGCTGGAGGGATTTGATGACGATTGGATTTCTACCGACCAATATAGTTTGAGCTATACCAATCTTTCTCCAGGCAATTATGTTCTAAAGGTTCGTGAAACAGGAAACAAGCTGAGTGACGCTTATAATAAAGAGATAGCGTTGGAGATTTGTATACACCGTCCCTGGTTTGCCACGTTTTGGGCCTATCTCTGCTATCTGTTGATTGTGTCGGGGATACTCTATGGATTCTGGCGTATCCGTCGCGCACGCCATCTGCTGGCCGTTTCGCTGGAGAATGAAAAGATTGAAAAAGAACGGATTGAAGAAGTCAACAAGATGAAACTCCGTTTCTTTACCAATATATCGCATGAATTCCGTACTCCGCTTACGCTGATTATCGGACAGATTGAATTGCTCATGCAGAGTGACAAATTCTCGTCGGCCGTGCTTCGGAAATTGGAGAGTGTCCATCGGAATGCTGTTCATTTGCGCTTCCTGATTACAGAACTGCTGGATTTCAGGAAACAGGAACAGGGATTCTTGAAACTGAAGGTGGAATGTCGGGATGTGGTGGCTTTGGCCAGGGAAGTTTATGCTTCCTTTGAGGAGTTGGCTGGCAACCGGCGTATCAGTTATTCATTCGAAAGTGTTGACGAAGAGTTGCTTTTGTGGTTCGATCCTGTTCAGATGCAGAAGGTGTTCTATAACTTGCTTTCCAATGCATTCAAGTATACGGAAGATGGTGGAACTATCAAAATGTACATCCGCCGCTTGCGTCAGTTTGTTGAAATCGGTGTGGCCGATACAGGGTGTGGCATTCCTCAGGAGGCTCTTTCATTAATCTTTGAGCGTTTCTATCAGGTGGATGGAGGTCAGAGAAGCGGCATGCAGGGTAGTGGAATCGGCCTGGCCTTTACCAAAAGTATCGTGGAAGCTCATAAGGGAGAAATTGATGTGGATAGTACGGTAGGAAAAGGAAGCTGTTTCAAGATACATTTATTGATGGGTAATGGGCATTTTTCGGCTGAAGAGTTGGAACATGCTCCGGCTGTCTTGTCGGGTATGGACTGGCAGAAACCTGCTGCCCTCTCCGATAAGGCTGAAGCAGACGAACCCGTGAACGATGTTCTGGCAGATGAGGATGCTTCTTCCCGTCCTGTGGTACTCTTGGTGGAAGATGACGAGGAAGTATTGGATATGTTGGTCGGAATCTTCTCGCCTGCCTATCAGGTGCATCAGGCTACCGACGGGCAGAAAGGATTGGAAATGGCTGGCGAGCTGCATCCGGATCTTATTGTGAGTGATGTGATGATGCCGGTTATGTCGGGAAAAGAAATGTGTTATAAGATAAAGAACAATTTGGAGTTGGCCTATATTCCGGTTGTGTTGTTGACGGCCCAGGCATCCGAAGACCATACCATTGAGGGGTATATGTTTGGTGCGGACGACTATATTGTGAAGCCTTTTAATGTAAAGTTGTTGTTGACGCGTTGCCGGAACTTGTTGAACAGTCGGAAAATGCTGTTGAAGCGTGAAAGTTCTGCCGTTAATGTAGCGGTACAGGATGCGCCGGGACTTTCGTCTGCTGATCAGGCTCTGCTTGATCAGGTCACTGAGGCCATTCGGCGTCATTTCGACAATCCGGATTTTGACATGAGCCTTTTGGCTTCCGAATTGAATATGGGGCGTAGCAAGATGTTTGCCCGTATCAAGGAAATCACCGGCCTGACTCCCAATGAATATACGTTGAAAATCAAACTGACTGAAGCTTTGCGAATGTTGCAGGAGGAACCTCAGTTCAACATTTCCGAGATTTCCTACAGTCTGGGCTTTACTTCTCCCCGTTACTTCAGCCGATGCTTCAAGGCATTCTACGGCGTTTCTCCTCAAAGTTATCGGAAGAAGAACGAAGAATAAGACGTCCCTTGTTTGTTTTTGGGAAGAATATTCGATAAGGCATCCATTGGCAGGATGCCTTTTTTGTTCATATACCTTTGTATCTGATAACACTCGGTAGACAAACAGTATCGCAACTGGTGTGCAGTATGGGTACAAATCATCCGAAAAGGTGCACAAATCGTATTCTGCACGATTTGTGCCTATTCTTGCGACTTCTTGTTCAGGTGGGCTTTACTTAAAAAAGCTTATTTTGCGACATGTTATTTTGATTGTTGCAAACGAATCAAATACTTCAATTTTCAATTTACACTAAAATTTAAATTTATGAAAAATTCAACATTCAGGCAGTTGGCATGCAGATGTGTCGTATTGCTATTGGCGTCCTGGGTGTGCGGCGTGTCAGATGTAGGCATGTTGCGTGCACAGACTGAGTACATTACAGTGACAGGACAAGTTTTGGACAAAACCTTTGGTGACCCGTTGATTGGTGCTTCTGTAGTAGAGAAGGGTACAACGAATGGTATGGCTACCGATTTGAATGGTAACTTTAACTTAAAAGTAAAATCGGATGCTACAATTGAAATTTCCTTGATTGGTTATAAGACAGTAACTTTCAAGGCTTCTGCGGAAAAAAAGACGATCGTGATGGAAGAAGACAATGAAATGTTGGATGAAGTCGTTGTCGTAGGTTATGGTGTTCAAAAGAAAGTGAACTTGACAGGTTCTGTTTCAGCCGTAGGATCTGAAAAAATAGCCAATCGTCCTGTGATGAACGTAACGCAGGCTTTGACCGGCGTGGCTCCGGGTGTTCGTGTAACGCAAGGTAGCGGTGCGCCTGGTGACGAAAAAATGTCTATCCAAGTGCGTGGTCAGGGTTCGTTCAACAATAGTAGCCCGTTGATTCTGGTAGACGGTGTGGTAGCTGATATGGCCCCTTTGAACTCTGATGATATTGAAAGTATCTCTATTTTGAAGGATGCCAGTGCAGCGGCTATCTACGGTTCCCGTGCAGCAAACGGTGTCATTTTGGTTACAACTAAGAAAGGAAAACGTGAAGAAAAGCCTCAAGTAACATTGACAGCTATGTTTGCTTCGGAAAAACCTGTGACAGACTTTAGCTTGATGTCAAGTTCTGCAGATTTTATGGAACTACATAACATTGCCAAATTTAATGCTAATCCCAATGTCTCAGACCCAGACTATAGTTATGCAAGTATTGAAGAATGGCGTGCGGCTGATGCCAATCCGAATGGCATCTATACGGATCCTGTAACAGGAAACCAGATCCCCAACTGGTTGGCTTATCCGAACACCGACTGGGCACAGTACCTGTTCCAACCTTCATTCTATCAAAGATACGGTGTAAGTGTAAGTGGTGGTAGTAAGAATACCACTTATCTGCTTTCATTGGGCTATCAGGACAATCCAGGTACTTTGGACAATACGGCTATGCAGCGTTTTAACATACGTGCCAATGTGGAAACCAAAGTGGCCGATATCATCACTTTTGGTACTCAGACGTATGCAACGAAGGAATTTAAAGATCCAGGTGATACTTCTATGACTTTTTTGCTTCAGGCTTGGCCCGGAGTGACCCCTATGTATGACGGGAAATATGGAGCTAGTGAACATCATGAAGCCAATTCAAGTAATATATTACGTTCTGTCGCAGCGCAGGGTGGACAAAATACATACACTCGTTTGAACACAACTTGGTATACCAATGTGGAACTTCCGTTGAAAGGACTGGTCGCTGAAGCCAAGTTCAATTATAGTCAGTATATGCGTCACGATGAGCATTATTCAAAAAATTTGCCGATGTATAGTTTCCGTGAAAGCTTTGATACACCCAAAGAAGGTGAAGGAGTGCTTGATCAGGCTACGACGTATCGTTACTATTATGAATCGACGAGCTATACAGCCGATTTGTTGCTTCGCTATAACAATACATTTGGTAAACACGATGTAGGTGGTTTGTTCGGTTATGAACAATATCGTGCAGAAACGACCGGTTTCAGTGCAACCAAGAAGGGGCTGATGGATTGGGGAGTAACGGATATTACTTCGGGGGCTGAGATGGAAAGTATTGGTGGTGATGCCAAGTCGGTCAATGCCATGTTGTCTTATTTCGGTCGTGTGAACTATGCATACGATGGCAAATACTTGCTAGAAGCCAATTTCCGTTCGGATGCCTCTTCTAAGTTTGCACCGGGGCATCGTGGAAGTTTCTTCCCCTCTTTCTCAGCTGCATGGCGTATGAGTGAGGAATCTTTCTTTGAGCCGATTAAAGATAAAGTGAATTATTTGAAGATTAGAGCTTCTTACGGTTCTTTGGGCAATACTGTAGGTGGAAATTATGACTGGCAGGCTCTTTATAAGAAAGTGAACAATGTGTTTAATGAACAAGTGATGAATGGTTTGGTGCAGTCTTCCATTCAAAATTTGGCTCTCTCTTGGGAAAAGGTGACTACTTACAATGTGGGATTGGAAGCTTCTTTCCTGAACCAGCGTTTGACGGCTGAAGCTGATTACTACATGCGTCGTACTTCTGATATTTTGACAAATTCCATTATATATAAGACAATGGGTAGCATTTCAGCACCGATGTCTAATACGGCTAGTCTGAACAACCAGGGTTTTGAACTGACATTGGGTTGGAATGACAAAGTGGGGGACTTCCGTTATGGGGTAAGTCTTAATATGTCTTACAACAAAAATAAAGTAACCGATTTTAAGGGCGCATTGCAATATGAGTTGGATGAGACTACGTTAGATATCTGGGGTAATCCCACCTGGCGTTATACGAACTTGGCCGACGTATCGACCGGTGGTGATACTCGTCGTGTAGAAGGCCATATGATTGATGAATACTTCCTGCGTCGTCCTTACAGCGGTGACGGAACATACAAGTTTGCCGATGGTAAGGTAAATCCGAACGGCGGTCCGAAGGATGGTATGATCCGTACAAAGGCCGACCTCGATTGGGTAGCTGCTATGATGGCTGAGGGTTATACTTTTAACAATAACCTGAAGCAGATTGGTCCCGACGGTTCAAATTTGTGGTATGGTGATTTGATCATGGCTGACCTCAACGGTGACGGTAAATATGGTAACGATGACGACCGTGAATTTACTGGTAAGAGTGCTACACCGAAAGTTATTTTAGGTTTGAATATCAATGCCGAATGGAAGGGATTTGACCTGAACATGATTTGGTCCGGCCGTTTCGGTAGCTATCATTATATCAATAGTAAAGGTGCTAACGGCTCTTTGATTACTCATACAGGTGACCAATTGCCCGGTGATGCTTGGAGCCGTTATTATTTCTATGACTCGGAAGCAGCTTATCAGGGAATTATCCGGAATGAGGAGGGTGTTATCATCGGTTCCAGTTACGACCCGGCTGCCGATCCCAATGCTAAAATTTATAACAAATATCCTCGTCTGCTGAGTTCGGGTGGTACCACTCCTTCAAATACGTTCTACTTGTACAATACGTCGTTTATGAAGTTGAAGTCTCTGCAGATTGGTTATACATTGCCTAAGAAATGGTTGGCTCCTGCCAAAATCAGTAACATGCGTGTATTTGTGTCAGGTGAGAATCTGTTGACCATTTGCTCGAAAGATTTCCCCGGTGTGGATCCTGAATTAGGTGGCTCTTTAGCTATATATCCGTTGGCCAGAATGTTTTCGGGTGGTATTTCTGTTACTTTCTAATACTTTTTAATAATAATGAAGATGAAAAAGATATTGAATATATTGTCAGTTGCTACTTTGTTGAGTACAGTAACTGCTTGTACAAGTATTTTGGATACGGCACCTTATGATAAATTATCCAGTGAAACGATGTGGACCACTGAATCGAGTGTCGATCAGGGTGTGATTGGTGTATATTATTCTTTGCAACGTCCTTTTCATGGGCAGAATATTATTGGAGCAGATGCAATGATTGGGTATTACGGTTGGGATGCTTTTGGTATGACCGGTCAGGGAGAGTATGGCATGCAGAATTTGTTTACCAAATCTGTGAACCCTAGTAATGGTTTCTTTTTAAAGACCTGGCAATGGCTGTATGATGGTGTTCATCGTGCCAATGCTGCTATAGCTGGTATTCCGAATGCTCCTATCAATGAAGAGAAAAAAGCCCGTTTGATAGCTGAGTGTAAAGTTTTGCGCGCCTTTTTCTATGACCGTTTGAATATTCTTTTTGGAAATAGTGGGGTAGGTGTACCTTTGTATACAGAACCAGTTGATCCAGATCAGTGTAATAAGTCTCAGAGTTCTGAGGCTGAAGTTTGGAATCAAGTGATTCGTGATTTAACTGATGCTATTAATGAACCGGCTCTTCCTAATAATCAGATTGGCGGGGAAGGCCGTGTGAGTAAAGGGGCTGCTTATGCTTTGCGTGGAAAGGCCTATCTGCTGACCAAACAATATGATTTGGCCTCCAAGGATTTTGAGCAGGTTGGAAAATGTGGATACAAACTTTTCCAGGGTGGATATAAAGAATTGTTTAAAGAAGCCAATGAACGCTGTGAGGAGATGATTTTGAGTGTACAGTATATAGAGGAACCTAAGGGTTATGGTACGGCTATTCAAAAGTATTGTGGTGCTTTTACACAAGGTTCGCAAGATTCCCGTGGCTGTTGGACGGATTTGCAAGTAACTCCTGCTTTGGTAAATCTTTATGAGTCGATAGAGACTGATGGTTCTGTGAAAGATTTTGCATGGGAGGACTATTTGGCAGACTGGAAGAAAGTGACCGATATGGAAGCTGCAGAAGGACACACGAAGTATCGTAAGGTCTTCTTTATCCGTGACAAACAATTGAATGGAAAGGAAATACATCATACCGTTACGAAGGCTGTAGACGATGTCTTAGCAATATTGCCTGAGGAAATTCAGGCTATCTATTTGCCGGAAGGAAATGAAGCCCGTTTGAAAGCTGCCTATGCTCATCGTGATCCCCGTTTGGCCTATAATGTTGTGACACCTTATGCCAATTACTTGGGAGTTAATAGTAATTCGACAGCTGAGGGATGGTATACTTATCGTTGGCCGATATATAAAAAGGCTTATTTTGACCAATCAGATGCAGAACCGATTGCGAATCCTGACCTTCCTGAAGATTATTATACATCCGGCAGTTGTAATGCACAGGCTGAATTTAAATATATTCATCGGAAATTTATCGGTGAAGGTTTGGAATATCTGCGTCGTGAAAACAATCCAGTGGACGAACCGATTATCCGTTATGCCGATGTTCTGTTGATGTGGGCCGAGGCTTTGGTTGAATTGAATGACCTACCTGGTGCAATGGCTAAGGTAAAGGAGGTACGTGACCGTGCCGGTATTTCTACACCCTCTTCTAAATTTACAGATCAGGTAACTGCCCGTAACTATGTACGTGACGAACGTCGTCGTGAATTTGTAAACGAGGGGGTTAACTTCTTTGATGAAATGCGTTGGCGTACATTGAAAGAAACCAAATTTGATCAGAAAGTCGCACAGCATGCTTGGGGCGGAACAGAAAGTACGGGTGGTACAACCTATGACTGGATTGGTGACCAATGGTACACTTGGCCTGTTCCAAAGAGTGAAATCGAGTTGAATCCTGACATGAAACCGACTCCGGGTTGGGAATATTAATGTAGCGATTCCTTTAGAAACATTATAATAAATCAGCTGTTGAACTTCTAATTCTAATCTAAAAAGTTAAAAACACCACTTTGCTGATAGGCTTTTTGATTTGTTTTTAGCTTTTATTGGGATTGGGAAAGTCAACAGCTGATTTTGTTTTATAGACTTTTGTTAGAGTTTTGAAGTATGACGTTTTTGTGTGCTAATGTTTTAGAAAAATACGTGAATAAGGCGTATTGGTTATGTGTGGTGTCTTTGCTTGGTTTTTCTTTGAACAGCTGTGGTAATAAGGCTGATGCGGAATGGGTCACCACTGCTTTCAATCGTGCCGAGCAGCAATTGTCGGCTCAGTTGAAGGTTGTGCCTGAACCTACAGCTTATCCCCGTACTATCGGGAAGAATGGAAAACTGAAGGCGACTCCTATGAACGATTGGACCGAGGGTTTCTATCCCGGATGTCTGTGGTATCTTTATGAGTATACGCAGAAAGAAGAATGGAAAAATGCGGCTATCAAATGGACGGAACCATTGGAGCCTTTGAAGAAATTGACAAATCATCACGATATTGGATTCCTGATGTACTGTAGTTTTGGCAATGCTTACCGACTGACCGGGAATGAGGCTTATAAGGATATTCTGGTAGAGTCGGCCCGTTCGCTGTGTACGCGCTTCAACGAGAAAATCGGTTGCATCGAATCATGGAACTACAGAAAGGCCTGGAATGGTAAGGATGAATGGTTCTTTCCGGTTATCATCGACAACATGATGAACCTGGAGTTGTTGTATTTTGCTTCGAAGGTAACGGGTGATACAATCTTTGCACATGTAGCCAACACGCATGCGGAAACAACGGCCCGTAACCAGTTCCGAGAGGATTATAGTAATTATCATGTGGTGGATTATGATGAAGCGACCGGACAGGTACTTCATAAGGCTACTTGCCAAGGATTCTCGGACAATTCGGCTTGGGCACGTGGTCAGGCATGGGCCATTTATGGTTATACGATGGCCTATCGTGAGACGAAACGTCAGGATTTCCTGGATATGGCTGTCCACACTGCTGAATTTTGGTTGAACCATCCCAATCTGCCGGAAGACGGTGTTCCTTATTGGGATTTCAATGCCGGACAAGAAGGATATGTGCCCGATTGGAATTATGATCCCCAGCAGTTCAAAGTTGTTCCTCGGGATGCGTCGGCTGCGGCCATTGCTGCTTCCGCTTTCCTGGAACTGGCAGATTATGTCTCCGATGGAGAAAAATATGCCAAGGCTGCGGAACATATCCTGAAGTCATTGTCGTCTCCTGAATATCTGGCTGAAGCGGGTACCAACTGTAATTTCATCTTAAAGCATTGTGTGGGAAGTATTCCTCATGGCAGTGAGATAGATGTTCCTTTGGTATATGCCGATTACTATTATCTGGAGGCTTTATTGAGATACATGAGAAAATAAACTCTAAATTTATACGAGGTTGCTTCAAAATGAAAAAATAAGAAAGTTTTGTCATTCTGAGTAAAGCGAAGAATCTGGAAAGCTGTTATTGTGTATCGAGATCCTTCTCTTCGTTCAGGATGACATTACATTCAGATAAGACTTTTTCATTCAGGGGCGGCCTCGTTTTATATTCTTGTCCAATAAGTTTTTTCGAATAGATACTTCGGATGAAAAAAAGAAGTATATTTGCTTTCAAATTACATTATTTCTAATATCATTATGATGCGTTATGTCGTTTTTTGGCTGTTTCTGCTGCCATTTTTATTGTTTTCTTCCTGTAAACAGGAACCTGAAATAGAAGCTGCCTATGCTTTGATCGAGCGTGTAACTCCCGGTTATGGTGACCAGTACCAGCTGGAACTGATTCCTGCGGCCGGTGAAGAGGATGTGTACGAAATAGAGGCTGTAGAGGGAAAAGTCGTGCTACGCGGCAACAATACCGTATCCCTGGCCACGGCTTTCAACCAATACCTGAAATATTGTTGCAATGCCCACGTATCCTGGTTCGGCAACCAGCTGGACCTACCCGCTCAGCTCCCCCTGCCGGAGAAAAAGATACGCAACACCATCAATGGCAAGTACCGTGTGTACATGAACTACTGTACGCTGAGCTATTCGGCCGCCTACTGGGATTGGGAACGTTGGGAGAAGGAACTGGACTATATGGCCATGAACTCCATCAACACGCCTCTCTCGACGGTGGGGCTGGAAGCCGTCTGGTACAATACGCTGCTGCAGTTCAAGTTCACCGATGAGGAAGCCCGCCGTTTCCTGGCCGGCCCCGGGCATGCGGCCTGGCAGTGGATGCAGAACCTGCAGAGCTACGGCGGTCCGTTGCCCAAGTCATGGATTGAAAAGCATGTCGTGCTGGGCAAGAAAATTATCGATCGCCAGCGTGAACTGGGCATGACGCCTATCCAGCAGGGTTTCTCGGGATATGTGCCCCGCGAGATGAAGGATAAGTTTCCCGAAGCGCAGATCCGTCTGCAGCCTTCGTGGTGCGGTTTCACCGGTGCCGCCCAGCTGGACCCCACAGATTCGCTGTTCACGAAATTCGGACGGGTGTTTCTCGAAGAGGAAAAGAAACTGTTCGGTACGTATGGCCTGTATGCGGCCGATCCCTTCCATGAGAGCCGTCCGCCTGTCGATACGCCCGAATACCTGCATGCGGTGGGTGAGAATATCTACAACCTGTTCAACGACTTTGATCCCCAGTCCAAATGGATGATGCAGGCCTGGAGTCTCCGCGAACCGATTGTGAAGGCTGTTCCGCAGGAGCGGCTGGTCATTCTGGACCTGAACGGAAGCAAGCATAAGGCCAACGGTTTCTGGGGTTATCCTTTCGTGGCAGGCAATCTGCACAATTTCGGCGGCCGCATCAACCTGCACGGTGACTTGCGTCTGCTGGCCTCCAACCAGTATGAGACAGCGAAGCAGAAATATCCGAACGCCTGCGGTTCGGGCCTGTTTATGGAAGCCATCGAGCAGAACCCCGTCTATTACGACCTGGCTTTCGAAATGCCTCTCCATCACGACAGCGTCGACATTGAACAATGGTTGTCGGCATATGCGGAACGCTGCTATGGCGCGAAGTCCGAATCTGCTGAAAAGGCCTGGCGATATCTGCTGGAAGGTCCGTACCGGAAAGGTACCAACGGGACGGAACGCAGTTCCATCATCGCGGCCCGTCCTGCCCTGAATGTGAAGAAGTCCGGTCCGAATGCCGGATTGGGTATCCCTTATTCCCCGCTGCTGCTGTTCAAGGCCGAGGGACTGCTTTTGAAGGATGCCGACCGCCTACAGGGTTCCGTGCCCTATCGGTTCGACATTGTGGATGTACAGCGCCAGCTGATGTCCAACCTGGGACAGGCCATCCACAAACAGGCTGCCGAGTCCTTCAGGAAGAAGGATCTGGAAGCCTTCCGTCTGCATTCCGGCCGTTTCCTGGAGATGCTGCGCGATGTGGATGCGCTGCTCCGTACGCGCCGTGAGTTCAATTTCGATCGCTGGCTTTCCGAAGCCCGTTCTTGGGGCGATACGGAGGCCGAGAAGAATCTGCTGGAGAAGGATGCCACTTCGCTGGTCACCATCTGGGGTGGCGAGAACGACCGTCCGCTGATTTTCGACTATTCGTGGCGCGAATGGACGGGCCTGATTGAAGGCTATTACCTGAAACGCTGGGAGATGTTCTATTCCATGCTGGAAGATTGTCTGGAGAAAGGCGAGGAGTACAGTGAAGAGGGGCTGCGTCTGACACACGGCCGCGAAGCCTTCGATGCCAATGACTTCTACCGCAAGTTGGGTGAATGGGAAGTGAAGTTTGTGAACACTCCCGGCAAGGAACGTACACCGATGGTCTGCGGCGATGAAGTGGAGATGGCCAAGGCCATGTACCAAAAGTATTCCGCACTGGCCGCCGAATATTATGCGGACGAAGTAGGAGCGGACAAGATTGTGGAAGGCAATATTTTTGAGAATTTGGGAGAGTAGTTTCCTTTATTAATCAAATCTGATTATGAACCATAAAAGTATTTCATTGACAGGAATGACTTGTTTCTTCGGGCCTTTCTTGGCAACTGCACAGCAGACGGCCAAGCCGAATGTAGTAGTTATCATGGCCGACGACATCGGTTACGGTGACTTGAGTTGTTACGGAGAAAAGACCATCCATACCCCCAATGTGGAGAAGTTGGCCGACGGAGGCGTGATGTTTACCGATGCCCATTCAGTGGCTGCCACCAGTACGCCCTCGCGTTATTCTTTCCTGACCGGGCATTATGCCTGGCGGCGTTCGGATACGGGTGTCGCCCCGGGTGATGCGGGTATGATTATCCGTCCGGAGCAATATACCGTGGCCGACCTGTTCAAGGAGGCCGGTTATGCGACGGCAGCCGTAGGCAAGTGGCATTTGGGTATGGGCGACAAGACCGGAGAACAGGACTGGAACCGGCTGATAGAACCGGGCTTGAAGGATATCGGTTTCGACTATTCGTATATAATGGCCGCTACGGGCGACCGTGTTCCCTGCGTATGGGTGGAGAATGGCAGGGTGGTCAATGCCGACCCCAATGATCCCATTTATGTCAGCTACAAGAAACCTTTCCCCGGCGAGCCTTTGGGCAAGACCCATCCGGAACTGCTGACGGTGATGAAGCCGAGCCCCAATCATGGGCACGACCAGGCCATTGTCAACGGAATTTCCCGTATCGGTTACATGAAAGGGGGCAAGAAGGCGCTGTGGAAGGATCAGGACATTAACGACAGCATTGTGGCCCATGGCATTGCTTTCATGGAGCAGCACAAGGATGAGCCTTTCTTCCTGTATCTGGCCACTAATGATGCCCATGTACCTCGCGTGCCGCATCCGCGTTTTGCAGGTAAGAGTGGCATGGGGCCGCGTGGGGACGCCTTGATCGAGTTCGACTGGACGGTAGGCCAGGTGGTGGCTACACTGGAACGCTTGGGCATACGCGAAAATACCCTGATTATCCTGACGAGCGACAATGGTCCGGTGGTGGACGACGGCTACCAGGACCGTGCGGTGGAATTGCTGGGCGAACATCGGCCTTGGGGACCTTTCAGAGGGGGAAAGTACAGTAACTTTGAGGCCGGTACCCGTATACCTTTCATCGTGAACTATCCGGGCAAGGTAAAGAAGGGTGTGTCAAAGGCCCTGGTTTCGCAGATTGATTTTCTGGGGACGATGGCCGAATTCCTGCAGACCAGTCTGACGAAGGAACAGATGAAAGACAGCAATGGCCAACTGGATGCCTGGTATGGCAAGGACCGCAAGGGCCGTGACTATGTGATTGAATATGCCGGAGCCTTATCTGTTTCCGACGGCGAATGGAAATACATCTATCCCAACCGTAAGAGCGCCTACAATAAACTGACGAATACGGAGTTGGGTAATGCGGCGGCCGAGCAGTTGTACCATCTGAAGAAAGATAAGGGTGAACAGATTAACAGAGCCGAGCAGAATCCTGATAAGATAAAGGAACTGAAGGCTTACCTGGAGGCTATACGTTGAACAATAGGTTGAGTGTTTTATTATGAAAAAACTGATTCTTTTTATTATATGTGTGCTGATGGGAATCCACGGATATGCCGACATGGCCCGTTTCTCGACAGCCGGTTTTTATGAATTGCCGAATACCGGGCGTGAGGTCTATTCCTTGAATCAGGCCTGGCGGTTCTGGAAAGGTGAAGCGGAAGGAACGCCATACGCTGTGGACTATGACGATACGGACTGGGAGGTCGTTTCGGTGCCTCACGGTTTGGAATATCTGCCGGTGGAGGCCAGCGGTTGTGCCAATTATCAGGGTGTGGCCTGGTACCGGAAACATTTCACCCCAGCCGACAGCCTGAAAGGCAAGCAGCTGTTTGTGCACTTTGAAGGCATTATGGGCAAAAGCGAGGTGTATGTGAACGGCAGTCTGGTAAAAAAACATTATGGTGGCTATCTGCCTGTTATCGTGGATGTAAGCACGCTGTTGAAGTTCGGCGAAGAGAATGTGATAGCCGTGAAAGCCGACAACAGTGATGACCCTACCTATCCGGTCGGCAAGGAGCAGAGCATGCTCGACTTCACTTATTTCGGAGGTATATACAGGGACTGCTGGCTGGTAGCTCATAATGATGTGTTCATCACGAATGCCAATTATGAGAACGAGGTGGCCGGAGGCGGTCTGTTTGTGTCGTACGACAAGGTATCCGAAGCGCAGGCCACTGTCAACCTGAAGGCCCATGTACGCAATGCGTCGGGAAAGAACTGCCGCGTGACGGTCTGCTTCGCACTGAAAACTTCAGAGGGAAAGGTTGTGAAGGAGACCGAGAAGAAACTGTCGTTGAAGAACGGAAAGGCCGCTCATACGACCGCTTCTATGGTGGTAGATTCTCCATCGTTGTGGTCTCCGGAGTCGCCTTACCTGTATCACCTGGATATACTGGTCAAGGATGCTTCGGGACGTGTGATAGACGGATACCGCCAGCGTATCGGTATCCGCAGCATTGAATTCAAGAAAACGGAAGGCCTGTGGTTGAATGGAAAACCGTACAAGGGCAAGATTATGGGTACCAACCGCCATCAGGACTTTGCCGTGCTGGGCAATGCACTGCCCAACTCGCTGCAGTGGAGGGATGCCAAGAAACTGCGTGACGCGGGCCTGAAGGTTATCCGTACCCATTATGTTATCGATCCTGCTTTTATGGATGCCTGTGACGAACTGGGTCTGTTTGCTTTGGTCGAAGTACCGGGATGGCAGTTCTGGAACAAGGAACCGATTTTTGCCGAGCGTCTTTATTCAGATATACGCAACATGATACGCATCCATCGCAACCATGCTTCGCTGTTCTTCTGGGAACCGATTCTCAACGAAACCCATTATCCCGAAACGTTTGCCAAAAGGGCGTTGGAGATTTGTGGCGAAGAGTATCCTTATCCTTATAGCATAGCCGCCTGCGACCACGGAGCGGCCGGTGACCAGTATTACGACCTGCTGTTGCGTCCCATCGAGTCCAAGCTTCGCAGTGACAAGACTTATTTTATCCGTGAGTGGGGCGACAACGTGGACGACTGGAATGCCCAGAACTCCGACAGCCGTGTGGCCCGCGGATGGGGTGAAGTGCCGATGCTGCTCCAGGCCGAACATTATGCGAATCCGTCCTATCAGAAGGATTTCCCCATTTTGTGCTACGAGACCATCTGTCAGAAACCTACCCAGATTGTGGGAGCCTGTTTCTGGCATTCGTTCGACCATCAGCGCGGATACCATGCCGATCCCTTCTACGGGGGTATCATGGATGCCTTCCGCCAGCCCAAGACTTCTTATTACATGTTCATGTCGCAGCGTGAACCGGTGAAGAGTGACCTGCAGGCCGATAACGGACCGATGGTCTATATCGCCCACGAGCTGACACCTTTCTCGCCGGAGGACATTACGGTCTACTCCAACTGCGACGAGGTGCGGCTCACGGTGTTCAAGGGCGGAAAGACTTATACTTATAAGAAAGATCCCAACCATCAGGGCATGCCTTCACCGATTATCAAGTTTGCGGATGCTTTCCACTTCATGGAGTGGAAGGCGAAAGCCCGTGCCGGCAAGCAGAACGAGGCTTATCTGCTGGCCGAGGGACTGATGGACGGCAAGGTAGTGGCTACGCACAAACGTTATCCTGCGGGGCAGACCGACCATATCCGGCTGCGCCTGGACGACGAAGGAATGCGGATGGAAGCCGACGGATCGGATGTTGTGACCGTGATAGCCGAAGTGGTGGACAAGCGTGGAACGGTGAAGCGCCTGAACAACTCCATCATCCGCTTTACGGTAGAAGGCGAAGGTCGTCTGCTGGGCGGTGACGTGGCTTGTGTGAATCCGATGCCGGTGGTATGGGGTTCGGCTCCGGCCTTGATACAGGCTACTGGCCGTGCCGGAAAGATCAAGGTGACAGCTGCACTGGAAGTTCCGGGCGAAGCACGTCCGTTGGAAGGTACGCTGGAGTTTGAAAGTATACCCACCGACCTCCGTCAGATTGCGGATGAGACAGAAATGGCCGAGGTGGGCAAGTTGAAACAGACGGATGACCGGAAAACATCTGCCAGCGAACTGGAGAAAGAGAATGCGCGTCTGCGGAAGGAACTGAACCAGCTCAAGGTAAAGGAGGTGGAGAAACAACAGACCCAGTTCGGAGTAGGAATCAATGATTGATCATATTGATAATGTTGAATGAAATAAAGAATAGTAACATGAGAAACAAGATGTTTGCATGCGTTGTCGGCTGCGGCTTGGCTTTGGCTTCGGCAGAAAGCTTTGCGGCGCAGCAGGAACAACCGAAAGTGCCTTATTGGCAGGACCTTCAGACGGTATCTGTCAATCGGGAGGCGCCCCGAACGTCGTTCATGACCTATGACGACCGCGAGGCCGCCCTGAGTGGTAAATACGAGAACAGCCGTTTCTACCGGCTGCTGAACGGAACGTGGAAGTTCCTGTACTCCGATTCCCATCGCAGGCTGCCTGCCGATGTGACTTCGGCTTCAGCAGACCTGGCAGGGTGGTGTGACATTCAGGTGCCGGGCAATTGGGAAGTACAGGGACACGGCGTGGCCATCTATACCAACCAGTGGTTCGAGTTCAAGGCCAGTGACCCTCAGCCCCCGTTGTTGCCTGACGATATTCCGGTGGGTGTCTACCGACGCGAGATAGATATACCGGCCGAGTGGTTACAGACAAGGGATGTCTACCTACATCTGGCCGGAGCCAAGTCGGGTGTCTATGTCTATATCAACGGACAGGAAGTGGGGTATAACGAAGATTCCAAGAATCCGGCCGAATTCCTGATCAATTCTTATGTAAAGCCGGGCAAGAACAGCCTGGTGCTGAAAATCTTCCGTTGGAGCACGGGTTCGTATCTGGAGTGTCAGGACTTCTGGCGTCTGAGCGGTATCGAACGCGATGTCTTCCTCTATGCACAGCCTAAGGTGGCTGTCAAGGATTTCCGGGTTATATCGACCCTGGACGACACTTACAAGGACGGTATCTTCCGCCTGGCAGTGGACATGAGAAACCGGGCAGCCGGACAGAAATCTGTAAAGGTGGGTTACGAGCTGCTCGATGCCGAAGGCCGTTCGGTGGCAAATGCGGTTCAGGAGTGCAGCCTGCCTGCCGGTGGTGTACAGACTGTGGACTTCAGCACAACGCTGGCCGGTGTGAAGACATGGACTGCGGAGCACCCCAACCTATACAAACTGCTGATGACGGTCGAGGAAGACGGAAAGGTGACCGAAATCGTTCCCTTCCACGTTGGGTTCCGTCGCATCGAAATCAAGCAGATTGACCAGCTGGCCAAGAACGGAAAGCCCTATACCGTGCTGCTCATCAATGGACAGCCGTTGAAACTCAAGGGAGTGAACATCCACGAGCACAACGAGGCTACGGGACACTACGTACCCGAGGAGCTGATGCGGAAAGACTTCGAGCTGATGAAGCGTCACAACATCAACACGGTGCGCCTGAGCCACTATCCGCAGGACCGCCGTTTCTATGAACTGTGCGACGAATACGGCCTGTATGTATATGATGAGGCCAACATCGAGTCGCACGGCATGTTCTACGACTTGCGCAAGGGGGGAACGCTGGGCAACAACCCCGAATGGCTGAAGCCCCATTTCTACCGTACGGAGAACATGTATGAGCGCAACAAGAACTATCCTTCCGTAACCTTCTGGTCACTGGGTAATGAAGCCGGTAACGGATATAACTTCTACCAGACTTACCTGTGGGTGAAGGAACGGGAGAAAGACCTGATGAACCGTCCCGTGAACTACGAACGTGCCCAGTGGGAGTGGAACTCCGACATGTACGTGCCCCAGTATCCCAGTGCCGAATGGCTGGGCTATATCGGTGCGAATGGTTCGGACCGTCCGGTCGTTCCGTCGGAATATTCGCATGCGATGGGCAACTCCAACGGTAACCTGTGGGACCAGTGGAAGGAAATCTACAAGTATCCCAACTTGCAGGGCGGATATATCTGGGACTGGGTGGACCAGGGTATTCTGGAGACAGATGCGGCCGGCCGTCCCTATTGGGCCTACGGAGGTGACTATGGTGTGGATATGCCGAGCGACGGTAACTTCTGCTGTAACGGTCTGGTAGCTCCCGACCGCACACCGCATCCGGCCATGGCTGAAGTGAAATACGCCCATCAGAACGTGGCTTTCGAGGCAGTGGATGCCGCAGCAGGCAAATTCCGTGTGCTGAACCGTTTCTATTTCACGGATCTGAAAGACTACGACATTCTGTACGAAGTGCAGGTCAATGGAGAGACCCGCAAGAAAGGCCGTCTGAACATGGCCCTGGCACCGCAGCAGTCTGCCGAATTCACCGTTCCGGTATCGGGCTTCCGCCTCAAGGCAGGGACGGAATGCTTCGTGCGATTCGGTGTGGTGACACGCCTGGCCGAGCCGTTGGTTCCCAAAGGCTATGAAGTGGCCTGCGAGCAGTTCCGCTTGTCGGCCGCACAGCCCGAACTGGCCTACAAGGCATCGGGACCGAAGCTGACAGACAGCCGCGAGGGCGACCGCATTGTGATTTCTTCGTCCAAAGTGCGTTTTGTGTTCGATGCGGCAGCGGGCAAGGTGACCTCCTATTGCGTGGACGGCATGGAATATGTGTCCGACGGATTCGGTATCCAGCCCAACTTCTGGCGTGCGCCCAATGACAACGATTATGGAAACAGCAACCCCAAGCGTCTGCAGATATGGAAGCAGGCCAGTCATGACTTCCGCATCAGTTCGGCTGATGTGAAGAAAGACGGTGACACCCGCATCCTGAGCGTGGTCTATGACCTGCCTACCCGAAACGAATACTTTGTGAACTACCGCATCTATCCGGACGGCGTGGTCAACGTGTCGTTGAAGTTCACTCCTACCAACGCTGCTGCTGTGAAGACCGAAGTGCTGGAAGACACCAATCTGGCAACCTATACACCGGGCAAGAAAAAGGCAGACGGCAGTCAGCTCGAACTGCCCCGTCTGGGTGTACGTTTCCGGATGCCGGCCTCGCTGCATCAGGTAGAATACTTCGGCCGTGGTCCTGAAGAAAACTACATCGACCGCAATGCCGGTTCCATGATTGGCCGCTATACGACGACTGCCGAAGACATGTACGTCCGCTACGTACGTCCGCAGGAGAACGGCCACCGTACCGATACGCGTTGGGTGGCCTTCTCAGACGGCAAGCGGAAAGGCCTGCTGGTAGTGGCAGACAGCACCATCGGTTTCAATGCCTTGCGCAATACGGTGGAAGACTTCGACAGCGAAGAATCTTCGCATCCTTACCAGTGGCGCAACCGCTCTCCGCAGGAGATTGCCAATAAGAATGAAGCCGAAGCCCGCAACGTCATGCGCCGCCAGACCCACGTGAACGACATTGTTCCGCGCGATTTCGTGGAAGTCTGCCTGGACATGAAGCAGCAAGGTGTGGCCGGATACGACAGTTGGGGAGCCAAGGTACAGCCGGGCTACACCATTCCTGCCAACCGCCTTTACACCTGGGGCTTTACACTGGTTCCCGTCAAGGGCGGAAACTACGACAAGGCTTTGCAGTATAAGTATTGAGAAAGAATGTAGGTGATATTCGAAGCCGGCAGCCGGATACGGACGAAGGTACGTATCGCTGCCGGCTTTGGTTTATTTATGAAAAAACGAAATTCCATGAACAGATTGAGACTTTTAGGACTGTGGATGCTTCTGATGCCTTTGTTGGCCGTAGCATCGGAACTGGATGCCGGAAAATGGGTGGCCGAAGACGCCTCCGGGAAATTCCGGATGACAGCCATAGACGGTGTGACGGAAATTGTCGCCCCCGACGGCCTGACGCTTTGGTATGACGAGCGTCTGACGGGCAACTATGAAATAAGCTACCGCATACAGGTGGTAATGGATGGCGGACGGTACGACCGCCTGAGTGACATGAACTGTTTCTGGGGAGCCGCAGATCCGGAGCATCCCGACGATATCTATGCGCGTGGAAAGTGGCGTGCGGGTGTCTTCAAGAATTACAATACGCTGAACCTTTTCTACGTCGGTTATGGCGGCAATCACAACAGCACGACCCGCTTCCGCGTATACCACGGTGAATACTACGGACAGGGAGACGACCGGGTGAAGCCTTTGCTCAAGGAGTATACGGACGAGCCGCATCTGCTCAGCCCCAACCGCTGGTACGAGGTGGTGATTACGGTAGCAGATGGGCGCACCACCTATGCCGTTGACGGCGAAGTGCTTTTCAGCCATCCTCTGGAGAAAGGGCAGGCCGACGGCTATTTTGCCCTCCGTCTGCTGGAGAACCGTGTGCGTGTCAGTGACTTTACAGTCAGGAAAGCCGAGGCCCAGTTTGCCTTCACCAACTACCGCCGCTACTATCGGGAAGCCCGCGAGCGTGTGGCCGACGAGAAGACAGAAGCCGTAGGCAAGCTTCGCGACTACTTCTTCCGTCATCCCCATCGGGCCGTGAAGCCGGTGGATGAGGCCGAGGCAGCACGGATGTATGCTTTGCTGGGCGAGGACGGAGCCTTTTCCGACCTGAATCCGACGGAAGAGCAGTACAACCGTGAGAACGTCTGGAACCGCGGATATGCCAATACGCCCGACGACCGGGCAGGTATCTTCATCGCCGATGCGCTGAACCGTGTGTACCGCCTGGCCGAAGCCGCGCGGAGAGGCAGTCTGAAGAAAGATACCGAGTTCCTGAACCGCCTTTCACGGGCGGTGGTACATTACGGCAATCTGGAGATAGCCCGCTCCAACGACAAGCCCCGCTTCCACGCTTCCTGCTTTGCCATCCCTACGGCGGCGGTCAACATCTATTTTGCCTGCATGGAGGAGATGGACCGGGCCGAGCGCGGAGAAGCCGGTGCCGAAGTGCGGGCGGCCTGCGACATGCTGAAGGTACTCGGCCTTCAGGCCTATACGCAACCCTTGCGTCGGGACGCTACGGACCGTAATGTAGTGTCGGTGGAACGCTTCCGCAACCACGTCTGGTGGGTAGGCGGAAATGCTTTGGCCTACCGTTCGCTGCTTCCGGTGGCCGCCATGTACAGTTCGGTGCCGATGCTCGATGTGCTGGCCGAGGTATGCCAGCGCGGCATCAGCGTAACGTCGCAGACTACCTACAGCGATGCCTTCTGGACCGAAGGCTTTACGGCCGACGGAGCCGGATGGGGACACGGCATGCAGTGCCTCATCTGGGGATATCCCATTCACGGCACATCGGCGGCGCTGGATATGCTGAAGACTCTTCGCGGTACGCCCTGGGCCAAGAACCTGAGCCGCGAGAATGCCGAGGCCCTGATGACCTTCTTCCGCGGTGGCAGCTGGTATTACCGCGACGGTTACCGTCTGCCGTGCCTCGACCGCGGTTCGTATGTCTATTGCGACAAGGAGAGTGCCATACCCTACCGAAACATGCTGCGCGACGTGGTGGATAACTGGAAGGAATCATTCACTCCCGCCGAGCAGGCCGAACTGGAACAGCTTCTGGCCGAAGTGGAAGCCAGACGTATCCGCATGGAGGGATACGCCGGCGGCGTCTATCAGGGTACGCGCTGGTTCTTCAACAACGACGACCTGATGAAGCATACGGCAGACTACCACCTGATGGTCAACATGGCTTCCGTGCGCTGTGACGGCCTGGAGAGCGCTGACTTTGCCGACAACTACAACTTCTATCCCACCGACGGCATGACGCTCTTCCAGCGCCGTGGCGACGAATATTTCCGCATCATGGGCGGATGGGACGTGACGGCATCGCCGGGCGTGACGGCCCGTGAGGGCATGGACCGACTGGTACCCGTGACCAACTGGCGGGGCTATTGCAGCCGTCATAACTTTGCGGCTGGAGCGGCCGACGGCGGCGACTATGCGGCCGGCGGATATATCTTTGAGAAGATGTACGGGCCGGATAAGGAAAATCCTGACTATAAAGGTGGCCATCCGAAGAAAAACGCGCTGCTGTATGGCTTCAAGGCCTACAAGGGGTATTTTATTCTGGGCGACTACCTAGTGGCCCTTGGAGCCGGAGTCACCAACCTGGAACCGGAGCAGGAGGGAAACATCCGAACGACACTGGACCAGACGGCAAGAACGTCGTCCGTGTATCTGCTGGAGAAAGGCCGGAAGAAACCGCTGCCCATGGGCGTGACGACGCTCGACGCCCGCCAGCTGAAGAATGCCTGGATTGTTCAGGAAGGCCAGTTTGCCTACCGTGCCCTGCCGGATTACCAGTCGGACTTGCACGTAACCTGCGAGAACCGTCCTGCCGACTGGGCCAGGATGAACGAGCAGAACCGTCAGCGGAAAGACCTTCCCGCCGAAGTGGCCATCCTGCGTCTGTGGACCGACCACGGCCGTACGCCTGTGGCCGACACCTACGGCTATGCGGTCTATCTGGGTCAGGGCGAACCCGCCCGCAAGCTTCCCTTCGAAGTGCTGCGCAACGATACGCTGGTACAGGCAGTCCGTTCCGCCGACCGCAAAGTCATCGGTGCCGTGTTCTATCCCGAAGCGCCGGCTCTGGAGGCCAAGGGACTGAAGCTGGAAGTATCTGCCCCCTGTGCCCTTGTGCTCCGCGAGACGGAGGAGGGCTGTTTCGTCACCGTGGCCGATGCCTGCATGGACGCCTCCCTGAAGGAGTTAGCTCTGAAGTGGAACGGCCGTGACATACGGATAGCCCTGCCACAAGGAATGTATAGCGGCAAGCCGGTGACTGTGCGGATAGACAGATAATCATCCAACATCTGCTGGGAAACTGGGAATGCAACAGCCTTTCCCCGTTTCCCCTACGAGGAAACGCCCGTTCCCTTTAAAGGAAACAGGCGTTCCCTTTCAATGGTAACGGTCGTTCCCTTCAATGGTAACGACCGTTTCCTTATAGGGGAAACGGAGTTCCCCCTGCGGAAACACGCGGAAACATGCCGTGAGGGCAGGGAAGTCCGTCGTTTATTCCCAGACAAAGCAGTCGGTGTAGCCGTCGAAACAATTCTCGTCCGGCGCTCCCAGCGAGCGGAGTACGGAACGTACCTGCTTCTGTTCGGCGGGCGGGAGCAGCCGGTCTCCCTTGCGCGAGGCGTAATAGTTCTTTCTTCCCATCTTTCCTATCATCCGTTCTCGGAAAGCAGCCGCCTGCTTCACCGACAGCTCGTCGATGATTCGGGCAAATCCTTTGGCATAGCGCACCTTGGTGTTGGGACAATAGTATTTACATTTTCCCTGCGCCTGCCCGGCCATGTGCGGCACCAGCATCCAGACGAAAGCCTTGTCGGCAGGCATGTGTTCATAGGCGATGTGGCGCAGGCAGGTCGCAGCCTGCGGGCAGCTGGCCATACAATGGCCGAATCCGCGGGGTACTACAGAGTAATCGAAATTTTCCATGGTTCGTACGATTGGTTTCTAACTGTTCCAAAGATAAGGAAAAGTGGGCAGAAATACAACTGGTAACCGAGAGAATGCAGGAGAATAAAATTGTGTTATGTATTCATTCTGTCCTACAATATATCAATTTACAAAACAAATATCTTTGGTTTATATTTCAATCGATGGAAATTACCTTCCATTTGAAAAGATTCATAAAATAATGCGGCATTTGAGAAGACGATTCCATGGTGTTTTTCTGTACCGTAAGCTCCATGAATATGGCCAAAAAAGTGATAGCGAGGTTTGACCTCCAATATCTTTTTTTTCAAATCGGCATTTCCCCAATGGATATTATTATCCTTATCTAGAATCATAAATGGCGGTTCGTGACTGACCAATACATCTGCATCAGGAGGAATGACTTGTTCGGAATGATTGTATGCCAGTCCAAAGAATGTTATGCCTTCTATTTTACATTCACTATCCTGAAGGAAGTGAACGTTTTTCGGTAAGTCTTCAATGGCTTCTGCATCCCAAAGGCATGTATCATGATTCCCTGTAACGAATATCTTGTGTTTATAAGGAAGCATAATGAACCAATTAAGGAAATCAAGAACTTCCTTTTCTGTGCCATTATCGGTAAAATCGCCACAATGAACAATAACATCAGCTTCCGGAAGATTAACCAGTAAATGATGTTTATTGTGGGTATCTGATATTTGTAATATTTTCATTGACTGATTGTAAAATAAATTATTTGGAATTTATAATTCGGCATCGGCTTCCTTATGAATGCAGATAATCTTTTTGGGGTTAATTGTTCTGATAACTTTTTCTATTGTTTTACGGTCCGCATGCCCTGATGTGTGTATATCAACTACATTATAAAACATTTCACGAAACTCCTTATATACAGGGTTTTCCTTAATCTGTTCTAAGTTTTTGTAGTAACCGTCCCATAATGAGTAAATAAGCAGTGTTTCTTCTTGAGGTAATTCTTTGATAATTTCCTTGATATGGTTCTTTTGTGATGAACCTGTAATCATGACCATGCCATTTCGTTTTATACTTCTCAATAGACGTTGGCTGTAGAATTTAGGATGGAATGAAAACAGTCCACGGGAGAGTTCCTTTTCTTGTTCGGTAAAGAAAGCCATTGTTTGTTTCATAAACTTTGAACATACGTATATGGCTTTGTCTGACTTGTTTGCAGCTTCCTTAATAGCCGCAAGTCGCTCTATATCTGTTGCAGAAGCAAGTACAAATACATATTTGAAAGTACACATCATGTTCGTCATCTTCGCAGATACTTCACGCTCATGAATGCATTTGTCATCCCGGTTCAACATGGTTCCTTCTGTAATAAGAGTATCAATGTTTGTTGCATACTTCTTCAAAGTAGGAATAAGCCCTTTGCCCATATATCCATGCTCACGATAGTCACCGGTATGCCAAATCCGTTTGTCGTCAGCCTCAATGAGGAACATGTGTGAGTCATAAATGGAATGACAGTTAAAAAATGGTGTTACTTTTATGTCACCAATCATAATGCTTTCAGGCTTTTTTTGTGGAGCAGTCCTGTGCCAGGTTCTCATCTGTTTAATAAGTTTACATTTGTTTTCTGCTTGTGTGTAAAGATTGACAGCGGTACTATATTCCTCCGAAGAACAATTATTCTTCTGTAGTTCGTCCACGTTAAGTGATGCTCCTTCTGATAATAGACCATATTTAATGGAAAGAAGTTCTTTGGTTCCTGCGCTCATATATTGAGGAATTGTATTAGGAATATATTCAAATAGGCCCACATGGTCTTCATGACCGTGTGAATAGAATATAGCTTCGTGTTTTTTATTGTTATAAGATAATATGGTCTTAACCAAATTCTCGTCTTCTTCCGGTGTAGAAGGCTTCCCACATCCAGGAAGATTCTGTCCAAAGTCTATGAAAATTCTGGATGTATCAGTAAAAATCTCTGTGATACATCCACCAATCTGCTCAAGGCCTCTATGTATTTTAATGTTCATCTTTAATATTTGAAATCTGGGTTCAAATCTTTGTTTGTCTTTATCATATCCTTATATAATCCATATCCACAGTACGATGCATTGATAAATTTACATTCATCCGGCAGAGTTTTGCATTCAACTTCAAGATTTGTACTATAGTGATGATAGTTACAAAGCAAGAACAGAAAATCCGGTTCGGCTTCTATTTCCGGATCTATTTCTATATATTGTTTCACTTCATTGCCTAAGGCATCTTTTTTAATAATACCTTTCTCAAATAGCTTATCCAAACCTTCAATAAGACCTAACTCTTTCTTCTGCTTTAGAACAAGAAGCATATCCTTAGCTACACTGTTGACATGTACCTGATTTGATTTAAACGCGAGAAAGTCCTCGTAATGTTTCTTTAATCCTGGTGAGTTGTTTTTATCTGTTTTTATAGCCGTTGCGCCTTGTTTTACTTCTATCAAAGTTAGTTGTACGATATGGTTACGGTGCTCCATATGATTCCAACGGAAGGCAATGATGTCTGCACGACCATCCAAAACTTTGTTGTCTTCCCATTCTATATCAGCAATGAAATAGTCGGTATTACAGGCATTGACAGACAAATTATTTTCATATACAACCCTTTGTTGCATTTCTTTTTCACCAGAATTTCTGTGTCTTTTGGAGGCTTCATGAATATCCACTATATGTTTTGCATGAGCAAAATAGTCGTGAATATGCTCAACAGTAGGTAAAATTCTGTTTGTATGAGTTGGTAGATAGTATTGATCTGCCAGTCCTGTAAAAATTCCGTTTTGGTCTACTGTAAGAATCTTTCCACCTCTATAATAAACCATGATACAATTTCCTCTCAGTTCCAAATCAAGATAAGGGTCAATTCTTACATACTCTGTAACTGCTTTTAAATCACCGCTCTTTAATCGCTCAAGAAAACTATCAGAAATACTTCTTTTGTTCATATGCGTTACATCTAATATTTATTGGTTCTAATAGCTGATACTGTATGACATGATTCTTATTAGAAATTCGAGCCGTCAATATCAATAATCAGTACTCCTTCATTTTGCAATTGTCCCTTGGATATGCGTAATTCCTGTAAGATTTTTTTATATTTATTCTTCCATCCATCCTTGGGAACAGATTTGTTTTCTGTTTCCCAAGAACTATCATTCTCAAAATTCAGAAAGATTAATTTGGCATCTTTATATTTGGCAACAGAACTTAATTCTTTCATCTTTCGCAGGAAAGCCAAACGATTTGTAATCTGATAGTAGTGATGTAGCCATAGCTTATCGTCAGCATCAGGGGCGTAATATCTTTTAATATTTATAAGGGCATTCTTTTTAAGGTTGTAATTGGCATCCTTTTTTTCATTGGTGTTATTAGGCTTATAATTGCCTGATTTAATTTCTGAAAGATGAGATTTTGCTTCTATTAGATATAGCGTATGCTCATCATCCATTGCCAGTCCGTCCCATTGAGGCTGCCTTGAAGGCCAAAAATTGTCGAATGCATTTGAGGGGAGTCCTATTTTAGTAGATATAAAGTCTCCATTTAATTGATATTCTTTGAATTGATTTTCTTCAATAGGGGAAATCCAACTAAGATTCACACCAAGTTTTTCGTCCAATAGAGATTTGTGCTCTTTTACAAGGCACTGAATCATACCTTTGCTTCCTTTAGGATATTTATTTCTATTCATAATTATAATGGCTTAATGAGTTTAATAATCTGTTCTTGATTTCTTCTCTTAGTTCTACAGGCTCTAGAACCTCTATTTTTTCACCCATTGCAAGCAGTTGACTTGTAAGTTCTGGTGTAAGACATAAGTAGTATTGAAAGTCGCTGTATTTTTGATGTTTACAGCCTATTTCCTCTTGGGTATGGTGAAGAGGAAGGGAACGCATGTATTCCACGTGGATACCATATGCTCTGACTACAACTTTTTGAGGTTTTAGTTTGTCATTTACAAAGATTCCGATAGTATTGGAATAATATTCTTCTGCATTAAAATCATTAGGACATCGGAATGTTTCTGTAGTAAATTCCATATTCAATGTCCTATCCAAAGCTATGTTGCGAATTCCTTCCTGTTCCTTAAGATATCCAACAATATACCAACGTTGATGATAAACTTTCATTGCATAAGGTTGGATGTGTAACGTAGTTCTGTGCCCATAGAAGGGCTGGTATTCTATTTCGAGTTCCTTACTCTGCTGCATGGCTTCAATTACTGTTTGTATATATTCAGTTCCCTTGGGAATGTCTTCGAAAAGAATTCTGTCTTTCATATTATGCCCGGCCTCAATCATGTTTGAGAGTGTGAATGAGTTGAGTAACCACTGGCGAGTCCTGTCATTTTGCAAAATTTCAGGTGATGATACATAATATTCATAGGTAGAAGTATTACATGCCACTTCAACTCCGAATAATTCGGCTATAGCATCTCTATGAACATGAAAAGTTCTTAGAGCAAGTGGCTTGCCATCACTCAGGCAACTGTTTTGCCATCGTTCGCTAATTTCTTCAAAGGTTAGTCGTTTATGCTGGAGTAAAGTATTCAGCAACCAGATATATCGATTAAAAGTTTTACTGATCATGCTAATTATGTTACTATTTATTCTTCAGGTATTGTCTTCAACATCTGTAATTCGTACAATACTTTTTATTTATGATACAAAAGTACATATAATTTATGCAATAACGCTGCATACATGGTTGTAGTATAAAATTAATCGTACTTCTTTATCAGATATGCAGCGTTATTGCATATAAAGACTATTATTTTGCATTCGGAAACAAATAATTGTTGGATATTATGGTAACAAAGAAGAAAGGTCTTTATAGGCAAGAAACAATTGCAAGAAAAATGGCAATCCAGTCTCTTGAGTTTCTTATATCGTTTGGGCTAAAACAGATGGATGCAGAATATACATTCCATAAGTATGCTGCAGATGCAGAACTGAAAGAAATCATTGAACTTGACCTATGTAAGGACTTATTAGAGATTAAAAAGTTAGTTGATGGTATCAAACAGCATTTTGATATGAATATCATAGATGATAAGGGAGATCTCTGTGATAGTTCGGTATGCATAGCTTTAGGCATTAGTCGTGTTGGGGATATCCACAACGTTAACATTCATCAAAACGTGTGGAGGAATTTGTTAAACAAGAAAATCATTTCAATTTATTATCCGGATGAAATACGAAATAAAGCTGTAGGTTGGGCTAGAGAAAATGGCTATATAACATCTACTTATCTTGGGCAACCGATAATTAAGTTGAATAGGTTATTCTTGTCGATAAAAAGGAGCTTTCCCGGGGATGTCTGACATAAAAGTATTTGCCATCTTTTCATTAGGCCTGGACTTTATATTTAACTCCACTAAAAATCGGGTGAGCCAGGATAAGGCCTTCTTCTTGTTCAGACTGGCTAAAATTTATGCTTGATCAACGAATCCCTCAGGTTTTTACGTTGACCCCATAGTTCCGTGCAGAATTAGCACCCTTTAAAAACAAAAATCAGATAGAAATCTTTCGATAACTATCTGATTTTCTTAAGAGCGGAAGACGGGACTCAAACCCGCGACCCTCAGCTTGGAAGGCTAATGCTCTATCAACTGAGCTACTTCCGCAAATTTAGTGGGCAAAGATGGATTCGAACCACCGAAGGCGTAAGCCAGCAGATTTACAGTCTGCCCCATTTGGCCACTCTGGTATTTGCCCAATCGCTCTTGATTCACTCGGTGTAGCACCTTTGTTTCTCAATTGCGGTGCAAAGATACGACTATTTTTTTAAACTCCAAGCGAAATCGATCATTTTTATTGCACAAATTGCACATTCGTCACCTTTGTTGCCCAATCGGCCGCCTGCGCGTTCTTCGGCCTGCTCCATCGTATTGGTGGTTATCAGCCCGTAAATCACTGGTACATCGCCTTTTGCGTTCAGCTGGGCAATACCTTGGGTTGCTCCCATGCAAACATAGTCAAAGTGCGGGGTATCGCCGCGAACTACGCAGCCCAAGGCAATGACGGCGTCAACATCGGTATGGGATATGAATTGGTTGGAACCGAATGTCAGCTCGAAGCTGCCGGGAACGGTCTTGATCAGGATGTTTTCTTCCTTGACCCCGTGCTTCTTCAGGGTAGTTACGGCCCCTTGCAGGAGGGCGCCGGTGATGTTGTAGTTCCATTCGGATACGACGATGCCAAATTTCATGTTCGAGGCATCGGGCACGGAGTTGAAATCGTATTCGGACAGGTTGTGATAAGCTGTTGCCATATCTTGTCTTTTTTAGAGTGAGTATGTTGGAGATTGAAATAAAAAAGTCACGGATTACACGAACCTCACGGCGTCTTTGCAGTTTGACCGTGTTTTCCGTTTAATCCGTGACAGGTGTTTCTTATATATAATAAGAGTAGCGGTTTATTTCTTCATCAGTTTGGCTTGTTCGATGAACTTGTCAATCTGCATGGCTTGGTAAGAACGGAAATATTTGTCCTTGATGGTCGTATAAGCCTCGATAGCCTGGTCGTACTTGCCTTGCTTTACGAGGATTTCGCCTGCCTGCTGCAGATAGATGGGGCTCAAGGTATTGTTGTCGGCTTCTTTGGCTGCCTTGAGGAGCATGTCGGCTGCCTTGTCCAGCTGGCCGAGGGAAGCGTAGCAGTTACCCATAGCACCCTTCATGGCCGGAGATGCCATCTGGTCGTTACCGTCGAAACGTTCGAAAGCTTTGATGGCTTCTTCGTATTTGCCCAGATGTGCATAGCAGATACCTGCGTAGGCATGGGCCAGGTTGGCAGCATCTGTTCCGCTGAATTCGTCGGCAACTTTCAGGAAACCTGCATAGCCGATGCTGTCGCCGTTCAGGGCCTGCTCGTAGGCGTCGGCTCCCAGATATTCCTCACCTTTGAACAAGGCGGCCTGTGCCTTCTCTTCGCGGGGCTCCGCATAGAGGTGTTTGTACATGACTACACCGGCAACGATGACGATAATTGCCACTACGGCACCGATAATTGCTTTCTTGTTTTTGATGAGGAAGTCCTCCGACTGTGTCAGAGCCTCTTCCATGTTGAGGGCTTCGTTTGTTTTCTTTTGTTCTGCCATTTTTATAGATTCTTTTTTTGTTATTATTCGTTCTTTGAGATTTCGAATGGCAAAAGTAAGTCTTTTATAGCTTTCAGCGAAATTTCGCGGCATCTTTTTTTACTTTGTACCCGAAAAGCCCGAAAATCTTCCTATTTTTGCAGGTGAATGGAGTGACAATTATGATACTGAAACGCATTTCTATACTCAATTATAAGAACTTAGAGCAGGCTGAGCTGGCCTTTTCGCCGAAGTTGAACTGCTTTTTCGGGCAGAACGGTATGGGTAAGACCAATCTGCTGGACGCGGTGTATTTTCTGTCTTTCTGCAAGAGTGCAGGCAATCCCATCGACTCGCAGAACATCCGTCACGAGGCCGACTTCTTCGTCATTCAGGGATTTTATGAGGCGGAAGATGGAACGCCGGAGGAGGTGTATTGTGGCATGAAGCGTCGGCAGAAGAAACAGTTCAAACGTAACAAGAAAGAGTATACCCGCCTGTCGGACCATATCGGTTTTCTGCCGTTGGTCATGGTGTCGCCTGCTGACACGGAACTGATCGCGGGAGGAAGCGACGAACGCCGCCGCTTCATGGATGTGGTTATCTCGCAATATGACAAGGAGTATCTGGATGCCTTGATCCGCTACAACAAGGCTTTGGCCCAGCGCAACACGCTGCTGAAAAGTGAGCATCCGGTTGAAGAGGAACTTTTTCTGGTGTGGGAGGAGATGATGGCGCAGGCCGGTGAGGTGGTGTTCCGCAAGCGGGAGGCTTTTGTCAACGAGTTCATTCCCATCTTCCAGTCCTTCCATTCGTTCATTTCGCAGGAGAAAGAACAGGTGGGTTTGAGCTACCGTTCGCATGCACGGGGGGCGTCCTTGCTGGAGGTACTGAAGGAAAGCCGTGAACGCGACCGCATTATGGGTTTCTCGCTGCATGGCATTCACAAGGACGATTTGGAAATGCTTCTTGGTGACTTTCCCATCAAGCGTGAAGGGTCGCAGGGACAGAACAAAACCTATCTGGTGGCGTTGAAGCTTGCCCAGTTCGACTTCTTGCGGCGTACGGGTACCACTGTGCCGCTGTTACTGCTGGACGACATCTTCGACAAGCTGGATGCTTCGCGTGTGGAACAGATTGTCAAGTTGGTGGCTGGCGACCGTTTCGGACAGATTTTTATCACAGATACCAATCGGGGCCATCTGGACAACATTCTTCATAAGGTGGGAGGTGACTACCGGATGTTCAGGGTTGAGCAGGGAGTGGTGACGGAAATGCAGGAGGGTGAATCATGAAGCGGAACAAGGCGGAACAAATCGGTGTACTGATACAGCATTTCCTGCGGCAGGAGAGTCTGGAGTCTCCATTGAACGAGCGCAGGCTCATCAATGCCTGGCCCGAAGTGCTGGGGCCGGTCATTGCATCCTATACGACCGATCTTTTCATCAAGAACCAGGTGCTTTATGTCTCGCTCACGTCGGCCGCCTTGCGGCAGGAACTGATGATGGGACGCGAAATGCTGGTACGTAACCTGAACCGGCATGTCGGGGCTCAGGTCATTACCAATATTATTTTCAGATAAAACATGACGCTGGCGTTCGGTGGAGGCACTGATCAGTAGAGCACTTCGTCCATGCGGATGTCGAAGGGCTCGGTCGGTATGTTGCCCAGCAGCTGGTAGGGGAAGCAGATGCCCAGCTTGTAGGTGGCGGTCAGATAGGGAAGCAGGCGGTCGTAGTATCCTTTTCCACGCCCCAGACGGTTGCCTCGGTGGTCAAAGGCGACGCCGGGAATCACTGCCAGGTCTATCTTGCGCAGGTCGGTAAACCGTCCTTCGGTGGGTTCTTCGATTCCGAAGGCTCCTGTTTTCATGTGTTCCGGTCCGTTGTAGGTATACAGTTCGAGCTGGTCCTGCACCACAACCGGCAGCAGGATACGTTTGGAAGTGTACCACCGGCGGATGAAGTCGCGGGTGTCGACTTCATCCGGCAGGGAGTGGTACATCAGTACGGTCTGTGCCTGTTGGAACAGGGGATGTGTTTCGAGCCGTTCCAGTATTTCAGCAGATTGCTGCGTAGTGGAAGTGGCGTGCAGGGTCTTCAGTTCTGCTATATACTTGCGCAGTTCTTTTTTTCCGATTATCATTTGTCTCTTTTTCTTCTAAGGTTGTATCCGGAGCCTTGGGGAATGCTTCACCACGTTCCAGAATTTCAAGTGCCTTCTGTACGGTAGCATCGTCGCGGTTGATATAGCGGATGTATGCTTCCTTGCCCAGCATGTTGTAGATGATGTTGCCATACAGGTTTCTCTCCAGCAGCTTGCGTGATTTGTAGATGAGCAGGTTGCGTCTTTTCACCCCTTTCTTGTCGGCAAAGTTTACGAACTGTTCCGTGACATTCTGTTTTTTCAGATACTCCAGCAGGGCTTCGTCTGTTTCGTATTCGCTTAGTTTGGCACGGTTGCGGTCTGTATACTGGAAGCTGAACTGGATGAGCAGACCTTTGTTGCTGACATCTATCAGATAGGATGTCACGCCGGTTGTGTCGCGCGGAACGAAGACGTCGGGCATGATGCCGCCGCCGCCGTAGACAGGACGTCCGAGCGATGTATAGTAGCTTGTGCTCTTGTCCAGCTTCACGCTGTCTTTGGAGAAGAACTCGCCGTGCTCGTAGCGGTCTAGCCAGTCCATTTCGTACTTGCTGTCGTTGCCGCTTTCGTAGGGGCGCTGGATGCAGCGGCCCGACGGGGTGTAGTAGCGGGCGATGGTGAGGCGGATGGCCGAACCGTCACTGAAGTCGATGGGTTGCTGTACGAGTCCTTTGCCGAACGAGCGGAGGCCGACGATGGTACCGCGGTCGTTGTCCTGGATGGCGCCGGCAAAGATTTCGCTGGCCGAAGCAGAACCTTGGTCAATGAGTACAACCAGCGGTGTGTTCTGACAGCTGCCCGTACCGTTGGCATATTCTTCCATGCGGGGGTATTTGCGTCCCTGTGTGTAAACAATCAGTTTACCCTCGGGCAGGAATTCGTTGACCATGCGGATGGCGGCTTCCATATAGCCTCCCGTATTCTCGCGCAGGTCGATGATGATACCCTTGCAGTTCTGGTGGCTCAGCTGGGCAATGGCATTCAGCAGTTCGACGTGGGTCGTACGGCCGAATTTACTGATTTGGATATAGCCGTAGTCCTGACTGAGCATATAGGCTGCGTCGATGGTGTTCTGGGGAATGTCGCCGCGGGTTACCACGAAGTCAAGCAGTTCCTTCTCGGTCATACGTTTGATGCCCAGTTTCACCTGGCTGCCTTTGGGACCCTTCAGTGAACGCATGGCCTTTTCGTTGGTCAGTCCTTTGCCGACGAACAGGCTGTCGTCCACCATGACAATGCGGTCGCCGGCCATGATGCCGACCTTTTCGGCCGGTCCGCCCGACACAACGCTGTTCACGTGGATGGTGTCTTCCTGAATGGTAAACTGGATGCCGACACCGCTGAAACTGCCTTCCAGTTCAGAAGTGACTTCCTCCAGCTTCTGGGCGGGGATGTAGGTAGAGTGGGGGTCCAGCTCGGCCAGAATCTGCGGCATGGCCTTTTCCACCAGCTGTCCCATGTCTACGGTGTCTACATACTGGTCGTCGATGACGTGCAACAGGGCATTCAGCTTGTTGGACGAGCCGTTGATGATGCCCAGCTTGTTTCCTCCATAATGTTTGGCATAGAATGTGCCGATCAATATTCCCACTACCACGCTGATGGCAATGATGAGGGGCGTGAAGCGGGAAGAGCCTTTTGTACTCATACTGTTATGTTATTGTTTAATCGTTTCTGTCTGTTCTTCGGTAGCCGATAGGTATACCACTTCGATACCTGCGCGTTTGAGCAGGTTGATGCCGTCCTCCAGGCGGTATTTCTCGGAGTAGACCACCCGTTTGATGCCGGCCTGGATAATGAGTTTGGCACACTCGATGCAGGGTGAGGCGGTGACGTACATGGTGGCGCCGTCACTGCTGTTGTTGGAGCGTGCTATCTTGGTGATGGCATTGGCTTCGGCGTGGAGTACGTAGGGCTTGGTGATGTTGTTGTCGTCCTCGCACACGTTCTCAAATCCGGCTGGGGTACCGTTGTAGCCGTCCGAGATAATCATCTTGTCCTTGACGATGAGCGCACCTACCTGGCGGCGCTTGCAATAGGAATTCTCCGCCCAGATGCCCGCCATCCGTATGTAGCGTTTGTCCAATGCTTCTTGTTTGGCTTTGTGATCCATGGTTTTTTCCTTTATTTATTGTGCTTTGAAGTTCATTCGTTTGATGCTTCCGTCCTTATCTTCGTAGTAGATATAGAGGTTGCTGTTGTCGCCCTCGTAACGGGTGGCGTTCTGCAAGCCAGTGATGAAGGCTTGGGCCAGCTTGTCTTTTTCAGACGAGCTCACCTTCGTATTGCTGGTCTGCATTTCGTGGTTCTCGCCGTTGGCGTTCCATTGGCCGTTGACGGTGGCGGTGATGGCCTTGGCATTGAACGTTCCGCCGATGGCGCCGTTCAGGTCTGTCCCTTCGAAGGAAACGGTAAAGGTGCCGGATGCCTTCAGTGCTTTGAAGCTTTCTTCCGACTCTTGGTCGTTGCTCCAGAAGTTGTATTGCTTGTGTGAGTTCTCAGTGGAAATGTAGGTCAGTTTCCAGGCCTTGCCTGTGAATATCTCCAGCACATCGTCTTCGTTGTTGCATCCGGCCAGCAGCAGGATGACAGCCAATAAGGCAAACAATTTTTCTTTCATCATCTCTTTATTCCATTTCTGATTAATAATGCATCGATTGTCGGTTCTTGTCCGCGGAAGCGTTTGTAGAGCGTCATGGGGTGTTCGGTTCCTCCCCGCGAAAGTATGTTTTCGCGGAAGGAAAAGGCTGTTTTTTGGTTGAAAATCCCCTGTTTTTTAAAAAGTGAGAAGGCGTCGGCATCCAACACTTCGGCCCACTTGTAGCTGTAGTAACCGGCCGAATAGCCTCCGGCAAAGATGTGCGAGAACTGGGTGCTCATGCAGGTGCCTTCGACCGATGGCAACACTTGGGCACGTGCCCAGGCCTGCTTCTCGTAGGCCATCACGTCGCCTTCGAAGGGCGTGGTGCGGGTGTACCATGCCATGTCCAGCAGGCCGAAGCTGACCTGGCGCAGGCAGGCGTAGGCGGCGTCGAAGTTGCGCGAATCCACAATGCGCTGTACCAGCTCGTCGGGAATCAGTTCGCCTGTCTGATAGTGGCGGGCAAAGGTGTGCAGGAATTCCTTTTCAACGGCAAAGTTCTCCATGAATTGTGAGGGCAATTCCACAAAGTCCCAGTAGACGTTGGTACCGCTCAGACTGGCGTAGGTCGTGTTGGCAAACATGCCGTGCAGACTATGGCCGAACTCGTGGAGGAAGGTTTCCACTTCTCCGAAGGTGAGGAGGGCAGGCTTGTCCTGTGTGGGTTTGGTGAAGTTCATTACCAGCGAAACGTGCGGACGACTGTTCTCGTCTGTCTTTTCGTCAATCCATTGTTCTTTGTAGCTGGTCATCCAGGCACCCGAACGCTTTCCTTCGCGCGGGTGGAAGTCGGTATAGAGTACGGCGAGGAAGCTGCCGTCCTTGTCGAATACATCAAAGGCTTCCACATCCTTGTGATAGACGGGAATGTCGGGATTCTTTTGAAACGTAATGCCATAGAGGCGGGTGGCCAGGCCGAACACGCCTTTCTTGACGTTCTCCAGCTCGAAGTAAGGGCGGAGCATCTCGTCGTTGAGGTTGAACTTGCGGTCCTTGAGTTTCTGCGAGTAGTATCCCCAGTCCCAGGGCATCAGGGTGAAATCGGCTCCCTGTTCTTCGCGGGCCAGTGCTTGTACTTCGGCATATTCCTTTTGTGCCGTCGGTTTGTAGGCTTCGAGCAGCTGGTCGAGCAGGTGGTAGACGTTGGCGCTGTTCTGTGCCATGCGGCGCTCCAGCTTGTAGGTAGCATAATCTTTATATCCCAACAGCTGGGCGAGGGCCAGGCGGGTGTTGACCAGCTGCTTCACGATGTCGAGGTTGTTGCAGGCGTTGGCGTGCGTGCACTTGGTGTTATAGGCCATGTAGATTTCCTTGCGCAGGTCGCGGTCGGCGGCATAGGTCAGGAAAGGCACATAGCTTGGGGCGTGCAGGGTGAAGACCCAGCCCTCCTGCTGTTTTTCGCGAGCCGTTTCGGCGGCAGCGTCGATGGCACTTTGCGGCAGGCCTTTCAGTTGGGATTCGTCGGTCAGCACCAGCTGGTAGTCGTTGGTTTCCTTCAGATTGTTTTCGCTGAATTGCAGGGTCAGCAGGCTCAGTTGGCGCGACAGTTCACGATATTTCTCCTTGTCGGCCCCCTGCAGGTTGGCTCCGCTGCGCACAAATCCTTCATAAGTATCTTCCGTCAGTTTCCGTTGTTCGGCAGTCAGAGGTTCGTCGTTGCGGTGCTCGTAGGCCGTTTTGACCCGTTCGAAGAGTCGTTCGTTCAGCGTGATGTTGTTGGCATGTTCGCTCAGCAGCGGCATCAACTCCTTGGCCAGTTCCTGCATGGCGTCGTTGGTTTCGGCGCTGAGCAGGTTGTCGAACACCACTTCCACGCGATGCAACAATTGACCCGACTTTTCCAAAGCCAGAATGGTGTTGTGGAAGGTGGCAGGTTCGGGATTGTTGACGATGGTGTCTATTTCCTCGTTCTGGCATTCGATACCCCGGCGGATGGCGGGGGCATAGTGCTCCACGGCGATGCGGTCGAAGGGGACGGTGCCGTGGGGTGTATGGATATTTTCAAAAAAAGGATTCTGAACTTGCATCATTAATTAGGTATCAAAATGAAACAATCGCAGGTGTCTTTTTACTTGATAGCATAAAACTCCTTCATTATAACATGCAAAAGTGCAAAAAAAATAGGCGACTGCTACAGATGTCGCCTTTACTTTAATAATTTCTAACTGTTTATGCAAATGGCTTGAGCTGGTTCTGTTATTATAGCCATTTTTACTCTATGGCGCATTGTTACATATCCGTCAGGCTTGTTTTAAGCCTAGGATGATATTTTCGTCCTGTTATGTTGAACGGAGCTGAAACATTTTATTATATAGGTGCTTAATCGATTTTCACACTCGAAACCATTAAAATCGGATTTTCCTCCCCTGTTAAATTTTCTATGATATTTCTTAATTGGGGATTCTCACTTTTCATTTCCTGCAGATAGAAAGGTGGGACAATCGTATAAAATTTACTTCCTTCCAAGGCAAGGGGAAGTAAAGGGTATCCCTTGTCGATATCATTCTTGATCACCCAGCCATTTGAAGAATAGCCACTTAATTGTTTGTTACTTCTTTTGTCCCGCAGATATACTCCTGTTTTATGTTCTGCGTAATTGTTATATCCGATAAACAACACACTGTCACTTTCCAGGCATCCTTGTATTTCCCAGAAGTCAGGATAACCCTTTCCGCCTTCCAAACCATCTTCCGTGCTTAATCTTTCTTCTTTTAACATAGACAGGTGCGCTTTCTTCTTTTCTAAGTTTGCTTTTCCGAAATCAATGGAGTATTTGGGTGAAACGCCATCTGAAGTGAGTTGGTACACTTCGTCTGAAAGTGGAAAAGTCAGTATACCTTCTTCTCGACCGGAGTAATTTCGGAGCATATGATAGTCGATTATCTCTACCAGGTCGATGGACGAGTCCTGATAGAGGAAATAATGAGTATCTGATGTTTGTAAATCATATATGGCCAATAAGGGAGTTTGATTGTCTTTGGAGATATGGTTGTTCCGCCCATAGTCGCAATAGAAGACAAGGGAATGATCTGCACAGATAAAGTCATTTGCAAGAAAGCCCAATTGGATTGTTTTATCAAAATTTCCTTCCATAGTATATACATGGACTTTTTTTCTATCCAAAACATACACCTCTTTCTTTTTGTGATTTATAGCGGCTCCGTTTATTTGGGTATACTGGCCGGGTCCTATGCCTTGTTCGGCAATTTTATACAGATATTTTCCTTTATGGTCAAAGAAGAATATGGAAGCAGTTTTCTGATCCACTACAATCATTTTATCATCTGTAAGCAGGAGCTGGTTTATGTTACCTATCAGATTCTCATCTGTGGTTTCCAAGGGGACATATTGTATGTCACTTATGAATGTTGACATATTCAAGTCCTGTTGGACGGGAGCGCTTAGATTGATATTTGCCCGGTTATTCTGATTGTTGGTTGAAGACGGACGGCATGAGATTAGTATAATCAGAAATGATAATGTGAAGAGTTCTATTGCTTTGCAATGTGAATATGACATCATAATTGGATTATTTTTTAATGTGCATTGTTACAATAATCGGGTTGTCTTCATCTTCAATGTCTTTTGCCCATGATACTTTGTCTTTATCAATGGCATAAGGTTGTACAAGACTATATAACATATCACCATGTGAAGTGTATAGGATGAACTGGGCTAAGCCGTCTATATCGTTGATGACAGGCAATTTCCCTGAATCACTTTGCCCTTTGATAACCTCTCCACTCTTTTTGTTGTAAAAGATGACGGATTGTTTATGCTCAACCATATATACAGATACTATATAATCATTCGTTTCATTGATACTGACCCACATGGGAAAGCCTTGTATCAATTCTTCTACTTGACCAACGTCTATTTTTTCATTCTTTATTTTTTGAAGATAAATGTTCTGTATATTTTCTTGTGATTCACTTAATGAGAATGAGACCTTTTCATTCAAGTTCAGTTTGCTGTCCAATTGATAAATCCGGTTCTCCAGTGGTGAGAGGAAGTTTCCGAAGTCGGTAAACAGTTTATATGAACCACACACTTCTTTCATTTCAATTTGCGAATCGAAAAATGCTGCAGACTTTGATTCCCCATTATGAATATTCAGAAATAGAAGGTTGGGCGTCTTTCCGTTTTCCTTATATGGGGCATTGTCTTTATATCCACCATACAAAGCTATCCATGAATTGTCAATGACATGAATGCTTTCTGCCCAATAGTTGGTCTTTATTTCTTTCTCTAATATACCATTATTGTTGTAAACGAATAGTTTGTGTAGATTACAGTCGAAGAGGTATATCCTTTGGTTGTATATATCAAAATCGTCAATGCTGGTGTACTCTCCAGGTCCTACTCCTTTATTCCCTATTTTCTTCACAAGTTTACCATTGAGGTCGAAACAATAGAGGGATGAGGATATTTCGTCAAAGATGTAAATGAACCTGTCGGAAACAAGCATTTTGGTAACCTGTCCAATTAGTAGATTGTCCTTTGTTTCCAGAGGTGTATAAGTAATAGAATCCACTAAAGAGGATAGTTTGATTTCATTGGGGGTATTGAGAGCTGTATCTATGATAATACCCTCCTGCATGTCCTTCTCGCTTCTTCCACAAGAGAAGAAGATAAAAGGAAATAGAAGAAATAATATTTTAAGTTTGAATCCCCCCCCATTATATGGTAAAATGTTCGTAGAAGAGAGAGAAATGGCTGAAGCTTGCAAGATACTGAAGACATAATCTCCCATTTGTGTTACTATGGTATACACTTTTTTCATTGTTGAATATTTGTGTTTCAAATTTCAGCATAAAGAATGTGAAAAACAAATGTTTTGTAATCTTATTTGGTAAATATGTCCAGAAACATGCTTTAGAAGGGACAGTATCGGATGCCTCGGCAGGGGAGCAATGTTCCGCTGATTCCTAGTTATGAGTGTAGTTTTGCCAAGGTAGGCTGTTGGAGATGTGAAGTAGGTATTTCTTCGGTTGAGAATAATTGTGTGGAGAAGTTTGGATAGCTGTCCTTCACGGATCCGATGGTGTTAAGGTGCTGCCAATGGGTGATATCTGGTGGAAAGATGGAGCAAAAAAAAAGGCGGCTTCCGCAGAAGCCGCCTATACTTTAATATTTTCTAACTGTAAATTAGCAGTTAACAGATGCCATGTGAGCAATCAGGTCGAGAACTTTGTTAGAGTAACCGATTTCGTTGTCGTACCAAGATACAACTTTAACGAAAGTATCTGTCAAAGCGATACCTGCCTTAGCATCGAAGATAGACGTGTGAGTGTCACCCAGGAAGTCAGAAGAAACAACTGCATCTTCAGTGTAACCCAGGATACCCTTCAGTTCGCCTTCAGAAGCTTCCTTCATGGCAGCGCAGATTTCAGCGTAAGTAGCAGGCTTAGCCAAGTTTACAGTCAAGTCAACTACAGAAACGTCCAGAGTCGGAACACGCATAGACATACCAGTCAGCTTGCCGTTCAGAGTCGGGATAACTTTACCTACAGCCTTAGCAGCACCGGTAGAAGAGGGGATGATGTTGCCAGAAGCAGCACGACCACCACGCCAGTCTTTCATAGAAGGACCGTCAACAGTCTTCTGAGTAGCAGTTGTAGAGTGAACTGTAGTCATCAAACCGTCAGTGATACCCC
>NZ_CABUOL010000008.1 GCF_902493215.1 uncultured Mediterranea sp.
AATTACAAACTTTTAAATCAAGAATCAGAAGATGTTTTCAACTGCTGATTCGCATTAAGAATTAAAATGTATTCATCAGCGTGCGGCTACCAGTTCGGCAATCTTGACCACAACCATCATGGCTTTCTCCATGCTCTGGATGGGCACGAACTCATAACGGCCGTGGAAATTGAGTCCTCCGGCAAAGATATTGGGACAAGGCAAACCCTTGAACGACAGCTGGGCGCCGTCCGTACCACCTCGGATAGCCTTCACACGAGGCTCCACGCCAGCATCCTTCATGGCCTGGAAAGCAATGTCGATGACGTGCATCACCGGTTCTATCTTCTCGCGCATGTTGTAGTACTGGTCGTGCAGGTCGAGCGTAGCCGTACCCTCGCCATACTCGGCATTGATCTTACGGACGAGGTGTTCCATTTCCTTCTTGCGGCTCTCGAAACGGGCACGGTCATGGTCGCGGATGATGTAAGACACCACCGTCTGCTCCACCTCGCCGCTGATACCTACCAGGTGATAGAAGCCTTCGTATCCTTCGGTATGCTCGGGCGTTTCGTGGCTGGGCAGCATGGCCATAAAGCGACTGGCCACCCGAATGGAATTGATCATCTTATGCTTGGCATAACCCGGATGCACGTTGCGGCCCTTAAACGTAATCTTGGCCGAAGCGGCATTGAAGTTTTCGAACTCCAGTTCGCCTACCTCACCGCCGTCCATCGTATAAGCCCAGTCGCAACCGAACTTCTCCACATCGAACTTGTGGGCACCGAGACCGATCTCTTCGTCGGGATTGAAGCCGATGCGTATCTTGCCATGCTTGATTTCAGGGTGTTCCTGCAGATAGACAATGGCTGAAACGATTTCGGCAATACCCGCCTTGTCGTCAGCACCAAGCAACGTCTTGCCGTCCGTCACGATCAAGTCCTCACCCTTGTGGTCGAGCAGTTCGGGGAATTGGGAGGGAGACAGCACTATATTTTCTTCGGCACAAAGCACAATGTCCTTACCGTCGTAATTTTCCACCTTGCGCGGCGACACGTTCTTGCCGCTCATATCGGGGCTTGTATCCATGTGGGCAATGAAACCTACCGTAGGCAACGGCTTGTCCGTATTGGCGGGAAGCGTGGCAAACAGATAGCCGTTCTCGTCCAACGTAATATCTTCGAGCCCCAACGACTCCAGTTCTTCTTTCAGATAACGGGCAAAGACCATCTGCCCCGGTGTACTGGGAGTGACACCCGTCTCTTCGTTCGACTGAGTGTCGAAGCTGACATACTTCAAAAAACGTTCTACTAAAGTCATATCATTCAAATAAAAGAGATTCAACAAAATTGTTCATTGTGCCCGTAAAGGTAGAAAAAGGGGCGTAAATTGCCAAGCAATCCACGCCCCTTTTTTATTTCTATTTTAACTATTTGTCAATCAGAAACAGCTGCTGCCGTCAAAACAATGCGTACAAAGCTTGCACTTGGGCAGGCCGATGCTCTCGACCAGCGTCTCCAGCGTATTGAAACGCAAGGAAGTGAAGCCAAAACGCTCGCGCATGATTTCGACCATACGGTTGTATTCGGGCGATCCGGTCGTAGCATATTTCTCAAGATTCTTGTTTTCGTCGCCTTCCAGTTCCTTGATGATGCGGCGTGTAATCAGTTCAAGCGGACTCTTGGATGCCGTAAACCCAATGAACGGACAAGAGTAGATGAGCGGCGGACAAGCTATGCGGATGTGCACTTCCTTGGCACCATACTCATAGAGCACCTTGACATTGTCGCGGAGCTGTGTACCACGTACGATGGAATCGTCGCAGAAGAGAAGGCGCTTGCCCTGAAGCATCGCACGATTGGGGATAAGCTTCATCTTGGCTACAAGATTACGCATCTCCTGCCGACTGGGAGTGAAGCTGCGCGGCCAGGTCGGAGTATACTTGGCAATGGCACGATGATAGGGAATGCCCTTGCCTTCGGCATACCCCAAAGCCATACCTACACCCGAATCAGGAATACCACAAGCACAATCTACTTCAGACGAGTCGGTCTGCCCCATTTTCAAACCGCTGGTGAAGCGGACCTCTTCGACATTGCGTCCTTCGTAACACGACGTAGGGAAACCATAATAAACCCACAGGAACGAACAAATCTGCATCTTCTCTTCCGGCTTACGCATCTGCTCGATACCTTCGGCCCGCAAACGAACGATTTCGCCCGGCCCCAGATAGCGCTCCACTTCGTAGTCGAGGTTGGGAAAACAGCTCGATTCGCTGGTGGCGGCATAGGCACCGTCCTTACGTCCGATGACAATCGGCGTACGCCCCCACTTGTCGCGGGCGGCAATGATACCGTCTTCTGTCAGAAGCAACATGGAACAGGAGCCTTTGATGTGCCTGTAGACATTTTCAATACCTTCTACAAAGTTCTTGCCTTGGATAATGAGCAGGGCTATCAGTTCCGTCTGGTTGGTCTGGCCGGAGCTGAGCTCGGAGAAGTGCATGTTCTGCTTGAGCAAATCGGCCTCCAGCTCGGCTATGTTTACAATCTTGGCTACTGTCACAATGGCGAAACGCCCCAGGTGGGAGTTCAGGATAATGGGCTGCGCGTCCGTATCGCTGATGATGCCGATACCTGAATTGCCCTTGAACTTATCCAGCTCGTCTTCGAACTTCGTACGGAAATAGGTGCTTTCCAGATTGTGGATAGAACGGTTGAAGCTTTGGGTCGCGCCGTCGTAAGTAGCCATACCGCCCCGTTTCGTACCTAAATGTGAATTGTAGTCTGTACCATAAAACAAATCAGTCACACAACTTTCTTTGGCGACTGTACCGAAGAAACCTCCCATATATGTATATTCTTTAATATATTATGTATAGTGTCCGCTTATAAAAACGATTGCAAAGGTACAAATAAGTCGGCAGGCAACATTCGGAAATGCCCAGTTTTTTTCAGTAAAAAACGCCCTGCAAGCTTAAAAACTCGCAGAGCGCTTACCAACACCTATGAAGCTATCTTCTTACCTTTTTCAGTTTCTCCATTTCTTCACAGATTTCAGGTCGTCGGGCGTAGCCTCAATCAGGCTCAAGGCAAAGCCTCCGCTACGCGCTTCCCTGACGGTCATCTTGGTCTTGGAAGTCACGATACCTTTCTTTATCTGATAAGAAGTGGGATTTTCCTTATAGTCGGCATCCTTGCCGTCGGCATAAAGGGTAGCCACGTATTTCTTGTCGGCATCGAGGAAGTCGAGCTTGAACTCGGCTGTACGGGCATTTTCGTCGGTAATGCCACCAACGAACCAGTTGTCCGTTCCCTTGGCCTTGCGCGCGATGGTGATGTAGTCGCCCGGCTCGGCTTCGATGTAATTGCTTTCATCCCAATCTACGGCAACGTCCTTGATGAACTGGAAGGCGTCCATGCGCTTCTCGTAGTTCTCGACCACGTCGGCAGCCATCTGCAAGGGACTGTAGAGGGTAACGTAGAGGGCCAGCTGCTTGCAAAGGGTTGTCTGCACCTGTCCGTGAGGCAAATCGCCCATAAAGTCTAGCTTCGTGTCAAAGATACCCGGCGTATAGTCCATCGGACCGCCGATGAGACGGTTGAAGGGCAAGAGCGTAGTGTGGAAAGGCTTACTACCGCCAAAGGCTTCGTATTCGGTGCCTCGGGCCGACTCATTGCCTATCAGGTTGGGGTACGTACGGCAAAGGCCGGTGGGGCGCACGGCTTCGTGTCCGTTGACCATAATCTTGTATTCGGCCGCTTTCTTGACGGCATACAGGTAGTGATTGTTCATCCACTGACCGTAATGGTGCTCGCCACGAGGAATGATGTTTCCTACATATCCGCTCTTCACGGCATTGTAGCCATTGTCTACCATAAACTGATAGGCCTTGTCCAGATGGCGTTCGTAGTTGCGTACGGAAGAAGATGTCTCGTGATGCATCATCAGTCTCACCCCTTTGCTACGGGCATAGTCGTTCAGCATCTTCACATCGAAATCGGGATAGGGGGTCACGAAGTCGAACACATAATCCTTTGACTTGCCGAACCAGTCTTCCCAACCTTCATTCCAACCTTCGACCAGCACCTGATCAAGCCCGTTGGCAGCCGCAAAGTCGATGTATTTCTTCACGTGCTCGTTGTTGGCTCCATGACGGCCGTTGGGTTTGGTCTTCGTATAATCTGTCTGCCCCAACTTGACGGAAGGAAGTTCGTCGGTGTAGGCCCATGTGCTCTTGCCGGCAATCATCTCCCACCACACGCCGACGTACTTCACGGGTTTGATCCACGACACGTCTTCGTAAGCACAAGGTTCATTGAGATTCAGCGTGATGCGCGAGGCAAGGATGTCGCGTGCGTCGTCGCTCACAATGACCGTACGCCAGGGTGAGGTGCAGGGAGCCTGCAAATAGCCCTTGTTGCCCTGTGCATCAGGAGTCAGCCAGGACTCGAACACCAGGTTCTTGTCGTCGAGGTTGAGGTGCATGCACGAATAGTCGACCAATGCCGCCTCGTGCAGGTTGATGTAGAGGCCGTCGGCCGTCTTCATCTGCAAGGCCGTCTGCACGCCTGTAGGCGAGAAGGGAGTCTGCGAAGAGTTGGGCGTAATGGCACCTTTCATCAGGCCGCGTATCTCCGTCAGCTTCGATTCGGTATAGTCATATTCCTGCGTATCGTAATCGCCAGGTATCCAGAAGGCCGTGTGGTCGCCCGCCATGGCAAACTGGGTATGCTCTTCCTTGATGACGAAATAATTGAGGTTCTTCTGCAAAGGGAATTCGTAGCGGAAGCCCAGGCCGTCGTCGAAGAGGCGGAAACGGATGACGATATTACGCTCCTGCGCCTTCTGGTTCAGGGTCACCGCCATTTCATTGTAATGGTTGCGGATTTCCTTCTCCTCGCCCCAGACAGGCTGCCAAGTTTCGTCGAACGTGGAAGTCTTCACGCCGGCCAGCGAGAAGCCATTCATCAGGCCCGGATCGTCCTTCAGCTCCAATCCCAGCTTGGATGGCTTGATAACGGTTTTATCCTCATAATACAGTTCGTAGACGGGTTCTCCCTGCGCATTGACCGTAAAGTTCAGACGAAGTTGTCCGTTGGGCGAAGTGAGTTCTTCGGCCCCCACTCCTGCGGTTACGCCAAGGAAAAGCAACAGAAATAGGAATTTTGAAATGAATGTTTTCATGTTTCTCATGTGCAATGTTAGTAATTTGTGTGACAAAGATAGAAAAGAGAAAAGAAATTGGCAGGCTGTTGCCGATAAAAAGCCTGAAAGCCATTCAGCAAACGTTTGCATACGTCCCATAGGGGGCGAAAAGACAAAACAGCCTTTTCCCGACAGGAAAGCAGCCTTTTCTGCCTCGCAAAACAGCCTTTTCCTGCAAAAAGAAGAAAGTTGCTTCGGAAAGCCCCGATGTTTTCCTACCTTTGCATCCGTAATCGGGCAGGCAGCTGCCTGCCGCCAAACATAAGACTGACGCCATGACAAAAGAACTGATAGCTATCTTTATCGGAGGAGGCACAGGAAGTGTGCTCCGCTATTGCGTGCAAATGGCTTTGCACGAACGCATCGTACCCTACAATTTTCCATGGGCCACATTCACCGTCAACATCGTGGGCAGTTTCCTCATCGGTTTCTTCTATTCCTGGTCGGCCCGCTTCAACCTGCCAACAGAAATCCGCCTCCTGCTGACGACCGGCCTCTGTGGAGGGTTCACCACCTTCTCGACCTTCAGCAACGACGGCCTGACGCTGCTCAAGCAAGGCTATGGGAGCCTGTTCCTGCTATACGTCCTGCTGAGCATTGTGCTGGGGATTCTTGCAGCCCTCGGCGGAAATCTGTGCGGCCGATAACGGACCTTTTTCAGCATTAACTAAAAGAATTTAGAGTATTTAATAGAAAATACCTATCAATAGTGAAGCTATATTTAGAGGAAAGTCCGTACTTTTGTAGGTGAAAAACCAATTTTTACAATGACAATTAACAAAAACAACAATACTAACCACTAAATCCTATGCTGACTCAACTCATCAATGCCCGCATCCTCACTCCGCAAGGATGGCTGAAGGATGGTTCCGTCCTCATCAGAGACGGTAAGATTTTGGAAGTGACCAACTGCGACCTGGCCGTGATAGGCGCCACACTCATCGACGTCAAAGGCATGTACGTACTGCCCGGCGGCATCGAAATCCACGCCCACGGAGGCGGCGGACGCGACTTTATGGAATGCACCGAAGATGCTTTCCGCCAAGCTGTCCAGACGCACATGAAGTATGGCACGACCAGCATCTTCCCCACTCTGTCCTCGTCAACCGTCCCCATGATCGAGCAGGCAGCCGAGACTTGTACCAAGCTGATGGCCGAACCCGACAGCCCCATCCTGGGTCTGCATCTCGAAGGCCACTACTTCAACATGGCCATGGCCGGCGGACAGCTCCCCGAGAATATCAAGAACCCCGACCCGAACGAATACATTCCGCTCGTTGAACGCTGGTCGTGCATCAAGCGCTGGGATGCCGCCCCCGAACTGCCGGGTGCCATCCAGTTCGGAAAATACATCTCCGGCAAGGGCATTCTTGCCTCCGTCGGACACACACAGGCCGAATTCGAAGACATACAGGCCGCCTACGAAGCAGGATACACCCACGCCACCCACTTCTACAACGCCATGCCGGGCTTCCACAAGCGCCGCGAATACAAGTACGAAGGTACGGTGGAGAGCATCTATCTGCTGGACGACATGACGGTAGAAGTCGTAGCCGACGGCATCCACGTGCCGCCCACCATCCTGAGACTGGTCTATAAAATAAAAGGAGTGGAGCGCATGTGCCTCATCACCGACGCCCTGGCCTGCGCCGCCAGCGACAGCAAGGAAGCTTTCGACCCCCGTGTCATTATTGAAGACGGCGTCTGCAAGCTGGCCGACCGCTCGGCACTGGCGGGAAGTATCGCCACGATGGACCGCCTCATCCGCACTGTCGTACAGAAAGCCGACATCCCTTTGGCCGACGCCGCCCGCATGGTATCGGAAACGCCAGCCAAGATTATGGGTGTGTACGACCGCAAGGGTTCGTTGCAGAAGGGTAAAGATGCCGATATCATCGTCATGGACGAAAACTTGAACGTACGTGCCGTCTGGGCCATGGGCAAGCTCGTCCCTGACACCTATAAAATATAACGGACGCAATCAATTACTTTAATACAATCGATTATGAAGACAAATCTAAGTTCACAAATCACTCTGAACCGAGTGTCGACGAGGTACTATCGCCCGGAGAACGCTTTCGAACGCTCTGTGCTGACCCGTCTGGAGAAAGTACCCACCGATATCTACGAAACCGCAGAAGAAGGTGCCGACCAGATAGCCCGCGACATTGCACAGCTGATACGTGACAAGCAGAAAGCCGGACGCTTCTGTGTACTGGCACTGGCAGGCGGCAATTCGCCCCGCAACGTATACGCTGCCCTGGTGCGCATGCATCAAGAAGAAGGCTTGAGCTTCCGCAATGTCATCGTGTTCAACCTCTACGAGTATTATCCCTTGGCTCCCGATGCTGCTACCAGCAACCTGAACGCCCTGAAAGAAATGCTCCTCGACCATGTGGACATAGACAAGCAGAACATCTTCAGCCCCGACGGCTCCATTGCCAAGGACACCATCTTCGAATATTGCCGCCTGTACGAGCAGCGCATCGAAAGCTTCGGCGGATTGGATGTTGCCCTGCTGGGCATAGGCCGTGTGGGTAATATCGGTTTCAATGAGCCGGGTTCACGTCTGAACTCCACCACCCGCCTCATCCTGCTGGACAGCGATTCGCGCAACGATGCTGCCAAAATATTCGGAGCCATCGACAATACACCCGTCAGCTCCATCACGATGGGAGTATCGACCATCCTCGCCGCCAAGAAAGTCTACCTCATGGCCTGGGGAGAAGAGAAAGCCAAAATGGTGAAAGAATGTGTGGAAGGCAACATCACCGACACCATCCCCGCATCCTATTTGCAGACGCACAACAACGCACACATCGTAGTCGACCTCTCGGCTGCCGCCAACCTGACACGTATCCAGCGTCCCTGGCTGGTGACTTCCTGCGAATGGAACGACAAGCTCATCCGAAGCGCCATCGTATGGTTGTGCCAGCTCACAGGCAAACCCATCCTCAAGCTGACCAACAAGGACTACAACGAGAACGGTTTGAGCGAACTGCTGGCTCTCTATGGTTCGGCCTACAATGTGAACATCAAGATATTCAACGACCTGCAGCACACCATTACCGGATGGCCGGGCGGCAAGCCGAACGCCGACGACACCTATCGTCCCGAACGTGCCAACCCCTTCCCGAAACGTGTAGTGGTCTTTTCTCCGCACCCAGATGACGACGTTATCTCCATGGGTGGTACCATCCGTCGCCTGGTAGAGCAGGGTCACGACGTACATGTAGCCTACGAAACCAGCGGCAACATTGCCGTGGGCGACGAAGAGGTGGTTCGTTTCCTGCACTTCATCAACGGCTTCAACCAGCTTTTCAATGACAGCGCCGACCAGGTCATCAACGAAAAGTATGCTGAAATCCGTAAGTTCCTGCGCGAAAAGAAGGACGGCGACATGGATACCCGCGACATCCTCACCATCAAGGGACTCATCCGTCGTGGCGAAGCACGTACGGCCTGTACCTACAATAACATTCCGTTGGATCATTGCCATTTCCTTGACCTGCCTTTCTACGAGACCGGCAAAATCAAGAAGAACCCCATCAGCGAGGCCGACGTTGAAATCGTACGCAACCTGTTGCGCGAAGTAAAACCTCATCAGGTATTCGTGGCAGGCGACCTGGCCGATCCGCATGGCACTCACCGTGTCTGCACCGATGCCGTATTCGCCGCTATCGACCTGGAAAAGGAAGAAGGCGCCGAATGGTTGAAGGATTGCCGCATCTGGATGTATCGCGGTGCATGGGCCGAATGGGAAATCGAGAATATCGAAATGGCTGTGCCCATCAGCCCCGAAGAACTGAGAGCCAAACGCAACTCCATTCTGAAGCACCAAAGTCAGATGGAAAGCGCTCCGTTCCTGGGTAACGACGAACGCCTTTTCTGGCAACGAAGCGAAGACCGTAACCGTGGTACAGCCAATCTGTACAACAGTTTGGGCTTGGCCAGCTACGAAGCGATGGAAGCGTTTGTAGAGTATATTCCGCTATAACATTTACCTTTTTATACAGAAGAGGGTGTGCCGTGGCACGCCCTCTTCTTATATATTATCCTTTCTTTGATTTCCGATATTCCTTGGGGGACATTCCCATTATCTTACTGAACAGACGCGAGAAATAAAACATGTCTTCCATTCCGACCTTGTAACAGATCTGATTAATTTTCATATCCGTCGTATCCAACAACAAACAGGCGTACTGTACTTTCAACAAATTGAAATAGGCCGAAGGACTATGACCTGTTTTCTGCCTGAACAAAGCAGAGAAGTGAGAAGACGAATATCCAGTATGTAAAGCCATTTCCTGCAAAGACAGGCGTTTCTCCATATTCTCCTTCATAAAATGGATGGCTTGCTCCACCACATCAGCCTCGTCATGCCTGTCGCCATTGGCATCGCGATATTGCTGCACATAGCGCAACGACCCCAAAAAATAATGAAAGAGAGAAGATACATATTGCAGATTTTCGTTGCTATAGCCAGATTTCAGGATTGTGAACATCTCCTCAAACAATCCGATACGATCACTGATACGCGAACGGTTGCCAGGACGAATATCCATGGGAGCAACAGCATCTTTGGCGTAATAGAGTGCCATATCACCTTTAAAGTGTATCCAATAAATTGTCCATGGAGCCGACTCACTGGCTCCATAAGCATGGGGAACTCCAGCCGGAAGAATGAAATACTGGTTGGCAACTACCGTATAAGTATGGCTACCGATACGATACCAACCTTCACCATCGGTACAATAAATAAAGACATACTGATTGATGGGCACTTTACGTTCCCTATAATGATGCAAAGCACGCGGGAAATAGCCAATATCTGTGATATGAAGTCTGGAAAGCAATGGATCGGTCTCCATAGACTCCACAATCAGTTTGGGAAGCACCAAGAGCTGTTCCCCTTGAAATCCGTCTTTCAATTCAATCATATAGACATGTTTTTAAGGCTGACGGCAAACATACACAACAAAAATGAAATACGCAAGCAGAATCGTAAGATTGTCCATATACAGAATAAGACTTTCTATTTTTCAGTTCGTTGGTAGTTGCTATTTTTGCAACAGAAAACAAATAGTTCATCTGATAACATGAAAACGTACAACAAAGGATTCATCTATTTCATCTGCCTGGTGTCTGCCATGGGCGGATTGCTGTTCGGTTACGACTGGGTCGTCATCGGCGGCGCCAAGATTTTCTACGAACAGTTCTTCGGCATTGCCGGCGATCCTGCCATGCAGGGACTGGCCATGAGCATCGCTTTGGCCGGATGCCTCATCGGCGCATTGACATCGGGCATGCTGGCCGACAAATTGGGACGTAAACCGCTGCTCCTGCTCTCGGCCCTCATTTTTGTACTGACCGCCTATGGTACAGGTGCTTTCAGTAATTTCCAGTATTTCCTGCTGGCCCGCTTCGGCGGAGGTATTGCCATCGGTATCGCATCGGGGTTGTCGCCCATGTACATTGCCGAAGTGGCACCCGCTTCCATCAGAGGAAAATTGGTATCGCTCAACCAGCTGACCATTGTCATCGGTATTCTGGCGGCACAGATAGTCAACTGGCTGCTGGTCAGCGACGATACGGCATGGAATGTAGCCATGTCGTGGCGCTGGATGTTCTGGTCGGCCGCCTTCCCTGCCCTGGCTTTCCTTGTATTGGCTGCCTTTATCCCCGAAAGCCCACGATGGCTGGCCATGAAGGGACGACGTGAACGGGCCACCCAAATCCTGACCCGCATCGGAGGCAACACGTATGCACAAAGCGAATTGTCATCCCTGCAAAACGACATGGAGAACAAGCAGAAGCAGGGAGGCCTGTCGCTGCTCTTCAGCAAGCCCTATCGACGGGTACTGACGCTGGGCATCATCGTGGCCATGTTTCAGCAATGGTGCGGCACAAACGTCATCTTCAACTACGCTCAGGAGGTTTTCCAGTCGGCTGGTTACGATGTGGACAATACGTTCATCAACATCGTCGTGACGGGCATCGCCAACTTGGTCTTCACGTTCGTGGCCATCTATACCGTCGACCGCCTGGGACGCCGCGCACTGATGCTTCTTGGAGCGGGCGGACTGGCCGGCATCTACCTGATACTAGGCACCTGCTATTACTTCGAGGTAAGCGGCATCTTCATGGTCGTACTGGTAGTAACCGCCATTGCCTGCTATGCCATGACGCTGGGGCCTGTCACTTGGGTACTGTTGTCCGAAATCTTCCCCAACAAAGTGAGGGGTGTGGCCGTGGCTACCGGTACGTTTGCCCTGTGGGTGGCCAGCTTCATCCTGACCTACACCTTCCCCTTCCTGAACAAAGCATTGGGGACGGCCGGTACTTTCTGGATCTATACAGCCATCTGCGCCGCTGGTCTTGTCTTCTTCCTCTTCCGCATGCCCGAAACCAAAGGCAAATCGCTGGAGCAGCTGGAAAAGGAAATGGTAGATGAATGACGAAGGAAACGGCAGAACCAAACCAAAGGCCGTTTCCTTGCCATTACTTTACAGCCTTTAAAGCAATGCTTTAGTCCGATTAAAGCAATGCTTTAAAAGCATTAAAGCGATGCTTTATCAGGAGTAAAGCAACACTTTATTTCCGGTAAAGAAAAATAAAGCAATATCAATCTGAAAATTAAATACTTAACACATCACCTTCCGCTTATGGGAAGTGAACTAAAAACAACACATACAACTATGGTTAAAGCCTGGAAAGAACAAGTAACCATCCCTACTTACGAAGTGGGGAAACCCGAAAAGAGCCCGATGTTTCTGGAGAAACGTGTCTATCAGGGCAGCAGCGGTGTAGTCTATCCCTATCCGGTCATCGAGTCCATTGCCGACGAGAAGACCGACAAGACCTACAACGCCGTATTCATTGAGAACGAATACATCAAAGTCATGATTCTGCCCGAACTGGGCGGACGTGTACAGATGGCTTACGACAAGATAAAGCAACGCCACTTCATCTACTATAACCACGTCATCAAGCCTGCATTGGTAGGCTTGGCCGGTCCCTGGATTTCAGGCGGCATCGAGTTCAACTGGCCTCAACACCACCGCCCCAGCACCTATATGCCCGTTGACACCACCATCGAAGAGAATGCCGACGGCAGTGTCACGGTATGGGTCAGCGAGATGGAGCGCATGTTCCATCAGAAAGGTATGGCTGGTTTCACCCTTCGGCCGGGACATGCCTTCCTCGAAATCAAAGGCGTGCTCTATAACCGAACGGAAGTGCCGCAAACCTTCCTCTGGTGGGCCAATCCGGCCGTAGCCGTCAACGACTACTATCAAAGCGTCTTCCCACCCGATATCAACGCCGTGTTCGACCATGGCAAGCGGGCCGTCAGCAGCTTCCCCATCGCCACTGGTACCTATTACAAGATGGACTACTCGGCTGGCGTGGACATCTCGAACTACAAGAACATCAAGGTTCCTACGTCCTACATGGCTGTCAACTCGCGCTTCGACTTCGAGGGCGGTTACGAAAACGATACTCAGGCAGGCATGCTCCACGTAGCCAGCCATCACGTATCGCCAGGCAAAAAGCAGTGGACATGGGGCAACGGAGACTTCGGCCGTGCCTGGGACCGCAACCTCACCGACGAAGACGGCCCCTACATCGAACTCATGGCGGGCGTCTATACAGAAAACCAACCCGACTTCACCTGGTTGCAACCCTACGAGGAAAAGAGCTTCGTACAATACTTCCTGCCCTACCGCGAGCTGGGTATCGTAAAGAACGCCACCAAAGACCTCCTGCTGAACATCGATCCCGAAGGCGAGGGAAGCGTACGTTTCAAGCTGTTCGCCACCTCACGCCAAACGATCCATATCACTATGCGGAGCGATGAAGGACGCATCTACTATGACCGTAACGTAACAGTATGCCCCGAAGAGGTGCTCAACGAAGTGGTAGATGTCCAAGGCGAGGCTTTCAACAGACTGACCCTCGACATTACGGCTGGCGGACGTGACCTGTTGAACTGGCATGCCGAACCCGACGAGGTGAAACCCATCCCCGACGCGGCCGAAGCAGCCCTGCTCCCCGCCGAAATCAAGACAACAGAGCAGCTCTACCTCACCGGCCTGCACCTGGAGCAATATCGCCACGCCACCTACAACCCCGTGGACTATTACGAAGAAGCCTTGCGCCGCGACCCCATCGATGTACGGAACAATAACGCCCTGGGTCTGTGGTACATTCGCAAAGGCCGTTTCCAGAAGGCCGAACAATACCTGCTCACGGCCGTCAAGACCTTACAGAAACGCAATCCTAACCCCTACGACGGCGAGCCCTTATATAACCTGGGCCTTGCCTTGAAATATCAGGGACGTATCGACGAAGCCTACAACCGCTTCTACAAGTCGTGCTGGAACGCCGCCTGGCAGGATGCCGGTTACCTGGCCTGTGCACAAATCTCCACCTGGCAGAACCGTCTGGAGGATGCCCTCTACGAGATAGACCATTCCCTCATCCGCAACTGGCACAACCACAAGGCACGTGCTCTGAAAGCAACCATCCTACGCCGCAACGGCCAGCCTGAAGCTGCTCTGAAGCTCATCGAGGAATCATTGGCCATCGACGCCTTCAACTTCGGATGCCGTTACGAGCAGTATCTGCTCACACACGACGAACAAACGCTGCAGACCCTCAAGGAACTGATGCGTGGCGATGCCCACAACTACGACGAGATAGCCCTCGACTATTGTGCCGCCGGCTGTTGGGACGAAGCCATCTCCCTCTGGCAACTGGCCATCAGCCAACAGGCCGTCAGTCCCATGACCTATTATTACTTGGGCTGGTGCATGAAGCAGGGCGATAAGGAAGGTTATGCCGACGTCTTTGTACAAGCCTCACAGGCCTGTCCCGACTATTGCTTCCCCAACCGTCTGGAAGCCATCCTGGCCCTGCAATGCGCCATGGAAGTCAATCCGTCCGATGCCAAGGCTCCCTACTACCTGGGTAACCTGTACTACGACAAGCGCCAATACGACCTGGCCATCCAAGCCTGGGAGACGTCCGTACAGAAAGACGACACCTTCCCCATTGCCTGGCGTAACCTGGCTTTGGCCTACTTCAACAAACAACAAGACGAAGAGAAAGCCGTATCATGCATGGAACGTGCCTTCCGCCTCGACCCCACCGATGCCCGTATTCTGATGGAACTCGACCAGTTGTACAAGCGCCTGCACCGCCCGCACGGACAGCGTCTGGCCTTCCTGCAACAATATCCCGAACTGATAGCCCGCCGCGACGACCTTATCCTCGAGGAAGCCACCCTTCTGAACCAGACCGGCCGTTACGAAGAGGCCAAGCAAATCGTAGATGGCCACCACTTCCATCCTTGGGAAGGTGGTGAAGGCAAGGTTTCCGGCCAATACCAATTTGCCCGCATCGAACTGGCCAAACAAGCCTTGGCCGACGGTAAAGCCTCCGAAGCCATTCACCTGCTTGAGGAATGCCTTGTTTATCCGCATAATTTAGGCGAAGGGAAACTCTATGGTGCCCAAGAGAACGATTTCTACTATTTCATGGGGTGTGCCTACCAGTCCATAGGCAATCATGAAAAAGCGACCGAATGTTGGGAAAAGGCTACAAACGGCCCTACTGAACCTGCCGCTGCCCTCTACTACAACGACGCTAAGCCCGACAAGATATTCTATCAGGGCATGGCCTTGCTGAAGCTGGGACGAACCGATGAAGCCAAAGGCCGTTTCCATAAACTTGTATCCTATGGCGAGAAACATCTCTTCGACCAGGTACGTATGGACTACTTTGCCGTATCACTGCCCGACCTCCTTATCTGGGACGACAGTCTTGACACACGCAATACCGTCCATTGCAAGTATATGATGGCTTTGGGACACTGGGGACTTGGCAATCGCGACAAGGCCCTGCACTTACTGGACGAAACCGCCGCTTTGGATAATAATCATCAAGGTATTTATAGTACACAAACCATGATCAAACTCCAATTGTCATGAAAAAGTACCCTATTTTATTCCTATTAATATGCGTGTGCCTCTGTATGTCCGTTCATGCTCAGGTAATGGACTTGTCAGGAACATGGCGTTTTGCCATCGACCGTAACGACCAAGGTATATCGGCCCAATGGTATCTCCGTGCACTGGACGACTACGTCCAGTTGCCGGGATCCATGATTACCAACGGGAAAGGCGACCCTATCGATCTGAACACCCCATGGACAGGCAGCTTTAACGACCAGACCTTCTTCAAGTTGGACCGTTATGCCCCCTACCGCACCCACGAAAACTTCAAGATTCCCTACTGGCTGCAACCCGACAATTATTATTCGGGTATAGCCTGGTACCAGCGCGACATCGAAATACCTAAGTCGTGGAAGAAAAAAAGCATCCACCTCTTCTTCGAACGTTGCCATTGGGAAAGCCGTGTATGGATAGACGGGCAGGAAGTAGGCATGCAAAATGCCTTGAGCGCTCCGCAACAATATGATTTGACAGACTACCTCACCCCTGGCAAACACACTCTCTCCGTGCGTGTGGACAATGCTGTACGTGCCATCGATCCGGGTGAAAATTCCCATTCCATCTCCGACCACACACAAGGCAACTGGAACGGTATTGTCGGCGCCATGTATCTGGAAGCCAAGGGTAGTTCCTACTATAAACAGCTGCACGTCTTCCCACAGATTGAAAAAGGCAGCCTGACAGTAAAAGCCAACGTATGCAACACAACCGACAAACGCCGCAAAGTAAGTCTGACACTCAGTTTGCAAGGAAAAGAGAGTACGCAATCCTTTACCCTGCAACCGGGTGAAAACCAGTTGCAGGTAACTCTTGCTCTTCCCAAAGACGTAAAGACTTGGGACGAATTCAATCCCAATCTCTATACGCTGACCTGTTCCCTCCGAAGCGGTAAAGAAGAGTTGGACAATCGTAATGTCACCTTCGGTTGCCGTACGTGGCGTGTAAACAACGGCCGACTCTATCTTAATGGTACTCTCGTGTTCCTGCGAGGCACCCTCCATTGTGCATCCTTCCCCTTGACCGGCTATCCCGCCACCGACAAGGAAGAATGGATGCGTGAACTTCGCATCTGCAAGCAATATGGTATCAACCACATCCGTTTCCATTCCTGGTGTCCGCCCGAAGCAGCCTTCCAGGCAGCCGACGAACTGGGCATGTATTACATGATTGAATGTTCTTCCTGGGCCAACCAGTCAACGACCATCGGCGATGGCAAACCCATCGACGAGTTCATACGCCAGGAAGCCGAACGCATTGTCAACGCCTACGGTAACCATCCGTCCTTCTGTATGATGGCTTATGGTAATGAGCCTGCCGGAAAGCATTCCAACGACTACCTGACCCGCTTTGTCAGTGACTGGAAGGAACGTGATTCCCGCCGCCTCTATACTTCGGCTGCCGGTTGGCCCAACCTGCCTGTCAATGATTTCCTCAGCGACGCCACTCCACGTATCCAGCAATGGGGAGCCGGCTTGAAAAGCATCATCAATTCAAAAGCCCCCTCCACAACCTACGATTGGCGCAACTACACCCAAAAATTCAAGCAACCATTCATCAGCCATGAAATAGGCCAATGGTGTGTATACCCCAACTTCCAGGAAATGAAGAAATATACGGGAGTATACCAAGCGCGCAACTTCGAAATCTTCCAAGAAAGTCTGAAGGAAAACGGCCTCATCCAACTGGCCGACAGTTTCCTGCTCGCATCGGGCAAACTGCAGACGCTCTGCTACAAGGCTGACATTGAAGCTGCATTACGCACACCAGACTTCGGAGGTTTCCAACTGCTTGGCCTGAACGACTTCCCCGGCCAAGGAACTGCGCTCGTAGGTACACTCGATGTGTTCTGGGAAGGGAAAGGTTATGTCACAGCCGAAGAATACAGCCGTTTCTGCAACAGCCTCGTGCCGTTGGCACGTATTCCCAAACTGGTGCTCGAAAATAACGAGACTTTTACTGCCGCTGTCGAAGTGGCCAATTTCTATCGGCCCCTCACCCAGCCCAAAGCCAACTGTACGATTCGTGACTCTTCCGGCCACACCTTGAACCAAGGAAATTTCAATGTAACCCGTCTGGACATTGGCAATTGCCTGCCACTAGGAAACATATCATTCAATCTGAGCAATACCCACAAAGCCTGTCAGCTGAAACTGGAAGTCACCGTAGACGGACACAGCAACGACTGGGATTTCTGGGTCTATCCATCGCAGAAGCAAGTATGGGATGAAGCTTTGCTATTGACAGACACCCTTGACCAGAAAGCCATTGACTGCCTGCAAGCCGGAGGTAAGGTACTGCTTTCACTCAAAAAGGGTTCACTGAACAAAACGATGGGAGGTGAAGTTGCCGTAGGATTTTCCAGTATCTTCTGGAATACAGCTTGGACCAATGGACAAGCTCCTCACACCTTAGGCATCTTATGCAATCCCTCACATCCGGCTCTCCGCGACTTCCCTACCGACTACTATAGCAACTATCAGTGGTGGGATGCCATGAGCCATTCAGATGCTATTCACCTCAGCAAGTTGTCGAAGGACATCCAGCCGCTGGTGCGTGTCATCGACGACTGGGTTACCAACCGCTCGTTGGGTTTGCTCTTTGAAGTGAAGGTAGGTAACGGTAAACTGCTCGTCTCGGGCATCGATTTTCATCAAAATATGGACAATCGGCCGGCTGCCCGCCAATTGCTTTACAGCCTGAAACAATATATGAAGAGCGAATGTTTCAACCCTGTTGTAGAAATGTCGCCATCCAATCTCGAAAGACTATTTACTAAATGAATATCATTAAACCAATGAAGAAAACAATATTAACTCTCGCTTTGCTGTCCTGCATGCAACTGACTACAGCCCAACAGACGAGTATAGACTTATCCGGTATCTGGCGTTTCCAGACAGACCTGATGGGATTCGGAAAAACTCCAGGTTCCCAGCTGTTCTTAAGCAAACTGCCCGAATCGATTCTACTGCCAGGTACCACAGATGAAGGAGGAAAAGGATTGGCCAATACAGCCCGTCACGTAGACCGGCTTACCCGTAAATTTGAATACTGCGGGCAAGCCTGGTATCAACGTGAAGTCGTTATACCCGAATCCTGGAAAGACAAAGAAATCACATTGTTTCTGGAACGTTGCCATTGGGAAACCACTGTATATGTAGACGGCAAGCAAGCCGGAATCGAAGAACATCTGATTACCCCCAACCGCTTTACATTGACCCAACAACTGACGCCCGGCGTACATATATTGACTATTTGTGTGGACAACCGGCTGAAATACCCCATGGACCAATGGAACCACGGTACCAGCGAATATACGCAAACCAATTGGAATGGTATAACCGGAAGAATCGAACTGATAGCAAGAGAAAAGACTTATATCCATTCGCTGAAGCCATTTCCTGACATCGACCATCATTCGGTACAACTGGACATGGAGCTGAGGAACCTGACAGACAGTGTTTCGAAAGGTAAACTCACCCTTATGCTACAGGATGAAACGGGAAAACAAGTTTCCCGTCTGGAAACCGATGTTACCTTGGAAAAAGGCAGTAACCGGCTGGAGCATGTCCTGCAAATAGGAAAAGACATGAAGCTTTGGAATGAATTCAATCCCTATCTGTATCGGGTGACAGCGACATTATCGGTAGGAGACCGCTTGGACACACTATCCACACGGTTCGGTATGCGGCAGGTAGAACAAGGAGAACACCACATCCGCCTCAACCATCGGAATATACACTTACGCGGAACATTGGAATGTTGTGTGTTCCCGCTGACCGGTTATCCTCCGACAGAAGTAACTGAGTGGAAACGCATCTTCCGTATTGTAAAAGAGTATGGTATGAACCACGTACGTTTCCATTCCTGGTGCCCGCCCAAAGCCGCATTCGAAGCGGCAGACGAAACAGGTATCTACCTGCAGGCCGAGTTGCCGATGTGGATAAAGGACGTTGGCAAATATCCCGAACGCCGTGAGTTCTTCGAAAAGGAAATGATTGCGATGCTCGACGAATATGGTAATCATCCGTCGTTCCTCCTGATGTGTAACGGAAATGAGAATGAAGGTGATTTCAGCGTACTGGAAGACCTGATCCAGAAAGGACAAAAGTACGACAACCGCCATCTGTATTCAGCTTCAACCGCCCGTACCCACACAGCATCCGACCAATATTACACCTCACACGTCACCTCCAAAGGATGGATTACCGTCTACGATGGAAAACCCTCTACAGATTGGGACAGAAGCAAAGAGTCGGATATAGACTGCCCTGTCATAGCTCATGAGACCGGCCAACGCTGCATGTATCCCAACTTCCAGGAAATCAAGAAATATACAGGAGTCTTGTCACCACGCAATTTTGAGGTATTCCAGGAAAGACTGGCACGCAACGGCATGCTTCATCAAGCCGACGACTTCTTCCACGCCACCGGTGCACACACCATCCTACAATATAAAGAGGTGAACGAAGCCCTGCTCCGTACACCCAATTCCGGCGGATTCCAGTTGTTGGGACTGACTGATTTTCCGGGCCAGGGCAGTGCTTTTGTCGGAGTGCTCGACGCTTTCTGGGAAAGCAAGGGACTGGTCACTCCCGAGAAATACCGCGAGTCCTGCGCACCGACCGTACTGCTGGCACGTATCCCCAAACGCACTTACCTGAACAACGAAGCCTTTACCGCCCAAATGGAAATCTATCATTACGGTGAAAATCCGTTGAAGCGCGGACAGCTGGAATGGTATGTAGAAGACGAACAGGGGACAACGTTCAAAAAAGGACGGATTGCCACACCTGCCATCCAATGTGCCACCCTCGATTCGTTGGGCCTCATCCGTATTGAACTGAACGGCATTGAGGAAGCCCGAAAGATGACTCTGCACACGACCCTGAACGGTACCTATCACAACGAATGGGATTTTTGGGTGTATCCGAGTACTATGACGCAACCGGCCACAGACTATCTGTATGCTACCCAATACGACAACCGGGTAAAGGAAGCATTGGAAAGAGGCAAGAACGTGCTGCTGATTCCTCAAAAAGTAAACGGACGGAAGGCCAAGTTTACAGGTCATTTCTGGAATCCCATCATGTTCAACTGGGACCCGATGATTGTAGGTACACTGATCCAAGAAGAGCATCCCTGCTTCAATAGCTTCCCGACTTCCAGTTACGCCGACTGGCAGTGGTGGGATGTACTGAACCATGCAACCGCCATGGAACTGGAAGGCATGCCGTCCGTTACTCCCGTCATCCAACCGATAGACACGTATGAACACAACCGCAAGTTGGGCATCGCTTTCGAAGCACAGGTAGGTAAGGGATGCCTGTTTGTCCTTTCCGTCAACTGTACCGAAAAGACTGAGAATCTGCCCGCCATGCGCCAGTTGCTATACTCTGTCCGCAATTATGTCGCATCACCCGAATTCCGTCCGGAAACCCGACTGGAGTTCTACCAATTGGACCAGCTCTTCCTGACATCTGAACAAAAGGGAAAAGCGACCAACAGCGAAGCAGTACAGCAATTGCTCAACAAATAGACCTGAAACGCTGAAAAATCATAGCTGGAACAGTCCGTTCTGACAAAGATGACCAAGAAAAAATAAAAAAACTGGGAGCTTTTGTATCTACTGTGTCACGAAAAGTTTATCTTTGCTGCACAAGATACATAAAACATAACCCTTAAAACTAAAAAGACATGTACACTATACAAGCCAACCCCAGTGGTACACGCAGTATCCAAGTATCGGACGAGAACCTGACAACCATCCAAAAGTACGGACTGTTCCAGCATCTTATTGACAGCAACGGTATCGTGGACGAAACGGTACTCGACAAACTGAAACTGAACATCCGTTCGCTTATCGCCGCCCAGGTAGAAGACAGCAAAGACCTGCTCGACCTCTGCATCGACGTTATCTATCACAACAACATGAAAGCCTTCGGACTGCAGCAGCTCATACGCCTCTATCTGGAGTGGTTGCCTGCCCACCCGCTGGAAGAAGAAGAGGAAGACTGACATGAAGACCATCAATACCTGCGGTTCCCTGCCCTACAGCCCGCTCATCCCCGCCATCAAAGCCTTGTGTGAGGCACAATCGGGTGAATCACTGGAAATCATCATGGACCATGCCGAAGCCTTCAAAGACCTGAAAGAGTATCTGGCTGAGCAAGGTATCGGCTTCCGTGAGATTTACGAAGGAGAGCGTATGACGGTTCAGTTTACGAAATGATACTTTCCCTCCGACATTTCCATCACCCTTAAAGTCAAGTACAAACTTTGCACATTGCTTGGTTTGCACTATCTTTGTGCCCATGAAAGAATACAGACTGACAGACTGGTTGCCCACAACCAAGAAAGAAGTGGAACTTCGCGGGTGGGAAGAATTGGACGTGATTATCTTCAGCGGTGATGCCTACGTGGACCATCCCTCGTTCGGAGCCGCCGTCATCGGACGCATCCTCGAAGCCGAAGGACTGCGGGTGGCCATTGTACCCCAGCCCAACTGGCGTGACGACCTGCGCGACTTCAAGAAACTGGGCCGTCCGCGTCTGTTCTTCGGCGTATCGGCCGGCTGCATGGACTCGATGGTCAACAAATATACGGCCAACAAGCGCTTGCGCAGCGATGATGCCTATACGCCCGACGCACGACCCGACATGCGTCCGGAATATCCCTCCATTGTCTATACCCAAATCCTGAAACGGCTCTACCCCGACGTTCCCGTCTTTTTGGGCGGTATCGAGGCCAGTATGCGCCGCCTCACCCACTACGACTACTGGCAGGACCGCGTTCGTCCCAGCATTCTGTGCGACAGCGGGGCCGACCTGCTCATCTATGGAATGGGCGAAAAACCGATAGTCGAACTGGTACGTCGCATGCAGCAGGGATTGCCACTGGACGATATCCCCCAAATTGCCTACCTCACCCGTGAAGTCCATCCTCAGGAAGGTGACATCACCCTTTACTCCCACGAAGAATGCCTGGGAGACAAGAAGAAGGAGGCCGCCAACTTCCGTCACATCGAGGAAGAGAGCAACAAATATGCCGCTTCGCGCATCCTGCAAACGGTAGGGCGGCAAACGGTTGTCGTCAATCCACCCTATCCGCCCCTCACCACCGAGGAGCTGGACCATTCATTCGACCTGCCCTACACGCGCCTGCCCCATCCCAAATACAAGGGCAAGCGCATCCCGGCCTACGACATGATCAAGCACTCCATCAACATCCATCGCGGCTGTTTCGGCGGTTGTGCATTCTGTACCATCTCCGCCCATCAGGGGAAATTCATCGTGAGCCGAAGCAAGGAAAGCATTCTGCGCGAAGTAAAAGCCGTCATGGAACTGCCCGACTTCAAAGGTTATCTGAGCGACTTGGGCGGCCCAAGTGCCAACATGTACCGCATGCAGGGCGCGAACTTCGAACTGTGCAAGAAATGCAAACGCCCCTCGTGCATCCACCCGCGCATCTGCCCCAACCTGAACACCGACCATCGCCCCCTGCTCGACATCTATCATGCCGTAGACGCCCTGCCGGGCATCAAGAAGTCGTTCATCGGCAGCGGTGTGCGCTACGACCTGCTGCTCCACGAGAGCAAGGACCCCAAGGTGAATCAAAGTACCCGCGAATATACCCGCGAGCTTATCACCCGCCACGTCAGCGGCCGCCTCAAGGTGGCCCCCGAACATACCAGCGACCGTGTGCTGAACGTAATGCGCAAACCACCGTTCGCCCAGTTCGAAACATTCAAGCAGATATTCGACCGCATCAACCGCGAAGAAGGCCTGCGGCAGCAGCTCATCCCCTACTTTATATCCAGTCATCCCGGCTGCCACGAAGAAGACATGGCCGAACTGGCCGTCATCACCAAGCGCCTCGACTTCCATCTGGAGCAGGTACAGGACTTTACGCCCACCCCTATGACTGTCTCCACCGAAGCGTGGTACACGGGCTTCCATCCGTATACGCTCGAACCCGTGTTCAGCGCCAAGACGCAGCGCGAAAAGCTGGCCCAACGGCAGTTCTTCTTTTGGTACAAACCCGAAGAACGACGCAACATCGTCAACGAGCTGCACCGTCTCGGACGCACGGACCTGATAGACAAACTGTATGGCGGCAGCAGGCAACAGCCCCAAAGACCACCTTTCCGAAAGAAATGAAGTCCTTCCCCGCCAGCCGCTTCATTCCGCTTTCCGATGTAGCAAAATGACACTTTGATTTCCAAACGGCCTGAGATTCGCTTCTTTCGGAGCGAAGTCGGGGCCGATGGAAAAGGACGAAGGCGAAACCATCTTTCAAGCTCACACACAGACAGATAGCAAAATCCTTACAAACAAACCAGACGAAACTGGAGCCTTAAAAGCCGCATTTTGGCACGGAAAACAGAGAGAAATCGGCAAAAACAGGCCTTTTCTGTACAAAATCCGGCACTTTTTCCATCTTTTCAGGCATTGGAACCCGTTTTTTCAAGCAATCTTTTGCCAGGAAACATACAATGTTTTCACCCCAAACAAACAATGTAACGACAGAAAACATACATCCTGCCCGCCAAATACCCACTTTCCCGCGGGTTGGGACATTCATTCCAGGCTTCTGCCCGCCCCGTTTATCTTTTCCGAGAAAAGCCAGTGTCAGCACCAAATCGCAAATCCCATCATTTTGTCAGCAGAAACAAACAAAGCAAAACAAAGTGTCCCGACGCCCCAACAAGCGTATCCCGACGATTCCTCCCTACACGCCCGGCCAGATTTTCAGCGAATGCCAACAATTTTCGAAACAAATGTAGGACTTTCGGGCACCAAACATTATCTTTGCGCCGCAAATCATTGAAAAGACATGCAACGGACTCTATATTCCTATATTATATGCATCACGGCCTTCGTGTGCAGTCTTGCCTGCCCCCGCCTGCTGGCGGCAGAGGTACAGCCTGCGCCCGAAGACGACGGTATCCGCCTCAGCCTGCTGACCTGCGGGCCGGGAACGGACATCTACGCCCTCTTCGGACATACGGCCCTCCGCTACGAAGACCGTCGGAAGGGCATCGACGCCGTGTTCAACTACGGCCTGTTCAGCTTCGACACGCCTAACTTCGTCCTGCGCTTCACGCTGGGCGAAACGTATTACCAGCTGGGAGCCACGAACTACAAATATTTTCTGTCCGAGTATCAGATGACCAACCGCGACGTGTGGCAGCAGACACTGAACCTCAGCCACAAAGAAAAACAACGGCTGATAGCCCTGCTGGAAGAGAACTACCGCCCGGAGAACCGTGTCTACCTCTACAACTTCTTCCACGACAACTGCGCTACCCGCCCGCGCGACCTGGTGGAACGGGCTGTAGAAGACCGACTGCACTATGCCGACGACATGACAACGACCGACACCGGCCGCAGCTTCCGCGACATCGTTCACGAATGTTGCCAGGGACATCCGTGGTCGAAGCTGGGCATAGACCTCTGCCTGGGCAGCGAAGCCGACCGACCCATCAGCCGGCATCAGATGATGTTCGCTCCCCTCTACCTGAAAGACTTCTTTGCCACCGCCACGCTGGCCGACTCTACAGGCACATACAGCATTCCGCTGGTAAGCGATACCGAGCAAGTGGTCAGCGCTTCTGCCGAAAACGAAGAAGACTCCCTTCTGATTCCCGGCCCGATGACCTGTGCCCTGCTGTTACTGGCCGTAATCATTGTGGCCACATGGTATGGACTCCGTAAAGGGAAAAGTCTGTGGGGAATCGACCTCGCCCTTTTCCTCGCGGCCGGATTGGGCGGATGTATCCTGGCTTTCCTGTCCTTCTTCTCGCAACACCCCGCCGTAGGTTCCAACTATGTGCTCTTTGTACTCCATCCGTTGCACCTTTTCTGCCTGCCTTGCATGCTGAGAAAGGTCATCCGGAAACAAAAGAGCTACTATATGATGGCCAATCTGGCCGTTTTAACACTATTTATAGTGCTTTGGGCGATAATTCCGCAAAAAATCAATTTAGCTGTATTACCTTTGGCACTGTGTTTGCTGGTACGTTCGGCAGGCAACCTGATATTGTCACATAAACAAGCTACGAAACAGAAGAAATGAAAAAAGGACTGATAACCTCCATATTGATGCTGACCATCGGCGGCATGCAGGCCCAACCGCTGCCCGCCACACCCAAGCTGGTTGTAACGCTGACCATCGACCAGCTGCGCACCGACTATCTGGAGGCGTTCTCGTCCCTCTACGGCGAAAAAGGCTTCAAGCGGCTGATGCGTGAAGGGAAAGTATTCCTGCAGGCAGAGATGCCGTTCAACAAGCCCGACCGCGCGTCGGCCACGGCCACCATCTTCACCGGCTGCTCTCCTGCCACCCACGGCATCATTGCAGGCAAATGGATGGACGTATCCACCCTGACGCCACGCAGCTGTGTGGACGACCCCAACTACATGGGCAACTATACCAACCAAAGCAGTTCGCCCGCCCATCTGCTGACCTCCACCATCGCCGACGAACTGAAAATCGCCACTCGTAACCAGGCTAAAGTCTACGCCATCGCCCCCAACCGCGACGCCGCCATCCTGAGTGCCGGACACGCAGGCGACGGCGCTTTCTGGATCAACAAGACCAACGGCAAGTGGTGTGGAAGTACCTATTACCAGGAATTCCCCGAATGGCTTAACCAATACAATGACTCCTGCTCGGTAGATTTTCGCATCAAAGACATCGTCTGGACGCCCGTAAAGCCGATGGGCGACTACAAATACCTGTCCGACTGGCGTACCGAGCCGTTCAAATACATCTTTGAGACCGAACGCGAGAACAAATTCTACCGACTGTCCGCCAGCCCCTTCATCAACGACGAAGTGAACCTGCTCACCGCCCAGCTGCTGAAAAAGAGCGGCTTAGGGCAGGACAATACTACCGACCTGCTGGCCCTGACCTACTATGCAGGCAACTACAACCACCGCAGCACACGCGAATGTGCCATGGAGATGCAGGACACCTACGTCAGACTGGACAGAAGCATCGCCACGCTGCTCGACCTCATCGACAAAAGAGTCGGTTTACAGAACACCATCCTGTGCATTGCGTCTACCGGCTATGCCGACCCCGACCCTGCCGATACCGGTATCTACCGTATCCCCGGAGGAGAGTTCCATCTGAACCGTTGTGCCACGCTGCTCAACATGTATCTGATGGCGACCTACGGATCAGGGCAATACGTCGAGGCATTCTATGACCAACAAATTTATCTCAATCATAAACTACTGGAAGACAAGCAGCTCGACCTGACTGAAATACTCGAGAAATCGGCAACGTTTCTGGTTCAGTTCAGCGGAGTGGACAAAGTCTACTCTTCGCAACGGCTGCTGCTCGGCTCCTGGTCACCACAAATCGACCGCGTACGCAACGGTTACCACCGCAAACGCTCGGGCGACCTGCTCATCGAGGTTCTGCCCGGATGGACCATCGTCCAGGAAAACAGCACCGACAGCCGGGCTGTCCGGGCTGCCGAAATACCGGCTCCGCTGATACTTATCGGAGGAGGTATCAAGGCCGAAACCATCCGGACCGCCGTCAGTGCCGACCGCATTGCCCCTACACTGAGCAATGTGATGCGCATACGTGCCCCCAACGGCTGTACCGCTTCTCCGCTCAACCTCTGATTTTTCATGACAAAGGGTTCCGCATGTCCCCATTTTCCTCACTTCAGTCCGCCATGGCCTGCAGGAATGGGCAGATTGACGGAAAAAACTCGGCAGAACGCTGTGTGCTCTGTTGCGAAATGCTTACCTTTGCAGAGGCAAAATATCTATCAATCAAACAGAATAATAATAAAAAAACAATTATAAAATGGGATTCAATGAATTTTTAAGCTCGATTTTCGGCAATAAATCCACCCGTGACATGAAGGAAATACAACCATGGGTAGACAAGGTGAAAGCCGTTTATCCCGAAATCGACAGTCTGGACAACGATGCCTTGCGTGCCAAAACAGAAGAGCTGAAGGCATACATCCGCAACTCCGCAGCCTCGCAACGTGCCAAAGTGGACGAGCTGAAGGCTACAGTAGAAAACACGGAACTGGAAAAGCGTGAAGAACTCTTTGCCCAGATAGACAAAATCGAAAAGGAAATACTGGAGATTTACGAAAAAGCACTCGACGATGTGTTACCCGCTGCCTTTGCCATTGTCAAGTCAACGGCACGCCGTTTCACGGAGAACGAAGAAATCACCGTAACGGCCAATGACTTCGACCGCCAGCTGGCTGCTACCAAGGACTTTGTCCGCATCGAAGGCGACAAGGCCATCTACAAAAACCATTGGATGGCAGGCGGTAATGAAATTACCTGGAACATGGTACACTACGACGTACAGCTCTTCGGTGGTGTCGTATTGCACAAAGGCAAGATTGCCGAAATGGCAACCGGTGAAGGTAAGACCCTCGTGGCTACCCTCCCCGTATTCCTCAACGCCCTGACCGGTAACGGTGTACACGTCGTAACCGTGAACGACTACCTGTCCAAGCGTGACTCCGAGTGGATGGGACCGCTCTACATGTTCCACGGCCTGAGCGTAGACTGCATCGACAAGCACCAGCCTAACTCCGATGCCCGCCGCCGTGCCTACCTGGCCGACATCACATTCGGTACCAACAATGAATTTGGTTTCGACTACCTGCGTGACAACATGGCCATCAGCCCGAGAGATCTCGTACAACGCCAGCACAACTACGCCATCGTCGATGAGGTGGACTCCGTATTGATTGACGATGCCCGTACCCCGTTGATTATTTCCGGTCCGGTACCCAAAGGGGATGACCAGCTGTTCGAACAGCTCCGCCCGCTGGTAGAAAGACTGGTAGAAGCCCAGAAGCGACTGGCCACCCAATACTTGGCCGATGCCAAACGCCTCATCGCCTCCAGCGACAAGAAAGAACAGGAAGAAGGTTTCCTGGCTCTCTACCGCAGCCACAAGGCCCTGCCCAAGAACAAACCGCTCATCAAGTTCCTGAGCGAACAGGGCGTCAAAGCCGGCATGCTGAAGACCGAGGAAATCTACATGGAGCAGAACAACAAGCGCATGCACGAAGTTACCGACCCGCTCTACTTCGTCATCGACGAGAAACTGAACAGCGTCGACCTGACCGATAAGGGTGTAGACCTTATCAGCGGCAATTCGGCCGACCCTACTCTCTTCGTATTGCCAGACATTACTGCCCAGCTCTCCGAACTTGAAAATGAAAAGGACCTGAGCGAAGAAGAACGTCTGGCCAAGAAGGATGCCCTGCTCACCAACTATGCCATCAAGTCGGAACGTGTACATACCATCAACCAGCTGTTGAAAGCCTACACCATGTTCGAAAAGGACGACGAATATGTCGTGATAGACGGACAGGTGAAGATTGTGGATGAGCAGACCGGCCGTATCATGGAAGGCCGCCGCTATTCCGACGGTCTGCACCAGGCTATCGAAGCCAAGGAAGGTGTGAAGGTAGAAGCAGCCACACAGACATTCGCAACCATCACCTTGCAGAACTACTTCCGTATGTACCACAAGCTTTCGGGTATGACCGGTACAGCCGAAACGGAAGCAGGTGAATTCTGGGATATCTATAAACTGGATGTAGTAGTCATCCCGACCAACCGCCCCATTGCCCGTAAGGACATGAACGACCGCGTTTACAAGACAAAACGCGAGAAATACAAAGCCGTTATCGAGGAAATCGAAGCGATGGTCAACGCCGGACGCCCTGTACTGGTAGGTACAACGTCGGTCGAAATCTCGGAAATGCTGAGCAAGATGTTGACTATGCGTAAGATTCCCCACAACGTATTGAACGCCAAGCTGCACCAGAAGGAAGCCGAAATCGTGGCACAAGCCGGTCAGAGCAGTACGGTGACCATTGCCACCAATATGGCCGGTCGTGGTACCGATATCAAGCTGAGTCCGGAAGTGAAGGCCGCAGGCGGTCTGGCCATCATCGGTACAGAGCGTCACGAGTCCCGTCGTGTAGACCGCCAGTTGCGTGGTCGTGCCGGCCGTCAGGGTGACCCGGGTTCTTCCGTATTCTTCGTATCACTGGAAGACGACCTGATGCGTCTGTTCTCGTCCGACCGAATTGCCGGCGTGATGGACAAACTGGGCTTCAAGGAAGGTGAGATGATCGAACACAGCATGATTTCCAAATCTATCGAACGCGCCCAGAAGAAAGTGGAAGAAAACAACTTCGGTATCCGTAAGCGTCTGTTGGAATACGATGACGTAATGAACAAACAACGTACCGTAGTCTATACTAAGCGTCGCCATGCCTTGATGGGCGAACGTATCGGTATGGATATCGTCAATATGATTTGGGACCGTTGCGCCAATGCTGTAGAAGCTCCCGACTACGAAAACTGCAAAATGGACATGCTGCAGACACTGGCTATGGAAGTTCCCTTCAGCGAGGAAGAATTCAAAGAAGTCAAGAAGGAGAAACTGGCAGAGAAAGCATTCGATGCTGCTATGGAACTCTTCAAGCGCAAGACCGAACGTATGGCACAGATTGCCTATCCGGTCATCAAGCAAGTATATGAAAACCAAGGTCACATGTATGAGAATATTCTCATCCCCATCACCGACGGTAAGCGAATGTATAACATCTCCTGTAACCTGAAAGCTGCGTACGAAAGCGAATGTAAGGAGGTTGTAAAATCATTTGAGAAGAGTATCCTGCTGCACGTCATCGACGAAGCCTGGAAGGAAAACCTCCGTGAACTGGATGACCTGAAGCATTCCGTACAGAACGCCAGCTACGAACAGAAAGACCCGTTGTTGATTTACAAGCTGGAGTCTGTCAACCTGTTCGACGCGATGGTTGACAAGATTAACAACCAGACCATCTCCATCCTGATGCGTGGCCAGATACCTGTACAGGAAGCTCCGGCCGAAAGCCAGCAGCAGGCCCCCCAGCGCAACGTAGAAGTACGTCAGGCTGCCCCTGAGCAACGTCAGGATATGAGTCGTTATCGTGAACAAAAGGTTGATTTGAACGATCCCAACCAACAGGCAGCTGCAGCAAGAGATACGCGTGAGCAGCCCCGTCGTGAACCGATACGCGCCGAAAAGACGGTAGGCCGTAACGATCCCTGTCCTTGTGGTAGCGGAAAGAAATACAAGAATTGCCATGGGCGTGACTTATAAATAAAAGGATACCCCCTTTAACAAAAAGCCTCGAACGGTTAAAAAACGTTCGAGGCTTTCGTTTTTTCTGCGAAAAGAGTATTTTTGTTCAAACTTAACTAAAAGACATGTATATGAAGAAAAGTCTCCTTTATACACTGATTATAGCAGGTATCCTATGTCTGACAGCTTGTCAATCCATCGAACAAGTGTCAATAGACTACATGTTGCCAGCCGAAATTACATTTCCGAACGAACTGAAACGGGTGGCCATTGTCAACAATATGCCTGAAACACCGGAAAACAAACTTATTGCCAGTGACAAGAAAACAGGCAAAAGTTCCACGGAACTGGCGCGCCGTACCGATTATTACAATGGTGAAGCCAAACTGACTACCGAATCGATGGCACAAGCTATCGCCGACGAAAACTATTTTGACCTGGTAGTTATCTGTGACTCTGCCCTGAGAAGCCACGACATTACTCCGCGCGAAAGTACCCTTTCGCAAAGTGAAGTACAACAATTGACCCAGGAGTTGGGAGTAGATTTTCTCATTGCTTTGGAAAATGTCCAACTGAGCAGCCTGCGCAAAGTCAGCTACATGCCCGGTTGGAACTTATATTATGGTACTGTAGATGCCAAAGTCTACCCGACCTTAAAAGTCTACTTGCCCAACCGCTCTGCTCCTATGGCAACCGTCAATTGTACGGACAGCATCTTTTGGGAAGCTACCGGAGACAGCCAGACACAAATATTTACCCAACTGGTTCCAGAAAAGGAACTGATAGAACAAGCCTCCAGTTTTGCAGGTATCGCACCAGTCAAGTATCTGGTTCCCCACTGGCAGACGGCCAACCGCTATCTCTTTAAAGGAGGGTCGGTCAACATGCGAGATGCAGACGTTTGCGTCAAGGAAAAGGACTGGGCAGGAGCCATCGAACTTTGGAAAAAAGAGTATGAACGCCAAAAAGGAAAACAGAAAATGTATGCAGCCTGCAACATTGCCTTTGGATATGAAATACAGGACAGTCTTGACCTTGCTTACGATTGGGCAGTGAAAGCACGCGAGATAGCCCAAAGTATGGCAAAGGACGTGGCCAAAGAGATAAAAGATGCAGCAGAAGGTATCTACACAAGCGAGATATCATACTACATCATGACCAATTCGTATGTCAATGAACTGAAAACCCGGAAAGATGGTCTGGTACGCCTCAATGCCCAAATGAAAAGAAATAATGCGGATTTTTAAGGAAAATGTATCAAGGTTACCATTTTTTTCCTACCTTTGAAAGAAATAACAGAATTTTGTATTATGAAACTGAGTCAATCATCCTTGTCCCAACTTGGAAACGCCATAAAAAAGGCTGTCAGCAAATATAATTGTGCCTGCGAGCAAACAATTGTAACCGATATACACTTGCAGGCCAACCCCAACTCGGGTGAATTGTCTATCTTCAACGATGAAGACGAAGAGCTGGCCAATACAGTCATCGAAGAATGGACCGCCTACGACGGCAACGATTTCAATGAAAACACCGAACGTATTTTATCAAGCCTTTTGAACGAAATGAAAAGTGCCGGTGATTTTGATAAAATGACTATCTTGAAACCTTTCTCGTTCGTATTGGTAGATGAAGAGAAAGAAACGCTTGCCGAACTTCTTCTAATGGACGACGATACTTTATTGGTAAACGACGAATTGCTGAAAGGACTGGACGAGGAATTGGATGAATTTCTGAAGAAACTGTTGGAATAAACTTTTCTATATACTCTAAACAATACTCCCCTTCTTTTTTCTGGTAAAAGCCAGTAAAAATGAAGGGGAGTTCTTTTATACAGGAATCACGAAATCTCAAATCATCCAACAAGTCATACAGGCCATTGACATCTTTTTCCTGATGATTACGCCCTCAGGCTGTGTATTAGAGCAAACTTGCCCCTTACCGCCCTTACGTGTAAACTCCTTACGTTATTTAAGAATATCTTCCAACTTAACGGCCTGGAACAAGATATGAGCCGTACTGCTTTCATAAAGAATACCGACAGTCTCGCGGTCGATCATCGTCAAGCAGGAATAGCCCCAGCTACCACCTTCGTCCAGCATCAGGCGGTTCTCGGGAAGCCATGTCAACCCGTTATCCAAACTGGCCTTGATGGTCATACGGTGGCGATTCTTTGGACTGTCGGGGTTGGAGAACAACAGAATAGGTTTACCAGTTACATTGTCTTCGGCCGCTACATGCAACAAGCTCGCCATACAAACAGGCTCTACCAATGCCTTGCGCGAAGACGGATGTTCTTCCCAAGTAGCCCCAAAGTCACGGGTCACAGCCACGGCTCGACTCCCTCCCCGATTGTCGCGCATGTTCAGCATCAGCACGCCCGGCTCCACTTCGGCCACCTGCGACTCAGTCGTATTGCTACGGGCCGGCTGGCTGATGTGCCACGTCTTGCCATGGTCCTTGCTATAGATGATGCAGGCACAAGGAATACGGTCGGCACCAATGAACTGCCCGGCAAAGACCAATGTACCATCTATCATCGAAATACCACGCCCAGGTCCCTGAAGCAGGAAATACCATTCGGGAGACTTCACCTGGCTGGTGATGTTGATAGGTTCGGACCACGTCTTGCCATCGTCATCACTCTTCACCAGCATCAGCTGGGCGGTCTGTTCCAACGTCATACCCTGTCCCGAATTGTTCCAAGCACGCGCGTTGCCCATGCCGTGTGTCCAAGCCGCCATTATCCAGATGATACCAGTCTGCTTGTCCACCAGAATAGCCGGATCGCCCACACCGTTCTGCGCTTTGGGCAGTCCACCATATTCGCCGAAGCTCATGGGAATCTGCATCTTCTCCCACGTCTGCCCGCCGTCGGTACTGCGGCTAAGGCCAATTTCGATGTATTCCTGGAGGTCCACACTACTATTGTGGCGCACGTCGTAGACGGCCAGCAGCGTCCCCTTGTTACTGGTCACCAAGCCTGGAATACGATAAGCAGCTACTCCGTCGTCGCCCGCCTGACGGACTCCATAGCCCATTCTGTGGACACGCGGACCGTTGACCAGTTTCAGCGGAGCTGTCTGTCCATCAATTTCAACCGATGATACAGACGCCGAAAACTTGGTCAGCAACGATGCCTGCAGTTTCATCTGCAAACTTACCCAAAAATAATTGATACCCGGATAGAGCGACTGATTGACATTGAACACTACCTGACGGCCCGGCGAACGGACTTCACTCTTCAGAATAGAGTAAGAAGGATTGGCCGCACGGGTCTGTCCTACGGTATAGGCCGACACATAGGCCACGGGAGCATATCCGCCCTTATCGCTACGTTCCACGCACTCCGTACCGCCATAGAACAGCTTGACAGCTTCTATCTGGGTTAAATCGACTTCTGCTCCCAAGTCAAGGGATACCCGATCGAGCTTCTTACCTTCGCCATTGTCGATGCGCAGATGGAACAACTCGTTATCCTGACGGTCTATCAGAACTGGAATATTGGTCTCACGGATGAATACAGTGTCTGTAACGGAGGCTACTGCCTGCCATGTGGGGCAACACAACGCTGCCAGCAACAGAAAAGAAGTGATCTTTCTCATTATACATTCGTTTTTAAGATTAAAAAAACAAACGCCGGGTCCTGCTTTCCTTAGACAGAAAGCCGCACCCGACGTTCCTATATTTGTTAGTGATGAACTACGAATGACGAGCGACAAGCCATAGAGCTTGTAGCTCGTCAATCACTACTTCACGCTTTCTTCAGCGCAGCGATGCTTTCCTTCAACGACTTGATGATGCTTTCGGCATCGGCCTGCTTCTTGCGCTCCAGCTCGATGACGGCAGCGGGAGCGTTGTTCACAAACTTCTCGTTGCTGAGCTTCTTCAGTACGCCTTGCAGGAAACCTTCCTTGTGCTTCAGCTCGGCTTCCATACGGGCAATCTCGGCTTCCACGTCGATCATGTTGCCCAGAGGTACGGCATACTCCGTCGTACCTACCATGAAGGCAGCAGCTCCGTCGGCCTTGGCCTCGACCACGGCGATGGACGAAAGGTTGCACATCTTCGTGATGACGGCGTTGAAGGCAGCTACAGGGTTTTCGCCCACAGCCTGCAAATCCAGCGCTTCCTTCTGAGCAATGTTCTTCTGCAAGCGGATGGAGCGGACGTTGCTGATGATTTCCTTCACTACCTCGAACTGCTGCACGATAGCCTCGTCCACCTTGCCCGGAGCTAGCATGGGGCTCACCATCAGGCTCTCGCCGTCCTTGCGGTCCACGATGTGCTGCCACAGCTCTTCGGTGATGAAGGGCATGAACGGATGGAGCAGGTGGAGCAGGTTATCGAAGAAGCCGATGGTCGTGTCGTAAACGGCCTTGCTGATGGGCTGGCCGTAAGCTGGCTTGATCATCTCCAGGTACCAGCTGGAGAACTCGTCCCAGAAGAGCTTGTAGACAGCCATCAGGGCTTCGCTCAGGCGGTACTTGCTGAAGAGGTCGGCCACTTCGGCGGCTACGGCGTTCTGCTTCGACTCGAACCACTTCATGGCCAGGGCGGCTGCTTCGGGCACTTCGACCTCGGCGCTCACTTCCCAGCCCTTGACGAGGCGGAAGGCGTTCCATATCTTGTTGTTGAAGTTACGGCCTTGCTCGCACAGGGCGTCGTCGAAGAGGATATCGTTGCCGGCAGGAGCCGAAAGCATCATACCCATGCGCACACCGTCGGCACCATAGCGTTCGATGAGGTCGAGCGGATCGGGCGAGTTGCCCAGCGACTTGGACATCTTACGTCCCAGCTTGTCGCGCACGATACCTGTGAAGTACACGTTGCGGAAAGGCATGTCGCCCATGTATTCGTATCCAGCCATAATCATGCGGGCCACCCAGAAGAAGATGATGTCCGGGCCTGTCACCAGGTCGCTCGTCGGATAGTAGTATTTGATTTCCTCGTTGCCGGGGTTGTTGATGCCGTCGAACAGGGAGATGGGCCACAGCCAGGAAGAGAACCACGTGTCGAGGCAGTCTTCGTCCTGACGCAGGTCTTCCAGCTTCAGGTCGGCCTTGCCGGTCTTCTCTTTGGCCAGTTCGAGGGCCTTCTCGGGCGTCTCGGCCACCACGTATCCGCCTTCGGGCAGGAAGTAAGCAGGGATGCGGTGTCCCCACCACAGCTGGCGGCTGATGCACCAGTCCTTGATGTTCTCCAGCCAGTTCTTGTACGTGTTCTTGTACTTGGCGGGATAGAACTTCAGTTCGTCGTTCATGACGGGCGGCAGAGCCATGTCGGCAAAGTGCTGCATCTTGAGGAACCACTGCATGGAGAGCTTCGGCTCGATGGCCACGTTGGTACGCTCGGAGAAGCCCACCTTGTTGGTGTAGGCCTCCACCTTCTCCAGCAGGCCGGCGGCGGCAAGGTCTTTCTCAATCTGCTCGCGCACGTCGAAGCGGTCCATGCCTACATAGAGGCCGGCGGCTTCGCTCAGGGTACCGTTGTCGTTGAAGATGTCGATGCTCGGCAGGTTATATTTCTCGCCCAGCATGTAGTCGTTCACGTCGTGGGCAGGCGTCACCTTCAAGCAACCTGTACCGAACTCTACATCCACGTAGTCGTCCTGAATGACGGGGATGACACGACCTACGAGGGGCACGATGACTTTCTTGCCCTTCAGCCACTGGTTCTTGGGGTCGGCAGGATTGATACACATGGCCGTATCGCCCATGATGGTCTCAGGGCGGGTCGTGGCAACTACAGCGTAGCGACGGCCCTGGGCATCGCGGTGAACCACTTCACCCTCGGCGCCGGTCTCGCCCGACATGTCGTCGTCAGCCACGTAGTATTTCAGGTAGTAGAGCTTGCTGTGCTCTTCCTTATAAATCACTTCCTCGTCGCTCAAGGCGGTCAGCGCCTTGGGGTCCCAGTTCACCATGCGCACGCCGCGGTAGATGAGTCCCTTGTTATACAGGTCGACAAACACCTTGATGACGCTCTCGCTGCGCTTCTCGTCCATGGTGAAGGCCGTGCGGTCCCAGTCGCACGAAGCGCCCAGCTTGCGGAGCTGCTTCAGGATGATGCCGCCGTGTTCGTCGGTCCATTCCCAGGCATGCTTCAGGAACTCCTCGCGCGTCAGGTCGGTCTTCTTGATGCCCTGCGCAGCCAGTTTGTTCACCACCTTGGCTTCGGTGGCGATGGAAGCATGGTCGGTACCCGGCACCCAGCAGGCGTTCTTGCCTTCCATGCGGGCGCGGCGCACCAGGATATCTTGAATGGTATTATTAAGCATGTGTCCCATGTGGAGCACGCCGGTGACGTTGGGGGGCGGGATGACGACGGTGTACGGTTGACGGCCATCGGGTTTCGAACTGAACAGTTTGTGGTCCAGCCAATACTGGTACCACTTTCCCTCTACGTCGGCGGGATTGTACTTACTTGCTAATTCCATTTCTCTTTAAGTCTATAAAATTAAAATTGTTTGCGATTATGGGCACAAAATTAGTAATTTATTGCTTTCCATCGGCAAAAGCAACGAAAAGATTTGTCTATCTTTGCGCAAAGACGACGGTTTTGCTCCGGTTCAAGCGGAGTGTACCGTCAGTTCAAAGGCTTTAAACTCTCAGTTTAAACGGAGTAAACTGACAGTTTAAGCGCATTAAACTGACAGTTTATCGCTATTAAACTGGCAGTTTATTTTTGATAAACTAAAATAAACTGATAGTATGCTGACATTCAATACTCTAAGAAAAACGGCAAAAGAGGGCGACAGGACTGTACGCCCTTGGTGGAAGCGTCTGAAGAAACGCCACCTTCTACTGATGACACTGATACTTATCGTGTGGCTCGTGCAACTCCTGCCCGCCGCGGGAGCCTGCTACGCCCGATACATTTACCCCAGCATAGCCCGCGTGCTGACCGCCGTGTCCAACCTCATCCTCTTCGCCGTGGGCGACCTCTTCATTGCCCTCAGCATCGCCTGGCTTGTTGTCTGGCCTTTTTACGCCCGCCTCCGCCGCAAGAAGCCCTGGCGGCGCATCGCTGGTCGCGAGGTGGAGTTCCTCTGCTGGATATACGTCTGGTTCTACCTGGCCTGGGGCCTGAACTACTCGCAACCCAACTTCTACCAGCGGACGGGCATCGCCTACACGGCTTATACGCCCGAAAACTTCGCCCGCTTTACGGACGACTACATCGAGCGGCTGAACGCTTCGTACACCCCTATCGACAGCATCGACACCGACATGGTACGCAACGAAGTGGTACGCGGCTATCGTGCCATCAGCCCTGCGCTGGGTGTGCTCCCGCCCACGACCGACCACCCGCGGGCCAAGACGATGCTCTTCACCCCGCTCATCTCGATGGTGGGCGTCACGGGCAGTATGGGGCCTTTCTTCTGCGAGTTCACCCTGAACGGCGACCTGCTGCCTGCCGACTATCCCGCCACCTATGCCCACGAACTGGCCCACCGCCTGGGCATCACCAGCGAGGCGGAGGCCAACTTCTATGCCTATCAGGTATGCACCCGCTCCAGCGTACCCGCCCTGCGCTTCAGCGGCTACTACTCCATCCTCTTCCACGTGTTGGGCAACGCCCGCCGCCTGATGGACGAGGCTGCTTACCAGGCACTCGTAGAGAGCATCCGCCCCGAAATCATCCAATTGGCCAAAGACCATCAAGCCTATTGGTCGGCCAAGTACAGCCCGTTGGTAGGTGCCGTGCAGGATTGGATCTACGACCTCTACCTGAAAGGCAACAAGATAGACAGCGGCCGCCAGAATTACTCCGAGGTGGTGGGGTTGCTCATCTCATACGAAACGGCACGAAGCGCACAAAATCCATAAAATCTTTGTACCTTTGCGAAAAAGAATTTTAAACTGAAGAACCATGCAACATACCCGTAAAGAACAGATGGAAGCCTTCGGACGCTTCCTTGACATCCTCGACGAACTGCGCGAGAAATGTCCCTGGGACCGCAAGCAAACCAACGAAAGCCTGCGTCCCAACACCATCGAAGAAACCTACGAACTGTGCGACGCCCTGATGCGCGACGACAAGCAGGACATCTGCAAGGAGCTGGGCGACGTCCTGCTGCACGTGGCCTTCTATGCCAAGATAGGCAGCGAGACGGGCGACTTCGACATCAAGGACGTATGCGACCGCCTGTGCGAGAAGCTCATCTTCCGCCATCCACACGTCTTCGGCAACGAAAAGGCCGAAACGGCTGCCCAGGTTGTGGAGAACTGGGAGCAACTGAAACTGAAGGAAAAAGGTGGAAACAAAAGTGTATTGGCAGGCGTACCCGCTGCCCTGCCCTCGCTCATTAAGGCCTACCGCATACAGGACAAGGCCCGCAACGTAGGCTTCGACTGGGAAGAGCGCGAACAGGTGTGGGACAAGGTGAAGGAAGAAATCCAGGAGTTTCAGGCCGAAGTGGCCAACATGGACAAGCAGAAAGCCGAAGAAGAATTCGGCGACGTGCTGTTCAGCCTCATCAACGCCGCCCGCCTCTACAAGATCAACCCCGACAATGCACTGGAACACACCAACCAGAAATTCATCCGCCGCTTCAACTACCTCGAGGCACATACCATCAAGGAAGGCCGCAACCTGCATGACATGACGCTGGCCGAAATGGACGCCATCTGGGAAGAAGCCAAGAAACTGGAAAAAGAAGAATAAAAACAAAGTCTCCCAACGTCGATTCATTCATCCAACGTCGGGAGACTTTACCTCTTGAAAACTGAAAATAGTAGCTCTGTTTATGTGGGAAACGTTTTCACCTCTTGGGAGGTGCAGGACGTTTCCCTTTATTATTCTCGTCCTTGCCATGCATGCCCTTCAGCAATTCGCGATGGAAACGCATCTCGGCACGCTGTATCAGATAAATTTTCTTGTTGGGAAGAATCTTCTGGAACTTCTTCATATAGCTCCGCTCCAACTCACTGGAAGCTACTCGCGCATCATACACACCATCGAGAATCTCACCATATTGGCTTTCCGACATATTCTCATCCTTGCCTTGACGCAGCAGTTTCCATGCCTTGTCGTTCAGCTGCTGCTTGCGGTCCTGCAACTCAAAATACAAGGGGAAGAACTTGGCAGCCTCCTCACGGGTCAGCTTGGCTTTCTCTGTCAGAAATGCCTGCTGCCTGGCACGAAACTCATCCTTCGTCAACCGCTGGCATACACCGTCGCCCGCCCATACTGAAAGCATCAGGCCGAACAAGGCAATCATTAAAACGCTCAATTTTTTCATTGTCATTCTTTACTAAAACATTGATTATTCTGCACTTTCATCGCTCAGATAGACATACAGCGAATAGTCGTCCATCATCGTATTGTCTATGGCTGTACTGATATACTCCAACTCGGTATCTGTATCATCGACAGCTACCTGTTGCTGTACCTCGGGCACTTTTTCATTTACCGGCGAAGCGACCCGTATGATCAAGGCGGCTCCTATAAACATGGCAGCCATGTAGAGCCACGGCCTCACTCTTTCCCACGTAGTGGGTTCGCGACGGATATCGGTCTTTTCTTTCTCTGGAAGACGGCTCATCAAGTCTGAAGTGAAACTCTCGAAATATCCTTCCGGCACACGGAAAGGATTCTCCGTACCAATTTTCTTCAGCAAATTATCTTCTTCTTTCATAAGCTTTTCTCCTTTCATTTAGATTAGACTATGGTTAGTGTCAAAGGTTTAAAGTTCATCATCAAAAAACTTCTCGATTTTTTTCACGGCATGATAGTAGGAAGCCTTCAGCGCTCCGACCGACGTACCAAAGATTTCGGACATCTCTTCGTACTTCATTTCCTGATAATACTTCAGGTTGAATACCATCCGCTGCTTCTCGGGCAGGGTCAAAAGGGCTTTCTGCAACTTGGCCTGTATCTTGTCGCCCGAAAAATAGGGGTCGCTTTCCAGCTTCTGCAACACATCCGCCTCAGGATCGTCCAACGACACGGTCGACATTGCCCGCTGCTTGCTCAAGAACGTCAGACACTCGTTCAGGGCAATGCGGTAGAGCCAGGTAGACAACTTGGCGTCTCCCCGAAAATAATCAATGCTTGTCCATGCCTTGACGAAGGTATTCTGGAGCAGGTCATTGGCATCCTCATGCGAATACACCATGCGGCGTATCTGCCAGTACAGCTGCTCGCTATACTGCGCCACAATCATCTCGAAGCCGCGCCGCTGTGTCTTCTCGTCCTGCAACAAGGCTAACACTTCGCGCTCATTATAGGAAGTATTCATATACTTTTATTCGCATTTGTAGAATTTAGACGTCCAAAGATACAAAAAGTTTAATTAAATAGGAACACAAAGCGTTTCTTTCGCCAACAAGGTTTGAGGAAAAACAGCACGGGCCTGCTCCAGCAGAAGATTTTCATCTTCGTATCGGGCAGAAAAATGCCCGATGAGCAAACGCTTCACGCCTGCCTCGCGGGCAATGGCAGCCGCCTGCGAAGCGGTGGTATGGAAGGTTTCTTTGGCACGAGGGGCATCGTCGTCGACAAAGGTGGCTTCGTGAAACAAGAGGTCGGCTCCACGCACCTGCTCCACAACCGATGCCAGCGGGAGGGTGTCCGAACAATAAGCATAGCTGCGTGGAGGGTCGGACGGACGCGTCAGTCGGCTGTTGGGAATCACTTCGCCGTCGGGCGTCATATAGTCGGCTCCGTTCTTGATGCGATTGAGCTCGAAGACTGGTATCTGATAGAAGTCAATCATTTCGCGGATGATGTGGTTGGGGCGCGGCTTCTCGGCAAACAGAAAGCCGCAGGTGGGCATGCGATGCCGCAAGGGGATGGTAGTCACCGTCAGCGAACGGTCCTCGTAAACCAGCGATGCCTCGCGGGTGTCGAAGGCATGAAACACCACCCGATAGGTCATCTGATGGTTGAAGAACTCGAGCATGGGTGTCAGCAATTCCTCCAATCCCTGAGGCGAATGAATGTGGAGCTCGGCCGTACGCCCCAACAGGTTCAGGGTAGAGACCAGCCCAAGCAGGCCGAAGCAATGGTCGCCATGCAGATGGGAAATGAAGATGTGGTTCAGACGCGAGAACTTCAGGCGCGACTTGCGGAACTGCAGTTGCGCTCCTTCGCCGCAATCGATCATGAACAACTTGTCGCGCACGTTGAGTATCTGCGACGTCGGGAAATGGCGGGTGGTAGGCAGGGCCGAACCACACCCCAGGATATGTAACTCAAATTTCTCCATAACGACGCAAATTTAGGCATAAATCGCGATTCATGTTGCCTGACAGGCACAAAAAAAGAGAGTGCAACCCGCAGACGGGTGCACTCTCTCCCTATTGAAGTTGAATCAGAAATAAATTATTTCTTCTTACCTTCCAGTTGCTCCTTCAAAGCAGCCAATGCGTCGATGTCGCCCAGCGTAGTGGAAGCAGCCTGATTCTGAATCATCGGAGTTTCTTCCTTCTTGCTGTTAGACTTCTTGGCAGCCTTCTTTTCTGCTCTTTCTTCTGCCTTGGCAGCATCTTCGAAAATGCGGCTGTGAGACAGGATGATACGCTTAGCGTCCTTGTTGAATTCGATCACCTTGAACGGCAGTTTCTCATCGAGCTGAGCCTGAGAACCGTCTTTCTTAACGAGGTGCTTCGGAGTTGCGAAACCTTCTACACCGTAAGGCAGAGCTACTACAGCGCCCTTATCCAGCATTTCGATGATAGTACCTTCGTGTACAGAACCTACAGTGAATACAGTTTCGAATACATCCCAAGGATTCTCTTCCAGCTGCTTGTGACCGAGGCTCAAACGACGGTTTTCCTTGTCGATTTCCAGTACCTGAACTTCGATGTCGGCACCAATCTGAGTGAATTCAGAAGGATGTTTAACCTTCTTAGTCCAAGACAGGTCAGAGATGTGAATCAAGCCGTCAACACCTTCTTCGATTTCTACGAATACACCGAAGTTAGTGAAGTTGCGTACTTTAGCAACGTGCTTGCTGCCTACAGGATACTTCTCTTCGATAGTTTCCCATGGATCCGGTTTCAGCTGCTTGATACCCAATGACATCTTACGCTCTTCGCGGTCCAGAGTCAGAACAACAGCTTCTACTTCGTCGCCCACCTTCATGAAGTCCTGAGCAGAACGCAGGTGCTGGCTCCAAGACATTTCAGATACGTGGATCAGACCTTCTACACCCGGAGCGATTTCGACGAATGCACCGTAGTCGGCCATAACGACAACTTTGCCCTTCACGTGGTCGCCCACCTTGAGGTTCGGATCGAGAGCATCCCAAGGATGCGGAGTGAGCTGCTTCAGACCCAGAGCGATACGCTTCTTCTCGTCGTCGAAGTCGAGGATAACAACGTTCAGCTTCTGGTCGAGCTCTACTACTTCGTGCGGATCGCTTACGCGGCCCCAAGACAGGTCGGTGATGTGGATCAGACCGTCTACGCCACCCAAGTCGATGAACACACCGTAAGATGTGATATTCTTGACAACACCCTCGAGTACCTGACCCTTCTCGAGTTTGCTGATGATTTCCTTCTTCTGCTGTTCCAACTCAGCCTCGATGAGGGCCTTGTGAGAAACAACGACGTTCTTGAATTCCTGGTTGATCTTGACAACCTTGAATTCCATTGTCTTGCCAACGAATACATCATAGTCGCGGATAGGCTTAACGTCGATTTGAGAACCCGGCAAGAAGGCTTCGATGCCGAATACGTCTACGATCATACCACCCTTTGTGCGGCACTTGATGTAACCCTTGATAATTTCTTCGTTTTCCAAAGCAGCGTTTACGCGATCCCAAGAACGGGTAGCACGAGCTTTGCGGTGAGACAGAACGAGCTGTCCTTTCTTGTCTTCCTGATTTTCGATGTATACTTCTACAGTATCACCTACCTTCAGGTCGGGATTGTAACGGAATTCACTCATCGGAATGATACCGTCTGATTTGTAACCGATGTTCACAACTACTTCACGCTTGTTCATTGCGATTACGGTACCGTCAACAACCTCACGGTCGTTAACCTTGTTCAGCGTATTGTCATACGCCTTTTCCATGTCCTCGTGGCTAACAGTGGAAGTTGTTTCGCCATTCTCATACGCATCCCAGTTGAAGTCTTCAACCGGAGCTACTTTTTCAAATTTTTCCATTAATAAATAAGTTGTTTTTAATAATTAATTAAGTGAGACTTTATGTTGACTCAATAAATCGGGCGCAAAGATAGGACTATTTTCTTGAACGACAAAACGTTCGGTCCTAAAAAATACAGGCAGCGAGGCACCCTGTACGCACAAAGTGCCATTCCGCCGCCGCAAAGCAATGCTTTGGCAGCAGGAAATGGCACTTTTATGCTACAGAAAACAGTGTTTTAGTTTTTCAGATAGTAGGTGACCGTCGTCACTACGCGCACACTCTTTATATAAGGTGTATTGCTGTCGCGGTCGCTGATGGTGAACTGCCCCTGCGTAGCGTTTCGGATTTTACCCAGCTTGCTGTCCGAATCCTTGGCAAACTTTTCGGCGGCCGCACGGGCGTTCTTCGTGGCTTCCTCAATCATCTGCGGCTTGATGGTGTTCAGCCCTGTAAACTCGTAGGACACGTTGTAGCGGTAGTCGCCGCCCGCAATGGCAATGCCCTGCTTCAACAGCTCGGCCTGCTCGGTCATCAGCTTGCGCACGTTGTCCACGTTCTTCGAGGTGACGGTGATGACCGACGTGGCATTGTATCGGTAGTTCACGTTCTGATTGGCATAGCGTTCGGCTTCCATGTCGATGATTTCGGGCGGGGCTATGCTGATTTCGGCATCGCTGACACCATTGTTCTTCAGGAAAGCGACGATGGCCGCATTCTTCTTGGCTATATTGGCGTAGATGACGGCAGGGTCGTTGCCGATGTCCTTGTGCACCAAGGGCCACACCACCTTATCGGCAGGTACTTCCATCTCGGCCAGACCTTTCACGGTAACGACACGTTCTCTGTCTCTAAAGTCATTGATACCGCCCCTCAGCATCCAGCCGAGCAACAGCAGACCTACTGCTACGATAGCGGCTTCCAGTCTCCAATTTTTCATGTACATTTGTTTTTAAAAGGTTTATCTGCAAATGAATGGAATAAAGCTGTCAACTGCAAGGAGTTTCGGATAAAAGATGTTAACCCTCCGCCTTTTAACGGTTGAACAGCTCGAAGGTGAACTTGCAGCCTATCTCCTGATACTTCCAGTTGGCAAAGCTGGCAAAGACGCCGAAGTCGAAGATATGGGTGCCGATGCCATAACCCACTTCCACATAGGGCATGAGGTGGGGCACCAGCAGGGTGTTCAGGTAAAGGCGTTCGTTCAGCACATACTGGGTATACTTCATCAGGTGGCGCAGCAGCAGGAAGGGAGACTCATAGGTGACGTGGGCACGCAGATACTCGCGCGAAGAGTTGTACCAGCGGCCGTCGAGCAGCTGAAAGACGCCGCCTATTTCATCGTTCCACCCCACAGGCAGGTTGGAGCGGGTAAAGTTGGCAAAATCCACAAAGTACAGTTCTTCCTGATTGGTGAACTTTCCCCACCCCACGCGATAGTAGAGGTCGCGCATGAGGCCCAAGGGGATGTTGTGCTGCAAATCCACTTCCACCCGTTCGTACGTACCCGAACCCTTCAGCACCCCGCTGATGCCCCGCTCCCAATCGACCATCAGCGTGGGATATTTCGAGTGGAGATTGATTTTTCGGTCGCCATTCATGTAGTAGTACTGCCCTGGTGTCCATCGCAGGGATACGCGTGGGGCAAAACTGCTGTACGTGTGGCGGAATTTCTTCAAGATGTCAGGCGTCAGCACAGGCGGATAAGGACTCTCGCCGATGGCCCTCGTCTGCGGATTTTTGGCTACCAGGTCGCCACCGTCGGGCAGGAGCAGCCTGAAGTTGGACTTCTCGACCTCCGTACGCCGATGGAGAGACAAACCAATGTCCAGCGTCAATCCGTTGACTACCTCCCAGCTGTGCGTCACTCTGAAATACAGGTCCTTGAAATAATCCAGATGAATCTGGTCGAAATCGAACAGGCTGTCGGGCATCGCCTTCAGTTCGTCCAGCACGTCACTGCTATAGATGCGGTTTCCGCTACCCATATCAACATGTATCGACGCACGTTTTCGCGGCCAGTAATCCAAATCGCCGCTCATCGACCAGTAGAACTCCTTCCGCGTAAAGTTATATCCGATGCGGGGAGCGATGTGCAGAAAGCGGTCGCCCGAAAACAGGCGGTTGTAGCGGAAGTCCTGCCTGTAAGAAATACCGTTGGAGTGGCTGTAGCTCAACAGAAGCGGATTGAGAATGGGCGAACAGCGCACACTCCCCACATTGGCCAGGTCGAGCGTATAGCGGCTCACCAGCGCATCGCCTACCGTCCCCCAAAACTCCAGACGCTTGTTGCGGGGCTTCTTCTGCTGCTTCCCCACCGTATCGCGATACAAGAAGTAAGAGCGGTACAACGAGTCTTCATGCCCCGTCAGCGCCAGCGGGCGCAAGGTGTTGAAGACAGCCGTATCCCTCACACAAGCACTCGTGTCGCACCTCAGCGTATAGGAGGCCGACAGGTCATAAGGGTCTTTGTCGGACTTTCTCCGCACGGCAGACGGATTGTGCTGCCTGATGTCCTTGTACTTCAACGAGGCCGTATAGCTGCCGTCGATGACATTGCCCACCATCTTAAACGTCACGTCGAAATCTGAAAGCAAAGGAAGAAACTCGTCCGCCGCCCCCACTTCGCCCATCCTGACGTGATTGTTGAAACGCAGAATCTCAGAGCGGCCCGAAAAGCGTATCTCGCGGATGCTCCACACATTGTCGCTCACCACCATATATCCGCCCACCAGCTGGAAGCTTTTACTCTTGGGTATAAAGCGGATGACGTATTGCAGGTCGTGCGGCCGTCCCTGGATGGTGTCAATGCGATAGTCGTAATACTTCTTGGCATTGGGAGCTACGGGCGACAGAAGCTTGTCGTAGAGCAACGTCGGCGAGTAGACATTCAGGCGGAAATATTGCGGCAGCTGTCCGTTCAGGTCCCACAACTCGCTGGCCGTCCCCATAGTGGCCGTCACCTTCTGGTCGTAGATGTCGGGAGCCGTAAAACTCAGTTCATTGTAGGTTTCCATCAGATATTCCTTCTCGCCCTTGCGGATGCGGAACATTGTAGGAATAAAACGCAACAGCTTGTTCTGCTTCTTGATATGGATATGTCCCTTGATATACAGCTCCGCATTGTAGCTGTCCACGATGCGTTCGTACAGCGGTGCGAAAAAAATCACCTTGTCCATGATGGAGTCGGCCGATATGGAGCGCCCTCCATATCGGTAGGGAGCATATTCTGCCCGTCCCTTCTCTGGAAAGAAAAGCAGCAGAAAAACACTCAGTCCTATCAATATCAATCGTACCAATTTGTCACACATCTTGTCGCGACAAATATAGCAAAGGTTCGGCAAAAGAAACAAGCCCAGTCGATTTTTTTACCGAAGCACCTCCCATATTCTATCAAATATAGAAAAAAACATGTATTTTTGCAGGCAAATTAAACAACTAGTAAAGAAGAGTCTGATATGTCTAAAATGCGTTTTTTCGCTTTACAGGAACTTGCCAACCGCAAGCCGTTGGAAGTCAACCCTCCCTCCGAAAAGCTGTCCGACTACTACGGCAGCCACGTATTCGACCGTAAGAAAATGCAGGAGTATCTGCCCAAGGAAGCCTACAAGGCCGTGACAGATGCCATCGAAAAGGGTACCCCCATCAGCCGCGAAATGGCCGACCTCATTGCCAACGGCATGAAGAGCTGGGCCAAGTCGCTGAACGTCACCCACTACACCCACTGGTTCCAGCCACTGACCGACGGCACCGCCGAGAAGCACGACGGCTTCATCGAGTTCAGCGAGGACGGCGACGTCATCGAGCGCTTCTCGGGCAAGCTGCTCATCCAGCAGGAACCCGATGCCTCCAGCTTCCCCAACGGCGGCATCCGCAACACCTTCGAGGCACGCGGCTACACGGCATGGGATGTTTCCTCACCCGCTTTCGTGGTAGACACCACCCTCTGTATCCCCACCATCTTCATCGCCTACACGGGCGAAGCGCTCGACTACAAGACGCCTCTGCTGAAGGCGCTCAATGCCGTCGACAAGGCCGCTACCGAGGTGTGCCAGCTGTTCGACAAGAACATCAGCCGCGTCTATGCCAACCTCGGATGGGAACAGGAATACTTCCTCGTTGACCTGGCCCTCTACAACGCCCGCCCCGACCTCTGCCTGACGGGCCGTACCCTGATGGGCCACTCCTCGGCCAAGGACCAGCAGCTCGAAGACCACTACTTCGGCTCCATCCCGCCGCGCGTCACCGCCTTCATGAAGGAGCTGGAGATTGAATGCCACAAGCTGGGCATCCCCGTCAAGACACGCCACAATGAGGTGGCCCCCAACCAGTTCGAGCTGGCTCCCATCTTCGAGAACGTCAACCTGGCCAACGACCACAACCAGCTGGTCATGGACCTGATGAAGCGCATCGCACGCAAGCACAACTTTGCCGTCCTGCTCCACGAAAAGCCCTACAATGGCGTCAACGGAAGCGGCAAGCACAACAACTGGTCGCTCTGCACCGACACGGGCATCAACCTCTTCGGCCCTGGCAAGAACCCCAAGGGCAACATGCTGTTCCTCACCTTCCTGGTCAATGTACTGATGATGGTATACAAGAACCAGGACCTGCTGCGCGCCTCCATCGCCAGCGCAGGCAACAGCTACCGTCTGGGTGCCAACGAAGCGCCGCCCGCCATCCTGTCCATCTTCCTGGGCCGCCAGCTCTCGTCCATCCTCGATGAAATTGCCCAGCAGGTGAGCCACAGCAAGATGACGGCCGAAGAAAAGACCACCCTCAAGCTGGGCATCGGACGTATCCCTGAAATCCTGCTCGACACCACCGACCGCAACCGCACGTCGCCCTTCGCCTTCACCGGCAACCGCTTCGAGTTCCGCGCGGCAGGTTCGTCGGCCAACTGTGCCGCTGCCATGATTGCCATCAACGCCGCCATGGCCAACCAGCTGAACGAATTCAAGGCCTCGGTCGACAAAGCCATGGAAGAAGGCGCCACCAAGGATGAAGCCATCTTCCGCACCCTCAAGGAAATGATCATCGCTTCCGAGCCCATCCGCTTCGAAGGCGACGGCTACTCGGAAGAGTGGAAGCAGGAGGCTGCCCGCCGCGGCCTGACCAACATCTGCCACGTGCCCGAAGCGCTGATGCACTACGTGGACGACCAGTCACGCTCGGTCTTCATCGGCGAACGCATCTTCAACGAGACGGAGCTGAACAGCCGCCTCGAAGTAGAGCTCGAGAAGTTCACCATGAAGGTACAGATCGAGAGCCGCGTATTGGGCGACCTGGCCATCAACCACATCGTCCCCACGGCCGTCAGCTACCAGAACCGCCTGCTGGAGAACCTGCGCGGCTTGCGCGAAACGTTCACGCCCGAAGAGTATGAAGAGCTCAGCGCCGACCGCAAAGAGCTTATCCGCGAAATATCTCGCCGCGTGACGGCCATCAAGATGCAGGTACGCCAGATGACAGAAGCCCGCAAGGTGGCCAACCACATGGACAACTACAAGGACAAGGCCTTCGCTTACGAAGAGACAGTGCGCCCCTACCTCGAAAGCATCCGCGACCACATCGACCACCTCGAGATGGAAGTGGACGACGAGATATGGCCCCTGCCCAAGTATCGCGAGCTGTTGTTCACGAAATAAATTTTAGCGGTGAACGGTTAGTGGTGAGCGGTGAGCAGGTCATGCGGGTGGTCACTCACCACTAACCACTAACCGCTAACCACTAACCACTCACCGCCAACCCCTATTTTCCCTTCCAAACAGCACATTTTTTCTGCAAAAGTGTGTTTTTTAAAATTTTCTTATTACATTTGTGCTATATAACACAGTTTTGCAGCATTCATGGTAAAAGTAAACTTATCAGATATCAAAGTTCCGGAGCTTATCGCCGACATGTGGTCTCCGCTGAACGAAGAGCAGCGGGAGTATCTCTCCAACCATTTTACACTTCAAAACTACAAGAAGAATGAAGTGATCCATTGTGAAGGCGAGACCCCCACGCATCTGATGTGCCTGCTGAGCGGAAAAGTCAAGATCTACAAGGACGGTGTGGGCGGACGCAGCCAGATTATCCGCATGATTAAACCCGTCGAATACTTCGGCTACCGGGCCTACTTCTCGGGCGAAGACTATATCACGGCCGCTGCCGCCTTCGAACCCTCGGTCATCTGTCAGATTCCCATGAATGTCATCACCAACCTCGTGACGCAAAACAACGGCCTGGCCATGTTCTTCATCAAGCAGCTGTCCAAAGACCTGGGCATTGCCGACGAACGTACGGTGAACCTCACCCAGAAGCACATCCGCGGCCGCCTGGCCGAATCGCTCCTGTTCCTCAAGGAAAGTTACGGACTGGAGGAAGACGGTTCTACCCTCAGCATCTACCTCTCGCGCGAGGACCTGGCCAACCTCTCGAACATGACGACTTCGAACGCCATCCGAACGCTCTCCCAATTTGCCGCCGAACGACTCATCACCATCGACGGACGAAAAATCAAAATCATCGAAGAAGAAAAGCTGAAGAAGATCAGCAAGATTGGATAAAAAACGGTTAGCGGTTAACGGTTAGTGGTTAGTATGCCATGCGGAGGTTGCTAACCACTAACCACTAACCGCTAACCGCTCACCACTAACCGCTACTTTTGCAAGTACCGTTCCGCCTCAATAGCCGCCATACAACCGCTGGCAGCTGCCGTGATGGCCTGGCGATAGTGCGGGTCGGCCACGTCGCCTGCGGCAAACACACCCGGCACCTTCGTGCGAGGCGTACCCGGCTCGGTCAGGATGTAGCCCACCTCGTCGGTATCCAGGTAAGGCTTGAAGATGTCCGAATTGGGCTTGTGACCGATGGCCAGGAAGAAACCGTCGATGGCCACGTCGTAGCGCTCCTCGTCGGCCTCGCCCATGCGCTTCACCAGATGCACACCTTCCACACCGTTCTCGCCAAAGAGGCCCACGGCATTGTGCTCGAACAGCACCTCGATTTTCTCGTTGTTCATCACGCGCTCCTGCATTACCTTCGACGCACGCAGATAGGGCTTGCGTACGATGAGGTACACCTTGCTGGCAAGGCTGGCCAGGTAGGAAGCCTCTTCGCAAGCCGTGTCGCCACCGCCCACAACGGCCACCACCTTCTTGCGGTAGAAGAAGCCGTCGCACGTGGCACAGGCACTCACACCCATGCCGGCATATTTCTTCTCGTCCTCCAGGCCCAGATACTTGGCCGTGGCGCCTGTGGCGATGATGATGGTTTCGGCTTCGATCACCTTCTCGTCGTCGATTGTTATCTTGTAGGGCTTCGCGCTGAGGTCGGCCGCCGTAGCCACGCCATAGCGGATGTCGGCTCCAAAACGTTCAGCCTGCTTGCGCAAGTCTTCCATCAGTTCAGGGCCGCCGATGCCGGCAGGATAGCCGGGGAAGTTTTCCACTTCGGTGGTTGTAGTCAGCTGTCCGCCCAGTTGCAGACCGGCATATACCACAGGAGCCAGGTTGGCGCGTCCTGCATAGATGGCGGCTGTATAGCCGGCAGGGCCCGACCCGATGATGAGGCATTTCACTTTTTCTGTTTCCATACTGTGTTTACTGTTTTTTATGTTCAATTCAAGTTTCGCTTGTTTATCTCAAGTCTATCACCTCCGCCGTCGGATAGGCGCGCTTGTCGAAGGTGAAGAGCGTATCGTCGTATTTCTGCCCCGTCTGATAGGAGCGCACCAGCACGACGGCTGCCTCGCGGTCGCCCCTGCGGACAAGGCTCAGCTTCGAGGGGCGCAACGTCTGTTTGTCCACATAGAGTATCAGGCATTGCAGCTCGCTGCCCCGACGGGTGGCGGTCATCACCACCTTGTGGAGGCGCGGGTCGGCCTGCTCGCCCATCTTCAGCGTGTAGCCGTTCTTGTAGACGGCCAGCCAGGCATAAGGGTTGATGCTCTGCAACTCTTCGGCCGTGGGTTCGGAGACGTTCACCTCGTCGCTGTTCTCCAGATAGGTCCATTGCGTCCGCCCGTCAAACCACGTCGTGATGCCTTCGGTGTCGAGGCGGAACTTCTCGCCCTTGAGGCGGATGCGTCCCTCGGACAAGCCTTCGGGCGCGCGCACTTCGAAGGCTATCTCCACTCCCTCCGCCTGGCGGAAGGTGTCGGCCACGCGGTCGAGCAGTTGGCGGGCCTCGTTATTTTCTTGTGCGGCGGCTGCCTGCCCCATGCAAAGGGCAACAAGCAGACAAAGTATTTTGTTCAGCATTCCTTTCTATAATTGAAAATTGAAAATTGAGAATTGAGAATTATCCATTATCCATTGTCAATTCTCCATTGACTTTACATTTTACTCAAAAAATCCTCCAGCGACACGATGTCCGTGAAGTAGACATCGCGCGGCTTGCTGCCCTGCGCAGGCCCTACGATACCCGCCTTCTCCAGCTGGTCCATCAGGCGGCCGGCACGGTTGTAGCCGATGGAGAACTTGCGCTGGATGAGCGAAGTGGAGCCTTGCTGGTGCGTCACGATCAGGCGCGCGGCGTCGTCGAAGAGCGGGTCCTTGCGCCCCAGGTCCACATCGCCCAGGTCGCCGCCGCTGGCGTTCTCGTCCACGTATTCGGGCAGGTAGAAGGCCGTGGGATAACCCTGCTGGCGGGCGATGAATTTCGTAATCTCGGCCACCTCGGGCGTGTCGATGAAGGCACACTGCACACGCACGGGGTCGGCTCCCTGCAGGAAGAGCATGTCGCCGCGGCCTATCAGCTGATTGGCGCCCGGCCGGTCGAGGATGGTGCGCGAGTCGACCATCGCCGACACACGGAAGGCGATACGCGCGGGGAAGTTGGCCTTGATGGTACCCGTGATGATGTTCGTCGTGGGTCGCTGCGTGGCGATGATCATGTGGATGCCCACCGCACGTGCCAGCTGGGCGATGCGCGCTATGGGCAGCTCCACGTCCTTGCCCGCGGTCATGATGAGGTCGCCGAACTCGTCGATCACCACCACGATGTAGGGCATGTACTTGTGGCCCTTCTCGGGGTTGAGGCGGCGGTTGATGAACTTCTCGTTGTACTCCTTGATGTTGCGCACGTGGGCTGCCTTCAGCAGGTCGTAGCGCGTGTCCATCTCCACGCAGATGGAGTTCAGCGTCTGCACCACCTTGGTGACGTCGGTGATGATGGGTTCGGCCTCGTCGGGCAGCTTGGCCAGGAAGTGGTGCTCGATGACGGAATAGATGCTGAATTCCACCTTCTTGGGGTCGACGAGCACAAACTTCAGCTCGGCGGGGTGTTTCTTGTAGAGCAGCGAGGTGATGATGGCGTTCAGGCCGACGGACTTACCCTGACCGGTGGCACCCGCCACCAGCACGTGGGGCATCTTGGCCAGGTCCACCATGAACACCTCGTTCGTGATGGTCTTGCCCAGGGCGATGGGCAGCTCGTAGGTCGATTCCTGGAACTTCTTGCTGCCGATGATGCTCTGCCCCGACACGATTTTGGGGTTCGAGTTGGGCACCTCGATACCGATGGTACCCTTGCCCGGTATGGGCGCTATGATGCGGATGCCCAGCGCCGAGAGGCTCAGGGCGATGTCGTCCTCCAGTCCGCGTATCTTCGAGATGCGCACACCCTGTTCGGGAGTGATTTCGTAGAGCGTCACCGTGGGTCCCACCGTCGCCTTGATGGAGCTGATTTCGATGCCGAAGCTGCGCAGCGTGCTCACAATCTTGTCCTTGTTGGCATTCTGCTCGTCCATGTCGATGGTAGGCTCGGCGTTGTCGTAGTGCTTCATCAGGTCCAGCGTGGGGAAGTGGTAGTTCTCCAGGTCGAGGCGCGGGTTGTAGGGCTCCAGCTCGGGTCCCTGGTATTCCTCGTCCTCGCGTGCCTCCACCTCGAAGGCCGGTTCGGCGGCCGGATCGGGAGCAGCCATTTCGGGTTCGGCCGTCTCCACCGTCATGGCCACGTCGCCTCCGTTCGTGCGCGGAGCAGGTGCCGTGCGGGGCAGGTCGTCCAGGTCGAGCGATATCTCGTGCGAGGCTTCTGCCTCGGGTTCTTCCGTTTCGGGTTCAGGTTCCTCTTCGGGCTCCTCGTGCCTGGGGGCTTCCGGCTCTTCCTCCTCCTTCACGGGTTGGGGCGCAGGCGTCGGTTCGGGTCGGCAGCGTCCGTCGGCCGTCCACGAGGTGGTAAACTCCTCGGGCACCTCGCCCTCAGCGTCCGCAGCTCCCTCCGCCCCGCGCTTCTTCTTGAGGAAGTCCAGCGCAAAGACGCCGCGCAGCCACACGATGGTTTGCGCACTGAGGTAGATGAAGAAGCAGATGGCCGTCACCAGCAGCAGCATCCACACGCCCGGCGCGCCGATCTGCGACACCAGCCAGCGGCTCACGTTGTAGCCGTGCATGCCGCCCAGGTAGATGAACGAGTCGGCATAGAGGCTGGCAAAGGCGAAGCCGAAGAACACCGAGAACCACACCAGCAGCAGCGTGCAGCAGATGAACCAGCGCCTCAGCCGCAGGTGCCGCACCTTCATGAGCTTCAGTCCGGCCGCGGCCATGAACACCAGGATGAAGAACGAGGCCACGCCGAAGCAGTCGTTGATGAGGTAGCTGGCCAGCTGTGCGCCGCGCGAACCCGCATAGTTCTTCACGCCGTTGTCCACCGCCATGAGGTCTTCGGAGCGCCCCGAGTCGATGACGCTCTGGTCCGCCGCCCCTGTGAAGAAGAACGACGAGAAGGCCAGCAGCAGGTAGACGGAGAAGATGACGAGCATCAGGCCCACGATGAAACGCAGTGTCTCGTTGTGCCAGGCGGCCGCCACCTTGCGGAAGAAGGAAGGCGATGCCGCCGTGTCTTTTTTATCTTTGTCCGATTTGTCTCTTTCTCTTTTCATTGTCTTTATTAGTAAGGGTCTATTTGTACGAGTTTTCTTTTTTTGCAGTACAAAAATACGGAAAAATAGGCGGAGAGACAAACGAAAAACCAAGTTTTCGGGGCCTCTTTTCCGAAGCACATCCATAAATATTATAAATACGCTGGTTATCAGCTTGTTGCAAAGGCATTTTCAAGCCTCCGAAAACACTTTTTCTTTTTCATACACCCCTGCCATACGGAGCCCTACCTCCTGCCTGCACCTTCTCCCCTCGCCCAATCCGGAATTACAGATTACAGTATCCCGATAATGAAAAACTGTCATTGTAGAAAATGCTATTACGAATTACAGATTACAGTTAGCCAAAATCGAAATGTGCGCGTCACTTATACAGTTATATTATATATATATTTATATATATAATATAAAATTCTGTACACACTTTTTTCAAATCGAAATTCGCTTACTGTAATCTGTAATTCGTAATAGCATGCTGTCTTTTCCTGAATTCAAAACGACTCTTACGAATTACAGATTACAGTTACCGAAAAATCTCTTTCATGCCACTTCATAAAGAGTGCATACGAAAGAGAATATCATGCCGCCTGTATAAAAACACTGCTTCCCGCGCGCGAAAACACCGTTTTACCATCTGTAAATCAATGCATTATTTTTATTAACACAATTCTTCAATCCGTTAACATGTTTTCACTTCCCAGCGGCCCGAATTTTTTGGCCGGCCGGAGAATACCCCTTATCTTTGCCTTCGTCAATGGATAATAGACAATGGAAAATGGATAATGAGCCAGCGGCCGGGGCACTATCAATTATCAATTCTCAATTATCCATTCCCAATTAACCAAACACAAATTTAAAACAACAAAGCTATGTCAACAATCGGAACATTGAAGTACAGACGTTATCAGGCCAAGTCGCCTCAGAACCCCGACGCACCCGCCAAGTGGTACGCCCGCGCCGTGCAGGACCGCACGGTGGAATTCGAAGACTTCGTCACCCACATTTCGGAACACAACTCGCCCTACTCCCGCGGCGTCATCCACGGCGTGCTCATCGACATGCTCTCGTGCCTCAAGGAGCTGGTGCTCGACGGCAAGTCCGTCCGCCTGGGCGACCTGGGCCTCTTCTCCGTGGGCATCTCCTCGAAGGGTGCCGACACGGCCGACGCCTGGGACACGAGTCTCATCACCGGCGTCCACCTGAACGTGCGCAACACCAAGAACTGGAGCAACACCGAGCTGCGCAAGTGCACCCGCGTCACCGAGCTGGCCGTCTACACCGCCGGCGGCACGCTGACGGACGACGGCACCGAGCCTGAACCCGGCGGCGGTGACGACGGACAGGACGAGAGCCCGCTGTAACACAGCGGTGAGCGGTGGTTATTTAGCGGTGAGCGGTGAGCGGTTAACGGTTAGTATGCTCACCACTAACCACTAATCACTCACCACTAATCAACGCCACCAACCGCTCACCACTAACCACTAACCGTTAATCACTAACCACTAAAAAAACATGGACAAGAAAACTATTTGGAAAACCATCATCCAGACGCTGGTCACCATCCTGACCGCCATTGGAACTACACTGGGCGTTACCAGCTGTATGATGTAGCCCTGCGCTGCATGCGACGACACAAGCACTGAATAAAACACCCGCTGCCTCGGAGATGAGGGGCGGGTGGTTTGCGTAAGCAGAAACCAATTATCAAGAATGGATTGATGCTATTTCTTTTTTGAAATCAGGTATCATTTCAGCTGTTATACTATTCTTATGAATTACACGATGGCAATTTGGACACACAGGCAGCAGGTTTTTGATAGCATCTTCAATAGTTTGTGTAACACCTGTATTTGAATATTGAAAAATAGGCTTCAAATGATGTATCTCAATGCAAGAACTTCCATATTTTTCACCATAATATGATTGAAATTCAAATCCACAACACTCACAAGCAATCGTTCCGTTATGGCTAAAATGCTCTATTGCTGCATTCCTTAGTTTTTGAGAACGTGCATAAGATGTATTTATTGAATATTTTTGATTACCTTCAGTAACAATTTCACGATATAAAAACATTGTCTTTTTCGTTGCTTTGGCAAGTTTGCCTAAAGACATTCTAATATCCTTATATTCGAAACCTGAAGATAATAAATACTGTATATTAAGTCTGTTTTGAGAGACAAACTCCATCCCTTTAGATGTAATCTGATACATTCCATCATTGCGATAGGTAACATAACCTTTTCTAAGCAAGGTGTCGTGACTCTTCAAATTACGGACTTTCTGCGAAAAATATGTATCAGAACGGTTGCTGAGTATTTCTGCATCAAGTCCGGTAGGTTTCATTAAATCTGTAAGCAATGGTATTAGTTCGGATGTATGAATACAACCATGCGGCTTTAGACTCATTAAAAACAAACTTGGTAGAATCAGTTCGGATTCTGTAATTCTTTGGTTTTCCATTAATAATTAGTTATTAATAAATGTGTAACTTTTTTTTCATTCCTATTCATAAAGCTCACAAGATACTCTTTATCAAAGGTGCGGATATTAATGCCAGGCCTGTCATAGAGACCATATATAAATTCTGTGTTTTTTATAATCAGCATCCATTTGGCCCTACAATCTTCTATCAAATAATTTGCAAGTCTCTTTTGGTCCTCCCGGGAAAATTCATTCTGTGCATACGTACTAAATTCAGAGTCATAGGGTGGATCCAAAAAGATAAAATCATCTATGGACGGCTGAGTCTTTCGTAAGAACTTCTCAAAATCAAGATTATAAATCCTTGCATTGACGAAATGACTACGCAGGGGTTTGGAACGATAATAGTTTAGTTTTTTCACCATAAATTTACTATTATATGCAATGCCGCCATAAGGTACATTAAAATCTCCACGGCTACTATATCTAAACATTCCACTATATGCATAATTACGTATAAAAAAGAAAAGAGCACAATGCAACGCTCCATTGGAGAGTGCCAACTCTGCATTATTATATAAATGACGGTAATTCATATAAACCGCACCTTTGATAGCAGTTTCTATGTTGTCATATAAATCATTCTCTGGAAGAATATGCTTTTCTTTTTCTAATTCATGCATCCTCATCATTTTACGAGAAAGGGTAGTTTCCATTTCCGTTAACAGAATACAAGGATATGCACTAAATTCTGTTCCGATTATATGAAGAATATCACTCTGTTTTTCAAAACAAAACTGATGAATGGCAGACTTCAACTCTTCTTTAGTCAATTCTTCATGCCTATAACGCAGATAAATATCAACAAGAAAAAGATTATCATGAAAAAATGCTTCTGCATTTTTCCACGAATTATCTATCTGTTCTACATATTGGAAAAAGAGTTCGTCAGCATTTGCAATACTATTATACAGAGATATAAGTTCATGCGAATAATCGTTGATATAATACTCTTTTGCCTTTATGCCCATAAAAACGGCCCCCCCACCTACAAAAGGTTCAAAAAATCGATTGAACTTAGGTAAGTTTGGTATAATATACTTCAATTCTTTTTCTTTTCCGCCAGGCCACTTCACAATGGGCTGCAATCCGGTTGAAACATTTATATCCTCCACTTTAGCTTCATTTTTGGAATTGAAAAAGTGATCCATTTCAAAAAATGACGTTTGATATGCAATGCCACCATCACGTACCTCAAAACATTTTCCCTCTTCGTATTGATACGGTTTCGTTTTCCCCATTTGTATATCTTCTTTTGATTGTAAAACTGTTTCTATTCGTTTCTTGGCTGCATCAAAATATTCATAATCCAATTCTACACCTATAAACCTACGCTCAAGTTCCAAGGCTGCTACACCTGTAGAACCGACACCCATAAACGGATCAAAAACAATATCATTTTTATTAGTTGCTATTCTTATCATCTTTTTTAATATAGACACTGGTTTCTGAGTAGGATGTTTAGGAGAGCTCAGACGTTCAGGACGCATGCAAATCGGACTTTCAATAAAATTATGCATCTCAGTTTGTGAAATAAAATTCCAGGTATGTTTTTTATTCCAACATGTGAATATCATTTCACAACTATTCAAGAATCCCGCCTTAAAAATTTTAGGTACAGGATTCGTTTTATGCCAAATCATGAAATTAGAAGTGTCGAACCTATGATCCAACACATCGTACCAACGGCCTAATTGGTTATAAGATGTAAAAATAAACAGATTTCCTGTAGGCTTCAAAATTCTAATAAAATCATCGGCCCATTCTTCTGGATTAAAATCAACCATATCCCATTCCGCTACGTCATTATTTATAGCAGATCGTTTAGGAAGAGGTATATTACCAGTAGAATGTCTCCCCAAATTATATGGAGGATCCGTAAGGATAAAGTCGATGGAATTATCAGGGATACGTTTTATCACATCTCTGCTATCTGCCCTCAACAAACATTTATGCCAATTTGGGTCTTTCATCACTCATTAGGAAGATAAGCATTCTTAATTCGTGCCAAAGATTCGATAATAAAATGTGCATTTTTCTTATATTCATCAAGCACAATTTCATACCCTCGCTCCGACTTACACACAAGGTTCCAAAATTTGCTACTAATAAGCAATTCCTCATCAGCAAAAAATTGACGTACACGCCCCTGTGTCCATGGCTTTCCTTCGCCATATCGATTATAGGCGGTTGCAAAACAAATCTTAATATTTTTTTCTGACCCAAGGGCATTGGCAAGAATACAATATTGTTCCAGCAAAGCTTCTTTTTCTGAACGGGCTTTTTTATTATCAAGGTCACCACCTATCTTTAACTCGATAAGGTAGTGCATCCCCGTCTCAATATCTTTCAGATAATAATCACTTTCATGACGTTTACTGTGTCGGGATGTTGATTTTTTGGAACTAATACCTACGTAATCAGAAACTTCGGGCTTTTTATGATTGATACCTTTTGTATTTTTATATCTTTCGAGGAGTTCAGCGATATAATCTGTCTGTTCTTGATAGATGGGGCCTTCTACATGCTGACTAACCTCATAATTTAAAGAAGCAATATTAATAGCCATCTTTTCCAACATGTTACCAAGACTGCTATCCAGCGAACGAGCAAGTGCTGAATAATATTGGATGTCCGCTCCAAGAGCTGCTATAAAAACATTATGTATCTTCATGTTGATAGTCCCTTCTTCATCATCAACCTCACTCAAATGACGGTCTGAAAATCCTGATGCATAAGCGTCAATCGCCTGTCTGATGACCGCACGAATTGCACGTTCCTTATTTACATTCTCAATCATTTTTCTTATTTTTTTAGTAATATAGCAACTCATATAAACTTACGGCAAAAGCCTCAAAATTCTTAATATAGAAATTCACTAAAATCAATCCGTGACAAAATTACATTATTTTTCTAATAATACGCGTTGTTTTTGTGAAAATCATTGAGATTCTTCGCCCCGGCTCAGAATGACAGGTGGGGATAGAAGAATAAGACAGGCGGCACCTCGGCCATGCAAAACAATAAGCGAGCTTATTTTTTGCATTACGCTCGGTTTGCACTATCTTTGCAAAACGTTACAATAAAAATACAGGTATGAAGAAAAATAGCCAAGTGATATTCGACCGAAACGTGATAGAGTTCGTCACCGTGGCGGCCGAGTTCTGCAAGTTCGTCGAACAGGCCGAGGGAAGCAAGCGCAAAGCCTTTGTGGACACCACCCTGAAGCTGCTGCCACTGCTCTACCTCAAGGCGTCCATGCTGCCGCCCTGCGAAACCATCGGCGACGAGGCACCCGAAACGTTTGTCACCGAAGAGACCTACGAGATAGTGCGCATGAACCTGGCCGACATACTGGCCGACCGAGACGACTATCTGGACGTCTTCGTGAACGACATGAAGTACAGCGACCAGCCCATCACCCGATATATCTCCGAAGACCTGGCGGACATCTACCAGGACATACGCGACTTTATCTTCGTCTTCCAGCTGGGACTGAACGAGACGATGAACGACTCGCTGGCCATCTGCCAGGAGAACTTCCGCCTGTACTGGGGGCAGAAGCTGGTGAACACGCTCCGAGCCCTGCACGAGGTGAAGTACGGCGCACAGGACGACGAGGAGGACGGAGAGGAAGTTGAGAGTGGAGAGTTGAGAGTGGAGAGTTGAGAGTGGAGAGTGAAAAAAGAAAACTGAACCGTATGATTATAAAAAGAACCATTGCCAAAGAGGTATTGAACGATCTGCCCAAAGCGGCCTTCCCCGGCCAGATACACGTGGTGCAGACACCGCAGGAAGCCGAAAGGGCGGCCGCCTACCTGAAGACGTGCCCCATCGTGGGCATCGACACCGAAACACGCCCCTCCTTCAGCAAGGGACGCGTCTATAAGGTGGCGCTGCTGCAGGTGTCGTCCGAAGACCACTGCTTCCTGTTCCGCCTGAACCAGACGGGGCTGACGATGCCGATTATCGGCCTGCTGGAAAGCCCGAATATCACGAAAGTGGGCCTCTCGCTGCACGACGACTTCATGATGCTGCACAAGCGCGCCCCCTTCGAGCCGCGGGCCTATGTGGAACTGCAGGAGTATGTGCGCCCCTTCGGCATCGAGGACAAGAGCCTGCAAAAGATCTATGGCATCCTGTTCAACGAAAAGATATCGAAGTCGCAACGCCTGAGCAACTGGGAGGCCGAGACGCTGACGCAGCCGCAACAGCTCTACGCCGCCACCGACGCCTGGGCCTGCCTCAACATCTACCACAAGCTGCAGGAGCTGAAGGAGACGGGAGAGTTTGTGATTGAGAGTGGAGAGTTGAGAGTGGAGGGTTGAAAATCCATATCTGATATTTCATATTTGATATTTAATATTTGACATTTGACATTTGAAATCATGTATAAAGTATATCTGAAACCGGGCAAGGAAGAGTCGCTCAAGCGTTTCCACCCGTGGGTATTTTCGGGCGCCATCGCCCGCCTGGACGGAGAGCCCGAGGAAGGCGAAGTCGTGGAAATCTATACGTCGAAGAAGGAATTCATCGCCAAGGGGCACTTCCAGATAGGAAGCATTGCCGTGCGCGTGCTCTCCTTCCGACAGGACGAGGCCATCGACAAGGACTTCTGGAAACGGCGCCTGACCGTGGCACGCGACATGCGACGCAGCATCGGCATAGCCGGCCGCGAAGACAACAACACCTACCGCCTGGTGCACGGCGAGGGCGACAACCTGCCGGGGCTGGTAGTCGACGTGTATGGACGCACGGCCGTGATGCAGGCCCACTCGGCCGGCATGCACCTGGACCGCATGACGATAGCCGAAGCGCTGGCCGAGGTGATGGAAGGCGAAGTGGACAACATCTATTATAAATCGGAAACCACCCTGCCCTTCAAGGCCGACCTCTACCCCGAAAACGGCTTCCTGAAGGGAGGTAGTGCCGACAACGTAGCCACGGAGTATGGACTGAACTTCCACATCGACTGGCTGAAGGGGCAGAAGACGGGCTTCTTCGTGGACCAGCGCGAGAACCGCGCCCTGCTGGAGCGCTATGCCCGCGGACGCAGCGTGCTGAACATGTTCTGCTACACGGGGGGCTTCTCGGTCTACGCCATGCGCGGAGGGGCCAAGCTGGTGCACTCGGTGGACAGCTCGGCCAAGGCCATCGACCTGACGAACAAGAACATCGCGCTGAACTTCCCCGACGACACGCGCCACGCGGCCTATGCCGAGGATGCCTTCAAGTTTCTGGACCGCATGGGCGACCAGTACGACCTCATCATCCTGGACCCGCCTGCCTTTGCCAAGCACCGCGACGCCCTGCGCAACGCCCTTCAGGGCTACCGCAAGCTGAACGTCAAGGCGTTCGAGAAAATCAAGCCGGGCGGCATCCTGTTCACCTTCTCGTGCTCGCAGGCCGTCAGCAAGGAGAACTTCCGCACGGCGGTGTTTACAGCAGCGGCCATGTCGGGACGCAACGTGCGCATCCTGCACCAGCTGACGCAACCGGCCGACCATCCTGTAAACATCTACCACCCCGAAGGCGAGTACCTGAAAGGGCTGGTGCTGTACGTAGAATGATACTTTTTCCACTGAAAGGAGGCCCAAAAGGCCTCTTTTTGTTAAATAGTGCAAATGAAATGCATTTTTATGCTCAATTGTTATGTTGTATAACATAAAACCCATATCTTTGCACTGTGTTTTTCATGGTATTAGATTTAAGGTTAATAAAGATTGGGTGTCTGGGATAGATACCCTTCTTTTTTTTTATACCTTTCCCACCAAAGAAAAATGAATGCCCGCTTGTTTTTCTCCCCTTGGTATTGTACTTTTGCAAGGTTATGTTGAAATATAAATTTGTTAATTTTTAAACGCCAAGCAGAAACTATGAATATCAAGATTCGCTTAGTCATCATGAACTTCCTGCAGTTTGCCGTGTGGGGAGCCTACCTGACATCCATGGGCAGCTACCTGGTCAATGTTAACCTTGCATCGCACATCGGCATCTTCTATGCCATGCAGGGCATCGTGTCTCTCTTCATGCCCGCCATTCTGGGCATCATCGCCGACCGCTGGATACCCGCGCAGAAGCTTTTGAGCATCAGTCATTTCATTGCAGCCGCATGCATGGGGCTGACAGGTTACTATGGCATGACAAGCGGACAGGACGTGGCCTTCGGACCGCTCTTCACCTTCTATGCCCTGAGCGTGGCCTTCTACATGCCCACGCTGGCACTCTCGAACTCTGTGGCCTACACGGCACTCGACAAGGCGGGGCTCGACACCATCAAGCACTTCCCGCCCATACGCATCTTCGGCACCATCGGCTTCATCTGCTCCATGTGGATGGTAGACCTTCTGGGGTTGCAGAACAACTACGGGCAGTTCTTTGCCTGCGCCGTCATCGGGCTGGTGTATGGCTTCTATGCGCTGACGCTGCCTGCCTGCCCCACCAGCAAAGGCGGACAAAGCAAGTCGCTGGTCGAAGCGCTGGGATTGCGTGCCTTCACCCTCTTCCGCCAGAAGAAGATGGCCATCTTCTTCATCTTCTCCATGTTGCTGGGCGTGTCTCTGCAGATTACCAACGGATTTGCCAACCCCTACATCTGCAGCTTCGGCAGCATACCCGAGTATGCCGAGACCTTCGGCGTGCAGCATGCCAACATCCTGATATCGCTCTCGCAGGTGTCTGAGACGCTCTGCATCCTGCTGATACCCTTCTTCCTGAAACGCTTCGGCATCAAGTATGTGATGCTCATCGCCATGCTGGCGTGGGTATTGCGCTTCGGCCTGTTCGGAGCAGGCAACCCCGGCAGCGGTGTGTGGATGTTCGTCCTCTCGATGATTGTCTATGGCGTGGCGTTCGACTTCTTCAACATCTCGGGCTCGCTCTTCGTCGACCGCGAGACGAGCAAGGATATCCGCTCGAGCGCACAGGGACTGTTTGTCATCATGACCAACGGCTTCGGCGCAACCATCGGCACGCTGGGTGCACAGGCGGTAGTGAACCACTTTGTGGACTTCAGCAGCGAGGCGCCGCAGGTAGAGCAATGGCAGTCGGCCTGGTTCACCTTTGCAGCCTATGCACTGGTGGTGGCCGTGGTCTTCGCGCTGGTCTTCAAGTATAAGCATCAGAAACAATAACTCTGCTCCACACAATCAAAAAACAAAAACGGCACTGATATGAACAGAAACAAAGTGGAAATGCGCGTGCTGAGCGTGTCCTACAGCCAGGAGCAGGCAGGGGCCTATGCCCTGCTGCTGGGCGAAGTGGACGGCCCGCGCAAGATGCCTGTCATCATCGGCACGGCCGAGGCGCAGGCCATTCTGCTCGAAATCAGGGGAATCAGGTCGCCCCGCCCCCTGACGCACGAACTGTTCGCCTCCGTGCTGGGCGTGTTGGGAGCCCGCCTCCTGCGCGTACTTATATATAAAGTGGAAAACGGCTTGTTCTACTCGTACCTCTACCTGCAGTCGGGCAACAACATCATCCGCGTGGATTCGCGTACAAGCGACGCCGTGGCCATGGCCATGCACATGCAAAGCCCCATACTGGTGTACGAGGACATCCTGAACGCCGAACGCATGAAGACGGACGACGAAGAGGAGGACCAACCCACCATCGACTCCATAAGGAAGGCGCTGGACGAGGCCATCGCTCACGAAGATTATGAGAAGGCTGCCTCCCTGCGCGACATGATAAACCATCTGAAGGACCCTAAATAACTCCATATACAAATGCACGTATTCTACACCCCCGACATACAGACACGCGCCGAGCTGCCCGAAGAAGAGGCCGCACATGCCGTGCGCGTGCTGCGCCTGCAGGAAGGCGACGAAGTGACGCTGACCGACGGAACTGGCAACTTCTACCGCGCCGAAATCAGCGCGGCTTCGAACAAGCGATGCCTGGTGAACATCCTCGAGACCCTGCCGCAGGAACCGCTCTGGACTGGTCATCTGCACCTGGCCATGGCGCCCACCAAGAACATGGACCGCACGGAGTGGCTGGCCGAAAAAGCAACGGAAATAGGCTTCGACGAGCTGACGTTCCTCAACTGCCGCTTCTCCGAGCGCAAGGTCATCAAGACCGAACGCATCCAGAAGATACTGGTGTCGGCCGTCAAGCAGTCGCTCAAGGCCCGCCTGCCGAAGCTGAACGAAATGACGGACTTCCACAAGTTTGTGAAGCAGCCCTTCGAGGGGCAGAAGTTCATCGCCCACTGCTACGAGGGCGAGAAACCGTTGCTCAAGGACGTGCTGAAGCGGGGCGAGGATGCGCTGGTGCTCATCGGCCCTGAAGGCGACTTCAGCGAGGAGGAGGTGAAGCTGGCCGTGGAGCAGGGCTTCCAGCCCATCAGCCTGGGGCGCTCGCGCCTCCGCACAGAAACAGCCGCCCTCGTGGCCTGCCACCTGATGAACCTCTGTAACCAAATCAACTGAAAATTATCCATCAAAAAACTTTCATCACATGAAAATCCGTTTGTTCAACCAATTGTGTGCCGGCTTAGTGGCACTTGTGCTGGCCGGCTCGTGTTCGTCACCCGCCAAGTACACCAATGCCATCCCGGCAGAGTCTACCGAAATCGTCTCCATCGACCTGCAATCGCTGGCCGTCAAGGCTGGAGCCAGCGACCCTCAAAACGCTGAAGCCTTGCAGAAACTGAGCCAAACCCTGACGAGCGGTGTGAGCGCCGACGCCCAAAAGGCCTTGGAAACCATCCTCAAGAAGCCGTCGGAGTCGGGCATCGACTTCGCACAGCCTGTCTACATCTTCCATTCGTCGGAGACAAAACAACAGGGATTCATCGCAGCCATGGCCGATGCCGACAAGCTGAAAGAGCTGCTGAAGGCCACACAGAGCGAAACGCAGATGGCCGACGTGGCCGAAAAGGACGGCTACAGCTTCAGTTACAACGACCGTTCGTTCCTGGCCTTCAACGCCACCACGCTGCTCGTGCTTCCCTCGACCGACACACCCGACATCGCACAGATGCACCAAAATGCCTCTACTCTGTTGGGGCAGAGCGAAGAGCAGAGCGTCAGCAGCCAGACAGCCTTCCAGCAGATGCTGGAAAGCAAGGGCGACATCCGCGTGATGATGACCACAAGCAGCCTCTTCAAGCTCTACCAAGACCCGATGCTGATGGCAATGGCCGACAGCATGAACCTGCAGAACATCAAGTACGTGGGCGGCTTGTCGTTCGAACCCGGTCAGGTAGCCATCAACGTGAGCTACACCTCGGACGACCCCAAGGCTCAGGAATATTTCGAAAAGCAGCTGAAGGCCACACGCCCCATCCAGAATACCTTCGCGCCCTACTTCCCCCAGTCTACCCTGCTTTACCTCAGCCTGGGCCTCGACGGCAAGGAGCTGTACACCCAGCTGGAAGAACATCCGCAAATCAAGAAATCACTTTCTGCCGAAAACATGGAACTGCTGAAGCAGCTGGTGTCTTCGTTTGAAAACGATTTCACGCTGGGTATCACTGGTGTAGACGCCCATGGCAACCCCACGATACTGGCCTATGCCGAAACCAACAACGCCGACCTGCTGAACCAGCTGTACGAAGCCGGCAAGAAGCAGGGGGGCAACGACCTCACCAAGCTGGACAACGGCGACTACCTGCTCACCGACAAGGGCCTGAAGGTGTACATGGGCATGCGCGGCAAGCAGCTCATCATGACCAACGACCAAACCCTGTACAACAACGCTGGCAAGGAAAGCAAGCCCTCCCTGCTCGAGTCGTCCTTCGCCAAGGAAGTGCAGGGACAGCGCTTTGCCACCGTCATCAATACCGAAGCAGTCTTCGGCCTGCCCATCGTCAAGCTGGCCACAGGCTTCCTCAGCCCCAAATACCGCGCCATGGTGACCGCTGCCGAGAACATCTCCTACCTGAGAATGAGCAGTGAAGGCAAGACGGGCCTCTTCGTTCTGCAACTGAAGGACCGCGAAACCAACGCACTGAAACAGATTGTAGACCAGGTGAAGACACTGGCCAACCTCTAAAAAAGAACCTGCATCCATGGATACCATCCATCTGCAACACACCCTCCCGCAGGTCTTTGCCGGTCGCGATGCCATCACGTCGGACGTGTGGCATCGCGACCTCGTCTTCGAACGGGGCAAGCGCTACCTCATCGAGGCCGCATCGGGCACAGGAAAGTCGTCGCTGTGCAGCTACCTCTACGGCTACCGCAACGACTACGAGGGCATCATCTGCTTCGACGGGCAGAACATCCGCTCGTTCAAGGAGGCCGACTGGACACGCCTGCACCGCCACTCGCTCAGTATCCTCTTTCAGGAGCTGCGCCTCTTCGGCGAACTGACTGCCCTCGAAAACGTACAGCTCAAGAACCGCCTGACGCGCTTCAAGAGCCGCAAGGAGATAGACGCCCTCTTCGACGCGCTGGGCATCGGCGACAAGAAGCATCAGGCGGCAAATCTGCTCTCCTTCGGCCAGCAACAGCGTGTGGCCTTCATCCGCTGCCTGTGCCAACCCATGGACTTCCTGCTGCTGGACGAACCCGTCAGCCACCTCGACGAAGCCAATGCCGCCACCATGTCGGCCCTGCTCCACGAAGAGGCGGACAGGCAGGGGGCAGGTGTCATCGTGACCTCCATCGGCAAGCACCTCCCTACCGACTATAACTGTGTACTGAAACTATGAACAGACTCGTTTGGAAACTCCTCCGCCGCCACATCAGCGGCGCCCAGCTGGCGGGCTTCTTCCTGGCCAGCCTCTTCGGCATGAGCATCGTGCTGCTTGGCATCCAGTTCTATCGCGACGTGGCGCCCGTCTTTACGCAGGGCAACAGCTTCCTGAAGAAGGACTACCTCATCGCCACCCGCAAGATAAGCACGCTGGGTAACCTGACGGGGCGGAGCAACACCTTCAGCCCGGCCGCCATCGACGACCTGCGGAGCCAGCCCTTCACACGCAGCGTGGGAGCCTTCACGCCCTCGCTGTTCAACGTGTCGGCCGGCCTGGGTATGCAGGAGGCAGGCATCCGTCTGTCTACGGAGATGTTCTTCGAGTCCGTGCCCGACGCCTACATCGACGTCAGTCTCGAACGCTGGCACTTCGATCCGCAAAGCCGCACCATCCCCATCATCATCCCCCGCAACTACCTCAACCTCTACAACTTCGGTTTCGCGCAGAGTCGTAGCCTGCCCAAGCTGTCCGAGGGGCTGATGAACCTCATCCAGATGGACATCCGCCTGAGCGGCAACGGGCTGACAGAGCTTTTCAAGGGGCAGATTGTGGGCTTCTCCAACCGGCTGAACACCATCCTCGTGCCCCAGGCCTTCATGGAGTGGGCCAACCAGCGCTACGCCCCCGGCCGCGAAGCGCAGCCCTCGCGCCTCATCGTCGAGGTGGACAACCCCACGGATACCTCCATCAACGAATACTTCAGCCGCAAGGGCTACGAAACCGAGGGCGACTCGCTCGACGCAGGGCGTGCCACCTACTTCCTGCGCCTCGTCACGGGCATCGTGCTGGCCATCGGAGGCATCATCAGCCTGCTGGCCTTCTTCATCCTGATGCTCAGCATCTTCCTGCTGTTGCAGAAGAACCGCGACAAGTTGCAGAACCTGTTGCTCATCGGCTATGCTCCCGCGCAAGTGGCCCTGCCCTACTGTGTGCTGACGGCCGGCCTCAACCTGGCCGTGCTGTTGCTCTCGGCCGTCTGTGTGGTGTTGTTGCGCCAGGCCTACCTGCCCTTCCTCGAAGAGCTTGTGCCCCAGCTCGAAGGCCGCTCCCTGCTGCCCACGCTGCTGACGGGAGTCGCGCTCTTCCTCCTCGTCTCGGCGCTCAACATGCTGGCCATCCGCCGCCAGTTGCCCAGGCTGCTCTCCAAGCAGGCCCGCCACTGACCTCCCTTGACAACCAAGAAAGCATTGTTTTCCTCCAGAGAAAGCAATGCTTTTTTTCTGCCAAAACACTGCTTTTCCTCCCAAGAATCAAGCCCCTATATCCTGCCCCAGGATGCTTCTGAACGGGAAAAACGAAAAAACACAAAAAAATTTTCCTCCAGGCGTAGGGGATTTTTCGAAGTGCTGCGTTATACCAGTGAAAGCAGCCCGGCCGGATGCTCTCAAAAAGAGACAAGTCAATAAGAGTATTTATACCTAAACGAACAAAAATTATGAAATTCAAATTTATCGCATTATCTTTGTGTATGGTTGCAAGTGTTAACATCGTCAAGGCTCAGGGTACTGACAAGTCGTCCTACCAGCCCGACAATCGCCACGAATTCCGCATCGCCGCCAGCGACGGACTGACGCTGACATCGGTCGACGTGCTGGGTATGGGAATAGCCGACGCCCTCACCGGTACCAAGCGCTCCGACGAAAAGGCCACGATGGTCTACAGCGTGGGCTACCGCTACGCCCTCAACCGCTTCCGTCTGGGAGGTGACCTGGGATTTGCCAAAACCAGCAGCCAACTGACACTGAACGGCGAGACCTCGCCCTCCATCAAGGAGAAGGAACTGAACTTCCTCGTGCTGCCCACGGCCGAATTCATCTACTTCAAGCGCCGTCTGGTAGAACTCTACGGCTCGGCATCGGCAGGTGTCAACCTCGTGCGCCACACCGAGAAGGGCCTCACCGATGCAGGCAAGGCCGCCGCACAGAAGACCGACCTCTCCACCAACTTCGCCTATCAGGTGAACCCCATCGCCATCCGCGTAGGCAACGACCGTGTAGGCGGCTTCATCGAGGGAGGACTGGGACACAAGGGCTTCCTCACGGCAGGTGTCAGCCTGAGATTCTAATCCTTTAAAAAAGACAACGCAATGAGTACAGACAGGAAAGAACTTTTCAAGGTCCGTTTCGAGCGACACTATCCGAGGCTATGCTCCATAGCCTACGGATATGTGGCCGACCGCGACGACTCGGAAGACATCGTCCAGGAGACGTTCATCCACATCTGGGACAAGGGCAAGGACGAGATGTCCGAACAGGACTTCGTGGCCTACCTGACCACCGCCGTCAAGAACCGCTGCATCTCCTTCCTGCGGCGGAAGAAGGACGACACCGTGTCCATCGACGACCTTCCGCTGGCCGACCAACATCCCGCCGACGACCTTCCCGCCGACGGCGAAGCGTCCCGCTCGCCCGAAGAAGTGCTCGAGGAAGCCCTCGCCACCCTGCCCCCCAAGTGTAAGGACATCTTCCTGATGGCCAAGCTCAAGGGCATGAAGTATCGCGAGATAGCCCGCGCACTGGGCATCTCCGAGAAGACCGTCGACAACCAGATGACGAAAGCCGTGAAGCTGCTGCGAGCCTATGCGGCCGAAAATCCTTTCCTGATGACTGCCATCGGCGCCATCGTTTTATCCATCCTTGTAAACTGCCACTGATCATGAAACAGAACGAAGACATCAACGACCTGCTGGCCCGCCACCTGGCTCACGAGAGCATGACCGAGGCACAGCAACAGCAGCTGGACGCATGGATAGCCGCCAACCCGACGGAGTACCGACGCCTGATGCGACTGACCGACGCCCTCCGCCCGCAAGCGGACGAAAGCGACTTCGACGCCCGCCAGGCCTGGCTGAAGGTGGAGCCGCATCTGAAAGGCAGGACGATGGAGCTGCACCGCAAACGCCGCTTCATCACCTTCTGCTCCATTGCCGCCTCGCTGCTGCTCCTGCTGGGCACGGTCACCGTCTACCTCTTCCGCCAACCTGCCGTGCACTACGTGAACAACGGCCAGACAGCCCGCCACCTCCTCCTGCCCGACAGTTCGGAAGTGACCCTCTACCCGAAGACCACCCTGAGTTTCCGCTACGGAGCCCATCATAGCGAACGCCTGGCCCGCCTCGAAGGCAAAGCCTTCTTCCACGTGAAGAAAGCCGCCGGCAAGCCCTTCCGTGTGGAGACCGAAGAAGTGGAAGTCGAAGTGCTGGGTACCTCGTTCCTCGTAGACGCCACGCACACAGAGCGCACCGCCGTCTTTGTGGAAAGCGGCCACGTAAAAGTCACCGCCGACGACAACGACCTCGAACTCCACGCCCACGAAAAGGCCGAACTCAGCGACGGCAGCCTGCAGAAAGGCGTCATCGACGACCCGGCCACCTTCTTCAACCGCAAAAAACCGAAGATGGTGTTCAACCAAACGCCCATCGGAGACGTTATAAAGGAAGTGGAGAAGCACACGGGCATCCGCATCGAGCTGGGACGGGGTGTCGAAGAGAATACCGTCACCACCCGCATCGACCCCGACGATGCCGAGGGCATCGCGGCCGAACTGGCTTTCCTCTGCGGATGCAAGTGCGACACGCTGAAACGTGGAAAACTTTACCGGCTACACTATGAGTAGAAAAAAACGGGGCCTGCTGGCCCTGCTGACATTCTTATTTGCCACGCTGCTGCACAGCCAGGAAATCCCTGCCGGGCAGCCGATAGCGGAAGAGCGGATCCAGGTGACCGCCTCTTCCGCTACCGTCTTGCAATGGTTCGGGTACATCGAACGCCAGCTGGACCTCACCCTGTCCTACAACCCTTCGCTCATCGACCTCCAAAAGACCTGCCGCATCACCGCTTCGGGGCAGATGACCGTGCCCCAACTGCTCGCCCTGGTGCTGGAAGGTTACCGTTTCCGCACCACCTTCATCCCGCCGCGCAAACTGGCCATCCAGATTCATCGCCCGCAGACCTACTGCCTCAGCGGAAGCGTCTCGGAGGAAGGCAGCGGCGAACGGCTCTATGGGGCCGTCGTGGTGCTGGACGACGGCAAAGAAGGCAAGTGGCACGCCCTGACCAATGCCGACGGGCGCTTCCGCCTCTACCTGCCCGAGGGTTACTACCGTATGAACATCAGCTACATGGGCTATCAGCCCTACAGCCAGCCCGTCCGTGTGGACCGCGACCGCACGCTCCGTCCGTCGCTCACCCCCCAACTGTTCGAGATAGCCGAAGTCACTGTGAAGTCCTACAAAAACGGCGACGAGCTGGGCGAACTTACCCCCTCGAACCTCCTGTCGTTCAGTGGCAACGACCTGTTTTCACAAATCTGGATACTGCCGGGCGTGACGGGTCTCCCCACAGGCTACAACTTCCAGGTGGACGGTGGCAGCAACGACGAGAACCAGCTCCTGCTGGACGGCGTGCCTGTCTACCACCCCGGGCACATCAATTCCCTGCTGCCCGTGTTCAATGGGGATGCCGTGAAGAACATGGTCTTCCACAAAGGGTTCTTCCCCACTCGCCTCGAGGGCCGGCTCTCGTCGGTCACCGAAGTCAACCTCAAGGAAGGCAACCTGCAGGAGCACGTCCGCACCCTGACGCTCGACATGCCTGCCGCAGGCATCACCCTCGAGGGGCCCATCCTCAAGGACAAGCTGTCCTACTTGGTGAGCGCCCGCCGCAGCTGGCTCGACTTCTTCGACAACCTGCTGTCCGAAGACAACCGCATGAACCACTCCACCTACGACTACAACGCCAAGCTGTCCTACCACCTGTCGCCCTCCAGCACACTCCGCCTCATGGCCTATGGCGCGCAGGACGGTTACCACCTGCCCTACGACGAGAGCGGTGACAAGCTGACTGCCCTCCAGTGGACCAACCAGGCCTATCAGGCATCGTTCAACACCTCGTACGGCAAGCTGGGGCACACCACTTCCGTGTTCTACACCGCCCACTCCAACCGCGCCAACGCCGCCCTGCTGGGATTTGATACGGAGGAGTACATCCGCAGTGGCATCCGTTCGCTCAACGCCACCACTGAGTTTACCTTCAGCCCCGAAAATGCCTATACCGCCCGCTGGGGAGCCAAGTATGCCTACGAGGTCTACGAACTGGCCGAGCAGGACGACCTGCTGCGCACACGCCACGAACCCGTCCACCAGTTCTCCCTCTTCTACGACAACCTGCTGCGACTCACTCCCCGCCTCACGGCCCAGGTGGGCGTACACTTCGTGGGCTACCTGCCCCGCCACCACCGCTCCTACTACAGCATCCAGCCTCGCTTCTCGCTGAAGTACCAGCCGGCGGAAAAGGAACTCTTCTACCTCCACTTCTCGCGGATGGAGCAGTTCTACCACTACCTGCGTTTCGACTACCTCTCCCTGCCCACCGACTTCCGCATGCCCAGCATCGACGGCTTCAGGCCGCGTTCGTCGGAGCACTACGAAGCCGGATGGAAACATTTTCTGGAGAACGGCCAGATTGACGTATCGGCCTACTACAAGACGCGCCGCCACGTCGTGGCCCTGAGCCCCGAAACCTTCATCGAAGATGACCAATGGGACCAATACATCATGACGGGCAACGGCGACAGCTATGGTGCCAAGGCCTACTTCTACAACACCTGGAAGCGCTGGACACTCCAGTTGTCCTACGCCTATACGCGGAGCCGCGAATGGTTTCCCCAGCTGGAAGACCGCGGCAAGTTGCCTTCGCTCTACGACATTCCCCACCAGCTGGGAGCCGCCCTCTCCTGCCAGATAGGCCGCCACTCTTCCCTCTCGCTGGGCGGTACCGTTCGCTCGGGGCGGATTATCGAGTTGGACGAATTTCTCGACCCGCTTCCTGCCGACCGTTTCCGCACCGAGCGCGAACACACCCGTTACCGCCTGGACGCAGGCTACTCCTTTCGGAAAGACTTCGGAGCCGACAAGCTGCTGTTGCTCCGCCTGGGCCTGTACAACATCGTGGGCAATCCGTCCGAAGAAGAGGTCCTGAGCTACTACTCCGTCCACTGGTATGGCAACTGCCTGCCCTACGCCTCGGTCAGCTTCAAGTTCTGACAAACAGAACGTATACAAGCGGCCGGCAGGATGTAGATTTCCTGTCTGCAGACCGTACGGTTCCTGAGGGTATGTCAAAATAAATCCATCATTCCAACATCATTGACCCAAATTCCACCGAACAAACTTCCGAATGCTTCTATGGGAATGTTTCAAACCCAAGGGGGGAATGTTTCAAACATTCGACCCCTATGTTTCAAACATAGAGGGTTTAGGGTTTAAACCCAAATTCAGAACGGCTTCATACAAAATCGGAAATCTTTTCTATAATGTAATTCTTTTTCACCATCATTATCATCGCATAACGGAGAAGCAGACAGAAGAACCACCCTAAAATCAAAAATTATCCGAACATCCCCTGTACATCGTTCTATTTCCTTGCGTTTTACCGAGGTTATTCCAAAGAAATTGCGTAAGTTTGCCGACAATCGAAAAAACAACGATACGTATGCCAAACTACGACCTCATCGCCATTCTGGGCCCCACGGCCTCGGGCAAGACTCCCTTTGCGGCAGCACTGGCGGCCACGCTGGGCACGGAAATCATCAGTGCCGACTCGCGCCAGGTGTACCGCAGCATGGACCTGGGCACAGGAAAAGACCTGGCCGACTACCGCGTGGACGGACAGGATATCCCCTACCACCTGATAGACATCGCCGAGCCGGGCTACAAGTACAACGTCTTCGAGTACCAGCGCGACTTCCTGACGGCCTACGAAGACATCCGCCGCCGGGGCATGACGCCCATCGTCTGCGGAGGCACAGGGCTCTACCTGGAAGCGGTGCTCAAAGGTTACCGCCTGCTGCCCGTACCCGAGAACCCCGAGCTGCGTGCCAGCCTGGCAGACAAGTCACTGGAGGAGCTGACCGAAATATTGAAGACCTACAAGACCCTGCACAACACCACGGACGTGGACACGGCCAAACGCGCCATCCGCGCCATCGAGATAGAAGAATACTACCTGCATACGCCCGTGGACGAACGCTCGTTCCCCCAGCTGAAGAGCCTCATCATCGGCGTGGACATCGACCGCGACCTGCGCCGCGAGAAGATAACCCGCCGCCTGAAGCAGCGGCTGGACGAAGGGATGGTGGACGAAGTGCGCCGCCTGCTGGAGCGGGGCATTGCAGCGGAGGACCTCATCTACTACGGACTGGAGTACAAGTACCTGACACTCTACGTCACCGGCCACCTGACCTACGACGAGATGTTCCACGGGCTGGAGACGGCCATCCACCAGTTCGCCAAGCGGCAGATGACATGGTTCAGGGGCATGGAGCGGCGCGGATTCACCATCCACTGGATGGACGCACGCCTGCCCATGGAAGAAAAGATTGCATTTGTCAAACGAAAACTCGAAGAGAATTTGTAAATTTGCAGGAACAACGGCGGCGAAGGGAAGATTCCCCCTCGGCGCCACCTAACGAAAGGACAAAGAGCTATGACGAAATCACCCGAAAAATGGGGGGTGATATACAACCCCAAGGCCGGCACGCGCAAGGTGCAGAAACGGTGGAAAGAAATCAAGGAATACATGGACAGCCGGGGCCTGGATTACGACTACGTGCAGTCCGAAGGATTCGGCTCGGTGGAACGGCTGGCAGGCATCCTGGCCAACAACGGCTACCGCACCATCGTCATCGTGGGCGGCGACGGCGCACTGAACGACGCCATCAACGGTATCATGAACTCCGACGCGCCCGACAAGCAGAACATTGCCCTGGGCATCATCCCCAACGGCATCGGCAACGACTTCGCCGACTACTGGGAGATGAGCGACGACTACAAGGAGGCGGTGGACTGCATCGCACACGGACGTCGTCGGCGCATCGACGTGGGCACATGCTACTACTACGACGGGCAGAAGCACCTGACACGCTACTTCCTGAACGCCATCAACATCGGCCTCGGAGCACGCATCGTGAAGGTGACCGACCAGTGCAAGCGCTTCTGGGGCGTGAAGCCCCTGTCCTACTTCATGGCCCTGCTGTCGCTCATCTTCGAACGGAAGCTGCACCGCATGCACCTGAAGATAAACGGCGAACACATCCGCGGACGCATCATGACGGTGTGCATCGGCAGTGCGCGCGGCTATGGACAGGTGCCCAGCGCCGTGCCCTACAACGGCTGGCTGGATGTCTCCGTCATCTACCGCCCCGAACTGCGCCAGCTGCTCAGCGGCCTGTGGATGCTGATACAGGGACGTATCCTGAACCACAAGGTGGTGCACCCCTACCGCACACAGCACGTCAAGGTGCTGCGCGCCCAGAACGCCTCCGTCGACCTGGACGGGCGCATCCTGGACCGCCACTTCCCGCTGGAGATAGGCATCCTGCACGAAGCCGTCACACTGATTATACCGGAATGAAAGGTAACGGTTAGTGGTTAGTGGTGAGCGGTGAGCATTCCCACTTACCGTTAACCACTAACCGCTAACCATTCACCACTAACCGTTCACCACTAACCGCTAACCACTAACCCCTAAATAAATGAACAACCTGATTGAACAACTGACCCATAACCCGGCAGGCAACTTCTTCCTGCTGGCGGGCCCCTGCGTCATCGAAGGCGAAGACATGGCCCTGCGCATCGCCGAAAAGGCGGTAACCGTCACCGAGAAACTGAACATCCCCTACGTATTCAAGGGGTCGTACCGCAAGGCCAACCGCTCGCGGCTGGACTCCTTTACCGGCATCGGCGACGAGAAGGCGCTGAACATCCTGAAGAAGGTGCACGACACCTTCGGTATCCCCACCGTGACTGACATCCACACCGCCGACGAAGCCTCCATGGCAGCCGAGTATGTGGACATTCTGCAAATACCGGCTTTCCTGTGCCGGCAGACCGACCTGCTGGTGGCCGCCGCACAAACGGGCAAGACCATCAACATCAAGAAAGGGCAGTTTCTCTCGCCCCTGGCCATGAAGTTTGCCGCCGAAAAGGTGGTGGAAGCCGGCAATCCGCAGGTGATGCTGACCGAACGCGGAACGACCTTCGGCTACCAGGATCTGGTGGTAGACTTCCGCGGCATCCCCGAGATGCAGACCTTCGGCCATCCAGTGGTGCTCGACGTGACCCACTCCCTGCAGCAGCCCAACCAGACCAGCGGCGTCACGGGCGGCATGCCCCAACTCATCGAGACCATCGCCAAAGCCGGCGTGGCTGCCGGAGCCGACGGCCTCTTCCTGGAAACGCACGAGAATCCAGCCGTGGCCAAGAGCGACGGGGCCAACATGCTGTGCCTCGACCTGCTGGAAGACCTGCTGACCAAACTGGTGCGCATCCGGCAGGCAATCCGTTAAACAAAAAAAATCGTACGGGCGGTGTGACTTTCGGCCACACCGCCCGACTGATACATACAGAAAACCTAAAAATTGAGTTATGAGACATTTATTTAAGAAAACTCTTCTGGCCGCAGTCATCGTCTGCGGCAACATGGGCATCCTCTTCGCCCAGCAGATGCCACCCGTCCCCATGGACGCACAGGTGCGCATAGGCAAGCTGGACAACGGACTGACCTACTACATCCGTCACAACGAAAAACCCGAAAACCGTGTCGAATTCCATATCGCGCAGAAAGTGGGCTCCATCCTCGAAGAGCCGCAGCAGCGCGGACTGGCACACTTTCTGGAGCACATGGCTTTCAACGGTACGAAGAACTTCCCCGGCGACGAACGCGGCCTGGGCATCGTGCAGTGGTGCGAGACAAAAGGTATCAAGTTCGGCGTGAACCTCAACGCCTATACTTCGATAGACGAAACCGTCTACCGCATCAGCAATGTGCCCAGCACGGATGCAGCCGTGGTAGACTCCTGTCTGCTCATCCTGCACGACTGGAGCAATGCCATCCTGCTGGCCGACAAGGAGATTGACAAGGAACGCGGCGTCATCCGCGAAGAGTGGCGCAGCCGCAACAGCGGTATGCTCCGCCTCTACACCGAAGCGCAGCCCGTCATCTACCCCGACTCGAAGTACAGTGACTGCATGCCTATCGGAAGCATCGACGTCATCAACAACTTCCCCTATCAGGACATCCGCGACTACTACGCCAAGTGGTACCGTCCCGACCTGCAGGGCATCATCATCGTGGGCGACATCGACGTGGATCAGATGGAAGCCAAGATCAAGACGGTATTTGCCGACGTGAAGAAGCCCGTCAACGCTGCCGAACGCATCTACTACCCCGTGCCCGACAATGCAGAACCCCTTATATATATAGGTAAGGACAAGGAGATAGACAGCCCCAGCATTGACATCTACTTCAAGCACGAAGCTACGCCGGACTCTATCAAGGGCACCATGGCCTATCTGGTGCAGGACTACCTGATGAGCGCCATCACCATGATGATGAACGAGCGCCTGAGCGAACTGGCACAAAGCGCCAACCCGCCCTATGTGAACGCAGGCAGCTATTACGGCAACTTCTTCGTGTCCAAGACAAAGGAAGCCTTCAACATCTCGGGTACAGCCAAGGACAACGGTCTGAAGGAAACCCTGACCGCCCTGCTGACGGAAGTGGAACGCATGCGCCGCTACGGCTTCACAGAGTCGGAATATGCCCGCGCACGTGCCAACATCCTGCAACAGATTGAATCGTCCTACAACGAACGTGCCAACACGAAGAACGACACGTACGTGAACCAGTGCATCCAGAACTTCCTCGACGCCGAACCCATGCCGGGCATCGAATACGAGTATACCGTGTACAACCAGATAGCTCCCAACATCCCTGTGGCACTGGTGAACCAGATTGTACAGAAGGAACTGATTCCCGACAACAACGAGGTAGTCATCATCGCCGCCCCTGACAAGGAAGGCGAAGTGATTCCTACCAAGGAAGAAGTACTGGCACAGCTGAACGGCATGAAGCAGCTCGACGTGAAGCCCTACGAGGACAAGGTGAGCAACGAGCCGCTGATGAAGGAAGCTCCCAAGGGCGGCAAGATTGTATCGGAAAAAGCTGGTGCCATCTACGGTACAACGGAGCTGACCCTGTCGAACGGCGTGAAGGTCTACGTGAAGAAGACCGACTTCAAGGCCGACGAAATCCGCATGAGCGCCTTCAGTCTGGGTGGAACGAGCCTGCTGCCCGACAACGACAAGCTGAACTTCAACCAGGCCATCCTGAACGGTGTTGTCTCTGCCGGCGGACTGGGCGACTTCAGCAACGTGGAACTGACCAAGATGCTGGCCGGAAAGAAGGTATCGGTTGATGCAGGTGTAGGCGGTACGCAGGAATACGTACACGGCAACTGCTCGCCCAAGGACTTCGAAACGATGATGCAGCTCACCTACCTGAGCTTTACCGCTCCGCGCAAGGACATGGAAGCCTTCGCCTCCTTCAAGACACGTCTGAAAGCACAGTTGGAAAACGCAGCTGCCAACCCGCTGTCGAGCATCAACGACACCATCAGCGCAATGATGTACGGCAACCACCCGCGCTACCTCTCGCTGAAGCCCGAACTGATTGACCAGATTGACTACGACCGCGTGCTGCAAATCTATAAGGAACGCTTTGCCAATGCGGGCGACTTCACCTTCTTCCTCGTGGGTAACATCGATCTGGAGCAGACGAAGCCCCTCATCGAGCAGTATCTGGGCAGCCTGCCTTCGACCGGAGCCAAGGAAACCGTACGCGACAACCACATGGACATCGCCAAAGGTATCCTGAGCAAGACCTACGCCAAGGAACAGCAGACTCCGATGGCCACCGTCTTCATGCTCTACAGCGGCGACTGCAAGTACAACCAGCAAAACAACCTGCTGATGAGCTTCCTGACACAGGCCCTCAACATGGTCTATACCGAGGAAGTCCGCGAGAAGGAAGGCGGCACGTACGGCGTCAGCTGCTACGGAGGCCTGAACAAATATCCGACGGAAGACGTGATGATGCAGATTGTCTACCAGACCGATCCTGAGAAATTCGAGAAACTGAACGCCGTCATCGACCGCGAAATGCAGAAGATGGCAGCCGAAGGCCCGAGCGACGAACACCTGCAGAAGATCAAGGAATACATGCTGAAGAAGTATGGTGACAACCAGAAGGAAAACAGCTACTGGGTGAACAACCTGAAGGAATACTTCTGCAACGGTGTGGACAACACGAAGGACTATGAAGCTGCTGTCAACGCCATCACCAAAGCCGACGTACAGAAGTTTGCCGCCGGCCTGCTGAAGCAAGGCAACAAGATTACGGTGGTGATGACCGTACCTGAAAAGAAGTAATATTTTAAGGAACTGGAAGGGAGTTAGAAGGAATTACCACTTCGTTTAGAAGTTTATAGGTACCGGCCTCTAACTCCCTTTAACTTCCTCTAAATTCTTTATAACTCCCTCTACTACATGAACCTGTTTCTCGAACTCCGACAACATGGAAAGCTGGCCGACAAGCGCCACCCCATGTACGACAAGAACAAATTCGGCCGCTTCTGGATGTACCTCATGGCCGCCTTCTGGGCCGGATACCTCATTTTCTTCGGCACCACGTTTGCCCTCGCCCTGAACGGCGAATCGCGCGAACCCTACCACATCATCAACGGAGGCCTCATCATCATCCTGGCACTCGACTTCCTCATCCGCTTCCCCTTCCAGAAAACGCCTACGCAGGAAATGAAACCCTACCTGCTGCTGCCCGTACGGCGCAACCGGCTGATAGACTGCCTGCTGCTCCGCTCGGGGCTGAGTACGTTCAACCTCTTCTGGCTCTTCTTCTTCGTGCCGCTGGCCATCCTCAGCGTAGCGCGCTTCTACGGCGTGACGGGTGTCGTGACCTACAGCCTCGGCATCTGGCTGCTGATGGTGATGAACAACTACTGGTTCCTGCTGTGCCGCACGCTGATGAACGAACGCATCTGGTGGGCAGCCCTTCCGCTTGCCGTCTACGGGGCTATCGGCTGCGCCCTCTTCATCCCCGACGACAGCCTGCTGCTTGACGGGTCCATCACCCTGGGCGAAGGCTTCATCACCGGTCGGCCGCTCTGCTTCCTGATTGTGGTGGCAGTCATCGCCCTGCTGTGGCTGATCAACCGCAAGGTGATGCAAGGACTGGTGTACAGCGAACTGAACAAGGTGGACGACACGACGGTGAAGGTGCGCAGCGTGTCGGAATACCGCTTCCTGGACCGCTACGGCGAGATAGGCGAATACATGCGCCTGGAACTGAAGATGCTGCTGCGCAACAAGGTGTGCAAGGCCTCGCTGCGCTCCATCACCATCGTCGTGGTGGCCTTCAGCTTCATCCTCAGCTTCACCGAGGTCTACGACTCGGCCGGCATGAAGAGCTTCATCATGGTGTACAACTACGTTATCTTCGGCATCATGTTCCTGCTGAGCGTCATGAGCTACGAAGGCAACTACATCGACGGGCTGATGAGCCGCAAGGAGTCCATCTACTCGCTGCTGCGCGCCAAGTACATCCTCTACAGCACGGCCATGCTGATACCCTTCCTGCTGATGACCCCCGCCATGGTGACAGGCAAGCTGACGGTACTGAGCTGCCTGTCGTGGGCCATCTTTACAGCCGGAGCCATCTACTGTTGCCTGTTCCAGCTGGCCGTGTACAACAACCAGACGCTGGACCTGAACACCAAGCTGACCAACCGCCGGAACATGGGCACGGGGCTGCAGAACCTCATCTCGTTCGCCGCCTTCGGCCTGCCACTGCTGCTGAACTTCGTCCTCAACCTGTGGCTGGGCGAGACGGCAACGGGCATCGTGCTCATCGTCATCGGCCTGGGCTTCATCCTCACCTCGCGCTTCTGGCTGAAAAACGTGTACCACCGATTCATGAAACGACGCTACAAGAATCTGGAGGGCTTCCGCGACAGCCGACAGCGATAAAAGACGAATATCAGATATCAAATATAAAATATCAATTAATAAATATTGAGCTTTACATTGTTCGTTACTATGATACAGATTAACTCATTACAGAAACTATTCGGTGAAAAGAAAGCCGTCGATATAGAGAACTATACAATCAACCAAGGCGAAATGCTCGGCCTGGTGGGCAACAACGGCGCGGGCAAGACCACCCTTTTCCGCCTTATCCTCGACCTGCTGCAGGCCGACCGCGGCAACGTCACCGTCGACGGGACCGACGTCAGCAAGAGCGAAGACTGGAAAACCTTTACGGGTGCCTTCATCGACGACGGCTTCCTCATCGACTACCTGACGCCCGAAGAATACTTCTACTTCATCGGCCGTATGTACGGCCTGAAGAAGGAGGAAGTGGACGAACGCCTCCGCCCCTTCGAGCGCTTCATGAACGGCGAAGTGATGGGGCAGAAGAAGTTCATCCGCAACTACTCCATGGGCAACAAGCAGAAGATAGGCATCATCTCGGCCATGCTCCATCATCCCCGCCTGCTCATCCTGGACGAACCGTTCAACTTCCTTGACCCCTCGTCGCAGGCCATCATCAAACACCTGCTCCGGCGCTACAACGAGGAACACGGTGCCACCGTACTCATCTCGAGCCACAACCTGAACCACACGGTAGACATCTGCCCCCGCATCGCCCTGCTGGAACACGGCGTCATCATCCGCGACATCGACAACACCGACGGCTCGGCCGAAAAGGAACTGGAAGACTACTTCAACGTAGGCGTGAAGGAAGAAGTGCTCGAGGAAGAACAGGAAGAAACCACACCGGCGCAGGAAACCGATGCACCCGAAACCACACAGCCACAGGCTGACAGAGAGAAGAAAGAGGAGGAGGAAGAAGCATGACGGGCCGCCTGTACCGCCTGCTGCTTCCGGCCCTGCTGCTCTGCCTGAGCTCCTGCCACACGTCGGCCCCACGGCTGGACTACCGCGCCCTGGCCCGCGCCTCGGTGCAGCTGGGCATGGACATCGGGCCGAAGGACAACCATCGCCTATATCTCACCGCAGCCGAGTGGATAGGAACGCCCTACCGCAGCGGCGGGCATACGAAAAGGGGTACGGACTGCTCGGGGCTGACAGGAGAAATCTACCGGAAGGTGTACCGCGTGCGCCTGCCGCGCAGTACCGGCGAGCAGCTGGCGGCCTGCCGCAAGGTGGCACGCCGGGGGCTGAAGGAAGGAGACCTGGTATTCTTCCACAATGGGAAGTCGCGGAAGAAGGTGACGCACGTGGGCATCTACCTGAAGGACGGCAAGTTCGTCCACGCCAGTACCAGCCGGGGCGTCATCGTGAGCAGCCTCGACGAGAATTACTGGCGGCGCTGCTGGATGCGCGGCGGACGTCCCTGACGCTGTCTATTTGCACTTCTTGTAGTCGGCAATCAGCCCCTCACGCATCCAGTTGGCCAGCGCCTGGCGGTTGGCGCTGATGACAAAGCGGCGCTGGTCGAAGCTGTTCTGGATGTTGCCCAGCTCCACGAAGAGGGCGGGTGGCGTGGAGTTGAGCAGCACATACAGGTTGCGTGCACTTACCGTCCCTTCGAAACCACGGTTGGGCTGATGGCGGTCGTACTTCCGCTCGAACGTATTCTTCATGCCGCGGGCCAGCTGCTCGCCGAACTTGCTGCCCGGCGCGTGGTAAAAGAAGACATCGGTCTGCGCCCGCTTGCTGCGGCTGTCCACGTGCAGGAAGACCGAACGGCAATACTTGTACTTCTTGCGGTCGCTGCGATACAATTCATTAATCTTCACGCAACGTTGCTTCAGCCGCTCCACCTGGTTGAGCGGAATGGGGTCGCCCATACACGTCTCGCGCTTGCTGTTCTTCAGATAATTTCCGTCGCGGATACCGTCCTTCCTGTCCTGGATGATGATATACACTTCGGCTCCCTCCTGCATCAGGTTGCGCGCCAGTCGGAGGGCCACGTCGTAGGCATACTCGTCTTCGTGCAGCTCGTGCCCGTTCAGGCGGCCGATGGCTCCGGGATCGGGGCCTCCATGCCCGCTGACAATATAGAAGCAGGCCCCGGCCAGACTGCTGCCCGTAACGTCGACATGCGAAAGTTTCTTGCCGAACAGGGGTTCCTTTATCTGTCGTTTCTTGGCGGAAGCAGACTGCGCACCTTCTCCCCTCAACGGAGGAATGACGTAACGGACGCCCAATATCAATTCTTTCTTACCCTTCAGCTTCTTCGCGTTCAGACGCAGGAACTCCTGATAATAGGCCTTTCCGGGACGGTGATTACGCTGCAGGAAAGAAGAAATTCCCTCGCCATTACGAGGGGTGTCGGTAGTCTGCTGGGCTGCCACAGAAAGAGTGAACAAAGCCAATGTCAAGGAGAGTAAAAGATGTCTCATTCTATTAAATCCACTAAAAATCCGGTTTCACCCGACAAAATTACAGTATTTTCCGTACTTTTGCGAGAAATAAGTACCGATAAATAACCCAAAACTATACAATTATTCGATTATGACCAAGCGATTCAAACCCGAAACCCTGTGTGTACAGGCCGGCTGGTCTCCCAAGAAAGGAGAACCCCGCGTACTCCCCATCTACCAGAGTACAACATTCAAATATGACACCAGCGAACAGATGGCACGCCTCTTCGACCTGGAAGACAGCGGATATTTCTATACCCGCCTGCAAAACCCCACAAACGATGCCGTAGCCGCCAAGATAGCCGCACTGGAAGGCGGTGTGGCCGCCATGCTGACCTCCAGCGGACAGGCTGCCAACTATTACGCCATCTTCAACATCTGCCAGGCCGGCGACCACTTCGTCTGCTCGTCGTGCATCTACGGCGGCACGTTCAACCTCTTCGGCGTGACGATGAAGAAGCAGGGCATCGACGTGACCTTCGTCAACCCCGACGCTTCGGAGGAGGAAATCTCGGCCGCCTTCCGCCCCAACACCAAGGCACTGTTCGGCGAAACCATCTCGAACCCCACACTCGAAGTGCTCGACATCGAGAAATTCGCCCGCATCGCCCACAAGCACGGCGTACCCCTGATTGTAGACAATACCTTCCCCACGCCCATCAACTGCCGCCCGTTTGAATGGGGTGCCGACATCGTGGTACACTCCACCACCAAGTACATGGACGGACATGCCACCAGCGTGGGCGGCTGCATCGTGGACAGCGGTAACTTCGACTGGGATGCCCATGCCGACAAGTTCCCCGGCCTCTGCACACCCGACGAGTCGTACCACGGCCTGACCTACACCAAAGCCTTCGGCAAGATGGCCTACATCACCAAAGCCACAGCCCAGCTGATGCGCGACCTGGGCAGCATCCAGTCGCCGCAGAACGCCTTCCTGCTGAACCTGGGTCTGGAGACATTGCACCTGCGCATGCCGCAACACTGCAAGAACGCACAGGCCGTAGCCGAATATCTGTCACGGAACGACAAGGTAGCCTGGGTGAACTACTGCGGTCTGCCCAGCGACAAGTACCACGCACTGGCCGAAAAGTACATGCCCAACGGCTCGTGCGGCGTGGTGACCTTCGGCCTGAAGGGCGGACGCGACGTATCCATCAAGTTCATGGACTCGCTCAAGCTGGCCGCCATCGTGACCCACGTGGCCGACGCCCGTACCTGCGTGCTCCATCCTGCCAGCCATACGCACCGTCAGCTGACGGACGAGCAGCTGATGGCAGCCGGCGTGCGCCCCGACCTCATCCGCTTCTCGGTGGGTATCGAAAATGCCGACGACATCATCGCCGACATCGAACAGGCGCTCAACGCATGAGACAACACTGCCTGCCGGCAGACTAATACCCTAGTCTAACCTAGGCTAGCCCCCTAGCCTAACCCGGACTAGACCCTTAGCCTAACCCAGACTAGACCGCTAGTCTGGAAAGGAATGTAGAAAGAACTTAAAAAAACAACCGTTACAATTATGGTAAAGATAACGAAAGAAGCCGCTTTGCTCTATCACTCGATGGGCAAACCGGGAAAGATTGAAGTGGTGCCCACCAAACCCTACACCACACAGACCGACCTCTCGCTGGCCTACTCGCCCGGCGTGGCCGAACCCTGTCTCGAAATAGAGAAGAATCCGGAAGATGCCTACAAATACACGGCCAAAGGCAACCTCGTGGCCGTCATCTCGAACGGTACCGCCGTGCTCGGACTGGGCGACATAGGCGCCCTGAGCGGCAAGCCCGTGATGGAAGGCAAAGGCCTGCTCTTCAAGATCTATGCAGGCATCGACGTGTTCGACATCGAAGTGAACGAAAAGGATCCCGAGAAATTCATCCAGGCCGTCAAGGCCATCGCCCCCACCTTCGGAGGCATCAACCTGGAAGACATCAAGGCGCCCGAATGCTTCGAGATAGAACGCCGCCTGAAGGAAGAGCTGGACATCCCCGTGATGCACGACGACCAGCATGGCACGGCCATCATCTCGAGCGCCGGACTGCTGAACGCCCTCGAAGTGGCCGGCAAGCGGATTGAAGACGTACGCATCGTGGTGAACGGTGCAGGCGCATCGGCCATCTCGTGCACCAAGCTGTATGTGTCGCTCGGCGCCCGCCGCGAAAACATCCTGATGCTCGACAGCAAGGGTGTCATCACCAGCGACCGTGAAAACCTGACCGAGCAGAAACGCTTCTTTGCCACCGACCGCCGCGACGTGCACACGCTCGAAGAGGCCATCAAGGGAGCCGACGTCTTCCTCGGCCTGTCCAAGGGCAACGTGCTGACGCAGGACATGGTACGCTCCATGGCCGACCACCCCATCGTCTTCGCCCTGGCCAACCCCACGCCGGAAATCTCTTACGAAGACGCCATGGCTGCCCGCCCCGACGTACTGATGTCGACCGGCCGTTCGGACTACCCCAACCAGATCAACAACGTCATCGGCTTCCCCTACATCTTCCGCGGTGCCCTGGACACGCACGCCAGAGCCATCAACGAGGAAATGAAGATTGCCGCCGTACATGCCATCGCCGACCTGGCCAAGCAACCCGTACCCGACGTGGTGAACGAGGCCTACCACGTGAACAATTTCACCTTCGGCCCCGAATACTTCATCCCGAAACCCGTTGACCCGCGCCTCATCACGGAAGTGTCGTGCGCCGTGGCCCGTGCTGCCATGGAAAGCGGTGTGGCCCGCAAGAACATCGAAGACTGGGATGCCTACTGCCTGCAACTGCGCGAGCTGATGGGTTACGAGAGCAAACTCACCCGCCAGCTCTACGACACCGCCCGCCGCAACCCGCAGCGCGTGGTCTTTGCCGAAGGCATTCACCCCAACATGCTGAAAGCCGCCGTCGAAGCCAAGGCCGAAGGCATCTGCCACCCCATCCTGCTGGGTAATGACGAAGCCATCGTGAAGCTGGCCAAGGAACTCGACCTCAGTCTGGAAGGCATCGAGATAGTCAATCTGCGCCACCCCGACGAAGCGCCGCGCCGCGAACGCTACGCCCGCATCCTGGCCCAGAAACGTGCCCGCGAAGGTGCAACCTACGAAGAAGCCAACGACAAGATGTTCGAACGCAACTATTTCGGCATGATGATGGTCGAGACGGGTGAAGCCGACGCCTTCATCACCGGCCTCTATACCAAATACAGCAACACCATCAAGGTGGCCAAGGAAGTTATCGGCATCCGTCCCGAATACAAGCATTTCGGCACCATGCACATCCTCAACTCCAAGAAGGGTACCTACTTCCTGGCCGACACGCTCATCAACCGTCATCCCGACACGGATACGCTGATTGACATCGCCAAGCTGTCGGCACACACCGTACGCTTCTTCAACCATACTCCGGTGATGGCCATGCTGAGCTACTCCAATTTCGGTGCCGACACGGAAGGAAGTCCTGTCAAGGTACACGAGGCCGTAGACTACATGCAGCAGCACTATCCCGAACTGGCCATCGACGGCGAAATGCAGATGAACTTTGCCATGAACCGCGAGATGCGCGACAAGAAGTATCCTTTCACCCGACTGTTCGGCAAGGATGTCAACACCCTGGTATTCCCCAACCTCAGCTCGGCCAATTCGGCCTACAAACTGCTGCAGGCTATGGATACGGATGCCGAACTCATCGGTCCGATACAGATGGGTCTGAACAAGCCCATCCACTTCACCGACTTCGAAAGCTCTGTGCGCGACATCGTGAACATCACTGCCGTGGCTGTCATCGATGCCATTGTCGACAAAAAGAAAGCAGAACAATGAGAAGACCGCTTTCCAAGTCGCAAATAGTTTGCGTCACGCTGCTTTGGGCGTTACTTTGCTACTATGTACTGGTATACAGCGAACGAATTGACGGTCCTGTCATCCTGATGATACTCATTTCGGCAGCATTGGTGTTCATTCCTGTCATCCAGTCACTGAAAAAGCGGTAATACATTATCGTTTTTCCACCAAAAGCGAGATAAAACAAAAAAAATGATGTTTTATCTCGCTTTTTATTTATAAATTGTTTGTTCATATCATTTTTATATATACATTTGCAACCGCAAGTAATAAAACAACTAATAAAACAAAGATTATGAATGCAGCTAAGGTATTAGAAGATTTGAAAAGACGGTTTCCCAATGAACCTGAGTATCATCAAGCCGTAGAAGAGGTATTAGGTACCATTGAAGAAGAGTACAACAAACACCCCGAATTCGACAAAGCCAACCTGATTGAACGTCTTTGTATTCCCGACCGCGTATACCAGTTCCGCGTTACGTGGGTAGACGACAAAGGTAATGTACAGACCAACATGGGTTACCGTGTACAACATAACAATGCCATCGGCCCATACAAAGGTGGTATCCGTTTCCACTCATCTGTAAACCTGGGCATTCTGAAGTTCCTGGCTTTCGAGCAGACCTTCAAAAACTCACTGACTACCCTCCCGATGGGTGGTGGCAAAGGCGGTTCGGACTTCTCGCCGCGTGGCAAGAGCAACGCCGAAGTCATGCGTTTCTGCCAGGCCTTCATGCTGGAACTGTGGCGCCACATCGGTCCGGATGTTGACGTACCGGCAGGTGATATCGGTGTAGGTGGCCGTGAAGTAGGTTTCATGTTCGGCATGTACAAGAAACTGACCCGCGAATTCAGCGGTGTGCTGACCGGCAAAGGCCGCGAATTCGGTGGTTCACTCATCCGTCCCGAAGCTACCGGTTACGGAAACGTGTACTTCCTGATGGAAATGCTGAAGACGAAAGGCATGGATCTCAAAGGCAAGTCTGTACTGATTTCCGGTTCAGGTAACGTAGCCCAGTATACTGCCGAAAAAGTACTGCAACTGGGTGGTAAAGTGTTGACCATGTCCGACTCCGACGGTTATGTTTACGATCCCGAAGGTATCGACCGCGAAAAGCTGGACTACATCATGGAGCTGAAAAACCTCTACCGTGGCCGTATCCGCGAATATGCCGAACAGTATCCGGGTGTCAAATATGTAGAAGGTGCCCGTCCCTGGGGCGAAAAGGCCGACATTGCACTGCCTTCAGCCACCCAGAACGAAATCAACGGCGACGATGCCAAGAAGCTGGTGGCCAACGGCGTGATTGCCGTATCCGAAGGTGCCAACATGCCTTCTACTCCCGAAGCTATCCGTGTGTTCCAGGAAGCAAAGATTCTCTACGCTCCGGGCAAGGCAGCCAATGCAGGTGGTGTATCCGTTTCGGGTCTCGAAATGACACAGAATTCCGAACGTCTGTCATGGAGCGCCGAAGAAGTGGACGCCAAGTTGCATTACATCATGGAAAACATCCACGAAAACTGTGTGAAGTATGGCACGGAACCCGACGGTTATGTAAACTACGTGAAGGGTGCCAACATCGCCGGCTTCATGAAAGTGGCCAACGCCATGATGGCTCAAGGAATTGTATGATGCGAAACATATAAGCCATAGTTACAACATACAACAGAAACAAAGTAGAAAAGCGGAGGGTAGCGATACCTTCCGCTTTTTCTTTGCACAAAGTCCCCCTGACAATGCCAGAAATGTTGCATCCTGCAGCAGATATGTTACATGTAACGTGAATGACAACGTATGAAACATATCTTTCAGCCCTATTTCAAACGTCCGCGTACATTTGCACAGGTTCTCGGAGAAAGAGCCGGGAGCTGCAATGAACATTATTATTTAACTTCATAAATTGTAATACCATGAAAAAGGGTATGAAACATTCAGTATGCTATCGCACCGCTGCAGCTTTGTTGCTGCTCGGCCTTACTTGCGGAAATGCTTTCGCGCAAGAAGAAAAGAAGTCAACGGAATCGCAAACGGAAAACTCCAATAAGGAGGAAGGCAACCGCAACGTCATGCTTAACGCTGCCAGTGCCAATGGTCCGCGCGAAATCCAGATCGGCCTTCCTTCGGCCGACGTCAACGTGTTGGAAAACGGTATTCCCGTTACCTATGCCACCAATCCCCATTCGGTCAACTCGCTCTGGCGTGCCGATGCCAGTCTGAGCCACGTAGGACTGCTGAAGATTTCGGAAACAGCCATTACAACCGGAAACATCGGGTACGCCGTCAACTCTTTCACCCAACTGGGACAAAAAGGTTTTCACGGTACACTGAACTATAAAAGCAACCACTTCGGAATGCAGGAATTCTCCCTCAACGTGAACGGCGGCATTGCCAAAGACTGGTTCTACAGCGGAAGTATCTATCAGGACTTCGACCCGGGAACGTTCAAAATCAAATCGACTCCCTTCCAGGACCGTACACAAATCTATAAGTTTGCTCTCACGAAGAAGTACAACGACAATCGTGGCGAACTGACAGCCATCTACCACTACAGCAACAGTCATCCCGTCTATATGTATGCCACCCAGTCGGCTCCATTTGTCTATGTGGGCGACGGAAGCGTAAAAGAGTTTGGCAAGTTTGCCCTCGGAACCACTTCCTACCTGCCGATGGACAACGAGATGATGTTCCGGGATATGCGTACCGGCGAAATCAGCAAAACCAATCTCTACGATGCCGTCCAGAACAAAGGCAGCGAATTCACCCTGATGAACGACTACACCTGGGACAACGGTCTGAACTGGAAGGCCATCCTGAAATATGACCATTCCACCGGTTCCTGCGTCTACCAGACCCCGATGTCGCTCGACCAGAACGAAGCCGGAATCAATTACCTTTACGAAGCGGCCGACGGCAGCATGAAGCCCTATACCGGCGACTATGTACAGAGCCGTATGTCCTGCCTCAACCGCGGTTTTATAGATTCCTTCATGTTTACGACAGAATTGTCGCGCAAAGCAGGCAACAGTACCTGGCGACTCGGTCTGAACGAATGGTATTATGACATCGACTATGCTTCGGCAACCACCATGTACGATCAGTCCGTACCCATGGACGGCAGTTATCCTGTACGGCTCTACAATGCAGATTATGCCACTTATGCCGACCGTACCTATGCCGGAAACGGATACTATTACGACTTCAACAAGAACGCTTCGGAATACTACAAGGGACACGAAAACAAGATTGCCCTTTACTTTACCCACGACTGGGATATAACCGACAAGTTCAATCTGTACTACGGTGCACGTCTGGAATACCAGGCACTGCGCGGTGAAAATGCAGCTGTCAAGAATGCCAACGGCGAATACGTCGGACGTTTTGCCAACTATTACCTGGGTGCTACCGCTTCCGACGGAACCAAGATTGCCGCCACTCCGATGAGCTATGACTGGTTGAACTATGCCCTGACTGTTGCAGCTACCTACAAGCTGACCAAGGCTTTCGGTTTCACCGGCGACTTCACTTACATCACACAACATCCGAAAATTGAGAACTTCGCCCCCGCCACCCTTCCCAATACAGACAAGATTTCCGTTCCGCTGGGACGTGCCGGTATCTACTACAACAACGAATGGCTGAGCCTGACTTCACTCTTCTCTTATATATCGAAGACCAACAACAACTCTACGTTGAATCTGCAACACAAGACCGCAGCCGGCCAGACCGAAATCATGGCCGCCCCGCTGACTTACGACATCAAGACATTGGGATGGACTACCGACGTTGTGACTCACCCGTTCAAAGGATTTGACTTCCATTTCCTTTTCACCTACCAGAAGCCGACTTACAAGAAATACGAGACATCCGTCACCTTCTCTGACGGTTACGTAGGAAAAATCAACGCAACCGGCAATATCGTAGCCGAAATTCCGCAATTCATTGTAGAAATCGATCCCAGCTACATGATTACCAAAGATCTGAAAATATGGACCAGCTTCCGTTACTTCAGCAAGACTTATGCCAACATCAACGACGCCTACTACTTCAACGGCCGCTGGGAAACCTTTGGAGGACTGAACTGGCAGGTAAACAAGAAGCTGTCCCTCGGCTGTACAGTCGTCAACTTCCTGAACCAGACCGGAGCCAAAGGCAGTATCGCCGGAGCCGAACTCATCGAGAAGGAAGACGCCGGACAATATGCCGGACACGTCATGGCCGGCAGCTACATCCGTCCGTTTACGGTAGAGTTCAGCGCCAGCCTGAAATTTTAAACTGAGGTAAAACAGATTGTTTTTCGGATAACATTTTAAATTTGTATCTTTAAACGCTCAAAATAACAAGCAACCATGAAAATGAATTTTCATTATCTGACCATGGCATTGGCAACCGCTGCAGCATTCACAGCCTGCCAGCCTCAAAAGAATGGTATCCGCCTGGAACACCAAGGCGATACACTGACTATCGTTCACATCACAAACCCATCCAAATATCTGATTCTCCCCATTCAGGAATCCTGTAATGAAGGTAAAGTAAAACTCGTCACCGGCAGTCCTGCCGACATGGCCATGGACATACGTCTGGCCGTAGACAGTGTCGAATACTATGTACCGTTCGCCCTGCCCCAGGGAAGCAAGGAAGCCACCGTCGCCATCAGACGTGTAGCCTCCAACGCCATCTGCTGGGACAGTATCCGGTTGGCCGACAGCTTCGATACGGCCAATACCGACTACTACCGTCCCGTCTATCATCATACACCGCTCTACGGCTGGATGAACGACGCCAACGGTCTGGTATACAAAGATGGCGAGTATCACCTTTACTTCCAGTACAACCCCTACGGTTCGAAGTGGGGCAACATGCACTGGGGACACTCCGTAAGCCGTGACCTCATCCACTGGGAACACCTCGCCCCGGCCATCGCCCGCGACACACTGGGACACATCTTCTCGGGCAGCACCGTCATCGACAAGAACAACAGCGCCGGCTATGGCAAGGATGCCATGATTGCCTTCTACACTTCGGCCAGCGACGAGCACGGACAGATACAATGCATGGCCTACAGCACCGACAACGGACGTACTTACACGAAATATGAGAAGAACCCCATTCTGACTCCCTTTGACGGCCTGAAGGATTTCCGTGACCCGAAAGTATTCTGGTACGAACCCGCCCAGAAATGGTATATGATTGTTTCGGCCGACAAGAACATGCGTTTCTATTCGTCCACCGATATGAAGAACTGGGAATACTTGAGCCAGTTCGGCGAAGGCTATGGCGTGCAGCCCAACCAATTCGAGTGCCCCGACTTCATCCAATTGCCCGTCGACGGTGACAAAAACCGGATGAAATGGGTGATGATTGTCAACATCAATCCGGGCTGTCTCTTCGGCGGTAGCGCTACAGAGTATTTTGTCGGAGAATTTGACGGTAAGGAATTCAAATGCGATACAGAAAAGCGTGTGACGAAATGGCTCGATTTCGGCAAAGACCACTATGCAACCGTCTGCTTCTCGAACACGGGCGACCGTACCATCGCTGTTCCCTGGATGAGCAACTGGCAATATGCCAACGCAACCCCCATCCGTCAGTACCGCGGTGCCAACGCCCTTCCGCGCGAGCTCTCCCTCTACACCAAAGATGGTGAAATCTATATGGCTGCCAACGCCGTAAAAGAAACTCAGGCACTGCGCAAAGGCACAACCGACGTGAACGACTTTGCTGTAAGCGACGAGCATCTGATCAGTCCGCTGGCCACCGGTCCCGAAGGTGCCTGCGAACTGGAGATGGACATTACTCCCGGCAAAGCACAGACAGCCGGTTTCCAACTGCTGAACGACAAAGGAGAGAAAGTTGATATCTACCTCGACATGAAAGCCGGACGCATCGTCATGGACCGCACACAGAGCGGGATTGTAGACTTGACCCGCCACGGTGAAATGAACGTACACGAAAAAGAGACAGACGAACACCGCAAAGCCGAATCGGTAAACTATATCAATGACTTCGCCCTCGGAACCTGGGCCCCGCTCTCGCTTTGCGAAGGCAAGACGTATCATCTTGACATATTCGTGGACAAGTGCTCCGTTGAGATCTTTGTAGACGGCGGCCGCATTGCCATGACCAACCTCGTGTTCCCCACCCAGCCCTACAACACCCTGCGTTTCTACGCCCAAGGAGGAAAGGCTGAAGTGAAGAATCTGAAGGTACACCAATTAGGATTGTAACACTTAAAAGCCCTTATATCCCATGAAACACCTCATCGTAACGGCGGCAATCTCACTGTTTGCCGCCACTTGTCTGAATGCGAACGAAATGAAGCAGATCCGTATCTCCACAGACCGTACCGACCTTGTGCTGCAAGTAGCCCAGAACGGACGTCTCTACCAGAGTTATTTCGGCGAAAAGCTGATCAATAATGTCGATTTGAAAGAGCTGGACTGGAGCATTCATGCGGCTTCCGACGGCAGCGTCAGCCAGCGTGGTTGGGAAGTGTACAGCGGTTCGGGCAACGAAGACTTCTTCGAACCGGCCCTGGCTGTCACGCACAACGACGGCAATCCTTCCACATGGCTTTACTATGTTTCTTCTTCCACGCATTCTGTAGAAGGAGGCGTACAGACTGATATCTTATTGCGTGACGACAAATATCCGGTAGATGTCACGTTGCATTACGTGGCCTATCCCAAGGAAAACGTCATCAAGACATGGAGTGAAATCCGCCATCAGGAAAAAAAGCCGGTTGTCCTTTCCGCCTATGCTTCCACGATGCTCTACTTCAGCCGTCCGGCCTACTACCTGACGGAATTCAGCAGCGACTGGGCCAAAGAAGCACAGATGAGCACCCAACCGTTGCAATTCGGCAAGAAAGTGATCGATACCAAGCTGGGCAGCCGTGCCGCCATGCACACACACCCATTCTTCATCATGGGGCTGGACCAGCCGGCTCACGAAACCCAGGGAGAGGTACTGATGGGGACACTGGCCTGGACAGGAAACTTCCGTTTCACCTTCGAAGTGGACAATGTGGGCAATCTGCGCATCATTCCGGGCATCAATCCGTATGCTTCGGCCTACAAGCTGGAACGCGGTGAGGTGTTCACCACACCCGAATTCATCTTTACGCTCAGCACGGAAGGAACAGGACAAGGCAGCCGCAACCTGCAGGCATGGGCACGCAACTATCAGTTGAAAGACGGCAAAGGTTCCCGACTCACGTTATTGAACAATTGGGAAAATACCGGATTCGACTTCAACCAGGATATCTTGGCCGAACTGATGAAGGAAGCCAAAGACCTGGGAGTAGACATGTTTCTGCTGGACGACGGTTGGTTTGGCAACAAATATCCGCGCAAGAACGACCGTGCCGGTCTGGGCGACTGGGAAGTGACACACGACAAGCTCCCCGGCGGCATCCGGGCACTGACCGATGCCGCCCGGAAAGCCGGAGTCAAATTCGGCCTCTGGATCGAACCGGAAATGGTCAACCCCAAAAGCGAACTTTTCGAAAAGCATCCCGACTGGGCCATCCACTATCCCAACCGCGACACCTATTATTACCGTAACCAGCTGGTACTCGACCTGAGCAATCCGGCAGTACAAGCATATGTTTACGGCATTGTAGACAAGCTGCTGAAAGAAAATCCGGAAATAGCCTACTTCAAATGGGATTGCAACAGCCCCATCACCAATATCTATTCGCCCTACCTCAAGACGGAACAGGAACAACTGTATATAGACCATGTACGTGGTGTATACAATGTCATGAAGCGCGTGAAAGAAAACTATCCCGACATACCCATGATGCTCTGTTCGGGAGGCGGCGCACGTTGCGACTACGAAGCCTTGAAATATTTCACAGAATTCTGGTGCAGCGACAATACCGACCCCGTAGAGCGCATCTACATCCAATGGGGATTCTCCCAGTTCTTCCCGGCCAAAGCCATGTGCGCCCACGTGACAAGCTGGAACAAGGCTGCTTCCATAAAATTCCGTACCGACGTAGCCTCCATGTGCAAACTGGGCTTCGACCTGGGACTGAAAGAACTGAGTGCGGAGGAATTGCTTTACTGCCAGACGGCAGTAGCCAACTGGAAACGCCTGCAACCGGTAATCCTGGACGGCACCCAATACCGCCTGGTATCGCCCTACGAAAGCAACCACATGGCCGTAAATTATGTAAGTACGGACAGTCGCAAGGCTGTTCTTTTCGCTTACGACGTCTACCCGCGCTATCAGGAGAAACTGTTCCCCGTCAAGATGCAGGGACTGGATCCGCATAAACGCTACAAAGTGGAAGAAATCAATCTGATGCCCGACAGCAAGTCGGCACTTCCCGCCAACGGCCGCATATTCTCGGGTGACTATCTGATGAAAATAGGTCTCGATGTCTTCGGTTTCCGCCCCATGCAGAGCCATGTGGTAGAACTGACCGAAGTCGAATAAGTTCAAACAAAACATTTTAACACAAGTATTTTTATGACTGCAAAACAACAAATAAAATACGGACGGCTGGTTCCCGTCATGCTCTGCTTCTTTGCCATGGGCTTTGTAGACCTGGTGGGAATCGCATCCAATTATGTAAAGGCCGACCTGGGTCTGACGGACTCGCAGGCCAACATCTTCCCGTCACTCGTTTTCTTCTGGTTCCTCATCTTCTCCGTTCCCACAGGCATGCTGATGAACCGCATCGGAAGAAAACGGACCGTCCTCATGAGTCTGGTGGTAACTGCCGTATCCCTGTTACTCCCCCTGTTCGGCGACAGCTACGGACTGATGCTCTGCTCCTTTTCTCTGCTGGGCATCGGCAATGCATTGATGCAGACCTCACTCAACCCGCTGCTGAGCAACATCATCACAGGCGACCGTCTGGCCAGCTCGCTCACCTTCGGACAGTTTGTCAAAGCCATCGCTTCCTTCCTGGCCCCCTATATTGCCATGTGGGGAGCCACACAAGCCATGCCCACCTTCGGCCTGGGATGGCGTGTACTCTTCCCCGTCTATATGGTGATAGCCGTCATCGCCATCCTGTGGCTGTCATCCACGCCCATCGAGGAAGAGCAACCTGACAAAGCATCCAGCTTTACCGGCTGCCTGCGCCTGCTGGGCCATCCCTTCATCCTGTTGTGTTTCTTGGGAATCGTCTGTCATGTAGGTATCGACGTGGGTACCAATACGACCGCTCCCAAGCTGCTGATGGAACGGGTGGGCCTGACCCTCGATGAAGCCGGCTTTGCCACAAGCCTCTATTTCATCTTCCGAACGGCAGGCTGTCTGTTGGGAACCTTCATACTGCAACACCTCTCTGCACGCCGTTTCCTCGCTGTCAGCGTGGCGTGTATGCTCGTTGCAATGGCCGGTCTGCTTGTTTCCGACGCCCACTACGTCATCTATACATGCATCGCCCTCATCGGCTTCGGCAACTCCAACGTCTTCCCCATTATCTTTGCCCAGGCTCTCACTGCCGTCCCTCAACAGAAAAACGAGGTTTCGGGCCTGATGATCATGGGCCTTTTCGGCGGTACGGTCTTCCCGCTGCTGATGGGTGTGGCCAGCGATGCCATCGGACAGAGTGGTGCCGTGGCTGTCATGACGGTCGGCGTACTCTATCTGATAGCCTATACATTCAATATGAAACTACATAAACAACAATAACCATGAACAGTCAACCAATCGTAGTCGGAATGGGCGAAGCACTCTGGGATGTGCTGCCCGAAGGGAAAAAACTGGGCGGGGCCCCTGCCAACTTTGCCTATCATGTCTCTCAGTTCGGTTTGGAAAGCCGTGTCGTAAGCGCCGTCGGCCAGGACAAACTGGGTGCCGAGATTTTGGATAACTTCCGTCAGAAACAGCTGTACGGACTGATAGAGACCGTTCCCTACCCCACAGGCACGGTACAAGTGGAACTTGACGCCGAAGGCGTACCCTGCTATGACATCAAGGAAGGCGTGGCCTGGGACAATATCCCCTACACACAAGCCCTGGACGGACTGGCCCGTCAGACTCATGCCGTCTGCTTCGGTTCGCTGGCACAGCGCAGCATCGTCTCCCGCCAGACCATCCACCGTTTCCTCGACGCCATGCCCGATGCCCCCGATACGCTCAAGATATTCGACATCAACCTCCGTCAGAGTTTCTACAGCAAAGAAATCTTGTGTGACTCTTTCTGCCGTTGCAATGTACTGAAAATAAACGATGAAGAGCTTGTAACCGTAAGCCGTATGTTCGGTTATCCCGGCATCGACCTTCAGGACAAGTGCTGGATTCTGCTGGCCAAGTACAACCTGAAGATGCTCATTCTGACATGTGGCGTCAACGGCAGCTATGTCTTTACGCCAGGGCATGTATCGTTCGTCGAGACCCCGAAAGTACAGGTGGCCGACACCGTCGGCGCCGGCGACTCGTTTACAGCAGCCTTTACCTCGGCCATCCTTCGCGGACGCTCCGTGGCCGAAGCCCACCGGCTGGCTGTCGAAACGTCGGCTTACGTCTGCACCCAACAGGGAGCTATGCCCATCTTGCCCAAGACATTGACAGAAAGACTGGCCTGATTATTCCTGTTTCATGGAATTTCCGTATCTTTGTAACCATCAAACTGCAAGAACGGAATTCCATGAAACACTTGTACTATCTTCCCGTCCTCCTTACCCTCTGTCTGCTATGTACCGCCTGCAGACAGAATAACAAACATTATACAATCGGCGTATCCCAGTGCAGCGACGACGAGTGGCGCACCCAGATGAACAAGGAAATACGCCGGGAAGCCCTGTTCTACCCGGATGTGCAAGTGGAAATCCGTTCGGCCGGTGACAACAACGAACGCCAGATAGCCGACATCGAACACTTCATCAGCGAAAAAGCCGACCTGATAGTCGTCTCTCCCAATGAGGCCGATGCCATCGCTCCCGTCGTAGAAAAGGCCTACAAGCAAGGGATTCCAGTGGTTCTGGTCGACCGCAAGATCAACTCCGAGAACTATACCGCCTATATCGGCGCGGACAATTACGAAATGGGCCGCCAGATAGGCATCTACATCGCCAGCCGGCTGCGTGGCCAAGGCAATATCGTAGAACTCACCGGCTTGCAAGGATCGACTCCTGCACGCGACCGTCACCGGGGACTGACAGACGCCCTGGCCGACGTACCCGGTATCCGCCTCATAGCCCAGGCCGATGCCGGCTGGTTCAGACAATCGGCCCAACATGCCTTCGACTCCATCCTCACCCTGCAACCCCGTATCGATCTGGTCTTCGCCCACAACGACCGCATGGCTTCGGGCGCACACGACGCGGCTGTCCGAAAAGGCCGTGAAAAGGATATGCTCTTTGTCGGTGTGGACGCACTTTCCGGAGAAGGAATGGGAGTGGAAATGGTGGCAGACGGTACACTCGACGCCACCTTCATCTACCCTACCGGAGGCGACCGTGTCGTGCAGGTAGCCATGGACATTCTGGAAGGACGGAACTATCCGCACGAGACACTTCTGTCTACCGCACTGGTCAACCGGCAGAATGCCCGCATCATGCAGATGCAGACGACCCACATCGGCACGCTGGACAACAAAATAGAAAAACTCAACAAGCAGCTCGACGCATTCCTGCTGCGCTACTCCGCCCAGAGCATGTTCCTTTATGCCTGTATCGTCATTCTGATACTGGTCGGCGCCTTGCTCGTGTTCGTGGTCCGCGCGTTTTGGACCAAAAACCGGCTGAATTCCGAACTGTCCAGGCAAAAGCAACAATTGGAAGAACAACGCGACCAGCTCATCACCCTCTCCCGGCAGCTGGAAGACGCCACACATGCCAAGCTATCCTTCTTCACCAACGTATCCCACGATTTCCGCACTCCTCTGACCCTGATAGCCGACCCCGTGGACCAGCTCCAGCAGAGTCCCAACCTGAACGAACACGAGCGCTTCCTGCTCAACATCGTCCACAAGAATGTCACCGTACTGCTACGCCTCGTCAACCAGATACTCGACTTCCGCAAGTTCGAGGACGGAAAGCTCCAGCTCCGCCTCAGCCGGTTCGACCTGCGCACCTCGCTGCTGGAGTGGACCGACGCTTTCCGCACACTGTCTTTCCGCAAGCACATCCACTTCCGCATCACGGCCGACGAACAGGCCGACTATACCGTTACGGCCGATGCCGAGAAACTGGAACGTATTCTCTACAACCTGCTCTCCAACGCATTCAAGTTCACCCCCGAGAACGGTAGCATCAGCGTCGGTCTGGCGCTGTTCAACCAGGAAGGCGAACCCGCTTTCCGCCTGCAGGTGACCGATACGGGTGTAGGCATGCCCGCCGAACACGTCCGGCACATTTTCGACAGCTTCTATCAGATAGACGTCCATCACGCCGGTTCGGGTATCGGCCTGGCCCTGGTAAAGGCCTTTGTGGAAATGCACCACGGCAGCATCCACGTAGATACCACCGAGGGACAGGGAACCTGCTTCACCATCGAAATGCCTGTCTGCCAGAAAGGAATGATCGACCCGGATACCACCCGAAGTGCCGCATTGACCAACCTGAAAGAAGGTGCCGTGCTGGCCGCCGACCAGGAAACGCTGCAGACAGCCGACACAGCCACCTCTCCCGAAGACAAGGAAAGCGTACTCGTGATAGACGACAATCAGGACATCCGCGACTATGTACGTTCCATCCTTCAGGACGACTACAACATACTGGAAGCCGCCAACGGTCAGGAAGGCATCCGTCTGGCCATGAAATACGTGCCCGATGTAGTCATCTGCGACGTCATGATGCCCGTCATGGACGGTATGGAGTGTTGCCGCCGTCTGAAGTCGGAACTGCAGACTTCGCACATTCCCGTAATGATGCTCACCGCCTATGCCGTAGACGAACAGAAGATCAAAGGCTACGAGTGTGGTGCCGATTCCTACATCTCCAAGCCCTTCAGTGCCCGCCTGCTGACGGTGCGCCTGCGCAACCTCATCGACAACCGCCACCGCCTGCAGAACTTCTTTTCCGACAAGAGCAACCAGCCGTTACAGAAAGCGGCTGTAACCGATGTGGACAAAGGCTTCCTGGAAAAGCTCCGGGAACTGATTGAACAAAAGCTGCCGGACCCCAATCTGAGTGTGGAAGAACTGGGCGAACAGATAGGCCTGAGCCGTGTCCAGCTTTACCGCAAGACCAAAGCCCTCTGCGGCTATGCTCCCAATGAGCTGTTGCGCATTGCCCGCCTCAAGCGGGCTTCCCTCCTGCTGGCTTCTACGGAAAAGACCGTTTCCGAAATCACGTACGAAGTAGGGTTCAGCTCGCCGTCCTACTTCACCAAATGCTACAAGGAATACTTTGGAGAAAGCCCGACCGACTTCTTGAAACGGAAGAAAGGGGAAGGATAAATCCGGAACGATATAATATATATTCGATATATTTATTTCTTTTTTACAAAAAATACCTTTACCTTTGCACTACTATATATAAACAAATGTCTATAAGCAAAACACAGGCAACATTCCTCACAAATGCCTGATGCCACAGGGCCGAACTTTGCGCAGACAACAATCTAACCCACTATATTCCAAGCATTTGCAAGGCATTATAGGACTAAGAGGTATATCCCTATCCGACATGAACCACCTGCAGAGTACCCGTAGGCAATGGTACGTCATGCGCGACCTGAAGCGCCCCAACAGCCTCCACCCGGCCTATCTGGAACTTGCCGATAAAGGGTTCGAAGTATTCACGCCCCTACACTGGCAGCTCAAAGAAATACGGGGAAGAAAGGTCCGCCGACAGGTCCCCTTCCTCCCCGATCTTCTGTTTGTCCGTGCCACACGTGCCGAACTCGACCCGCTGGTCCAGTCCATCCCTACGCTCCAATACCGGTACGTACGTGGCGGCTATCGCAAAAGTATGGTGGTGGCAGACGCTGACATGGAACATTTCATGCATGCCGTCGCCTCCTCACCGTCGCCCCGCTACCTGACACCGGCCGAACTGACTCCCGCTGCCCTGGGAGCGCAGGTCACCATCGTGGGCGGCCCGCTGGACGGTTACGAAGGACGGCTGCTGAAAATGCGCGGTTCGCGCAAGCGGCACCTGATTGTCGAGATTCCCCACCTGCTGGCAGCTGCGGTCGAGGTATGCCCGGACTTTGTCCGGATGGAGGTCAGCCGAACACAGCCGACGCATCCAGGCACGGACAGGCCTTAGGCGCGGTGCCGGGCAGGTCACGGTGGCCGCATACTACGGCCTGCGGGAAGAGCCGCTTCAGCCGGCCGAAGAGGTCGTGCAGCCGCCCGGTCTGTGCCGCGGTGCGCGTGTCGGCCGGACGGCCCTGTGCGTCGAGCCCGCCCTCGTAGCAGATGCCGATGGAGCAGCGGTTGTAGGGACGGCAGTGGGCGCCCACTTCGAGCAGGCCGCGGTGCTGGGTCAGGGTTCCGTCGCGACGGACGTAGAAGTGATAGCCCACGGTGCGGAAGCCGCGGGCACGGTGGTCGTGAAGCAGCTGCTGGGCGGTATAGTCCTGCGTGCAGCGGGTGGCGGAGCAGTGGAGTACAAGGAAGCGCACGCTGTCGGCGCCCTGCATCAGCTCGCCGTCCTCCATCCGGGCGAGGAGGGTGCGCTCGGTGGGCACCTTCTCGCCGCGGACGGTCATCGGGTAACGGTCGTCGGTCATGACAAGAAGGGGATCAAAGGTGAACAACTGGTGACGCCAAGTGCCGTCAGGGCGGCAATGGCTGCCTGGATGATGGCCTTCACGATGGAAGTCCAAGTGATTTTCTGGGTAGTGGTGTTTGACATAATTAGTGGTTAGGGGTTAGTGATTAGTGGTTAGTGATTAGTGGTTAGTGATTAGTGGTTAGTGGTTAGCGGTTAGCGGTTAGTGGTTAGTGGTTAGTATGCTAATCGCTAACCGTTCACCGCTAACCGCTAAAGTTACAGCGGGCTTTCGTCCTGTCCGCCGCCGTCTTCACCGTCGGGGTCGGTCGTTGTTCCGCTTCCCTCCACGTTGCCCGGATCGGCCGAGGCTACCTGCTTGATGACGTTTCCGTCCTTGTCATAGCAAGTAATGTTGATGGAGGTATTCTTCAGCTCGTCCTTGATTTCGGTGCTGGGCGTGAAAATCACCTTGCGGGTCGTGATGAGACTGGTGCTTACATCCTCGACATTCTCTACCGAAGTGGCCTGTAGACCGAAACGCATGGTTCCCAGTCCGGGTATGGCCACCGAATGGCCTTCCGTGGCCCAGGCGCGAATCACATCGCCTATTGCCTCCCAGGCAGCATTGATGGTGCCGCGCGAGATGCCCGACCGGATGGCGGCTTCACTCACCACCTTGTCCTGCTTCAGTGTACTGTAGATTTCGGTCGACATCACAAACCGATACTGCCCTTTCGAGGGGCCTACCGTCAGTTTGGTCTGACGGGCTTTTACTTTGATAGCCATAGAAAAAACGGTTTTTAAAAGGTTTACACCGCAAAGATACGGCCTGCTGCCAACCCACTTATGGGTTACGGCAGGTTGCGGTGGGTTCAGGGTTCACCCAGATGGGCCACGATGAGCGCCACCTGGCGCGAGGTGAACCACTTCTGCGAGCGGCTGTAGCCGGTAGCCTCGAGCTGGGCCATCAAGGGCGGACAACCATGTATCCAGCGCATCAGGTGGTTGGTAGCCACCGCCTGCGATGCCTCGGGAAAATACAGCCGGGCCAGGTCGCTTTTGGACAGGGAAAGGGGACGGAACATGAAAATGAAATATTAAATATAAAATATTAAATGTCAGGGGGGGGATGGGCGCATTTTTCCCCAGTTGGGGAAAAACAACCGGCCAACTGGAGAAAAAAACTTTCAAACTTTCAATCTTTCCGGACGGCCTCACACGCATGCGCGCGAGCGCACGAACGAACTGAACTCGTACTCGCCGCGGCCGGTCTTCAGCAGCAGGCCGCGCTCGGTGTAGCGGCGCAGCAGGGTATCGACGGTGCTTTCCGGCGTACCCATACGGACGGCCTCGTCAAGGGCCTCCCTACGGGTAAAGCGCGGAGGCAGACGGTCGAACAGAGCCTCGGGCCCCACCGGACCCGAAGAACGGACAGCAGACGAAGGCAGCAGTGACAGCACATGACAGGCATGGCTGTAGAGCGGCCCCGCCATCGACAATACCGCCTCGAAGTCGGCATCGCCGATGGAAAGCAGCAACCGCGACACCACGCCGTCGGCCACGTTTTCGGCCGGCACGGAAGGATGCGGACGCAACCCCTCGCAGGCCAGCAGGCGGCGTGTCAGTTCCGCAGCACTCCCGCCGGCAGGCGGCAGATTGTCGGCTTCCCCGACAGGCGGCAACAAAGAATCCAGTGCACGCAGCAGTGCCACTACGCCCATCAGGCGGCACAGATTGACGGCAATACGTGCCACCGAACTCTTCATGGCGTCGCCGTGGGCCATGCCTGCCCGACTGAAAAGCGCGGCCAGACAGCGGTTGAAACGGTCGCGCTGGACGGCGGTCAGCTCGAAACAGACGTTGTCCACCACCCCGCGTATGGCCGTAAGCAGGTGTTCCCATTGCCTCCCCCAGGCAGCGAAACGGCGATCATAGTCGGCACCGGTCTCGTCGAACTGGTCCACCCATTCGCCGATGGAAGGCATGTTATAGAACAGCTGTCGGGAAAAGAGACCGTTTTCGGCCGAAGGAATGAGCGGTTCCACCTGGGCGGGCGTGCCGCTGAGCAGCACACTGAGAAACGAGCGCCCGCACTCACGGTACTCGTGGTTGGTACGGCGGTTGAAGGCCAGCCTTTCGTGGTCGAAACAGTTGCGCAACGTGTCGCTCCAATGACCGTAGTCGGCCCCGATGGCCGAGCTGACGGTATCGGCCTCGGCCTCGCAGATGAGCCCCACCCCGCCGGCATCGATCAGATTCTCGACCACGCCCGTGCCCGAGTTGTTGCCGGGGATGATGAACAGCTTGAGGGGTGGCCGCTGGGGCTCGTCGGTCTTGCCCCGCTCCTTGCCCAGGCATTCCCACTGCGCATGCTCGCGGCGGTAGTTTTCCATCGCCTTGCGGTAGGCAGCCAGGCAGGCTTCGTGCAGGGGTTCGGCCAGCCGGCGCGTCCAGGTCACCACACCCTTGCCCGAAGCGGGCGGAGCGATGACAAACGTCTGCAGGCAGGGATATTTCATCTTCTTGCCGTAGGCAAAGCACAACAGGTTGTTGAGCGTGGAACCGATGACGGTGAGTCCGCCCAGCAACAGCGCGTCGCGTTGGGCGGGAGTCTCGCCGCAGTCCACCATCTGCCTCAGAAAGCGCGGCCAGGCATGGACGGGAAAGGCAGGCAGCGAACCCTCCGTGCCGCCGGCTTCGGACAGGCGGCTGCCGACAGCGGTATCCGGTCCGCTCGCGGGCGCGTGTGTGTACGTAGACGGCAGGAAAGTCTGAAAGTTTGAAAGTTTGGCCTCCAGCTTCACACCGGCCCGCTCCGCCAGATGGAAGACGGTGCCCAGCGAGTTCTGTCCCCGGCCGCCCTTGAGGGCCTGGTCATACAGACGGTCGGCTTCGGCCTGGCGGTACTTGGCCGAAAGACGGCACAGGCGATGAAAAAGACTGCGGCCGGCCTCGCCGCAACTGTTGGCCACGGCAAAAGCCAGTGGCATGTATTCCTGATAGGTAGGGGCAATATCGGCCCCTGCGGTTTCAACAGCGTCTGTCAGGCGCTGCAATGCTTCGAGTGAATCCATAGGAGAGTTGAGAGTTGAGGGTTGAGGGTTGAGAGTTGAGGGTTATTCTTTTTTTGGGGGGCAGTCTAGCCTCCCTGCTTGTCCGGCTGCCGGAGCCGGGCATCCGCGTCATAGGCCAGCAGGCAGGCACGGCACAGGTCCTTGTTGGACTGGTCCGGCTGCAGGCCATAGGTCAGTTCCAGATAATCCCAGGCAGTGCGCATGGCCCGTGCGAAGGCTTCGGAAAGGACATCGTCGGGAGCCAGACGATAGGACAGGAAAAGTTTCACCCCACTGCCGCTGGGACTGACAAAGGTCAGATCGGGGCGCAGCAGGGCGTCGTCTGCCAGGCGGTCGCGCCAGCCGGCCGCCTCGGCAGGCGAAGCCAGGTGGTCGATGTCCACCACAAACAGCCCGGAAGGATGAATGATACACGATTCTTTACAATAGGAAAAGACGCCGCCCGGTGTCACATAAGGCAGCAGGGCTACCTTCCGGCGCCGGAACTCGGCTGCGTCGGTCGAGGCTTCCCTCACCCGGGCAGTCAGGTCGCGCAACGCAGAATTACTTGTAATATAGGTATACAGGCTACGTACACTACATACTCCCGCCGGTCTCTTGTTGTGGATGGGAGCTTGAAAAAAAGACATGACTGTGTCTATCATCTGACAAATGTTTAACGGTTAACAATCCGATTGACTGTAGCGTAAAATTACAATAAAAAAAATCAACACTCAAAGCGTCCGGACCGGCATTGAACTACGGTTGAAGGACGATTGAAGAATCATTGAATATTCATTAATATCCACTAACAAACCAACCCGATGGAAACAATCAAAACCGAAAGTGAAGACGGAAGAATCGTGAACACGTTCAACGTCTACGGCGGAAGCGTCATCTTTGCCGCCACCGCCCCGCACGTCACCCAGCACATCTATGGCAACCACATCAGCGTCCCTTCCGTCAGTCCGGAGGAAGCCGAAGAAGTGTCCAAGCTCACCAAGGAAGAACTGAAACTATACCGCTACATCCCCAATGTAGAGGCTCTCCACGAGTTCATCGGCCAGATAGAGCTGTGTGACTCGGCCCACGACGTAGCCCTGCTGGCCTGGCGGCGGCTGGACAACGTCTACATCACACGCGACAACATCGTAAAGGCCGAGTTCATCGAAAGCCTGCAACCTTTCATCCGCCACATCAAGACGGGAGTGTCCACCGACAACCTGCGCTGCCACATCAACAAGTTCATGACGGAGAAAAAGCTCTGAACGGGAAATGCAATATCCGGACACCTTTCAACGGTCCGGGAAAAGACGTCGTGAGACGTGATACATCCCTGCTTAGCGAAGCTAAATCGATTTATTAGGAGTGCTTATACAGGGAATAAGCATTTGTTTGTTTTGTTTATGAGGGTTATATGGCGCTGTGCCATATAACCCTCTTTTTGCTCCCACATCACAGAAGGCAGGCGGCACCTCGGAAGTAAAAGTCGAAAACTACGTTTTCACTTTGTACTTCTCTCGGTTTGCACTACTTTGAATAAGATAGGCGGCACCTCGGAAGTAAAAGTCGAAAACTACGTTTTCACTTTGTACTTCTCTCGGTTTGCACTATCTTTGTTCTACGAAAACAAAAAGAACACCCATACGTCATGAAACAAAAAGAAATTCCCATACTGCTGCTCACAGGCTATCTGGGCAGCGGCAAAACAACCTTGGTAAACCGCATTCTAGCCAATAAGCGGGGAATCCGCTTTGCCGTTATCGTAAACGACATCGGCGAAGTGAACATCGACGCCGACCTTATCCAGAAAGGCGGTGTCGTAGCTCAGAAGGATGACAGCCTCGTAGCCCTGCAGAACGGCTGTATCTGCTGTACCCTGAAGGCTGACCTCATCGAACAGGTTTACGAATTGATGCGCACCGAACGATTTGACTACATCGTCATCGAAGCCAGCGGCATCTGCGAGCCCGAACCCATCGCACAAACGCTCTGCTCCATTCCCCGTCTGGGGGATGCCTATACCCGCCACGGCATCTGCCGCCTGGACTGCCTGGTGAGTGTAGTGGACGCCCTGCGCCTGCAAAGCGAGTTTGCCTGTGGTGACAGCCTGACCCGCAAGGAACTGGACGAGGAAGACATCGAAAACCTCATCATCCAGCAGATAGAGTTCTGCAACATCATTCTGCTGAACAAAGCGGCCGAAGTGAAACCCGAAGAACTGGGACGCATCAAGAAAATCATCCGCACCCTGCAACCCTCAGCCGAAATCATCGAATGCAACTATGCCGACGTACCGCTGGAGAAACTGCTCGACACACATCTGTTCAACTTTGAAAGGGCTGCGACCTCGGCCGGCTGGATCCGTGAGATAGAACGGGCCGCAACGGAAGAAGAAGAACGCGAAGCGCATGCCCACGGCAGTCATCACCACGGACACGAACATGAACATGAAGACGGCCATCACCACCACCATCACCACGAGCACGAAGGAGGGGAGGTGGAAGAATATGGCATCGGGACCTTTGTGTACTACCGCCGGCCTGCTTTCGACATCCACAAGCTGGATCACTTCATCGCTACCCGCTGGCCGAAAAACATTATCCGCGCCAAAGGGGTATGCTACTTCAGCCACAACCGCGACATGTCCTATCTCTTCGAACAGGCTGGTGTACAGAAACAGCTCACCGAAGCCGGACAATGGTATGCCACCGCTCCCGAAGAAGACCTTATCCAGCTGATGAAACAGGAGCCCGGCCTGCTGCGCGACTGGGACGAGAAATACGGCGACCGCATGCAAAAGATTGTCTTCATCGGCCAACACCTGAACAAAGAACAGCTTGCACACGATCTGGACGAATGCTTGGAATAAACCTTCAAGGAAACAAATGAAAAATAAATGCCTCCAACCGCCAGGCCTGGCAGTGGGGGCATTCTTTATACTGTTAAGGTTGAGTATCAGGAGGATTGCATATATAAGCCGACACAATGGTGGGAGCACCCGAAGCGGTCAAATCCCATATTTTGCCGGCTTCCCAGACGGAACCGTCGTCGGCCGTAAGATTGCCAACCCCAGTCACCAACGTCTGATAGTCAGTACTGCCGGCCTCCACACAATGATCCGGAGCATATGAGCTATATTTCCCTACGAGAGCAACGCTTGTCTCATCATTGACCAAAACAGCATAACAGGAGATCACATGACCTGTAGTGTATCCGGCAATGGTTCCTATCCCCGATTCATTACCGCTTACCGTACCCAAGAGCGAGACGTGTGTGGAATAACATCCATAAACATTGGCAGAACTGTTGTTACTATATCCCACAATGCCCCCCATAGCTTCCGAAGAAAGTCCCTGCCCTCCAATGTGGGAATAGGCCGAGTAACTGGCTATCACATCACCACGGGTATTGTATCCGACGACACCTCCCAGACGGGTACTCGATTCTGAAGAATTGTGGGTTACAGTTACCATATTCGCTATACACTGGGCTACAACACCAAAACTGTTTTCTCCCGCAATTCCACCGGCCCATTTGCCCGAAATGAACGCACCGTCGACCGCACATTTCAACAGACGGCCGCTGGTAAGCACACCGCCTTCTTTTACCGTTGTACCGACAATGCCTCCGGCACATGTACTGGAACCTTCTGCCTTGATGATGCTGCTGCCCGACAAGGTACAATACTCCACCTTTCCATAACTGGCACCGGCAATGCCTCCGGCGTTATAAGTAGCAGTGACCTGCACATCGAGCGCATTGCACCTGTTCACCTGTACACTGTTGTTTCCCACAATGGCACCGGCATACTGCCCCGACACAACAGAACCACGCACATTGCAATCTTCAATCATGCCCAAACTGGTACCTGCCACTACCCCCACATAAGAGGTATTGCTACCGGTTACGGACGCATTGGAAAACTTGACATCATGCACCTTCGAACCCTCGGCCAAGCCACCGAAGAAGCCTACACTGCTTGCATCATCGGTTATGGCCAGGTTACAGATATATTTGCCGTTTCCGTCGAAATCGCCCGAATAGCCGTCCGTATCCATATTGCTGCCCAGCGGTTTCCAAGTTATACCCTGCAAGTCAATGTCGTCTTCCAATACAACGCTTGTCTTCAACGCATCAGTTTGTGAGGCCCAATAAAGGAGTCCTTCGGCATTATAGATGTGATATACTCCGTCTTCTGTCACCTGATAACCGTTTGCAGGAGTAAACGAACCGGGAGTCACAACTCCCAAGTCCAGAATGCCTCCAGCGGCCAGAGTTGCTCTTCGGATACCTTTCTTCTTCCAGACATCTCCTTGAGCATTGTACAGTGAGAGTGTCAGCCCATTGTTCAGTATGGCAGGCGCAACGACCAGGTAATAAGTATTCCCTGCAGTCAAAGTACCCGTCAGTCCGACCATCGTCTCACCGAAACTGGCATCCGCAACAGCCGTCGGATCGGAAGCTGCGGCATCTATCGACAACGTACCAGCCAATACCTCTCCACCGTTCCCACTGAAAACTGCCTTTACAATTGTTTCGTGGATATTGCTGTCCAATGTGAACTTTACCAGCGCACACACATTCCTGAAATAAAGATTCTGTTGTGCGTCGGCCATTGCAACCGAAGGATTCAACATCGTAACAAAACTACCGTCCTGTGCCGACTGCAAGGCAGGCAAGGTGGTGGTCACAATACTTCCCGCAATTTTACTATCCTTATCATAAGGATATAGCGCATAGTAAGTCCCTCCGGCTTGGGCAGCCCTACCGGTATAGGTTACAGACGAACCGCCCTCTGCTGTAGAAAACTCATTGTTGGCACCCGACGGATCGAACAAGGAAATCTTGTCTCCTGCCAACCAGTTTACGGCATTGTTATCCACCAACACGGTGCGTGTAGAGGCATCTGCAGTAGCATAAAACTCCATCCGTACTTTGTTGTCCGGCAGTATGTTGTCCAACTGTTCGTCTTCTGTACAAGCCACCATAAGCGTGACCAAAGCCACTATATATAAAATTGATTTCATAATTGTTGCTGTTTTACCATTCATAAGGGTATTCATTAAAGCCTTCGTGCATACTACTGGCGCAAACGATCTGCTGTGCTTCCATCTCGATGACTGTGCATACTGGAGCTTCATATAATTCTTTGTTTTCCATACGTCGTCTTATTTTTTATTCATTGGGAAAAGATGATGACGGATGCCGGCTTCCATCACTGACAATAACAACAAATCTGAAAGACATTTGCTCACGGTCGGGTCATTTATTTTTTCATCTTCAATAAAAAAACAAGCATACGGAGAAATCACTATCTTTGCAACCGCTAACAACAAGACAGAAACCTCAAAATGAAACAGAAATATCACCTGCTCGTCCTCGACCTGGACGGCACCCTGACCAACTCGAAAAAAGAGATTTCTCCACGCAACCTACAAACTCTGCTCCGCCTCCAGCAGAACGGTGTCCGCCTGGTACTGGCTTCGGGCCGACCCACATTCGGCATCGCCCCGCTGGCCGATGCCCTGCACATGAAAGAATACGGTGGTTTCATCCTGTCCTATAACGGTGGCGAAATCATCGAATGGGGTACAGGACGCCTGCTCTACAAGAACCTGTTGCCAGACGACGTATTGCCGGTACTTTATACAGCCGCCGTCCGCAACAACCAGGCCATCCTGACCTACGACAACGAATACATCCTGACCGAAAATCCTGACAACGAATATGTCCATAAGGAAGCATTCCTCAACCGGATGAAGATACGCGCCGTGGACGATTTTCTGGAAGCGGCTCCCCGCCCCCTGCCCAAATGTCTCATCGTAGGCGATCCCGACCGGTTGATACGGACCGAAACCGAACTATCGCTCCGCCTGCAGGGACAGATCAGCGTCTACCGCTCGGAACCTTACTTCCTGGAGCTGGTACCGATGGGCATCGACAAAGCACAGTCCTTGTCCGTACTGCTGGACAAGCTGGGACTGACGCGCAAAGCGATGGTAGCCATGGGCGACGGTTACAATGACCTCAGTATGATTAAATTTGCCGGTATGGGTGTAGCCATGGCCAATGCACAGGAACCCGTGAAACAGGCGGCAGACTACATCACCCTGAGCAATGATGAAGACGGAGTGGCAGCAGCGGTGGAAGAATTGTTCGGCCTGTAACCTCCAGGCTTCATTCCTGCATCAGCCGTTCGTATACACGGGGATGAAGGAAATAGCGCACATCTTTCCCGGCCTCGATGGACTCGCGGATAAAGGTAGAACTGATTTCGAGTACCGGCGAATCAACCAGACGTACACGGGAAGGCAAGGAGGAAACTTCGACAGGATAACCCGAACGGGGATAAATCAGGATAGGATTCTCGGCCAACAGGCGCTCGGACTGATACCAGCGTGAGAAGGAGTGCCAGTTGTCTGACCCGATAATCAAATGAAACGTGTGTTGGGGATAGACTTCCTTCAGGCGGTCGAACGTATGGATGGTATAGGAAGGCTGGGACAAATGGAATTCGAAATCGGAAGCACGGAACTTGGGATAACCCTCTACGGCCAGTTGCACCAGCTCCAGCCGCAAGGCATCGGGCAACAGGTCCTGCCCCACCTTGAAAGGATTGCGGGGAGTGACCAAAAACCACAATTCATCCAGCCCGCCAAACTCGCAGAGGTAATTGGCCAGGGCCAGATGGCCGACGTGGATGGGGTTGAACGAACCGCTGAAAATACCGATATCCATAGGCGCGTATCAGATTTTCTTTCCCTTCAGGCGAAGGAAAGCAAGGGTACCGTTCGCAATAGAAACGATCCCAACAAGCCCCATGGCTATCGCCGTAGTGTATTCCTCATACTTTATATTGGCAATGAGCAGATACACGGCGCACACCAGCAAAATAACGTTGACAGCCAGCAGCCACTTGTTCATCTTGCGCGAGAAATTCTTTCCGTTGTAATCTTTCGTCATGCCTTCAGGAATTGGGTGATTACTTCTAGTGCCTCGGCTTTGGCCGTTTCCAGGTCGTCGTTCACAATAATCTTGTCGAACTTCGGAGCGAAGGACATTTCGTAAGCAGCCTTGGCCACACGGTCCTCGATGACTTCGGGCGCATCGGTACCACGGCCCACCAGGCGCTTGCGCAACTCTTCGACCGAAGGCGGCTGAATAAAGACTGACAAGGCACGGTCGCCGTAAAACTTCTTGATGTTGCATCCGCCTACCACATCGACGTCGAACACCACATTCTGTCCGGCAGCCAGCTGCTTTTCGACCTGCGACTTCAACGTGCCGTAGAAGCGGTCGTGATAGACCTCTTCGTACTCCAGAAACTCACCCTCAGCAATGCGACGGCGGAATTCTTCGGGCGAAAGGAAGAAATACTCCACGCCATCGCGCTCCGTACCGCGCGGCGGACGGCTGGTGGCTGAAATGGAAAAGGCCAGGTTCAGGTTCTGCGTCAGCAGATAGTTGATGATGGTCGATTTGCCCGAACCTGACGGGGCGGAAAAGATAATCAGTTTACCCATAAAATAATGAAGAACTAAAAATTAAGAACTCAAGTTCCGCAAGTGCGAAACTTGCAGGAGTTAAAGGAGTTAGAAGAAGTTATCGCCCACTGATGTAGGCTTAGAAGTTAAAAGCCGATAGACCTGTTTGTCAATTTTCCCTTTTACAAGACTATTGGCTTTGACTTCTAACAGAGCAAAGCGAAGTGATAACTTCTATAACTTCTTAACTTCCAGGAAAGTGTTATATGCGAAACTTAAATTACATTACGTTCAAAACTTGCTCCTTGATTTGCTCCAGCTCATCCTTCATCTGCACCACAATCTTCTGCATTTCAGCATGATTGGACTTGCTGCCCAAGGTATTGATTTCGCGCCCCATCTCCTGTGCGATGAAGCCCAGCTTCTTGCCCTGTCCGCTACCGTTTTCCAAGGTGCTGATGAAATATTTCAGATGATTGCTGAGGCGTTGCTTCTCTTCGTTGATGTCCAGCTTCTCGATGTAATAGATGAGTTCCTGTTCCAGACGGTTCTTGTCGTAATCCACGCTGATGGTCTTCTCAAGCGCGTCGACAATGCGGTCCTTTATTTTTCCTACGCGTTCCTTTTCGTAGGGTTCCACCGTTTCGAGCAGATGGGCGATGTTGGATATTTTCTCACGGAATTTCTTTTCGAGCGCTGCCCCTTCCTGCTTGCGGAAGTCCACCAGATGGTTCAGGGCTTCTTCGACAGCCGCATGGGCCACCTGCCACTCTTCTTCGCTCAGCTCCTGAGTCTCGGTCTTGGTCATCACGTCCGGCAAGCGGAGCAAGGTACCGAACCAGTCTTCCGGCTCGGGAATGCCTGTAGCAGAAGAAATTTCCTTGATGCGGTGGTAATAAGCGGCCACCAGTTCCTGATTGATGGGAGTGGCCAGCTGCTCGGCATCCTTCTTCTCCACCCAAAGGCTGAAATCCACCTTGCCACGCTCCAGCACGCGGGCTATCTCGTTGCGGATTTCCATTTCTTTTTCTCGATAGGCAGGCGCAATGCGTGCCGACAAGTCCATCGCCTTGCTGTTAAGCGACTTTATCTCAACATTTATCTTTTTATCGGGCAATTCCACAATGGCTTTGCCATATCCCGTCATCGATTGTATCATAATGCTTCTTAAGTTTTGTGCAAAATTACACGATTATTTTTAATTACTGAAAATAATCACGTAAATTTGTCAGCTGATTAAAAAAGATGAATTGTAACTATGTCATGTATCCTGCATATTGAAACATCCACTTCCGCCTGCTCGGTAGCCGTGAGCGAAGACGGGCAGGTAGTGTTCAAAAAGGAAGACTTGAACGGCCCTTCGCATGCCGTATCACTGGGAGTTTTTGTAGACGAAGCATTGTCTTTTGCCGACAGCCATGCCATGCCGCTGGACGCGGTGGCCGTGAGCTGCGGACCGGGGTCGTACACAGGCCTGCGCATCGGTGTGTCCATGGCCAAGGGCGTGTGCTACGGGCGCAACCTGAAACTCATCGGTCTGCCCACGCTGAAGGTACAGTGTGTACCGGTGCTGCTCTATCACGACGAGCTGCCCGACGATGCCCTGCTGTGCCCCATGATAGACGCCCGCCGCATGGAAGTCTATGCCGCCGTCTACGACCGTGCACTGAGGCCCGTGCGCGACATCGCCGCCGATATCGTGGACGAAAACTCGTACCGCGAATTCCTCGACCGGCACCCCGTTTACTTCTTCGGTGACGGCGCCGCCAAGTGCAAGGAAAAGATTACGCATCCCAATGCCCATTTCATCGACGGCATCCGCCCCCTGGCCAGCATGATGTTCCCCCTGGCCGAGAAAGCCATCGCCGAAGAGAAATTCGAAGACGTTGCCTACTTCGAGCCCTTCTACCTGAAGGAATTCGTGGCAGGCAAGCCCAAAAATCTGCTGAACGGATAATTTAACTGAAAATTTAACTGAATATATGCAATATAACACCCAACAGAAACGGATGCCCCTGCCCGAATATGGCCGCAGCATCCAGAACATGGTAGACCATGCACTGACCATCGAAGACCGTGCCGAACGCCAGCGTTGTGCCAACACCATCATCAACATCATGGGAGGCATGTTTCCGCACCTGCGCGATGTGCCCGACTTCAAGCACAAGCTGTGGGACCACCTGGCCATCATGTCCGACTTCAAGCTGGACATCGACTACCCGTTCGAAATCATTCCCCAGAACAACCTCGCTTCCAAACCCGAACCCGTGCCCTATCCCTGCACCAAAATCCGTTACCGCCACTATGGCCGCACGCTGGAAGTGCTGATCCAGAAGGCTTGCGAATTTCCCGAAGGCGACGAGAAGCAGAATCTGGTAGCCCTTATCTGCAACCACATGAAAAAGGACTACATGACATGGAACAAGGACACGGTGGACGACCGTAAGATAGCGGACGACCTGTATGAGCTGTCGAGCGGCAAACTGCAGATGACAGACGAAATCCTGAAGCTGATGGCCGAACGCATCGACCTCTATTTCAAGCCCGTCAAAGCCAACATGCAGAACAACAATAACAACCGCAACAACAAGAAAAAGAAATATTGATTCTGCCCGCATACGGGCGAAGGAATCGACCAACACACCCCTAAAATCTGACCATCATGGCATCATTCATCATCGAAGGCGGACATCGGCTGGCAGGAGACATCCATCCGCAAGGAGCCAAGAACGAAGTGCTGCAAATCATCTGCGCCACGCTGCTCACCGAAGAAAAAGTGACCGTACACAACGTGCCCAACATTCTGGACGTGAACAACCTGATACAGCTGATGCGCGACATGGGAGTAGACGTTTCAAAAACAGGAATCGACACCTACACCTTTCAGGCGGCACGCATCGATACGGCCTACCTGGAAAGCGAGGAGTTCCTGAAGAAATGTTCCAGCCTGCGCGGTTCGGTGATGCTGGTGGGTCCCATGGTGGCCCGGTTCGGCAAAGCCATCATATCCAAGCCGGGAGGCGACAAGATAGGACGCCGGAGGCTGGACACGCACTTCATCGGCATACAGAACCTGGGAGCCGACTTCCGCTACAACGAAGCGGCCGGCACGTTCGAGATAACGGCCGACCGGCTGAAAGGTACCTACATGCTGCTAGACGAAGCTTCCGTGACGGGTACGGCCAACATCGTCATGGCCGCCGTACTGGCCGAGGGCAAGACAACCATCTACAATGCCGCCTGCGAACCCTATGTGCAGCAGCTCTGCCGCATGCTGAACCGCATGGGCGCCAAGATAACCGGCATCGCCTCGAACCTGCTCACCATCGAAGGGGTGAAGGAACTGCACGGCACGGAGCACACCATCCTGCCCGACATGATTGAAGTGGGCAGCTTCATCGGCATGGCTGCCATGACGGCCAGCGAGCTGACCATCAAGAACGTGTCCTACGAGAACCTGGGCATCATTCCCCAGTGTTTCCGCCGCCTGGGCATCCGCCTGGAGCAGCAGGGCGATGACATCTACGTGCCCGCACAGGAGACGTACGAGATAGAGTCGTTCATCGACGGTTCCATCATGACCATTGCCGATGCGCCCTGGCCGGGACTGACCCCCGACCTGCTGAGTGTGATGCTCGTCGTGGCCACACAGGCCAAGGGCAGTGTGCTCATCCATCAGAAGATGTTCGAGAGCCGCCTGTTCTTCGTGGACAAACTGATAGACATGGGAGCACAGATCATCCTCTGCGACCCCCACCGTGCCGTGGTCATCGGGCACAACCGCGCCTTCCGCCTGCACGGCGGCAACATGACCTCACCCGACATCCGCGCCGGCATCGCACTGCTCATCGCGGCCATGAGCGCCGACGGCATCAGCCGCATCCACAACATCGAGCAGATAGACCGCGGCTATCAGGACATCGAAGGACGACTGAACGCCATCGGAGCACGGATAACAAGAATATGACAATATGATCAAACGAGAAGAAGTATATAAGATAGGTATATTCAACAAGCCGCACGGCATACACGGCGAACTGCAGTTCACCTTCACCGACGACATCTTCGACCGTGTGGAGGCCGAGTACGTTGTCTGCCTGCTGGACGGTATCTTCGTGCCTTTCTTCATCGAGGAATACCGCTTCCGTTCGGATACCACCGCCCTGATGAAGCTGGAAGGAGTGGATACCGCCGAACGGGCCCGCATGTTTACAAACGTGGAGGTGTGGTTTCCCGTGAAGCATGCCGACACGGCCGATCCCGAAGAGCTGACGTGGGACTACTTCGTGGGGTTCCGCATGGAGGAAATCCACCACGGACACCTGGGCGAAGTGACGGACGTGGACACCTCGACCCTCAACACCCTGTTTGTGGTGGACCACAACGGCGAAGAACTGCTGGTACCCGCGCAGGAAGCATTCATCACCGACATCGACCGCAAGCACAAGGTCATCACCGTCAGCCTGCCCGCCGGGCTGGTGGACCTGGACGAAGCCGAAGAGGAATAACCCTATTTTCATGAATTCAAGCAAGCCCATGCCGACAAAGAAGAAAAGAAGAAACAAAGCCTTTTGGAACAACATAAAGTTCAAGTACAAGCTGACCATCGTCAACGAGAATACGCTGGAGGAAGTGGTGGGCCTGCACGTGTCCAAGCTGAACGGCATATCCGTCCTCCTGTCCGTGCTGACCGTCCTGTTCGTGATAGCCTCGCTCATCGTGGCCTTCACCCCGCTGCGCAACTACCTGCCGGGATACATGAACAGCGAAATCCGCGCACAAGTGGTGAAGAACGCCTTGAAGGTGGACTCCCTGCAGCAGCTGGTTGAACGGCAGAACCTGTACATCATGAACATACAGGACATCTTCCGCGGCGACGTGAAGGCCGACACGGTGCAGTCCATCGACTCACTGACCACCCTGCGGCAAGACTCGCTCATGGAGCGCACCCAGCGCGAAGAAGAATTCCGCAAGCAATACGAGGAAAAGGAGAAGTACAACCTGACCACCGTCACGGCCGGTCCGGCCCAGGGGCTGAACTTCTACTGCCCCACGCGGGGCATCGTATCGGCCTCGTTCAACGCCGAACAGCGGCACTACGGCACCGACATTGCCGCCACGCCGGGCGAAAGCGTGCTGGCCACGCTGGACGGCACCGTCATCCTGAGCACCTACACCGCCGAAACCGGTTACGTGATACAGGTGCAGCACAGCCAGGACTTCGTGTCCATCTACAAGCACTGCGGCTCCCTGCTCAAGAAGGAAGGCGACACGGTGAAGGCCGGCGAAGCCATCGCCCTGGTAGGCAACACGGGACAACTGACCACCGGACCGCACCTGCACTTCGAGCTGTGGTACCGCGGAAGGGCCATCAATCCCGAAATTCACATTGTATTCTAACAACAGACATATATCCATGAAGAAACAGATAGCCATACTCGGTTCCACCGGTTCCATCGGAACGCAGGCCCTGCAGGTCATCGAAGAACATCCCGACCTGTACGAAGCCTACGTGCTGACGGCCAACAACCGCGTGGACGAACTCATAGCCCAGGCACGCCGCTTCAAGCCCGAGGCCGTCGTGATAGCCAACGAAGCGAAGTACGCACAACTGAAGGAAGCCCTGGCCGACCTCCCCATCAAAGTCTATGCCGGTGAGGAAGCCATCTGCCAGATTGTGCAGGAAGAACCCGTCGACATGGTGCTGACGGCCATGGTGGGCTACGCCGGACTGCGCCCCACCATCCATGCCATCCGCGCCCGCAAGACCATCGCGCTGGCCAACAAGGAGACACTCGTCGTGGCAGGCGACCTCATCAACGACCTGGCCCGCGTGAACGGTACCCCCATCCTGCCTGTCGACTCCGAACACTCGGCCGTGTTCCAGTGTCTGGCCGGCGAGGCGGGCAACCCGATAGAGAAAGTCATCCTCACCGCCTCGGGCGGACCCTTCCGCACCTTCACGGCGGAACAGCTGAAGACGGTGACCAAGGAACAGGCCCTGCGCCACCCCAACTGGGACATGGGCGCCAAGATTACCATCGACTCCGCCTCGATGATGAACAAGGGATTCGAGGTGATAGAGGCGAAATGGCTCTTCGGCGTACGGCCGGAGCAGATTGAAGTGGTGGTGCATCCGCAGTCGGTCATCCACTCGATGGTGCAGTTCGAGGACGGCGCCATCAAGGCACAGCTCGGCATGCCGGACATGCGCCTGCCCATCCAGTACGCCTTCTCCTACCCCGACCGCCCGCACGCCTCGTTCCCGCGGCTGGACTTCGCGCAGTGCACGCAGCTCACCTTCGAGCAGCCCGACACCGAACGCTTCCGCAACCTGGCCCTGGCCTACGAGGCCCTGCACCGCGGCGGCAACATGCCCTGCATCGTCAACGCCGCCAACGAAATCTGCGTGGCCGCCTTCCTGCACGACCGCATCTCCTTCCTCGGCATGAGCTGGGTGATAGAGCAGACCATGGAGCGCGTGGCCTTCGTCCGGAAGCCGACGTACGAGGACTACGTGGCAACGGATGCCGAAGCGCGCCGCGTGGCGGAAGAAATCCTGACAAGCACGCCGTAAGTCCGTCCCCGTCCGCCCGCCTGTCCCCGACGGACGCCCCGTGGGGGACAAACGGGAACCTCGTGGGGGACAAACGAGGACCTCGTCGGGGACAAACGGGAGCCTCGTCGGGGATACACGGGAACGGCATTGATTATCAATGAATTAAAAAAGTGACTAAAAACAGATAACTAAAAAACAAAAAAGTAATAATTAAAGACAAATGGAAACATTCTTGATTCGTGCCCTGCAACTCATCATGAGCCTTTCGCTGCTCGTCATCATACACGAGGGAGGGCACTTCCTCTTCGCCCGCCTCTTCAAGACGCGGGTCGAAAAGTTCTGCCTCTTCTTCGACCCCTGGTTCACGCTGTTCAAGTTCAAGCCCAAGAACAGCGAGACAGAATACGGCATCGGCTGGCTGCCGCTTGGCGGCTACGTCAAGATAGCCGGCATGATAGACGAGTCGATGGACACCGAACAGATGAAACAGCCCATGCAGCCGTGGGAGTTCCGCGCCAAGCCCGCATGGCAGCGCCTGCTCATCATGGTAGGCGGCGTGCTGTTCAACTTCCTGCTCGCCCTGTTCATCTACTCCATGATACTCTTCGCCTGGGGCGACTCCTACATCCCCGTGCAGAAGGCACCGCTCGGCATGGACTTCAACGAAAGCATGCACCAGGCCGGCTTCCGCGACGGCGACGTGCTCCTCTCGGCTGACGGCGTGCCCTTCGAACGCATGGGCAGCGACCTGCTGACGGCCATCGTCGACGCCCGCCAGGTCAGCGTACTGCGCGACGGGCAGGAAGCCTCGGTCTACATCCCCGAAGGGCTGATGGACCGCCTGCTGGCCGACAGCGCCCGCTTTGCCGACTTCCGCTACCCGTTCGTCATCGACAGCATCGTAGCCGGACGCCCTGCCGCGCTGGCCGGACTCCAGCCGGGCGACAGCATCACGCAGCTGGACGGACGCAACATCGCCTACTTCGACTTCAAGGAAGAGATGCTCCGGCGCAAGGCCGACGGACAGGCTTCGCACGACATCCGCCTGACCTACGTGCGCGGCGGCGTAGCCGACACCCTGACGCTGACCACCGACTCGCTCTACGAGATAGGCATCACGGCCGACATGCGCACCGCCCGCCTGCTGCCCATCGTGAAGAAGGAATACACCTTCTTCTCGTCCTTCCCCGCCGGCGTCACGCTGGGCGTGAACACGCTGAAGGGCTACGTGGGCCAGATGAAGTACCTCTTCTCCAAGGAGGGCGCCAAGCAGCTGGGCGGCTTCGGCACCATCGGCAGCATCTTCCCCGCCACGTGGGACTGGCACCAGTTCTGGTACATGACGGCCTTCCTCTCCATCATCCTGGCCTTCATGAACATCCTGCCCATCCCCGCCCTGGACGGCGGCCATGTGCTGTTCCTCATCTACGAGATTGTGGCACGCCGCAAGCCCAGCGACAAGTTCATGGAGCGCGCGCAGATGGTGGGCATGTTCCTGCTCTTCGCCCTGCTCATCTGGGCCAACCTGAACGATGTGCTGAGGTTCATCTTCTGACACTCCGGCACACGCCCGCCCCTATTCCCAAAAGCAACCGCCCGCACGGATTCTCCAATCCATGCGGGCGGCATTGTTTTCAGATCATCTGAAAGAACTCTCTCTAACGCGACGCATTGTATTCGTCCAAAGCCTCGAAAAAGGCATTGATATTCTCTTCCGGAATGAGCGGAGGCACGTCGCAGCCGGTAGACAATACGAAATTGGGGTATGCGGACGTATCCTGAAGCAGCTTCAGCGTCACCTGTTTCACCACTTCCGGACTGGCCTGACGCATAATGCCTACGGGATCGATGTTTCCCATCACCAATGTATCAGCCGGACACTCGCCAAGCACCTGCAGCATATCCACTGCATTGCCGAAATGAAGTGCGGCCGCCCCGCTCTCCACCATCGCCTGCGTGCACTGCCCGGTGTTTCCACAATTGTGCAGCACCACCGTGAAGTGGTCGTCCTGAAGCTGTTCCACCACCTTGCGGACGAAAACGGTAGAATAGGTCATGCAGTCTTCGTTGGACAGCAGTCCGGCGGCAGGTTCAGCCATGAAGACACCGGCCACGCCGATACGCTTCAACTCGGCACAATATTTCAGAATGAAGTCGGTACACTTGTCCAGCAAACGGAGGATGACCTCCGGTTCCATATAGATGGCAACCATGATTTCCGACATATCATACAGACGGCCTGCCAGAGAGAAGGGTCCGATGCATCCGGCCAGAACCGGACGGTCGGCAATGTTGGCAACGGCCATCCGTGCGGCCGTAAGGAATTCGGGCACGCGGCCGGCCGATAGTTCGGGCACCGCCAGCGCCTCGACCGACGCTTCGTCGCACACCAGCCGCCCCACAACACTCGGCACCTCGTTCTCGGGAAAATCAATCCGACAACCGAAAGCTTCCGCCTCGACCGTCAGGTCCATGATGGTAGAGCAGGCATACGAAGGATAATGGTCGGCCAAATATCTGATGGCCTCGTAATGCTTCTTTCCGTCGGTGACCGCATCGACCACCCTGTATCCCAAAGCTTCGATGCCGGGATGGGTCATCACCGGAACTGCCACCCGCTGCCTGCGGGCATATATCTGTTCAATCCATGTATTCATCAACAAATCCTCCTTTCTTCTTTAAGCACTCAGCCGGTTCAAGATTTCCACCAGTTCCTGCGGGCCGTCCGTATAGTAGTCTACCCCTATCTGCCGCGCAAAGTCGGCTGTCACGGGAGCACCTCCGATGAAGGTCTTGGTCTCCGGATGCCTTTCCTTTATCAGCCGGTTTATCTTCTCCATGTTGGTCATGGTGGTGGTCAGCAATGCCGACATGCAGACAAAGGCTTCGGGATGTTTTTCCAGGGTGTCGGCAAAGACTTCGGCCTTCACGTCCACCCCAAGGTCGATAACCTCGTATCCGTTTCCTTCGACCATCATGGCCACCAGATTCTTGCCGATGTCATGAAGGTCTCCTTCAACGGTTCCTATAATCACTACTCCCCTACGCTGTACACTGCCGTCGTTGAAGAACTTCTTCAAGTGGCTCATGGCCGTACCCATCGCTTTGGCACTCATCAGTACCTGGGGCACGAACACCTGATTGGCCTTGAACTTCACTCCGATGCGTTCCATGCCGACAATCAGTCCCTCCTGCAGGACGGTGGCGGGAGCAATGCCCTCATTAAGCGCCTGGAGAGTCAGTTCATCGGCTCCCGGCTGTCCCTTCATCGTCGGAGGATAAGGAGTCTTTTCATTAATCTTTCCTACCTCGACACACTTTGCGATTCTTTCCAATAATTCGTTCATATCATTCAGTTTTTTAAGATTACCAGAATTTATAATAAATGGCTGCAAGCACCAACAAGATTACGACACTCAATACCTTGAACAAAGTAGTCGTCCGGAACAGTGTCCTGTCAATCTCTATGCAACGGTCATCCACTTTCTTCCCCGACAAGAATCCCATTACCACCATCAGCAACACGCACAGCACGAACACATACGCCATCCGGTCGATAAAGGAGACTTCCGGAAAGACAAACTTGATCAGCAGGGAGAACACAAACGTACCGGCAGCGGCGGCCAACGCACCTTTTGCCTCGGCACGCTTCCAGAAGAACCCCATCACGAATATCGCCAAGGCCCCCGGACTGACAAAGCCCGTAAACTCTTGTATAAACTGGAAGGCCTGCTCCAGATTCCCCAGCAATGGAGTAATCAGTACCGCCAATACCAGGCTGAACACTCCGAAAAGACGCCCTACCGTAACCAACCGGCCTTCCGAAACAGGTTTCTTCACGAGATATTCCTTATAGATATCCATGGTGAAAATCGTGGTAATGCTGTTGACCATCGAAGCCAACGAGCTGACAACAGCCGCAACCAGTGCCGCAAATGCGATACCCTTCACTCCCGAAGGAATGAAATTGTGCATCAGCCAGGGATAGGCCTGATCGGGCTTGTCAATCGGGGCATCGAGCGCACAGGCTACAATTCCGGGAACCACTACAATGAGAGGCAATATCAGCTTGAGGAAACCGGCAAAAACAAGTCCTATCTGTGCGTCGGCCAAGCTTTTTCCGGCCAAGGCACGTTGGATGATATACTGGTTGCAACCGAAATAATACAGGGCACTCACCCACAATCCACCCAAGATGACGCCCATACCCGGCAGATATTCATAGTTGGGATTGGATTTGTCCAAAATCATATCGAACTTGTCAGGCAGATGTTCCATCAGTTTCTGCATTCCTGTCCACGCACCTGCACCACCCGAATAATAGTCCAAGGCAATATAGGTAGTCAGCAGTCCTCCTCCAATGAGGAAAACCACTTGAACCATATCGGTAAGTGCCACCGCCTTGAGTCCGCCATAGATGGCATAGGCCCCGGCAAACAGCGCAAGAGATACGATGCTGAGCCACACCGGTATATCCACTACCTTATTGATGGCCAACGCACCCAGATAAAGAATGGAAGTGAGGTTCACAAAGATAAACACCAGCAACCAAAAGAAAGCCATAATGGTCTTGACAGACTTCCCGTACCTTATCTCCAGAAATTGCGGCATTGTATAGATGTTCGTCTTCAGGAATATCGGCAGGAAAAATACCGCCACAACAATCAATGAAGCCGCAGCAATAAACTCATAGGAAGCGATGCCCAGCCCGATGACAAACCCCGATCCCGACATGCCGATAAACTGCTCGGCCGAAATGTTGGAAGCGATGACAGAAGCACCGATGGCCCACCATGACAAGGAATTACCTGCAAGGAAATAATCCTTTGAATCTTTCTTCTTCCCTTCCTTGGTGCGCGAACAGACAATCCCTATCACAATAATAAGGATTACGTAGGCAATAAAAATAATACTGTCAGTTACAGAAAATGTATTCATGATTTCAGATTTAATAGTGATATCATACAATTATAGATTACAACATGTGACCTGCCTCACCGGTTATTTTACAGCATGTACAGTGACTCGGCACTGACCCTTCACCCTTTCGCCAGACTTCAACGGACGATAATCGACAGCTGCATGACTGGACAAAAAAGTATCACTGCCGGCATTGCTATAATCAGCCACCAACAGACAGAAACCATCTTCCGCTTTCCAGCAACGGACATGCTGCTTCCCGTCTGAAATGATACGGACATATTCAGAAGTTTGCGGATTGCTCAAAACGGCCTTTCGGATATTTTCCTTTGTTGAACGGAACATATTGCTACCCGCTTCCGTCTGATCGTAGGCCCAAGCCACATGTGGCTGCCTGCTCGGTCCTGCCAGTCCGCAGACTTCTATTGTATCATTTCGGAAATCTGCTGCACCAGATAAGGCTGCAATATGGTCTGCCGGATATACACTCCAATAGCCGTTCCGCTGCCATTCCAGATGAGAATAACCTTCCGGCAAATGGAACACTGTTCCTATCTGACGCGGAGAAACAGCCTCTTTAACACAAAAATCATACGCAACTTCCACCTCTCCATTGGCATGGAAAGTATAAGTCCAAGTTCCTTCGGCCTCTTCATAACTGCCACTTACCTGTATACGGACCTGTTGTGCCGATTCTTCAAGGCAGTCAATCCGTTTTGCCATCCAATTCCGGCAAGTTGGTGTATAAGGATCAAAGTTCTGTCCGCCTCCCAACATCTGGATTCCCCTTCCTTCTGCATTCAACGGAAGCAACATCAAGCCGACCGGCAATTCTTCCAATCGTCCATTATTCAAATTCAACGTATAGTTCCCCGAGCGTGTACACACTGTCCATCTATCAGCGTGGCACGACAAAGTCACCTTTCCCTTCGCTTTCGGAACCGTAGTAATTTCCGGCCTCAATGCGTAGGCATACGCATCTATCAAATAACCCTGCGGAGCATAAACATCAATTCGAATACTATCCTGACGGCGAACAGACTCAGGAAGCTGCAAATACATCACGCTGTCGTGGCGAGCAGCCAAATTCCACCCAATCTGCATACTGTCACCGTCCGACGTATATCCTACAATACGACAGTCTGAAAGATTCAGAAAGTTATGACGATTTTCTACAGCAAAAACCAGCTTACCTTCCTTGTCTATGTTTCCCTTCAGATGAAGACGAACCGGACTGTACGCCTTCTTCATATTCCAGTATTCCGGCTTTTCACGTCTCCATCCATCAACAGGTCCCCATGTACCATATCCCACAGCACGATCGCCGGGAAGGAAAAAGGTATCATCAATACCTGCCCAAATGGCCCCTCCAAGAACACCCGGACTGTGATACATTGCCGTCCACATACGGTCAAGCAATTCCCCCCACATATTACGCAAACCGGGATCGGCCGAAAGTTCCAGACGATTATAGGCATTCAGATGACAATATTCATCGAAAACAATGGGACGTTTGGAATTACGGTACTTATCCGGCCCTCCGGGACCCGGATAATGATGATTTCCTATTTCCAGCTCCTGATTATCGGCATCCGGTCCCCACTGGCTGAATATCCGCGGACGTGTGGGATCCATCTGATGAACCAATTGTGCTGCCTTACGGAAATACTCAGCATATTTATTGGATTCATTCCCCATTGACCACATCAGAACCGACGGATGGGAACGGTCGCGATTCACCATTTCCAAATGTTGGTTTACCAAGATTTTGTCATGCAGCGAGTCTGGCACATTCGCTTCATGCGCCCAACAAAACGGTGCCTCAACCTCAACAAACATGCCCAATTCATCGCATGCTTCCAACAACGCTTCATCAGGCGGATAATGGGATGTTCGGATATAGTTGACATTGGCACGACGGAACAGTTCTACATCCCGATACCAAATATCCCCCTCCAGGGAACGCCCGCGCAGCGGATCCACTTCATGCCGACATACGCCACGCAGCTTCACCGGATGATTATTTACATAAAGCTGATTACCACGTACCTCAATCTCACGGAAACCGACACGACGGGAAGTTTTATGCAAACTTACTCCGTCCTGTTTCAATTCACAAGTAAGCCGATAAAGTGCCGGAGTTTCAGGAGTCCAAGGCAACGGAGAAGATACGGAAAACGCATAAGTTGTATCCTTCGAAGAACATACGCGAGTTTCCTTCCACACCTGTCTGCCTGCCGGATTATACAGAGTAAAGACAGTCTGCAACGGTTTTTCCAAAGCGACCGATGATTCATTGGCTATGGCTATCTCAGCCTTCAACGTTGCATCGGTATAAGTCTCATCAAAATCGGTTTGCACATGGAAAGAAGACAGATTCACCGACGACAAGGCAAAAAGAAATATATCACGTGTTATCCCTCCCAATGGATGTACAGCATAGCGCGAAGCATTACTGGTCGAATCGGCCAAAGTCTCCGATATCACATCAATCTCGATTGTATTCTCCCGAACTTTCCATGACACATATTCTGTCACATCCAATTCAAAAGCCGTAAAACCGCCCAAATGAGAACCTACATCTTTACCATTGATGCGAATGTAACTCTGACTATATATTCCATTACAACGCAATTTTATACGTTTACCCTTCCAACCTTCCGGTAGTTGGAAGTGACGGCTGTATGTTACCCGCTGACCTTTCGGTATGTCAAATCCCTGCATCACCCATTCTCCTGGTACCTCAATGCTGTCCCGGCCATTAAAAGTCCAAGTTCCCGCCAAAGGCACCCGTTCTTTCTCCCAACCGACCGGAAGAGGAGACAAACGGGGAATCTCAACATGATGGCTGGCATATATAGAACTGATACCAAAACCTGCCAGCAGACAAAACATAGATACAAGGGACTTATGTATCATCTTCACTGTATGAATCTTATTTGCAACAAGAAATGATACAATAAGTGTCAAAACAATAATACCGGTTACAGAAAATGTATTCATGATTCCAGATTTAATAGTGATGATGCAAAGTTATGGGTTTTGCATAAATCCACTTTAATAGATGTTTGCCGTTTTTTGTACTTTATTTGCGGTAACTATCCCATCACAACTTGACAAATATCAAAAAATGAAAAGGCACAAATAGCACGGATGGCAGAAAGCCGATCAGACTTTCCTCGCCCTATACCATTTGTACCTTATAAATATAAGTGTAGGGAGAACTAAAACAAGACCATATTATAATATTGTCATCCCCCTCCAAACATTCAACGAAGCTGCAACACACATCGCTCCCCTTTATCGAGGGTCACTTCCCAAATGTCATTTACAGGCTTAACCGTTTGTCGTCCGCACTTCATCTCATATTCAGACCCAAACTTGTCCAACACTCTCAACAATCCTCCTTGTTCTGCCGTAATCTCTGCGCGAACCAGTTTTCCATCTTTCATTTCAGCACTCACGACAAAGGCACCTGCGGCCCGTAAACCGTCAAATGAAATATCTTTCCAATCAGCAGGAACTGCCGGGAAAAGATTAATCCTACCAGTATGGTCCTGAAGCAACATTTCCTGTACACCTGCAGCAAAGGCCATATTACCTTCAAGTGTAAACGGGCGATAAGTGAATCGTGATTTTCCGGAATTGGTTTGATCGCCATTCGCATGAAAGCTGTTCGACAGGCAGAAACACTGGGCGAACGTACGCAGGGCTTCAGCAGCCCCTTCCCCATCCAAAGCACGGGCCTTCATATTGGCAAACCAGGAATAGGAATATCCACACCACCAATCCGGACCTATTTCATCCATTTTTTCAAGCGTTGCATCAATAATTCTTTTCGACTCTTCTCCTTGCGAATAATCCAACAGTCCTAAAGGATGGATAGACATTGCATGAGAAAAATGTCGATGAGAAGAATTATAGGGAACTCCCTTAGCAAAAGTCAGTGCCCCGTCTTCATCCGTATCAAAATCGGGCAACTGGCAGCCAAGTTCTGTCCAATGGGCTGCTTCCTCTTTCTTGCCCAGACTGTCTGCCATCTCAGATGCAGCCTTGAAAGCAAAACGCATCAACGACAAGTCGTAATTGGTTGTTGTCGGAAACCAGGCTCTGATACTGTTATCAAAAATTTCCGGACTGGAACTTAAAGGAAGACGTCTTACGCCCTTCTCATCCACACTGGTAATATTTTCCAGGAACACAACAACATCCCGTACAAAGGGATAGCCGCGTTTTTCCAGGAACTCATGATCAGCACTGTATTTCCAATGCAGGTAAAAATGTTGGGAAAGCCAAGCACTTACCGTAGGCGACATGGCATACTGAATCCAGCCTCCCATGGGTTCACCTGTCAATGTACATACACCGGGAATATTCAATCCTTCACACCCGAAATATGTCTTGGTATACTTCTTATAGACTTCCCGCTGATTCCAAAGTGTATTGAGATAACCCAATCCTTCCTTCAAATGGTTACCCTTATAAACAGGCCAATAACTCAACTGCGTATTCAAGTCATGATGATAATCACCTTTCCAAGGCGGCAACTTTCCGTTATCGGCCGTCCATACAGCCTGAAGTGATATCGGATAGGAATTCTCTCTTGCAATAGCCCCCAGTTTATACATTTCCCTATCATATTGTTTCTGTATCACGGAATCAGGAACCTGCACAGAAGAAGCTGTCCAAAAATTCGTCCAATAGTCGGAATGTGAAGCATAGTCTTCAGCCAATCCTCTTTTCATAGCTGATGCAGTTTCATCACCGGCCTTCTCTTTTGCCAACGTACTTGTCACACTCCATACACCAATAACCTGATCCCGCTTTTTCTCCCAGCGCACATTGACATCATAAGCAAATCCGTTCCATCCTTTCTGGTGATAAGTCAGACTGTTACCTGTTCTCTCTACACTCCCCTGTTCATAGCCCAAACGGCTCAAACTCTGTCCGTCCACCGGATTATTGACACCAGCCTGCCTTTCCTCCTGATACACCGGAGGTACCAGTGAAATGTCGATATCTGCCGGTATTTTGTCAAAAACGAACCAACCTACAGGTTCGGTAGCATGTACAAAAGTACGCAAGCTGGCGCCGTTCTTCCAGGTTACCTCACACAGAGCATTCTTCAAATACAAATGAACATCCTTTACCGCTCCCCAATTCCGTATATCGAATTCAAGAGCCGCTCCAGGAATTTTGGACGGTGCCGGCATCACATCATAGGGCCAGTCAAACTTCTTCTGCACCGGCAGGTAGTCTCCCTTCTTCACCTGTTCCTGTACCCACGAAAAACGATTGTTTTCGCCTGATATACTGTCCACAGGACGAAGGTCCCATAAATCGACTCTGTCAAGAGAAAAACGCAATGCCGAATCGCGTTGCCACACCAATGCTCCTACTGTTGCATTGCCCAAAGGCATACCCTCGTCCCACGTTATAGCAAGAGCATGGGACGACATATCAGAATCCGTTGGAACAACATGCCAATCATCCGATATACAAGATGATAAGAGCAGCAAACATAATGCATAAAAACATTTCATACGCCTAACAATTAATTTTTATTCAATACTGCGATAAATTTTTACCGAAAATTTAAAAGTTAAACAATAGAACCGGCAAAATCCGGTTTGAAAACACTAAAGAGGTCATTGAAATGTTGTCAAAAACAAATGGTTAAGCATGAGAAAATGCACTTGAAAAAGTGATAACCTACTGATAATAAAGGCGGAAAGCATTGCATAATTCATTGTTGTTTTGGTAAATTAGAAGTTTTCCATCTCTTCTAGTTATGACTAAAGAAACACTCCTTATGCAATACCAATCTAAGTGCCTGTCGGCTCTCAAATCAGTTACGAATATACATAAACCTTTTAAAAAAGCAGTCATGGATGTAATGAAATTATTCATGGCTATCTCGGATTGTATAAATTTTCTCCAATTAGGCAGGTATAAATCATGAGTATCGGAGTCATTGACATCGATAACCTTGAATGCATGGCTTCAGGTTTCATTCAGACACCGAATTGTAAGACCTTGGATAATATGAGCAAGAACCTCGTTAACTGAATAGTAACTATCTTATCAGCAAAAAAGACAAGATACAGAGCATATCCAGAACGGTGGTTGCAGACACATTCTTTTCCAAGGAAACTTTCATAACACCTATGTGTGAGAGCGGTTTCCATGTCATCAGCCACTTTAGGAATGACGTAATCCTGTACTATCCGACATTGGAAAAGAAAACAGGAAAGCGTGGTCATCCAAAATGGTTTGACGGCAAAATTGACTTTGCCAATCTGGATCTGATCCGGTACAAGGAATACGAGGTGAATAAGAGAAAACTATACGGAGTGAGGACATATGAAAAAGCTCTCAAAAAGGTACGTTTCCTTATCCGTCCGGTATCCGATGGACGGGAAGACAGACAAATGGCAGTTTTATTTCTCTACAGACGATTCGATGGATGGACGCGAAGTTCTGGAGTATTACAGAACCTGGTTCCACATGGAATTTTACTTTAGAGATGGAAACAACATGCAAGAACCATCAATTGCCAGTCAACTGACTTCAGGAAATTGGATTTCCACTTCAATGTCCCGCTTACTGCTGCCAACTTAGCCAAAGCGGCATGTAAAAGGTTCGGAATAACCTATTCCATATCCTCTTACAAGTCATTCATACACAATGCTTATATACTTGAACTATTTATTTGCATGTTTGGGATTACCCCAGACTCACAAGTTATTGACAAACTTTTCAAAGAACTCATTTTATTTACTGCCAGAGCCGCTTAGGCTTGGCGAATTTTTAACGGACTATTGACTAAATTAACCATCTTACAAATATCACTTTATAATAGTCAAAGAAAAACACAAAACAGAAAAAGATACATGAAAATACAGAAGTTTTCTTTTGATAAAAAAGAAAAAGGCTATCTTTAAATAGTAAAGCTATGAGTTACAATAAAAGATTTCCTACTTCAACTTTGGATTATCCAAACTATATGGTTAAAAGCAGGAGATTTATATTATAAAGCTTCAACCTATAAGATTTTCATTCTAATAATTGTTTGAGCCAGAAGCCTAAACATCTTCAAGGCAAAGGAATGCGCCCATCATTACCTGTTGCTCCAAATTTCTTCGCTGCTTCTTCATTCAATTTCTTGACAGATTCTAGATTCACAACTTTAAATGGTTGATTTTCTAAATCTTTACATTGTATTTGGAATACATAAGCAGGAGCTTCTTTATAATTTTTCGGTAAATTAATCACAATTCCCATCTCTGAATCTGAAAAATTCACAATTTCTGGACAGCCTAACAACTTAATTGACAAAATGTCACTCTGCTTCCAACCTTGAAGAGAAGACAACAATAAGTATTTTTCCATATCAGAACAAACAATAACATTTAACACATTCCCTTTTACTGTATACCGAATGCTCCCCTCGCCAAATGTTTTCCAAGTTTTTGTTTCATAAATAGCATCTCCATTAATACGCATCCAATCACCTATTTGCTTCAACAAATCTAAAGTCTTCTCATCGAAACTACCATCTCCCTTTGGTGGTACATTGAGTAAAAAAATACAATTTTTAGAAACAACATCAGCCATAGATGAGATTATGCGCCTTGCCGAATAATACTCTGCATTATCTACATAAAACCATGGACCTATAGATTCTTCTGATAACCTCGGAACCTCTTCTATCCTATCAGAATAACTTCTTTCCAGAACTGTAGATGTTATACCCGGATAAAAAACTCCATGATGCTGAATATCCTTAATACCAAAAAAACCTTCACATTTACCACCATGCATACTAGCATTATGATTATAATAATGAGCTAAAAGTTCCATCCCTATTTTCCCTCCATCATCTGTATAAGGTAACGCTCCATCTATATAACAAAAATCAGGATGATAATTATCGATCAAATCAGTCAATCTGTTTATCCAATGTTCTTTCCAAGATTGTGGAGACACCAAAGGTGAACGATAATGATAAAATTCCGGTCCTAAGTTCTTAAAATTAGGGTATTCTAAATACAAATCCTCATATTCCTTCATATTCCCATCATAAGGAATTCCAGCTTTAGGACCTTTCTTGTCTGCACCTTTATTGGCTTGTACCCAACTATAAGTCCGTTCCAAATGTGTCGTAACCCCCCAACGTAATCCTGCTTTCAAGGTCTCTTCACGTATTGCCTTACAAACATCTACTTTCGGACCATAATTCATTGAATTCCAACGAGGCTGATATTTTGAATTCCACATATCAAAATTATCATGGTGGACAGCCATAGTTAAAATAAATTTGGCTCCTGCATCTTTAAAAAGCGAAACCCATTGTTTTGCATCAAATTTATCAGCTTTCCAAGACATTACTACATCTTTATATCCAACTTCCGAAGGATGTCCCCAATTTTTAAGATGATCCTTATAGGCTGGGGATCCCTCTACATACATTTCACGAGCATACCAACCACTATTAGCGCTCTTTGAAGAAGATTGAGCATTCCAATGACAATTAATCCCGAACTTTGCGTTTTGAATCCATTCAGGACACTGATACTGCTGTAAAGAAGAAAATGTCGGTTCAAAATGTTGCGAATAAACATCCATAACCAAACAACTAAACAATAACAATAAATTCTTTCTCATTTTTATTCAATAGTTTAAATAGCAACTTTAATCATGTAATGAAGATGGAAAACAAAATTAATGCTTTTTCATCCAACCTCCCATTAATTATTACAGAAACTTTACTTCAATTCTCTTATTATTATATGAAACAGCATATACCTTATAGGTATCCTTCCAACCACCTTTGACACTGAACGATGCTGTTGCAGAAGGTTCCAACATTCCATCTGAGACACAAATCAATGTTCCTCCTTCATTTCCATCCCTAACTTCATACACAACAACATTTTTCCAATTCTTCATTGTCAAACTCGCTTCAGTACGTGACGCAGTTCCTACAACAATATCCTTCTTGTTTTTAAATACATCTACTGTATTGTCTGTAATATATTCTAAGGCGATATCAGGCTTGGAATATCCCAAAGCCTCCACCCGCCGACGTATTTCGTCAGCCTGATCCTGTGTAATGGTCATTTGACCGGAGCCGTAATCCTCAACCAATACATCTACGGGAGTTAAAAATCCCCATTTTTCAAAAAAGTCCAGCAAATTTGTATGTGCTACCTTACTAGCTATATATACAAATTCCAATTGCTGTTCACCAGGTGTCTTCAAATCTTCATGAGTACGTATATATTCAAATACGTCCGGATAGAATCCTCCTCTATCAGTCTGTTGTAAAGGTGTCATCCCCAAAACTTTACCAAAATAAAGTTCCAACTGCCAAAACGGTATTAATTTACAAAACACATCCGGTTCTAGTGCATGAGAAATCTTACCGACCAAAATACTGTTCCATGCCCAAGAATAACGATTAGGCGATTCTTGACTTCCCATACTTTCCGTCTGTATACGAGAAGGTTGCCCAAACAAAGTGGTCTGTACATATTCCGAAAAAATATTGTTTGTCACTTCTGTTGTACCTACCCATTTTAAACCGGGACGAGTTTGGTTGCAATGTCCTACTTCATGTGCCGGTCCCCAGCACGCAGTTGTCTTTAAAGATTTTTCATTACAGAGTTCAGATAAGGTTTCATCATGGTAAGCAGTGTGATAACTTGTAGCATACATATAGGAATGATACATGACATTAAAATACATACGATTCCTGAACATCCTGCCATATTTTTCAAGTCCCATTAATTGCTGTTCACCATATACCAACAGATCATAGGTGTCAATCAACGCTTTCAAATCAGTTGTATGATTTCTGAAACGATTGGTAGGAAAAGTCAGATGTGCATATTTACCCAATACGTCAAAATAATCATCACAAGCTTGATTCAACAATTCCTTCCATCGTCCTTCATGTTCGGGGTCTTGACTATCAAAATATCCGTTAACCTTTCCTGTTGCAAAATGCATCTTTATCTTCGGTGCGTCTTCAAAATCCGGAGTATGATACATTATATAAGCCAACCCTCCCTGTTCTATTTTCAATTTGTTTATACCTGTAGACAAAGGATACTCCATTCCTCCAAATCCATCACCTCCCGGTTTATTTAAATTCTGCACACGCAAAGAAATCTGTTGCCCCTGTAAATCACCCACCATCGCGACTAAAGTTTCCCCAGATTCCAATGCAATACCTGTAGGATTGTCCAATAAGCTATAAGGGCTTGTTTTATTTTCCAAAGCCTGAACATCCGGATGAGGATAGGCCTGAAAAGTATTGATACGGAAATCCGTTTTATAACGCCCGTGATACATATAATAGGCAATATTCTTAAAAAACGAGTGTGTACACGACAATATATCCTTCTCCGTAATCCCTGTTTTCAACTCCGAACAAGACGGATCTGTAAACAAAGTAGTATATTCAAAACTTTCAGGATTCTTCTTATAGAATTCCATTTCCGAACAAACAGCAAATCCTTGCCCGTCACCCGAACCAGAATGTATTGTAAACCGTAGTGCGGAAACGCCAATCAAGGAATGAGGAAAATCAACTCTCCTAGCTGACGAAGTACCACCAAAATCATATGTCATCACATACTGCCATTCATCTACACCCCGAGTATTGGCATTACTTCTCACCTCAATATCCACAAGTTTAAAATGTCCGTTCCAATGACCGTCAGCACGAGGATAATATATCATATAATCCATGTCTGTCCCTTCAGCAAACGTATATTCCAATATAATGGGATAATAATGATCATCTGAGTTATTCCAGCTTGAATGATATTGGGTTTCCTTATTCCCGTCATAACTGTTAGCTATACCATACCCAGGTTGCTCAGACGAAGCAGTTGCCCCTGTAACTTTTACAAGAATATCCTCCTCCAGTTCTTCCGGATTCAAAGGATCATATTGTCCCAACCCTTTTTGTACAATAGTAAACGTTGCCGGCTTCAAATCCGACTCCAGATCCACATCACTAAAAGTAATGACAGCCTGCCGTTCTCCATCTGTTTTACTGGCATCTACATGAAACACAAAGACCTTGGAAACCAATGGATGGTCCGCTGCACGTGTCTGTGTATCATGTACCCATTCACAGTCCTGAGGAAGCTTATATTGATATTCAATGTTGGTAGTCACTTCAAGTTCTACCTTCCCTCCAGTTACGGGTATTGTAGCACTGTTTGTTGTCAACAATATAGCCTTCCCCCATCCCAATTGTACCACCTCTATTGTTTTTTTCATTTGAGAGGCTGTCACAATGACTCTTGCTTGTCTGATATCCTTATCTTCGTTATTATCTACCGATATAACCAATTCCCCATTTCGAGGATCAAGGTGACACCAGGAACTATTCTCACCTTCAACCTCACATGTCCATTTCGTATTGCATTTTATTTCCACGACTTTTTCAGAGTACTCTTCTCCAAAATTCAACGTACTGGTATTCACCTCCAAGAAAGGATTCGTGACATCCATAAGTGTATCTTTGTTTCCACATGAACAAACAGATATCACAAACAACAAGTACATTATACTATTTAATGCCATAAAATTCTTCATGCTACAATATTCTTCAATTACAAATTAGAATCTTAATTACATCGATAAATAAACAGACTATAAAAAAGCCAGAGGCAAGGCAAAAGGCATCTTCACCTCTGGCTCTGTTTCAACAAGCAATGTTAAGTCAATTCATAGAAGGTTCTTCTTCAACTTCTTCAGGATCAATTACCGTGGTCATATATTCAGTAGCCGCAATTTCTGACAAAGAATAATATAAATTTCCACTTGTCGTTTGCGTTATTTCCAACCAAATGTAATTACAAGGCTCACCGCTAATAATAAAGGTAGGTGAATTATAGGTTTCTGCCCTCCCGTTTGGAAGACCGGATGTAATAGAACCTATCAGGGTAGCTTGGGAAGGATCAAAAGATCCATCAAAAGAATTACTACCATAAATATTTATTTCCTTGGGATCATCTCTATTCCCGTGATCACGAGTTGTATAAGAAAATCCAAAAGCTTGTACAGCACGCTGCAAATCCATCACAATATAACGGGGCATTGGTCCCGGATTAGCCCAATCGCTGACAAAAGCAGTAGACACATTGCCATCGAGCATATTAGGCACAGGATCGTTATAATCACAATTATCTGTAAATACATGATCTGTCGTTAATGCAATTTCAGCTTTATCTCCAGTCAATGTAATAGTCTTCTCTGCGGCATTCGCTTGCGCACTTACCATAAAGCTTGTACTAGCCTGTCCATCCCGACTAAAAGTTTGGAATGTAAAATCCAATTGGCCATAACGTTGCAGCAAACCGTCAACCAACAACGAATCGGTATAAATACTTGCCAGACGACGGTAACCTGTTTCTTGACCAGGAATTTGATACGTAACTCCTACATAATAGTAATTGGCATCTTCAGGAATGTCCCAACGGAACATAATTGCCCCAGGACGAGATTCGGCAGTAACCGATGCTTGCGACAAAGGTGTAGGAGCAGGATATGACTTGTCTTCATCTGAACATGCTGAAAAAGTCATAATACCAGCCAATAGTGTACATACATATTTAAAAAGTTTTTTCATATTCTTCAGTTTTAATTAATAACCCGGATTATTTACCAGTTTCTCATTCTTATTAACATCATCAATAGGAATGGGTAACAAATAATTTGTAGGAGTTTGGAATTTACGTTCAAAATCTATCACAGTCAATGTGGCCAACTCCTGGATAGTCTTAGCATCACAATTCAAACCTTTTGCCTTTTGGTTAAAATACTCACCGGCAAGCAACCAACGACGCATATCCCAGAAGTTTTGATTTTCCATAAACAGCTCAATCATACGTTCTTGACGTACAATTTGACGCAGTTTGTCCTGGGTAAGAGCAGCTACCCTATCCCAAGATTCTTCTACCGTAGGAATCCCTGCACGTGTACGTACTTTATTTAGATAAGTTTTTGCGGCATCTAGATTATTGGTCTCCACGCATGCTTCGGCATAAGCTAAATATAAATCAGCTAATCGGATAACGGGCCAAGGATAATCAGAAGGACTTTTAACAGAAGTACTAACAGCGTTTATAGGATCCACCCCTTTTTTATTTAAATATGAAGTAGGAGCATAAGCGTTACGCAATACTCCTCCAACATCACTGCGGGCACAATTTCCACCTTCTACAAAGTCACATACAACACGATATCCTCCATCGACAGCTTCATAATTCGGATCTGTATCATAAGCTCCATTAGAAGCGGCACTCATTACTTCATAATATCCCCCCTGAAAAGCAACCCAAGCATAAAATCGTGGTTCACGATCCAAATTGAAACGAATAGTCTGTTTACCCGGTTTAGCCTCCAAAGCATGTGCCTGGTCTACCGTCACAATTTGTAATTTACTGGCATCCGAAGAATCAAACTCAGGATCTTCATCATAAGGTAGCCCGTTCTTGGTATAAAAACGATTAAGCATATTCCATGTAGGTGCTACTCCATTCCATGCAGAAGCCGAATTATATGGCATTGATTTATTTTGAAGGCCATAATATCCTTCCGCACGAGTTTCTACCATCAAAATCTCAGGATTACCTGCTTCAATAATATTGTAACGCAATTTACGCTGTGTAGGATCAGAAGGATAAGCATTTGTTGCTACATTGTAAGTGGTATTTTCATAAAGTTTATGTCCGTTAGCTTCAGCAAAATCAATAGCCTCCTTCAAAGCTGTTTCTGCACGTTCCCATTTCGATGCATCGTATTGAACAGGCATCAACTGTACTCCTTGCTTATCAGTAAAGTCTGAATAGAACTCCGAATTTCCATTGAATAAAGGAGAAGCCGCGTACAATAACATTTTTGCCTTCAAGGCCTTTGCTGCCACACTGGTAGCCAAGCCATATTCATATACTGTAGAACGCTTGGCCGGTAATCCGGAAGCTGCTTCATCAAGCATTTGGCATACAAAATCCACGCATTCATCCAATGGACTTCTACCTAAATAATTGGATGCATCGGTATCAATTTTCGGTTCTTCTTTAATCAAAATTACAGGACCGTAACAACGAATCATCAGAAAATGATAGTAGCCAATCAGAAACTTGACTTGTGCTATATAATCAGATTTTAGACTCTCGTCCAATCCCGGTACCCTATCCACATTATTTAAAAAAATATAACACTGACGAAGTCCCTGAAAGAAAGTATTCCAATAGGAGATTACCGGATTGGAAGCCGTATAATTTCCCTTTGGAAAAGCAGCAAAGGTCTCATGTTCAAAAGACGTAATCACCTCATCGCCTGTCAGCAAATCAAGACAAGCAGACCCGTGATTGACTTGTGGTAAATAAGAATAACATGAATAAACATAACGTAACGCAGCGGTAGGATCTTCAAAAGCATCTTCCTCTGTATCAATTTCATCTGGAACAATATCCAATGTACAGGAATTGATTGAAAATCCAATCAGAATTCCAAACATATATATAAAGAATCGTTTCATTTTTCTATATTTTAAAGGTTATTTATTGAATGTGATTTGGAAACCCAGGTTAAAGGTACGTTGCGTCGGATATTGCAATCCTGCTCCACCGCCCATTTCAGGATCCCAAAGATCAAATGGTGAAAACGTTAATAAATTAGTTGCACTAAAATATAAACGCATATTTTTATAAGAATATCCTAATTCCAAATTTTTTAGTTTCAGGAAAGCTGCATTGCGTAACCAAAAAGTAGAATTAACCGTATTATGATTGTTGTCATACTTTGTCAAACGAGGATAAGCCGCATCCGGATTCTGATTGTTCTCACTCCAATAATCTTCAGCAATCCAAGAAAGTACATTCCGATGAAAATTCGTACCAAAAGGATGCATACCACTCATCATCAATGATACATTTGCCTGTCCCTGGAAGAAGAAAGAAAAATCCCATCTTTTCCATTGCATACTCGGCCCAAAACCGTAAACTATTTCAGGCACGGTAGGATATCCCATATTTACCCGGTCATCTGATGTAATCTTACCATCATAATTACCATTGGCATCCGGTTGGTCTACATATTTGATATCACCCGGTGCTATTGCAATATTCCCAATGGTAGAAGTGGCATTATTAGCAATGTCACCATCATCAATATAAAGTCCGTCGGCTACATATCCCCAATAAGTATTCAAACTTTTTCCGACTTGAGACAATGCAGGACGCAGTCCCGGAGCCTCATCATACTCCAATACCCGGTTACGGGCAAAAGTAAATGTTCCTCTAAACTGCATAGAAAAATCTTTTGTAATCTGTTTCCCATAATCCACAGACATATCAAATCCCCAATTTTTCACTTTGGCCAGATTTCCATAAATCACGGTTCCTGCCGTACCCAAATAATTGGGAATAGAACCACGTTGTTGAAATATATTTGAACGAATTTCCTGAAAACCATCTAATGTAATATTCAATGAATTAAACAATTGAATATCCATACCTACATTCAATTTACGGCCAACCTCCCAAGTTATATCATTATTCTGATAACGAGAATAAACAGGACCACTGTAACTTTGGGTCTGCGTTCCATAACCAGTACGATAACCACTTGTTCCCTGTAGATTAACTTGTGCCAAATAAAGGAAACGGGCACCACCAATCTGGTCATTACCTACCAATCCATAGGAGCCACGCAATTTCAAATTTGAAACTATCGATTTCAAAGGTTCCCAGAATTTTTCTTCACTCAAATTCCAACCTGCAGAAACGGAAGGAAAGAAACCATAACGATGCCCTTCAGCAAAATTTTCCGAACCATTATAACCTGCATTCAATTCTAACATGTAGCGATGAGCATAATCATATGACAAACGTCCCGCAAAACCTATCTTTCGTTTAGGCAATGAACTTATTAAGTCGCCAGGAGCATTTGAATCATACTGATCCTGATTCCATAACACCATCGCATTTACATTATGATCGCCAAATGAACGGGTATAGTCCAAATAGGCTTGTGCATAGAAACGACGGTCACCTGTCGTACCATTTGATGTCCCCAACGTGCGACGCTCAGGTTCATATACAGGAAGTACCACCATACTATAGGTACCATCCGGATTTTGCGTATAAGAATTCAAATAATACGAATTATATGCCTGTGAACGAGTACGAGTCGTCTGACTCCAGTTTTTAAATGAAATCATAGCCTTAAAGCTCAGGCCTGGAGTAATAAAATCCAATTTCTGAGTAAAGTCCAAATTTGCAATAATCGAAGTCCAGAATGTATCTGAGTAACCGTTTGTTGCAGACGCAACAGGATTGTTTTGCCCTTGATCCGCTAACGTACCCGACAGGCCTCCCCATCGTATCCAATTCTCTGTATCAGATTTAGGATACATCACAGGATAATCCACCGGATTATTTCTCATAATCAAACTATAAATATTATCAAAACTAGTGGCTGGTCCTGTCTGGTCGTATATCTGAGCATTCAGATGCAATCCGATAGTAGAACTCTTCGACATATGAAAATCGATGTTGTTTTGAAAAGTGTACTTTTTCAAATCAATATTGTTCTTATATGAAAAAAAGTCCTGGCTTCTATTCTTCAACATACCTGTTTCATGACTGAAATTCATGTTCATAAAATAAGTGATTCGCTGCGTACCACCACGGATATTGAAATTGGCACGTTGGTTGAAAGCCATATTTTTCATCAACTCATCATACCAATCCACATTCGGATACACATAAGGATCCAACGAATTCATTGTACCATAAATCTTATCCGAGGAATAAAGAGCGTCTCCAGTCCCTTGATTAGTAACCGCCTCATTAAACATATTCATATAAGTCACGGCATCAACGAATTCCGGTTTAGAAGTAGGTGTTGTCACATTAGCCTCAACACGCACGCCAATAACAGGCTTATCAAGGTCCGCACCCGATTTTGTTTTGATAATCATTACACCATTGGCACCACGCGTACCATACATTGCCGTAGCTGTTGCATCTTTCAGGATAGAAAAACTTTCAATAACTTCCGGATCCAAAGCGTTCAGGTCGGCACTACCTACCTCCATACCATCCAAAATAATCAATGGAGAAGTGACACTACTCAACGTAGAGATACCACGAATAAAAAAATCAGAACCATTACTACCCGGCATACCGCTTCGTTGATAGGAAACGACACCTGCCAAACGACCAGCAAATGAGGTCGACAGGTTAGCGGAAGGGACTTTTAAATCAGTAGGACGTACAGACTGAATAGATCCGGTAACGCTTTCCTTTTTCTGTCCTGTTCCAAAAGCTGTCACAACGACTTCATCCAAAAGTTCAGCATCTTCAGACAATGTAATGGTCAACACCTTCTGATTATCAATCTCAATCTCTTTAGGTGTATAACCCAAATACGATATTATCAACACTTGACCACGACTAGCAATAATTTCAAATTTACCATCTACATCAGTAATTACACCGGTATGTGTACCCTTGACTTGGACAGCAGCCCCCGGAATCACTTCATTTGTCTGCGAATCCACCACAATACCCACAATTTTCTCACCTTTCTGTTGCTGTACCACAGAAGCAGCCAAGCTAGAATGGGCATTAACCTGTTGATATGTAACAGACAAACCTGCTACACAAGCAACCAACAAAATTTTACGATAGTTACCCATAATAAAAAATTTAGTTTAACAATTAGTTTAATTAAATAATCACATTTATTTACATTGCTATAGTTATTTTATATAAACGTGTCATTTGGTTGAATAAAATTTTACTTGCAAACCACGTTTCCATGATTTGAAGCAAAATTTTATTAAGCTTAATTTACACTGCTTATTCTACCCTCAGAAGAATACTGCCGCTAATTACATCTCCAACTTTAATCGGTTTGCGGAAAGGAGCATAGTGCCCACCCAAAAACATTTCATCGCCGGCCGTAACGAAATCGGCAACCAAGAATTGTGTTTTCTCACCCGATTTCCATGCACGCCAATGTTGTTGACCATTGGAAACAGCCGTCACTTTTGTGCCTTCATCCGTATTCCGAAGACCGGCATACCAGATATTTCGACGGGTAGAACGGAAATCATTACTGCCCAATGAATTATGATCCTTGCTCCAAGACCAGGTAGGTTCTATTCTTGGGTTCTGTTCAGAAGGCACTTCACTATAAAAACTCTGTGCAGCACCTACGGGGCGACTGATATGATCGGAAGGATAAACACTCCACAAACCATCACGACGCCAGAAAGTCTCATCAAAATGATCATAAGTCTCAAAGACCATTCCCCACTGACGCGGATTAACTGCCGCTTTTGCTGTGAAACTATAATCGACTTTGATTTCACCGTTGGCATTGATTGTCAAGACATAATTTCCATCAAAATCATTATATTTACCGGAAACACGAATCACTATATCTTTCGAATCTTTGTCTGCTTCGACTGAGGTAGCTTTCCAACCTTGACACAAATCATTGAACACAGGAGTTGCCGCATTATGGTTGGGATAACAACCGCCTCCAGTCAAGGGCAAAGCCATCAGCCACGGTCCGCCGGAAAGTATCTTTTTCCCTTGCTTCTCCACACTGACAATCGAACCGGACATACGGTCTATCACACATCGGAAATCTTTGCCAGTGACAATCAACTGTTTTTTAGTTGTCCGGATGGTAGTCTTGCTCTTCTCCGGCGCAACCAATTCATTGATACGTTGCTCGCCCACAGGAATGAGGTATTCATCGGCTGTAAATCCTCTCGGATCGATAAAATCAAGTTTAAGCTGGCCGTCTTGTACCGGCAAACCTGTCTCAATAACCAATTCTCCCGTCTGTTGAGGTGCCAAGTCCGTAGTAACCATACCCTTCTTTCCGCCGAACTGCCATTTGATTTTCAGTTCGTTCAGATTGGTATAGGTATAACGGTTCTCAAGCTTCACAACAAAACGTGAAGAAGGTTCCAGACTTTGGGTAGTAACCTGCACCGGACTGAATACTTTCTTCATATCCCAATATTCGGGTTTAGGACGACGCCATCCGTCAATAGGTCCCCAAGCTCCATAGCCAACCGCATTCCCATCAGGCAACTGGAAAATATCGTCAATGCCCGACCATATGGAACCTCCCAACACACCGTCCGTCTTATACATGTTTTCCCACATAGGCTGAAGTGCAAGTGCCCAGTCGCTACGTATACCGGGATCAGTAACCAACTCACTGCGATTGTATACATTCAGATGACAATATTCACCGTAAGTCATCGGACGGTCGCTTTTCTCAGCCACTTTATATCCTCCAGGACCCGGATAATGGATGTTGGCAATCGGAGCCGTACTTCCCTGGTTGTTGAAACCGCCATAAGCCTGGTCATGGAATGCGAAAGGACGGGTAGCATCTGCTTTTTTCATATACTCTGCCACCTGTGCAAAGCCTTTGTTCCAATAAGATTCATTGGCCATCGACCAGAAAATGACCGACGGATGATTGCGATAGAAGTGTACGGTTTCCATATCGGCCTGCAACACATAATCATAGTACTTTTCATCCTTGTAATTCAGCTTCTGCCAGTTTGCATTGGCATGATGCCCAATCCAGCAAACGGGTGCCTCAACTTCCACAAACAAGCCCAATTCATCACAATACTCAATAAACTCTTCTGCCGGAGGATAATGAGATGTACGGATAAAATTACAGTTGGCAGCACGATAAAGTTCCGCATCGGCCTTCCACTGTTCGTCCGTCAGTGACCGTCCATACAAAGGATGGGCCTCATGCCGACACACTCCTCTCAATTTTACCGCTTTTCCATTGACCAGCATCCGGTTCCCCTTAATCTCGATTTCACGGAATCCGATTCTTTTCTTCACTTGTGCAATGGATACCATTCCCTGATATAAATCCAGATGCAAATCATACAGATTCGGATGTTCATTATCCCATAATTCAGGGCTTTCCACATCGAATTCGAGCCATCCGCTCCATGTTTTTCCCGGAGCAATGGCCGGCAAATCCAACGTTCCGGCTGCCGTATGCCGGTCCAACATGGCACGGATATTCATGCCAGTAACCTCATTGTCCGAAGCATTGGTCACCGAAGCATAAATTTTAAGACGGGCATTCTTGTAATCCGCATCCAGGTCAGTCACCACCCGCAAATCAGACAGATACACATCGGGAACGGCAAACAGAGTCACCTTCCGTGTAATACCTCCCAACTGATGTGCCGCATATTGGGTCAAACTACCCAGCATATCGGCCAAAGACTCACTGCGCACATCCAATGCAAGCGTGTTTGCCCCCTCTTTCAGATAATCCGTTATATTAAGGTCGTATGGAGTCATACCACCCAAATGATAACCAGCCTGTTTGCCGTTCAAATATACTTTATATTCGCTGTGAACACCGTCAAAGCGGACAAAAACCTGCTTGCCCTTCCAATCCTGAGGTAACTCGAAGTTTTTCCGATAACGGGCAAAAGCAGCCGAATCCACCCGAAAACCCTGCATATTCCATTGTCCGGGTACCTGGATACTATGCCAGTCATTTCCTGTCTCTTTCTCGGAGAATTGCCACATACCATTCAACGAAACGACATTGCGATACACATCCTTTACCGCAGCAGGAACAGGAACATAAACCGGAAGTACTTTCTCTGCATCCACCTGTGTATCCACCCGATAAGTCTGCACCGATTTCAAGGCTTGGCGGGATTCCTCGGAAACAGCAGCCAACTGTTGGCGGTTAGTAGAAAGAAGCTTGATTTCAGAAACAACAGCATTGTCTCCTTTTGAAACCCCTATCACCATCACAAACTGGCCATATGCGAATGAATGACGGGGCAAGTCTATGACTTTCTTCACCACCTTACCGGCAGGTACTGTCACGTTTCCGCATATCGGATTTCCATCAGCGATAATCTCAAGTTCACGGTCATGGTCGGCCAGGAAAGATATTTCCATCCGATAATCAGCCTGTATATCCATCTTGTCGAAAGCGTAAATAACCTTGCCTCCGAAGTTACAGGAACGCATGATCCTATCGGAACTATACGCCTCGGGCATCATGTAGTTCTCCCCAAGAATCAGATGGGGCTGTTTGCCCTTTTCTCCACAATCATCATAAGCCACCTCATAATAGGTCTTGTTCTGGGCTCCCAAATAGGAGGCCACACAAAGCAGGCATCCTGCCAATATTGTTTTTCTGATTTTCATGATATTATATTTTTCGTTTTACTCGTATGATGATATCAACCTTTCCCCACAACATCAATCAGATGGAAGAAGTTTTCCAAAGGTGTATCCAACTGGACATGGTGTGTAGGCGCGCAAATCCATCCGCCTCCCTTGCCTATAGAGTTTTTCAACCACCTGTATTCCTCTTCAATCTGTTCGGGGGTTCCCATCGGTAAAGTAGACTGTACGGCCACTCCACCAAAGAAGCATAATTTGTCTCCATACTTTTCCTGAAGAATTTCCGGATCCATACATTCCGTCTGAATAGGATTCAACACATCCAAACCTATTTCTATCAAATCGGGGATGATGTCATAATTACAGCCGTCCGTATGATATGCAACCTTTATATCCGGCTTAATCTGTTTCACGGTACGGATGATGTCCGCCATCCTGCCTTTGAAAAATTCACGCCAAAGATCCGGATCAATCATCAGTGAGTTCTGGGCCCCCATATCATCTCCCAGCCAAATCATGTCTACACCTATTTCAGCCATTTTCTTGGCCACTTCCTTATGATATCCTCCCGTCTCATCCAACAGATGATTGGCCAAGTCGGGATTGATATAGAAATCTGTCATAAGGGTATCCAGTCCGCGAAGAGCCCAGGCCGACTCGAATATCGTACAATGAATACGGCCGATAATGAAATACTCTTCACCATATTCCTTCACCAGTCTCCTGACATTGGTATACAGTTCCGGCCGGTGAGGATCAGGAGCCTTATAGGCCATTGCCTTTTCATCGTCATCCCTCAATGGATTTTTGGCTATATTTGTATAATGACCTATACCAAACGGAGTTTCATAAGGATCTATCTTCCACTCCACTCCCCACTCGTCCGTATAGGGTTCCGGCTTCAAATAATAATTTGTAGACCATCCGACGCTGGCCTGCAACAAATCCTGCCCGGTCAGTCTCTCCAACTCATATCCATACCAGTCGCGATGATGAGGTTCGGAAAACTGTTCCGGCAAATTAAAATGCTTGCGCAAACGGTCTGCAAACTCAGGCGTAAACGTAGCCTGAAAAGGCGGACGATCCGTCACTTCATGATTTAGTGCTTTAATTACTCTATCCCTGTGTTTCATGTCATTATTATTTTTTCACAAAGTTAGCCATTGGATTTTATTCTTTTTTGCTATATATTTGCAAAGGAATAGCGAATATTTGCCTTAATTAGTACACCTAAAAAAGACTATGTTATGGAAGCCACGATTGAGAAGATAGAAAGGAAAAAAGGTACCTCCTTTTCTGTAATCGCATACACAAATGCATATTTTACAGCTCCGCTCCATATTCATCCTGAATTTGAGCTCATTTTGATAGAAGAAGGCAGAGGGCTAAGTTTCGTAGGAGATTCTATCCGCAAACTGGCTCCGGGTGACTTTATGCTCATCGGAAAAAACCTGCCTCATCTATGGCTCAGTGCCGATGAATATTATTACAAAGACACGAAGCTCGTATCAAGATCGGTTTATACCCAGTTCGGCAAAGACATCTTTCCGGCCAACCTATATGAAATACCCGAAATGGAAGACATCTATACCTTGCTTAAGAAATCAGAAAAAGGGCTTTACTTCGAAGGAGGACGCATCGAAGAAATGAAAGAACGTTTCAGAAGTCTGGTCCATGCAGAAGGTTTTGAAAAATTGAACGGACTGTACACTTTACTTTATCTGCTGGGTACAGAATGTGATTACCAGGTACTGACTTCCGACAAATTCATCAACAAGAACGACGCCACAACCGACACTATCATAAACAAAATCCACTCCTTCATCAATCAGAATTATCAGAACGACCTGTCACTGGAAGACATCGCCAACCATATAGGCATGAACCCAAGCGCGCTTTGCAGATATTACAAGAAACATACGGGCCGACGGATATTTGAATACCTCACCGAACTGCGCATTTCCTACGCCGTGAAATTGCTGCTCAACAAAAGTATCAACATTGGCCAGGTAGCCTACGACTGTGGATATAACAGCCTGTCGCACTTCAATCACCAGTTCAAGCAAATTACCGGCTACACGCCGAGCGAATATGTAAAATATATACTGAAGAGCCAATAAAATCGGCTCTTCAGTACGTCATTTCATAGAGAAGAAAAAGAAGAATTACAGATGCAGTTTCAATGTTCCGAATACCGGACTTACTTCCAGAGTCTTACAATAATCCCCCCATGCTATTTCCGGATAATCCCACCGGTTGTTCACGTAAAGAATCAACTTGTTGTCAGACTTCTTGTTCATCCGGCATCCCAGGTTGGCTCCGTCTGAAATGACTTTCAACACCTGCTGTCCTTTATCGGATGACAGAGCATATTCATAAATATTCTCTTTCATGCCTTTGGCCATATTGGTCAACGGATTGTCACAAATCGTTCCCCGGTCCGAAAAATAATAATAGTTGTGCGTATCCAGGTTCCAGCATTGGGACGGATTTTCACCGTATTCCACCCATTTGTCATTGTAAAGAGGTGCCACGCCCTTGTTTCCGGCAAAGTTCCCTTCCGGATAATACGACCAGTAACCGTCACGTTTCCAGTTGAGTTCGGTGAACGTATCGGCCAGATGGAACTTCAAGCCTGCTTCTCTCAACCATCCGTTGGGTTCACCCGTTGTGTAATAGTGGAACGTCATTTCACCGTCCGGCATAATGACCATCTGAATATCCACATTTACACCCAGATACTTGCCGGAGAGATGTACATTCACATGACCGCCTGCCTTCTTACAGGAGAAGTCTGTCTTTTGCCAGTCTTCATCCTTTACAATATAATTACGAGCTTTGTCGCGCACTTCGGCTCCAGTCAAATGATTGGTATTCAGGTCAAGATTCAGGAAAGGACCTTTTTCTATGACAACACCGCCATGAGACACCACTTTTTCCATCAATCCGGTTGAACGGTTGAACGGGATTTCAAAGTCCTTACCCCGCACAATGACATATCCGTCGGCCTCGTCCACCGTCAGGTTCTCAGCCGTTTGGTCTTCCGAGCCGTTATCAGCGAAAGTACATCCGAGCGATATCTCCTCCGCATCAATCAGTTCACCGTCAACACGACAAAATTCCAGCAGGAAGGTTGTTCCGTTCTTCCAGTTCAGGCCGGGAATCTGCAACATACCTTTACAATGCGGTTCGATTGCAGGAGCCGGAACCGTATGTGACTCACCCGCATAGGTCACCTTCATCACCAGTTCACTCAGACTGGTATGGTCAAAGCGGTTGTACACCGGAAGTGTAATTGCACCACCTTGCACAAAATCGTCCACCTGTGTTTCCAGTACCCGCACCGGCGAATAGGCTTTCTTGGTCCCCCAGAATTCAGGTTTCTCTCTACGCCATACGTCAACGATGCCCCATTCTCCATATCCCACACAGCTGCCATTGAAATCGCGGGGCTTCTTGGTATAGGCAAACTCTATCCAATAAGGGGTTCCCTTCTTCGGCTGGGGCAACATGAAGGTTTCGTCGGAATAACACCAGATGGCTCCTCCAAGCCCGCCGGGAGCATTGAACAGATTGCTCCACATCTTGTCCAGCGATATGGACCAGAATTCACGGATGTTCGGGTCGTCCTGCAGGGTCGAATACGTATAGCAGGGTACGTGAGCCCATTCGTCAAACAATGCCGGTATACCTTCTCCCTGAAATCCGGCAGTCGATACATTGAACTGGGAAAGGGTACCGTCGCATCCGGGATAGTGCATGCTGAGCAGGTCGTATGCCTTCTTGCCCTTCTCCACAATGCCCGGATAGCTGAAGATGACGGGACGTGTCTTGTCTTCCGCCTTCAGCCAGTCGTAAGACAGCTGGAAGTTCTTACCATATACCGATTCGTTGCCGATTGACCAGAACAGGACAGAAGCATGCGAACGGGAAGTGGCCACCATTTCCTCCAGTTGTCCCAGGTATTGGGCCGTATAGGCCGGATCGTCCTGGCTCTTGCCCGGCGCATAGTTTTTCTGGCGGTAGGTATCGACGAAACAAACGGCCGTCTCACATTCCACATAGATGCCCACGCGGTCGCAATACTTCAGGAAACTCTCTGTAGGAGGATAATGCGATGTCCTGACAAAGTTCATATTGGCACGCTTGAACAGAAGGGCATCCAGGCTGTCGAGTTCTGCGGTCGAAGTGCGTCCCAGCGTAGGATGAATGTCGTGCCTGCAGGCTCCGCGAAGCTTTACCTGCCTGCCGTTGACAAACATGCGGTTACCCTTTACCTCTATCTTTCTGAAACCGATCTCGCGGACAAAGGAATATTTGCCGGAAGCCGACTCCACTTCCACCTCCAGCGTATACAGATGAGGATGCTCGGCATCCCACAACTTGGGAGCTGCTACCTTCAGCCGATGTTCGTTCCGTCCTTCCGCCTGGCGTGACTTGCCGCTTGTCAGCTTCACAGTCTTGTCGGCCCGGTCTGTCAGCCGGAACGACACCTCTGCCTCCGACGTCAGGTCGTATACGATCCGCAGTTCCGCATCCCGAAAGTTGTCGTCCAGCAGTGTCTCCACATAAAAGTCACGCATGTTGCTCCGTGGCAGCGCATACAGAGTGACATTCCGCAGGATTCCCCCTATCGGATGATGGGCATAGCCCGAAGCATAGGAAATGTCGCTTATCTTGTCGGTCACTTCCAGTCGGATTTCATTGTCTTTTCCCACCTTGACCAGTTTGGTAACATCGGCCTCCCAGCGCGTGAAGCCGCCGGCATGTTCCGTGACAAAGGTTCCGTTCACCCACAACCGCGCATACGAATACACGCCGTCGAAACGGAGAATCACATCCTTGTCCTTGTAATCTGCCGGAACGCGTACCGTCTTCCTGTACAGCACCGGTTTGTCGTGTTCGATGCCATAGCCCTGCATGGCCAGTTCGCCCGGCACCGTCACTTTCTCCCATCTGTCTTTCGGGGAGAACTGAAACTTCCATTCGCCGTTCAGGGAAATTACTTCGCACTTCACGCCTTCTACGTCATCGGGCAGGGTGCGTTGGATGTTGTCAGCACCGGCCGTACCGCCATACCCCGCCAATAAAAAACTTAAAATCAAAAGTCTGCCTATCTTCATAGCCTTATCATATATTAAACGTTAGTAATTCGTATTCACATCAGCATCCGAACCGGGAAAAAACAAATTGTCACAATACAAGTCCATAAAACGGGGATCGGACTCCAACGGACAATAGGTCACACGCTCCAGAATCTCCTCTGCCTTCCTGCCACAAGCGTCGTAAAGCATACGCTTGCATCCGGCAAGGGCCGCATTGGGCAACTTGACGCACCTCTCACTCCGGATACCCGGCAGAAGTCCCAGCTGGACGACTTTGTCCCTGTCGACATAGTTGCCCAACCCACCTGTCAGGTAGACATGAGCGATGGCGTCAGGCATCAGAGAACTGCGCTCCAACAAAATGCGGATGCCGGTAGCGATGGCTGCCTTGGCCAACTGGAACTCCCGGATGTCTGCTGCCGTCAGCGTCACACCCGGCGCCAACGTGACAGCGCCCGCATTGTCTGCGAGAAACATCCCCGAACTGTCTATCCATCCCTGCTTCAGGAAACAATGGACAGCTTCCACCAGCCCGCTGCCACAGATGCCCCGCGGTTCCGTACCGCCTATCGTAGACACAACAATCTTGCCCGACCTGCAACCGACCGTACAGACGGCACCGGCCGAAGCACGCATTCCGCATGAGATATTTATCCCCTCGAAAGCTGGTCCTGCAGCCGTAGAAGTACACCAGATACCTTCCCGACTGCCTATTGCCATCTCGCCGTTCGTACCCAAATCCACCAGCAGCGAGCACTCTTCTGATTCGTGCATGCCACAAGCCACGATACCGGCCAGAATATCACTTCCCACAAAGTGGCTGATATTGGGGAAGAACTCGATGGTACATTCTTCCGGCAACTTCCAGCCAAGGCCGGCAGGCGTGAAACGGCAACGGCCGTTCCGGCTGGAATGGAAAGGCGCCCTGCCCAGGCAGGACACATCGTATCCGGCAAACAGATGATGCATCACCGTATTGCCCACTATCCGAACCTTGCGGATATCCGCCTCCGGACATCCCCCGGCCAATTCTTCAATCTGTTCTTTCAGATAACCGCGAATCAGGTCACGCAGGCGGCAAAGGTTTTCATCCCCCTCCATGGCATAGGCGATGCGCGAAATGACATCCGCTCCATAAATGCCCTGAGGATTGAGCCCCGACCGCTCTGCAAGTACCTTGCCGCTCTTCAGGTCCACCAGTTGGACCACGACGGTAGTCGAGCCCAAATCGACGGCCACACCACATCCCTCTTCGTCGGAGCAGACATCGGCGGCAGAGGTGTCCGTCTGGATTGCCATCAGGCCATCGGGTACCTCTATCACCAGGTCTTCGTCCACACGGCTGAAGCAGGCCAGGCACCAGTCGGCCGGAAGCCCTTTCTTCCGGCACATGCTTTCGTGTTCCTCACTTCGAGCCACACGACCGGCCAACAGGCGGACACGACAATTGCCGCAGATACCTTTTCCCCCACAAGGGAAAGCGACGCCGCACGACTTCAGGGCCTCGAACAAAGAAGTGCCGTGCTCTACCGACAAGGCCACTCCCATAGGTTCTATTTTCAACGAATGCTTCATCTCATTTTCCTGACTTTTACCATTTCACGGAGCGGTAGGCGCACTTCTCCAACCGGCAATCAGCGCATCCGCTTTCCTTATATATAACCTCGCGCCCCACACCCAACACGCCGCTCATGGACTTGACGGGGCGCATCAGCATGGAGGAAGACAACGTGATGCCCAATCCGGCGGCAGGCGACAGAGGCAACAGATGTTCCTGCTCGCGGATGTCCCAGCCGCAATAGCCGGGTCCCCAGTGGGACGTTATCTGCAAGCCCTCTTTGTGCACATTGTCGCGTAGCTCGTCCTTGAGGGCGGCAAGCACCTTGCCCAAAGCCAGATTGGCCAGTTTGTCGCACCAATAAGCCTTGATGTAGTCGTACGCCTCGTTATACTTCCGTTCGAGGCCCACGACAGCATCGCCTACCGTAACGGCAAACACGGCCGCAGAAGTTGCCCCCTGCAATGCTCCGGCAATCCTCGTCCCGCAACGGAAGGTACGGCCGTCGAGCACAAAACAATCTTCGCCTACCGACAGAGAAGCGTACAGGCTGTATCCGCCCGAAGGAGCAACGAGCTCGTTGAACCGCTCCACGACCTCTGCCCTTTCGTCCGCCAGCTCTTCACCGCCTCCCAGCAGGCCGTCGACATCGCGAAAAGAAAAATTCACTTCATATTCCATAAATGTACCATCAGGCTTTATTGATGTATTCGCAAAAATAGAAGATTTTCCACAAAAAAGTTGTCACTCTATTTGCAGATATTCCATTTATATTTGCACACAGGCAGATTTGTGCACGGGCAGGCAGCACCCTTCTTACGCCTTCCCCACTCCCTGTTCACCCTTTCTATAAACTTACCTTTTCCTTTCTCCGCAGAAAACACTTGTTTATTCCATGGAAAAGTTATATCTTAGCGGCTAAGATATACATCTCGCGGGCCAAGATACACATCTGAGCAGCCAAGATGTACATCTGAGCACGCAAGATGAAACTTTCTCATGGAGAAAGGCATTCCTTTCCTGCTGCAAAGGCCGTCCCAAGGTAGCAGAAAGGCACAAACGGAGTACGAGGGACGGAACCAAACAACCCACAAAAGACTATGGCCGAATATCAGATGCAGGAACTCACCCTGCCCAACGAAGAAGGAAAGAAAGTGGTCTACCCACGCATCAAGCTGTGGGGACAGGTGGACCTGGAGTACCTGGCCTCGCACATCAACTACGCCAGCAGCTTCACGCCCGGCGACATCGTCGGACTGGTGAAGGCGCTGACCGAGGCCGTGGCCACGGAAATGGCGCACGGAAACTCGGTGAAGATAGACGGACTGGGCATCTTCACCCCCTCGCTGGGGCTGCGTCCGCAGGCTGAAGAGCAGCGGGCCCTGCGCGAAAGCGAAGGCAAGGAATACCGTCCTAACGCCACCAGCCTCTACCTGCGCAACATCAACTTCCGCGCCGACAAGGAACTGATTGAGCAGACAGCCCGCCGGTGCAGCCTCAGCAAGTCGGAATGGAAGTTCCGCCGCTCGTCCCAACGCTACACACCCGAACAGCGGCTGAAGCTGGCGCAGGACTACCTGAAGAAGAACCCCTTGCTGCGGGTAAGGGACTACTGCGACCTGACCGGCCTGCTGCGCGACGCCGCCGCCCGCGAACTGAAACGATGGAGCGAGACGCCCGGCAGCGGCATCGGCCATATGGGCACGGGGAGCCACAAGGTTTATGTCCGAAAGGAGAGTTGAGAGTGGAGAGTGGAGAGTTGAGAGTGAAAAATGTATCATGGATAATTTACCAACGTATGAAAAAGACAACTGCTACCCTGGCCGCCGCCCTGCTGTGCGGAGCGACGGCCCTGCAAGCCCAGTCGTGGAAGGCCTATGAACGGACGGCCTTGCAGGACGAGGCCTATGCCCGACACGATTGTGTCAATCTGCTGGACAGCACCAGCGTCACGGTACAGCCCAGCGGACAAGGTTCGTTCGCCGTGTGCCGCGCCGTCAAGGTGCAGACACCTGCCGGTGCCCTGCGCCAGCATGTACTGAAGTACGACTACGACCCGCTGACAGCTGCCGCCCGCTTCCGCCGCGTGACCGTCCATCATGCCGACGGCACGAAGACCGAGGTGGACGTATCGAAAACCCTGGACTATGCCGCACCCGCCCGTGCCATCTACTGGGGTGCCCGTCAGATAATGATCGAGCTGGGGCAGCTGAAGCCCGGCGACGTTATCGACTACGAGATTGACAAGAAGGGATTCACCTACGCCCTGCTGGCCGACATGCCTCAGGACGGAGACGACTCACGTTTCATTCCGCCCATGCGCGGCCAGTTCTACGACATCGTGCCCTTCTGGAGCAGCGACCCGACGGTGCGCAAAGTCTACCGCGTCAGTCTGCCTGCCGAGAAAGACATGCAGTTCCAGTTCTACCAGGGCAGCTGCGCCTCGTCCCTGCGTTACGAAGATAGACGCAAGGTCTATACCTTCGCCTCGGACGGCCTGATGCCTTTCCGCCGCGAGCCGAACATGGTGGACTTCTACGACGCCGCGCCCAAGCTGATGATGTCCACCACCGCCGACTGGCGTGAGAAGTCGCGCTGGTTCCACGGCGTCAACGAAGACTACGGCAGCTTCACCGCCATCCCCGAAGCCCAGCGCAAGGTGGACGAACTGATACGCGGCAAGAAGACCGACCTGGAGAAGATAGCCGTGCTGACCCACTGGGTGGCCGACAACATCCGCTACGCCGGCATCACGATGGGCAAGGGCGAAGGCTTCACCCTGCACAACCTGAAGATGAACTACACCGACCGCTGCGGCGTGTGCAAGGACATTGCGGGCACGCTCATCGCCTTCCTGCGCATGGCAGGCTTCGAAGCCTATCCGGCCATGACGATGGCAGGCAGCCGCGTGGAGACCATCCCCGCCGACCACTTCAACCACTGCGTGGCCGTGGTACGCCTGAAGGACGGCACGCTGATGCCCCTCGACCCCACGTGGGTGCCCTTCTGCCGCGAGCTGTGGAGCAGTGCCGAACAGCAGCAGAACTACCTGCCGGGTACGCCCGAAGGCACCGACCTCTGTCTGACACCCGTCTCCGCCCCCGAGAACCACTACGTACGCATCCATGCCGACAACCGCCTCGCCGCCGACGGCACCCTGCGAGGCAGCTTCACCATTGAAGCAGAAGGACAGAGCGACAGCAACATCCGCCGCATCTTCACCACCGGCTTCCAGAGCGAGTGGCAGAACACGATGGAGCGCCAGCTGCTGAACGTTTCTCCCAAAGCACGCCTCCTCAGCGTGGACTACGGCAGCAACCCGAAGGACTATCAGAAGGCGCCCATCCGCATCACCTTCCGCTACGAGATACCCGGCTATGCCCTGGCGGGCGACGGCGGCGAGATGGTCTTCAAGCCTTTCGTACTGAACAACCTCTATACGCAAGTGATGTCCTACCTGCGTATCGACACCAGTCTGGAAACACGCCAATACGGCTTTAAGGACGGTTGCTCCCGTCTGGTGGAACTGGACGAAACACTCCGTCTGCCCTCGGGCTACCAACTGGCAGGAGAACCACGTCAGGATAGCCTCAGCGGACAGGCAGCCGACTTCGAAGGTTCCATTGCCCAGAAAGGCAACCAACTGACAGTGAAAACCCGCCTTGCCCTGAAGAAACGCGTCTATGAGGCAGCCGACTGGAACAGCTTCCGCCAGGCCGTCAACACTGCCAAGAGCTATGGCCAGTACCTCGTCGTAAAGAAATGAACCGATTCGTCGAATACTCAAAACTGAATTGAAGAAAAATGAAAACAATCCATCTATATATAGGTGTGCTTGCCCTGCTCCTGTCCATGGCCCTCACCGCACAGGCCACACCCGAGGCACGTTTCGGCAAGCTGTCGAAGACCTACACCCTGCATGCCGACGGCAGTCAGGAACTCCGCGTGCAGAAAGAACTGACCCTCTACACCCACGCCGCCATGAACAGCCTCTATGGCGAAACGTTCATCGTCTACAATCCGCAATACCAGCAGCTCGAAATCCACGATTCGTACACACAGCAGAAGGACGGTACCATCATCCGTACCCCCGCCAACGCCTTTGTCGAAGTGTTGCCCTCCGCAGCCGCCAATGCGCCTGCCTATAACGGACTGAAGGAAATGGTCGTAGTACACACCGGCCTGGAACTGGGTGCCACCATCTGCCTGGACTACTCCATCAAGAGCCGTGCCGGTTACTTGCCCGAACTGGACATCTGCTGCCCGATCAAAGAACTGTCGCCCATCGACGAGTTCACTTTCCGCATCGAAGTACCTGAAGGAAAGACGCTGCACTACGAACTGCTGAACGCTTCCGCCCGCCCGGCCGAAGCGAACAAGGACGGCATGAAATCCATCACCTGGAAATTGAAGAACGTGGAACCGCGCCCCTATTCCTATCCCTCGTTGCGCAGCAGTCTGGGCCTGGTGCAGCAAGCAGCCTCCGGCATGATGCCTGTCCTTGTGGCCTCTACCTGGACAAATTATGCCGACGCATTGAAATCTCTTACCCGGCAATTCGTCCCCGGCGACCGCACCGTCATCGAAGCCAAGCTGACCGAACTGAAGCAAGCAGCCCAAAAGGATAGCACGGATCTACGTACTGCCATTGCTGCCTACATGGACGGTCTCTACCGTTCCAACCAGTGCAAGGTGTCACTTCAGGACGCTGGCTACCGCCTGCGTCCGGCTTCAGACGTCATCCTCAGTGCTTACGGCACACAAGCCGAACTGGTCAATCTGGACGTCATGTTGCAAAAGACCGCCGGCCTGAAGGCCGAAGTAGCCGTCTGTGCCCTCCGCCCTTCGGTGGCAGACAACTGTGGATTGGGAAGTATCGTATCGGTTGTGGCAAAATCGGATGCTACCCCGAAAGGCGTAGCGTTACAGGGTACGGAAGAAGCCCGGCTACAAAGCTACATGACCGTGACCGATCTCCAGGTACAACCTTTGGAACTGCCCTTCCGCAGCATTCAAGGTACCCAACAGGACGTGCTGGAAGTGAAAGCCGACAACTCGCAGTCCCTGCCCAACGGATGGCAGATTGTCAGCTTGAAGCCGATATCGGTCGCTCTTCCGCTCTATGCCTATGCTGCCAATACTACTATCCGCGAGAACATCCTGCTCCCGCAGACCGTGACCATGACCAGTAAAACACAGGTCAAACTGCCTGCAGGTGCCTCCTGGATTCCGAAGGCCGACAAAGAACTGACCAACAAGTGCGGCAAAGTATCATTCACTTATCGCTCCGATGCAGACGGGGTGACCGTCACCCGCAGTATCAGCATCACGCAACAACTGCTCACCCCCCAGACCTATCGCGACTTCTACGCCCTGATGGCTGAATGGCGGGACACCAACAACCATACCTTGCTGTTGAAACCGGCAAAATAAGAATCAAACAAAACGAGGGCGCATCCAGTCGGACGCGCCCTCGCCGTTATTATATATATTATATAGGTATATTATACCAGGTGAGAAATCCATTCCTCACGCTCGCCCGGCAGCAGGTCGATGACGGGAATCTCGATCATCGTATAGCATCCCGGTTGCTGACGCATGGCCGCACGTGCCACGCATACCAGTACCTGAGCCGTCAAGGCCGGATTGTTGATGCGCATGTTGAACTCGAACAGCTGGTTCTGCGTCTTGCCCGAAACGCCCTTGCGGGTGAGGTTCACTCCATGACCCATGTCGAGCAGCGCATCTACGCTGGGCACAAGCTTCACGTGTGTCTCGTCGTTCACAAAGTAAGGATCGGCCTTGATGGCAGCAGCCACCTTGTCGAAGTCATAGCCTTCGTTCAGTTCGATGTACACCATGCGACGATGAATGCCCGTACCGGTGGGAATCGTCATGGACAAAGCAGCCTTCACCCCTTCAATAGTCTTGACAGCCACCGTATGTCCCATGCTCATACCTGGACCAAAATTGGTGTAGGTAATGCCTTTCGGGGCGATAGCCTCCAGCAGTGTGCGCACTACCGAGTCACTTCCCGGATCCCAGCCGGCCGAAATAATGGAAACAGTATTGTGTGCCTTGGCTTCGGCATCCAGTGTACGACGCAGGTCGGCAATGCCTGTATGGATATCGAAGCTGTCAACGGTGTGGATACCCAATGCCAGAATTTCCTTGGCATACTTCTCCACGCTGCGGGTAGGTGTACAGAGGATGGCCACATCCACGCTTTCCAATTCCTTGATATCTTTCACAACGGGATAGTCGTTCAGTTCAGCCGGACGGTTCTCGGCACCTGCACGGCGTACTACACCGGCAATTTCAAAATCAGGCGCAGCCTGCAAAGCCTGGAGCACATAGTGCCCGATATTGCCATAACCTACGATGGCAGCTCTTACCTTTTTCATACTTTTATCGAATTTAGTTATCAGTTTTCTGTTTTACGGCTGCAAAAGTAGTCATTATTCTTTAAACATACACACAAACCATTCATTCTTCCATTTCCTTTTTTCTTTATTAAGACTATTTTATAGCTAACAGATAGATTAAATCAACATATGTACCAGACTATAAGTAAAAGTTGCAATATATTAATTAAAAAAACGAGTAACAGCACACATCTTTTTTATTTTTTTCTTTAAATTTGTTTCAATAGTTCGTTAAAAATTCGCCAAGCCTAAGCGGCTCTGGCAGTAAATAAAAT
>NZ_CABUOL010000009.1 GCF_902493215.1 uncultured Mediterranea sp.
TCTTCATGCTTAACCATTCGTTTTTGACAACATTTCAATGACCTCTTTAGTGTTTCCGAACCAGCTTTTGCCGGTTCTATTGTTTAACTTTTAATCTTTCGGTAAAAATTTACCGAAGTATTGTAAATACAAAGATCAAGATTAAAGCCATAAAATTAAAGATTATATAAAACTAATAAAAACATAAATTAAGTAACCTCTCAAGCACAGTTTTTCAGTATTTTGCGATACACTTCAAAAAAAAAGCAAAAACAGAATTAGGTTTTTCTTTTCAGTTCGTCTTTATATAAGATTACTCATTTCATTCAATCAACGAATATGTATACATTTTTATGATACGCAGACTAATCATAATTATTACGATGGGCGGAACTTTATTCTTTAGTTCAGTACACTTCGTAGACACACAAGTACTCCCCAAATGGATAGTGTTTGCAGTGGGTGGAATGATATGGTCGGTAGTTTCCTGTGCTCATCATCTGGTTCCATTTGATCGATGCGCTCTTCTTCCTCACAAATGTATACATTACGCGATTGTTGGTTTAACTATAATAGAAATTTGCTGGGGCATTTGCCAATTACCTGTTCTAATTCAACATGGCATTCCGCTAAAAGGCTCTTTAGACAATCCGGCTGGCTTTTCCGCCAGTCTTTGCGTGGGCTTTCCGTTCATTCTATGGATGTTGAATAAAGGGAGAGATAGACACGTAATTGGACAAGTAGTCGCATGGGCTGTTATTGCAAGTGTACTACTATCGGCTTCGCGTGCGGGTATACTAAGTTTGTTGTTTGTCTATGCCATTTGGAAACGTAGAAATCTTCTTCGCTCCACACGAGCCATTCAGCGAATAGGACTTATTAGCATTTTTCTCTGTATAGTTACAGCTCTTTATCTCATCAAAAAAGATTCAGCAGACGGACGTATGCTTATCTGGCATTGCTCTTTGGAAATGATGCTTGACAAGCCCTTGTTCGGCTGGGGCATAAATGGATTTGAAGCACATTATATGGATTATCAGGCCGCTTATTTTAAACGCCATCCGGATAGTAGTTATGTTCAATTGGCTGATACCGTGCAATATCCTTATAATGAATACCTACAGATAGGCATTTCTTTCGGTATAGTGGGACTACTTATTGTCATAGCATGGCTGATACGTTTGTTTCGTGTAGCTAAAAAGAACTATTCTTCTGAAAAAGAATGCGGCATGCTTGTTTGGATATCCGTTTGCGTATTAGGTTTCTTTTCCTATCCATTAATGTATCCGTTTGTTTGGACAGTACTGTTGTATGCAACTTATTTATTACTAAAAGATACTATAAAGTTACCATCAACTTTACGCAATGTGGGTGTGGTATGCCTATTACCTCTAAACTTTTGGATTGGGAACCTGATAATACGGCGTGTGAAATCCGAATTAGCTTGGACTGAAGCAGTGACAGCCTCCGCAGCCCAACAAGTAGATCGCGCACTTGAACATTATCAACATGCATATATTGGACTGAAGCATGACCGATATTTTCTTTACAACTATGCGTTTGAGTTAAATCAAATTGGTCTATATGACTCTGGAACCAAAATTGCTAAACAATGCAGAGAACTATGGGCAGATTATGATCTGGAACTTTTGCTGGCCAAAATGAATGAGCGAAGAGGCGCAGACATGCAAGCCGAGCTACATTATCGTCAAGCTTCCCTGATGTGCCCCAACCGATTTATCCCATTGTATTGTTTGGTACAAATACTAAATCGAAACAAACAGCAGAATGAAGCAATTTCCTTGGCCCGACAAATTGTAGACAAGCCGGTGAAAATACCTTCTTTTCAAGTGGAATGGATAAAGAAAACGATGAAAGAATATGTGAATAAAAGTGATAATTAACCCGATTGTAGAACTTTGATAATATATACCATGGAACCACCAACAACGGATTCTGTCCAGATAGAAATTCTGTAGTTTCATTAACCCTGACTTAATCCAACAATAGTCAAGATTTTCTTTAATCGCTACAGAGGGAGAATAAAATATTTAGTGAAACTTGAATAAGCTACTTTTAAATTAAAACATAATATGAAAACAATAACTTTATACACATTAGTTATCGTATTCTTCCTTACAGCTTGTCAATCAAGCATAATCGAACCAGAAGAAGTACTGCCTGTTAAAAAAGAGATTTTAACATCACCAACGACATGGCAGGAACAGATAGAATTTGCCCAACAATACAAAACAAAAACCAAATCAAATATGAATGATTTAAGTTTTATTGGATATCGCAGTTTGGGTGAAATTAAAACAGAAGAACAAATTTCCGCTTTTTGGAATAAACTATTTGCAGACGACACCAATGTCGTTACTTATGTAGATGAATATATGAATAAATTTGAAATTCTTCCCATAAGTAGATTGAAACTTAACAAATCCGAATCGTATATTCAAAACATTAAAAAACATCTTAAATCACAATTGGACACGATTGTGAAAGTTGGGACTAAATTAATTGAGTTTGAATGGAACTATAAAGGGAAACAGATATTCTCAATTGGAATTATTCATAACGACAAAATAATTTATGACCATATAGGAAGTATGATAATAATTCCTGAAACGAGACCTCAGGCTCCCCAAATAATCTCTATTCCTCCTAAAATAAAAACAAGGTCGGAAGAAGCCGCATTAACAGAAAGGTACTTTTCAATTTCAAATGATGGAGGAACAAATATTTTTGGAGGAGAAGTTTGGAGCTATAATATTTATTGTAGTTCTATATTTGATTGGAATGGGGTTTTTCATGACTGCGCTATGTATGCAAAACATTATGCAAATTTCGGCTGGTCTTGTGATGCAAAGATTCAAACTGTAGACGGAAAAATTGGGGAAACAAAATTTCATCAATTTGCTTGGGGACATGCTCATGCATATTTGTTTTCCGCATCTGTAAGTATTGCTGGTGTTGATGTACATTATTCACCTAGTGAAAATGGCGGATCAGGCGTTTTAACACATCGAAAATAAAGCTGGAATTATTTTTACGTATAATTACAACTAGAATTTTATGAAAAAGTCAATTATTTATTTCATTTTTTCAGTAAGTTTCCTCTTTGAAGGATGTAACAACAATGTCAAAGAGGACAATCCGGGCAAGTCTGACGTAACCGAAGTCAAAAAAGGACCAACTACTTGGCAAGAACAATTAGATTATGCCAAGCAACAAAGTGATTTAATGACTCGAAACGGGATTGATGGATTAAAATTGGTGGGGTATAATTATCGTGGAAAAGTGAAGACTCAAGAACAGCGAGAAGAATTCCTAAAACTTTTATTTGCAGATGATACAGATGTAGTATATCACTTGAACGACAGCAAAGGATCGTATGATATCGTACCTTTGAAAGTAATGCGTGAAAAATTATCTCTTTCGGGAACAGAGGAACCTTTTGAAAAAATAAAAGAATGGCTAAAGCGTGCAAGCGAAAATGAAAACTTAGAACTTGTGAATGTGGAATGGTCATTTCACGGACGCTCTGTGCATTCCGTAGCAGTTATTTCACCACAGAATAACACTATCCTTTTCGATCATATTGGCAGTGCAGCTATCATGCCTGGCTCAAAAAAGGAGCCGAAAGTAGAGTCAACAGTCCGAAATCTGACAAAAGAAGAGTATGATGCCGAAAAACAAACCAAGTAGAGATAAAGAATAGAAATTATGAGAAAACGAGTCGCCTTGCTCACCTTCTGGATGTTGATTTCGTTTGGAGTAGTTTACATTAGTCTACCCTCTCTTCCTCCAGATGCCGCTGGAAATCGCATCCAGCTTTGGTTGGTATTATTACATTACCGATGGGGCGATCCCAATCGGCAAAAGTACGAGGCGGCACGTTTTCTTATTGACAACATGCATTATCATTATTCGTACGGTAAATTAAAACATGTACCTACAGAAGTCGAAGTGTGGCGACAGAAGACAGATAGCATCTGTCAATCCATTTTAGTGAATGAATCCTCAAACGAAAAAAGACTTTCTCAAATCAGAACATATAGAGAAAATCAGAAGAGCCAAATACTTCCTAAAATAGAAATATGCGTCGATAGTTTTCCTGACATACAGGAATTGGATAGCAAATTTCTGATTGCACACATTGATCATGCTTTTGAAGTTTGGCATCATTCTAAATTTGCCAAACAGCTTAGTTTTAATGAATTTAAGGAATATATCCTACCCTATCGATCGGTAGGCGGATATGGATTTCTAAACAATGGAAAAGAATTAAATTCACTGTTTGGCAAATTCCTGAATGTGGATTCTTGCGATACTCCGCAGAAAATGATTCATCATTATAACCAAGCCATCAATACACTCAGAGAGTTGAACGGGAAACAAGAATACAGGCAAGATTATGGCATATACGGTTTATATTCACGCGGTCTTCACGACTGTGTGGATATTGCAAACTATGCATGCAATATTCTAAGATCGTGTGGCTTACCCCTTTCAGTAGAATATAATATGTGCTACCGTTACTTTGGAGGACGGCATTACCATTGCTCTCTTTACAAAAGTCCGAAAGATACAGGATATGCTTTCAACCCAGAAAATGATGTGCCCTATAAAGATTCTTATAATGCTGAAGAAGTCTATAATATCTATCGAATGACGTATGCCGCACAAAAAAATTCTCCTTATTTTTTAAAATCAAAAAATGAGTATATTCCGCAAGAACTTGCCGACCCCTGTATTATTGATGTGACCTCTCATTATCGGAAAACAGTTACATTATCACTTCCTTTCCATGAAATGATTCCAAATAGACTGGCATATCTAGCTGTGTTTCACAAAGGGCCAAACGGACTATTAGCTGTAACATGGGGAAAAATAAATGTAAAATCGAGAACTGTACTTTTTGAATATGCTATTCCAGGCATGTTTTACTTTCCAATTTACTATGAAAATAATCACATGAAGGCTTTTGGAAGACCTTTTTGTGTAGAAGAAATAAACGGAATTGGAGTTCCTCATTACTTAGCTGAAATAAATGACTCTAGTGGGCAATGGAGTAATCTGGTCCTAACTCGCAAATGCACTTACAAACCTCAAATGAACGAAATAGCCAGACAACTGGTAGGCGGTCAATTTCAGGCTGCCAACCGAGAGGATTTCAGTGATGCAGTAATACAAGGAGAAATTGAAGAAATACCCGCCCCTCTCTTTCAGGAAAAGACCTTAACTAATATTGGGAATTATCGGTACTATCGTTTTAAGGCTCCCGTTTCTTATCCCCATGCTAACATTTCCATGTTAGAATGGATTACTGATAAATCGTACGGATACAAAAACGTATTTCCGCCCAATCGTATACACATTCTTTCACCTAATGATAGTATATTGTCCCTTAAAGACTCCTGTTACGTCAAACTTCTGGAGGAAATCGGTTGGGAGAAAATGAAACATAAAACCGAATACGATGGAAATATGCAAACAGCCCCATATTCTTGTGAAACTATTACTTTACGCTTGAAAAATAGACAAAAGGCAACCCTAGTTCGTTTTGCTCCCTTGAATGCAGATAACGGAATACATGCAGGGGATTTGTATACTTTATATTATTGGACAGATGAAGGTTGGAAGCGATTTGGATGCCAACATGCTCGTTATGAATATGTGGAATTTAAAGATGTTCCGAAAGGAAAATTATATTGGCTTAGTAACATGACAAGAGGAACAGAAGAATTACCCTTTACTATATCGGATGGAAAACAAACGTTCATCTATTGAATTTACACATCATCATACAACACGTTAACATAAGTTTTCTTAGAATTAACAAAACAGATAGATGCCATAGGCTAAATCTTATCTATCTTTGTATGCGAACCTAAAAATAGCGATTATGAAAGTTAGAAACATACTGCTTGTAGCAGCCAGCCTCTGTATCACGCTGGGGGCATACGCCCAAAAGAAAAAAACATTCTACGTACCCAAGGCCGGTACGCTGGTCGAACTGATGACGCAAGAAGAAGCCAACCAAATCACGCATCTTACCTTGCAAGGCAAACTCAACGCCATTGACTTCCGTCATCTGCGGGACGAATTTACCAATCTGCAAGTACTGGACATTTCGAATGCCACCATCAGCATGTACACGGGGAAAAACGGTACCTTCCCCGACAAGTTCTACATCTACCCGGGAAACTGCATTCCCGCATACGCCTTCTGCAAGCAGAATGCTGACGGGACCTATCAGGGCAAAGCAAGTCTGGAGCATGTCATTTTGTCTGAAAAGACCAAGAACATCGAGGATGCCGCTTTCAAGGGATGTACCAACCTGAAGATTTGCCAAATCAGAAAGAAAACAGCTCCCAACCTGCTGCCGGGTGCGCTGGCAGACAGCATCACAGCCATTTTTGTACCGCTGGGAAGCAGTGACTCCTACCGCAACAAGGAAAGATGGGAGAACTTTTCTTTTGTCGAAGGCAATCCGACGGCCGTCACTGTCCAGATAGCCAAAATGGGAAGCCTGGCCAGCGAGCTGCTGAATGCAGGCGTACAGCCACGCGATGTAAACTTCCTGACCATCGAAGGCAAGATGGACGAAGCGGATTTCAAGCTTATCCGTGACTACATGCCCAATCTGGTTTCGGTAAACATGGAAAAGTGTAATGCGACTGTCATTCCTGAATACACATTCACGCAAAAGAAATACATGCTGAACATCACTCTGCCCAAAGGTCTGACCACCATCGGGCAACGTGCCTTCAGCGGCTGTACCCGCCTTACCGGAACATTGGTTCTGCCTGCATCGGTAACAGCCATCGAGTACGGAGCCTTTATCGGATGCGACAACCTGCGCCGGGTGCTGGCCACCGGATCTAAAATAACAACGCTGGGCGAGAACCTGTTCGGCGAGAGCAATACCACCAATAAGATTGTCTATCAGTCTGCCCAATAAAGCAAAATTCTGTAAACAAGAAGAGGGTGCAGTTCATAGTGAGCTGCACCCTCTTCTTGTTTCTATTCAGGCTCATTGATACATACGGGCCCGCAATTCCTTGATGTGATCGGAAGTGATGTATTCGTCATACTCCATCATCTTGTCGATGATGCCGTTCGGTGTAAGCTCGATGATACGGTTGGCCACCGTCTGGATGAACTCATGGTCGTGCGACGCAAACAGGACATTGCCCTTGTAAATCTTCAGGTTGTTGTTGAAGGCCTGGATGGACTCCAGGTCGAGGTGGTTGGTAGGCGTATCGAGTATCAGGCAGTTGGCATTGCGCAGCTGCATGCGGGCTATCATGCAACGCATCTTCTCGCCTCCCGACAATACGCTGGCCTTCTTCAACACCTCTTCGCCCGAGAAGAGCATACGTCCCAGGAAGCTCTTCATATAGACTTCATTGCCTTCGCCAAACTGGCTGAGCCAGTCCACCAGGTTCAGGTCTGTGTTGAAGAAGGACGTGTTGTCCAGCGGTAGGTAGGCCGTCGTAATGGTTACCCCCCAGTTATAGTGTCCGGCATCGGGTTTCATGTTGCCGTTGATAATCTCGAACAAGGCTGTCATGGCACGCGGGTCGTGCGACAGGAACACGATTTTGTCTCCCTTCTCCACGTTAAAGTTTACGTCACGGAACAGTACCGTACCGTCGTCGAGCGACTTGGTCAGTCCCGACACCTCCAGTATCTGGTTGCCCGGCTCGCGTTCCGGCGTAAAGATGATGCCCGGGTACTTGCGCGACGAGGGCTTGATTTCCTCCACATTCAGCTTCTCGAGCATCTTCTTACGGCTCGTCGTCTGCTTGCTCTTGGCCACGTTGGCACTGAAACGGCGGATAAACTCTTCCAGCTCCTTACGCTTCTCCTCGGCCTTGGCCTTCTGGTTCTGCTGCTGACGCAGGGCCAGCTGGCTGGACTCGTACCAGAAGCTATAGTTACCGGCAAAGAGGTTGATTTTCCCGTAGTCGATATCGATGGTGTGCGTGCAGACCGAGTCGAGGAAGTGGCGGTCGTGGCTCACAACGAGCACCGTATGTTCGAAGTTCGAGAGGTATTCTTCCAGCCAGGTCACCGTCTCCATATCCAGGTCGTTGGTAGGCTCGTCCAGCAACAGGTTGTCCGGATTGCCATACAAAGCCTGTGCCAGCATGACGCGCACCTTCTCCTTGTTGTTCAGTTCGCTCATCAGCACATAGTGCTTGTCTTCCTTGATACCCAGACCGCTCAGCAAGGAGGCTGCGTCGCTCTCGGCATTCCATCCGTCCAGCTCAGCAAACTTTTCTTCCAGTTCGGACACCTTCAGACCGTCTTCATCGGTAAAGTCTTCCTTGGCATAAAGAGCCTCACGCTGCTTCATGATGTCCCACAACACCGTGTGGCCCATCATCACCGTGTCCATCACCGTGTAGGCATCCCACTTGAAGTGGTCCTGACTGAGCACGGACAAGCGTTCGCCCGGCCCCAACGTGATTGTTCCAGTCGTTGGCTCCAACTCGCCCGAAATGGTCTTCAAGAAAGTGGACTTGCCGGCACCGTTGGCACCAATGACACCATAACAATTACCGCTGGTAAACTTCAGGTTGACGTCGTTGAACAATACCCGCTTACCAAACTGCACCGATACATTAGAAACTGTAATCATGAATTATCTTCTTTCTTTATAAATACTAATACCTTAAAATTCAAGATGCAAAGATACGACTTTATAATGACATATCAGACATTGCATCCCGTAAACATCTTGGAAATACGTTGTAAACATCCTACCGGCAGGATGTATACAGGCCGACAAGAGAACGTTCACATCCTAATTATGGCTTTTTACACTGCCAATGTGACATAAAAATCGTAACTTTGCGGCGTTTTTTAGGGAAAGAAACATTTTGGCAAAGTTTTTGTTAGCATAATAGATACAAACGTGCCAAGGCCCGACGGGCCATTTATCCACAAGAACAATAAAACAAATAAAGATATGGATCCGAAAAAAGAAACCATGAACGAAGAAGAGCTGAAAGCCCGCAGCGCTCAAGAGGAGCAGGAAGGCAAATGCGAAGAAGAAAACGCCGCCAACGGACAGGCTGCCGAAGAAAACAACGAACCCAATGAGGTAGAGAAACTTCAGGCCCAAGTGGACGAAATGAAAGACAAGTACCTGCGTCTTTCCGCCGAATTCGACAACTACCGGAAACGGACGATGAAGGAAAAGGCCGAACTCATCCTGAACGGCGGCGAAAAAAGCATCAGCAGCATCCTGCCCATCGTGGACGACTTCGAACGCGCGCTGAAGAACATGGAAACGGCCGAAGACGTGGCCGCCGTCAGAGAAGGTGTCGAACTGATTTACAACAAGTTCATGACCGTACTCGGACAAAACGGCGTAAAGGTCATCGAAACCAAGGAACAGCCGCTCAACACTGACTTCCACGAAGCCATCGCCGTCATTCCGGCACCGGCGGAAGAACTGAAAGGCAAGATTCTGGATTGCGTACAGACCGGTTATACGTTGAACGACAAAGTAATCCGTCACGCCAAAGTGGTAGTCGGAGAATAAAGACAACAAGCAGGATATGGAAAAAAGAGATTACTACGAGGTACTGGGGGTCGACAAGAACGCATCGGCCGACGAGATAAAGAAGGCATACCGCAAGAAAGCCATCCAATACCACCCCGACAAGAACCCGGGCGACAAGGAAGCGGAAGAAAAGTTCAAGGAGGCAGCCGAAGCCTACGACGTGTTGAGTAATCCCGAGAAACGTGCCCGCTATGACCAGTTCGGCTTTGCAGGCATGAGCGGTGCAGCCGGCAACGGAGGTCCTTTCGGCGGATTCAGCGGTGGCATGTCTATGGACGACATCTTCTCCATGTTCGGCGACATCTTCGGTGGCCACGGAGGTGGATTCGGCGGATTCGGAGGCTTTGGCGGAGGTGGCGGTGCCCAGCAGCGCCGTTTCCGCGGTTCGGACCTGCGCGTCAAGGTGAAGCTCAACCTGAAAGAGATATCTACCGGCGTAGAAAAGAAGTTCAAGCTGAAGAAATACGTCACCTGTACCCACTGCCACGGCACTGGTGCCGAAGGCAATGGAGGAAGCGAGACCTGCCCCACCTGTAAGGGTTCGGGTACCGTTATCCGCAACCAGCAGACCATTCTGGGCACTATGCAGACGCGTACTACCTGCCCTACCTGTGGCGGTGAAGGCAAGGTCATCAAGAACAAGTGTAAGGAATGTGCCGGCGAAGGCATCGTTTACGGCGAAGAAGTGGTAACGGTCAAGATACCGGCCGGCGTGGCCGAAGGCATGCAGCTTTCCATGAGCGGGAAAGGTAATGCCGGCAAGCACAACGGTGTGCCGGGCGACCTGCTGGTCCTCATTGAAGAAGAGCCGGACAAGGAACTGATCCGCGAGGAGAACGACCTCATCTACAACCTCCTGTTAAGCTTCCCCACGGCAGCCCTGGGCGGCGCAGTAGAGATTCCGACCATCGACGGCAAGGTGAAAGTAAAGATAGAGCCGGGTACCCAGCCGGGCAAGGTTCTCCGCCTGCGTAACAAAGGTCTGCCCAGCGTCAACGGCTATGGCACAGGCGACCTGCTGGTCAACGTCAGCGTCTATGTTCCCGAAACCCTGAGCAAGGACGAAAAGAAGGCGTTGGAAGAGATGGAAGACTCCGACAACTTCAAGCCCAACGCTTCCATCAAGGAAAAAATATTCAAGAAATTCAAGAGTCTGTTCGAATAAATCGATTGATATCCTTATAAAACTTCCGGCCCACCTCCCCGCAAAGAGATGGGCCGGACGTTTTTTATTACCCCGATTCCTCCTGCTGCCGGTCTTTCACATTCAAGGAGAATGGTTGTCACCTGCAATGTGAAAGCCTTCCACCGGCAATGGGAAAACGTTTCACCGGCAATGGGAACCATCATTACAACTCCGGTATCGAACCAATCCGAACTATAGACGGAGTACGGACACCCGGTTTAATTTCTCCGTTGATATAAAATATCATATGTTTGTATGGAACAGCCACCGCACCGGCACGGGCCAGTACAGAAGAATCGTATACGCTATGCCACTCCTGCAAGCTTGTATGATAAACCAGCAATTCCCGATTGAAACGGTACCATTCGGCCGGATGCGACAAATAGTCAGGAGCAGGGCTACGAAGCGCTTGCAAAAAAACATCCTTATGTACACCACCCATGCAAACAATCAGACTGTCGTCCATCGCAACAGCTACCCCACCGCCCAATGAAACTGTTTCGCCGCAGGCATTCACAGGAGCAGGAAGCGGAATCCATTCCTTGCTTGATAGGGAGTACCGATATCCGTCTGTTGACAAAGAAGCCTCCTTACCGGCTGCAGCCGGAGCAAAACCACCCCACAAATAAATGGTATATTCACCCCTCGTATCCTTCTGCGCCGCACAAACCGGCTGGATACGCGGTTTACCGGGAAAGGAAGACAATTCGACCCATCCGTCAGAAAGGCATTCCAAATCCAGCATATAGAAGGCATTGCAAGGCTTTCCGTCCCTGTTTCCGCCAACCACATACAATTTCTGACCCACCAGACAACCGGACATATTGTCCAGCGTACAAGGCAGGGAAGGAAACTGTTCAATCTTCACCCCGCCATCATTCTCCATCGATATACGGAACACCGACGACAAAGCTCCCTGAGCATTCATACCGCCCACACAGACAATACCGTCATCAGTAGAAACGGAAAATCCGTATGCCGCCGGTACCGGCAGTTGTCCGACCTTGTGCCATGACAGCACCGTATCTTCCAAAGAAGTCGCATAGATCTCCTGATAATAGCATTTCGATCCCCCCTGAGCCGCCGGTATATCCGGAAAGTTGGCTCCTCCGGCCATCAGGAGGCAACTTCCTGAAACACCGGCAAAAAGTGCAGACACCCCTTGAGAATAACGTTCGTCGGTTCCCATACCTTCCGAAACCTGTTCTAAACAGACTTTCTCCTTCCCACTGACTTTCTGCATAGTTCCCTGTATTCCCAAAGCCGTATCCATACTCACAACAACGCCTGCCCTTAAACAGGCAATACCGAACAAGGCTCCCCAAAACAACAGACGGCCTGTTTTCATAACATGTCTTGAATAAATTATACCCTACTTTTACAGGTTTCCTTCACACAACTGATATCCACAAATCAACATACGTGGAATGTGAAACGGACCTTTGAACAAATTCCCCTTGGCCGGCTGTGCCACCGTACCGTCCCGATGGAGGTAACCATACCACTCGCCGAACTCCTTATCCGGAAAATGAGCGTAAGCCCAATCGCTGACCAGCTTGTGCATTTCAAGATATTTCTCGTCCTTGGTGGCCTGATAGGCATATAGAGTAGCGATAATAGCTTCGGTCTGTGGCCACCAGAACTTCATATCCTGCGAATAGTCCTGCACAGGGAAGTTACGACAATCGCGGAAATTGATAATGCCACCATATTCCTTGTCCCAACCCCATTCCCAGGACCAGTCCAATATTTGGAGAGCCATCTGAACCAATTCATTGTCCCAGTTACGATGCCGTGCTTCTTCCATAATGAACCAGGAAGTCTCGATGCAATGACCGGGATTGATGAGACGGCCGTTACAAGTATCGATAAACTCACCCTCCGGACCGACCATCTCGAGCAACGCCTTGAATTCCGGATGCATGAAATAGCGACGAATGGCAGACAACGATCTGTCTATCTGCTCATCAAGGACAGGACTGGCGATGGCAGCCCTTATCCGCGACGCCGTATTGATCAGAATCATTGTTATGGAATGGCCACGTGACTGTAGAGATGGTAAATATTTGGGTTCCAGAAAGCCTGGAGTGGCTAAAAAATACTGGATACGGTCGAACATCTTCAAGGCTTTTACCGCATAGGACATGTCTCCCGAAGCGATGGAGTACTCCGACATGGCAATGGCTGCAAAACATTCCGAGAATACATAACGGCGTTTGCGTAGAGGCTTGCCATCGGCTGTCACCTCAAAAAACATGTGTCCGTCCGTATCAATGCAATACTGCTCTATAAAATCAATGCAACTTTTTGACGCTGCCAGCCATTCCGGCTTTTTCTCCACTTGGTTGTAGGCATAAGCGGCGACAAAACCAAAACGTCCCTGAAACCATACAGACTTGGTCGTATCCATCAGGCGGCCTTCCCTGTCCAGACAGGTATATACCCCACCGTGCAGACGGTCCAGCCCAAATTTCAGCCAAAACGGCATGATGTTATCCTGAAGTTCACGTTTATAGGCAGATGCCCACGTACTCAAATAATCTTTTGCTACCATAATAATTAGAATTTGTTGCAACGTTCAAAGAAATGAATAGCCTCCAACTCGGTTTTCATACGAGACTCTTCCTCATCGGTCATATTCTGAAACGGGGTACGATTCTTGCCCAAATCAAGACCTATCAGTTTCATAATACGTTTGCCCGCCACAATATTGCCACGATAATGACAAATAACATTGATGACATCCTGCGAAAAGTTTTGCAGCTCACGGGCTTTCTCAATATCACCGCTATTCCAAGCATCAATGATACCCACCAGATTAACACCGTTGTAGTTGGTAGTACCTCCAATACCTCCCTGAGCTCCGCCCATTGCCAAGGAAGGAAGAATCGTTTCATCCTGTCCATGGAGCATGTCATACTTACCATTTTTATAAAGCCGGCATTGATTGTATTCATAGATACTTTCGTACGTATATTTGATTCCTGCAAAATTGGGAATACGGCCATCTACTGCTTTCAGCAGTTCAGTCATCGGCAAAAATGCTCCGTTAAAAGCTGGAATATGATAATAATAGAAAGGAAGCCCGGGAGCTCCGGCTGCTATTTCTTCGCAATACTTAACCAGTTCTTCAATGCGCCCAATCTTAGGAAAAGGAGGTGCCATGGCTCCAATCCCCCACGCTCCAATCTTCTGCGCATGTTCAGCCAGCATTCTGCTCGCTTTGACACAACAGCTTCCAACATGAACAATCACCTTGAAACCTTCGGGAGCTACCTCTATCCAACGTTCAGCCAGTTTCATGCGCTCTTCTTCCGTCAGCATATAGCCCTCACCCGAAGAACCGTTGATAAAGACACCCTTCAGGCCATTCTTCTGTAACATCTGTGCATAAGCCTCTATCGGCTCATAATTCACCTCACCATTCTCATAGAACGGAGTAAACGGTGCATCAATCAATCCTAATATTTTCTCCATAACTTAAATATATAAAAGGTCATAAATCATTCTACATTATCAGTTGCAGGACGAAGGAAATATAATTGTAATCCTAATGCCACCAATACAACAACACTCAACATGGCAAATCCCAATCCCAAGTTACCGCCATCGGTCCATCGTCCCAGAAGCTCCGTTACGGCTGCTCCTGCAAAAACACCGGTCATATTCATGATTCCATATGCCGTAGCACGATATTTGGACGAAACAAACTGACAGAGGATGGGCATATTATTAGCATCAAAAATACCATAACCAACCCCGAACAACAAACCGGCACCGACAACAGCAACCAGACTGTGTCCAAATCCTAACAATAATAAGGCTGGAATCGTCATTCCCAAGCCTATAGCACCCGTATAAACACGCCCCCGGACATTTTTCTGCACCCAGTGATCGGAAAGTAGCCCACCAAAAATCACACCGACAAAAGATGAAACAGCAATGGTTATAGTCGAGAGAGGACCGGCTTCTGACATCGGAATATCCAAGCTCTCGGCAAACAGAGTCGGCAACCAGTTTTTAGTAGCCCAACCGGGAAGACTCGGCGCCGCAAAATAAAAAAGTATAATCCAAAAAGCCCAAGTCGAAAACAAGATACCCAAGCCACTGAGCAACGACGGCTTTTTCTTTACCATCCCCACCGACGAAGAATGTTCTACCGAAACACGTTGAGGATTCTCACGTAAAGCCAACATAAGAACCAAAGAATAGGCTATGCCGATAATACCAAACCAATGGAAAGCCGAATGCCAGGAAAACATCGCTGCAACTGTTGCACCAAACCCACCAACTGCTTGTCCTATATAAAGTCCGGTCATATGTACACCTACAGCCAATGAGCGGGATTTACCCTGATGCCAATCAGCTATCAAAGACAATGCAGACGGAATATAGAGTGCCTCACTAACACCCATAATGGCACGAAGCCAATACAACTCACGGAATGTATCGGCATATCCCATCAAGTAAGTAACCCCCGACCAGACAAACAAACTCCCCACAACCAACCATTTACGGCTGAAACGATCGGCTATCATACCAGCAATCGGACTCATAAAGCCGTATATCCACAAAAAAACAGCCATCAACGCTCCAAAAGCTTCAGCCTTATTCAGTTCTACAATATCAACCTTCATCGCTTCCTGCATAGTGGAAAGCATCTGTCGGTCCATATAATTGAGTAATGCCACTACCCAAAGTAGCCCCACAACAATCCAAGGATATGCTTTTTTACCTTCCATAAAACAAATCACATTTTAACTATCACTATAAATATCACAGACTATTTTTAACGAATTCAATAAAATCGTCAACAACCAAAGCAACACAGAAAAACACAATAGGCAAATTTATAAAAACAATATATCAAAATGGCGTATTTTAATAAATTATTTTATTAATCATGTTGCACAACATATAAGAAAAGGCAACATACAGACAACAAGAAGCTTCACATTATCATAAAGAAATCACTATATTTGTAACCCAAGAATTATATTACGAAAATTGTATGAAACAAGCATTGCTAAAAGAAATAGAAATAGGAAGCAAAAATGCTCTTCTAAAAAAAAGATCATTACCCATTATATATATAATGGTTGCTCCACCATCACAGACCTGGCGAAAGAGTTGGACTTGAGCATTCCCACTGTAACCAAGTTTATATCTGAAATGTACGAAGAAGGATACATCAATGATTATGGAAAATTGGAAACAAGTGGCGGAAGGCATCCTAGCTTATATGGGCTAAATCCCGAATCAGGTTACTTTATTGGCGTAGACATAAAGAAATTTGCTGTCAATATTGCCATGATCAACTTTAAAGGAGATATGTTAGATCTGAAAATGAACATTCCCTACAGGTTTGAAAACATTCCGCAAGCCTTGGAAGAGTTATGCAGGCTTATTAAAGATTTTATCAACCAAACCGAGATACCTCCCGCTAAAATCATGAACATCTGCATTAACATTTCCGGTCGTGTTAATCCAGAATCAGGCTATAGCTTCAGTATGTTTAATTTCTCTGAGCGCCCGCTAGCCGAAATAATCGCAGAAAAAATAGGATTTCCCGTATGTATTGACAACGACACACGTGCCATGACATATGGAGAATACATGAAAGGTTGCGTTAAAGGGGAAAAAGACATCATTTTTGTCAACATCAGCTGGGGATTGGGAGTCGGTATTATTATTGAAGGGAAAATATACACAGGCAAATCGGGATTTTCGGGAGAGTTCGGCCACTTAAACGCATTCGACAATGAAATTATCTGCCATTGCGGGAAAAAAGGATGTCTGGAAACAGAAGCATCCGGCAGTGCCTTTCACCGTATATTCCTGGAAAGAATCAAAAAAGGAGAGACTTCCATTCTATCCGCAAAGCTTTCTCAAAAAGATTGGGTACTCACATTGGACGAACTGATAGCCGCCGCATGCAAAGAAGATCCTCTCTGCATAGAAATTGTAGAAGAAATAGGGCAAAAACTCGGAAGACAAATAGCCGGACTAATAAATCTGTTCAATCCAGAATTGGTAATCATTGGAGGTACCTTATCGCTGACAGGCGACTACATTACACAACCCATCAAAACAGCAGTCCGAAAATACTCGCTCAACTTAGTAAACAAAGACTCAGTCATCATGACATCCAAATTGAAGGACAAAGCCGGTATCATTGGCGCATGTATGCTGGCCAGAAGCCGCATGTTTGAAGACTAAAATAAAATCGGCATATACTTTTTTCAAGTATATGCCGATACTAGAAGTTTATCTATCGATGCGAAATCAAGCTTCCTCAGCTACAACTTCGAAAGGAATCTCTACAGACACTTCCTTGTGCAGCTTAACAACTGCCTTGTAGTGACCAACTTCCTTTACAGCATCTTTAACAACGATAATCTTACGATCGATGTTGTGACCCAACTTAGCCAACTCGTCAGCAATCTGAATGCTGCCTACAGAACCAAAAATAGTACCGGTTGAGCTAACCTTAGTTGCAATAGTCAAAGAAACGCCCTGCAATTTTGCAGCCAGTTCTTCGGCATCCTTTTTGATTTTCTCCAGCTTGTGAGCACGCTGTTTCAACTCTTCAGCCAGCATCTTCTTGGCAGCAGGTGAAGCAATAACGGCCTTGCCGGTAGGGATGAGGTAGTTACGACCATAACCGGACTTTACAGTCACGATGTCGTTCTTATAACCCAAGTTAATTACGTCTTCTTTCAATATAATTTCCATACTATCTCCTCCTTATTATTTCATCATGTCAGTTACATAAGGCAGCAATGCCAAGTGACGTGCTCTCTTAACGGCCTGAGCCACACGACGCTGATACTTCAATGAAGTACCTGTGATGCGACGGGGAAGAATTTTACCCTGCTCGTTCAAGAATTTCTTCAGGAACTCGGGATCCTTATAGTCAATGTACTTGATACCGCTCTTCTTGAAACGGCAGTATTTCTTTTTCTTAACGTCTACTGAGGGCGGAGTTAAATATCTGATTTCTGATTGAACTTGTTGTGCCATGATTAATCCTCCTTTTTAGTTGATTTAACACTTCTTCTCTTCGCAGCGTATTCAGCAGCGTACTTGTCTTGCTTGAAAGTCAAGAAGCGGATAACGCGCTCGTCACGACGGAAGTTTAATTCCAATTTCTCAATTACAGTAGGTTCTGCATTGAACTCAATCAGCTGATAGAAACCGGTTGACTTCTTCTGGATAGGATATGCCAGCTTCTTCAGTCCCCAGTTTTCTTCATTTACAATCTCAGCACCTTCAGCAGTAAGGATGCCTTTGAATTTCTCTACCGCTTCCTTCATCTGAACGTCAGACAAAACGGGAGTTAAAATGAAAACGGTTTCGTATTGATTCATACTCGTTTAATTAAATAAATTTGTTTGATTTAAAAATTGCGGTGCAAAGGTAGGCATTTTATTTTGAACTACAAACATTTAATGTTTTTTTATTTACTGGCATAGGAATTATCACAGAAGAGAAGTACCTTTGCAAGGTTGTTTAAACAATGATTTATGATAGAACAGTTCAATTTCGATATGAGGCTGATATTTGCCATCTTGAATGGAAAGGTTTCAGCTGCAATCAACCGGAAGCTGTCCCGCAATTTCCGACAGAACGGAATGGAAATCACCCCGGAACAGTGGACAGTGCTAATTTTTCTTTGGGAAAAGGATGGAGTAACCCAGCAGGAACTCTGTAATGCTACTTTCAAGGACAAGCCCAGTATGACACGCTTGATAGATAATATGGAGCGCCAGCATTTGGTGGTACGTATATCAGACAAGAAAGACCGGCGTACCAACCTGATTCACCTGACTAAAGATGGAAGGGAATTGGAAGAACGGGCCCGGGTAGTGGCCAACCAGACCTTGAAAGAAGCCTTACGAGGAGTAAAGATTGAAGAACTTACAGTGGGACAAGAACTGCTAAAAAAGATATTCTTCAATACCAAAGACTGAAAAAAGCCTGGCAAGAACGGAATTTGACTCACAGAAAGGTATAAAAACAAGCTAAAATTGCCTCTTAATAGTTTTTTTGCATAAATAATTTCGCTTGTTAAAGAATTATGCTTTTCTTTGTGTCAGAATTGCTGTAGAATATAATAAACTATTAAAAATACACACAAATGAAAGGCTTATTGAAAAATTTGGGATTGATATTAATCTTGGTAGGAGCAATCATTTTAGTAGCATGCTCTATGACAGGCAATGTGAACAACAACAGCATTCTGGGTGGTGCAGCAGCCATCATTGTTGTAGGCCTGATCAGCTATATCGCCATCAACAAGCGAATTGCAGATTGATATCCAAACTAAAGAATGCGGATGAAATAAAAAAGGCGGCTTTTAAATAGCCGCCTTTTTTGTTTTCACTTTCCTTCTCCACTCCATCAATTTTCCGGTTCCGGAGTAATCAACTTATACCCCTTACCATGAATATTGATAATCTCAATTGAATCGTCTTCCTTCAAATGCTTGCGCAATTTAGTGATGTATACATCCATACTGCGGGCATTGAAATAGTTGTCATCAATCCAAATGGTCTTCAAGGCAAAATCACGCTGAAGAATTTCATTGGCATGTGCACAAAGCAGTCCCAGCAATTCCGATTCCTTGGTTGTAAGCTTGGTCTGCTTTTCTGCCGTCGATAAAATCTGCTTCTGTGTATCGAAAGTAAATTTACCTATCTTATATATATTACTTTCCTTATTCTTCTTTCCGCGAACACGACGCAAGATAGCCTCAATACGGAAAGTCAACTCTTCCATACTGAAAGGTTTGGTGATATAATCGTCAGCACCAATTTTGAAACCTTCCAATATATCATCCTTCAACGTCTTGGCCGTAAGGAAAATGATAGGAATTTCGGCATTGGCCGCACGAACCTCCTGAGCCAAAGTAAATCCATCCTTCTTCGGCATCATTACATCAAACACGCACAAGTCATATTTATTTTTCAGGAAAGCCTTATAACCAGCCTCTCCATCAGGATACAATTCTGCGGCATAGCCTTTAGCCTGCAAGTATTCCCGCAGCAACATGCCCAGATTTTCATCATCCTCGCACAACAAGATTCTCAATTTTTCGTCCATATCAATCAGTTTTTAATTAAAGGTAATGCTATTATAAATTTAGTTCCCACATTCAATTCGCTTTCAGCCCGAATGGTTCCTTTGTGATCAATAATAATTTTCTTCACATAAGCCAACCCCAAGCCGAAGCCTTTCACGTCGTGCAGATTACCTGTATGCACACGATAGAACTTTTCAAATATCTTTTTCAAATTCTCTTTCTTGATTCCCAATCCATTATCCTGCACGGCAATCATCAGTTTACCCGACTCATTCCATGTTTTCACCAGCAAATGAAGATCAACGTCCTGCCGCTTGTACTTTACCGCATTATCCATCAAATTGAATATCACATTAGTAATATGCATTTCATCGGCAAAAACATGTGCATCGGAAGCTTCCAGTTCGGTATCAATTTTCCCATTATAACGTTCCACCTTCAATGCGAATGTATGTACAACTCCTTTTATCAATTCATTTATATCGACATCCTTGGGCTTAAGAGCAGCTTTCTGACGATCAAACATGGACATCTGCAATACTTTCTCCACCTGAAACCTCAAACGCTTCGTTTCATCATTGATAACTCCCGAAATATGCTGGAACATAGCAGGAGACTTGCCTACTGCCGGATCATTCAGCATCTGGGCAGCCAATGAAATCGTTGATATCGGCGTCTTGAACTCATGCGTCATATTGTTGATGAAATCATTTTTCATTTCAGTCAATTTTTTCTGGCGGAAGACAATATACAGTGTAAAGACAAACGTTATCAGCAGCACCACCGTAAATATCACCGAAGGTATCATAAAGCTGACGGAGTCAAAAATATAATCCTTCTTACCTGGAAAATGTACTTTTACAACACTCATGCGCGCAGGCGGATCATTCAGAAACAAAGGTTGTGCGTATGCACTTTCACTGCCTTCATCACTATAGTCCGAACAACGGTATACTTCACGACCATCACGGTCTATTACCTTAAAATGATAATCAAAGTCTCCGATTCCATTATCAATCAGGCCAGACTTGATATACTGATCGAGATTCTTGAAATTAACTCTTTCCTCAATCGGTTTATCACTGGCATGATAAAGCATATTGAAAACCACATCATCAACCAACGCACGCTGATACAAATAACGGTTCTTTATCATATCAGCCAAGGAACGAGAAGTCTGAGGAATGGTTTTCGCACCATGTTTTTCTGAAATCATCGCCCGTGGAAGCTCCGAGGGTTTCTTCGTGAAGGTTTTCAGTTCAAACGATTCAATTGTCCCGTCTGGAGAAGTCATCATAACCCGCTGGCTGATAATACCATTACTGTTCGCACTTTGCGCCTGTTCCCAAGCCTTTTTCTCCGCTTCAGAAATATCTTCCCTCAACCAACGGGCCACCTCTGCCGACTCTACATCCTTAGAAGCAGCCATCAGAGCACGTTTCACAGATTCGTCAAACTGCTCATTGCGCATCTTTACCATTTCCTCAATATAACTTATCTGCAAATAAAGCAGACTAAGGAAAGAAAGACCCATTACAATACCTAATATCCAAATCGTAGACTTTTTCATAGCGGCAAATTTAACAATTCCTAATTAACACTCCTAACACATTAACCTGTTTTAACCGCAGGTTGTTAATTAATTAACTGAAAGAGGTTTCTTAGGTACTATTCTTAACACTATAACAAAACAACCAGTTTCGTTGTTTGCAAAATTAATAAAAAATTAATAATTCAGATACCATACAGCCAACTTATCGGCCAAAACAGATGAAAAAACCGCCATTTTCCCGTTAAAAGGAATTGGCGGTTTTAACAATTATAAAAAACAGATGAAATGAAGTGTCCTTATTCTTCTGATTGTTTCGATTCAAATTCCTTAACCAGCTTATCCTGAACATCGCCCGGAACAAGTTCATAGCTGGCAAACTTCATAATAAACGATGCACGGCCACCCGTCAAAGAACTAAGAGCAGTCGAATAGGAAGACATTTCTTTCAACGGAACTTTAGCAACCAATTTCTCATAACCAGCCTCGCTACTCATACCCATAATCATCGCACGACGTCCCTGCAAATCGCTCATAACATCACCCATCTTGTCAGACGGAACGAATACTTCAACATCATAAATCGGCTCCAGCAATTTCGGACCTGCATTTTTGAAAGCTTCGCTGAAAGCATTACGACCAGCCAACATGAAAGATATTTCATTAGAATCTACCGGATGCATCTTACCATCATACACAATGACGCGGACATCACGAGCATACGAACCCGTAAGCGGCCCTTGTTCCATACGCGACATGACTCCCTTCAAAATGGCAGGCATAAAACGGGCATCAATAGCGCCACCAACCACACAGTTAACAAACACCAATTTACCACCCCATTCCAAAGCAATCTCTTCGGTACCTTTCACATTCATCTTGAACTCCTGTCCGTTGAACTTATATGTATCGGGAGCAGGCATACCTTCGTAATATGGTTCAACAATCAAGTGCACCTCACCAAACTGCCCTGCACCACCCGACTGTTTCTTATGCCGATAGTCCGCACGAGCAGCTTTTGTAATTGTTTCACGATAAGGGATACGAGGTTCTTCGAAAACAACCTGGAGTTTCTCATTGTTCTCCAAACGCCATTTCAAAGTGCGCAAGTGGAATTCCCCCTGACCATGCACAATAGTCTGGCGTAATTCCTTCGACTGATCAATAACCCATGTAGGATCTTCTTCATGCATACGGTTCAATATAGCCATCATCTTTTCTGTATCGGCTTCATTGACCGGTTTAATAGCACGCGAATATTTTGAATTGGGATATTTGATAAAGTTAAAACGATTTTCAGCTCCTTTTCCGTTCAACGTGTTACCAGTATGCACATCCTTCAATTTTACCGTACAACCGATATCACCGGCTACCATTTCTTCCACCTTAATACGATTGGCACCTGCACATGCGTAAATTTGGGCAATACGTTCCTTCGAACCGCGATCGGCATTTGCAAAGTCGTCACCTTCATGCACTTTACCACTCATCACCTTGAAATACTGTACATCACCAATATGAGGTTCAACGGCAGTCTTGAAGAAATACAAAGAAGCAGGACCGTTTGAATCAGGCTTCACAACTTCACCACGAGTATTGTGTACAGGCGGCATTTCATCAACAAACGGCACAACATTTCCCAAGAACTCCATCAAACGACGCACACCCATATCTTTGCCTGCACATACACAGAAAACAGGGAACATGCCACGCGATGCCAAGCCTTTACGAATGCCTTCACGCATTTCATCTTCAGTAAGAGATTCCTGCTCAAAGAATTTCTCCATCAGTCCTTCATCATGTTCGGCAGCAGCCTCTACCAATGCCTTATGCCATTCCGTAGCCTTTTCCATCTCCTCGGCTGGAACATCCTCGATTGTAGGAGCGCCGCCTTCCGGCCCCCAAGAATATTTCTTCATCAGAAGTACATCAATCAAGGCATTGAAACCCGGTCCTGTAGACAAAGGATACTGTACAGGAACAACTTTGGAACCATATATGGATTTCAGCTGTTCCAATACCATGTCGTAATCACATTTTTCATGATCGAGCTGGTTAACCAGGAAAATAACGGGTTTCCCTAATTTCTCAGTATAGCGGAAATGGTTTTGTGTACCTACCTCAGGACCATATTGTCCGTTCAACAACAAAATTGCCGTATCGGTGACATTCAGAGCTGTCATAGCAGCACCTACAAAGTCATCACTACCCGGACAGTCGATGATATTTAATTTTTTACCATTCCACTCCACATGGAAAACGGTGGAAAACACAGAATACCCATACTCCTGTTCCACCGGAAAGTAATCGCTGACTGTGTTCTTGGCTGTAATTCTGCCACGACGTTTTATAATACCACTCTCATAGAGCAGCGCTTCTGTGAGAGTGGTTTTACCCGAGCCATCATTGCCAAGAAGAGCAATGTTCTTAATTTCATTCGTCTGATATACTTTCATGATATATAAGATTTAATGTGAATACTCAGCATGCTTTCGCATACCCTTAATTTTGTGAGGCGCAAATTAGAAATTAATTGTAAAATAAACAACGAACCAAGGAATGTTACTAAACTATGTTGTTTAACACATAACACAAAAAGGAGGATGAATCCATTCAGACCATCCTCCTTTCAGGTTTATTTTCTGCAACTTAGCAGTCTATCATTTCATTGATACACTGTGCCAGACAGGAGTCATAATGAAAGAAAATTCATAATTGCCATAAGGAATCTGATATTGCGGCAAGGGCCATGAACCCCAACTGTCCACACAGCCCAATCCCATCTGAACTTTATCAATACACAAATTAGTCAGGTCAGCTTTTTCAACTTCGGGAGAATGACGCTGATCTTTTTCCCAGCCCTCATCCAATGACTCTATAGTATAATGCAACGCTGAAGCCGAGAAAGGAGCATCTGCCACAATCTGCAATCCAAAGCCAGCTGCATTCAACTGCTTCCACCAACGGATATCGGTTTTCGTACCGGTCTCCTGAGGACGGATATAAGAGTAGAACTGTTCATCCACGGTTTGACGATAAAGGCCCAAACGAGTTGAATGATTACGGTCTACATAGTTCTCAATCGGACCACGCCCGTAGTATTCAATGGTTTCAAATGACTTTGGCATCTGTACCTGCATACCGAAACGGAACATCGGAGCTACTTTAGCCTGAGCATCGGCCGTCATTTGCTGTGTAACCTTGACAGCTCCCTTATTGTTGATGACATAAGTCAATGCCAACTTGGCAGATACTTTCTCCATATCATATTTTGCACTGACAACTACTTGTTCGTCAACAGTCTTCCATTCCAAAGAAGTGAGCTTCAGTCCCGGTTCCTTCCATACTGCCAATTTGCGCTGGATTCCGGCTCCCATATCATTGTCTGTCGGAGCGCGCCAGAAGTTAGGCGCCAGCTGTGCACCTTCATTCAGCATTTCGGTACCGCCTACTTGATAACGCGTCAAATATCCTGTATGTTTGTTGAATTCCAGACAGAAGTTCTCGCCATTTACAATCAGATAGTTCCAATCATTTTCCTGTACTTGCGGAATCACTACAGGCACATTGACAGTCTTCACATTCTTCAACACCATATCAGAAGCCTTATAAGGATTAAGAACCAGCTGATCCTTGGCTACGGCAAAACCGGCAGGGAGCAAGCCTTCACGATTCTTCAGACGATAGGTCACGTTGAGCAACCATTCCTTGCATTCACAAACCTTACCTAACTCCAGTTTAATCTTAGCACTCTGTTGTGGAGCGATATTGAGGTTGTCAACTCTACCGCTACGTACCGCCTTACCATTGGCCAGCACTTCCCATTCCATATAGTAAGCTGACAGGTCACGGAAGAAGTTCTCGTTATAAACATTCACCTCCCCTTTAGCCAAATCAGCCGGAGTCGTCCAAATGTTCTGGTAGAAATATCCTACCTCATACATGTGTGGATTGGGATTACGGTCCGGGCTGACCAAGCCATTGTCACAGAAGTTGTTGTCCGACGCATCGAAACGGTTGAAATCGCCTCCATACGCATAAATGCTGACACCGTCTTTTCCTGTCCAGCGAACGGATTGATCCACGAAATCCCAAATAAATCCCCCCTGTAAAGCTGGATATTTACGAATCAAGTCCCAATATTCCTTGAAACCTCCCTGAGAGTTACCCATAGCATGAGCATACTCGCATTGAATCAACGGTTTCTTGATATCCTTACGCTGAGCATATTTTTCCATAGAACCATAACCGGCATACATCGGACAGTACACATCGGTAAAGTCATTATTTCCAGCTCTTTCATACTGAACAGGACGGCTCGGATCTTCCGCTTTCACCCAAGTATAGGCAGCTTCAAAATTCGGACCAAAGCCGGCTTCGTTACCCAATGACCAGAAAATGATACACGGATGATTGAAACCACGCTGTACATTACGCTGGTTACGTTCCATGTGCGCTTTCTTATAATCAGCACGTTTGGCCAGTGTTGCGTCACCATAACCCATACCGTGGGACTCCACATTGGCTTCGGCTATGACATAAATTCCATATTCATCACACAAATCATACCAAAGATTGGCATCCGGATAGTGACAGGTACGAACCGCATTGATATTAAACTTCTTCATAATCTGAATATCCTGCTTCATGCGTTCGGGCGAGACATAATATCCTCCATCGGGATCCAGCTCGTGACGATTGGCACCTTTGAACAAAACCGGCTGGCCGTTTACCAAGATCTGACCGTTCTTCTGTTCAATCTTACGGAAACCTACTTTTACCGGAATCACTTCCTTACCACCCTGCAAAGAGGCACGCAGCGTGTATAAGTACGGGGTTTCAGCAGTCCATTTGGACGGATTTTCCACATTCATCACCACAGAACCACTTCCCTTGGCCGTAGCAGAAGCAACTTGCTTGCCTGCCGCATCCAGCAATTCCAGATTTACGTTACCGCTCCCCTTCAAAGTCACTTCGACATTCAAAGAGCCGTTCTTGTATTCTGCATCCAGATCGGGAGTGACACGGATATCCTCAATACGTTTCTTGTCACGTGCATAAAGATAGCAATCACGGCCTACCCCGCTGAAGCGGAAGAAATCCTGGTCTTCCAGATAAGTTCCATCACACCAACGGAATACCTGAAAAGCTATCAGATTTTTCTGCCCCGGCTTCAGATAAGATGTCAGGTCAAACTCTGCTTCCAGCTTGCTGTCTTCGCTATAACCCACATATTTGCCGTTCACCCACAAGTACATATTTGACGTAACTGAGCCAAAGTGTGCTATAATGTCCTTGCCTTTCCACGAAGCCGGAACCACAAACTCACGCCGATACGACCCTACATGATTGTTTACTGTCGGTACTTGGGGAGGATTGTTCTTGAACTGATTACGCCAGGCATATCCCACATTTACATAGATAGGGTCACCATATCCGTTCAATTCCCAAACGGCCGGCACCTGCAAATCATCCCAACCGCGGTCGTTATATCCCACTTTCCAAAAATCAGTGGGACGCGCATCAGCATCTTTCACCCAAAAGAATTTCCATGTGCCATTCATGGACATGTAGTTGGCAGATTGAGCCTTCTCGCCCGCAGCAGCTGCGGCTTCCGATTCATAGGCAAAATAATTGGCGTGCATCGGAGCACGGTTGACGGCATTCACTTCCGGATCCTGCCATTCCTTGAAAGTCTGCGCACCCGCACTTACCGCCAGAGCAGCAAACAGTCCTGTAATAAGTTGTTTCCTCATGATATATAATAATTAAATAAAAAAGATTTCACGCAAAGCCACACAAACAGAAAGCCCATGTAAGCGGTTACAAAAATACGATAAATATAGCAATAAACAACACATAGAGGCAAATAGCCAAACAAAAGTCCACATGATTGTATTTTTTTAGAAAATGTGAATCATGAAAACAAACTAATGCTTACTTTTACATCGATTTTAATTTTAAAACATCCTACATGGCAGGTATCTACATCCATATACCCTTCTGCAAGACGCGATGCGTGTATTGCGACTTTTACTCTACCACGCGCAATGACCTGAAACCACGATATATAGACGCCGTGTGCAAAGAGCTCACGATGCGCCGCGACTACCTGCAAGGTGAAACTGTCCGTACCGTCTATTTTGGCGGAGGAACCCCCTCACAACTTGAGGAGGAAGATTTCCGTCAGGTTTTCGATACCCTGTCCGACATCTATGGCCTCGACGCCTGTGAAGAGATTACTCTCGAAGCCAATCCCGACGACTTGACGGAAGACTACGTGACCATGCTTCGCCGCCTGCCTTTCAACCGCATCAGCATGGGTATCCAGACCTTCGACGACTCCACCCTCCGTCTGCTAAACCGACGGCACAACGCACTTCAAGCCATCGAGGCTGTCGGCCGCTGCCGCCGGCATGGCTTCCGCAACATCAGCATCGACCTTATCTACGGCCTGCCGGGCGAGACGGACGAGCGTTGGGAACATGACCTCCGCCAAGCCATCGCCCTCGACGTAGAGCATATCTCGGCCTACCATTTGACATACGAAGAAGGTACCCCACTCCATCAGATGCTCCAAGCTCATCGGGTGAACGAAGTGGACGAGGACAGCAGTGTACGTTTCTTTACCACGCTGATGGATACCCTCTCCGCCGCGGGATATGAACACTACGAGATTTCCAACTTCTGCAAACCCGGCCTTCATTCGCGACATAACACTTCTTACTGGCAAGGAATCCCCTACCTGGGTTGTGGTCCCTCGGCCCACTCGTTCGACGGACACAGCAGGGAATGGAACATTGCCTCACTGGAGAAATATATTTCGGCAATTGGAGAAAAAAAACGGAGCTATGAAAAGGAGGAACTGAGCCTAACAACCTGCTACAACGAATACATCATGACCTCCCTGCGCACCCGCCGTGGCATCGACCTGCCTACACTCACAACCCGTTTCGGCCAGACGCTTTCCGACTATTGTACCTCCATGGCCGTCCCCTATCTGAAGAATGGAAAGCTGGAACAGCAAGACAATCACCTGCGGCTCACCCGCAAAGGCATCTTTGTATCCGACGGCATTATCAGTGACCTGATGTTTGTAGAAGAGTAGGCTTTGACAACCGTCATGTGGGTAGTTAGCAAGCCAAAGTAGGTAGTTAGCGGGCCAAAGTCCATAGTTGGGGAAAGCATTGCTTTAAGCAGGATAAACCAATGCTTTCCCCAGCTTAAATCATCGCTTTATCCAGCTTAAACGAATACATTAAGCTGGGAAAAAGATTCATCCGGACGGATGAAAGGAAGGACAAGCATTGTTCATCGACCTGTAAAAGTAAACTTCGGCCATTCCTCCCTTCCTTCCACCCTGACAATTACAACCCGCAATTACCACAAGAACATCGTGGCAATCCCAGCTTACGGATTTCCGTAATATAGAAACGGGCAAAGGCCTCCCGAATTTCGTCGCGTACCCGACAGAACTCTGCTTCTATGAACTCCTGTGAACCGACCGCATGCGACGGGTCATCGAAACCGATGTGCAGACGCTTGCCCACCTTGCCCGTGAAGGCAGGGCAGCTTTCATTGGCTCCGCCACATACGGTAATCACATAGTCCCAAGCCTGGTCGAGGTAAGTGTTGACATGCGTAGGCACATGCGAACTGATGTCAATCCCCACTTCCCTCATCACTTCCACCACCTTGGCATTCACCTGTACCGCAGGTTCCGTCCCACCCGAATACACCTCGATATCTTTATCGAACGACTGAAGGAAACCGTGGGCCATCTGGCTACGGCAACTGTTTCCTGTACAAAGAATCAAGATCTTCATCTCTCACTATAATTGAATGGTTTATAAAACGATGTTGAACAAATAGCCCGACAAGATGATAAAAAAGGCCACGGTACCGAAAAAGATACCTATCAGCCGCCAGGTCATCACTTTCTTGAGCAGGGTAGCCTCTGGCAAGGACAACCCCACCACGGCCATCATGAAAGCAATGGCGGTACCCAAAGGAATACCTTTGGCCACAAATACCTCGATGACGGGCACGATACCGGCCGCATTGGCATACATAGGCACGGCCAGAAGAACTGAAAAAGGTACGGCAAACCAGTTGTCTTTCGACATGTACTGTTCAAAGAATCCTTCGGGCACAAAGCCGTGCATAAAGGCACCGATGCCGATACCTATCAGGATATAGACAAGCACACCGCTGACTATCCGCCAGGCGTCGCGGATGATGGCGGGAAGCCGTTTGACAAAAGGAATATGGTCTTTCTCCCATGCTTCTGTCTGGGCAGACGACTGGGCCTGAATCTGTTTCACCCAATCGCTGAGATAAGGTGCAAGACGCATCCGTCCGAGCACAAAGCCTCCAATCACTCCCAACAGGATGCCGCTGACGACATAAACCAATGTCACTTTCAATTCGAAAGAACCGAGGAACATGGCAACAGCCACTTCGTTGACCAGCGGCGACGTAATCAGAAAAGCAAAGGTCACTCCCAACGGAATGCCTCCCTTCACAAAACCGATGAACAACGGGATGGAAGAACACGAACAGAACGGAGTAATGGCTCCGAAGACAGAAGCCAACAGGTACTGCAGGCCATACATCTTATGGGTAGCCAGATAGGTGCGTAACCGCTCTATTGGGAAATAGGCATTGACAATCCCCATCAGTACACTAATGAAAAACAATAGGATAAGAATCTTGATGGTGTCGTAAAAGAAAAAGTTTACGGCCACTCCCAACGATGTGTCGGCACTCAGGCCGAACAGTCCGTAAACAAGCCAGTCTGCAAAATCTTGTATCATGTTTCTTTCTTAATTAATTCGTTGAAATACGAACATTATTTCCACTATGAAGGCGGCAGATGCCATAACGGCTGTTTCTGCCGCCCCTGTATCCATCACGCTTCGTTTATCCGATACCCAAAAGTTTCTTTACGTCGCTTTCGGTAGGAACCTGCCCCTTCATTTTCACCACTTCGTCCACCACTACGGCAGGAGTGGTCAGGATGTTATAGTTCATCATTTCCATGATGTCGTCCACCTTGGTGAGCTTCACATCCAGATTGTTCTCCTTGATTACTTTCTCAATAACATTGTAGGTTGTCTTACATTTGGCACAACCCGGACCCAATACTTTAATTTCCATATCCGTAATATTTTAAATGTGTTACATATACATCATCCAACTATAATAAATGCCTATGCCGATGAACAACACCCCGACAAACAGGTTCATCCATCGCTGTACTGTGCGCATCCTGCCATAGAAACGGCCCATCTGTTGCACACTGAATGCCAGTATCCAAGCCACTACAAGTACCGGCAGGGCCGTGGCTATGGCGAACACGGGAGGCAGCAGATAACCGGCTGTAGTGGTAGCCGACAGGGGTATCAGCATACCGAAATAGAATACACCGCTCGTGGGGCAGAAAGCCAACGCAAAGAGTATGCCTATCAGCAGAGCTCCCCACCCTCCTTTCCTTGCAAGCCCCTCGGCGTTTCCCTTGAACCCGAATTTGGGAAGGTTCATCCTGTCACCGAAAAGCATAAAGAGGCCGATGACCAGTAAAGCAGGCCCCAATACCCGTTCGCCCCACGTACCGATAGTTTTCTGTATGCCGAACATGCTCGAACCTTCATTCAATATCAGAATCAATACAAATCCGAGCAAGGTATAGGCAAGAATACGCCCCAAGGTATAAAGCAGGCCGTTTCGAAAAACACGTTTTCTGTCCTCCATCTCCTTCCCGATAAACCCGATGGCTGCAATATTGGTAGCCAGCGGACAAGGCGAAAGAGCCGTCAGCAATCCGAGGAGAAAAGCCGTCAGTACGGGTGTGGAACTGTTGTCCAGTAATGTCTGCAATCCATCCATAGCTACCGTTGTTTATTCCAGCATTTCACGAACGGTCTTCACCACTCCGGCCTTGAACACTTCCGGCGACTTGCGGGCATTGCCGAAAGCAAATTCCGTCAGGTTCTCTACGGTCTCCACCCCGCCTTTGTGTTTCACTACAAACAGGGACGACCATGTCACTTCATATTTCTCGGCCACGGCTTCGTTCTCTTCACGACTGATGTCTATCGTGCGAAACTTCACTTCACCTTTCCGGACGGCATCGGCCAAATCTTTTTCCATCACTTCCTGCGTGCCTTTCTCGATGGCTATACAGGTAGCACAACGCTGCTTGCCGTGAAAATAGAGCACTTCCACTCCGTCGCTCACTGCTACTTCCTCCTGCGCATCAGCAACAGAACCCTTTTTCCGGGTATTGCCTCCACAAGCCGCCAGCAACAAGCCCAAACACAAACACAAAAAACAAATCTTTTTCATCTTCATTATTTCAGTTATTAGTATTTCGTCAAACTACGAACATCCAAGATAAAAAAAGAGCTTACCCGCAGCAGCTCCCTTTTTTGCAAACAAGCTGACCGAAGAAGTCGGCAAACATTCTCCGAGCCAGTTCCCAATTTTCCCTATTGATGCAGTACCTCACCTTTGGCGCTTCTATTTCTCCCTGAATCAATCCGGCATCCTTCAGTTCCTTCAAGTGCTGGGAGACTGTAGCCTTGGCTATGGGCAACTCTTCATGAATATCACCAAAATAACAGGACTCCTGTGCCAGCAGGAATTGCAATATAGCCATCCGGGCCGGATGTCCCATGGCCTTGGCAAAGCGAGCCATCCTTTCCTGTTCTTCCGAATATTTCTTGATCATCGTTTTCCGTTTGTTATTTGTTGTTCGCAAAACTACGAATACACAATGAGATTTATCGTATCAGGCCATGATATTTCATTTTTATTAACGCAACATATGACAATAGGAATAATGTTCTGACGGAAAAAGCAAGGAAACGAGATTTGCGTTATTTGAAAATTATGCGGTTTGCCTTATCTTTGTCGACGAAACAATTATTACAAACCCATAAACAAATTTAAGCTGATGACAAAATTCTCTCGCGCGTTCTGGACAGCCAACGCCTCCGAGCTGTTTGAACGTATGGCCTATTATGCCATCTTTATCGTGATTACTCTCTACCTGTCGAACACACTTGGATTCAACGACCTGGAAGCCAGTCTGATATCGGGATTGTTTTCAGGCGGGCTCTACTTCCTGCCAATGTTTACCGGCGCCTTTGCCGACAAGATAGGTTATCGAAAAGCCATCCTGATAGCTTTCACATTGCTGACCATCGGCTACCTGGGATTAGGTATGCTCCCTCTGATGCTCGAATCGTCGGGGCTGGTTGTATATGGCGAAAAGACACAATTCACAGGCATCGAGCACAGCAATCTGCGTATGCTCATTGTACCTATCATGATAATCCTCGTCATCGGCGGATCGTTCATCAAGTCCATCATTTCGGCCTCGGTAGCCCGTGAAACGACATCGGAAACCAGAGCCCGCGGATACTCCATTTTCTACATGATGGTCAACATCGGTGCCTTTACAGGCAAATGTTTCGTAGACCCGCTCCGCTCGGTAGTGGGCGATGAAGCCTATATTTATATCAACTTCCTGTCGGCCACACTGTGTTTGGTGGCACTTGTTACCATCTTCCTGTTCTTCCACTCGACCAACACCAGCGGACAAGGCAAAAGCATGGCCGAAGTATTCAAAGGCTTGGGCAAGGTATTTACCAACGGCCGCCTGCTGCTCCTGATTCTGATTGTCACCGGCTTCTGGATGATTCAGCATCAGATGTATGCCACGATGCCCAAATATGTAATCCGCATGGCCGGCGAAACAGCCCGTCCGGGCTGGATTGCCAACGTCAATCCGTTTGTCGTAGTACTGCTGGTGAACCTCGTTACCCGTCTGATGGCCCGCCGAAAAGCATTGACTTCCATGGCCGTCGGCATGTTCCTCATTCCGCTTTCAGCACTGATTATGGCCGCAGGCAATCTGTTCAGCGGTGACATTCTGGGCATGCACCCCATCACCGTCATGATGATTGCCGGTATTGCCGTACAGGCCTTGGCCGAATGTTTCATTTCGCCGCGCTACATGGAGTTCTTCTCCCTGCAGGCGCCCAAAGGAGAGGAAGGACTGTATCTGGGTTTCAGCCATCTGCATTCCTTCCTTGCTTCAATCCTGGGATTCGGTCTGTCGGGAATATTGCTCACGGCCTATTGCCCCGACCCTGCTCTTTTCACCAGCACAGCCGAATGGAAAGCCGCTTCGGCTAACGCTCACTATATCTGGTACTGGTTCACTGGTATCGGAGCCATTTCGGCCGTTGCGCTCATCTTCTATGCCAAGCTGACACGTAAGGTTACTGCTTGAATGTAACCCGCTCCACCTCTTTGTCACCGCAACGGAGGACCACTTCATAAGGAGCAGCCTCAACAAAAGATGCCATAGCAGGTTTCAGGACAGCCTCCACTTCTTCATAGGGAGAGAGCGCCTGAACCTGCCCCGTGGCTACCGTCTTTCCATCACAAAGCACCTCTACCTGAGCTTGTTGCGACGCAGAAAGTCCCCAATTCCCCACTCTCACTTTCAGGACACCGCGTTCCTTATCATACTGAGGACAACGGGCCGAAAGCAAAGCCGGAGCATAATCCACATAAGGCAGACGGGCATAACCGTACAGCAACTCTCCCTTTGTACTACGGCCTATCAGTTTGGGAGCAAATTCGTCAGCAGTAATACCACTTCCTTTTCCATTGAAAACAACAATCAGGTCGTCTCTTTCGTTACGGGTCTTCAACGCTTTACACCCCCGCCCGAAGTTCACTTCAGTAAACGAGCCGAAACGGAGTGACTTGACATCGACATCGGTCTGAGGGTTGAAACCCGGCTCAGCCTTAATCCTTACCTCTATCCGCTTGGTAGAAGGAGTTATGGGCTCAGCGTTAAGTACGGAAAGTAACAATCCTTTATTCAAGGGGATGCAGATATTCTTCGAAGAATGGCGGTCGCCCGGCAGGTCGTTCCACTTAATGGTGTCGATTACAGCAAAGTTCATTTGTATAGCCCGCCCCAAGCTATCCTGAAAGACTTTGGGACGTTCATATTTGAACCAATGCTCCACCTCGCCATCCCGATGAAAAGAAATACCCGGCACATAGGCCTCGCCCTGTTCCGTCACCCAATGGATACCATCCTTGGAACGCTGATAGAAGGCGATACGTCCCAACCAGTCGTTCACAATCAGATGATACTGAAGATTGTCTCGCCACACGACAGGATCTTCGAACTCTCCCTCTACAGCCGGATAAACCCGCTTGTCGGTAAGCTGCCGGTAAGGTGAAAGCCCGTCACGACTGATCCATACACCCCCACCCCGGCATACCATCAGATACGAACCGTCGGGACGGCGGGCGAAAGTCAGATTAGACAGCCCCTCGATAATCTTGCGGTCACGAGGATCAAAGCTGAACTGCTGATAACACCAAACAGGGCTGTTCTCGTTCTCCGCAATGTAATAGCCGTCTATCACATAGACCACCACCCGGCCATCAGCCAGGCGAAAAGCCTCCGGATTATGCCCCTTGCCAATAGAGTTCTGAATGCGGAATGGCCCCGACAAACAGTCACTCACGGCATGAAACACCGTCGACTTGGGCCAGAACATGTGGCCTTTGGGTGAACGCTCTGGCCAGCCGCAAACATACAGATGATATTTGCCATCGGGTGTCTGCAAGATGTTTCCTCCCCAAAAAGACATATCGGAACATTCAATTCCATTGTCCACATAACGGTTCTGCACACTGTCTGTTCCCCATACATGTGTACCTTTCACGCCGTCAGGCATCGGAAGGAAACGGTCCATAAAGCGGGCACCGGGGACCAGCTGTTCCCACTCGGCAGGCCTTGTACGCTCTGTCACCTGCGCTCCCAGCGAAGCACATACAGCCGAAGCCAAAAGCAATACATACAACTTCTTAATCATACTATTACACTTTAAATTATTAATAATTGTTGATTTCCATCCTTAAAATTTCACCAAAATGCGAAACACCTTTCCAGGAGCAGCAGCCCAACGTTCCATGGCCTGTTGTGCTCCTTCAGGAGGCACAATGGTGGAAACGAACTTCTCTACCGGGCATTGGCTGCTTTTCATGTAATGAATGACAGCACGGAAGTCGGCAGGCAGGGCATTACGCGAACCACGGATATCCAGCTCCTTCTGAACAAAAAGCTTGGTCTGGAAAGCTACTTCACTCTTGGCATAACCGATGCAAACCACACGACCCGTAAAACCGACAATATCCACGGCCATAACATACGTAGCGGGACTGCCCACAGCCTCAATCACTACATCAGCACCCAACCCGCCGGTAAGCTGACGGATACGCTCGGCCACATTCTCCGTACACGAATTGATGCCATAAGAAGCACCGACAGCTTTGGCCAAAGCCAACTTCTCATCATCCAGATCTACAGCCACAACCGTTGCCCCACGCAAGGCCGCACGTATGACAGCACCCATGCCTACCATGCCGCAACCGATGACAACCACCCATTCATTGTCCACCACCTGTGCTCTCGACACGGCATGAAAGCCAACACTCATCGGCTCTATCAGGGCACAGTTGCGCGACGAAAGCCCCTCGGCCGGGATAATCTTGGTCCACGGCAAGACGGCATACTCACACATCACACCATTGCGTTGAACTCCCAACGTCTCGTTGTGCTCGCAGGCGTTGACACGACCGTTGCGACAGGAAGCACATTTACCACAATTGGTATAGGGATTCAGCGTCACATTCATCCCCCGAACAAACCCTTCGGGAACTTCAGGACCTATTTCCTCAATCACCGCCCCAATTTCATGACCGGGAATGACAGGAAGTTTCACCATCGGATTCCGGCCGAGCCAGGTATTCAGGTCCGAGCCACAGAAACCTACATACTCAATCTTTACCAGAACTTCGCCGGCATGCAACACCGGCCGTTCCACCTCTACCACCTTCATGTCCGAAGGGGCTGCTATCTGAACTGCTTTCATCATTTTTTCCATTCTATTATTATTCTGACATGTTTTTAATATAGGGTAACTCGGGCAACGTACCGAAGCCATAGAAGAGACGGGCGTTCTCACCCAGGAAAAGAGCCTTTTCCTCTTCCGTCAACTCGGACGACTTGAGCACAAAGTCATAAGACATGCGGTAGGTGATGGCCGTAATGGTACGCGGATAGTCCGAGCCCCACATCAGTTTGTCCATCCCGACCAGATCGGCCGCTTCACGGATAGCACGAACCGCCCCGCGGAACGGATAGAACTCGTCGTTGAAAAGCCACGTGATGCCGCCCGACTCGATGCGTACGTTCGGATGACGGGCCAGCTTTACCTGTTCGGTCCACCCGGGACGAGTCACCATGCCGAAATGGCCGACAGCCACCTTCAGCTGCGGGCATTCCTGAATGACTTCTTCCATCTCGGACACCTGTGTATCACCGTCGGCCAGGTCGATGGAGAGCAACACCCCGTCCTGCTCCATCAGCTTGAACATCTGCATCATCTCTTCACCGTTCAGCATCACACGTCCTTCCTTCAGCAACAGGCGCTGGGCAGGTATCTTGATACCGCGGAAGCCGCGGGCCACCAACTGCCGGGCCTGCTCCAGAAAGCCGGGCTTGCGGAACTCACACATGCCACAGACAAAGAAGCGGTCGGGGTAGCGTGAAACCACATCGGCCAGATAATCGTTCTGAAAACCATCGATGAACTCCTGCGTGACGACAGCAGCTGCCACTTGTGCATAGTCCATGTTCGACAAGAATACTTCGGCACTGTTCACACCATCTACCATAAAAGGCGGAAGCATCTGCCGTATTTCGCCCATAAAGAGCGAACGGCCGTTTTCCAACGTACGAATGGGCAGACCGTCGACCACCGTGTTCTGCTTCAGCCACAGGTGGGAATGGGCATCAATAAGGGTATGGTTCATACGTGTTCCTCCTCTCCTTATGAATTGGCCCAGCTCACGCGGAACTGGTCGCCGATAATCTCACGGACTTCACGCAGCAAGGATTCGTCCATCGGTTCCTCAATAAAGGCCACGTTCTTGCGGACGTTCTGCGGATTGGCCGTACTGAACAGGGTGGTGGCAATGCGCGGATTGCTCACGGCATACTGCATGGCCAGTTTCTCGATGGGATAGTTGCGCGCCTTGCAATGCTCCATGGCCCGACGGCAAGCCTCCACCAACGGACGGGGAGCCGGATGCCAGGCAGGAACACCACGCTCGGTCAGTAATCCCATGGACAAGGGGGAAGCACTGATGACCCCAATGCCTTTCGATTCAAAATAATCCAAGAAATCTGCCAGCTTGTCGTCACACAGGCAATAGTGGCAAAAGTTAAGTACAGACTCCACCGTACCGGCGGGCGAATGGTCGATGACCCACTTCAAGTTCTTCAGTTGCAGGTCGGTGATGCCTACGTGGCCCACCACACCTTTCTCGCGCAATTCAACCAAAGCGGGCAAGGTTTCGTTGACAATCTGACGGAGGTCGGCAAACTCGATGTCGTGCACATTGATGAGGTCGATGTAGTCAATGTTCAGCCGCTCCATACTCTCGTAGACACTTTCGACGGCACGCTTGCCGGAGTAGTCCCACGTGTTGACCCCGTCCTTGCCGTAACGACCCACCTTGGTGGAGAGGTAATACTTGTCTCGCGGAATGTCCTTCAGCGCCTTGCCCAACACGGTTTCGGCCTTGTAGTGGCCGTAGTAAGGAGATACGTCGATAAAATTCATCCCCAGTTCGATGGCGGTAAACACGGCTTCGATGCCTTCTTTCTCCTTGATATCATGGAAGACGCCTCCCAGCGAAGAAGCTCCAAAACTGAGCGAAGAAACCTTCATACCCGTCTTTCCTATCTCATGGTATTGCATAATCAATCTGTTTTAAAATCATTACGATAGCAAAGGTAAAAGAAAGGGCGGGTAATCCGTCTATGGGTGAGCCGGAAAAAGCACGTAAAGGTTTACGTAACAAATTTTACGTACCAGATTCCTTTATTTGCCCGAAAAGTATTTTCTTTGCGGAAGAATCATGATGCAGGCAGACCATGGAACACTCGAAACATACTTCACTGAAAGACCTGGCCCGTGTGCTGGGCGTATCTATCCCTACCGTATCAAGGGCGCTGAAAGACAGCCCCGACATCAGCCGTGACCTGTGCGAACGGGCCAAACGATTGGCTCAGGAGATGAACTACCGTCCCAATCCTTTCGCCATGAGCCTGCGGAAAAACACACCGCGTATCATTGGCGTCATCGTGCCCGACATTGTGACACACTTCTTCGCCTCCATTTTGAGCGGCATCGAGGATACAGCCGTGGCCAACGGTTACTTCGTCATCATCACCACCTCGCACGAATCCTATGAGAACGAAAAGCGCAACATCGAGAATCTGGTAAACATGCGTGTGGAAGGCATCATCGCCTGCCTCTCGCAGGAAACCACGGACTACAGCCACTGGGCCGCCCTGACGGAGATCAACATGCCCCTTATCCTCTTCGACCGTGTCTGCCTGACCGAACGTTTCTCTTCCGTCGTGGCCGACGGCGAGCAGTCGGCCCGCACCGCAACCCAGCATCTGCTGGACACAGGCAGCCGCCGCGTGGCCTTCATCGGCGGAGCCAACCACCTGGACATCGTCAAACGGCGCAAGCACGGCTATCTGGAAGCCCTGCGCGACAACCGTATTCCTATCGAAAAGGAACTGGTAGTGTGCCGCAAGATAGACTATGAAGAGGGTAAGGCTGCCACCGAATCGCTCCTCGCCCTGCCCCAGCCACCCGACGCCATCCTGGCCATGAACGACACCCTGGCCTTCGCCGCCATGGAGGTCATCAAGAGTCACGGCCTGCGCATTCCCCAGGACGTGGCCCTCATCGGATATACCGACGAACAGCACGCCAACTATGTAGAACCCAAACTCTCGGCTGTATGTCACCAGACCTACCAGATGGGAGCAGCCGCCTGTCGTCTGCTGATTGACCGTCTGAAAGGCGACAAGACGGTGCGGCAGGTCGTGGTGCCTGCCTCGCTACAGATCAGGGAGAGCAGCGTGAAAGAAAAGGAACGTACCTACATTCACTCAACATAAAGCCGCCTCTCCACTCCGCACGGTTCCACCTCCAGATAGCCGGCGCGGGTATCTCCTGCAATGCGTATCACCCGAAAATCCGTTTCCGGCTCCAGACGGATTTTGCCCTCCACCTGGGTGACATCAGGCAGATAGATACGTGTGCAGGCCGAATACTTTCCCTCCTTCCAGCGGCAAACAAAAGGTTCCCCTTCCGCAGGACTGGTATATGATATCAGCGTTCCGTTGACACACTGGGGATAAGGCCTGCTGATCACCACACTGAAATAATCCTGCGACTCAATGCCCGGCCACCAGGCCCAATACGTATGCCCCGAAAACAGACGGGCGATGTGCTTCATCTGATGAAGGGCCGGCTTCCGATAGTGCTGGCCTCCGTTATAGAAAGCGCCCCACTCGCCCACCAGCACAGGCATTCCACGCCTGGCGGCTGAAGCTGCTATCCGCCCGAAAATGTAGTCAATCCGCTCATAACCCGGTTCCGTAGCCGCCTGCGTATCGACTACCAGGTCGTAGGCATGGGGAGCATAAGCACACAGGGAATCGGGTCGTCCGTCCTCGGCCAGGGGGATGCGGAAGGTGCTTTCCATACCCATGTTGCAGAAGTAGTTGTGCTCCAGGAAAAGTATCTGCCGGCTGGGAGTGCTGCGGATGACATCGCGCACCTTCTGATAGAAATCCGAAAGTTCGTTTTCTTCGAACGAACGTACTTCCCCTTCGGCCTTGGCCAAGATTGAACTGAAAACAGTCTGGTCGTCCAGCAGTTTCAAGAGGCCTTTGCGCTGGTCCTCGTCCAGCCAAAGACGCATGAAATCGGCCTCGGACACGGGTTGGGCCATGCCTGTGGGGAGATGTTCGGCACACCCTGCCACCAGCCGGTCTACCACGGCCTGTGCCCTGCTTCCGATAAAGGGTTCGTTCATGACGTCGAAGCCAACGACCGATACCGAATCGGCATAACGGCGGGCCAGTACTTTCCAGACGTTGGCATAGTGGTCCTGCAGGCCCACTCCGTCCGAAGCCGGCCGGTTCTGCCAGAAGCTGTCGAAAGAACGTTGGACGGCCGGACTCATCAGGTAGGCATCACTCCAGACTGTACCCGTAACGTGCTCCGCCCCATCGTCGAGCGTGGCCCACAACGGCGCTCCGTTGCCAAACTTCCGGCTGTACAGGTCCTGATGCATGTCCAGAACCAGCATAAGGTTGTTCCGTCTGGCCCAATAGACCCGCTTGTCCAATTCCTTCAGATAGTTCTCGTCGATGCGTCCCGGCTCGGGTTCCAGTCCGTCCCAATGGATGCCATAGCGCACGCAATTGATGCCCCACTCGCGGAAGCGGGCAAAGAGTTCTTCGTCGCCTTCGTAAACATAACCCTGCTCGGGACTTTTTACGACATGGTTTATTCCATTCAATATCACGGTCCGCCCCGCGTTGTCTGCCAGGCGGGTGCCCTGCACCGTCAGCGTCCCTGATGATTCCTGTTGCCGGGAATCTGCGCAAGCCGTCGGAAGCACAAAGGTCAAAGCCATCAAAAGATAAGATACGATTTTCATCACTCTCTTCAATAAACGATTACAATGCCTGACAAAAATACGGAAATATTCCACTCCTTGCAACCTGCCGGCAGGATGGCACATCCGATTGTCTTAAAAAAGTATTAAATGTGGAAGTAAATTGTCCGTTTCACGCCCAAAGCCTATCTTTGTGCCCGCATATACATGAAAAAAAAGTGTATCCATGACCGAACAGGAAGTCCGAAAATACTTGCGACAGATGAAGGAAGAAAGCTCTGAAAGGGCTTTCAAGGGTTTCTATGACCTGACCTACGACCGCCTGTTCCGCATTGCCTACCATTACCTGAAGCACGAGGAGTGGGCGCAGGAGGTAGTGCTCGACGTGTTCCTCGCCCTGTGGAAGCAGCGCGACACGCTGACGTCCGTGCAGAACATCGAGGACTATTGTTTCGTCCTTACCCGCAACGCCTCGCTCAACTACCTGGAAAAGGAAGCGCGCCGAAGCGATTCCCTCTCCGCCGAACTCACCGAAAGCGACGCTTCCGACCCTTCGCCCGAGGAGTGCCTCATCAGCGAAGAGCTCTTTGCCCGCTACGTCAAGGCACTGGACCGCCTGCCCGAACGTTGCCGCGAGGTCTTCATCCGCGTCCGCGAAGAGAAGCAGAGCTATGCCCAGGTGGCCGAAGAACTGGGCATCAGCGTCAAGACCGTCGATGCCCAGTTGCAGAAAGCCGTGTCCCGCCTGCGGGATATGCTGAAGTAAATTCTGTCTTCCGAAGTCAATCATAGTCCGTGAAGTCCGTTTCCCTACAGGGAAACGCTCGTTCCCGCTGTAGGAAACGCTTGTTTCCAACGCTTGGGAACGCCCGTTTCCTACACGGGGAACAGCCGTTTCCAAGCGTTGGAAACAGGCGTTTCCTGTAATGGGAACGGACCTCAGCTGCCAGGGCATGTTCTACATCGTCCGTTTTTATGGCCCCGACAACGATTGGAACTTTACGAAAAAAACACCGACCGCAGAAAAAAAGTCGTTTTCCGCATAGGGAGTTTTCCACTTTCCGCTGTCTTAATGGTAAAAGGAACTTCATAAAACAACGGACTGACATGAAAAAAGCTATCTTCATCACCACCGGCCTCGTACTGGCCCTGCTGCTCCTGACAGGCCTGACGGCCTGCGACGGCCGCAACGACAAGTACCCCAAAGAGTATCTGGGATTTGAAAAGACCCAGGAAAGTTTCACCTTCGACCGCCGGCAAACCAGCCAGGAAATCGCCCTGAAAATAGTTGTCGCCGACAAGGCCGACACCGAACGCAAGGCGGGCATCAGCATCCGAAGCCAGCCGGGACGGACGCCCGTCTATACCTTGCTGGACAAGGAGGTGACCATCGCCCCCAAGAAGAAGTCGGCCCTCGTGCGCGTACGCATCTATCCTGCCAAGATAGACCAGCCGCAAGAAATCAAACTGACCTGCACACCCAAGGACAAGGAAGTGAATTCCACCACCATCACGCTGAAGCTGGCGGTAAAATAAGGAAACGCTTATGACAGAGAAAGACCCTTTTGAAATCCTGCTCGACCGCCTGGTAGCCTCGACACGCTCGCCCCGCGGCCGGTTCAGTGCAGCCCGTTCCTGGCCCCTGCTCCAGGCGCGGCTGAAAAGAACCACCCTGCGGCGCACCCTCTGGATGCGGGTGGCCGGAGCGGCGGCCGTCGTGCTGCTCTGCATAGCCGGATGGCAGGCCTACGAATGGCTCCGCCCCGTGGAGATGACGACGGTGACGGCACAGGCGAAGACGCGAACCGTCATCCTGCCCGACCGCACGGAAGTCATCCTGAACCGCTACTCCACGCTGACCTATCCGAAAGACTTCCGGCGGGAGGCGCGGCGCAAAGTCTCCCTGCAGGGAGGTGCCTACTTCGAAGTGGCCAAGGACCCGTCGCATCCGTTCGTGGTAGAAACGGGCGAGGTACAGGTGGAGGTACTGGGTACGCACTTCAACGTCGAAGCCTATCCGCGCGACCGCGAGGTACGCACCACGCTGCTCGAAGGTTCCGTAGCCGTCAGCCTCCCCGGCCGGTCGCAACGGCTGGTACTAGCTCCCAACGAACGGGCCGTCTACCACAAGGCCAGCGGCAACCTGACGCAGGAATCCCTACCCGATGCCGCCGACGACATCAGCTGGAGCCACGGGCAACTGAACTTCCGGAGCCAACCCCTGCGCGAAATCGTCCGCCAGCTGGCCAACACCTATCAGACGGACATCCGCATCGCCGACCCGGCGCTGGCCGAATACCGCCTCACGGCCACCTTCGACATCGGAGAGGGCCTGACACATATCCTCGACCTGCTGCAGGCGGCGGCCGGATTTACTTACCAGAAAGCGAACAACCATACCATTATTCTACAAACTAAACTTAACCAGCCATGAACTGTTCTGAACCAAGCTGTTCCCACCGCCCCCTCAGGCTCCTGCTCCTGATGGGCGCGGTGCTGCTTGGAGTCTGTCTCCAAGCCCAAAACCCGCAGGCCCCCATCACCATGGACATCCGCAACGCCACCCTCCGCGCATTGGTGTCCAGGCTGGAGAACGCCACGGGCTATACCTTCGTCTATGGCGACGAAGTCAGACTTACCCGCCGCATCGACCTGAAAGTACAGAAGCTCACCATCGGCCAAGTGCTGGAGCAAGCCTTCAGTGACCAGCCGGTGGAGTTCGAAATCTCGGGCAAGCACATTGTGCTGCGCAAGCGCGAGATGCCCCGCAAGCGCGAACGCCGCCGCTTCACCGTGAGCGGTTACGTCACCGACGCCGCCTCGGCCGAAACACTGATAGGGGCCAACATCCTGGACAGCCGCTATGCCGTGGGTACGGCCTCGAATGCCTACGGCTTCTATACCCTGACCTTGCCCGAAGGTGAAGTGAGCCTCTCATCATCCTACCTGGGCTACGCCACACGAACCGACCGCTTCCGCCTGACGGCAGACACCACACTGAACATTGCTCTCGATACTCATAATGAGTTGCAGGAAGTAATCATCACGTCTGAGAAACGGGAGGCGGGCATCAATGCCACCCACATGGGTGCGCACGACATCCCCATGACACAGATACGCCACACGCCCTCCATCCTCGGTGAAGCCGACGTGCTGAAAACCATCCAGCTGATGCCGGGCGTACAGGCAGGCATGGAGGGCTTTGCGGGCATGTATGTCCGTGGCGGCACGCCCGACCAGAACCTGGTGATGCTGGACGGCATCCCCGTCTACAACGCCGACCACCTGCTGGGCATCTTCTCGGTATTCACACCCGAAGCGGTGAAGAACGTCACCCTCTTCAAGAGCAGCTTTCCCGCCCGCTACGGCGGCCGCCTGTCGTCTGTAGTCGACGTGCGCACCAACGACGGCGACATGAACCGTTATCACGGCGCGTTGAGCGTCGGGGTACTCACGACCAAATTCCACATCGAAGGCCCCATCCGGAGGGAACGCACGTCGTTCTCACTCAGCATGCGCGTCACGCCCAGCATCCTGTTGCCCAAAGGTATCAAAACCACCGACGAATGGGGTAACAGTCAAGACATCGACCGATACAACTATTATTTCTACGACATCAATGCCAAAGTGAACCACAAGTTCGGCGACCGCGACCGTCTGTTCCTGGGCTTCTACCGAGGCAAAGACCACTTCCGACATGACGACGAATTCAACAGTATCCCCACTACATCCGACATCACTTACCAGAAAGACATCAGCCAGATCCGCCTGAACTGGGGAAACCTCATCGGCTACGCCCGCTGGAACCATGTGTTCAACAGCCGCCTGTTCGGTAACCTCACTGCTTCGTACAACCAATATCGCATGAGCCTGAACGAAACGTCGGAAGACCGTACCGACTATCAAGAAAAGCTGTATGACTACCACCGATACCGCTCGGAGTTCCGTTCGGGTATCCGCGACTGGAGTCTGCGTGCCGACTTCGACTTCACCCCTTCCACCTGTCACCACATCCGCTTCGGCAGCGAGTTCATCCACCACCTGTTCACGCCGGGTGTATCGACCTCACACATCGGCAACGTAGACGATGGCTCTACCCGGCAGGACACGACCTATGCCAATAGCAACCTTCCGCAACGGGGCATGGAACTGTCGCTCTACGGCGAAGACAGCTGGGAGGCTACCGACCGGCTCAGCCTGAACCTCGGGGTACGAACCTCGTTGTTCCACACACAAGGCAAGAACTATCTGTCGGCACAACCCCGCATCTCCGCCCGTTACGACTGGGGAAAGGGCATCGCAACGAAGGCCTCCTACTCGTGCATGGCCCAGTACGTCCATCTGCTCACCGCCACTCCCTTCTCCATGCCCACCGACCTGTGGGTACCCATCACCCGGAACATACGCCCCATGTATGCCAACCAATACTCCGTCGGTACCTACTACACCGGCCTGCCCGGCTGGGAGTTCTCACTGGAAGGTTATTACAAACAGATGCGGCACATCCTGGAATATCAGGACGGAGTCTCCTTCTTCGGTACCTCCACTCATTGGGAAGAGAAGGTCGAGATGGGTCAGGGGCGCAGCTATGGTCTGGAACTGATGGTTCAGCGCACCGTAGGAAACACGACGGGCTGGCTCGCCTATACTCTGGCCAAGAGCGAACGACGCTTCCCGAACGGCAGCATCAACCACGGCCGGTGGTTTCCCCACAAATACGACCGGCGCCACAGCCTCAACCTCTGCGTCAACCATCGCTTCAGCGACCGTATCGACGTGGGCGCCTCGTGGATCTTCTACACGGGAGGCTGCCTCACCATTCCCGAACGACGGACGGTCATCGTCAAGCCCGACGGCAGTACCGAAGAGACCGACTATATATCGGGACGTAACAACTACCGTCTGCCCGTCACCCACCGTCTCAACATCGGCGTGAACTTCAACAAGAAGACCAAGCACGGCATGCGCACCTGGAACATCAGCCTCTACAATGCTTACAACGCCATGAATCCCAATGTGGTATACACCAAGAGAGTGGACGGACCATTGAAAAGCTCTGTAGACGAAAGCGGACATATTACCCAAATAAGCCGGGAACCGTCCAAGACCGTCATCAAGAAAATGACCATCCTGCCCTGCATTCCCTCTGTGACCTATACATACCGATTCTAAGAACTCTGTATCCTGCAACGAATATGAAACATATCCATTTACACCTTATTATATATATAGCAATTCTACTCGGGCTGCCGTCGTGCGAAAACGAGATTCCCTACACCCCCGAAATGAAGCAACCCTGCCTCGTCATGAACGCTTTACTCGAAGCGGGTGACGACAAGACGAATGAAGTATTCCTATACCTGAGTACGGGAGACAACTTGGGTAAACTGAACAAGGACGCTACCCTGTCTCTCTTCATCAACGGGCGTCTTTCCGAAACGCTCCAGGAAGCCGATCCGGGCAAACTGGTTCCTCCCTCCGGCTCGTATGCAGAAAACTTCAGCTACAAGAAATATTACTTCACTACTCCCCTCCGCCCGGGCGACCTCGTCCGTCTGGAAGCGACGGCCCAAGGAGGTACCCTTCGGGCTACGGCAGAAGTACAGGTTCCCCAGCCTCCCCAGGATTTCCGTGTGGATACCTGTACCGTCCCGCTCAATATGGGCAGCGGCATCGTCACTCCCCACCGCCGTTACCTTGTGACGGTGAATGACATAGCCAACGAAAACAACCACTACCGCCTGGACATACGTAACCAGTTCCTGGTGCGCTACCACATCTACGAATACCTCAGGGACGAGCAAGGGAACTTCATCGAAGACGAAAACCATAACCTGATATACACCGAACGCGACAGCCTGGCCACCCAAGTGTACAGCGACCTCGTCAACCGCGAAGACGTCATCCTGACCGACGGCAACGTGAGCCATTCACAGGAAGATGAGGACAACCTGATGTTTCCCCGCATCGAGAACAAGTACAACATCTTCACCGACAACCGTTTCTGCAACAGTTCGGCCACGCTCAAGGTATACACCCGCCTCTACGATGACTTTACAGCCACTACTCTCCACGGCATTACCTACGGCAAGACATATTGTACCCACTCCATCCACATCCGCCTGCTCCACTTGACGGCCGACTATTACCGTTACCTGAAGGCCTTGAACTGTCTGGATGATGACGACTACGACACCGTTCTGATGGAACCCGTTTCCCTGCCCTGCAACGTCAGCGGCGGCATTGGCTTCGTGGGCATCGCCACGCCACGCGAGGTAGTCATTACCTTCCCCGAACGGCCGTGCGGAAATACAAACAGCCCCTTCCCCTGAAGCGTATATGACAAATCCTTGTAACACTCCTCCCCCATTACAAACTGTTTCTTGAAAGAAAGACCGCATATTTAGCCGCAACACATTGTTAAATAACATAAAATTCGTATATTTGCCCTGTTGACTAAAACAGTACGTAATGTCCAAACAGGTATTCTTCTTGTTTCTCTTTGTGTTACTTGGCAACATCCGCTTGTCGCACGCAGAGTATTTCAACCATATCGGGTTGTCCGAAGGGCTCTCCAGTCCTTCGGTTATGGCTATCTATCAAGACTGCCTGGGCCGGATGTGGTTTGGAACGAAAGAAGGTCTCAATGTATACGACGGCAATCGGATTACCGTCTATCAAGGATGGCTTCAGACAGCACAGGATACTGTTCCCTCCATCTGGCTGGGCAACGACGTGGCTGCGATCGTAAGCAACAAACAAGATGACATCTACATGCTCATCGATGACAGGATAATCAAATACGATATCCGGCACGGAACTTTCAATTATATCCCAGAAGGGAAACAAGTTTCGGCTCTTACCTCCTTCGAAGGAGATATATGGTATGCAAGGAAGGATTCCTTGTTCTGCCTGAAGAATGGAACAGAAAAGACAGTTTACGTTTGCAAACTTCAGAAAAATTCGGTCGTCAATCATCTCAACATCCAGAAAGATTATGCCTATGTCAGCACTAAAAATGGGGTATTCGTCATAAATAGGCAAACAGACCAACAACAGCATCTGCTGGAAGGTATCGACGTCTACAGCGTATTTGTCAGCTCCAGAAACGAAATCTGGATAGGTACACGCATGAACGGACTCTATAAAAAGGAAGTGAACGGCTCCATTTATATGGTTCCCTACCGTCCACAAAGTACAGAAGGCATCAGCAGCAAACAAATACGTGAATTCGTAGAAGACAATGAAGGGAATATCTGGTTCGGAACATTTGATGGATTGCATAAATACACGTCCTCAACAGGAGAATATAAACTTATACAAATTCCCAAATATATGGGAGGAATTACCCATCCGTCCATATTCTCGCTATACAAAGACATACAAGGAACTATCTGGATCGGAAGTTATTTTGGTGGAGTCAATTATTTCAGCCCGCAACGAACAGACTTCACCCACTATAACTATCAGGAAAACGCTCTTACAGACTTAAGCTATTCATATATAGGCGATTTGATTTCCGACCGGAACCACCACCTTTGGTTCGGTACCGACGGAGGAGGAATCTGTTGTGTAGACAAGGATTGGAACATCGTGAAACAATTTACTGCCGGCAAAGGCAATGCGCTGCCTCATAACAATATTAAGAGCATCTGTTACGATGAAGAACGCAATTGCCTGTATATAGGTACTTATCTGGGGGGATTGTCACAATACAATCTGAATACCGGAAGTTTTCATAACTACCCTCAATCATCCTCCAATGAACTCCCCAGCAACGTAGTATACCATGTAAAAATGTATGGGAACCAGCTCTATCTCACTGCCAGAAACGGTGTTTTCCGACTGGATATCCAAACCCAGAAAATTCACAAATTACCTATCCGAAACGCTTATTACGAACATTTCGACATAGACAATGAGGGTAATATGTATTTGCTGGCCTGGGATATGCTCGTTCTGTCACATGTAAGCCATACCGACTCTGTCAACTACATTCCGCTGACCGTCAAAGGGCACCAGACAACAGCCAACAAGGTATTGGCCACTCCCCAAGGTGCATATATCACAACACTGGGAAGCGGGTTGCTATTTTATGACAAGCAAAAACAATCAGTGACAAGATATACCGTCCGTAACAGTCAGTTGCCCAATGATTTCTGCTATAGTCTCAGCTATACGCCAAGCGGTAAAATACTGATAACCCACTCTAAAGGGGTAAGCTGTTTCAATCCGGATACCCAGTCGTTTACAACTTTGGACATCATGAACCAATTTCCCTCCGCACACATCATTAACGGATGCGGTATACATGTTTCCGCAACAGGCGAAATATATGTGGGCGATACGGAAGGAGTAACTTCATTCCACGAAAACGAATTCCTGCAATCCCCCAAGGACACACTGTACACGCATTTCTATTTTTCAGAATTGTGGATCAACAACCGCCTTGTCAGCCCTAACGACGAATCCCATGTACTGACCGAAGTCCTTCCTTATACTCAGAAATTACATTTGAACCATCACCAGAACAACTTTACCATCCGTTTCACCTTCTCCGACTACAAGGAACAGGTTTCGGAAAAGTGGTTCATGTACAAATTGGAAGGATTCGACAAGCAATGGATCCAAGGTAAACAGACGGAACTGAACTATACGAATCTTAACCCGGGCAAGTATACCCTCCGCATTGTAGCTATCAATGAATACAATGGACAAAGAATCTCTGACGAGCTTCAAATGGCCATATTGATATCCACTCCGTGGTACGCCACATGGTGGGCCTGGCTCTCCTACATCCTGTGTTTTGCAGGTTGTGTTTCCTATTTCATTTCCAACCGTATAAGGCAGCGCACATTGGCCCTCTCATTGGAAAAAGAACGTTTCGAGAAACAGCAGGCCGAACAGCTCGGTAAAGAAAAGATGGAATTCTTTACCAATGTCAGCCACGAATTCCGTACTCCACTCACCCTTATCATCAGCCACATTGACATGTTGCTAAGAAATTCGTTAAGCCCTACCCTTTATAATTCCATCCTGAAGATAAGAAAGAACGCACAGTATATGAACAATCTGGTTTCCGAACTGCTTGAATTCAGGAAACTTGAACAGAATCGGGAGACAATCTGCCTGAAACACCAGGATATCAGAAGTTTTCTGAAAGAAATATATCTGTCGTTCGCAGATTATGCCAAACAACGGGAAATAATCTATCAATTCCGTCTACCCGACACGCCCATTCCTTGCTGGTTTGATCCTCGCCTCATGGAAAAAGTCTTTTTCAATCTTTTGTCCAACGCCTTCAAATACACGGCCGACAAGGGAGAGATTACCCTGTCTGGTGACATAACAGACAACGAAATATACATCCAAATATCCGATACCGGCATCGGAATATCTGAACAGGAAACCGGACTGATTTTCAACCGTTTCTATCAAGGAGGTAATCCGAAAGACAAGAAAGATGTATTCAAAGGAACCGGAATAGGGTTGACACTGACCAAAAACATCATTGAAAAGCATCATGGCAATATAACCGTAGAAAGTACTCTGGGAAAGGGAAGTACCTTCACGGTCAGGCTTCCTTTGCAGGAAAGCGTATTTCAACAAGACACCAATGTACAATTTGTGTCCGAGAGCGAAGAGCCCACCATCATCTCTGACTCGATACCTTCTTCTAAAGACGAAGAAAAACTTTCAGAAATCGCCCCAAGGAATAACGACAACTCTCCATATAACCTGTTGCTTGTAGAGGACAATGAAGAACTGCTACAAGTTCTGAAAGAACTGTTTGCCCCGTTCTATAATGTTATTTGTGCCCGGAATGGTAAAGAAGGGTTGAATTTGGTTCATGAACAAAAACCTGATCTTGTCATCAGCGACATCATGATGCCGGAAATGACGGGTACGGAAATGTGCCTGCAAATCAAGAATAATATAGATCTTTGTCATATTCCCATTATTCTACTGACCGCCCTCAATTCGCCGGAACATAACCTGGAAGGACTGAACAGAGGAGCAGACGACTATATAGCCAAACCTTTCCACGCCCAACTGTTATTGGCACGTGCCAACAATCTTATCCGCAATCGTCTGCTCGTGCAACACCAATTCAACAAAAAGCCTATATCTGAAATAGATTTGAGCAGTATCAATCCGCTGGACCAGGACTTATTGAAGCGTACAACACAAATTATAGAAAAACACATTGATGATGTAGACTTTGACATCCCCGTACTGTGTAAAGAAGTAGGTGTGGGCCGCTCGCTGCTATATGCCAAGTTTAAAGCATTAACAGGAATGACTCCGAACAACTTCATTTTGAACTATCGTCTGCAACATGCCGCTATGCTGCTACAAAAGTATCCTGATCTGCCTATTTCAGAAATTAGTGACCGGTGTGGTTTCAGTACTTCCGTCTATTTCAGCCGCTGTTTCAAAAACCAGTATGAATGTACACCAAGGGAATACCAGAAGAAAAAACAATAATTCTGTTATTATCCTAATTGAAGCAAGCTTTCTTCCTTCTTTTTACATTTCTGTTACAAAGTGCCCGAGAGTATTATTTCCCCCCCACATATAGGTATTGTCCAGACGTATATAGACAATTTTATAGGTTTATTCGGACGATTTTCATAGTCCATTCCAATACTGGTTTGATAACTTTGCCTTGTTTTTAATAAAAAAGTAAAAACAGAGAAGGATTTATTCACTCATCTATTAAAAAATCTTTTATGGAACAAAAACACAGAATTCGGGTAAGTTCACCCAAACTTTTAATGCTTCTATGCATGTTCTTGTGTTCCTTCACAACGGTCTTTGCACAGAAAACCGTCAAAGGAACAGTATTTGATGAAACAGGGCAACCCGTCATCGGTGCAAACGTATTGGAAAAGGGAACCACAAACGGACGCATCACCGACATCGACGGTAATTTTACCCTTACCGTACAAGACAATGCTATATTGGTAGTCAGTTTCATCGGTTATACAGACCAGGAAATCTCTACCAAAGGCAAAACGGAATTCAAGATTACACTGAAGGAAGACACCGAAATGCTGGACGAAGTTGTTGTCGTGGGTTATGGTATCCAGAAGAAGATGAATCTGACAGGTTCGGTCTCTACAGTATCTTCTGAAAAACTGGAAAGCCGTGCAACAACCAGCCTCTCCAGTTCTCTTTCCGGTCTGGCTGCCGGTGTACAAGTAAGTCAGAGTTCAGGTAAGCCGGGCAGTGATGGTGCCAACATTCAAATGCGTGGTCTAGGTAGCTTCAACAGTACTTCCCCTATGGTAATTGTTGACGGTTCGGAAGCAAGTATCGCTTCTGTCAATAGTGATGACGTAGAATCTATCTCTTTCCTGAAAGACGCAGCGAGTGCCGCAATCTATGGTTCAAGAGGTGCCAACGGCGTAATTCTCATCACTACCAAAAAAGGAAAGAAAGGTCAGGCTCCCAAAGTAACTTATACCGGTATCGTCACCAATTCGAAGATGAGCGGAAAAGCTTTCCGCTTCGAAGACAACTATGCTGAATACATGGAAATGGCCAACCGGTGGAGTACTAACCGTGACTATCAGGCTGGTACCAAATATACACAGGCCGCTATCGACGAATGGCGTGAAGGCCTGAAGAATGCCGCTTCCAACCCTTATGGAACTGACAATCCTTATGGTGTACCCAACTTCCTGGCATATCCCAGTACACAATGGGTAGACGTACTGTTCCGCCCCTACACGATGCACAAACACAATGTATCCATCACCGGCGGTAGTGACAAAACCACCTATTTACTTTCATTCGGTTATATGGACAATCCTGGTATGCTGGAAAATACCGGTATGAAGAGATATGAAGGACGTATCAATGTAGAAACAGAAATCAGTAAGTTCTTATCTATCGGAACACAGACGTATGCTACATTTGAACAAAGCGAACCGGGTAATACCAGCTTCAGCTACATGTTCCAGAATACACCGGCCATGACACCTGAGTACGACGGAAGATATGGTGTAGCTGTAGACGGTTCGTCTAACAATAACTTGTTGGCTACCGTAGTAAGTACCGGTGGAGCCTATAATGACACTCGCTTGAACACTACTTGGTATGCCCGTCTGAAACCTTTCAAAGGTTTGACAATCGAAGGCCGTTTCAACTACCAGACTCTGTTCAGTGAATCCGAGACTTACAGCAAGTGCATTGACAAGGAAAACTTCCGTACAGGTGATTTCTATCCTGGTACCAGCAGTGACCAAGCTACCACTTCACGCGGAACTACCCGCTACCAGAATCGTACACAGGCAGGTACCATCAACTATGCCAATACGATTGGTGACCATGATTTCAGCATCATGTTGGGTACAGAACAATACTATTGGATGGTGAAAGGCTTTAGTGCTACCCGTACAGGTCTGCTGGACATGTCATTGCCCGACTTTACTGCCGCTACCGACAAAATGATTCCGACTGTAGGAGGTACGGCCATGCAGGAATATGGTGTTGTCTCCTATTTTGGTCGTTTGAACTATTCTTATAAAGGTCGCTACTTGTTGGAAGCCAATTTCCGTCGTGACGGTTCTTCACGTTTCGGACCGGATCACCGTTGGGGAACTTTCCCTTCTGTATCTGCCGCCTGGCGCGTTCTGGAAGAGTCGTTCATGGAGCCGGCCAAAGACATTTTCTCTAATCTGAAACTGCGCGCATCATGGGGAAAGCTGGGTAACACCACTTCCGGATATTATGACTGGCAGGCTACTTACAGTTCCATCAATTACTCCTTTGGTGGTGAAACGGTCAAAGGCCTGCGTCTGAGTAAGATTGCCAACCCCTATCTGCATTGGGAGGCCGGTGAATCGACTGACATTGGTCTGGAAATGGGATTCCTGAATAATCGCCTGTCTCTGGAAGCTGACTGGTATCAACGTACTACAAAAGGTATCCTGGCTACACCGTCCATCTATATGACCATGGGTAGTGTCAGCGCTCCCGTGACCAATACATCAAATATGCGTAACCGTGGTATCGAACTGAACCTGCGTTGGTCAGACAATATCAAAGACTTTGAATACAGCATCGGCGTTAATTTTGCCTGGAACAAGAATACTGTTTCAAAGTATAAAGGCAAACTGGAACAAGGATGGATTGTGGATGAAAATGGTGACCGCGTATACGTAACAAACCGTGGTGATGTAGCCGACTATGGAAACACGATCGTAGTAGAAGATCACATGTACAACGAACACTATCTTTTCGAACGCCATCAAGGTAATGGAAACATTTATTTGGCCGACGGTGTAACTCCCGACCCCAACGGAGGTCCGCGTGACGGTATGATACGTACGAAACAAGACCTTGACTGGGTACGTGCTATGCTGGATTACCGCGATGCGAACGGAAACCCTGTATATGACTTCAACAACCAGAGTATCGGACAAGGTAAAGGCTTGTGGTACGGTGAAATGATTTACGCAGATGTCAACGGTGACGGTATGTATGGTACAAACGACAATGACCGTGTATTCACAGGTAAATCCACTACACCGAAATACACTTATGGTATCAATATCTCAGCTGCCTGGAAAGGCTTCGATCTGAACATGACATGGGCTGGAAATGCCGGTATGTACCGCTACATCTACGAACGTGGTTTCAACCAGATGAGTGATGCCGGCTGGCAGGAAGGTACTATCGTGGCAAGAGATGCACGTAACATCTTCTACTATTGTGATCCTGTCCTCTCTGCTACCGATCCGAACTATGACCCGGCTACCGATCCGAACGCCAACATCAACGCACCCTACATGCGTATTGGTAACACCAACAGTGCGCACCGTGCAAATACCAGCGAACTGTACAATGCTTCATACATCAAACTGAAGACACTACAGGTTGGTTACACATTGCCACAATCATTGATGAAAAAAGCGTATATCAACAAGATGCGTATCTTCGCTTCATTTGAGAACTTGCTGACCATCACGAAGTTCCCCGGTGTAGACCCAGAAATGAGCGGTTCAGGATTTACTTCCTACCCCATTCCTCGCATGATTTCCGGCGGTATTAACATCACTTTCTAAATCTATTGACAAACAACTGAAACATCGAATATGAAAAAAATAATTCTACCTCTTATAGGATTGACTTTTTGCGGATTGCAAAGTTGTGTTGACCTGGATATGGCTCCCCACAACCAGATTGCTTCCGGTAATATGTGGACCAATTCCGCATTGACTAACGCAGGTGTAGCTGCTATCTACCAAGGATTGCGCGGTTGGGGCGTATACAATACAGATTATGCGAATGCAACCCCTGCCTTCGAAGCATTGGGCATGACCACCGACGCTTATCGTACCCCTCCTTATACAAAAGGTACAGCAGGATCAAGCGACGGACTCTTCTCACATGCATGGAAGAATTTCTACGAAGGTGTTCATCGTGCCAATTCCGCCATTGAGGCCCTGTCTCAACCGGGAGGCGGTGGTATAGATGAGGAAACCCGTTTGCGTCTGTTGTGCGAAAGCAAATTTCTCCGTGCTTTCTACTATACAAGACTGAATGAACTGTTCGGCCGCTATGGTTTGGGAGTACCTCTCTACCTGAAGCCACTGGAATCTGTGGACGAATGTACAAAAGGACAGTCTCCTGAAGCAGAAGTTTGGGCTCAAGTCATCCAGGATTTAACGGATTGTATCGATGAGCCCAATTTTCCCGACCATTATGCTGAAACAGGACGTGCCTGTAAGGGTGCTGCCTACACATTGCGTGGACGTGTTTACCTGATGCTGGGTGCCAAGTATAATTATGACAATGCAGTAGGAACTGTAACAAGCACTACGATCGACGAAGAACTGCTCCGTAAGGCTATCGCTGATTTTGAGAAAGTAGGACAATGCGGTTTCGGTCTGTTCCAAGGTGGTTACAAGGAACTCTTCACGGAAGAGAATGAAGGATGCGAAGAAATGATTTTCGCCGTATCCAACACGGATAAGCTGGAAGGATATGGCAACTCTACACAACGTTACTGCGGAACTCGTTCCATGGTGGGACGCGATGGAGTGGAAGGTTGGTCCTACTTCTCGCCCTCCAATGCTCTGGTAGACTTATATGAATATAAGAATGAGCAAAGAGATTTCGATTGGAACGACATCATCCCCGGTTACTTCGACCTCTCTCCGAACGACCGTTTGATTTACTTCCTCCGCGATTCTTTGGATAACGGAGCAATACTGGGTGGTCCCGAATTGAGAAAAGTACTGCGACAAAAGATAAACTATGTATCAGAACAGAACCGCAACCTGTACCTGCCTGACGGCAACGAAGCCCGTTTGAAGAAAGCTTGGGAAAACCGTGACCCACGTCTGCGCTACAACGTGATTCTTCCCTATGATGAACCCTACTATGGAGGTGATTCTCAACGCCTGAATGCAGGTGACCTTAATCCGATTCCCTATGTGTTCCGCTGGCCGGTAAAACAATCACGCCACTATGTTGATTTGCAGGAAGACCCCAGTTGGGGAGTAAGTGCTCCGTATGACCTCATGCAAGATGGTAACAGTGAAGCTGAATTCGCTTACCGTTATCGTAAGTTCGTGATGGAAGGCTACGAATGTGAATATGCACAAGACAGCCCTATTGATGAACCGATATACCGCTATGCTTACGTACTGCTGATGTGGGCGGAAGCATTGGCCCAACTGGACGATTTGGATGGTGCTGCCGACAAGGTGAACCAAGTTCGCCAGCGTCCGTCGGTAGAGATGTGGCCGTACACCTTCAGTGATAAGGAAGATGCCCTGAACAAGATCCGTAACGAATCCCGTCGCGAGCTTTGTATGGAAGGTGTCAACTTCTTCGAAGAATTCCGTTGGGGTACACTCCGCCAGACTGAATTTGAACCGTTCATGAACTATCAGGCCGGTTCAAAGACTTGCCCGGGCTTCCAAAGTAGCGGTAATGGTGGAGCAAGCTGGTCAAAGACAAATGACTACAGCATTTTCCCTGTGCCGAGCACAGAAATAGAAAAGAACCCGAACTTACAGAAGACACCGGGTTGGCTTTACTAAAAATATCGATATAGATATTTAAAACATAAAAGGGTCGTATCAAACTCTATCTTAAGTTTGGTACGACCCTTTTTCTATACTCCACCTGAATCTTGGATAATAAATGTACCATTTTAAGACAATATTAACCATCAAATTGACAAAAATCCAGCATATTTGCATTATTCTTTATATTCACAAACAAATAAATTGGTATCATGAAAAAATTATGTACTTTATTCTGTCTGCTGTTATGGACGAATATCATGTTCGGCTATACGGAAAGAGACTTTTTGCAAAAGCAAGCGGATATTGACAAGCTGAAGGAAGTGCTGATTCCTGACCAGGGATGGGTCCCCTATCCGGCTTATCAAGACCGGCAGGGGTGGGATGCCTTTCTGGGAAATTATAAAGACGAATACATCCGCCGGGGAGAAAAACTGCTGGATTATTCTTGGAAAGTGGTCAAAGCCACCGACTATCTGGAATTTGAACGGAGTGGCAACCGAAGCATCATGGAATCACCGTTCGATGCCAACAACCGTGCCATTACCGAACTGCTACTGGCTGAACTGGCCGAAGGAAAAGGGCGTTTTGTTGACCAACTGATCAACGGAGTATTCCACGCCTGCGAAATGACTTCATGGGCCTTGTCGGCACACCTCATTGTACAACCTTCACATCGTTCACTTCCATCCTACGACTATCCGGTCATCGACCTGGTTTCGGGAGACCTGGGCGGAGTCCTCTCCTGGACCTACTATTTCATGCACCAGACCTTTGACAAGGTGAATCCGGAAATTTCCCGCCGGCTGCGCCACGAAATAGAGACCCGTATCCTGACTCCTTACCTTACCAATGATTCATTCTGGTGGATGGGGCGTAACTATAACGGACGCATGTTGAACAATTGGAACCCGTGGTGCAACAGCAATGTATTGATGTGCTTCCTGCTGATGGAAAACAACCGTGACCGACTGGCCCAAGGCGTCTTTCTGACCATGGAATCGGTAGACAAATACCTCAATTATATCAAAGCTGACGGTGCTTGTGAGGAAGGTCCTTCTTACTGGGGACACGCTGCCGGAAAAACATTGGACTATCTGGAACTGTTGTCCTGCGCCACTGGAGGTAAAGTCAACATCTTCGACCAGCCCATCATCCGAAACATGGGGGAATACATTTCACGCTCATACGTCGGAAACGGTTGGGTGGTAAACTTTGCCGATGCCTCAGCCAAAGGCGGAGGAGATGCCGCCCTCATCTATCGGTTCGGAAAGGCAGTAGGAAGCGACGAACTGAAAGGATTTGCTGCGCTGATGCGCAAACCGGCCAAAGCTCCTTCCAACGGACGAGATCTCTTCCGTACGCTGACGGCCATCAGTATCGACCAGGAACTACAACAGACAGAACCCAAGCATGAAATTCTCCCATTCACCTGGTATCCCGAAACCGAGTTCTGCTACCTGACAACCGACAAAGGGCTCTTCCTCGCCACCAAAGGAGGATATAACGACGAAAGCCACAACCACAATGACGTAGGTTCTTTCTCACTTTGGATTGACCAGACCCCTCTGCTGATTGACGCGGGTGTAGGCACGTATACCCGCCAGACCTTCAGCAATGAACGTTATTCCATCTGGACCATGCAAAGCAACTATCACAACCTTCCCATGATCAATGGAGTAGCCCAAAAGAACGGAAAAAAATACAAGGCCAGCGAAGTGAAAGCATCTCCCAACCGTTTCGAGGCGAATATTGCCACAGCTTATCCTCAGGAAGCCCAAGTCAAAAAATGGATTCGTTCCTATCGGTTAAAAGGAAAACAGGTAATGGTAAACGACGCGTTTGAACTGGAGAAAGCCATAGCCCCCAACATTATCAACTTCCTGACATGGGCAATCATTGACGATGTGAAACCCGGCAAGATCATTCTGCAAGTGAAAGACAAGAAAGCCGAACTGATCTATAATCCCCAAATGTTTGAACTGGAAACAGAAACCGTCGAACTGACAGACCGACGTCTGTCCAACGTATGGGGCAAACAAATCTACCGTCTGTCATTCAAGGCAAAACAATTGGCTAAAAAAGGTAATTATTCATTTACAATCAAGAGTTTATAATCAAATTTATCATGAAAAAAAATCTATTTTATCTATGCCTGATAGTAGGCTGCATGTTCATCGGGGCAGCACAAGCTGCTTCTCCCAAAGCAAAACACGTCGTATACATTGGCCTGGACGGATGGGGATCCTACAGCATGGCCAAAGCCGACATGCCCACCATCCGTTCTCTGATGGAAAAAGGATGCTATACGCTGAAGAAAAGAACCGTACTTCCATCATCGAGTGCCGTAAACTGGGCTTCCATGTTTATGGGAGCCGGCCCCGAACTGCACGGATATACAGAGTGGGGATCGCGTACTCCCGAACTGCCTTCACGTGTCATTGTCAAGAACAACATCTTTCCCACCATTTTCCAACTCTACCGTGACGCATATCCGGATGCTGAAATCGGTGTATTGAGCGAATGGGCAGGTATCCAGTATCTGGTAGACACCCTCTCGACCAACTATCACGCCGTAGCCCCCGATTACAACAAGTATCCGGAAGCTCTGTGCGAAATGTCTGAAAAATACATCAAGGAGAAGAAACCGTCGCTGGTTGCCATCTGTTTCGACAATCCGGACCACGTGGGACATCAGATAGGACACGACACGCCTGAATACTACAGCAAACTGAAGGAACTGGACGGCTACATCGGCCGTATCGTAAAAGCCGTAGAAGAAGCCGGAATGATGGACAATAGCATCTTCATCATTACTTCAGACCACGGAGGCATCAAAAAAGGACATGGAGGAAAAACCATGCAGGAGATGGAAACGCCCTTCATCATAGCTGGAAAGAATATCAAACAAGGCGGAGAATTCCAGGAAAGCATGGTACAATATGACGTCGCCGCAACCATTGCTTATATCTTCCGCCTGAAGCAACCACAGGTTTGGACAGGGCGTCCCATGAAGCAGATATTCAAATAACAAATATTCCATATCCAAAAGAAAAGAGAGCGTATCCGGAATCAGATACGCTCTCTTTCTCATTATATACCCAAAATCACGTCCAAGTTACTGGGGAACGGCTGGAGCAACCGTTTCAACTTGCGGTGTCTTCAGCTTGACATCTGCCCACTCTGTCCATGTAGGAGATACCATATATTGAGGTTCCTGCATTTTACCAATCAGAGCTGTAGCCTTCTTCACTTCAGCATTGGTTCGTTCGAAGAGCTGCTTCATGGTCAAATCGCCACCGGCTTCCTTGATTGCCTTGATGAGGAAATAGGTATAATAACCCTGTTTCTTGTCGTGGTACACACTGGATGTCTGGTCACCTGAGCTGGAAGAGAAGCTCATCGTATGGCCCTGAGGTACACCAACCTTCGGCACAACGCGCACACCTTTCTGTGCAATCAGCGGAGCAGCACTCTTGTAACCACCGCTGAAGCAGGCATCCAGAAAGACGTATGCACCCTTGATGGGATAAGTAGCCAGACGTTTGTACAAGTCGGCCAACGAAATACCCAGACGAATATTCTTACCCGTAATATCTACCGGCAACAGATAGGGTTCCTTGGTAGCCTCATCGTTGTTTCCATGACCGGAGTAATAGAATATCAGTTCGGCCTCGGGGTCGGTGCTGGCCATATTGACCAACCAGTCGAGCTGCTCGTGCATCATACCAGCCGTAGCGTTGGGAATCATCTTGATTTGTCCGTCGGGAACACCGAATGTGCGCACACAATACTCACGGAATACAACGGCATCGTTTACTGCATAGGGTACGTTGATTTCTGCATTGGCACCTGTCATGCTATAATCTTCGTTACCGATAATCAAAGCATAGCGATGACGGTTGACTGCACCGACAGGTACGTCTTCCATCAGTTCGCTCTTGTACGTCAGACTATAATCTTTGGCTTTCGCTTCACGTGTGGCCACCAGGCCTTTGATCTGGATGGTACTAGCCGCCGTCAGATATTCACCCACCTTCACCTTATAGGCTTCGGCCAGATAGGAAGAATGAGAATCTTCGCTCACGTTGACCATCACAGCGATGGAGTCGCCTTCGAAACGCTTGTTGACGAGGAAGCCATAATCCAAAGTCTTGACTTCGCCGGGAGCGATACTGTCAATCAACATTTCGGGTGTATCGGTCGTAAACACATTCTTGGGCAAGGAGAAGTTCAGCTTCACATTACGAGCCGTCTTGGCACCAAAGTTCTGAAGTGCCAAAGTCAATTTTCCGTTCTTACCCAATGTAATGGAGGAACCATTGGTAGCGAAGAACTGATGGTCGGCCACACGCAGACGAGGCATGGCATACTCTTGTGCACTGACTACCAACTCAGCCGGGTCGGCATCGAATCCATTGGCTTCGAAAGCATAGATATTGATTCGGGTCTGCGTCGTGGGCAATTCTTTTTTGGCAATGTAGCGGAAAGTATAGTCTTTCGAGGTTCCGGCAGGAATGTTTCCGCCACCCAATTCACGGGGACCGTCGAAATACTCGTCGAAACCTTGCTGCTCGGAGAGGCGGAGACGGATGTTATAGGCATCGCCCTTTCCTTTGTTCTCTATCGCAAACTGTACGGCAAAACTTTCGCCTGCATCAATCACCTTATTGTTGTTGGCATCAATAAAGCTGTCCACCCGAATGACGAGCATAGCCGGCTCGACCGGTACGGGAGTAGCGTCGGCCGTCTCGGGTTGTGCGGCCTGTGCCTGCTTGTTGGCCTCATTGTAGGCAGTCAGCTTGGCGGGGAAGGAGGTATAGGAATCGCCCTCCGCTATAATTTTGGAGAGCACTTCGTATTCGGCCTTCATGTCCATGTACTGATAAACTCCAGCCAATCCCTGCATGTACATCTTGGATGTAGGCTCCTTGGCCAAAATCTTCAGGAAAAGATCTTTGGCATCCATCAGATAGGTAGCGGCACGCTGGCGAATCAAGGCATATTCGGCATCATTGGTTACCGTCAGCCCGCTGTTCACAATCTCGGTAGCCACATTGAAGTTGGCACGCGCCAGCCCTGTCTGAATCTCATAACTGTCCGGATGGAGGGCATACAGACGCTTGTAGATATCGATGGCTTCCTTGTTCTTGCCCTGACGCTCCAAGATACGTGCCTTGATGGGCAGCACCTGATTGTTGTTCGGGTCAATTTCCAAAATACGGTCGATGGTAGCCATCAGCTTCGGAATCTCGTTCGTTGCGATATGGACATTCACCAGATTGTAGAGGAAATCGAGCGACACGGGATACTTGGCTATGGCCTGCTCCAGAATCTTCTCCTGCTCGGCATAGTTCTTCTGCTTCTGGAAGGCCATGTTCATGTAAACATAGCAGTCCTTGACCAGCGGATCGTCTACATTGGCATTGGTTACCGTCAGGTACTCGCGGAAATAGCGGATGGCCTGAGGATATTTCTCCAACTGGAAGGCGGCCGCGGCGGCATAATAGACGATGGAGGCATAACGGCTGTCGCGCTGGAGAAGTTCGCTACGGAAAATCTTCATCTGCGGCATGTCGATATACGGACCTGCAAAATCCAAAGCTTTGGAAGGCTGCTTCTGCTCCGAGAAGTAAACGGCTGCATTGACCAGATAGGGATAGATGGAGCGGAGACGGTTCTTGGCTCCAGTCAGGTACTGGGCATTGTCCTGCGCATCGACCACCTCCTTGAATGCCTGATAGCTTTCGAGCAGGTAGTTGTACATGGCGTTGGGATTGCTGCCCTTGTCACGTTCGCTTTCAAAAAGCACATACTGCTGGTTGGCGCGCTTGAAAGCCGCCCCGGCGTCCTGGGCATAAAGCCCAGAGACACCGCCCAGCACGACAAACAATAATAATACCAGATATTTTCTCATATATTTTTATTTGGTAGGAAATGCATCCATAATCAGGAATTCAACATTGATCTTGCGGAATTCACCTCCACGTTCCTTGGCAACTTCCACATGATATTCGTATTCGTTGTCCGTATTCTGGAGGGTATTCACGTTCTTGTCAATGTAGTTCTTCACACCGGCGGCACGCAACAGGGCCAATTGTTCGTTGGTTGTGATGCCCGAAGCCTTGGTCACGGTAATGTTATCGAGGTTTCCGTCCTTGTAATAGGGTTCGTCGGTATATTCGCCATACTGGCCGGCGTATGCGATGCGGCCGCGGATGGGACTTGCATCGGCCGAGCCGGTAATCACAATCTTCACCTTCTTGCCTTCGGCCAGATATTTGGCGAAGTCGCCTTCGAAGGCGCTCTTGATAATCTTCATCAGAGACATGGCCGCATTCGAACGTTCGATGTCATAACCGCCCGAGGGGAAGTCTTCCTTGGCAGAGAAGGCCTTGTTCACCACTTCGTACTGATAGCCTACCTTGTAATTCAGAATCTTGTTACCGTCGGCATCTACACCCGGCACAACTTCGGTGCGGACATCAATCTGCGTATTCTCGGTTATCAGCTTGTCCTGCTTCTTCTCCTCGATAACGGCTTCCTTGATTTCCTTCAACTGCACTTCTTCGCGGCTGGCCTGCTGCATGATTTCGAGCGGCACAAAGTTGTCGTCCACCTCCATGGCAGTGAGCTTCGTACGACCGATGTTGTCGTAGATATAGACTTTGTTGGTCGTCTCGTTGCGTACTTCCACATAAGCCAGCTCGAACTCGTCCTTGTCGTTGAGGACGTAGACGGCGTTGTCGAACTTCAGGTTCTTGCTGTCCTTGAAGTCGCCCACTTCATTTTCGGGCACTTCGAGCGCAATGGCCGGCATGGTGTTGAAGCCGATGTTCAACATACCCTTGGAAGCATCATAATCGCCTACAAAGGGGTTTTCAATGGCGATGCGGTCGCCGGCCAGCTCCGTAGCAATCTGCTGGGCGAAAAGCTCCTGCTGCTTCTTGCGGGTTTCGTCGTTCACGCGGATGGCATAGTCTTCCATCGATTCGCCCTGCATCATCTTCACCCACTCGTTCATCTTGGCGTCCACTTCGCGGTTCAGCAACTTGCCGAAGAAGGGGTTCAACCCGTTGGCATCCCAGAAGAGGAGTGCATTGGACATGTTGCTCAGCATGAAGACATCGCTCGTCTGCTTGTTCATGAAGAAGTGCGTACCCACCACGCCCGTGTTGTCCGTCATGGTCTGCTCCACATGTCCGTTCTTCAGGTTCATCACCACAATGGCGTTGTTGTCGCGTACGACGCTGATATATTTTCCTTCGGGATGGAAAGAGGGCGACGAAAGGACACCGCGCATGTCGTCGAAGATGTATTTTTTATCCCACGTCTTGGTATCAATTATTGTCAGACGATTGTCGTCCGAAACAACAGCCATCAGCGACGCATCGTCCGAGAAGGTCAGTTCCTTAACCACGGCAGGCATCGGAATTGTTGTGCGCTTTCTTTTTGTCTGGAAATTCCAAATGTCGATATTCTTGCCCGTAGCGGCCGCAATAAAATAATTATTGGAGCTCATGGCCAGGCAGGTGGCCACCTCTTCTCCCTGAATGTAGGCCTGGGGAAGATATTCGCGGGTATCATAGACAACGATTTCGCCAAAGGTATTGGAGACGATGAAGTTTCGCGCATCGGCACCATAGCACATGGCCACAGGCATGGGCTTCTCCTTTACGCCCTTGAACTTGCGTTCTTCCTTCAGCTCGAACAGCTTCTTGTTCTTGATGCGGAAAGAATAGACGCGTATGGGCTTGTTCTCACGCAGGACGGCCACGGAACTGCCTGTAGGGTTGAAGGAGATTTTCTTGATTTTGCTCAGCTCGGCCACAGGAATGTCACGCAAGGTGTACAGACGGCCGTCCGAGAGGAAGGCTGTACAGAATGTAGTGTTGTCGAATGCTTCAATTGTTTGCTTGGAAGGGAATTGCCTCTTCAGCTCTACCTGGGCTTCCAGATGCCCACAAAAAAAAATGCCAGCAAAAAGCAATGACACGCCTTTTACCGGATAATTCCAAAAATTAAATGTACTCATATCTATAATTTGTATATATATTTACGAATGTCGATGCAAAAATAGGCATTTTTCCGTTCACTAGCAAAGAGTTATCTATTTTTATCTGCAATATTCATTTTTCAGCACAACGTGTCCTAATTTTCCGTGACAAGAATGCTTTGCTATCAAAATGACATTTTGATTTTTCCAACGCCTGAGAATCGCATATTTCGGAGCAAAGGAAAGGTTGGTCAAAAAGAACGGAAGAGAAAACATCTTTCCCGCTGAAAGACAAAAGAATAGCGAAATCTTTACATTCAAACCAGCAGAAAAATGCGGCAGAGGGAGTGAGAAAAGAAGCCAAACAGGCAGAAAGAAAGGTAAAAAAGGAGAAAATCCGACCACAAGAAAGGAACTTCCATCGTAAAACATTGCTTTTTACGACGCATTTCATCCTTTTTTGAGGAAGAAAACATACTATCTGAAGACAAGAAACAAGCAATCTGATGACAAAACGCAGGCAATCTGCCCGCAGGAAATGCACTTTTCAGAAGTTACAAGCCTCGATTTTCGGCTTTCATCCGCCTGATTGAACATTTTCTCCAAAAAGACATGAAAGCAAAAGAGCAAAGAACCACACTCTTTTGTCACTCCTACAAGCCAAAGACTGACATTCTGCTCCGAGCGAAGCAAACAGGCACCGACCTACGGCTCACGAGGCGCGGCCAAGGAATCTTTCGGTTCAATACGAGTCGAATCGGCGTATGTACGAAGCACCTCCAACGTACGGGCACGGCGCTTGCGTGCCTTGAATTTCAGCGCCCCCTTGTCGGGCATCAGGCTATAGCCCGACGGACGACTTACGGCCTCCCAGACGAAGACCGACTGATTGGCCACACGACCTCCCACCCGATAGCGCAAGCCGGTTGCTTCGATTTGCTCGACCGACTCGCGCAAACCTGCGTCGAGCGGCGACTTGGCCCAATTGGAATAGATGGTTCTCGTCTTGAGTTCGTAGAAGGGGTCGTTGCGCCACGTGTTCTTGTCGACTTTTATCTTGCGCTGGCGCACAGGGTCCCAATTGTAAGGCGTATTGGCAGTATAAGGAAAAAGGGTAATCTTGACTTTGCGCGGCTGGATACCTTGGACGGCAGGCAATGTTTCGTCCACCTCGAGCCATGGTTTGGCCTCCAACACCTTGGGAGAGCCCCATGGCGTCTCTGCCTCATGGAGAATGTCGAGGTTCAACTGAATTTCGCCTTCGGTCTGCAACAATTGTTGCAGGCGGAGGGAGTCAGCTTTCGTCCAGTTTTGGGCGCAAAGAGGGAGGACTGCCCATAACAGAAGCAGTCCGCAAAGGGATGCATATCGTTTCACAACAGAAGTCCGATAATGAATGAAACAATCAGAAACAGGTCCAGACGGTACAATGACGGCCTACCACCACATGTACCGGCTGCCACACAAGGGTTCGTCGAAGCAGGGGGCGATGGTCCACACCGTGCGCGGATACTGGCGGTTCTCCCACCAATGGCGGTATCGGGCCACGGCATCCAGCACCTCTTCGTCGGTCAGGAAGTAGATGCCTTCGTAGTTGTCGGCATCCGTATGCACCATCTTGCACCCCATCGAAGCATTGTGTCCCAGGCGGATGGTCTCCACCGTCCAAAGGATGCATTCGCCCAAACGAAGCTTTCCGCCGGCCGAATAGGAAACGGTAGCCAGCGGGAACGAAGGTATAAGCGTCAGGTCGTCGGCATACTCCAACAACTCTCCGATGTCCTCGAACTTGAACTTGGGGACGATTCCCAACCCTTCGGAGTTGAGGGCGGTATATTTTCCAGCACGCAATTGCTTGACGAACAGCTCTACATCGGGGTCGTTGCAATCGAACGCCTCACCACGGCACGACACAAACGCCAGGGAGCACATCAGCAAGATGCCTGCGCAAAGGCTGTATAGGATAGATTTCAAGGCAGTCATATTCATTCAATTCATTTTTTTCATTAATAACTCATGCGTACACCGCACAGAAGATTCAGATTGGTGGGCCGCTCCGTCCGCAAGGAAGCCGAAGGCGAGTCGGTATCGAAGTGATGGGATACCAAGGGTTCGGCAAACAGAGCGAAACGGTCGTTCAACTTATAACGTACACCCACACCTGCCGCCACCGCCAACTGGACGGGTTCGGCCTTGAAGCTGTTGTCTGCGGCTCCAGCCACACATTTCTCCACGCTTCCGCCCACCACGGCATAGAAGTCGACCTTGTCGTTGCCCGCCAGCTGCACATTCATCCGCACAGGCAAAGACAAGGTATGATAGGTGTGGTCGCCACCTGGCAAGGCCACGTCGTGCAGGCGGTTGTATTGCAAGCCTGCCTCCAGCGAGAGCCGCTTGCCTAACATGCGCTCCACACTGACACCCGCCGTCAGAGGCATCTTGAAGTCCCCATCGGGCAAAGCGCTGCCCAAGTATGCCTTCAAGGCCCAGTTACGCGTCTTCAGGGCCGACTTGGCCGTCATATTCTCTTCGGGACGGGAAGAAGCAGCAACATCTCCAGCCGCCTGCCTTTCGGCCGACGAAGCGGCATGACAGCCATTGTTTCCCATACCGGCCCGATAGTTGCCCGACTGATTACGCCCCGCCTGTCCATAAACCTGCTGGGTTACGCGGATGGAGACATGCACCGACATGGTCTGCTCTCCGTCGCCCGCCTTCTCTTCGCGGCTAGCCAGCACCGGCTGGGCAGGTCTTGCGGAAGGGGTAACGGGAGCCGCCTCCTTTACACTGGGGAAAGCCTCATCCACACGGTCGCCGTCCAGACTTCCGCCCGGCACCAGAGCCGCCACCTGCGTAAAGGCTTCCTCCATCTCCTCCTTCGGCGAGAAGTACCAGAAAGCGGCCGAAGCCATCCCCAGCACAAACACTACCGACGCGGCGGCCGCCACCCGATAGAAAGACGGCGAAAGCATCCGACGCCTGCCGGAGGGAACGCCTGCCGACGACAAGTCGCCCTGCAATGCCTCCCAAAAGCCATCATTCACCGGCAACTCTGCCTTGTCCAGCTTCTGGCGGAACAATCCGACTATTTCTTCATTTCCTTTCATGGTCAGTATATTCTTTAATTCTTTTTGCCAACAAACTCTTAGCTCTGAACAATTGTGAAGTGGAAGAGTGTTCCTTGATGTGGAGCAGGCGGGCTATCTCCTTATGCGACTTCTCTTCGAAGACATACAAGTTGAACACCGTCCGGCAGCCGTCGGGCAACTCGGCCACAAACTGCATCAGCACTTCTTCGGACAGGTGACTTCCGCTTTCGGCCACAGAAGCCTCGTCTATCACGTCGGGCAGCTGCTCTTCATTGACCACCAGCTGGGTGAAGCGTTGCTTCCGCCTCAGGTAGTCGATGGCCTGAGTCATCATTACGCGCGTCATCCATGTGGCCAGCGAGCATTCGCCCCGAAAGCTGAAGTTGGAGAAGATTTTGATGAAACCGTCGTGCAACACATCATGGGCTTCGTCCATATCGCCCGTATAGCGATAGCACACGGCCAGCATCTGGCGGGAATAAAGGGTGTACAACTCTTTCCGAGCAGCATTGTCACCTGCCCGACATCCTTCAACCAACTCTATTTCACAATCTTGTACCAAAACCTTTGTACGGACGCCTCATCGCGTCGTTTGTCTGTTAGACGCAGCATTTGGTGGAATGCTGCAAACCAAATATTAAAAAGAAGTTAAAAAACAGGCAAAAACATACCTTGCATGAATCTATAAAAAGGCCTCCCATAAATTGGCCTGCTACCAGACAATCTATGAGAGGCAAATTCTGTTATCTCGTTTCCTCTTGCAGGAACATCAACAAGCCTTGAAGCTCATGTCGAGTCCCTTCACGGAGTGGGTCAGAGCCCCTACAGAGATGAAGTCCACGCCACACTCGGCATAGTCGCGCAGGGTGTCGAACGTGATGCCGCCCGACGATTCCGTCTCATAGCGGCCGCCCACCATCTCGACGGCCTTGCGGGTCATCTCGGGCGTAAAGTTGTCGAACATGATGCGGTCCACGCCACCCAGGTCGAGCACCTGCTGGAGTTCGTCGAAGTTGCGCACTTCGATTTCTATCTTCAGGTCCTTGCCCTTGGCCTTGCAATACTCCTTGGCGCGCGTGATGGCCTTGTCGATGCCGCCTGCAAAGTCCACGTGGTTGTCCTTGAGCAGAATCATGTCGAAGAGGCCGATGCGGTGGTTCACACCTCCACCTATCTTGACGGCCATCTTCTCGAGGATGCGCATGCCGGGAGTGGTCTTGCGGGTGTCGAGCACGCGGGTGTGCGTACCCTTGAGGCGTTCCTGATACTTGTGGGTCATGGTGGCAATGCCGCTCATGCGTTGCATGATGTTCAGCATCAGGCGTTCCGTCTGGAGGAGCGACTGTACCTTGCCTTCCACAATCATGGCCACGTCGCCAGGCTTCACTTCGGCGCCGTCGTTGATGTAGACTGTCACTTTCATCGTGGGGTCGAAGCGGCGGAACACTTCCTTGGCCACCTCGATGCCGGCCAGGATGCCTGCTTCCTTTATCAAAAGCTTCGACTTGCCCATCGCCGTCTCGGGAATGCACGAAAGGGTGGTATGGTCGCCGTCGCCTATATCTTCTGCAAAAGCCAGGTCGATGAGCCTGTCTATCAGTTCTTGTTCCTTATTCATTTGTCTTGTCAATCCTTATTTGATGTATAAAATATCTGTTATGTTCTCTACGGAAGAAACAATTCACGCGGAAGTTTCCGTTGGCCGTCTGCAGGGTACCGACGATGAAGCTCGACTCATCGCGCTTGCCCTGATGCTTGACGTCGAACCTGCTTACCTTGTTGTTGGTAAAGAAGTCCGAAATAGCTCCTTCGGCGCCCACCTTATCCACCTGGGCAGGCTTGCTCAGGATGACCAAGTCCACCTTCTCGCCCAGATAGCGGTTCAGTTCCTGCGAGCTGCCTTTCTTGAAGGCTACCACTACGCCTACAGGAACATCCTGCGCCAGCAGGGAGGCAAGGCCCACCCACAAACTGAGCAGTAAAAAGATTACCCGTTTTTTCATATTACAAGCATTTACCTATGCAAAGATACGGATTTATTGCAATATACCACAAAAATGTTGTAATTTTGTTCGCTAATCCAATCAAAAACAGCATGAAAACAGTTCTACTTGTCGTAGGGAAAACCGTTGAGCCCCATTTTGTTGCCGCCATCGGCGACTACGTGCAACGCACGAAACGCTACCTGTCGTTCGACCTGGAAGTGATTCCCGAACTGAAGAATACCAAGAGCCTCTCCGAGGAGGTGCAGAAGGAAAAGGAAGGCGAACTGATCCTGAAAGCTCTCCAGCCGGGCGACGTCGTGGTGCTGCTCGACGAAGGGGGAAAAGAAATGCGCTCCATGGAGTTTGCCGACTACATGAAGCGCAAAATGAATACGGTGAACAAGCGGCTGGTCTTCATCATCGGAGGGCCTTATGGCTTCGCACCGAAGGTCTATGCCGCGGCTCACGAGAAGATGTCGCTCTCGCGCATGACTTTTTCCCATCAGATGGTGCGGCTCATCTTCGTGGAGCAGCTCTATCGCGCCATGTCCATCCTGAACGGGAGCCCTTACCATCATGAATAATTGAAAATGGAGAATGGAAAATTGAAAATGACCCGATTGGGAAATAATTCTCCATTCTCAATTTTCAATTCTCCATTAATTTACGACCTCGACACCTGGAACCCCTTGTCCGACAGAGACATCTCGACGAAGCGGGCGCGCGGATTGGGCGTCTCGCGGGTCAGTGTCTCGCGGATGCGCAAGGCGGCTTGCGGGTCTTTGGCCACCATGTAGAGGTAACCTCCCCCACCCGCGCCCGGCAACTTGTAGCCCAGCGTGTAATCCTTTATCTTGTCGATGATGGCTTCTACGGCCGGCGGATTGGTACCACTGTCCAGGGCCTTGTTTTGCGTCCACGTCTTGCCCACCAGCTTGCCGAAGGCCTCGAAGTCATTGCGCTGGATGGCTTCGGCCATGTCGAGCGCATGGGCTTTCATCTCGCCCAGCAGGGAGAGGTGCGGCCCCGAATTGAGGAACATGGAGCGCACGATTTCCGCCAGAATGCCTTTGGCCGTACGGGTGATGCCCGTGTAGTAGAGCAAGTGGCAGGGGCGGTATTCGGGCTGGACAAACAAGTGGTCGGGCAACCAGCGCACGAGGGGCTGCTGGACGAAGCCCGGCTCCGTCTGCAGGAGCTTGATGCCCTGGAGTACGCCTCCATACTGGTCTTGCCAGCCGCCGCCCGTGGTGAGCAGCTGCTCGAGGGCAAGGGTGCGGCGGCATACCTCGTTCTTGTCCCACGAAAGGCCGCAGAAGTCGCTCAGCGAACCCAGCACGGTAGACGCCAGGATGGAGCTGGTGCCCAAGCCTGACCCCGCAGGGATGGCCGAGAGCAGGGTGATTTCAATGCCCGTCCCAAAGGCCTGAAGCTGTTCGGCCAGTGTGGCATAGCCCTCTTCGGAGAACTTGGGCGAGAAACCAGCCAGCACCAGCGCCGCCTTGGGGATGGAGAAGGGCGAACCTATCTTGCAATAGTCGTGCAGTTCTTCGTACGTGCGGATGACCTCCATGGCACCCATGTCGATGGAGCGGAGGATGATGTGGAACTCCTGACAGGGCTTGACATACACCTGCAGGGGCGGCTGGCCGTTGAGCTCGACGGCAATGTTCACCACATGCCCGCCCGCAAAGAGCGAATAGGGGGGCGTGTCGGTCCATCCGCCCGCCATGTCGACGCGTACAGGGCTTCGTCCCCACACAATCTGGTCGCTATAGACGTTGAGCACAGGGCGGCTCTTGTGTTCGTAGAGGTCGGCCAGCAGGCCTTCGCGGAGCAGGCCGAAGGCTGCCTGTTCGTCGGCCTTGTAGTCGGCGCCGTCCAGCTTGTCCACCTGCGCACGGAGCATGCTGTTGTGGATGCGCTGCATCAGCGGGGCATCGTCGGGCAGCAGGGCGGGCTTGGGCAGGTCGAGGCGATGGTATTCGCGCGCGGCGTCGGCCAGGTCGAGCTGGTAGAAGATGCTCTTCTCATAATTCGTGGCAAGTAATTCCCAATTCTTCCTGGCGAAGGCTTCGCGCTGGGCGCAGAGGCGGCGCAGGTCGGCACGGGCAGATATTTCGTCAGCCGAGAGGCGTTCGGCCTGGAGCCACACTTCGCGCATGCCTTCGAGGTCGGGTTCCTCGGTCATCCAACGCACCATCCGCCCCATCGTTTCCACATCATGCACCACGGGGAAGATGGAAGCGGCCTGAAGGTCGTCGTGACGGCCGGACAGGTCGTCCAAAGTCAAACCGCGCTCGTTCAGCCAGCAGAAGAAGGGAGTATTCAGATAGTAGGTCTCCATGGCGTCCAATGCCCCCTTGAAGGCATCGTCGAAACCATAGGGGCGGACGGCCCATCCCCCACCCTGCAAGGGCACGATGTCGATGCAGGTGCCGTCCATCAGGGCCAGCGTCCAGTCGTTGTGGGGCACACCCGTGATAATCTGTCGGGCGCCCAGCACCCACGTGGAGGGCACGCAGCTGTTTTCTATCCACACATCGTTGTTGCCCTCGATAAACTTGACGCCCACCTCGGCGTTCTGGGTGAAGATGGAGGCGCTGGGCTTCACCTTGCGGTGCATGATGCGCCGCTGGTCGGCCACCTTGCCTTGCAGGGCGACGGTGCTCGAAAGCAGCTCGCGGCTGGTGCCGTAATGGTAGAACTCGCCGCCCGGCAGGGGCAGGATGGCTACCGACAGGGCGTTCAGCTCGTCGTCGGCAATGCGGGGATTGGCACCCAAAGCCAAGCCGAAGTCGGAGTAGAGGTCGTAGTAGCGCAGGTCGGACCAGGGCACGGCAGGGTCGGCCGGCCCTTCGGCCTTGAGCGAGCGCTTCTTGAGCAGCTCGACGGCACGGTCGCTCAAGAGCCAGATGCCGATGTCCATCAGGAAGAGATGGGTTTGCGACAGGTCTTCGAGCTGAGCCAGCGAGGGCTTCTGAAGCATGAAGTCGAGCACTTCGGGCGTCTGGCGGTTGGACACGAACACGCCGTGATGGGTGGCCAGCACAGGGTCCACCCACAAGCCGTAGCACACGACGTCGGCCTCAGGGATGTCCTGCAAGGGCTTCTCGGCGCGGATGTAGACGTCGCCGCTGGCAATGAGGGTGCGGAGCGACTCGGGGGCACGCTCCATAATCTTTTCATAAAGAGGGAGTTGCAGAGAGAGCAGGTTCTGTCCCAGCTGCTGGCCACGCTCCCAGCGGAACACGGGCAGAGGCGTCAGAATCTTGCCCGAGGGGGCATAGGAGGGCAGGCGACGGCTTTGGCCGCCGGCATGGAAGAGGATGCGCTTCTCGGCGCGGGCCTCGGCGGAGCGGTTCTGTTCCCACTGGCGCAGGAGCCAGGTGGTGCCGCCACCCGAACCCAGCTTCATGCCAACGGGGTCGGACGTACAAAACCATTCATCTGTGTTCACATGCGCAAGGTCGGGAAAGGCCTCCACCAGGTTGGGAGGCAATGACAAGAGTTTCTGCATATCGTTATTTTGTTTGTAATGTTCAATTTTGGGTACAAAAATAACGATTTTTTGTCGTATCAAGATGAAAATTTATTGTCTTTAGGCACGGATTACGCGGAAAACGCGGAAAATTAATATTAATCCGTGAAATCCGCATAAGCTGCGCCTGAAAGAAAACGAAGTCTCATCTTGATACCGTCCACTCAGCATCCCAGGCCCACGGCCTCGGCCAGCAAGGGCGGCAGGTCGAAATGGGCCGCCTTGATGCGCCCGATCAGCTCCTTGCCCGCAGGGGTCGGCACGAAGTACATCTGCCGCTTGTCCTCGCGCCCCACCTGGCGCACAATCAGTTCCTTGCCCTCGACGGAGCGGATGACTTTCGACGCGTTGGAGGCCGAAAGCCCCAGAGCCTCGGCCACCTCGCTGGAGCTCAGCTTGCCCCGCGACAGGAGCGTACAGAGCAGCATGCCTTCGTTGAGCGACAGGCCATAGGCCTGCTCAAACTGGGCCTCGAACTCGGCGATGGCCCGATAGATGTCGCGTATTTTACACAAAACTTCCATAATTGAGAATTGAGAATTGAAAATTGAGAATGGAGAATGGCGTTTCCGTTTCTTCCATTTTCCATTCTCCATTTTCAATTATCCATTAAATAAACAGGTTCACATTCGCCTGGTCGGCACGATCCATGTAGGTGGCCACGCCGCCCACGGTCACTTCGTCCAGCAGCTCCTCGCGGGCGATGCCCATCATGTCCATCGACATCTGGCAGGCGATGAACTCCACGCCCTGTGCCAGCGCCTGCGCACGGAGGCTCTCCAGCGAATCCACGCCCTTGCGCTTCATCAGGTAGCGCATCATGCGGCTGCCCATGCCCAGCATGTTCATCTGCGAGAGCTTCAGCTTCAGCGAACTGGAGGGCAGCATCCAGCCGAACATGCGGCCGAAGATGTCTTTCTGTACGGCGGGCTTCTTCACTTTTTTCAACACGTTCAATCCCCAGAAGGTAAAGAATATGGACACCTTCTGACCCGTGGCGGCCGCTCCGTTGGCCAAAACAAAAGTCGCAAGCGCCTTGTCCAGGTCGTCGCTGAAGAGGATCAGCGTCTTTCCACGACCGCCATTTCCGCCGTTTTCGGCCTCACAAACGCCATTTCCCTTCTCCAAAAGCACGGTATAGCGGCCTTTCGACTCCGATTTTTCAATCAGTCGGTTGCCGGTGGTGTGGCACCAGGCAGAGGCGTCACGGGCAAAACCGGCATCGGTAGCCACCACTTCCACGCGCTGGCCGGGCACGGCGGCGTCCATCGCCTCCTTGACCTTCATGATGGGGCCGGGGCATTGCAGGCCGCAGGCGTTGATGCGCACCACGGGGCGGTCGCACACGCACGACGCATTTTCAGCCTCTCTGTGCGACGCGGACGGCTCGCGGGTACAGGAACATGCCTCGGTAGGCAAAACGGGCGCTACGGCCGCGGAATAGGTCTTGTAGCCGCCAATCAGGTTGCGCACGTTGGTGTAGCCGCGCCCCATCAGGATGCGTTGCGCCAGATAGCCGCGCAGGCCCACGGCGCAGAACACCACGACGGGACGGTCCGCCGGCACTTCGGACAGGCGCTGGCGCAGGTTGTCGAGGGGAATGTTCACGGCGCCAGGGATGGTGCCGAAGGCAAATTCCTCGGGCGTGCGGGTGTCGATGAGCACGAGGCCGTCTTTCTGCGCCGCCAGCTCGCGCCAGGTGATGGCGGGCATGGCTCCGCTCAGCAGGTTGGAGGCCACATAGCCGGCGATGGCGATGGGGTCCTTGGCCGACGAGAAGGGCGGCGCATAGGCGTGCTCGGTTTCCACGAGGTCGTACACCGTTCCGCCGTGCTTGATGAGCTGGGCTATCTGGTCGATGCGCTTGTCCACGCCCTCGTAACCCACGCACTGGGCGCCGTAGAGGCGGCCCGTCTTGGGGTCGAAGGTCAGCTTCAGCGTCAGGGGCAGGGCGTCGGGATAGTAGCCGGCGTGCGAGCCGGAGTGGGTCACGGAGCTCAGGTAGTCCATGCCCAGCTGCTTCAGGCGCTTGGCGGCCAGGCCGGTGGAAGCCACGGTGAGGTCGAACACCTTGGCAATGGAGGTGCCGATGGCGCCCTCGTAGGCGGTGACGTTGCCCAGGGCCATGTTGTCGGCCACGATGCGTCCCTGTCGGTTGGCAGGTCCGGCCAGGTAGTTCAGCCAGGGCTTGCCCGTCAGCGGGTGCGGGAACTCGATGGCGTCGCCCACGGCATAGACGTCGGGGGCAGAGGTCTGCAGGTACTCGTCCACCCAGATGCCGCCCGTCTCGCCCAGCTTCAGGCCCGCTTCCTTGGCCAAGGCCGTGGCGGGACGCACGCCGATGGAGAGCAGCACAAGGTCGGCCTGCAGGGTCCGTCCGCTCTTCAGGAAGACGGTGAGGCCCTCGTCGGTGCGGCGGAAGCTGGTGACGCCCTCCTCCAGGTAGAGGCCCACGCCCTTCTCCACGAGGTGCTGGTGCACGGGAGCGGCCATGGAGTAGTCGATGGGAGCCATCACCTGATTGCCCATCTCGACCACCGAGACGGCCACGCCGGCGTGGTGCAGGTTTTCGGCCATCTCCAGCCCGATGAAGCCCGCGCCCACCACCACGGCACGACGCACGCGCTTCTCCGCCAGATAGGCCTTGATGCGGTCGGTGTCGTCCACATTGCGCAGGGTGAAGATGCCCTCCTCGCCGATGCCTTCGAGGGGCGGACGCACGGGCGTGGCGCCGGGCGAGAGGAGCAGCTTGTCGTAGGTCTCCTCGTAGGTGGTGCCGTCGGCACGGCGCACGGTCACGGCCTTGCGGGCGGGGTCGATGGCCACGGCCTCGTTCTCCACACGCACGTCGATGCGGAAGCGCTGCCCGAACGACTGGGGCGTCTGCACCAGCAGCTTGGCGCGGTCTTCGATGACGCCGCCGATGTAGTACGGCAAGCCGCAGTTGGCGTACGAGATGTATTTTCCCTTCTCCAGCAGGATGATGTCTGCCGCTTCGTCCACTCTTCTCAGTCGGGCGGCGGCGGTTGCTCCGCCTGCCACGCCCCCAATAATCAGGTATTTCATAACGTTTCTTGTTGTTGGGTTTTCGTTGTTGTTTTCGGTTTCACGCCGCAAAGAAAAGCATAATTTCCGAGAAAACATAATTTCCAATGGAAAATTTATCAGAAAAGATATTATTTTCTTTTGGAAAGCATTGTTTTGCGGGGAGGAAAGCACCGTTTTGCGGAGGAGAGAAACACCATTTTGCGGGGGAGGAAGCGCCTCCCCTGTTCCAACAAACTTTTTTCTGCCCAAAAAACTCAGAAAGCACGAAGCGTTATAAGGTTTTTAACATTCAACAGTCAACAGTCAACAGTTCAACAGTTAGTCAAAATGAACTTCGACTTGAAAAGAAGAAAGTGTTAAATATTTTAATACTATATATAATATATAATATATATTATATATAGTATTAATTTTTGTCGCACGTTTTCTGATTTCTGATTTTACTTACTGTTGAACTGTTGACTGTTGAATGTTGAATGTAAAAGCGTTTGCAAATATCAAGCAAGGAAAGAGTAAAATAAATAGAAATAATTTTACACAAAAGAACAGCCATTGCACATAAATCATTACAAGAACAGTACACATCCGTTACCACCCCAGCTTCTCCAGCCCTGCATCCTGATACCACTTCAGGGAGCGGTAGGCCGCATCGCGCTGGGTGCTGCTGCCGGGGATGTAGTGGGTGATGCCGTTGGCACCCTCCATGGAGAACATGCCGACAAACTGGGAGTAGTTCTTGGGCGTGGTGCTCCAGTAGGCAATGGCGGCGTCGAAAGCCTGCGTCCACGTGGTATACGAGGCATCGTCGAGCACCTGCTCCATGAGTTGCTTCAGGTCGAAGTAGCCCACGTAGTCGCGGCCCCAACCGTCGTGGTCGTAGTCGAAGACAGCGGCTTTGAGCGCAGCAATATTCACCACCTCGTCAGGCAGGAGCTGGGCGGTGAGCGCAGCCAGCGGTTCGAGGGCATCGGTGCGCATCACGCAGATGGACGTTCCGCCCGTCCAGTTGTTGTTGCTGATGCCGATACCGCCGTTATAGATTTCCTCGTAGGCGGCAAAATAGACCTTGGACATCTCGACCGCTGCCTGGTCGGCGGCCATGAGGGGAACCAGGCGTTCGTAGGGAGCGCCGGGGCCGGGGTTCTCGGTAGGCGAACCGATGTAGTAGTCGGTAAAGCTGCGCAGCTCGTAGGCCACCTCGACGGACGACATGAAGCAGGCGTCGAACATGAGGAAGTCGAGATGGGGTGCCGACTGAAGGATGGTAACCAGCTCGGAGATGTTCATGCGGTGGTCACCGTCCGTCTTGTCCTGCCCCACCCAGCGGGTCGAGGCCTGCCCGTAGGGCACCCATCCGTCGGCGTGCGACCAGTATATCAGGCCGTAGCTCTCGGCCAGGAAGCCGGGGTTGGCGAAGACGTCGGCAAACACCTCGCGCGTTTCGTCCACGCCCACCGAATTGCGGTCGTCGTACGTGCGCACCACGTCCTCCACCACCTTGCCGCCCTGCTTCTTCAGCTCCACAAGGCGGGGCGAGCTGCCCGTATCGATGTAGACAAGCAGATGAAGCGTGCCGTCGGCCACCTGCTTCATGCCCTCCTTCATCTCCTCCAGGTCTTGCAGGGCAAAGGAAGAGAGGTTGTTGTCGGCCGCCAGATAGACCAGCACTGTCCGCTTGTAGGACGAAGGTTCGGGAGCCTCCTCCTTGTCGCACGAGGCCAAAGCCAGCAGCGACAACAGCATCACCACGAGAACGTTGCGTCTGAACATAGGGCCACCGGTTTAGTCTTGCGGTTTCTCGAACTTGAACTCGTCGGGCTCGATAGCCTGAAGCGTCTGCTTGCTTTTCTGATAGCCGGACTTCACCTTGGCAGCTTCCTTCTCGAGCTTGCCCTTGTTTTCCGAGAAGTAGATGACGCACGTATAGTTGGGCTTGTTCATCTGATACTCCAGGTGGTTCTTCAACTGGTAGGAATACAGGTCGCGCTGGGGCAGGAAGCCGTTCTTGGCCAGCACCACGCTGTCCAGCAGCTGGACGGGGGTATAATAGACCACGGTGTCGCTGAACGAAGCCGCCACACCGAAGGCATACACGGGTTTCTCCTTGTCCTTGTCTTTTTTCATCGTAAAGGCGGAACAAAGCACGAAGGCCACCGCCAGGGCCATAACTACACGAAGGTATTTCATAGTTCTTTCTGTTTACGTCAATAAATTCCTATTTATCACTTTTATAGGGGACAAAGGTAACAAAAAAAACGGCAGGGCTGCAAGCCACCACCGTTTTTTGAATTCTTTTTGTTTGTCGGAAACCGATATTCCCACTTATCCCAAGTAGGACTTGAGCAATTTGCTACGATTACTTTGTCTTAATCTTCTGATAGCTTTTTCCTTGATCTGGCGCACACGCTCACGGGTCAGCCCGAATTTGTCGCCGATTTCCTCCAGGGTCATTTCCTGTTGTCCGATGCCAAAGAACATCTGTATGATTTCCTTTTCGCGCTCGGTCAGCGTAGAAAGTGCTCTATCAATTTCCCTCGCAAGAGACTCGTTCACCAACGAGCGGTCAGCCATAGGCGAATCGTCGTTCACCAGAACATCCAGCAGGCTGTTGTCTTCTCCTTCGACGAAAGGCGCGTCGACCGATATGTGGCGGCCGGACACCTTCAGTGTGTCGGAGATTTTGTCGACAGGGATTTCCAGCTCATCGGCCAGCTCTTCGGGCGACGGACGGCGTTCGTTCTCCTGCTCGAACTTGGAGAAGGCTTTGCTGATCTTGTTCAGCGAGCCCACCTGGTTGAGCGGCAGACGCACGATACGCGACTGTTCGGCCAGGGCTTGCAGAATGGACTGGCGTATCCACCACACCGCGTAGCTGATGAACTTGAAACCACGTGTCTCATCGAACTTTTCGGCTGCTTTGATCAGACCCAGGTTGCCTTCGTTGATGAGGTCGGGCAAACTCAAGCCTTGGTTCTGATACTGTTTTGCGACAGATACGACGAAACGCAGATTGGCACGTGTCAGTTTCTCCAGTGCAACACGGTCACCCTTGCGGATGCGCTGAGCGAGCTCCACTTCTTCTTCGACGGTAATGAGGTCCTCACGCCCGATTTCCTGCAAGTACTTGTCCAGAGAAGCGCTCTCTCGGTTAGTGATACTTTTGGTAATTTTTAATTGTCTCATTCTTCTATACACATATTGGGTTGACAAAGTTACAACAAAATATCGGATCTGCACCAATCTTTTGCCGTCTTTTTTGCCCCGATTCTACAAAAATCTTCGAGAAGCCCCTGCAAAGCTTCCCTTTTTATAAAATTAGAAACAAAAACAGGTGCCGACAAGTTCTTTTGCCGGCACCCTTTACAAGATAAATTAAACAAACTTCAACCTTCTTACCTTATCAAAAGAGTCTAACCTATCTTATATCTATTCTAATACCTACTATTTATCTAATACCTATATGCTTGATACTTCCATCTTATTCCTGGCTCAAGTCTACCGCATAGCTGGCGCGCTTGCCCGAGGGGAACATACCGGTGATGAAGAGTACCTGTTCGGGTGTCTGAGTAGCTGCCTTGAGCACGCTCTCCAGATCTTCGACGGTCTTCATCGGCTCGCCGTTGGCCTTCAGGATGATGAAGCCCTTGCGGATGCCTGCATCGGCCATCTTGCCGTCGCTTACTCCTGTCACTTCGAGGCCGTATCCCAGGTTGAGCTGGCGGCGCAGTTCGGTGTCAATCGGCTTGAAGGCGGCACCCAAGATTTCCATACCGGCACTCTTGACAACCTTCGTGTTGCCCTGGGCGTTCTTCAGCGTGATGGTCACTTCCTTTTCCTTCTTGTCGCGGACAATGGTCAGTTTCACCTTGTCGCCCGGACGATACTTGGAGAGAGCCTCCTGCAAGTCGGAGAACTTGTGCAGCTTCTTGCCGTCCATCTTGATGATGACGTCGTTTTCCTGCAGGATGCCGGCGGCCGAACCACCATCTTCTACCTTAGCCACGAAGATACCTTCTTTCACACCCAGCTCTTCCATCTGCTTCTCCATCTGTTTTACCACCTCGTCGCTCATCTGCAGGTCGGTTGTAAAGTCGCCGCCTCTGATGCCCAGACGAGCACGCTGTACGGCACCGTATTGCTTCAAGTCAGAAACGACTTTCATCATCATATTGGTAGGGATGGCGAAACCATAGCCCGAATAGGCGCCCGTAGGCGAATAAAGCATGGCGTTGATGCCCACCAGCTCGCCGGCGGCGTTCACCAAGGCACCACCACTGTTACCCTGGTTGATGGCGGCATCTGTCTGGATGAACGACTGGATGCTGGCTGCCTGTCCGTCGGCCGAGGGAGTACCGATGGAACGAGCCTTGGCACTCACGATACCTGCCGTAACGGTAGAGTTCAGGTTGAAGGGGTTACCTACGGCCAATACCCACTCGCCCACCTTCAGGTTGTCCGAGTTGCCCACAGGGATGGTGGGGAAATCGTCGCCTTCAATCTTCAGCAGAGCCAGGTCGGTGTCGGGGTCGGTACCGATGACACGTCCCTTCAATTCGCGCTCGTCGTTGAGTTTGACGGTGATTTCGTCAGCACCTTCGACCACGTGGTTGTTCGTCACAATGTATCCGTCCTTCGAGATGATGACACCCGAACCGAAGCCCACACGCGGTTGCGTCTGAATCTGACGCTGCTGGCCGCGGCCGTCGCCGAAGAAGAAGTCGAAGATGTCGGGCTGCATCTGCACCGTACGTGTCTTGCTCAGCTCCGTAGCGCGGATGTGCACCACGGCGTGTACCGAGCTTTCGGCGGCTTGGGTCAGGTCTACCGGTTGGGCATTGACGGCACTCAGGCCGGCCAACCTTATATTATTGGGGTTTTGCTGGAAAAGCTCGTTGAACGTAGCGTTTTCCATCTGTTGCTTGGCCATCAACTTATAGGCAGTGAAACCACCTATCGCGGAACTCAGAAGTACGCCGGCGGCGACTCCCATTACCATTTTTGCTGTCCGTTTCATAATTCTTATCTCTTTAAAGTGTTAATATTCGAGTTCGTTTTAACTTTACGACGTTAAAATAACGACAAAAAACGTTCTGTTATTCTCCGTGTCATACTTTTTTGTTCTCTTTTAACAGAGCCGTTTTTGAGCTTAACAGCGGTTAACGACAAGGACTGACAAATTAGCATTTATGCACGTTTCCTGCCACGTTAACACTTTGAGCATTAGAGCGTAAAAATATGTTTCGCCCTCTAAAGAGATGCTTCGCCGGCAGGAACGGAAGGCGCAAGAGGGAGCCTGAACGCAGGCAAGGCACACGGACAGGCCCGCTCAATAGTTCAGATACTCGATGTCCATGTGATAGCTCCAGCGGTCGAAGTACAGGTTACCGCCCTCCCACTCCACTTCGCCGCGCTGGAAGTCCACCGTCTCGCTCCGCGGATACTTCTTTTCGGGCACGAGCGGCATGCCATAATCCTGGTTCACCACCATGCGCCACGAGTCGATGCCGCCCAGATAGAAATAGGGCTGACCGGCCTTCTCCGCATACGGAGCCAGGCCGAACGACTGGTCGACAGGCACCCAACCGATGCCCTCCAGGTAGATTTCCGCCCAGTCGTGCAGGTTCCAGGCGCGGGGTTGCATCATGAAGCCGCTCTGAAAGCGGGCGGGGATGCCCGCAATGCGGCAGAGGGTAACGAAGAGCAGCGTCACCTGTCCGCAATCGCCGTGACGGTTGTCGAGCACATATTCGGGGATGTTGTCGATGGTAGAGTACTCGCGCGCAGAGGCCCAGGGGAAGTGATGATCTATCCACTGGAAGATGCGGCGGGCCTTGAGGAAGGGATTGTCTTCGCCTTCTGCCAATTTGTCAGCCAGCTGGCGCAGGCGGGGCGTGAAGACGATGTGGCGGTCGCGCTCGGACGTGTAGCGTCGGTAGAGCTCCGTCGTGGTGTCGTAGGGGCGGACGTCGGAGGGACGGATGTCATGCCACTCACCATAAGAGGTGTACTCGAACGTCTCCGAGAAGACGGTGGGCTCTCCGCTCACCGCCCGCTTCTCCATGTAGAGGGTACTATGGGCCGTGCCTTCGGTCGTGAGCGTGTACGAAGGTTCGCTGGCCGAGATGAGCTTCACGTCCTGCTGGCGGGGTACGTCCGTGCGGGGGAAGGGCAACCAGCAACGCACCACCTCGCCCGCCGGCACGGCATTGGTGTCGACCGTCACCCGATAGGTGACACGCATGCGCTTGGGTGCCGCCAGGCAGGAGTCGCCCCGTCCGTCGGTAGCGGCCAAGATTTCAGGCAGGTTCTCGGCATTCACACGGTCGCTGGTGCTCACCTGCTCGCCTTCCTTGGCCAGCTTCGCCTCGCGGCACAGGGAGTCGAGGCGGAAGAGGTTGGGGCCCGCGTTGCGGAAGTAGCGCTTCTCGCCGTCGATTGTCATGCACTCCAGCGCGCCCGTCTTCTCCCATTGGCGCATCTGTTCGTCGGTCACGTCGGGCAGGTAGCGGCGGATGTATTCCTTCACTTGGGCCTCGGTCAGGCAGAAATCCATCGCCAGCCGATGGCGCAAGTCTTCTTCCCATGAGTAGGAAGCGCTGGAAGCCTTGCGGTTGCAAGCCGAGAAGGCCAGCAGAAACAGGACAAGATAAAGCAGATTCTTCATACATTTAATGGAAAATGGAGAATTGAAAATGGAAAATGAACACACGCACACGGCTATTCTTCATTTTCAATTCTCAATTCTCAATTATCAATTATTAATCACTACCCCGATACCTGGCAGGTCGGGCAAGGTAATCTTCCCCTTGACCACCTCCATGCCTCGGAAGCGGTCGTTGGCTATGAGCAGATTGCCATCGAGGTCGGCAAAATCGACCGCGGGCGAAAGTTGGGCGGCCGCCGAACAGGCGCACGAAGTCTCCGTCATGCAACCCACCATCACCTTCATGTCGAGCGCGCGCGCCAGGTTGAGCATCTTCCACGCCTCACGCATGCCTGTACACTTCATCAGCTTGATGTTGATGCCCGTATAGGCGCCCTTCAGCGCAGGTACATCCTTCAGGCGCTGGACGCCCTCGTCGGCAAAGATAGGCAGAGGGCTCTGCTGGGTAATCCAGGCGATGTCGTCTATCCGCTCCTTGGGCATGGGTTGCTCCACCATGACGATGCCCTGCTCCTTGAGCCAGTGTATCATGTCGAGGGCATGCTGGCGGTCGGTCCACCCCTGATTGGCGTCCACGGCAATGGGCAGGGACGTGACCGAACGGATGGTCTCGATCATCTCCTTGTCGTTGCTGCCTCCGAGCTTCACCTTGAGGATGTTGAAGCGCTCGGCACATTCCTTTGTCTTCTCGCGCACCACCTCGGGCGTATCGATGCCGATGGTGAAGGTGGTCGACGGAGCCTTTTCCTTGTCCAGCCCCCATATTTTGTACCAGGGTGCCTGCAGGAGTTTGCCCACGAGGTCGTGCAGGGCGATGTCTACGGCCGCCTTGGCCGCCGCGTCGCCCTCCGACAGGCCGTCGACGTAAGCCAGAATGTCCTCCAACTGGAAGGGGTCGGAGAACTGGCCGATGGTGTCCTGCACCTTCTTCAGGAAAGCCATCACGCTGTCCATCGTGCCCAGCTCCTTCTGGAGGTAGGGAGGCATGGAGGCCTCACCATAGCCGATGACGCCGTCGTACTCCAACTCTACCTGCACGTCGGGCGTGGTGCTGCGCGAGTAGGTGGCCACGGTAAAGACATGGCGCAACTTCAGTTCGTAGGCGAAGAAGCGCAACTTCATCTGCGCCCGCACCCCGCTCTTTCTGTTCACATTGAACCAGGTGCCGCGCTTCTTGCCGGCCCCCAAGGCTTCGTTTATCATCAGGCCCGAACCCAGCGTGGCAAGTGCCGCCGTCTTCAGGAATGTTCGTCTGTCTTGCATCGTATCTTTCTTTTTATCTAAGTTTCAGAATCGCTTCTGCCCCCACCCCGACCCTCCTCGGAAAAGCAATGCTTTCGGGAGGAGAAAACGGTGCTTTGCGGAGGCGAAAGCAGTGTTTTCCTGCTCACCACCGATAGTAGGGGTTCTTGTCCGTCGTGTTCAGCCCCTTTTCCTTATTAATAGATGGAAGCACGCGTGTGGCGAAAAGCAGGCGCTCCAGGTTGAAGGCATCGAACCGTTTGTCCTGCGGATCGAAGCTGCTGATGCGCACATCGCCCTGCGAGTGGATGAACCTCCGTCCGCCGATGTAGATGCCCACATGCACCACCCGCTCCTTGCGTTCGGCCGTGGCCTTGCGTCCGAAGAACACGAGGTCGCCCGGCCGGAGGTTGGAGAAGTCGGGGGCGATGTCGATGTGCTGCCCCACGTAGGCCTGCTGGGACGCGTCGCGGGGGATGATGATGTCGTGCATGAAGAGCACCGTCCGCACAAAGCCGCTACAATCCATGCCTTTCGACGAGGTGCCCGCCCAGAGATAGGGCACACCCATCAGCGTATGGGCCGTGCGGATGATGCTGGCGGCATCCTGCTTCAGGTTCTTGCGCCACTCGCGTTCGGGCAGGGCGACGGACTTCTCCACATAGCCGCGGCGGCCGTCGGGATAGGACACGCGGTAGAAGTCTCCCTCGGCGCCTTCCAGCTTCAGACGGTTGCCCGCCACGACGTCGGACACCGTCTGCGAGCGTCGGTCGGGTTGGGAGTAGACGAAGGCGTAGTGCGAGGTGACGACTACCTTCTCCGCCCGATTCCAGGCCGTGAGTTCCTTGCGGGTGACGGGCAGGACGCTGACGCGATGCACCCACGCGATGTAGTCGTCGGGCGTCTGGATGCGATACCATCCGTTGCGCTCGAGCACACGCACGGGCATACCCAGCAGGGCTTGCGTCGTCATTTCCGACGAATAGTCGGGCTCCACGCGCAAACTGGCCACAGAGAGGTTGATGATGCCGTAGGTCTTTCCCTCCAGCCCCTTTTCGTCGGGCAGCAGGCGGAGGCTGTCCACCGCCTCATAGCCGCGGGCCTCGAGGGTAGAAAGCAGTTCGGCCTTGGCTTCGGCCGAGGTGGTGACGCCACGCAACAATAGCTTCTTCGCACCCGTCAGAGAATAATCCACATCGAAGAGGGCCACCCGCCTGTCGGGCGCATAACGTGCCTTCAGGGTGCGGCCGATGACTTTCACCTCGTCGGGCACGGCCTCTTCCTGCGCCGCCAAGGCCGACCAGGGGAGTAAAGATAGTGCGAAGAATGCCGCAAGGGCCAGTAGTCTGTCCATATCGTCGTTTGTTTTTTGTTTCTAAAAAGTCCAATCTGATGAGCAAATCTACGAATTATTTCCATAAAGCCTGCATTATTGCCACGAAAATCGTACCTTTGTCCCCCATAAGCAGTTGGCCGGTCTGTCGCTTGCACTCCGCGTGCATGAGGAAAGTCCGGGCAACACAGAGCATCCCACTTCCTAACAGAAAGCTGTCCGCGAGGGTAGAGTAACGCAGAAGAAAACAACCGCCTTCCTCCTTCGGGAGGACGGTAAGGGTGAGAAGGCGGGGTAAGAGCCCACCAGTCTTGTGGCGACACAAGGGCTGTGCGTCTTGGGAGTTGTAAGGTCATGTAAACCGACGCCAGGAGAGCTGCTCGTTCCATGTCGGAGGGTAGACCGCTAAAGCTCGTATGGTGACATGCGGCTCAGATAAATGACAGACACCTTGCCCCTCGGGGTGAGGCACAGAACCCGGCTTACAGGCCAACTGCTTTTTCTTTGTTTTCTATACTTATATGTATACGCTGCCATGAACCAACGAATCGCAAGACTTTGGAAATTTCTCACCGATGACATCTGGCGCATCACGGAAGACGAGGTGAACAAAACGACCTTCTCCGTCTACACCGTCATCAAGACCATCTACCTCTGCATCACCCGCTTCACCAAAGACCGCCTGGCCAACAAGGCCGCCGCCCTGACTTACAGCACGTTGTTTGCCCTCATCCCCATCTTGGCCGTGGTCTTTGCCATCGCGCGCGGCTTCGGCTTCGACAACGTGATAGAGCATGAAATCCTGACGGGCTTCGGCGGGCTGAACGAGACGAGCAGCGCCATCCTGAACATTGTCAACACCTATCTGTCGCAGACGAAGAACGGTATCTTCATCGGCGTGGGTCTCATCATGTTGCTCTGGTCGGTGCTCAACCTGATCAACAACATGGAGGTGACCTTCAACCGCATCTGGCAGGTGAAGAAAGCGCGGAGCGTGTACCGCCGCATCACCGACTACTTCTCCATGCTGCTCCTCATCCCCATCCTGCTGGTGCTCTCGGGCGGTCTGTCCATCTTCATGAGCACCATGCTGAAAAACATGGACGACTTCACCCTGCTGGCTCCTCTGGGCAAGTTCCTGGTGCGCCTCATCCCCTATGTGCTGACGTGGTTCATGTTCACAGGCCTCTACATCTTCATGCCCAACACGAAGGTGAAGTTCAAGCATGCGCTCATATCGGGCATTCTGGCAGGTACAGCCTATCAGGCCTTCCAGTTCCTCTACATCAGCGGCCAGTTGTGGGTGTCGCGCTACAACGCCATCTACGGTAGCTTCGCCGCCCTCCCCCTGCTCCTCCTCTGGCTTCAGATATCATGGACCATCTGCCTCTTCGGCGCCGAACTCACCTATGCGGGGCAGAACATCAGCAACTTCAGCTTCGACAAGGATACGCGCAACATCAGCCGCCGCTACCACGACTTCGTGGCCGTGCTGATGATGTCGCTCATCGCCAAGCGCTTTGCCCGCGGCGAACAGCCCTACACGGCCGAAGAAATCTCGGAAGAATGCCAGATACCCATCCGCCTGACGCGGCGCATCTTCGAAGAGTTGCAGGAGGTGAAGCTGGTGCACGAGGTGGCCACCGACGAGAAGAGCGAATCGCTCTCCTACCAGCCTTCGGTCGACATCAGCCGCCTGAATGTGGCCCTCCTGCTCGACCGTCTCGACTCGCACGGCTCCGAAGACTTCAAGATAGACAGGGAGCACGCCTATAGCGAACAATGGACAACCCTGCTGAAGGCGCGCGAAGAATATTACAGGAATGCCAAAGAGGTGTTGTTGAAGGATTTGTAGTATCCTCGCACAGGCAGAGAAAAAAGACAAGAGGCTGTGTCAAGAACTCGCGAAAGTTTGTCTTGACACAGCCTCTCTTTTTTATCTCCCTATCGTGGAAGGATTGTCATCAGTTGCCGATGGCATGGTCGGCCTTCACATCCTCTCCGCTCCAAGCCTTCAGGCCCGTCCAGGCGGCAAAAGGCTCACTCCAGAAAGGATCGCTGGCAGGAAGTCCCAAAGCGAGGAAGCCCGATGTGCACAGATAAGTGCTGCCCGTATTGATATACGTCTCGGACATGTTGATCTGGCTGCCTGCAAAGCCGATGCGCAACCATCCCTTTTCGTCGAACGTCTTGGGAGCAGCAAACTGGCGGGCGATGACAGCTGTCAGCGCGCAACGCACCTGGGCAGGCGTAACCGTCTTCGGCAATTCATGAATCAGCGACGCATGAGCCAACGCATGGAAGGCACCCACACGATAAGCAATAGAACGCCCCACAACCGGATAGGCTCCTTCAGGAGAAATCATACGCTCCTGCTGTTCGGCATAGCGCGTGAAGCGCTTCATCTGCACGGGCAGGAACTCTTCCGCACCCTCTATCTTGTGCTTGGCCATGATGCGCAACACATCTGTCAGCATCGGATGAATCACGAAGCTGTTGTAGTAGTCGGCATGATACTTGGGGCCGTCGCCATAGACACCGTCGCCCACATACCACTTGTCACGGAAGGTATCCACGCCATACGTCAGGCGCTCCATGTCACACTCGCCGGTAAACTCCAGCAGAGCGGCTTCGACCATCGAAGCAAACAGCAACCAGTTGTTGTTGAAGGCCTTGATGCCACGCGAACGCTTCAGCTCCGTAATCATGCGTTCGCGCGTCGTCTCGTCCATACCTCCCCACAACTGCTTGGGAGCACGCAACAAGCCCTGAGCCAAGAAAGCAGCATCGACCAAAGGTTGCGAAGGCGTACCAAAATCAAGGTAATCGGGCGATGAAGGGTCTACCGCATTGGCCAATCCTTTCAAGGTCAGCTGGATGTACTTGCCGCGAAGTTTTCCTTCTTCCGTATCGTCTGCCCCCAGCTCAAGCCAGGGAGCGATGCCGCACACCGTACGTCCCACGGCTTCGAGGTGGGAATATTTCTGTACACGTTTCTCGTCCAGCGATTCCTGCGGCATGTTGGCCCGCAATGTATTGTTCGCCAGATTGCTCAACACAGGGTCGGCTATCTTTACCAACGTATTCACCCATACCTGTCGGTCTTCAGCGCCTGTATCCGGCTCCTTGACCGTTTGTTTTTCTCCGCAGGCCACCATCGTAACGGCCGCCATTGCCCAGGCCGCACACACGGCCATTTGTCTTTTCAAGTTCATGTTTGTTTTTCTGTTTATTTGGATTGATAAATCTTGCGCAAGCGCATCAACGCCTCTACATAATAATAATCAGCATAGCTCAGAGGTACATCCACCTCGCTGTTTGCCTTGAAGTGGCCGGTAGAGTGCATCAGGGCAAAGTTGCAATTGGTTCCCTTGGCAGCCAGATACTCGGGCGAAGTGAGGGAGCGCAGTTGGTCTTCTGCATAAGCCAGGTAAGTGGGTGCGTCGGCCGACTTGTCCAGCTGGCTCAACTCAATCAAAGCTGAAGCCATGACAGCAGCAGCCGAAGCATCGCGGGTCGTGTTGGGGATGTCAGGCGTATCGAAGTCCCAATAAGGAACCTTGTCTTCCGGCATGCGGGGATGGTTCATCAGGAAAGCGGCAATGTGCTTGGCCTGATTCAGATAGGCCTCATCACCCGTTTCGCGTGCCATCATTGTATAGCCGTAAAGCCCCCAGGCCTGACCACGTGCCCAAGCCGACTCATCTGCATATCCCTGATGGGTCTGCTTCTTTTCAGGCTGGCCCGAAATCGTATCATAAGACACAACGTGATAAGAACTGTAATCCGGACGGAAATGGTTCTTCATGGTCGTATTGGCATGCGTCGTGGCTATGTGGGTAAAGAGAGTATCGCCCGTAGTCTTGCCTGCCCAGGTGAGCAACTCCAGATTCATCATGTTGTCGATAATAACGGGATACTGCCATTTGCCGAAATCCCACGAACGGATAGCCTGTACGGCAGGTCTGTAGCGGGTACTCAACGAACGTGCGCCCTGCACCAGCACGTCCTTGTAATGTTCATTGCCTGTCAGTCGCAAGCCGTTGCCATAGCTGCAATACAGCATGAAACCCACGTCGTGGTTGTTCGTCACATACTGCACTTTCTCCAGGCGATCGGTAAAGAGCTCCGCATACTTCTTCAGTTCGGGCTTTTCGCTGTACTCATACAGATACCATAATTCGCCAGGGAAGAAACCGCTGCACCACCAATAGCAGTTGCTGGTCTCCAGCTTACCATCCTTGATACTTTTGGGCAGCTTTCCTTCCTGGTTTTCCAACTCTTTCGCCATCAGGACAGCCTGTTCAGTGGCCGCATCCAGTCCTCGGGCAATCACACTTTCCATGGGTTCCACTTTCGGTTGGCTGGCACACGATGCCAACAACAGAGCCGCCAATGCCCATGCATTTCCAATTGAAATTTTACTCATACTAAAAAACAGTTTTAAAATGAATATTATAATTTAAGATTCAGTCAGTTTCTACTGCAACACCTTCACCACATCCTTCATCCTCGCCTTCGGAAAGACTTCCAGCTTCTGTATCCGTCCGTCCCGATAATCGACTTCCACCACCGTATTGCCGGGAGCATGCAGCTTGAAATGCACATCTTTGTCCTCCGGCCAGCACGGAAGCACGTATATCTTGTCGCCTACCGTCTGCAGAAGCATCTCCTGCAGACCTATCATACCCGAGCCGCCCCAGTTATGGTCAGGCGTCCAGTCATGGCCGGGCCCCCAGAAAGTCGGAAAACGCATGGAGGAGCTTGACAGCTTCCTCATGTTATAGCGGTAAGCTTCATCCACCATCCCCATACGGGCATAGAAGATGCCGTCCTGATGCCAGCTGATAACCATGTTCTTGGGGAAGGTACCATGCTTCCAGGTGTTCCTGAACAGAGGAATCATGGGACTGCTGAGGTCATAACGGTTGAACGGAAACAGCGGGTAGAACTGGGGACACTCCACATTCTGATAGCGGACATACGATTCGGCCGGCTGAACAATGGTGTCGCCATCCACCGTACCCAAAGACAGTTCAGGAAGGCGTTCAAGATATTCCGCAAAATAGCGTTTGTCGGCTCCGGACAGGCTGTCGCTTTCCAATGCGAGCAGACTTTCCAGACAGGAGCGTATGCCGGATATCAGGTCCGCCGGATTCTTTGCCCCCCGATAGGATTCACAGGAGGTGGAGGGGTAGAACACCAGTTTCCCCCGTTCGTCCAAAGGTTTTCCGCTTCTCATCATCTGCCTCTTCCGGTAGTGTTCGTCGAAGAAGACCAGCGCATCCTTAATGAAGGGCATATAACCGTCAATGTTCTTTCTGGTAAAGCGGTGGTACTCCAATATCATATAGGCGTGCTCCACCTGCGACTCCCAGTGGTAGGATATGGAACCGTTGGCCATGACACCCCGCTCGACCGGTTGGAAATAGCTGGTCGTCGCATTGATTTCAGGCGAGCCGAAAGGCAGTTCTTCACCGCGTTTGCGGATTTTCCCGTCCTTCCAGCCCCAGCCGGCACCGAAGTCCAGTCCGGCATCGTTGGCGTATTCACAGAATGCCGCCCCCCTGTGTCCGAAGAAGTGCGCCACCTTCAGCCGTGCCCCCTCGAGTCCTTTCCTGTACAGGTTAAACTGTGGAAGCATCCCTTCCGTATCCCCGCTCTTCAGCATGGGCCAGTACACCAGGCGCTGGTTCTGGGCTGTAAAGACGTCGCCTCCCCACTGGCGCCAGTCGGGATCGTGCGTTTTCCTGGTATCGACAAAAACGGGATCGAACGTCAGATTGCCCCCGTTGAACTTCGTGGGGTATTCGCCGTACAGGTTACATCCCAACTGGTAACGGAACAGCTGATAGTTGCGTCCCATCTCCCACAAGGCGTCGTCCGACTTGTGGCCGGGGTCCGTCACAATCCAGCTCCGGTTCCAGAATTCCGCCCACCAGCGCCTATTCCGGGCTTCGCTGCCCTTTCCCCTTTCCGCACGGCCGGCCTGTCTTTCCAGTTCCGACATCCATTCCTCCCATACAGGTGCCTGTCCGACATGGGTCACGACCTGCATGTGGAATTTCCGGGCCGGCTTCCTGCTCCGCAAAGACCAGAAATCATAAGGCGTACGGGCGTATATTCCCTTTCCGCAAGTGCCTTCCACAAGATTCTTCCCGAAAAGATACCCGCCGAAAGTCCGCCAGCAGTTTCCGTTAGTTATCCTGTCCTTGTATGCTGACATTTCCTGCTGCTCCACCATGACATCGGGCGAAGGGGTCCTTTCCGGATTGCGGTGATAGAACAGAATTCTACCGTCCTTGAAACTGACGTGGTCCTTCCGCTTGACAACCTTGCCCGGATATCCTTCCAGACTGAAACAGCCGAAACGTTCCCTGTTGTCGTCCGTCAGTTCGCGGTCTTCCGTCCGCCAGTTCTCGTAAAATGCCTCCATCTCAACGGAACGGTTGGACGAAAGGTCCAGATGAACCGAATGGGTAAATAGGTCCACCCACATCCTTATGCTGACAGCCAGCCCGGAAGGGGCGTCGGCCGAAACGGTAACTGCACCGTCGTGCAGGTTGAGAGTCTGCTCAAACCGGCTGTATCCGGAAAAGGGATTGGGGGACAAACGTACACGCACGCGTCCCAGCTTGAGGTATTCCCCGTTTTCGCTGAAGCATCCGCTGCGTTGGATATAAAACAGCAAATCGCCGTTTTCCACCCAGACGTTGCATCCGATATCGCCGCCCCCCAACGGCATGGACTGGGAAGCATTCGCCGAAGGGGTGGACCAGGTAATGTTATAGGGTGAGGTCCAATGAGGCTGGCGGGCGTTCAGCCCAAACGGATAAAGGCTCAGCCCCAATACTAGAGCAAGCAGAAATATTCTATTCAATAAAGAAAAGTGTTTCATGATATCTTCTATTTTTTCAGATAAGCTCCTAACTCGCCACAAAGATAGATTTTATTGATAATAACTCCTAACTTAAAAGCATTAAAAAAGCCTATTGTGCACGAGCACAAATACAGAATAACAAAAGGTGAATATCAAGAAAATCAAATACATTTCTGATATTCACCTCAATCTAATTCCAACTCTTATATTCAATATACCAACAACTATAATGCTACTAATTCTTTGATAGCTCCATACCAATCGTAACCAACAAGGATAACAGTTGGGTAAGAAAGATTTCCAGAAAATACATCCCTAAGAATATCACACGAGCAAGAATTCGCCAAACACATTTTATTTCAACTTGAAACCAATCTTGTCAAAAGGTATGGGTTGAAAATGTTCTATTCTGTCAAAAACCGGTGCATTTTCAATGAATCCCTCAAGAATATTCTTTTCATTCATGAATCCTGGATTTTCCTGAGCCATATAGTTGTTATACCAATTTGCAAAAGATAATGATCCCGACAACAAGTTTCTAACTTTATAAAACAGATTGCCGGCTATCAGGTTATTCCGAGGAAAGCTGGGATCTCCTTTCCAGTAATCAGCCAATAAGGGGTATGCACTGCTATAAGGCGGTTGGTCATATTTTATGGTGCGCAGACGCTGGTCAAAGATTCCATCTTTATCCAACGAATTTTTAGACCAATTCTGCATTCGGTTGTCAATGTGGATGGCCAAAGGAACATCAACAAAAATATTGTTTTTATAGACATTGTCATGCCCACCACCAATCAGGACAGGTATAGTTCCTGCCCGATAATATATGCAACCGTAAACCTCCATACCACAAGCGCCGTCATCATGATATGTGGCAGAAACGCGATGCTTGGAATCCAAATGATGGAAATAGCAATACCGCACTTTTAATCCCCGCTCAGAGGGATCGCGCCCATAATATAGAGCCCCCTGGTCATCCACTTCCTGGCATACATGATGTATATCACAATACTCCACGATATGGTCGTTTCCGTTTATAAGGACAGCCATGCTGGGTGCATTGAAGATTTCGCAATTCTTCACCCGATTCCCCACTCCGTCAATAGAGATCCCCGGGCGATAGGATTTTTCGATGCGGTTGAAGTCATGGATTTGGCAGTTCTCCACATAATTGTTTGCAGGTGTCAGAGTCTTGCGGTCTCCTCCTCCCAGGTTTATACCACCTGATCCTACCTGATATATCACACAATTGGTTACGCCGTTGTTTTTTCCGGCATGTCTGTTGAACAGTCTGTCATCATACAAGCGGCTGGACAATGTACCAATCACGCCTCCAATACCATCCTCATATTTCTGGTCAGATTCATGTTGCGCTTTGTAAATGTCACCATCCGGCAAATCACCACGCCCGATGGACACTGCTACATAACCCAAGTTCCTGAAAGTACAGCTGTCAATCTTCACATTGTCCGAGGTGTCCATATAAACTCCCATACCACGAGAATACTCGAAAGTGAACCCCTGTATCAGAATGTTTTCAGATTCTTCGATATAAAACATCGGTTCCTCCAGAATCGAAATGTTCACATGTTCCATAGGCTCATTTCCAGGGAGAAAATAAATTTTTCCCAGTTTCTTGTCAATAACATACTCGCCCGGCTCATCTATTTCTTCGATAAGATTCAATGCGTACCAGCGGCGGAAGGATGCTCCGGTTAGGAAACCGTACATGGTAGGAATGGCAGCTGTGATGGTTTTCTCCGAAGGGTCAATCGACTTTACAGGAATCATGTCATCTGCATATCCATAAGCAAAATAACCTGCAATCCACATATCCTCTGCCGACTTCCACGATGACGGGCGGTCCTCCAGATACTCGAATACAGGGTCACCTATACCAAACTTCTTGTCGCGTGGAATATCCCCAGTACAACGAATCTTACCGATAAGTACGGTACTGTCATTAGGCCATCTTGACAAGTGTTGGGGTTTGCCGTTCACGAAAAGTTCGCTCCAAGAAGGCAGGGCAGCACGTCCAAAGCCTTTAGGAGATATTCCGGCAAGTTCTACATTCATCGACTTGACGTCAATCTCCTTTACCTTGTCTTTTACATCATCCTGAATACGCGATTTGACAGCTTCATCTTTTATAGCCTTTATCTTGTTACTACCTATGGATATACCACCTGAAAACGCAACCTTTTCCGAATCATAAGGACGGAGAATTATATTCTTACCCTTTATTCTTACGCTTTCAGAAAGTTGGTATGTACCGCCTCTGAAAAGAATCTCCACTGTATCCGTTTGATGCTTTTCTGCTGCAGCCAATGCTTTTTGTGCCGTTCTGAATGGACGGTTCAAAGTTCCTGATGCATTGTCATTTCCTTTTGTCGACACATAATAGATGCGTTTTTCAGCAAATGCTGTAAATGGCATCAGAGCCATCATGATAATCCATAAATACTTTCTTTTCATTCTCATTATTTTTCAAAATTTAGTCCAACCTTCTTAGTGTTAAAACCACAAAGGAACTATATATCCGTTACTTTTTATCCAAACTTAGTATTATCTCATCGGCAATCTTAGACATATCCTTCTTGCTCGGATGTCCATTAAAAGGTTTGTCTATGGTAGACAACATGATATTCTTGACATTATAATAATTGCAAATATAGGCCATACTTTTTATAATTTCCGGTTTCAGCTCGGAATTTACAATATTATAATTTTTGCATTCGGATTATGCTTCAACAGATAATCAATCCAGTGCTGACGATGACAACAGGCTTTTCAGGGTTGACAATATTGCGTCTGCCTGAATTTGTTGCCCCATCTTGTTCCAGTGGAACCTATCACCTCTGGTATATTCACGGTGAGGTATCATTACTGAATACAAATCAATGATATGAACTCCTTGGGATTTCATAACCCTATCGGCTTTCTTGTTTCTCCTCACAATTATCGGATTGATTTCAGGGTCAAGTTCCGTACTGTTCTTTGATAAAACGGGGGTAGTCATACTCCAAACAAGAATGGCATTCGGGTTGTTCTTCTTCAAAATATCAACATACTCATTCATCAAGTTAACATACTTGTCTTCATCAACCCTTCCTTTGGGCCAACCATGAAGCCCGATATTGAAATGGATTATGTCATATTTTCTATGGGATGATGCCTTGTCCAGTAAAGGAAAAAGATCGGGATGTGCTTCATGTAAGCCGGTTTTCCAAAAATCGACCACGGCTTTGTCTTTTAGCCCCGCTTTTACGAGGTCACCGTATCCGCTCAACATTGAATCACCTATCAGCAAGACTTTCTTTTTCTTGCTCACACAAGCAGTATCCTCATAAAAGCCCCATCCTGAGCCGTCAGGATGGAGCATGGTTTTCAACTGACTGTCATTTGCGTCATGTTGATTTTGAGAATATAAATTTATAGTTAGAATGTAAAATAGAAGAAATAAAGAGCCCGTTCTCATATTTATATGATTCTAATCCTAAGCATTGTCCTATCTACTTATGTGTAATACACATCCGGAATTCTGCAAAACACTAAACGTGATATTCTCTGAAAGTTTATTGTATCTTTTTATAGCAATCTTTTCTTTCGATTTTTCTGATGGCTGATAATAAAGTGTCGCTTTACAACGTTCAACATCAACTAAAGTCGATAGATCAATTTCTATATTCTTTTCATTACCGGCATTCAATACTGAAACATACCAATTGGTTCCTGAACGACGGGCCACAACAACATAATCTCCCATCTCTCCCTCAAGAAATCTTGTCTCGTCCCAAACTGTCGGAATAGAACAGTAGAAATCAGTTATTTCATCTATCTTCACCATGGATTCGGCTGAGCCTGCCCCGCCGACTTTCACTGGAGAACCATAGGGACGGTCATACCAATAAATAAACTGCCATGGGCTATAGATTGCAACCTTCTTGGCCAGCTGAGCCGCGCGTCCACCCATTTTATCAGACGTAACACGTTCAGCAAAATAACAATTGGTATAGTCACCTGCGCCGCATATCATACGGCTGAAGAATGTATATACAGTCTGTTGGAGTGAAGGGCTTTCTTCATCTCCACGGATACCTTCTTGAGTTATGAGGTTAGGATATGTTCTGGAGTATCCTGTAGGGCGGTACTCGTCATGTATATCGACCATAAGTTCGTATTTAGCAGCTTTTCTTACGGCATGATGAAGCCATGAAGTGGAATATTGGTCTCCAACATCGACAAAACCATATTTCAAACCTTTTACTCCCCATTTCTTGTATAGAGGAAGAATCTCGTCAAGCTGGTTCTTCAATGCCTTCATGTTCACATACAGAATGATACCTACACCCTTTTCGTTGGCATAATCTATTACTTTCTGTAAATCAAGTTCGCCTTTCGATCTTGCCGGATCGACAGTTACAGTCGTTGCATCCGACTTGGGATCGTTTTCTGGACCATACCAGCCGGCATCATATTCCACATACTCTATTCCATTGGCTACAGCAAAATCTACACAGGCCATACCACCCTGAGTAGTCAGTGTAACTTCTCGGATCACATTTCCGGGCTTAATCCAATCTGTACGTTCAATCTGATTGGGCTCATTCAAATTCAGCACGAAATAATTGTTTTGTACTATTTGTCCAGGATTACCTCCTACCATTACATAACGCCAAGGCGACTTATAGTCAGCCAAATCCAATTCGACTTTTCCAGACAAATCGGATTGCAGGCCTATACCGTTTTCGCTTTTCTTCAGTTTCATTCTGGAATAGTCTACCAATGCTGCCTCTCCCACTGCTACATATTTATTAGGGGATATCTTCACGACTTGTGGTCTGTCAAGACTTCCTTTAAGTTGACTGAGTTTTGTTTCATAGAAAGCCGACTGTGCACGGTCCGATGCCCAGGTCGTACAATCTGTATCAAAAAGGAATTCAGTATTTTCTTTCAGAAGAGTCCTGTTCCAGAAATCAAGTTCGTCAAAACTGTACCTAAAGGCCAATCCTTCGTCATATAGCCGCACGTCTACAGTCATATCCTTGTCGTTTTCGGAAGAAGACAGCTGTAGCGTCATGCTGTTATAACAATCGGTGATATATTTGTTTTCGCCAAACAGCGGTTGCCAGCTGCTTCTTACTTCATCCGTTGTATATTTCTTCAGATTCCATCCTCCTTGGATGACATTTTTATCCAATTCAAACTGGATAGTCTTAGTTTCAACCAGTTTCTGATTCCCCGAATAAAGTGATATCGATACGTTCTGAGTACCTACTTTTATTTCGGCCTTGAGGTTTTCCGACGGACTCAACAAAGGAAGTTCTGACTGTGCCCATGAAAATGAAGGCAGAGACAAAGCCAACAATAAAAACAACTTATTTCTCATATTTTATTTGCGATTATTTATTTGCGAATTTTTATGAAGCCAATTGCGTGGTGATAAAACTCTTTATCGTTTTAATCATGTACCTTCATGAAAAACGAAGAGACTATAATCTTGCTATTTGGTAATGATTATCAGAGGGAAATCACTCGTACAATCGAAAAACGGTTGTATATAGCTCAGATTATAGTCTCTTTGTTTTAAAGTTTAATAACCCGGATTCTGTACCAGACCACCTTCCTTGTTTGCCTCTATTTCAGAGTTGGGAATAGGCAGTTTGTTAAGATGATCATCCAGTACATATCCTGCCTGAATAACTTTCGGATTATATTTCATCAAGTATTCTGATAGTTTATTGGTTCTCATTAATGTATTAATTCGATAATCCTCCATAAACAGTTCTCTTGCTCTTTCGTCCAATATCAAATCCATATTTACATCAGACTCGGAAACAGGTGTAGCATGGGCTCGGTTACGAATAACATTTATATCATTAGTAGCAGCTTTCAGATTTCCAGCCAACATATATGCCTCAGCTCTTAACAGATAAGTTTCGGCCAAACGCATTATATACCAATCTTTATATATACGTCCGTTGTCGTGTGTTTCTCCACTCAAAGCGTCTGTAAATTGTCCATGATGTTTGGCAGTAACTACTTTCATATAAGTAGGCTGGGTAATACGGAACAAATCTTCCTTGTTTCCAAGATTTTCTTCTGTCATTTTCTGACCATAGAAACGACTTTCCGGGTTTGTCCAGTAATATTCTCGTTTCATGTTATACTTGGAATTTCTGATATCACGATCCCAGTCTCCTTTATATTCCCATATTTGGTTGCCTGCGTAGTCTGTAATTGAGATTTGGTCGACAGGACGTCCGCTCAAAATATCCTTAAGCCAGTTGGATTTACCATCAACATCCTTGAGCATCCACCAGTTGGTACCAATCCACCTTTCAAGGCCGAAGTAACCACCTGAGTTACCTTCATTACCACCACCAACAAGATCAACGTCAAACTGTACATTCCATATACATTCCTTGTTTCCGTCAATTCTATTAAAATTGTCTTCGCGGAACAAATCCCAGTAAACATCCCCCCAAGGCTCTTTTTCACCTTGATAATCATAGCCTTCAAACTCAAAATCAATCAGCTTTCCAAATCGTTCTTTCATCAATGACATGGCGGGATTACTGATTACATCGGAAGCCGCCTGGATAGCACCCTCATAATCCTTAAGTCCTATCAAAATTTCAGCCATCAAATGTTGGGCGGCCACTTTAGATGCTCTACCTCCTTTTTGGTCGTCTATATCAGGCATCCATCTGATTGCAAAATCCAAGTCTTCCTTGCATTGTTTATAGATTTCTTCTTGAGTCGCACTTTTGTAATTAAACTGTGGAGACGTGGTTTCTTTCAGGACAATGGGAGCATTTCCCCACATATTGGCCAAGAATCTATACGCAAAAGCTCTTAAAAACTTAGCTTCTCCAACTATAGCATTTTTTTCTTCATCGGATACCCATTCTGCATATTCGCTTTCGGAACGGTCTATTATTACGTTACAGCTATAAATCATGGAATAAAGTCTTGACCACCATTTCTTGCTGAAACTATTATCAGCATTTAATGTATTCCAATAGAAATATTCCGGATAAGAGCTTTCGCCTGATCTTGGAGAACATAAATCAATGTCTACCCCCAACATATCGAAATTTTGCCAGGAATCAGTATTCGCATAAAAATATGTTCTGATATTGGAATAGATTCCAGCTAAAGCAGCCTCGAAACCTTTTTTATTTGTATAAGAATTTTCCGGTGTCAAGAAATCCAATGGTTTCTCTTCCAGCAAATCATAACATGAAGTCAGTCCCCCAACAAGGGCAAGGGCAAGACATATATTTCTTAGTTTCATTGTATTCAATTTTAGAAATTAAAAATAAGATTCATTTGATAAGTACGAATAGAGGGACGTGCACTGATTGACAATCCTTGTCCCGTCTCAGCATCGAGTCCATCCCAATACGGAGAAAATTCGAACAAGTTGTCAGCACTCAATGACAGTTTCATATTATTCAAACCAATTCTCTTGACAAATCTGGACAGATTATAAGTCAATGCCACTTTCTGTAGCTTTATAAAGCTTCTATCCTGATATAATGTTCCTTTGTAACGTGCATTTTTTTGATAATCCAAGCGGGGAAATTTTGCATCCGTATTCTCAGGAGTCCAATAATCCAATATGGTTCGATTATGCTGACCGCTATTTATATACTCATCATAATAGGGAGTATTAGCAGATTGGAAATAACCGTTTCCACCCCAAATTGAATTAATATAAATCATCAAAGACCAGTCTTTGTATGTCAATGTATTTGTCATACTCCAACGGAAGTTTTCTTTGGATGTTCCCAAGAACTGGCGATCGTTTTCAGAATCAATCTTTCCATCGCCATTTAAATCTTCAAGTTTGTAATCACCGGGACGCATTCCTTCCATTATCGTACCATTATCAACATCCTCCTGTTGCCACATTCCTGTGATTTTATAACCATATATTGTACCAAGCGATTTTCCAATAAAGTATCCTGAACTGATCAAATCATCTTCTTTGCCGTCCCCGTCATTATCTTCACCATAAATGGATGCAACTTTGTTTCTATTCAATGAGAAAGCAAAATCTGTCGTCCAAGAAAAATCTTTCTTGGATATATTCAACGAATGCAAGCTTATTTCAACACCTTTATTTTGTATTTTTCCCAGATTGGATGTTATGGAAGATTTTCCTGAAATAGTAGGCAAAGCCAAACTGAATAACAGGTCTTTTGTATTGGTAAAATAAGTATCAATACTACCGGACAAACGATTTTCAAACAAAGAGAAATCAATACCAGCATTAAAACCTGTTGTCGTTTCCCAGCCAAGATTATCAAGAGCAAACGAGGATATACTTTGGGTAATGGAATAGGAAGGATCTCCTGCAAAAATATACTTCCCTGTTCCTACTTTAGCCAAAGTAGTGTACGGACTAATTGACTGATTACCATTTGATCCATAGGATAAACGTAAGGCCAGGTTGTCAATCGGCTCAACATCCTTCATAAAATTCTCGTTAGAGATGTTCCAATTAAAACCTCCGGAAGCAAATGTGGCCCATTTTCTGTTTTTACTGAATGCAGAACAACCGTCACGACGTACTGTACCGGTAAAAGAATATCGGTTATCGAATGTATAGGTTGCACGTGCCATCATACCAATAGCTCCACTTTCGCCACTACCTGTACTTACCGTTTGTTTCTTTCCATCTTCAAGCTTGTTGTCCCCTAAAATAGTATTGTCAAAATCTTCCGCATAAGCAGACATGTCATTCCAGGTACGCCGTTCACGGGAATAAAGTAAGGTGACATCAATGTTGTGTATATTGTTGAATGTATTATTATACTTGATGAGGTTATCCAGCAACATGTGATAGTTGTTGCTATTGCTTCTTTCTCCCTTACCATTCTTTCCTTGGCCTGCTGTTGTATATTCATCATAGAAATAATTATTCTGCGACCAACGGAGATTGTTGGAGTATACCATTTCGTACGTCAGACCTTTCACCCAAGGAACCGTAATCTTTGCATTCAGAATGGCACCAAGTGTATTATATTTCTCCAAATCATCCGTTTTCATACTCCAGAACGGACTTTCAAAAGAAGTTGTAGTCTGAGGATACTGTAAATACTTACCGGAATCATCATATAATGAAGCATAAGGACTGAATTGGGCAGCTTTATTTAAGTCAGGTGAACTACCCGAATAGTCACGAATACTGTAATTAGACTTAACTCCAACTTTCAACCAGTCAGTAAGATTGGTTTCTACGTTAATACGTCCTGAGAAATTCTTGTATCTGTCGTTAAGTACGACACCTTTCTGGTCTGTCAAAGAAGCGGAGATATAATATGTAGCAAGTTCCGAGCTGTTTGAAATGCTGACATTAGCCTTTACATTATAGGCGCTTTGACGGAATAAATCGTATGGATCTGTAAATGTAGGTCTGTGATCTGGAGTTGCATTATAATTGTCAGCTTCTATTGGCTGAAGGTACAGTGCTATCTTATCGGGATCGGCATCCATTCCATTGGCTACACGATAATCCAAAAGTTTTTGTATATATCCTTCAGCATCATAAACCTCCTGACGTCTCAGCTCATGACTGTATCCGTATGAAAGATTCACATTAAATTGAGGTTTACCACCTTCGCTTCTGCCTCGTTTGGTCGTAATCAAAATGACACCATTGGCAGAACGGCTACCATATACAGCGGCTGCACTGGCATCTTTCAAAACAGTAAGGTCCTCAATATCTTCCGAAGGCAAATCTGCCAATGATCCGTCAAATATAGCTCCATCCACCACAATAAGAGGGTCATTTCCACCCGTTGAATTTTGACCACGTATACTGAACCCGGCCACAGCACCTGCCGTATTTGTACCGCCAATATTCAATCCGGGAACAGAACCCTTCAAGGTTTCCATAATATTGTTGGTCGGAACATCACGGTATGTATCAATATCAGCCTTAATGACAGAACCTGTAATGGCTTGCTTGTTTGTTGTACCATAACCTACCACTACAACTTCGTCCAGCATTTCGGCATCTTCCACCAGTTTTACCAGCAAATGTTTCTGGTCGCCTACCGTGATTCTCTGTGTCGTATAACCAATGTAAGAGATTTCCAATACATCATTGCTTTGCACATCCAAATGGAAATTACCGTCTACATCAGTTATCGTACCGTTTCCCGTACCTTTTACCATAACATTAGCGCCGATTACCGGTTCCCCGTTCGAATCGGTGATCACACCGGTTATTTTCTGCTTCTTACCTTGCTGGGAAGTATTCGCACCCTTCTTCGAAATGATTATCATCTTGTCCTGTATCGAAAAGGTTACTCCATCCCCCAAAACGGTAGACAGCACTTGCTCCAACGACGTGTTCTTAAAATCGGCTGTTACCAGGCGGTTTTCATCGACCACATCCTTTTTGTACATAATGGAAAACTTGGACTGTTTTTCCACTTCCTTCAATACGGTTTTCAAAGGTACGTTCTTAAACTGATACGTCACACTTTGTGCATTCATGGCCAGAGCTCCAGACAGCAATATAGCGGCCATCAGAGATCTTCCGAAATGTTTTTTGTAGTTCATAATGATTTGTTTTTCATTAAAGTAAGTTAGACAAAATATCAACAATTGCGCTCTTGTTTTTCATCTTTCAATGGATATAACAACTGTCAGATGATTTACCCAACCTCCAACTCTCTATTTTTTCACAAGATTTTTATCGGTTCTGACAATATAAAAAAATGAGATTGAAAAATTCCGTTGTTTCTATTGAAACGTTGAAACTCCCAATCTCACAATCAGATTAATAATCACCCCTAATTAATCTTTTCCTAAAAACCGTCGCCATCCTCATTTCTTCTTGATATAAACCGAACGCCCCTGTTTCTCATAGCAGATGGAAGTAATCTGGGACAATGCGTTCAAAATATCATCGATTGTTTCCTCGTTGCGGAGAGAGATGCGGAAAACCATGTCTTTCCGTATGGCCTCATCCAAACGAATGGTTACGTCGTATCGGCGGGAAAGGCGGTCCACCAGTTCCTGCAGTGATATCTTGTCGTATTCAAAGCGGCCCTCTGTCCACGACTTATATTGTTCGGCCTGTACTTGTTCCCTTGAAAACTGAAGCGTGTTCTTGTCCAGACAAACCAGTTCGCCCGGGCTGACGGGGATATGCCTTTCCTTATATATAATGTCAACCGCACCATTCAGCAGGGCTGTCGACACTTTCGTATCTTCGGGATAGGCACACACGTTGAATTTGGTGCCTTTGACCATCACATCATAAAAATCGGTCTTCACCACAAAAGGAACATCGCCCTGCTGTCTGGAAACCTCAAAATAGGCTTCACCCGTCAGGCGGACTTCACGGCGACCGTTGTTGTAGTCGCCCGCATAGCGTAGTGTAGAACCTGCATTCAGATATACCACCGTACCATCGGCCAGCAGCAAACGGGTCTTTTCGGCCCTGCCTATCTCCAGGGTAAAAAGATTATCGGCCGACTTCTGTACCTGATAATAGTAAACGCCCATAAAACCAGCCATCAGGAAGATAAGTCCTGCAACTACCGCAGCGGCCATCCGTCCCCACAGAAGAAGACGTTTTCCACCCTTACCCCTGGCAGGACGCAACGACATACGCAGCTTCATCCGTTTCCATTCTTCGTCGACCATCGGCGAAAGCTGGGGGGTAGAGAGCCATTCTTCCTCCCACTGGCGGAAAAGTTTCCCGTTTTCCGATGACATCCTGACAAAGCGGAACAGTTCTTTCTCGCCCTCGTAGTCCAATTCGCCTCTAAAATAGCGAACCGCCAAATGGTAATAATATGTAGAGTCTGTTTGCTCCATCCAATCTTTACTTCTTTTTATGATAAAACAATCTTAAGTCCCTTTACCCAACCTCTTTTTACATTATTTAACATCAAAGCCCTAACCACAACAGAATGAGCAGATAAACATCGGGGGGATAGTGTTCCTTGAAATAGCTGGAAAAGACTTTGAGGGCCTTCGAAATGTGTTTTTCCACGGCAGTGGTCGATATTTGCAACTTTTCGGCAATCTCCCGATTCTTCAAATGGCGGAAACGGCTCATGACGAACACTTCACGGCAACGGTCGGGCAACTGGCGAAGCACACGGCGAATCTGGCCCTGCAATTCTTCGTACAGCAGTTTCTGTTCGGGATCGACCCCGAAGTCCCAACAATACAGTTCTTCCTGCCCCACCGCCTGGGAAACTTCATCCAAAGGCTGCTGCTCCACCAGCTGTTTATGTTTGAGGTAATTCAGACAGGCATTGCGGACGATGACGAACAGAAGCGAGGTGACAGACACCGATTCAATCTGCATCCTCCGTTCCCAGAAGTGCATGAAGCTTTCCTGCAAGATGTCACGCGCCGTCTCCTCGTCGTCCACAAAGCGGAGCGCATAGCCGCGCAAGCGGGGATAATAGCTCCTGAACAGATATTCAAAAGCCCCATCATCGCCCTGCCTGACAGCCTGCAAGAGTTCATCTTCATCTTTATACTTCTGTAGCATATAACACTTGTGATGGTTTCGTCCGATACAAATCTTGTTAACTTTGGCAAATATAATAAGAAATACTAAGAAAAAACAAATTCCTCTATCCTGTTTCTGATTCTACAGGTCGCAGGAAGCGAAAAGAGAGAGCAGTTATCCAGGGCACGCTGATTGAAATCTTTCAACAAGACCATCCGACAATCGGGAAGGCGGATGCATCGAAATACAGGAAGCGGCGGGTGAATGGCTTTTTCTCCTTCCTCATAAGTATCCAAAGACAGGCAATCATCTATCTTACTGATAATCAGTATTCATTTTTTCAGGTCGCATTTCCAATTTACCTGAATAGTTTTCAGGTTTTATTCAGCCGTCACCTGAAGACCTTTCAGGTAGGGCCTGAAGACCTTTCAGTTTAAACCTGAAAACCTTTCAGGTACTACCTGAAAACTCTTCAGAAAGCACCTGAAAAAAACGGGCTCTGCATGAAGCGGGATTTATCTTTACAAAGAAAACGGGGTTTTCATTTTGTATTTCTCTCAGCTTGCACTATCTTTCCATAAGAAAGGCTGCGCTTCGGAAATACAAAACATGAAAACGGGGTTTTCATTTTGTACTTCTCTCAGCTTGCACTATCTTTGTCCCCCCGAAACCCTATACACATTATTATATATGATAAGCATCGATGGATTGGCCGTAGAGTTTGGCGGCACCACCCTGTTCAGTGACATATCTTTCGTAATCAACGAGAAGGACCGTATCGCCCTCATGGGCAAGAACGGAGCCGGAAAGAGTACCCTGCTAAAGATTCTGGCCGGCGTACGCCAGCCCACCCGCGGAAAGGTATCGGCACCCAAAGACTGTGTCATCGCCTACCTGCCCCAGCACCTGATGACCGAAGACGGACGCACCGTGTTCGAAGAAACGGCACAGGCCTTTGCCCACCTGCACCAGATGCAGGCCGAGATTGACCGCCTGAACAAGGAGCTGGAGACGCGCACCGACTACGAGAGCGACAGCTACATGGAACTCATCGAACAGGTGTCGGCCCTGAGCGAGAAGTTCTATGCCATCGACGCTACCAACTACGAGGAAGACGTGGAGAAGACCCTGCTGGGCCTCGGCTTCGAGCGGACGGACTTCAACCGCCCCACGAGCGACTTCAGCGGCGGATGGCGCATGCGCATCGAGCTGGCCAAGCTGCTCTTGCAGAAGCCCGACGTGCTGCTCCTCGACGAGCCCACCAACCACCTCGACATCGAGTCCATCCAGTGGCTCGAAGACTTCCTCATCAGCAACGGTAAGGCGGTGGTAGTCATCAGCCACGACCGCAAGTTTGTAGACAACATCACCACCCGCACCATCGAGGTCACGATGGGCCGCATCTACGACTACAAGGTAAACTACTCCAAATACCTCGAGCTGCGCAAGGAACGCCGCGAACAGCAGCAGAAGGCCTACGACGAGCAGCAGAAGTTCATCGCCGAGACGAAGGAGTTCATCGAACGCTTCAAGGGTACCTACTCCAAGACCCTGCAGGTGCAGAGCCGCGTGAAGATGCTGGAAAAGCTGGAACTGCTCGAAGTGGACGAAGAAGACACCTCGGCCCTGCGCCTCAAGTTCCCCCCGTCGCCCCGCTCGGGCAACTACCCCGTCATCATGGACGGCGTGGGCAAGACGTACGGTGACCACGTGGTATTCAAGAACGCGACGCTCACCATCGAGCGTGGCGACAAGGTGGCCTTCGTGGGCCGCAACGGCGAGGGAAAGTCCACACTGGTAAAATGTATCATGGGCGAGATTGAGCACGAAGGTACCCTGACGCTGGGCCACAACGTGCAGATAGGTTACTTCGCCCAGAACCAAGCCTCCCTGCTCGACGAGAACCTGACCGTCTTCCAGACCATCGACGACGTGGCCAAGGGCGAGATACGCAACAAGATACGCGACCTGCTGGGCGCCTTCATGTTCGGCAGTCCCGAAGCCTCGATGAAGAAGGTCAAGGTGCTCTCCGGCGGCGAGCGTACCCGTCTGGCCATGATCAGACTGCTGCTCGAGCCGGTGAACCTGCTCATCCTGGACGAGCCCACCAACCACCTCGACCTCAAGACCAAAGACATCCTGAAGCAGGCGCTGATGGACTTCGACGGTACCCTGATTGTCGTGAGCCACGACCGCGACTTCCTCGACGGCCTGGTGAGCAAAGTCTATGAGTTCGGCCACCAGCGCGTCCGCGAACACCTTTGTGGCGTTTACGAGTTCCTGGAAAAGAAAAAAATGGAGTCGCTCAGCGAGCTGGAAAAGAAATAATCCTTATCTTTGCGCAACTCCACACACTGAACGCCATGATGATACGGAAACCCTACATGACCGCACTGCTGCTCCTGCTCAGCATCCTGATGCTGGCGGTGCCCGTCGTGCCCCATCATCATCATGGCAGCGAGGCCATCTGCCTGAAGAACGACCTGCATACGGGTTGCGGCGAAGCGAACCATCACCACCATCCGGCCGGCCACCCCAACTGCTGCCACGACAAGGGCTGCCTCACCCACCAGTTCGTCCAGCGCACGCCGCGGGTGGAGCGTCAGGCCCCGCAACTGCGTCCTGTCCTGCTGCCGGCCGACCTCGCCCTGCTCGTCAGTCTGCTGTACCCCTACACCGATTCTTATTCAACCGCCTTATACTCACCTTACATTGAATCGCTGCACGGCGTCTACATCGCCCGTGCCTCGGGATTAAGGGCTCCTCCCAGCCTTCTTGCCTAAGCGTTGCTGTGTGCGCCCGCACATTGCAACCCGGTTGCAACCTCCGTACATGTACCTTTGCAGCCGGAAACCACATTTATTAATAGCAAGAACTTAATCCACATCTATCAATGAAGAAACTGATATTTCTGGGAGTCCTCGTCGCATGGTCGCTGGGCTCCTGCAACAGCCAGTCCGACCACGGACACGAAGGGCACGACCATGCCACCGAAGCCCACAACCACGAACAGGACCATGACCACGAACAGCATGCCCACGAGGAAGCAGGCCACAGCCACGACCACGAAGGAGACGTACAAGCTGAAGAAGAGGGACACGCCGAAGCCGCCTCGGACGAAATCGTCATGCCGCCCGCCAAGGCACAGGCCGCAGGCGTAGAGACAGGTACCGTAGAGCCGGGCAGCTTCACCCAGGTCATCAAAACCAGCGGGCAGGTACTGGCCGCGCAGGGTGACGAACGGGTAGCCGTAGCCACCGTGGCAGGCGTCGTATCGTTCAAGGGAAAGGTAACCGAAGGCATGAGCGTACGCGAAGGCATGCCGCTCGTCCTGCTTTCGTCGGGCAACATCGCCGAGGGCGACCCCGTGCAGAAAGCCCGCGTAGCCTACGAGGTGTCGAAGAAGGAGTACGAACGCATGCAGGCACTCGTGGAGAGCCGCATCGTCTCGGAGAAGGACTTCGCTCAGGCCAAGCAGGCGTACGAGAACGCCCGCATCAGCTACGAGGCCGTGGCCAAGAACCACACCGACCGCGGGCAGGCCGTCACCGCCCCCATAGGCGGCTACGTGAAGAGCCTGCTGGTGAAGGAAGGCGACTACGTCACCGTAGGCCAGCCGCTGGTGAGCATCACACAGAACCGCCGCCTCTTCCTCCGTGCCGACGTGTCGGAGAAGTACTATGCCTCGCTGCCCGCCATCACCTCGGCCAACTTCTGCACGCCCTATAATAATAAGGTGTATGCCCTGCAAGACCTGAACGGCCGTCTGCTGTCCTACGGCAAGGCCTCGGGCGAAGGCAGCTACTACATCCCCGTGACCTTCGAGTTCGACAACCGCGGCGACGTGGTGCCCGGCTCCTTCGTCGAGATTTACCTGCTGGCCCGCCCGATGGAGGGTGTCATCAGCGTGCCCCGCTCGGCCCTGACCGAAGAACAGGGCAGCTTCTACGTTTACCTGCAGCTGGACGAGGAGTGCTACCGCAAGCAGCTCGTCACCTTGGGTGCCGACAACGGCCAGCGAGTGCAGGTGCTCAGCGGGCTGAAGGCCGGCGACCGCCTCGTGACCCGCGGTGCCTATCAGGTGAAACTGGCCGGAGCGGCGAACGCACTTCCGGCGCATAGTCATGAACACTAATTCAATGGAAAATGGAAAATTGATAATGGAAAATGACGAATAGGAAAGCCTCTTCGCCCCAACAGATAATTCCATTCTCAATTTTCAATTCTCAATTCTCAATTAAACAAGTTATGCTCAACAAAATCATACACTTCTCCCTACAGAACCGCATCCTGGTGCTCGTCGCCTCGGTGCTGCTGCTCGTGGGCGGTACCTACACCGCCATGCACACGGAAGTGGACGTGTTCCCCGACCTCACCGCGCCGACCGTGGTCGTCATGACCGAAGCCAACGGCATGGCAGCCGAGGAGGTGGAACAGCTCGTCACCTTCCCCATCGAAACCGCCGTCAACGGCGCCACACACGTGCGCCGCGTACGCTCTTCGTCCACCCACAGCTTCTCCGTGGTCTGGGTGGAATTCGACTGGGACACGGACATCTACCTGGCCCGACAGATTGTCAGCGAAAAGCTCTCGCTCGTAGCCGAAGAACTGCCTGAAAGCGTGGGCAAGCCGACGCTGGGACCGCAGTCGTCCATCCTGGGCGAGATGATGATTGTGGGCCTCACGGCCGACTCCACCTCCATGCTCGACCTGCGCACGCTGGCCGACTGGACCATCCGTCCGCGCCTGCTCTCCACCGGAGGCGTGGCGCAGGTGGCCGTGCTGGGAGGCGACATCAAGGAATACCAGATACAGCTCGACCCCGAGCGCATGCGCCACTACGGCGTGACACTGGGTCAGGTGCTCAGTGCCACGCGCGGCATGAACCTCAACGCCAACGGAGGCGTCATCTACGAATACGGCAACGAGTACATCGTGCGCGGACTGACAGCTACGACCAACACCGAACTGCTGGGCAAAACCGTGGTGAAGTCAGCTACGAACAGTGACGGCTCACTCGCCGCCCCCGTCCTGCTGGAAGACGTGGCCGACGTGCGCATCGGCGCGCAGACACCCAAACTGGGACTGGCCTCGGAACGGGGCAAACCCGCCGTGCTGCTCACCGTGACGAAGCAGCCTGCCACCAGCACGCTGGAGCTGACCGGCAAGCTGGAAGCCGCCCTCCAGGACCTGCAGAAGAACCTGCCCCCCGACGTGAAGGTATCGACCGACATCTTCCGCCAGAGCCGCTTCATCGAAAGCTCCATCGGCAACGTGCGCAAGTCGCTCGTCGAAGGCGGCATCTTCGTGGTCATCGTGCTGTTCCTCTTCCTGGCCAACGTGCGGACGACCCTCATCTCGCTCGTCACCCTGCCCCTGTCGCTCGTCGTGTCCGTGCTGGTGCTCCACTACATGGGGCTCACCATCAACACCATGAGTCTGGGCGGTATGGCCATCGCCATCGGTTCGCTGGTCGATGACGCCATCGTCGACGTGGAGAACGTCTGGCGCCGCCTGCACGAAAACCGCCTCCTGCCGCCCGAGCGCCGTCTGCCCGTGCTGCAGGTCGTGTTCAACGCCTCGCGCGAGGTGCGCATGCCCATCCTCAACTCCACGCTCATCATCGTCGTCAGCTTCGTGCCCCTGTTCTTCCTGAGCGGCATGGAGGGGCGCATGCTCGTCCCGCTGGGCATCGCCTTCATCACCGCCCTGGCTGCCTCTACGGTGGTGGCGCTCACACTGACGCCCGTGCTCTGCTCGTACCTGCTGCGCAGTAAAGAAGATATACAAGAAAGAAACTTGGAAAGAGACACGTATCTCACCCCCGGAGACATACGTATGTCTAGGGGGGAGACAAACGTATCTCTCCAGGCAAGACAAACGTTTGTCTCTGCCGGAGACAAACGTATCTCTCCTGACACCCCCTCCAGAAGTACCTGTGAGGCCGGTTCGGGCGACTCCGCCGTGGCCCGCACGCTGAAGAAGGCCTACGGCATCGTGCTCGAAAAAGCTTTACAACACAAGCGTACCGTGCTGGGCTGCACCGTCGCGCTCTTCGCCGTCGCCCTGGGCCTGTTCTTCACCCTGGGCCGCTCGTTCCTGCCGCCCTTCAACGAAGGGTCGTTCACCATCAACCTCTCCTCGCTGCCGGGCATCTCGCTCGAAGAGAGCGACGCCATCGGCCGACGGGCCGAGGAACTGCTGCTCACCGTGCCCGAAATCCAGACCGTGGCCCGCAAGACCGGCCGCGCCGAGCTGGACGAACATTCGCGCGGCGTGAACGGGTCGGAAATCGAGGCGCCCTTCGAGCTGACAGACCGTTCGCGCAGCGAGGTGGTGGCCGAGGTGCGCGAGAAGCTCGCCACCCTGTCCGGCGTCAACGTCGAGATAGGTCAGCCCATCAGCCACCGCATCGACGCCATGCTCAGCGGCACAAAGGCCAACATCGCCATCAAGCTCTTCGGCGACGACCTGAACCGCATGTTCAGCCTCGCCAGCCAGATAAGGGACAAGATACAGGACGTCGAGGGCGTGGCCGACCTCACCGTGGAGCAGCAGATCGAGCGCCCGCAGCTGACGCTGACGCCCCGCCGCGAGATGCTGGCCCGCTACGGCATCACTCTGCCCCAGTTTGCCGAGTACGTCAACGCCTGCCTGGCGGGCGAGGCCGTGTCGCAGGTCTACGAGCAGGGCAAATCGTTCAACCTCACCGTCCGCCTGCGCGACGACCTGCGCGATCAGGCCTCGAAGATAGGCGACCTGATGATTGATACGGGCGACGGCCGTCAGGTGCCGCTCAGCTATGTGGCCGACATCCGCTCGTCCATGGGCCCCAACAGCATCAGCCGCGAGAACGTGAAGCGCAAGATAGTCATCTCGGCCAACGTGGCCGACCGCGACCTGCGCTCCGTGGTGACCGACATCCAGGCCCGCATCGACGCCGACATCAAGCTGCCCGAAGGCTACCACGTGGAATACGGCGGCCAGTTCGAGAGCGAGCAGGCGGCCAGCCGCACGCTGCTGCTGACGTCGCTGATGTCCATCGTCGTCATCTTCCTGCTGCTCTACCACGAGTTCCGCAGCGTCAGGGAGAGCGCCGTCATCCTCATCAACCTGCCGCTGGCCCTCATCGGAGGCGTCTTCGCCCTGCTGCTGACCACCGGCGAGGTGAGCATCCCGGCCATCATCGGCTTCATCTCGCTGTTCGGCATCGCCACGCGCAACGGCATGCTGCTCATCAGCCACTACAACCACCTGCAGCGCGTGGAAGGCTACTCGCTGCACGACAGCATCATCCGCGGATCGCTCGACCGACTGAACCCCATCCTGATGACGGCCCTCAGTAGTGCACTGGCCCTTATCCCGCTGGCCCTCGGCGGCGACCTGCCCGGCAACGAGATACAGAGCCCCATGGCGAAGGTCATCCTCGGCGGTCTGCTGACATCTACCTTCCTCAACGGGTTCATCATCCCCATCGTTTATCTGCTCATACACACCAAGAAGAAATGAAGAAGACAATAATCATCTGTGCATGCCTTGCCCTGGCGGCAGGGGTGCACGCCCAAAGCGGCATCGAAGCCATCCTCCAGCAGGTGGAGGCCAACAACAAGGAACTGCAGGCCAACGCCCGCACCACGGAGGCACAGAAGCTGGAGAACCGTGCCTCGAACAACCTGGCCGACCCCACCCTGTCGTATGCCCACCTGTGGGACTCGCAGGACAAGAACATCACCGTGGGCGAGCTGGTCATTGCCCAGAGCTTCGACTTCCCCTCGCTCTACGTCAGCCGTGCCCGCCTGAACCGCCTCAAGGCCAGCTCACTGGACGCGCAGGCCAACGCCCAACGGCAGGCCATCCTGCTCCAGGCACAGGAAGCCTGTCTCGACATCATCCACCTCAGCCGCCAGCAGCAGCTGCTGGACGAGCGTCTGAAGAATGCCGAGGACCTGGCCGCCTACTACCGCCGCCGCCTGGAGACGGGCGATGCCAGCACGCTGGAGACCAATAAAATCAACCTCGAACTGCTGAACGTGCGCACCGAGGCCCGCATGAACCGTACGGCACTGGACAGCAAGCTGAAAGAGCTCACGGCCCTGAACGGTAACCTGTCGCTCGTCCCCGGCCGCCCCATGCCCGAAGGACCTGCCGCCGCCACGGCGCAGAACCTGGGTCTGACGGACTATCCTTCCGTTCCCCTGCCTGCCGACTTCGGCCCGCTGTGCGAAGAGCTGCTGGCCTCCGACCCTGCCCTGCTCTCGCTCCAGCAGGAAAGCCAGGCGGCACAGAAGCAAGTGTCCGTCAGCCGTCAGGGCTGGCTGCCCGGCTTGGAACTGGGCTACCGCCGCAACACCGAGAGCCGCCATCCGCTGAACGGCCTGGTAGTGGGCTTCTCGTTCCCCATCTTCCAGAACCACGGCAAGGTGAAGGCCGCCCGTTCGCAGGCCCTCAGTGCCGACTTCCGCGAAGAGAACGCCCGCCTCAGCGCCAGCACCGCCCTGTGGCAGCTCTACGACGAGGCCTGCAACCTCCACGCCTCCATGCAGGAGTATGCCGAGACCTTCGGCCGCCAGCAGGACCTGAAGCTGCTGCGTCAGGCACTGGACGGCGGGCAGATCAGCATGATTGAGTACTTCGTCGAAGTCTCCGTCATCTACCAGAGCCAGGCCAACCTGCTGCAGCTGGAGAACCAGTATCAGAAGGTGATGGCACGTATCTACAAGAGCCGGCTATAAAATTCTTATTTCCTCGGGCAAGTAACCGCTACGGATGCGCCATTCCTGCGGATAGAGATTGTTGGCACGATTGCCCACATTTTTCACAAAGCCAAGAGGGAAACCCCGATAAGTAAGCAATACAAAACCGCGAGGGGCCGCGCCTGAAAGGGTGACGGCCTCTTTACGCAAATAAGCAATGGCCGTCGGATAGTCCACTTCTTCGCCAGCAAAAGCTTCCTGTCCCAACAGACAGCTCATGGCCAATGCGTGGGCAGGGGCACAATCTTTCCCTTTTGCCTCGGCCAGCGTCACGCCGGCCTGCAGGACACGGACATGCTGCTTCAAAGCCGACAGCACTGGGAGCCACGACGTGGCGAAGGCAGTCAGCGTCTGTCCCTCAGGCATCAGGCTATATCCTTCCGCCCCGCACAGCCAGCCTTGTATCACTGCCAGCTGCTCCTTGCCGAAAGCCGAGGAAGAAGCGGCCTTGCCGCCACTTCCTTTCTTCCCCTTCCATCTGTCCGCATTCATCCGCCCCATCTGCGTCATCCGCGCACCATCATTCTCGTCTTCTTCCCCCGCCTTGCGCAGCACGGCCAGGAAGAAACCTTCGCCCTGCGTCTTGTGCGGCAGAAAACGGTATACAGGAAAATCTTCACCAGCCAGCAGGTTACCCGTAATGTTCCATTCGGCAGGTACATCGAGCGGCAACACCTCCGCACCCAGTTCATCGCAAATCCAGCGTACATTCTCTTCGTTCTCCTTCGTGTTATAGGTACACGTGCTGTACACCAGCAGTCCGCCTAGCTTCAGACAAGGCCAGATATCCGCCAGGATGCGCCGCTGGCGCTGCCAGCAGATTTCCACATTCTCCGGGCTCCACTCGCTCACGGCCGTCTCGTCCTTACGGAACATACCTTCACCTGAACAGGGCACATCGGTCAGGATACAGTCAAACAAGTGTTCCAGCGGAGTGAACTCCGACGGATCGCTGTTTGTCACCACCACGTCGGGATACCCCCACTTCGTCAGATTCTCCGCCAGTACCTGCACCCGGTTTCTCATCACCTCATTGGCTACCAGCAGACTGCCCTCAGGCAACAGGCTGCGCAAGTGGGTGGACTTGCCGCCCGGCGCAGCACAGAGGTCGAGCACCGCCACCGCCCGATCCGGCAGATAGCGCTTCACCGCCTGCTCGACAAACATGGACGACGCTTCCTGCACGTAGTAACAGCCGGCATGAAACAGCGGGTCAAACGTAAACGTCAGGCGCTGATCCAGGTAACAGGCGTCTGTGGCCCAGGGAACTTCTTTTAATGGGGAATGGAGAATGGAAAATGGAGAACGACCGCATTTTTGCGGGTTCAGGCGGATGCTGACGGGTTGCTCCTCTCCCAACAGGGCAGTGGACAAGCGGGTGTATTCTTCTTCACCCAGCAGGGCACGGGTATATTCGGCAAATGAATCGGGTAACTGCATGATGTCTTTTTCTTGTTTGCTGCAAAAGTAAAGATTTTGGCAGAAAGAAGCAAGCAATGGAAATCAATAACAAATTAACAGACTATACTCGTTAGTTATAAAAAGAACTACACTCAAATCTATCATAAAGTGATTGATTCTAATGCAGTTCCTTATTTCTATATTAATTTAGGCAGTTATATACTATTCTACACAACTGGTAGTATATAACTGCACTTGTTGTTAA
>NZ_CABUOL010000010.1 GCF_902493215.1 uncultured Mediterranea sp.
CGGAGGGTTTGGGGGCGGCAGCCAATTCTTCATTCTTCATTCTTAATTCTTCATTTCCAAACAGCCTTTCCTCGTCCACATACAGCGTATGGTCCTCGGGCACCATGTAGATGCAGCGGCTCACGTCCTTCAGCGCGCCGTCCGCCCGAAAGCCCACGTCGGCCGAGAAGCGTTGCTGCGCCTCCTGCGGCGTCATGCTGTCGGGCAGGACGATGAGCACGTGCGTGCCGCGCCTCACCGACTCCTCCACCAGCAGTACCTGCCATTTGCCCTCTTTCTGCAAGGCCAGCGACCGCTCCAGTATCTCGGCCGAATGTCCTTTCTCGTCGAAGTCCAGCATCAGTCGCGGCAGGGGCTTCAATGCGTCCGCCGCCGCACGGTGGTTGTCTCGGAAGGCGGCACAATGAGGCGTCCAGATGGGCAGCCGCCGTTTCAGTTTCTCGTCGCCCGCCTCGATGCGGCGACACATCTCCGCCAGCCAAGGCTCGCGGCGCATGGCCTCCCACTCCTGGCGGGTGGCCGGAAGGGCGGGAGCACCATGCCCCCGTCCGATACAAGTAAAAATGTTCGTCATATTCTTCATTGAAAAAATCTTTAATTGACAATTGATAATGGATAATTGATAATTATTTCTTCATTCTCAATTATCCATTTTCCATTCTCCATTCTCCATTGATTCACCATCTCGTCTCCAGTTTGCGGCTGGCATAGTAGGCGTCGATTCGGCGTCCCTCCAGGGCGCGCAGGGCGCGGATGTCGTCGGAGGTCAGCGAGGGTCGGAAGCTCCATTTCTCGATGATCTGGCCGCGCTGGGTCATCATCACCCGGCAATGCTCTGTGGCAAAGAGGTCGATGTAACGTGGTCCTGTCCCCATGTTGTAGGGGCTTACGCGTGTGCGTCCGTCCTCCTCCACCGTGATGCGTCCCTTGTAGGAGGCCCGTCCGTCGGGCGTGATGGGTGCTTTCTCCACTTCCCACGAACAGGGATAAATGTTGATGTTGCCGTTGGCCAGGAAGGCCGTCTGTGTGTCCATACGGACGTCTTCGATGAAAATATTCTTTCGCATAAATTGAGTGATTTTGGGAGGGAAAGAAGCGAGAAACGCGGCCGCATTGCTCTCCTGGAGATTCCTTCACCTCGCTCCACTCAGTTGGTTAATTGATAATGGATAATTGAAAAATGTATCGTAGCGGTTAGTGGTTAGTGGTTAGTGGTTAGTGGTTAGTGGTGAGCGGTGAGCATACTAACCGTTAACCGTTCACCGCTAACCGCTAACCGTTAACCGTTCATCTTCACGATTTCCACCGCCAGAATATCCTGAAACATCTGCCCGTTGTACTCGCGCGTCTGGAAGCGGAGGACGGCATACACCAGCTCGCCTGCATAAAACTTGCACGAGGCCAGCTGCCCCAGCATGGCTGCCACATACGTGTCCTCGTACTTGCCGCCCACTTCCTGCAACACGATGTTGCACTTCATCACCTGTCCGCTTTCGGCCTTCTGGCTCTGCACGGCGAAGGGTTCGCCCTGCGCTACGACTTTCATTAATTGCTTCATATTCGTTTTTTGTTTTTTCGGGTTGGAAGCTCCCAATACGAAAAGCTCCCGCAACCAAGGGGTTGTTTTTCCCTTGATTGCAGGAGCAAAGTTAGCGGATGGATATGAGATTTACCCACTACGTAGTGGGTACGCGTAGTGGGTACGGATGGTTGTAATTGTCTGATTTATAGGTTTTTTGTTCTCGTACTTTTTTTAGGTCATCCTTTCAGCGCGTTCTTCACCCGTTCCATGAAGTCGGCTGTGCGGTGTTGGTCCATTCCCTTGTTGAAGGCCGTGCGGAGGGTTTCGGGATTCATGCCCCACAGGCGGCCGAAGAACTTCCAGCGGTTGCCTATCTCCAGTCGGTCGGCCAGCAGAGAGGCCAGTACGCCTTTCTCGGGGTTCGAGAGCGAAAGCGGCTGCCAGCCGGCGTCCACGATGCCGGCAGCTGCCAGTTTCTTCAGCAAGGCCTCCGCTTCTTGCGTCTGTAGCTGGGGTGGTACGTCTTGCTCCTCCTGTGTGGCAAAAGCCTCGTCTCTTTCTTCATCCTCCGTCGCCTGCACGTGCATGTCGCCCTGCACGATGGTTTGGAACTTGATGTCCGTCATCTGGCAGCGGTCGAAGTAGATGCCGCCGTAGAAGTTCTTCACTTCCGTCTGTTTCTGTTTGTTGTCTTCCATATCGTTGTCATTCTTGGGTTAAAGTTCGGTTGGCGGGCGTCGTGCCGATGCTGACACCCTTTATCTGGTTTCCGCTGATGTGGTTGGCGCCTTCGTAGTAGTTGTACTGTGTGTGGGGTACGGGGACTTTCAGGTCCTTCAGCCGCTGCACGACGCGTTTTGTCTGAGCCTTCGCGCGTTCCGCCCCCTCCATGCTCGTGAGCCACACCACCAGCTCTTTCAGGCTTTTCTCGTCGCCCAGCTCCAGTGCCTTGTCCACCAGGCTCGCGAGTTCCTCCGGTTCGGAAGGTGTGCCTGCCGCCGGCTTGCTGTTCTTTGTCCGCAGGGCTTCCAGTTCGGCTTGCAGGGCTTTGTTCTGGCTTTCCAGTTGCTTTTTGGCCGCATCCAGTGCTTGGTTCTCCTTGAGCAGTCGTTTCACTTCCAGGGCGGTGGCGGTCAGTGTTTTCTCCAGCTGGGCTTTCTCTTCGTCGGGCAGGCGATTCGAAGTCGTTTCGGGGGCTTGCAGTAGCCCGTAGTGCTCCCATACACGCTGACACTCATTCCATATGTTGAGTATGTCAGAAGCAAAAAGCGTAAGATTTTCACCGAATGGGTGTACTGCATTTGTTTTTTTCAGTTCCATGAGACGGGTGTGTATCTCCAGACAGTCAGCCTTCATAGCTCCGGCCTCCTGCATCCGATCCAGTACCGCCAGTTTGTCGTCCGGGTCGGGCCAAAAGTTGAGCATGACATATAAGTCGTCTTGTGTGAAAAAGTTGGTTGCCATCTTCCACCATTCCTCGCTGTGCGGCAGAGAGGCAGGTTTGACGGCGCCTGGACAAAGGTCTATCTGCCAAGTCTTCCATTTATATTCCTTTTGTTCCAAATAAATGCTTGCCAAGACAAATTCCTTCTTGCACAGATCCAGTTTTGACTTTAGTGGCGATTCCAGTTCATGCAGAAGGCGGCCAATATTTGATGGTGGATTTTTCATTAGTTTGAACACAACATAAGCCAGCGAGAGGCATACATCGGTTTTCACACCCGGTGTTGTCTCCAGTTCGCGTATATAGTTTCCTTTGAAATCTTCGTCCCAATGGGAATCCATCATAATACATACGCAGAAGAAACGGAGTGTATTGAATGTGTCCAGCTCGATTGTTTTCATGAGTTTTTCCATATGGTCCCTGTACTGCTTTTTTTCCATTTGCAGATAAAGGCGGTACAGCTCCTCCCACATGGGGTCTTCCTTGATAAATTCGTCAATCGAACGGCGGTCTTGATACAACAGGGGGCGGTATAACTGGTATTTTTTCATATCGTTTTTATTTTGAATTTTCTTTTATTCTCTCTGCACATGCCAACAGGTAACGATTACAAAAATAACGATTTTATTGTAATAAAGACGAATGTCGGGCTTATTTTATCGGCTTTCTTTTTTTACATTCAACATTCAACAGTCAACAGTTCAACAGTAACCCAAAATCAATTTGCGAGATACCGAAAATAAGTTATATTATATATATAAATATATATATAATATAAAATTTGAGGTCACACTTTTTTTCTCATTTTAGCTTACTGTTGAACTGTTGACTGTTGACTGTTGAATGCAGGCAGAGCGATGAAGATTCAACGTTCAACAGTCAACAGTTCAACAGTAAGTGAAATCTCATTTCAGATGTCTGGGCATCTGTCTCCTTTTGAAGTCCTTTTTGTCTTCGACAACAGAAAACAGTGTCTTCCGCGCGCGAAAACACCGTTTTACTACCTGTAAATCAACGCATTATTTTTATTAACGCAATTCTATAATCCGTTAACATGTTTTCACTTCCCAGCGGCCCGAATTTTTTGGCCGGCCGGAGAATACCCCTTATCTTTGCCTTCGTCAATGGATAATAGACAATGGAAAATGGATAATGAGCCAGCGGCCGGGGCACTATCAATTATCAATTCTCAATTATCCATTCCCAATTAACCAAACACAAATTTAAAACAACAAAGCTATGTCAACAATCGGAACATTGAAGTACAGACGTTATCAGGCCAAGTCGCCTCAGAACCCCGACGCACCCGCCAAGTGGTACGCCCGCGCCGTGCAGGACCGCACGGTGGAATTCGAAGACTTCGTCACCCACATTTCGGAACACAACTCGCCCTACTCCCGCGGCGTCATCCACGGCGTGCTCATCGACATGCTCTCGTGCCTCAAGGAGCTGGTGCTCGACGGCAAGTCCGTCCGCCTGGGCGACCTGGGCCTCTTCTCCGTGGGCATCTCCTCGAAGGGTGCCGACACGGCCGACGCCTGGGACACGAGTCTCATCACCGGCGTCCACCTGAACGTGCGCAACACCAAGAACTGGAGCAACACCGAGCTGCGCAAGTGCACCCGCGTCACCGAGCTGGCCGTCTACACCGCCGGCGGCACGCTGACGGACGACGGCACGGAGCCCGAACCCGGCGGCAGCGGCGGCGACGGACAGGACGAGAGCCCGTTGTAACACAGCGGTGAGCGGGGAACGGTGGAGATTTAGCGGTGAGCGATGAACGGTTAGCGGTTAGTATGCTCACCACTAACCACTAATCACTGACCACTAATCAACGCCACCAACCGCTCACCACTAACCACTAACCGTTAATCACTAACCACTAAAAAAACATGGACAAGAAAACTATTTGGAAAACCATCATCCAGACGCTGGTCACCATCCTGACCGCCATTGGAACTACGCTGGGCGTTACCAGCTGCTTGTAAAGATTCAGATTTGATTTCTGATTTCTGAACTCTGAAAATTTGAATTCCGAAATAAAAAAAGCACCCGCCACCTCGTGAACCTTGCATAACAAAAAGGATGAGGAGCGGGTGATTTGTTTTTGAACGGATTTTGAGAATTTGTAATATTGTCAGTCAATAGACTTACTTTATGAATCTGATTTGTAAGTTTAGCTTGATATATACTTTTCCGTCTTTATCACGAAACAGACTTCCAAAATTGTATCTTCCTCTACTTGCTCGGTCAAAACGGGTGTTGTAATATAGATAATCTTCGATATCATTTCGATTATAGAAATGATAGCAAACGATTTCTCCATCTTTTCTTACAACAATATATCCCCCGTTGGCATCATAGCGACCATTCCATTCTTTAGCTGGTGTCATACCAAGCGCTACGTCTATCAATAAGACTTTCATCTTATGCTCATAGAATGTCTGTACGTTTCTTCCTGTGAAGTGTAGCGGATTCTTTTCTGCCACTTTTTCTACAATTTCATGTATTTGCAATGTTGAATCAGGTAAGCTTGATATAAGAAGACAATCTGCGATAAATTGTGGCATGCTACTGTCAAGAAACAAAAGATTGTTCTTGAAAGTTTCATGTATCATATTCTCGTATTGTAGGTAACATCCTGATTCATAGATTGCTTTCATTCTGGGCAGGTGATCCTCAATGCTATTGATGGAGATAATTTGTTCGTCAGAGAGTTCGTACCCTTCTACTCGGTAGAGTATATTGGTTGTTTCGCCTGGATTGAGTAGGGTTGAGGCTTTACCTAATTGTGACTTTATACTGAATCCGAGTAAAGGAGTCATGTTTGTCCGCAAATCATGAATGACAATATGAATGTCAGATTTGTCTCTTGATGGAGCTTTAAGTTTTGTACAGCCGATTGAATTCATGAAAATCTCTGCATCGGGAATTTCAAAAGCTGGTTTTCGGGCTGCTTTAATATTTTGTAAAAGATTCATTGATTCCTCAATGAATTTATTCATGGGGATACGGGTTATTTCTGTTCCTTCTTCATTGATTATGACAATATGTTTCTGGATATTGGGTTTATATTCATATCTTTTGGATTCTTCTCTAATGATGTTGAGGATGGGATAATACAATTCCAGTTTGTTCATGTTGGCATCCCCTGCATGAATTTTCCCTTCACCAAGAAGACGAAACAGTGCATAAATTTCGCTCCATTCTCCTTTATTTCCTGATAATGCCATATTTGTCTAATGTATTAAGAATTTGTTCAGCAGTGGCTTGTATAGCGGGTACAGCTACGCTGTTGCCAAATTGTTTATAGGCGGAAGCATCTGCAACTACTATTTTAAAATTGTCTGGATAGCCTTGTAGACGAGCCCATTCTCTGGGGGTCATCTTTCTCCAACCTTGTTTGTTGACTTCACCTTTGATTCTTGTGGTTGGAGTCAAATCTGTTTGTCTAAAGTCTATGACGATGTTGGATTCACGTCCCATACCTCCGACAACAAGTGCATGGGCGATACCGTCATCTGGTATAATGTCATAACCAAATCCGTTTCCTTTGGACGCATGTCTGGCTTTATGATTGATGAGTGTGTTAATGTATTGTGTGGAGAGATAGTATTTTGCAGGGACGGGTTGTTCTTCCCTAACATCTATCCATTTTTTAGTAACTTCATTTTGCTCTGGATAATTGTAGTCTTCTTTTTTTATTCCCAAATCTTTACGGAAACCAACAATATATATTCGTTCCCGGTGTTGAGGAACACCAAAATACATTGCGTTTATAATTTGAGGATCAGGTACAATATAACCAACTTCATCCAGTGTGTTTAGTATAGTTTTCAATGTACGTCCCTTGTCATGTATAGCAAGTCCTTTTACGTTTTCAAGAAAAAAAGCTTTAGGCTGATGTCTGCGGAGTATTTCTGCAACATCGAAGAAAAGGGTTCCTCTTGTTTCTTCGAATCCCAATCGTTTTCCTGCTAACGAAAAAGCTTGACAGGGAAAACCAGCACATAATATGTCAAATTTTTTTGGGATTTTATTTTTTGTAGTTTCTTTTGTGATGTCTCCGAAAGGTACATCACCATAATTGACATAATAGGTTTTTTTGGCTTGCTCATCCCATTCTGAAGAGAATACACATTCGCCACCAAGATTTTGTAGTGCCATTCGAAAACCTCCAATACCTGCAAATAAATCTATAAATGTGAATTTAGGTTTTTGAGGAGCCTTAAAAGGAGCTTGGTATAAATCAGGAAAAAGGTAGTGCTGTAAAGTTGTAGATGTTTCTGACAACAGTCCTTCTTTTTCTGTATTGTTAGAAGACGTTTTATCCCCTTTTATAAACTCATACCATAGGTTTAAAATGTCTTTTGCTTTATTTTCATAAGGTATGTTGACAGTTGAATCTTTTAATAGCAGATAGTGGGTGATATATGCGGCTTGTTCAATAAATGGGATAATATTTCCTTCTTCATCGATGGTCTCTTTTCCATATATTTCTATCTTGCCTGCTTGTTTTTTACAAAAATCAAACAAGGAAAAACTAATGTTTTTATTCATGATTTATTGGGTATTTTGCAGGTTTTACACCAGGCAGTTATTGGCTATGTGAATTTGCTCTTAGTAAATGTAAGTATAGGCTTTAGAGGTGTTCTTTTTCTCCTTTAATTTGTTCAACCACTCTGAACAGCTCACTCAACGGCAGATTCAAATTGTTGCCGATACGTTCGATGATGTCCAGTGAAACATTGCGGCGACCGTTCTCGATGTCGCTCATGTAGCGTCTGTCTATGCCTGCTTCGAAGGCAAAGCGTTCCTGCGACAGGCCGCGCTCTTTTCTTAACTTTATGATTGCTGTTCCGAATTGCTTTCTGATGCACATAATATTGCTGTTGTTTATTTTGCAAATATCGGCCTATTGTTAGTTTAAGACAACGGCCTATTGTGCACATTTTGCTCGCGAGGGGTTATCGTAGGTGTCTTGAAAAGAAAAGTTGGAGAGGAAATAATCTGATAGATTTGTCTGATTGTTGACAGGGGTGGGTAATTTGCGGGGAGATGGTCAGTATTCGCTTTTCTCCTCTGCCGCCATCGACATGCCGTCACCTTCTTCCTGCTCTCCATAAGGTTTCGCCTTGGAGACGGAACAGTTCTGAAGGAAAATATGGTTCAACGTAAGGGCAAGCCCCTGCAAGGTAAGTTCGCGGTTCTTGGGTTTGAGCTGGCACTCCCACACCTGGATGACGTGCCAACCCATGCGGCGCAGCTGGAGGCGTTCGGCAAGGTCGCGTTCGCGGTTGCGCTCAATTTTGGCTTGCCAGAAGTCGGTACGGGTCTTGGGAAGGACAAAGTAGCGGCAGCCTTCATGACCATGCCAGAAGCAGCCGTTCACGAAGATGACGGTGCGGTACTTGCGGAGCACGATGTCGGGGGTGCCGGGCAGGCGGCGGACGTTGATGCGGAAGCGGAATCCTTGGGCAAACAGGTATTTGCGCACCAGGACCTCGGGCTTGGTGTTACGGCTGCGGATGCTGGACATGCACTTGTGCCGCTGTTCGGGTGTCAGCTTGTCTGCCATGCGGTGATAGGGTTTTTCAACAGGATGCAAACTTACGGATGCTTCTGCTTGGTTTCAAAGTTCCTTTTACGAAAGTCTGCCAAGCCGTTCTCTCAACAATTCGTCATACTTTTCTTTTAATTCAGTATTTAAAAAAGAGTTTTGAATGACCGCTTCAAACCTGGGTAATAGTTTGATATGTTTATTTATCAGTCGTTCTACAATGATATTTTCTATACTTAGATTGGCTGCGGTTTTAATAAAATCTTCCCTTTGTAGCTTATTCTTCCGGCCATTCAATGTCAATGCCAGTTCTTCATTATCCTTGGGGTTGATAATAGCTGCGTTCAGCAAGTCATAAGCTGGCGTCAGACGTATCTTATCTGCAGCTTCATATAGGGAGAAGTTCTTCAAATGCATATCGTTATTTCCGGTCAGCCATGAGAAAAGTACCAACTCAAAGAAATTGGTGACGTCCATTTTGGGTAAAGACGAGTATTTCAGGATGGTCTTGCCGATACGCTCGTAACTGCTTTTGTACTTATGTTCCGTTTGTCGTTCTGTCAATTGGCACATGTCTTCCATGGCAATCTTTTCTCCGGAAGGAGTCCTGTCTATCCGGCGGGTAAGGTAACAAAGCGTTCCGTCTGCCATACGCATTAACGTGTGGGGAACCACATCAATATGTGCCACTTCTGCAAGGTGCATCGTCAAATCCTCTACCTCGGGCATCATTGTGTAGTGTGAGGTTTGGGGCTTACATATATAACTGCCCCATAGTCCTACAATAGTCAATCGTCTGCTGCCTTCGTGTTCATTCAAATGTAAGGACAATTTCGGTTGGACACCGGTCAAGGAAGTTTGGTCTTGAATGATTTGCAGGGCAAGTTGGTCAAGTTGTTCTGTCGTATAGTCAAGAACGGGCAACGTGCTTGTTCCGAAGAACTTTCTGACGCAAGCCGGATGCATATCTTTTTCTCCTTTTCGAAGCGGGCGATAACAATATAAACAATTACACATGTCTTTCCTCCTTTCCTTCAATAGGGACAACACTTACAGCTCCGATACAATCCTTGCAGCAGGCCAGCAACAACGACATCCGGTCAAGAATGCTGATGTCTGTATTCCTCAACGCAACGTCCAGCAACCATCCTTCGGGAATCAAGCCGTCAAAAAAAGGAAATAGCACGGGACTTGTGTATGCTTTTTCCTGCAAAGGCAATGTCAGGCTGACAGCCTTTGCCGTTTCCAAAGAAAGATACTCCGGCAAATAGCGGAACTCATATCCGGCATCATTTTCTGTCAGAATTCCAGCCAACAGGTCTTTATAAAATATACGGGCTTGTCTCATTGATGATCGGTTTTGGGAGTGGCAACCATTTCATAATTGAAGAAGTCAAGAAGTTGATTTACTTTATCAAGCCTCAACGTTTCCTTGCCTTGCTCAAGGTCGCGTACAAAACGCAATCCTACACCCGATTTCAACGACAGTTCTTCTTGCGTCAGATTGTACTGCTTTCTCAACATCTTGACTATAGTAGGGAGATGATTCATAAAGTTCTTCCTTTATACCTTTTCGGGTACAAAGTTAATGTATTTATTTAATATTATACCACAAAGGGTATAATTTATTTGTTCATACACGATATTATATCAGAAAGGGTATAATCTGATGGAATTTTGAACCGCAAAAGAAAATTATGCAGATGCCGTTTTTCTGTGTTCTTGGGTAAAAATGAGGCGTTCGAACAGAACCTGCATTTCCTGCCTGCTGCCTGTGTATATCCTCCAGACAGGTTGTCCACATCGGGCAGACAGGTTGTTTACGTTTCCCAAAGTCCATAGTTAGCGCGCTAAAGTCCATAGTTACGGCGCTAATGTAGGTAGTTGGGGGCGGGAATGTGACACCCTGACACCTATATACGCAACCCTTACGCGCGCGGGGGAGAGCAATGGTTAAATGCATTAACCATGTCACGCGGAACACGCCTCTATAATAAGTTGAAAAAATGCGTGACAGGGTGTCAAGGTCTCCTTCGGAAATAGTTGTTTTTCCGCAAAAAAAATCCTCCTCCCACTGACCCGAAACCACCCGATTCTCATTACCTTTGTCCCCACAACTCCTATCCCTGCAAACGATGAACGAAAATGTGCTCCATAAACTGAAGGTGTTGGCCGAGTCGGCCAAGTACGACGTGTCGTGCTCGTCGAGCGGCACCGTGCGGCGGGGCAAGGCGGGCATGGTGGGCAACACGGTGGGTGGCGTGGGCATCTGCCACAGCTTTGCCGAAGACGGGCGGTGCATCTCCCTGCTCAAGGTGATGCTCACCAACTATTGCATCTACGATTGTGCCTACTGCATCAACCGCCGCAGCAACGACATACCGCGCGCCACGCTGTCGGTGACCGAGCTGGTGGAGCTCACCATGGAGTTCTACCGCCGCAACTACATCGAGGGGCTCTTCCTGAGCAGCGGCGTGGTGCGCAACCCCGACTACACCATGGAGCGGCTGGTGCGCGTGGCCAAGGACCTGCGGACGGTGCACCGCTTCAACGGATACATCCACCTGAAGAGCATCCCCGGCGCCTCCCAGGAGCTGGTGCACGAGGCGGGGCTCTATGCCGACCGCCTGAGCGTGAACATCGAGATACCCAAGGAGGAGAACCTGAAGCTGCTGGCGCCCGAGAAGGACCACCGCAGCGTGTACGCCCCCATGCGCTACATCCGCCAGGGGGTGCTGGAGAACCGAGAGGAGCGGAAGAAGTTCCGCCATGCGCCGCGCTTCGTGCCCGCGGGGCAGAGCACGCAGATGATTGTGGGCGCCACGGCGGAGACGGACAAGGACATCCTGCGCCTGTCGTCGGCCCTCTACAGCCAACCCACCATGCGCCGCGTCTACTACTCGGGTTACGTGTCCGTCAATGCCTACGACCCGCGTCTGCCCGCCCTGAAGCAGCCGCCGCTGGTGCGCGAGAACCGCCTCTACCAGGCCGACTGGCTGATGCGCTTCTACCAGTTCCGGGTGGACGAGATTGTGGACGATGCCTATCCCGACCTCGACCTCGAGGTGGACCCCAAGCTGGCATGGGCCTTGCGCCACCCCGAGCAGTTTCCTGTCGATGTGAACAGGGCCGACTACGAGATGCTGCTCCGCGTGCCGGGCATAGGAGTGAAGTCTGCCCGCCTCATCGTGGCTTCGCGCCGCTTCGGGCGGCTGGGTTACTACCAGCTGAAGAAGATGGGGGCGGTGATGAAGAAGGCGCAATACTTCATCACCTGCAGCGAACTGCCCATGCTGACGGTGAACGAGTTGACGCCACAGGGCGTGCGCCGCTTGCTGGTGAAGCGCAAGGCGAAGGGCGGCGACGACGGACAGCTGACGCTGGATTTCGGCGGTTAGGGGCGGCCGAAGCAGGGAAACCTGAAAGAAGTGTCCCATTTGTGCGGCCGATTGGAATAAAATGCGTATTTTCGAAGCCTGATAACAATTCGTTTACCATCTATTGATTTATGAAAAAACTTCTGTTACCCCTTTTTGCCTGTTGCTCGCTGTGGGTTCAGGCAGAAGACGCGCCTCTGTGGCTGCGTTACCCCGCCTTGTCGCCCGACGGACGGGAGATAGCCTTCACCTACAAAGGTGACATCTACACCGTGCCTGCCGAAGGTGGACGGGCTGTACAGCTCACCACGAACCCGCGTCACGACACACGCCCCGTGTGGTCGCCCGACGGTCGCTACATCGCCTTTGCCTCCGACCGCGAAGGCAGCTTCGACGTCTATCTGATGGCTCGTGAGGGAGGAACGCCCCGACGCCTCACCACCCACTCGGGCAACGAATATCCCGAGACCTTCAAGGACAATGAGACAATACTCTTTACTGCCTCCATCCGTCCCGACGTGAAGGACAGCCAGTTCCCCTCGTCCCTCTTCCCGCAGATCTATGCGGTGGGCACCAAGGGCGGACGCCCTGTGCTCTTCTCGTCGCTGGCCATGCAGGAACTCTCGGTCAGCCGTGACGGCAGCCGCCTGCTCTATCAGGATCAGAAGGGGTATGAGGACCCTTGGCGCAAGCACCACCGCTCGTCCATCACGAAAGACATCTGGCTGTGCACCCTCGACGGAGAGCGCACCTATCAGAAGATCACCCGCTTTGACGGCGAAGACCGCGAACCCGTGTGGTCGGCCGACGGCCGCTCCTTCTACTACCTGAGCGAGGAGAGCGGCAGCTTCAACGTGTGGAAGGCAGCGACCGACGGCTCGGCGAAACGCCAGCTGACGCACCACACCACCCACCCCGTGCGCTCGCTCAGCGTGGCGGCCGACGGCTTGATGTGCTACACCTACGACGGCGAGCTCTACACCCTGCGCGAGGGCGAAAGCCCGCGGAAGGTGCCCGTCTCCATCGTGTCCGACCGCCTGGAGCGCGACGTGGTGAACCAGCTGTTGCGCAGCGGGGCAAGAGACATTGCCGTGTCGCCCGGCGGCAAGGAGGTGGCCTTCATCGTGCATGGCGACGTCTACGTCACCTCGATGGAGTATGAAACCACCCGCCGCATCACCGACACGCCCCAGCAGGAGCGCGACCTGAGCTTCAGCCCCGACGGCCGTTCGCTGGTTTACTCGGCCGAACGCGACGGCGTGTGGGGTGTCTACCTGGCGCGCCTCACCGACAAGGACGAGAAGCTCTTCACCTACGCCGTCAGTGTGGAGGAGGAGCCGCTGGTGGTTTCGGGACGCACGTCCTTCCAACCCACCTTCTCGCCCGACGGCAAGGAAGTGGCCTTCCTCGAAGACCGCACCACGCTGCGCGTCATCAACCTGAAGTCGCGCCAGGTGCGGACGGTGCTCGACGGCAAGTACAACTACTCTTACTCCGACGGCGACCAGACCTACCAGTGGTCGCCCGACAGCCGCTGGTTCCTGGCCAAGTACATCAGCGTGGGCGGATGGAACAACACCGACATCGTGCTGGTGAAGGCCGACGGTAGCGGTGAGATGACCAACCTGACCGAGAGCGGATACTCCGACGACAACCCCAAGTGGGTGTTGGGCGGCAAGGCCATGATCTGGTCGTCCGACCGCGCCGGCTATCGCAGCCATGGCAGCTGGGGGGCGGAGGACGACGTGTACATCATGTTCTTCGACGCCGAGGCCTACGACAAGTTTAACCTCTCCAAAGAAGAGTTCGCCCTGCTGGAAGAGGCTGAAAAGGAGGAGAAGGAAGCCAAGGAAAAGGACAGAAAAGAGGATAAGGACAAGAAAAAAGACAAGAAGAAGGCCGACAAGGACGGGAAGGAAGACGAAGCCGTGGAACCCCTCGTCTTCGACCTGGAGAACCGCAAGGACCGCGTCAAGCGCCTCACCATCAACTCCTCGCACATGGGTGATGCCGTACTGACGCCCAAGGGCGACAAGTTGTACTACTGCGCGGCTTTCGAGGGCGGCTTCGACTTGTGGGAGCGCAACTTCCGCGAGAACTCTACCAAGCTGCTCATCAAGAACGTGGGTGGCGGCAGCATGTCCATCGACAAGGACGGCAAGTACATCTACCTGCTCTCTGGCGGAGCCATCAAGAAAATCACCGTGGGCGAGAGCAAGGTGACGGGTGTGAGCTTTGCCGCCGACTTCCATTACCGCCCGGCCGAGGAGCGTGCTTACATCTTCGACCACGCCTGGCGCCAGGTGAAGGACAAGTTCTATGACCCCGACCTGCATGGTGTCGACTGGGAAGGCTATCGCAAGGCCTACGAACGCTACCTGCCGCATATCAACAACAACTACGACTTTCAGGAGATGCTGTCCGAACTGCTGGGCGAGCTGAACGGTTCGCACACGGGTGCACGCTACAGCGCGCCGATGTCGGCGCCGACGGTGGCCGAGCTGGGTGTCTTCTTCGACGAACAGTATCAAGGCGACGGCCTCAAGGTGGCCGAAGTGCTGAAGCAGGGGCCACTGTCCAAGGCTGGTTGCCGCGTGAAGGCCGGCTGCATCATCGAGCAGATAGACGGACAGCCGGTGAAGGCCGGCGAGGATTACTTCCCGTTGCTGGCCGGCAAGGTGGGCAAGCGTGTCATGCTCTCCGTGTACGACCCCGCCACAGGCAAGCGCTTCGACGAGCAGGTGAAGCCTGTATCGCCGGGTGCCGTTTCGGGTCTCCTCTACAAACGTTGGGTGGAGCAGCGGCGTGAGATGGTGGACCGCCTGTCAGGCGGACGCCTGGGTTATGTGCACGTCAAGGGTATGGACAGCCAGAGCTTCCGCGAGGTCTACTCCGAACTGCTGGGGCGTTGCCGCAACAAGGAGGCCGTCATCGTGGACGTGCGCCACAACGGCGGCGGATGGCTGCACGAAGACTTGGCCGTGTTGCTCAGTGGCAAGGAATACCAACGCTTCGAGCCGCGCGGACAGTACATCGGCAGCGACCCCTTCAACCGCTGGCTGAAGCCTTCGTGCGTACTGGTGTGCGAGAACAACTATTCGAACGCCCATGGCTTCCCCGTGGTTTACAAGACGTTGGGCTTGGGCAAGCTCATCGGTGCGCCTGTGCCGGGCACGATGACCGCCGTGTGGTGGGAGCGCCAGCTCGATCCGTCGCTCGTCTTCGGCATTCCGCAGGTGGGTGTGAAGGACGAGAACGGCCAGTATCTGGAGAATCACCAGTTGCAACCCGACATCGAGGTCTACAATTCGCCCGAGTCGCAACTGCGTGGCGAGGATACCCAGCTGGAGCGTGCCGTTGAGGAGATGCTGAAGCAGCTGGACAAACAGTAAGCGGCGTTCATGCAGATTATTTTTCAGTTTGACAATACCTTCGACGGCCTGTTGACGGCCGTCTTCGAGGCCTATTCGCGGCGCACCTTCCCCGATGTCCTGTCGGTGGAGGGTGAGCCGCTTCCACTTTTCCATGACGAAGTGTTCACGGTGGTAACCGATACAGTGAAGGCAGAAAGGGTGTGGAAAGGGGTGCAGAAGAAGTTGTCGGCGGGTGCTTTGCGCTGCCTGACCCAGTGCTGGCTGGCCGAGGAGGCGGAGACGCCGATGGTGATCTTCCGCTACATCCGCAAGGTGGTCGACGCGCCCCGATCCATCGAGACGAACTTTGCCGACCCCGATGTGCTGGCGTTTGCGCGCATGTGGAAGCGGGTGAGTGGGGAGCGGTGGCACCTCATTCAGTTCATCCGCTTTCAGAAGGCAGCCGATGGTACCTACTTTGCCGCCGTGGAGCCCGAAAAGAATGCCCTGCCGCTGGTGATCGACCACTTCCGCGACCGCCTGGGCGACCAGCGTTGGGTGGTGTACGACGTGGGGCGCGGCTATGGCTTTTACTTCGACGGGCAGGAGGTGAGGCACGTCACCTTTGCCGACGACAGCCCTGTCGTCCGTCTGGTGGACGGACGCCTGGACGAGGAACTGATGGACAAGGACGAACGCCTCTTCCAACAGCTGTGGAAGACATACTTCAAGGCCATCTGCATCAAGGAGCGGTGGAACCCGCGCAAGCACCGTCAGGACATGCCCGTGCGCTACTGGAAGTACCTGACGGAGAAGCAGGAGTGAGGAGCGTCAGTCGATGACCCAGCGGCGGTTGTGGGGTACAGTCTTCTTGGGGTCGTAGTGCATGCCCGCGCGGGTAGGAATCTTCAGCACATAGGTTCGTCCGCTCTTGTTCATCAGCGAGGTGTCGCGCAGCCAGGGGTTGAAGTCCTTGAGCTGGGCGTAGGTGATGCCTTTGCTTTTGGCGAACTGAGCCAGGTTTTCTATGCCCTTGGTGACGGTCACCGTGGTGCAGGCAACGGGCGGATAGAGCTGTTCGCGCTTCAGCATGAAGCCATAGCGTTGCGGGTCGGTGAAGACTGCCTTGGCGGCCAGCAGGCGGAACATGTAGCGCGAGGTTTCCTCGACCAGCCACAGGTCGGCGGCCTGGTCGACCATCTGCCGCTGGAGCTGCTGGGTGATGCGTCCCTGGCCGGCGTTGTAGGCGGCGGCCACGCAGAGCCAGTTGCCATACTTGGCATACGAGGCCTTGAGGTACTTGCAGGCGGCGCGGGTGGCTTTCTCGAGGTTGTAGCGCTCGTCGATGTTCTGGTTCACTTCCAATCCGTATTCGCGCCCCGAGGCTTGCATGAACTGCCACATGCCGGCGGCTCCGGCGGGCGACTTAGCCAGGTGGTTCAGGCTGCTTTCGATGACGGCCAGATACTTGAAGTCATCGGGTACGCCACATTCCTTCAGGATGGGTTCGATGACGGGGAAGTAGCGGTTGGCGCGCTTCAGCGAGAGCATGGTGGACGAGTGCATGTAGGTGAAAGCCATCAGTTCGCGATCCATACGTTCGCGGTGGTCATAGCGGTCCATGCGGATGGTTTGCCCGGCGAAGGTCACCTGGTCGGGGACGGAGGGCGAGGCGGTGAAGTGGGATACGTCGCTGCGCACGGAGTTCTGCTCGGGATTGAAGCGGGCATTTCCCAGCAGGAAGGGCAGGGAGATGCCGATGCAAAGGGTGGCCGTCGAGGCCAGTATCGGTCGGATGAAGTTCTTTTTCATATCGGTCATTGGGGTTTATGTTTGTTTCTTGTTCATTTATCGGTTTCTGACAGGCAGGCGCACCCACAGCCATCGGGGGATGATCCGCCAGAAGAAGACGAGCAAGCGGTAGCGCCCGTCGATGACGGCTACCGGCTGCCGGCGGTCAATGGCCTTCACGATGTGGGTTGCCACACGTGGTGCCTGCATCAGCATGGGGTAGCGGCCGCCCTTCAGCAAATCCGTGGCCACGAAGCCGGGGCGGATGTCGGTGAAGCGGATGGGTAGTTTCTGCATGCGGGCCAGCTGATCGAGCGCTTCGATGTAGGTGTTCTGGAAACGCTTGGTGGCCGAATAGGCAGGGGCAGAGCCCAATCCCTTGGTGCCGGCAATGGAGCTGATGACGGCGATGTGGCCGCCTCCGTGTGCCTTGAAGTAATGGAAGGCGGAGGTCGTCAGGCGGATGAAGCCGACGGTATTGGTTGCGGCGGTGGCCAGTTCGACGGCGGGTTGCAGCTCCAGGTTCTGCGAGCCGATGCCCGAACTGAGGAAGAAGAAATCCATGCCGCCCAGCCGCGCGATGAGCTCGTCCAGGCGTTGGGGAGCGTCGTCATGGGTCACGTCCAGCGGTTGCACTTCCACCTGCCCGGCGGGATAACCGGCCTGAAAGCGCAGGAGCACTTCCTCGCGACGGCCGGCGATGCCCAGCTTCCAGCCTCTTGAGGCCCAGATGCGTGCCACTTCCTGCCCGATGCCCGAAGTGGCTCCTATGATGATGGCTCTTTTCATGTTCTTTTTGTTGGATTTAATGGCAAATATAGCCAATTCCTGCTGAAACGACGGTATAAGCTTGGTTAAAATCTTTGCCATTTGTCGGGAAAGTGCGATATTTGTCTGCTCAAAACAAATGCTATTGAACAAAAAAAGAGTAACATCTATGGAAAAAGTGATTATTAATTCGTATGAAGAATTCGAGAAGCTGGTAGGCCAGCAGATTGGTGTATCGGAGTATGTACAGATTCCGCAGGAGCGCATCAACCTCTTTGCCGACGCTACGCTGGATCATCAGTGGATACATGTGGACACTGAGCGCGCCAAGGTGGAGAGCCCCTTCAAGAGCACCATCGTGCATGGCTACCTCACCCTGTCTATGCTTCCCTATTTGTGGAACCAGATTATCGAGGTGAACAACCTGAAGATGATGATCAACTACGGCATCGAGAAGATGAAGTTCGGTCAGGCCGTTTTGTCGGGTCAGAGCATCCGTCTGGTCGCTTCGATGCAGTCGCTGACCAACCTGCGTGGTGTAGCCAAGGCCGAAATCAAGTTTGCCATCGAAATCGAGGGTGAGAAGAAGAAAGCGCTCGAGGGTGTGGCCGTTTTCCTCTACTATTTCAATTGATATCGGAATATGAAAAAGATGCTTTGCCCGCAATGCAAGGTAGGTATCTTCTGCGTAAAAGATGCGCAGGGTAACCGTCTGCCGGTTTATGTAACGGACAAGGGCGAGATAGTGCTGAAGGACGAAACGGCATCGCTGGAGGGCTATGACCTGTCTGAGGTGTGGTGTCTGGGTTGTTCGTGGCATGGCAGCCCCAAACGGCTGGTGAAGTATTGATCTTATCTTTTGGCATGCTCCTGCCACAGGTGCCGCAGGGCGGCTATCGGGTGGTAGAGCAGCATGCGCGGCCCTGCATAGCGCATCACGAGGCGCATCCGTTCCTTCATCTCCGGCTTGTAGCAATGGATGGGGCAGAGGCGGCAGGTGGGTTTCCCTTCGCCGAAGCGGCAACGGGACAGGCGTGCATGGGCATAGGCCAACAATTCGCGACAAGAAGGACACAGTTTTCTGTGGCCTTCCTTGTGGCGGCAATATAGACGTATCATCTGCTCGACGGTTTGCTTTTCGCGTTCGATGCGTGTCGGGCAGGAAGAATGGCGGCGGGCATTCATAGGGCTTTCGTCCGTTTAGGCCAGGTTGCGGCGGTATTCGCAGGGGGTGTGACCCACGTGTTTCTTGAACAGACGGTTGAAGTGCTGGGAATATTGGAAGCCCAGTTCGTAGGCAATCTGGCTCACCGTCTTGTCCGTGCCTGCTATCATTTCTTTGGAGAGGTCGATGATTTTGTCCTGTATGTATTCCTGGGGCGACTTGCCCGTTTCCTTTTTGATGAGGTCGCCGAAGTAGTTGGGCGAGAGGCATACCTTGTCGGCAAAATAGCGCACGGTGGGCAGGCCTTGTTCCTGAGCCAGGTGGTTCAGGAAGTAACCGTCCAGCAGGTCTTCGAATTTGTTGAGGACGTTTTTATTGACAGCCGAACGGGTGGTGAACTGGCGTTCGTAGAAACGCATGCAGTAATCGAGCAGCAGTTCGATGTTGCGCACGATGAGCCGCTTGCTGTGGCGGTCGGCCGGGCGCTCCACCTCCAGGCGTATCTTGTCCAGACAGTCGGTGAAGATGCCTTTCTCGGTTTCGGACAAGTGGAGCGCTTCGCTGGAGCTGTAGGAGAAGAAGGAGTAATGCCTGATTTCACGTCCCAGCGCCGTGCCTCGGATCAGGTCGGGGTGGAACAGGATACCCTGTGCCTTCGGGCGTTCTTCCATCTGCACCTCGACAACCTGACCGGGGGCAAAGCTGGTCACGGTACCTTCCTGATAGTCGTAGGTCTGACGGCCGTAGCGGATGTCGCCGCAACGGGTCTGTTTCAGGAAAAGGGCGTAGACGCCATAGTTCATGGTGACGTGCGAGGGGAAGCGGGTCGCCTCGTTCAGGTCGACGACACTGACCAGCGGATGTTGGCTTTTCAGGCCGAAGAGCTGGTTGTATTGTTCTACTGTATCCAATTTTACAATTTCTTCCATGTGCGTATACAAATTATGCGGACAGGTAGCTGGCCTCCTGTTTTTCGTACAGCAAAAATACACATTATTTCTGTAAAACAAAGGCGTCGGCATCGGCAGCCACCGGAAATTTCTCGCGCAGGTGTTGTAGCGGAGCCAGGTCGATACTGACGGTAGCCCTGCCTTCCTGTCCGTCGGGCAGGGAAGCCAGACGTTCGCCTTTGGGTGAGTAGAGGGCACTGCCTCCGTCGTGGGCGATGCGGTTGCCGTCCGTACCCGTACGATTGACGCCACACACGTAGCATTGGTTCTCCATGGCGCGTGCCTGGAGCAGCACATCCCACACGTGGCGGCGAGCAGAGGGCCAGCAGGCCACGTAGAGAGCCAGGTCGTATTCGTTGCCCACGTTGCGGCTCCACACGGGGAAGCGCAGGTCGTAGCACACTTGCGGCAGGATGCGGAAACCGCGGTAGTGGATGATGGGGCGTTCGCTGCCTGCGGCGAAGCATTCGTTTTCGTGCCCCATGCGGAAGAGGTGACGCTTGTCGTAATAGGTGGCCTCTCCCTCGGGCGTGAGGAAGAAGAAGCGGTTGCGGCAGCTGCCGTCGTCGTGGCGGGCAATGAAGCTGCCGGCCAGGGCGGTGGCATATTGCGAAGCCCATTGCCGCAGAAGGCCGACGGTAGGCCCCGAAAGCGGTTCGGCCAGGCGTTCGGCGTTCATGCTGAAGCCGGTCGTGAAGGTTTCGGGCAAGACCACAAGGTCCGTCTGTCCCTTCAGTTCTTCGAGGTGCCGTTGCAGGCGGCGCAGGTTCTCCTGCTTGTCTTCCCAGGCGATGTCGGTTTGTATCAGGGTGATGCGCATGGTTGTTTGGGTATAGAAAGAAACGGATTGCATGGAAAGATTCACAAGGTATCTGTGAACCATCCGTGCAATCCGTGTCCGAAAATAAGTAAATTCTCGATGCTTCTCAGACCTCACCGACGGAGAAGTTTTCAGGATGGCGGCCTCTGAACTGCTTGAAGTAGAGTTTTATTTCGCGCATATCCTTCTCGATGTCGCCCGTCGGCACAAGGCTTCGGGTACATGTGATGGTCTTCGACGGATAGTCTATCCCGAAGAGCATGATGGGCACACGGGCCTGCAGGGCGATGTAGTAGAAACCTTTCTTCCACTCGGAGTTGGCCTTGCGGGTACCTTCGGGCGTGATGGCCAGGTTGAACTGCTTGCTTTCGGCAAAGCGGCGGGCCATCTGGTCGACCAGCGAATTCTTCTTGCCGCGGTTCACAGGGATGCCTCCCATGGCCTTGAACACCAGGTTGAGCGGGAAGAAGAACCACTCCTTCTTCATCATGAAACTGGCATTGCGTCCCAGCGAGCCATAGAAGAGCTTGCCGATGAGCAGGTCCCAGTTGGAGGTGTGGGGGGCGGCACAGATGACACACTTCTCGTGGAAGGGCACCGTGACGACCGTTTTCCAGCCCAGCAGGCGGTGGTAGATAAAACGGCAGAGCTGCTGTTTCATTCCTCCGTCGCGGTTACTTCAGCTGGCCCATGCGGTCCACAATCTCGTTCACCTGTGCGTTGAAGTCCGCACGGAACTTCTTGTAGAAGCCCTTCACGTTGCCCGGTTCGGTGTGGCTGATGCGGCTCACGAATTCATCCTGCATCTTCAGGACATCGGCCATCAGGTTGTCGGCTTTCTGCGGATCGGTACCGGGAACATATAGTTTGTTGACCAGACACTCGGTGAAGAGTTCACCTGCGATATAGTTCACACTTTTCTTCAATGCTTTTCTACTTGCCATAATCTTTCGTTTTTAAGTTAGATCAGTTAGATTTTCGGGCTAAAGATAGTGCTTTATTTGCGATAAGGCAAGCGGCGGGGGTTTTTTTCTGTTTCCTCGTGGAAAAAGCATTGCTTTGTCGGGAAGAAAAGACTGTGTTGCCTTCGGCAAAGCATTGCTTTCCGTGGCTTGTTCAGGGCGGCTTTTTTCTCCAGTCGGGAAAAATATTTTTCCCAGTTGTTCAAAAAAAAATCTCCAGCTGACTAATGTCTCGGAAAACTGCTAACTTTGCACGCGATTTCAGAACGACGCTATGACCGAACCATCCCAAAGAAAGAAAACCGACGGCAAAACAAAGAAACCCGTACGCCGCCGCACGGCTGCTCCGCGAGGCAAGTCTGCCCGAAACAGGCGGCAGGCGGAAGAACGTACCATGCCCGTGTGGGTGCGCAACGTGCTGGCCTTCTGCATCGTTGTCGTTTTTTCGGCCGGTTTCTACTGGTTCTTCATCCGTCCTTATGCCTACCGCTGGAAACCCTGTTACGGGTTGAAGGGGTACGGCGTGTGCATGCCCTGCGACTTCGAAGTGCACGGGGTGGACATGTCGCACTATCAGGGGCGCATCGACTGGCCCCGTCTGGCGGAGCATCGGGCAGGCGAGTTTCCCATCCGCTTCATCTTCATGAAGGCCACCGAGGGCGGCGACCATCAGGACGACACGTTCCGCCAGAATTTCGATTCGGCCAGGGCCTACCGTTTCATCCGCGGGGCTTACCATTACTTCCTGCCACGTACCGATGCGCTGAAGCAGGCAGATTTTTTCATCCGTACCGTGCCGCTCACGGCGGGCGACCTGCCTCCTGTGCTCGATGTGGAGACGACGGGCAAGAAAGACAAGGACGAACTGCAGGCCTGCGTCAAGACGTGGCTCGACCGCGTGGAGGCCCACTATGGCGTGAAGCCCATCCTCTATACTTCCTACAAATTCAAGATGCGTTATCTGGACGATCCGCAATTCGATGCCTATCCCTACTGGATAGCCCACTATTACGTAGATTCCGTGCGCTACCGCGGGCCGTGGCACTTTTGGCAGCATACGGATGTGGGTACCGTGCCCGGCATCGAGAAAGAGGTGGACCTGAACGTGTTCAACGGCACGCAGGCCCAGCTCGATTCACTTTTACTGAAATAATTGAAAATGGAGAATGGAGAATTGAAAATTATGGCTTCTTCATTTTTAAATTATCAATTATCAATTTTTCAATTCAAACTTGACCGTTGCCCAGCGGTTCTTCTCCCTGTATTCTACAAACGTCAGGCCGAGGCTTTCGGCTTCGGAACGGATGGCGGCGATGTCATCGGTATAGAAGCCGCTCATCAGCAGGGTGGCGCCGGGGTTCATGCGGGCGGTGTAGTGCTTCATGTCGGCCAGCAGGATGTTGCGGTTGATGTTGGCTATCACCACGTCGAAAGGTCCCTTGTCGGCCAGCGACGAGGCGTCGCCCTGATAGACGTCGATGCTGTCCAGGTGGTTCAGGGTGATGTTCTCCAGCGAATTGCGGACACACCAGTCGTCGATGTCCACCGCGGTACAACGGGCGGCGCCGCGCATGCGTGCCAGGATGGCCAGGATGGAGGTGCCGCAACCCATGTCTAGCACCGACTTGCCTTGCAGGTCGCTGTCCAGCAGTTCGCCGATGATGAGGCTCGTTGTTTCGTGATGACCCGTACCGAAAGCCATCTGCGGATTGATGACGATGTCGTAGGGTACCTGTGGCACGTCGTGGTGGAAAGTGCTGTGAACCACACAACGGTCGCCTATCACGATGGGCTGGAAGAAATTCTTCTCCCACTCCTCGTTCCAGTCCTTGTCTTCGGCTTCCACATAGCTGTAGGTCACGGTCGTGTCGGGCAGGGGGAAGTCGTCTACTGCCTGCCGCACGGCATCTTCGTCGTACAGGTCCTTCTGGATGTAAGCAGCAAGGCCGTCGGGCTGCTCTACAAAGCTTTCGAAGCCCACTTCGCCCAAGACGGCACAGAGCACGTCGTTGGCTGTCTCCGTGCAGGGCTGGGTGTGGAAGGTGAATTCTAAATATTTCATTGTTTTAATGGGGTTTTGTTAAAATGCGGGGGCGCAGTGGCATCCCGTCGCACAATTTGTTATATCTTTGAATGAGGTTGGCAAAAGCCTCTGTCTGCAAAGATAGGCCGATTTAGGGAAATCCCTATAAAGGCAAGGGGAAAATCTTTGGGAAAAATGGAACTGAGGCACTATTTTTGCAGTACCGAAAGGTAGAATCGTTTGTAAACTATAAACTGACAGATATATGAAGAAGATTGTTTTTTTATCACTTTTAGCCCTGTGCCTCCCGTGGACACTCGCGGCACAGAGTGTGGTGGACGACCTCTATTATGTACCCTCGAAGAAGAAGGCCGAAGAGAAGACCGAAAAGACCGAGGAGCAGGCCGTCCGGAAAGCTCCCGAGAACGTGATTGTGGTAGAGACGCAGAAGCCTGTGGTTTGTACCAACTCGGGTACGACAACCACCGTCGTGGTGAAGGACAAGAAGGGCAACGTGCGCGACGTGGACGAGTACAACCGCCGCTACGACGCGAAGGAGTATAACTTCTCGCAGAACGAAGATACCCTCTACATTGAAGAAAAAGCCGTGCCCGACCCCGACGGTGAGTGGGTGAACGGATTCGATGGTTCGCAGGACGACTATGAATATGCCATGCGCATCATCCGCTTCCGCAATCCGCGCTATGCCATCAGCATCAGCAGCCCGCTCTATTGGGATGTGGTCTATGGCTTGAACTCGTGGGACTGGAACGTCTATACCGACGGGCTGTATGCCTATGCATTCCCTACATTCAGCAACCGCCTGTGGTGGGATTGGCGCTATAACTCCTTTGGCTGGGGTTGGGGCTGGCCTTACTACGGATGGAACTGGGGATGGAGCGGCTGGTATAGCGGCTGGTACGGTGGATGGTATGCCGGCTGGGGAGGCTGGTACGGTGGCTGGGGATGGCCCTATTACCACCATCCGCACTACTATCCGGGCTGGCATCATCCGGGACCCGGTTACTGGGCTTCGCGCGACACGTATACTACACGCCGCTCTTATGGCACGCGTAACGTGTCTTCATCATCCAGAATATCTTCGGGTACTACTACAGTTCGTGGCGGTGCGACTACTCGTCCTGCAACAAGTCAGCGTACTTCTCAGCAGGCCAGACGTACAGCCGGTACTTCTACCGGACGTGTGGTAGGTACTCGTACGACTACTTCTACCCGTCAAGGGTCGGGTTCTGCTGTCCGTACCAGGTCGACCGATGCGCGTCGCAGCACTTATACGAGACCCAGCAGTACACGGAGTGATTCTTATAGTAGCGGTAGCCGGACTTCAGGTGTAAGAATCAATGGCGCGACCGGTTCGAGTCGGAGTGGAGGTTCAGCTACCTATAACCGTGGAAGTTCCACTTCACCTTCACGAACTTATCAGTCATCGTCAAGACGCAGTACCTTTAATACTGACAACAATAACAGTTCGCGTAGTTTTAATACGAACCGTTCTACGACTACTAGCCGTTCTTCTTTCTCTTCCGGTGGCAGTAGCAGTACTCGTTCATCGGGTGGTGGAAGTGCCGTTCGTTCGGGTGGAGGTTCCAGCCGTAGAAGATAACACAATTGACAAGTTTGTAGATTTTAATAGATGGAAAATATGAAGAAACTGATAATAGGAATGTCTGTAGCCTTGTTGGCATGGACACAGACGCATGCACAGACAATCTATGATGCTGCCGATTTTACAGCCAAAGATTTGAATGGTACGGCCCGTTTCGTAGGTATGGGTGGTGCTATGAGTGCGTTGGGAGGTGACATTTCAACAATGGGAACCAATCCGGCCGGTATCGGTATTTATCGGAGTAACGATGCGATGTTTTCTTTCGGTTATTCGGCTTTGAATGCCGATGCCGGTTATTTGGGGAATACCTATTCGGCTTCGAAGAATCGTTGGAACTTTGATAATATTGGTCTTGTCTTTTCTACAAAGATTGGTAACCGGACTACGTTGCGGTATGTGAATTTTGGCTTCAATTATCACAAGGCAAAGACTTTCAACCGCAATATGATGATGGCTGGCGACTTGCAGGGACAATCCCAATTGTTTCAGGTTGCGGGTATGACAGACGGACTGGGGCCTGAGTATTGGAATAACAGTGCCATTTTTGATGATCCGGATATTGGTTGGCTTTCTGCATTGGGATGGGAAGGTTTTCTTGTATCACCCAGCATAACGGACCAGAGAACTGATTATTTGCACCAGGATGCTGACGGTAACCAATATTATATTGATAAGGATAACAATTTGACTTTCGATCCTGTCGGTCCGGATGGAAAACCGAACAGGTTGGCATACGAGGATTATGGTTTTTATACGACGGTAGCCGGTGATTTGCCTTATCTTCGCGAGTACGGTTCTCATGAAAGCGGCGGATTGGACCAATATGATTTCAATGTATCCTTCAACTTGAATGACCGTGTGTATTTGGGAGTAACGGTCGGTGCCTATGATTTGAATTATAACAAGTATACCTTATATAATGAAGACAGCCAGGGACGTGATGGTACGGGATATATGCTTGAGAGTCACAATAACATCAGCGGAGCGGGGGTTGACTTCAAGTTCGGTGCTATTTTCCGCCCGTTTGAATACTCACCGTTGCGTGTCGGATTGGCTTTTCATACGCCGATATTCTATAAGCTGACGCATAGTACATCGGCTATTCTGACTTCAGATTTCTCGGAACAAGTAATCAGAAGCTATGATTACTTGGATGGTGGAGACATGAAGATGGAATATCAGATGAAGACGCCGTGGACGTATAATGTAAGTTTGGGTTATACTGTAGGCAGTAGTTTGGCACTGGGAGCGGAATACGAATATCAGGATTATTCGAATATCAAGTTCAATTATCCCGATGGAATGGCTATGCAGTTTGAAAACCGTCAGACCCAGAATTTTTTGCAAGGTGTACATACGCTGCGTGTGGGAGCTGAGTATAAAGTGATTCCCCAGTTCTCACTTCGTGCCGGTTACAATATGGTGACTTCTGCCTATAAGGATGAGGCTATCAAGGCTTTGCCTGTCAATTCAATCCGAACCGATACGGATTTCATGAATTTGAAATCACAGAACAACTATACATTGGGTATCGGTTATCGGGGTTCATTGTTTTATGCAGACTTGGCATATAAGTTGACTTCACAAAAGGCTGACTTCTATCCATTTGCCTATAGTGAAATGGACAATTCAGGAAATGTAACTTATAAAGAACTTCTTTCGGAACCTGCAAAGGTGAAATTCAGCCGCAGCCAGGTGTTGATGACATTAGGCATACGTTTTTGATATACAATAGTATAAAGAAAGAGGTCGTCTCAAAAAGAAAGATACGTGCTTTTTGAGACGACCTCTTTTTTCATAGGTACTGTCGGGGGCTTTTTACCAATACCAGGCGATACCGAAGGAGTAGGGCGATACGTCGGGACCTTTACCACCTTGGAACATCGTGTTCATGGAGTAGCGGAGGTAAACGCCGAGGTTGCCATATCCGGCCTGAAGCAGGAGGTTGGCTCCGACGGGACGTACATACATGCCTTTGCCCACGGTCTGTTTCTTGCCGCCGTTTACATGGCTGAAGGACTTCACCCCGTGGCGTATCTCAAATTCGGGGCCGAAGTTGAAGAATACGAGCCCCTTGTTCCAACGCTGCTGCCACTCAAGCTGTACGGGGATACGGAAGAAGAAATGGCGCAGGCGGCTGTCGCTGTAGTAGGGAGTTGAGGCGTCGCTGCCTTCGGGTTGCATGTCCTGCCCGTTCTGGAAGTAGCTGCTTCCGTCCTGTTTCAACAAGGCAAGGTCGCCGTCGAAGCTGAACGAACGGTAACCCCAGCTCAGACCGATGTTGACGCCCCAGTGCGGGTTCTTCTTGAAGTTGTGAGAGGCAGCGAGGACATTGAAACCAAATTCCCACGATTCCGACAGGTCGAGGTGCGCCTTGGGGCTGGCACCGAAGCCCATAAAGTTGTCTGCCAGGCGAGAGAACCCCACGAATACTCCTGAGACGTGGGCCTCATATTGGTTGTCTTTCTTCTTTTTGGGGATGAAAGGAAGGGCGTCGAGGAAGGTCCGGCTGTCGGCGTCCACCTTCTCCAGATATACACCTTCGAAGATTTCCACTTCTTTCTGCTCGTCGTCTTCTGTCTGCTGTTCGTAGAGCCTGATGCGCATGTCTCCCTTTCCTCTCAGGATAATGATGGAGTCGCCCTGCGTTTCGACGATGGCTTTCTCTCGTTTGGGTTCGGTGGTTTGTTGGGCTTGTGTACAGACGGTGGCCAGTATCAGGCAGCCGGCTGTGAGGATAGTCTTTGTTTTCATGTTTATATAACGGTTAGTGGTTAGCGATTAGTGATTAGTGATAATTGTTCATTCTTCATTATACATTGTTCATTGTTTATACAGCATTTCCATCAGTTCGTCCTCGTCCAGCGGACCCTCGATATAGACCAGGGTGGCCTTGTCTTCCTTGCCGACTTTGTAGAGGATGTAGCGATTCACTTTCTTGCCCTTCCGGGTAGCACGGCTCAAGCGATAGTAGGCGCTGCGCAGTTCGCCGCTTTCGTTCACCTCCTGCGTTTTCTGTACCTGATGGGTGTCAACAGCCTGCTTGAGGCATTGCACGATTTCCTGTTTGTAGGGAGTTACCTGTTCAAAGACCAGGCTCTTGTAGGCCGTCATGCGGTAGGAGCGTAGGATGCTTCCGTTCAGTTCCACGTAGGTGACGTTTTTCTCGTCCTTGTATTTCTCGAACAAGGTGGCTATCTGCAGGCCCTCCTGGGCGTATGCGGTGAGACCGAAGCAGAGGGTCAGCAGCAAGATGCCGACGAGGCGGCGGTATGCGATGTTTTCTCTTGTCTTCATGATGCTTTAGGGTAATAGGTTGGGTAGTGTGATGGTTTCTTTCAGTTCTTCGTCGGTGAAGCCCACGTTCTGCAGGGCTTCCAGTGCCTTGGCCTGTACCAGTTTCGGGTCGTCGCAGTAGTGTCCGTCGATGATGGCATAACCGGTACGGGCGGGTGTGACGTGGGGCAGCAGGCCGGCGATGCCGATGCAGAGCAGCAGAGCGGCGGCAATGCCTGTGGTCAGATAGTACAGACGGTACAGGCGGGTAGATTTGCGGATACCTGCCGGATGTGTGGCCGGAGTGCTCTCTTCCTTCTGCATTTGCTGGAAGGCTTCGACTTCCCGGTCGATACAGGCAAAGAGCGGGCGGTACACCTCCAGGTGTTCGGGTACCTGGTCCGAGGCGAAGAAACGGCGCAATTCGCGTTCTTCCTCGCAGGTAGTCTGTCCGTCGAAATATTTTTCAAGCAGTTCTTCCGTCTTCATGACTGTTTCCTCCTTTTACGTTCTTGTATGGTTTGCAGGTATATATCCCTCACTTTCTTTCGTGCTCTCGACAGGTTGCTGCGTATGGCCTCGGCACTGCATCCGGTAATCTGGGCAATCTCTTCGCTCTCGTATTCCTCCACGTCTTTCATCCGCATAATGGTGCGTTGGAGCGGGGGCAGCGAATCGATGATGGCCCGTATCAGCCTTGCTTCATCCTTCAGCTCAAGCAGATGGTCTGGTGTGCGGCCGTCGGCTTCGGTCTGCAACCGGTCGATGGAACTGTTGTCCCTGCTGCGCCGCCACAAGTCTATGCAGACATGGTGCGTCAGGGTCATGGCGAATGCCTCGATGCTTCGGTACTGGTCCAACTCCAGCCGGTTGTTCCACAGCTTGAGCAGTACCTCCTGTACGGCATCTTCGGCATCCTCCGGGCTCTCGGTCAGCTTGCGTGCATAGTTCAGCAGTTTGGGACGGAGCGGCAGGACGGTTGTTTTGAATTCTTTGAGTTCCATTTACACCTATAGGACGTTCGGAAAGGCCAAACGTGACATCAAAGGTGCAAAAAAATGGGAGAAAAGACAAAAATAATGCGTTGCTCCGGGGAACCCGTTCCTGAAGACACTACGAGACAGTGCTTTATGGACTTGCGACACGGTGCTTCGTGAGGTTGCGACACAGTGCTTCATGAGGGTGTGACGAAGTGCTTCGTGAGGAGGTGACAAAGCACTGCGTGAGAGGGTGAGAAAGTGTTTTGTGGGGAGGTGATGAAACGGCAGGGGCAAAAAAGAAGAGAGGATGTATCTTCTGGCGATACATCCTCTCTTTGTTCAGGGAATATTCAGAATCTTATTTCTTGAAGTAGCGGTTGTACAGACCCTCGAAACCTTTGCCGTGACGGGCTTCGTCCTTAGCCATTTCGTGAACTGTATCGTGGATGGCATCCAGGTTCAGAGCCTTGGCACGGGTAGCGATGCGCTTCTTGTCTTCGCAAGCACCACTTTCGGCGTTCATACGCTTCTCCAGGTTGGTCTTGGTATCCCATACACAGTCGCCCAGCAGTTCGGCAAACTTGGCAGCGTGCTCAGCTTCTTCCCAAGCATAACGCTTGAAGGCTTCGGCTACTTCGGGATAACCTTCACGGTCGGCCTGGCGGCTCATGGCAAGGTACATACCTACTTCGGTGCATTCGCCCATGAAGTGGTTGTTCAGGTCTTTAATCATTTCGTCGTCGCAACCTTTGGCTACGCCGATTACGTGCTCGTCAGCGAAAGTCAGAGGACCGCCGGCTACGGCTTCTTCCACTTCAACAAACTTGCTGGCAGGAGCTTTACACAAGGGGCACTTCTCGGGAGCGGCATCGCCTTCGTAAACGTAACCGCATACTGTACATCTAAACTTTTTCATTTTTACTCAGTTTTTTAGTTTGAATTAATTAGTCTTATCTTTTTATTGTTTCAATCAATAACAATTTTCTTCCTTACAATGTTTGCAGACACCTCTATAATATAAGTGAATTTCCTGTATTTCGTGGCCTTCCACCTCTGTACAGCCTTCGGCCGAGAGCCCGTCCGGACAAGGCAGATCGTACACTTTGTTGCACACCTTGCAGAGGAAATGGGCATGTGGCGCGGTGTCGCCGTCGTAGCAGGTATTTCGTCCGTCGATGGTGAGTGTCTGGATAGCGGCATGCTCGTCGAGCAACTTCAGGGTGTTGTACACCGTTGTTTTCGACAGGGTAGGCATACCCGGAGCGAGTGCCGTGTAGATTTCGTCCACGGTAGGATGCGTATGGTGGTCCATCAGATATTGCATGATGGCTATCCGCTGTACCGATGGCTTTATGCTGTGGCTTTGCAAACGTTCAATAACATCCATATTCGCTCTTTTCAAAGTTGTAATGATTACATTTTTAATTCCGATGCAAAGATAGTCACTTCTTTCTATTTACCAAAGGTTTTCCCGTTTTTTTCGTGGTCATATTGATAAATTGGTTTATTTTTGCGGTAGTTAAACTTTTTAGGATATGAATTACGGATATGTGAAAGTGGCGGCAGCCGTGCCCCGTGTCCATGTGGCCGACTGTAAGTTCAACGCCGGACAGATAGAGAAGGAAATCATCATTGCCGACGGAAAAGGTGTGCAGATCATTGCTTTTCCGGAATTGTGTATCACCGGCTATACCTGTGGCGACCTGTTTGCCCAGCAGCTTCTGCTGGAAGAAGCCGAGCTGGGGCTGATGCAGGTGCTCAATACGACGCGTCAGCTGGACATCATTTCCATTGTGGGCATGCCTGTCGTCTGTGAAGGACAGCTGCTGAATGCGGCGGTTGTCATCCAGAAGGGGCGGGTATTGGGTGTCGTGCCAAAGACCTATCTGCCCAATTACAAGGAATTCTACGAGATGCGCTGGTTTGTATCGGCTTCCGATGTATCGGCACGGTCGGTACGGTTGTGTGGGCAGGTAGTGCCGATGGGCGATGACTTGCTTTTCGAAACCTCCGACACCACTTTCGGCATCGAGATATGCGAAGACGTGTGGGCGGCTGTTCCACCCAGTTCGTCTCTGGCCTTGCAGGGAGCGGAAATCATCTTTAACCTTTCGGCCGACAATGAGGCTATAGGTAAGCATGCCTACCTGCGTTCACTCCTGAGCCAGCAGTCGGCCCGTTGCCTGGCCGGATATGTGTTCAGCTCGTGCGGGTTTGGCGAATCGACTACCGATGTCGTGTTTGCCGGTAACGGTTTGATTTATGAGAACGGTACATTGCTGGCAGCCAGTGAGCGGTTCTCGCTGGAAGAACAGCTGGTAGTGAGCGAAATCGATGTGGAATTTCTGCGTACGGAACGCCGGGTGAACACGACCTTCGCTGCCTGCCGCAGGCGGGTGGCTCCCGAGGCTGCGGTCAGAATATCGACGGAGCTGGTCAACAGCCGTGAGCTGAGCTTGACACGTACTTACGATCCGCATCCGTTTGTTCCGCAGGGACCCACGCTGGATGAACGTTGCGAGGAAATCTTTTCCATTCAGGTAGCCGGACTGGCGCAACGCCTGACGCATACCAAGGCCAAGAGTGCGGTGGTAGGTATTTCTGGCGGACTCGATTCGACATTGGCGCTGCTGGTCTGTGTCAAGACGTTCGACAAGCTGGGATGGCCGCGCAAGGGAATTGTCGGTGTGACGATGCCCGGTTTCGGTACGACGGACCGCACCTATACCAATGCAATCGACCTGATGACGTCGCTCGGTGTGACGGTACGCGAGGTCAGCATCAGGAAGGCCTGCCTGCAGCACTTCGAGGACATCGGTCACGATGCAGCGGTGCACGACGTGGTGTACGAAAACTCGCAGGCGCGCGAGCGTACGCAGATTCTGATGGACATTGCCAACCAGACGTGGGGACTGGTCATCGGTACGGGCGACCTTTCGGAACTGGCTTTGGGATGGGCTACGTACAACGGCGATCACATGTCCATGTATGGTGTGAATGCCAGTGTGCCCAAGACGTTGGTAAAACATCTGGTGAAGTGGGTGGCCGAAAACGGTATGGACGAGACATCGCGCCGCACGCTGCTCGACATTGTGGATACTCCCATCAGCCCCGAGCTGATACCGGCCGACGAGAACGGCAACATCAGTCAGATAACCGAGGACTTGGTAGGTCCTTACGAATTGCACGACTTCTTTCTTTATCATTTCCTGCGCGGAGGGTTCCGCCCGTCGAAGATCTTCTATCTGGCGGCAAGAACTTTTAAAGGGGTGTACGACGAAGAGACCATCCGGAAATGGTTGCAGACTTTCCTGCGGCGTTTCTTCAACCAGCAGTTCAAACGCTCCTGCCTGCCCGACGGACCGAAAGTGGGCAGCGTTTCCCTCAGTCCGCGAGGTGACTGGCGCATGCCGAGCGACGCTTCGTCCGAAGCATGGCTCAAGGAATGTTAGCCGGCAGCCGTTCTATTTATAGTATTTCTGATAGATTTTCTGATATTCCCTGCCCTGTTTGAAGTCTTCGAGCCATGCGTTGAGACTGTCGAGCAGGGCAGGCGACTTTTTGCTTACTGCCCACGAATAGAATTGCGTGAAGCTGATGTCGGTCGAGATGTCTATTTGTGGCATGCTGTCGGCAGCGGCGCGGGCTATGTTCTCGTCGCATACGGCATAGTCGATGTCGCCGTGGGCCACCATGGCTATCAGTTGCTCGGGGCCGTATTTCTCCACCTCTTTAATATAGATGGTATCGGCTATCTCGTCGCCCAGGTTGCGGATGCGGAGGATGGAAGGCGAACCTTTGACTACATGTACGGTGCGCTTGGCCAGTGAGAGCTGGGTGCGGATGAACATCGGGTCGTCCGGCGACGTAGCCTTGCGCTGTACCAGTACTTCCTTGGTCAGGGCGATGGGCACGGTGAGCAGCAGGGAATCTTTCAGCGGGCTGGTGGCCAGAATGCCGTTGGCTATCAGATCATACTTCCCGGCGTCCAGACCTTCCAGCCGTTGTTCGAAGCCCATTTCAGGAGTGATGGCTACCTGAAGACCATGGTCGCGGGCGAACATCTCGATCAGTTCGTAGTCGAAACCGGCCAGTGTGTCGTCGTCTACATAAAAGCTGATGGCATTGTATTCCAGTGCTGCACGCAGAGTACCCTCGGCAGCAATGTCGGCATAGTCGCGTGCTGCAGCCGTGTCAGGAACCTCTTCCCGCTGCAGCAGGGAAGTGGTGACAAGCGAGCCTGCCAGAGCTACGGCTACGTATTTCCAGATTTTGCTATGAAGTTTGTTTGTCATGGCTGGGATAAGGCAGATGGAACGAATGAGATGCAATTAATCGTAGAAGTTCCACGAAACCCCGATTTTCAGCAGGCGTGAATTGATGGGGTAGTGGGGGACGAGGAATGAGTTGCGGTTGCCCATACCTGAATTGATGTGATACATCATCACGAAGATGCGCGTGCGCTTCAGGTGCAGGTTGGCATACACGTTGACAATGGGATAACCGCCTATCTTTACCTGATCGTCTTCACGTTGCAGGTGGAACTGCTGGAGAGCCGGCTGGTAGGCAGGAGCATTGTATTCGGTGAAGTAACGCACGTCGGCACCCAGCTGTACGGTGAGCACCTTCTTGAACAGACGGGTCAGCATATAGAGGTTGTGGTAGAGCGAAAGGTCGGGCAAAGGCAGTACGGACTCGTTGCTCGACTTCTGCCACGTCACTTCGTTGTCCAGATGCAGGATGCCCAACTTGAAGTTTTGCTTCAGCATGGCCGATATCACCTGAATGCTGCCGCTGTGCTGCTGTGGCAGGGCACTGGAGTTGAGGTAGGTATAGTTTTTGATATTTTCCACACCGGCTTTCAGGTTGGTGCGCCAGCGGTCGATGTTCAGTTCGCCTTCTACCCGTGTGCGGAACTCTTTACTCAAGTCGTTGTCCCATGCATAGTGGTTGGAATGGTAATGGCGCATGTAGAAAGAAGGGAGTGTATTGCTTACATAACCGCGTGCGAAGAAATTGACGGTATCCTTGCCCAGTCGGAAGTTCAGGTCCAGGTCGCCGTCTACACGGAACTGCCCGACTGCCTTTCCGGCCAGCCCCACTTCACCGTTGGCACGGTAGTGCAACAATGTTCCTTTCCGTTTGGCCAGTTCACCGCCTACATATACTTCGTGTTCGGTAAATATCTGGTTGGGCAGATAGGTTGTGACGGTCTGTCCGTTCGGATCTGTTGTCGTACTTCCCGGGGTGAGATTCATCAGGTTATAGCGGCTCACCTGATGGGAGGCGTATGCCGTCAGTCCAGCCTTGGCATATTTGTTGAAACCTTCGAGCAGCGAAATGCCCAAGACGTTCTTCACGCTCAGGGCCACGGTACTGTCGTTACTCATGCCTTCCTGCAGGTAGGTGTTTTCGTAGAGACTGTTTTCGCCGGTTGCTTCGGCACCCGAACGGAAGCGGCGGCTGGAACGTTCGATGTGGAACGTATGGATAAAGCTGGTTACCGGTACAAATTCTTCCGTCTGTATGGTATCTGTTGGGATGGCGGTACTGTCGCGCAGCGCCTTGCGGCGGAGAGCCTCGTCTTTGGTCTCCACGATTTCGGTTGTTTCGCGTGTGAATCCCAGCCGGTAGCGGTGAGTCAGGTGTACGTAGAAATTGTGGTTGCGGTTCGAGGTTTCTTCCAGATTGACGGGAATGTAGGAACTTCCGCCGGTTTCTGCCACTTCTTCCGGTCGGGTGATGTAGCGGTCGTCTGTGATACCGCCGTTTTCGTTCATCTTCAGAAAGAAGTTGTTGTAGATGGCCTGCATCTGATACTTTTCGCCGATGTAACTGGCAAAAACACCTCCGTTGAAATGGGCTGTCGACTGATTGGCGTAGTAGCCTCGTCCGTACAGGTAGTCGATGTTGAAGCCAAAGGCCAGCCGTTTGTTGGCATTTACCGAGAAATAGGACTTGAAACGTTCTTCACCGTTCTGCTTGCTGCCTGCCTTGTAATAGGTCAGATTGGTGAAAGGAATGTTACTGTTGGTAAACTTGAAGTCGCTCGGGCGGAAATAGAAACTCGAGAAGGGAGTCATGAACATGGTGTGTCCATAATCGGTCCGTTCGAAGAACAGGCGTGACATACGCGGGCTGCCCAGATTGCCCAGATAATTGTAATGCCCTTCCATACCCTCCACCAGATTGGTGTTCTGGAAATTCAGGTTGGCTGTATCGGCAGGGATGATGGTGCGCTCTCCCAGCCGTTCTTCCAGTTGCCACATGTAGAGTTTGGGCGGCAGGCTTTGGATGTCTACATTGGTGCTGTCGTTCAAGTTGTCCGGTTGCGTGGCCGGGTCTATCTGGTTGCCGTACTGGTCACGCAGGGTCTGCCCCCCGACTGGAGTAAGGGTTTGCTGCGCTCGTACCAGGCCTGCTCCCAGCACACAAAGCAGTATGTATGTCAGTATGATTCGTTTCATTTTCATGCGGCAAAGATAGTGAAAGGTGAGAGGAGAACAAAATATTGAAACTTGTTTCAGATATTTTTTATCCCGAACCGCATCCTGTCTTATGAAAAGATAGTGAAAGGTGAGAGGAGAACAAAATATTGAAACTTGTTTCAGATGTGATTTATCCATTTTTCCCATTTCCAAATCCCGGCTTGCGGGGCACAAGGTATAATCCGGGTCTGTATAGGTTTCAATGATACTTTGCATAAGATGCCATCTTATACAACATGAGATGCCATCTTGTGCAGCATGAGATGGCATCTTGTGCAACATAAGATGGCATCTTGTGCATCACGACACGGCATCTTATGCTTTCAAGGGTAAAACCTTACGGGTCTTTTCCTTCTTTCCCCATCAGGGACAGGCAGGTATGTATTGTTCGGCTTGCCCGATGAAGAAGGCCGTCTGTATGCTTGGAGTTTGCCCTGACTTTCTTATCTTTGCAGCACCCTAACCATTATTCGCAGTTTATGAAACGATTGATTTTGTGGGTTTGCCTGCTGCTGCCTCTGTCTACGGTGTGGGGGCAGACGGAAGACCCGGAGCTGACAGACTGTCGGAAAGCCTTGTCGCGCGCATGGGCCGGTGCGGACCGCGACAGCATTGCGGCGGCTTATTGTTGTTTGACGGAGTATTATGCCTACCGCGACGTGGACAGTACGTGCCATTATTGTGAAGAAGGACTGAAATATGCCGACCGGAAAAAGGCGGAACCTTATCTGGTGCTGCTCGTCAATTTGGCGGTGACCTTTGAGGATGAAGGACGTATGGACGAAGCCATGACGGTTTTCAGAAAAGCCATGAGCGAGGCTGAGAGGCTGCATTGGGAGATTGAGGAGCAGGCGAGCCTCTTGGCGTCGGTGGGTGTGTGTTACAGGAGGATGTCCATGCCCGATTCGGCTTTGGCCTATTATAACCGTGCCCTCGACCTGCTGGACGTCACAAAACCCGACGAAAGCGGTGCGCGTACACAATTGCTGACAAACATTGCTGTTCTATATGCCAACACCTCACGCCTGGATGAGGCCGAAGTTTATGTCCGTCGTGCGATGGAGGTTGTACCGACGTGCGGTGACATGGATATGGTGATTCATGCGGCTTCTACCGCGGGAGTCATTCTGGGACTTTGCGGCAAGGAAGAAGACGGCATACAGGCCATCCGTCAGGCTTTGGATATGGCGGAACGGCAGCAGAAACCTGCTTTCGTCTTGCGGTGCCTGACGTATCTGGCCGGTACTTACGGGCGTTTGGGAAATCGGGCGGAACTGATGAAGTGTGTGGCCCGGGCGGAACCGCTCCTGGCTGTCCTGCCGGAAAATTCGACCGAAGTATTGGGCTATTATGAGAAATTGTTTGATGTATATACCACCATGGGGCGCTATCGCGAGAGCCTGGACATCCAACATCGGCTGTTGGGGTTGAAGGATGTCAATATGGCCGTGCCGTTGGACAAACTCTATTTGAGCATGGCCCGTAATAATCAGAAGCTGAAGGACTATGCGCAGGCATCCGACTATTACGAACGTGCCATGAGTGCGGCCGACAGTCTGCATGGGGCACAGATTGAGGCCGAGTTGTCCGAACTGACCGTAAAATATGATACGAAGGAAAAGGAACTGGAGATAGCCCGTCTGAACGAACAGCACTTGCAACAGCAGAACCGTATCATGCAGCTGGGAATTGTGTCTGTAGTGGCGGTGGCCGTTATTCTGGTATGGGGCGTGTGGTACGTGTTGCGCCGCCGCCGTCTGAAGAAAGAGGAAGAGTTGAAGCTGGCACAACATTTTATTGAAGGGCTGGAGCGCGAACGGAAACGTTTGGCCAAGGAACTGCACGACGGTGTGTGCAACGATCTGCTGGGTATCAGCATGCAGATGCAAAGCCTTCCGCTGACTGATGAGGGGAAAGAAGAGGTAAGGTCTATGCTTGAGAAGGTGCGCAACGATGTACGCTGTATTTCTCATGAACTGATGCCGCCACAGTTCCAGCGTGTCACCTTGAAAGAGGTGATTGAAGACTATGTGACCCGTTTGCTCGATACGCAGTCTGCCGAATGGACGTTTTCGTCCGATGCAGAGGGGCGTGAATGGGACAGTGTGCCCGAGGACTGTGCTTATGAGGTCTACCGTATTCTGCAGGAACTGCTTTCCAATATTTTGAAACACGCTGGAGCCAGCCGGATTGACCTTCATCTGTACCTTTCGGAGCGTATGCTGACTTTGCGTATCGCCTATCGGGGCAAGCCTTGTCCGTCGGAAGCGAAGCTGGGGAATGGTATCGGGCTGAGTACGACAGGCGAGCGGGTCAAGTCGATAGGAGCAACGTTCGTCCTGAAAAATGAAGATGGCTGGCAGCAGATAACGTTGGATGTCCCATTGGCCGTTTAATTTCGTTTTTTTACAACATAGGTGTTAAAATCACTATTTTTGATGATGCGGAATAAGGATAAATGGCTTTTCTTTGCACTATCATAACAAGACAGGTATAAAGAAGGCTGATGAAAGAAAGAGATATACGGATTCTGCTGATTGATGACCACGATTTGGTATTGCAGGGGTTGAAGCGCATTGTTGAGTGCTCTCTTCCGGAGATAAAGAATGTGTGTACGGCTTCTTCGGGACGCGAAGTGGAGCTGCTGACTGCTTCACAGCATTTCGACCTTTTTGTATTGGATATGGAACTGCCCGATGTTTCCGGCATGGACCTCATAGCGACCTTGCGTGGGCGGGATCCCCGTGCCCGCATTCTGGTAAATACCATGCACGAAGAAATCTGGTATGTCAAGAACTTGCTTCAAAGTGGAGTGGAAGGCATTTTGTTCAAATCTACTGATTCCAGTAAAATAACAGAAGCTATCCGTCAGGTATTGGCAGGCGGTACTTATTATTGTCCGTTTGCCGACCATATACGGGGACAGATGAAACGGGTGGAAGAAAAGCGTCCGGAAGATTTGACTCTGCGTGAACTGGATGTCTTGAAACGCATTTCGGAAGGAAAGAATACACAGGAGATAGCGCGCGAGCTTTGTGTGTCTACCAATACGGTCGATACACACCGGAGGCATCTGCTCGATAAACTGGGGGCGCGTAATGTGGCCGACCTCATTATGACGGCCATTGCCAAGGGGATAATTCCCATACGAAAGTGTTGAAGCGGCTGGAGAAAACAGATAGTTCTTTCTGTGAGCTGTCGTTGAATTATTTGTATAACCTATAATATCTTTTTTTATGATTACTGCGTTGACGGGATTATTTTTGTTCTTCCAGATCTTTTTCTGGGCAGGACTGGTGTTTGCATTCATTTTCTTTTTACGGTTTGAAAAGGTGAAGGGCTGGTTCAACAGCAAAGCCGGTAAGGAGATTGTGACGACTGTTCGGTTTAAAGATGTCAAGACATTGTGTATCACGATGATTTTAGAGTGGGTAATGGCTATGGTGGGAGTAATTGTCACTATGCCGTTCTATTCGGACAAACAGTTGACTGACAATCAGTTTGCTTTGTTCGTTTCATTGTTCCTTTTGGCTGGTTTGGCTTATCCGGTATACCGGATTATACGTCGTGTTCGCATGTTTGGTAAAGAGGATGATCGTAGGGCTGGCAAGTGGCGCTTGTTTTACGATCTTTTTTTGAATTTTGTAGCTCTTTCCGGAGGTTGGATGGTTGTCGTGATCATGTCTTTTGTGGCAGTCCTGCTGTCTTTGACCAAGTGGAATCAGTTTGTACCCAGTCGTTTACGTGACATTTCGGGAGTTGATGTTGTACCACAATCTATAACCTATTATATTGTAGGATGTGCTTTGGGTGTCTTGGGAGTAGTATCCCAATTTTTCGGCAGAGAAAATGAAGATTTCATTTTTGGTCTGTTTTTTGTTTCGTTTCTCCTCTTTCTGGCATATATCGTGTTTCGCGTGTACAAGGCTGCGCCACAGGATAGGAAACGTTTAAAGTGGATGTATACTTATATGTTGTTCACTACCTATGCTGTTTTTACCCTTACTTGGCTGGTGATAGTGATAGTGTTGGTATTGTTGGTACTTTATCTGATTCTGAAAATTGTTTTTGCCAATACGGGTGGTAGTGGCAGAGACCGTTATAAGGTGACTTGTGACAATCTGACGGATGACGTAATAAACGGAACTGGCATCTGTAAAATTACGAATTCACGTTGTAAGATGCGCGACACAGGTGTATGTCCCTATCAATAAGGCTCCGAAACTTGAAAAACAAATAAAAGAAATCCCCCTGAAGGTATCTCCAGGGGGATTTCTTTTGGACTTTTATCAAACTTCTTTGATAAGTTCCATTCCTTTTTTAATAGCTTCCTCGTTCATCGGGATGAGATGGTGATGGCGCTCAGGAAGGGTCTTTTTCAGCCCCTTGATGACATTTTCCAGTGTGACCATCGGCTTGATTTTGAGCAGTCCGCCCAATACAATCATGTTGAAGGCCTTGGCATTGTTCATTTCGTTGGCTGCATCCATGGCGTCGATGCGATAAACGTGGATATCCTTGCGTGTAGGCGGATTGATAATGCCATATCCGTCATAGATAAGTACTCCACCGGGTTTTACTTTACTTTCAAACTTTTCCAGTGAAGGCTGGTTGAGGATGATGGCGGCATCGTATCTGCTGAGAATGGGGGACGATATTTTCTCGTCACTCACGATGACGGTCACATTGGCCGTTCCGCCTCGCTGTTCGGGGCCATAGGCGGGCATCCAAGTGACTTCCTTGCCTTCCATCAGTCCGGAATAGGCCAGAATCTTTCCCATGGACAATACTCCTTGTCCGCCGAATCCTGCTATAATGATTTCTTCTTTCATAAGAATTGATGTGCTAAAGGGTTATTTGTCTTTTAAATCGCCAAGAGGGTAGAAGGGGAACATGTTTTCTTCCATCCATTTGTTGGCTGCGGCAGGTGTCATCTTCCAGCCCGAGTTGCAGGTGGAGACGATTTCTACCAGATTGCTGCCTTTGCCTGCCATGGAGTTTTCGAAAGCTTTGCGGATAGCTTTCTTGGCCTTGCGGATGGCAGGAACAGTGTGTACGCTTTGGCGGGTAACGTAGGCCGTACCTTCTAGTTGGGCGGCAATGTCGGCCATCTTCAGCGGGTAGCCATGCAAGTGTACATCGCGGCCGTAGGGACAAGTAGCGGTTTTCATGCCAACCAGTGTGGTGGGAGCCATCTGCCCGCCGGTCATACCATAGATGGCGTTGTTGATGAAGATGATGGTGATGTTTTCGCCACGGTTCAGGGCATGGATGGTTTCCGCCGTACCGATGCAGGCCAAGTCGCCGTCGCCCTGATAAGTGAAGACGAGGCGGTCCGGCCAGAGGCGCTTGATGGCAGTGGCCAGTGCGGGTGCGCGTCCGTGGGCAGCTTCCTGCCAGTCGATGTCCAGATAGTTGTAAATAAAGACGGCACATCCTACGGGCGAGATGCCGATTGCTTTGTCTTCCATGCCCATTTCCTCAATGACTTCGGCGATGAGCTTGTGTACTACGCCATGGCTGCAGCCCGGGCAATAGTGCATCGGGTTGTCGTTCATCAGCGTCGGTTTCTTGTAAACCAGGTTTTCAGGTTTGATGATATCTTCTTTTGTCATAATTGCTCCTCCTTATCTGTTAAATCGTACGAAGAATTCCATCACCTTGAAGAAAATGGCTGCCGCACATACATAGACGAAATCCATGAAGTCGTCGGACACGAAATAAGTGATGACGGCGGCTACAGCCAGTATGAGAAAGATGATGTTCAGTACGCTTCTTATTTTATCCGTTTCCATCAGTCGAATGTGTTATTCTTTGACGATTATCTTTTCCTTCAGGGCTGCAACGATTTCGTCCGGATCGGGGACGATACCTCCTAGACGGCCGAAGTGCTCGACACGTACCTTTCCGTTGACGGCCAGGCGGACATCTTCAATCATCTGTCCGGCATTCAGTTCGGTAACCAGCATGCCTTTTACCTTGTCGGCATAGGCGGCAATGGCCTTTGTGGGGAAGGGCCAGAGGGTAATGGGGCGCAGAATACCCACTTTGAAACCTTCTTCGCGGGCCAGTTCCATGGCTTTCTGTCCGATGCGTGCCATGGAGCCGAAGGCTACAATCAGGTAGTCGGCATCTTCGCAGTTAATTTCTTCGAAACGGACTTCGTTCTCCTCTATCTGGCGGTACTTGGCCTGGAAACGGAGGTTGTTCTTTTCCATTTCTTCGGGTTTCAGTTCGAGCGAAGTGATGATGTTGGGCTTGCGGTCCTTGGTCTTGCCCGTACTTGCCCAAGGACATTGGGCAATGACTTCGGCTTCTGTGCGGCGTGGTTTGGCAGGCGGCAGCACCACTTTCTCCATCATCTGTCCGATGACGCCGTCGGCCAGGATGATGGCCGGATTGCGGTATTTGAAAGCCAGTTCGAAGGCCAGTCCTACGAAGTCGGCCATTTCCTGTACCGATGCTGGAGCCAGTGCGATGAGGCGGTAGTCACCGTGTCCGCCACCTTTCACGGTTTGGAAATAGTCGGCCTGGCTGGGCTGGATGGTACCCAAGCCGGGACCTCCGCGCATAACGTTTACGATGAGGCAGGGCAATTCGGCACCTGCCAGATAAGAGATGCCTTCCTGTTTCAGGCTGACGCCGGGGCTGGATGATGAAGTCATTACCATCTTTCCACTTCCGGCACCGCCGTACACCATATTGATAGCGGCCACTTCACTTTCGGCCTGCAGCACTACCATGCCGGTAGTTTCCCAAGGCTTCAGTTCGGCCAGAGTTTCCAGTACTTCCGATTGGGGAGTAATCGGGTAGCCGAAGTATCCGTCGACACCGCAGCGGATGGCGGCGTGGGCGATGGCTTCGTTCCCTTTCATTAAAACTACTTCTTCTGCCATATTGCTCTATTGTTTTTATTCGACTTTAACTTTATAAACCGAGATACATCCGTCGGGGCAGACCGTAGCGCACGACGTACAGCCGTTGCAAGTATCCTCCAGTATCTGGTGTGCATAATTATATCCTTTGATGTTCACCTCCTTGGTGAGGGCTATCACGTGGAGGGGACAAGCCACGACACACAAGTTGCACCCTTTGCAACGCTCGGTGTCCACTACAATTGCTCCTTTGATTTTTGCCATAATTTACATTCCTTATAGTTATTGATTATACATGTCCTTGTTATAGAAGTTGAGTATGTCCATTACCATCGCGTAGGCGTGTCGGGCAGGGCTGTCCGGATTGATGTCCATGGCGCGGCGATAGTTGTTGAGTGCCTGCTGCCAGTTCCCTTGTTTTCGTCGTGCGTTGCCATAGAGGTAATAGGCTTCATCGAGATTCGTTTCAGAAGTCTGAAGGAAGACGTCCAGTTCCTGGCAGGCCTCTTCCACTTTTCCTTGGCTGATGTATTCTTTGACGAGATCCAGCTTTTCCATTTTTCAATTCCTTGGTTCGGCTTACAAAGATAGCTTTTTATCTTGGACAATGGTCATCTTATGTGTGAAAAATAAGAAAATGCTGCGGTTCTTCTCAAGCAAGGTGAGGGTCGGATGCTTTGTAAGTGATTTTTTGAGGGGTAGGGAGGATGATACAATTGTGTGATGTGTAGGGCGGTATTTATAGTTCAGGCGGTCTGTAATGTTGCTGCATCTTGTCTGCAACTTCTCTGCAAAGCGTTTGCAGTTTCTCTGCAAAACGTTTGCAGTGTTTCTGCAAGTACTTTGCAGTGTTTCTGCAAAGCTTTTGCAGTGCTTTGGCCAATGTGTCCCCCCCCCCTTGTCGGATTGCGGTATGCCAGTGGCTTTGTACACATCAGAAAAATAATGCGGGTGACCGTATCGACAAAGATGTCACACAGTCACCCGCACTTTGGGTTATGGGGTTGAGCCGATTCCTATTCTCTGACAGGAATCTTGTCTATCCGCTTCTGGTGTCGTCCGCCTTCGAAGGGAGTGGCGAAGAACTCGGTCATGATGCGGTCGGCTTCTTCGGGAGTGATGAAACGGCCGGGCATGACGAGTACGTTGGCATCGTTGTGCTGGCGGGACAGGTGGGCTATCTCCGGTATCCAGCACAAGGCGGCACGTATCCCCTGGTGCTTGTTCAGTGTCATTCCTATTCCTTCACCACTGCCACAGATGGCAATGCCCGGATAACACTCACCTGCTTCAACGGCCCGTGCCAACGGATGGGCGAAGTCAGGATAATCACAGCTTTCGGCGGTGTAGGTACCGAAGTCTTTGTAGGACCAGCCGCGGGCGTCAAGCCATTGCTTCACGTATTGCTTCAGTTCGAAGCCTGCGTGGTCGGATGCTAAACCTATTGTTTTCATGTCGTTCAAATCATTTCTTTAACTTGTTTGTAAACGTTTTCGGCGGTGAAGCCCAGCTTTTCGTCCAGAACTTTGTATGGTGCCGAATAACCGAATGACGGAAGGCCCCATACTTTGCCATGAGCTCCTACGAGTCCTTCAAGTGTGACGGGAAGTCCTGCCGTGAGACCGAACACCTTGGCTCCGGTAGGAATGATACTCTCCTGATAATCCTTGGGCTGGCTGCGGAAAAGTCCTTCGGATGGGGCCGATACAATACGTACACGGATACCATCTTTCCGGAGCAGTGCAGCTCCGGCAACCAATGTTGAAACTTCGGAACCGGATGCTACCAACACAACATCGGGATTCTCGTCGGAGCCGGTCACAATATAGGCACCACGGGCGGTTTGTGTATAGTCGTTGCCGGCAGGCAGGTTGGTAATGTTTTGTCTGGAAAGGATGAGAGCCGTAGGAGTGGCTGTATTTTCCATTGCCAGACGCCAAGCTTCGGTTGTCTCTTCGACATCGGCAGGGCGGAGTACCAGCATGGAATTGTGTCCTTTATGGTTCTTCAGTTTTTCCATCAGACGGATTTGGGCTTCTTGCTCTACGGGTTCGTGAGTCGGTCCGTCTTCACCTACACGGAATGCATCGTGGCTCCAGATGAATTTGATAGGCACTTCCATCAGAGCAGCCATGCGGATGGCAGGTTTCATATAGTCGGAGAATACGAAGAATGTACCGCAGGCAGGGATGACACCGCCATGCAGTGCCATGCCGATGCAGCAGCATGCCATGGTAAGTTCGGAAACACCGGCTTGAAGGAAGGCTCCGCTGAAGTCACCTTTCTGGAAGGCATGTGTCTTTTTGAGGAAGCCGTCTGTTTTATCGGAGTTGGAAAGATCGGCAGATGAGACAACCATGTTTTCTACCTTTGTAGCCAGCAGTCCCAATACAATGGCCGATGCGGCACGTGTAGCGACATCCGGCTTTTGCGTGATACTGTTCCAGTCAATCGGGGGAATCTTCCCGGAGAAGAAATCTTCGAGTTTGGCTGCCAGTTCGGGATTTTCCTTGGCCCACTGAGCCTTGGCTGCATAGCGTTCGGCTACAATCTTACGCAGTTCTTCGGCGCGACGGGCATAGAGTTCGGCTACTTCAGGGAAAATGACGAACGGATTTTCAGGATCACCATTCAGATTCTTTATAGTATTGATGTAGGCATCGCCGCCGAGAGGAGCGCCATGGGTGGCGCAGCAGGATTCATAGCTGCTTCCGTCTGCTCTGCGTGCTCCTTTACCCATTACTGTGTGTCCGATAATGAGGGTGGGGCGTTCGTCTTCAGCTTTTGCTTCAACCAGTGCCTTGCGGATTTCGTCAGGGTTGTTGCCGTCGATGGTGATGACCTTCCATCCCCACGCTTCATATTTCTTGGCTGTATCTTCGGTTGTAACCTCTTTGGTTTCAGTTGAAAGCTGTATATCATTGGCATCGTAGAACATGATCAGATTGTCAAGTCCCAAGGTGCCGGCAATGCGGCCGCTGCCTTGTGAGATTTCTTCCTGTACGCCACCATCGGAAATAAAAGCATAGATGGTTTGGTTCATGACTTCTCCGAAGCGTGCTTTCAGGAATTTGGCTGCGATTGCGGCACCTACCGCAAAAGTATGTCCTTGCCCCAGAGGACCTGAAGTGTTTTCGATACCACGCATAATGTCGCGTTCAGGATGTCCGGGTGTGGGGCTTCCCCATTGGCGGAATTCTTTCAGTTCGTCGATTGTGAACTTACCTGTCAGGGCTAATTGCGCATAGAGCATGGGAGACATGTGACCTGGGTCAAGAAAGAAACGGTCACGACCTTCCCATGCGGGTCTTTCGGGATCGTATATCAGAAATTCAGAAAACAATACGTTTACAAAGTCGGCACCGCCCATTGCGCCGCCGGGGTGTCCCGACTTGGCTTTCTCTACCATGGAGGCGGCAAGAATGCGGATATTGTCTGCCGCGCGGTTCATTAGCTTGTTATCGTTCATGTTTTAACAGTTTAAAGGATTAGCTCTATTCATAGGACAAAGATAGGCTTTTATGCGTGAATATCCATCGTGATTGCCTGTCTTTTTTACTGTATGAGGGATAAATATGAAAAAATCCCCTTCTCCAGTAAAGTCTGGAGAAGGGGATTGGGTTTTGTATACAGATGAAATCCGGAACTCTTATTCCAGTCGGCGAGCGCCGTCTCCGATGACTACATCGTAAATCTTCGGGCTTCTACCGAACTTGTTCTTGAATTCTTCTTTTGCCTTTTCTACAAAAGTGCTGTATAGTTCATCTTTAACCAGATTGATGGTACATCCACCGAAACCGCCACCCATTACTCGTGATCCTGTTACACCACAATCGAAGGCTAGATCGTTTAGGAAGTCCAGTTCCTCACAGCTTACTTCGTAGAGTTTGCTCATGCCATGGTGGGTCTCGTACATCTTCTGTCCGACGGTTTCATAATCACCTTTTTCGAGAGCATCGCAAACGTCGAGTACGCGTTGGATTTCTTCGATGACATATTCTGCGCGTTTGTAGTCTTCTTCTGAAACGTCGGCCTTTACAGCTTCAAGCATTTCCATGGTACAATCGCGAAGGAATTCTACATGAGGATGATTCTTTTGAATGGCTGCAACGACAGCTTCACAGCTCTGGCGACGCTTGTTGTAGGCCGATGAAGCCAATTCGTGTTTTACTACCGAATCAACCAATACGAGGCGATATCCTTTCGGATCGAAGGGGAAGTACTGGTATTCCAAGGAACGGCAGTCCAGGCGGATAAGGCTTCCTTTCTTGCCAAATACAGACGCGAACTGGTCCATGATACCACAGTTGACACCGCAATAATTGTGTTCCGTAGCTTGTCCTACCTTGGCAAGTTCGAATTTATCAATCTTATTGTCACCGAAGAGGTCGTTCAGCGCATATGCATACGTACTCTCTAATGCTGCAGAAGATGACATGCCGGCGCCGAGAGGTACATCACCTGCAAAAGCAGTATTGAATCCCTTGACTTCTACACCACGTTTGATCATTTCGCGACATACACCGAAAATGTAACGGGCCCAGCTGGCGCGCGGAGCGTCTTCTTCATTCAAGCCAAATTCCACATAATCCTTCAGGTCAATGGAGTAAGCTTTTACTATGTTGGTTCCATTGGGCTTGATTTCAGCAATCATTCCCTTGTCGATAGCTCCGGGAAATACAAATCCACCATTATAGTCGGTATGTTCACCAATGAGGTTGATACGACCCGGAGATGCATATACAGCTCCTGTTGTTCCGTCAAAATGTTTGATGAAACGACTTCTTACGTGTTCTATATCCATGATACTTATAATTTATTAGGTGAATAATAAAAATTACCTGTTATTTCTTTTGTATTAAAGTCTTCTTTATTTAATCTACAGGAATGTCCTTGTTGACATTCTTGCAACCGATAAGGCCGTAATAAAGCAGATAGGCTAAAGCTATGATGATAACCCAATAGCTGTTCATAAATCCGGCAACGTCGGCCAGCCATCCCTGGATAACGGGCAGGATACCGCCACCGCATACCAATACCATGAACAAGCCAGAAGCTGCTGCCAGATATTTGCCTAAACCTTCGACTGCCAAATTGAAGATACCGCCCCACATGATGGAGGTACACAGACCTACCAGTACCAGATACATGGCGTTGACAGGCACTTCGGCCATACCAAATGAAAGACCTCCTGTTTCACCCTGCTGCAATACGGGCAGGTTTACCAAAGTTTCTGTGGAAGAGAAGATAGCCAACAATACTAAAATCAATCCCAAGCCTGAAGTGAAAATCATCATGACACGACTTGAAATCTTGGCACCCAACGATGCTCCGGCCAGACGACCTACCAACATCAGTAACCAATATGTTCCTACAACAAATCCAGAGATGGTGGATGAAATACCTGCACCACCTTTCTCAACAGGGTCGGTGAGGAACAGGTTCAATGTACCCGGTACACCAACTTCAACACCTACGTATACAAAAATGGCGATGGCTCCCAATACAAAGTGACGAAACTTCAGTGCACCTTTCATTAAGGTACCGATAGATTCAGTCGATTTAGTTTGGCTGGGTTCAGGGATGTTGACGAACAAGAGTACAAAGAATGCAAAAGCAAATACGGCCATTGCGGTATACATTACAGGGAAGATCTGTGAAATGGTAGCTTTTTCTACTGAACCGGCAATGAGAATACCTACAAACATCGGGGTGATGGTTGCCATGACAGAGTTGAACGAACCACCAACTTGGATGAGCTGGTTACCCTTGTTACCTTCACCACCCAACTTGTTCAACATCGGGTTTACTACCGTATTGAGCAAACACATGGAAAAACCTGAAATGAAAGCTCCGCACAAGTAAACGGCAAATGCTGATGATGGACTGGCATGGCCGGAAAGATATTGTACTCCTACGCCGACAAATCCGATAGCAACTGCAATGAGAGCTGTTTTCTTGTAACCGACTCTGGTTAAAAGAATACCGCTGGGGATACCCATTACTGCGTAGGCAATGAAGTTTCCTAAGTTACCCAACATACCTAAAGCATTGGATACGGAAAATTGATTCTTTAATACAATCCCCATCGGGGCTGCGAGATTCGTAACAAATGCAATCATACCAAAAAGGAAAATCATAGTAATGATGGCAATAATGTTACCGTTCTTTTGTTGTTGTGTCATTTTTTTAGTTTTTAGTGTTTATAAAGAGGTTGATTAATTTATTCTGCAATTCCGAATTTGTAAATTGTCACCTGTTGGTATTCATCACCAGGAAGCAGGATGGCTGATGGGAAATGTGTTTTGTTGGGTGTGTCAGGGAAACATTGAGCTTCGAAACATACTGCACTTCTGGCAGGGAATGTTGCTCCATGTGCTCCTGTAAAGCCGTTGAGCCAGTTACCTGTATAGAGCTGAACGCCATTTTCGGTTGTATAAACTTCCATAAGACGTCCGCTGGCCGGATCACTGCAGGTTGCTGCTAAGCTCAGTTCGCCGGCTTCAGTTTTGTTCAGTACATAACAATGGTCATAACCTGCTCCGTGAACCAACTGCTGGAATGGTTCGTCAATTCGTTCGCCGATGGTGTGAGGGGTACGGAAATCCATAGGAGTTCCTTCAACCTTTAATATTTCTCCTGTAGGAATGGAAACTTCATCGATAGGAACATAGAAGTCTGCGTTGATGGTAATTGTTTGATCAAGAACAGTAGGAGTAGGGTTGGCAATGCCGGCCAGATTGAAGAAACCATGATTTGTCAGATTGACAACCGTAGCCTTATCGGTTGTTGCACGGTATTCGATAACCAATGCGTTGATTTCTTCTTCAAGGCGATAGGTCATTTCTACTTCCAATTTTCCAGGAAAACCTTCTTCGCCATCAGCAGAAGTGTAGTTGAAGATGATGGTTGCCGGATTGGGTTGTACTGCATCCCATACTCTGGCGTGGAATCCTGTAGGACCGCCGTGGAGTGAATTGGGGCCATTGTTGATGGTGAGCTGATGCTCTTCACCGTACAATGTAAAGTGTCCTTTGGCTATTCGGTTACCATAACGGCCGATTGTTGTACTGAGGAATGGCTCCGGACTGTTTATGACATGGTCGATACTGTCATGTCCTAATATGACATTGGCATATTTACCTTCTTTGTCCGGTACCATAATCGAAAGGATGGCACATCCATAATTGGTTACTGCCACTTCCATACCCTGCTTGTTTTTCAGGAAAAACAGGTCTGTTTTTTTGTTGTTCACTTCTTTTTGAAAGTTTTTCCTTTCCAGTCCTGAAAGGTTACTTTCGTAAATATTAGACGTTGTCATATCCATGGTATTCATTAAATTTCTTGCAAATAAACAGAATTTCTTTTGTTCTCCCAAGCAATCACAAATAATTTTTGTATGTTTGTCGCCATAAAATTGCTTAACCGCAGCTTTGTGCATGAAGTAGGGAGAATGTGCCCGTGCTCGATGAGGTGGAAATAGCGCTTTTATAGAGTATACTATATGAAAAACTATTTTTTAACATAACAAATTATTAAATGTATCCTTTGAAATTTGAGCCTGTCCTGAAGCAGACGCTTTGGGGAGGCGACAAGATTATTCCTTTCAAACATTTGAATGAAACTTTACCCAACGTCGGTGAAAGTTGGGAGGTATCTGCGGTAGAAGGCAGCGAATCGGTTGTGGCCAATGGTTCCGATAAAGGGCTTACTCTTCCTGAAATGGTACGCCGATATCGTGAGGAATTGGTTGGTGAAGCTAACTATGCCCGTTTCGGGAATAAATTCCCTTTGTTGGTCAAGTTTATCGATGCCCGCCAGAAATTGTCCATCCAAGTTCATCCAGGTGATGAACTGGCCAAGAAGAGGCATAACAGTTTTGGCAAGAATGAAATGTGGTATGTGGTTTCTGCCGATGAAGGTGCTACGTTGATATCTGGCTTTTCACGGCAGATTACTCCAAAAGAATATAAGGAACGCGTACATAATGGCACTTTCGATGAAGTGCTTCAGACGTGTGCCATCCAACCAGGTGATGTGTTCTATGTACCTGCTGGTCGCGTTCATGGTATTGGCGCCGGCGCTTTTGTAGTAGAGGTGCAGCAATCATCGGATGTTACTTACCGGATTTATGACTACAACAGAAAAGATAAAGATGGTAAACTTCGCGAGTTGCATGTCAGCCAGGCACTGGATGCGATTAATTTTGCCGATGTACAAGATGATTTCAGAACGGAATATGAAGCTACTCCTAATGAACCAGTAGAGATTCTGACGACTCCTTATTTTTCTGTGTCCTTGTATGACATGACGGAGGAAATTACATGCGATTATTCGGAACTCGATTCTTTTGTGATTTTTGTCTGTATCGAAGGTTCCTGTCGTATGACGGACGACATGCAGAATGAAATTACTGTATGTGCGGGTGAGACGGTACTTTTCCCTGCTGTTACGCAATCCGTCAATATTATACCTGACGGAAAAGTGAAGCTACTGGAAGCTTATGTCTGATGTTTTTGTATTTCAATAAATAAATGGTGACAGGCGCTGCATGATTTTTATGTGGCGTCTGTTTTTGTTGAAACCTATCTTCTGAATGCTTTTTGGAACTTCTTGATGAGGCGTATGCCAATCATGACTCCGTCGAAGGCAGCCATGCCTGTGTGAAAAGCTCTCATGATGACATTGTCTTTGTTGGCGGCAGGCGCAAGCGGAGCGAACAACTTTCGTGTAGTGGCATTCACGACTTTTTTTTGTTGTCTGACATCCTGTAGTGCTTTCTCTTTCAAGGCACGGATTTCGTCCAAAGTGACGGGGAGGTCGTTTTTAGGATTCATGGTTTTCTTCTTTATTATTAGATTCCTGAATAAATAGGCTTGCGATAAATTTGGCCATGGGGTTGATGATGAATTTTTGGCGGAAGGTAATGATTAGGATGGCCAATAATATGATAAAAGCCGTAATCAAGGCAAAACTGGCAACGACACTTCCCAGTACAGGCGCAAGCCAATAAGCTATCGTAAAGGATAAATAAAACAGAGCCACCATGCTTAAGATAATGACTATCAGCACCAGTATGAGGGTAGATAAAAGAATAGTCAGTTTTTCTGCTATTTCCAGTTGGGTATACCGTTTTTGAAGACTTATATATTTCTTGACTTCAACAAACAGCTGCTGAATTGTTTCTATACTTTGGTCATTGGCAAACATTGTAGCTCTGTTTTATTTGATTTTTACATTCTTACTTATTCAGCAGGTTCGTTTTTGATTTCTGCTGCAATTTCGTCTACCAGATCTTCCATTTCGTTTCTGTTCAGACGGATACCCTTTTTACGCAGAATATCTGCTATTTTAGCACGAGTGTCTTCTCCTTTTTCGGGAGCAAACAGAATACCTAAAGTGGCGCCGATGGCGGCTCCGCCTAAAAAGGCGGCCAAAACATTTAATCCTTTCATAATATCTATATTTTTATGGTTTATCTGCAAAACTACAAATATACTTTTATTTTCACTTCTTTTTTAGTTGGAAATATTGTTCTTTTCGGAGGTATCTTCTGTGTTTTAAATATATTTAACGGCTATGGATGGCGTCGGATAATTGGTTAGGTGTACTTTTGTCGCTAATTATAGAGAAACGTATGAAAGGACTGAAGAAAAGTATAAATATTTTGTCGCTTTGTATAGTCTTGTTTTGCTGCATTTCCTGTATGAATGGAGGGGATTCTCCTTGGGTAGGGAAGTGGCAGTTGCGTGAGTATCAGTATCCGGATGGGACTACTACTAAGGTGGACAGTGTATTTTATGGATTTCAGAAAGGTTCGTTCCTTACTTATTATATGGGTACCGATGGTGGATACCGTTCGATGTATGGATATTATGAGGAGGAAAATGATGAAATTACCATCCATCTGTGGCAACCTGAAGTGGACGACTATACTTATCAAAAATGGTTCGGATGGGAGAATGATGCCCGGACTTTTAAGGTTGAGGAGTTGAATTCTGATAGAATCAGATTGAACTATCATGATACAATTTATGTTTTTCGTAGTTATTGATTGACAATTATAAACTTTAAAAACGATATGAAAATGAAAAAATTTGCAGTATTGGGAGTGGGTGTTTGCGTGGCACTGGCATTCTCGTCTTGTAAGTCAAGTGAAAGTGCTTATAAAAAAGCGTATGAAAATGCAAAGAAGCAGGAATTGGCTGAAACAACGCAGGAAGCAACTGTGGTTGAAGAAGCTGCTCCTGTGGTAAGTGCACCGGTAGAAGCTCCGAAGGTAGTGGAAAGTGCACAGGCTGGTGTACGTGAAGAGAAGGTTTCGGTTGTATCTGGTTCTGATTTGAAAGACTATAATGTAGTAGCCGGTAGTTTTTCTGTAAAAGCAAATGCAGAAAACTTGAAGAATTTCCTTGATAAGGAAGGATATAATGCAACGGTAGCCTTCAATGCAGAAATTGCCATGTATCGTGTAATTGTAAGTACCTATCATGACAGAGCTTCTGCTGCCAGTGCACGTGATGCTTTCAAGGCCAAATATCCCAACAGAAAAGACTTTCAGGGAGCGTGGCTGCTGTATCGCATTAACTGATGCGGCATGCCTGCATTTGCATGAGAAAATAAATAAAAAGGTGGTGGCGTAGATGCCGCTGCCTTTTATCGTTTCTCAAAGAGTGAATTTCGTTTAAAAGAAGTTATAAAACGAAAGTTGAAAACTTTTTTCAGGGAAATAGTTTTTAATTTTACGCCTCACATTTTCTAAAAATAGTATGGAGCAGAAATACATATTGAAGGCTATCGATGCTGCTTTGGCAGCTGGTGAGAAAATCCTTTCCATTTATAATGATCCGAATTCTGATTTTCAAGTTGAAAAGAAAGCGGATAATTCTCCCTTGACCATTGCTGACCGTGCGGCACATGAAGTCATTTGTAGCCTGTTGGCTGATACTCCGTATCCTGTTTTGAGTGAAGAGGGTAAATCGAAATCGTATGAGGAACGTAGGGCGTGGCAAGAATTGTGGATTGTCGACCCGTTGGACGGAACGAAGGAGTTTATCAAACGTAATGGTGAATTTACCGTCAATATCGCTTTCGTACAAAATTCTATTCCCTGCATGGGCGTTATTTACTTGCCAGTGAAGCATATCCTTTATTTTGCCATGGAAGGATTGGGCGCTTATAAATTGACGGATGTAACATCGCGTGGAGACGCTTCATTGGAGGAATTGATTGCAAAGGCTGTTCGTTTGCCGATTGAAGCGGAACATGATAAATATGTGATTGTCGCTTCGCGTTCGCACTCAACGCCCGAGACGGAACGGTTTGTAGAAGAAGCCAAAACCGTTCATCCGAATGTAGAATTGATTTCGAGTGGAAGTTCCATCAAGATATGCCTGGTGGCCGAAGGAGTAGCAGATGTTTATCCGCGTTTTGCCCCAACAATGGAGTGGGACACGGCTGCAGGACATGCCATTGCGCGTGCTGCTGGTATGGAGGTCTATCGGGCAGGAATGGATGTACCATTGAGTTATAATAAGGAAGACTTGCTGAATCCATGGTTCATTGTAGAGCCGAAGCGTGTCGGACATAAATGAAGACTGGATGATGACTTTTGAGATTGTACTTGTATTATTGGGATTGGTAGGCATGGTAGCCGCCTTGATACTCGACAAGATGCGTCCGGGCATGGTGTTGTTTTCGGTCGTGGTCTTGTTTTTGTGTGCTGGTATTCTGACTCCGAAAGAGATGTTGGAAGGGTTCAGCAACAAAGGTATGATAACGGTCGCTTTGCTTTATCTAGTCAGTGAGGGTATCCGCCAGTCGGGTGCTTTGGGGCAGCTGATCAAGAAGTTGCTGCCTCAGAAGAAAACAACGGTTTTCAAGGCCCAGCTTCGTATGTTGCCAACCATTTCTTTCATTTCTGCCTTTCTGAACAATACGCCTGTAGTAGTAATCTTTGCTCCCATCATCAAGCGGTGGGCCGATTCGGTCAAGCTGCCGGCCACGAAGTTTCTTATTCCCTTGTCATACGTTACTATTTTGGGAGGTATCTGTACCCTGATTGGTACTTCGACCAATCTGGTGGTACATGGCATGATATTGGAAGCCGGTTATGAAGGGTTTACAATGTTTGAATTGGGTAAGGTCGGTATTTTTATAGCTATTGCAGGAATTCTTTATTTGTTCATTTTTTCGTCGAAATTGTTGCCCGATGTCCGTAAGGATTCAGCGGAAGTGGAGGAAGATACGGAGGAAAAAGGGAATCTGCATCGGGTGGAAGCCGTTTTGGGACCTCGTTTCCCTGGTATCAACAAACGGTTGAAGGACTTCAATTTCAAACGTCATTATGGCGCTGAAGTGAAGGAAATCAAAAGGGGTGGACAAAGTATCACAGAGAATCTTGAAAACCGTTATTTGCGTGAAGGCGATACGCTGGTAGTGATGGCAGACGATTCGTTTATCCAGACGTGGGGCGAGTCTTCAGTTTTTGTCATGCTGGCCAATGGCAAGGATAATGAGCCTGTGCCCGGACGAGGTAAACGTTGGCTGGCTTTGGCCTTGCTGGTGTTGATGATTGCCGGCGCCACCATCGGAGAACTTCCTTTCGTGAAGGAAGCTGTCCCCAATATGCAGCTGGATATGTTCTTCTTCGTTTCGATAACAACCATCATCATGGCGTGGACGAAGATTTTCCCTGCGCGGAAATATACCAAATACATCTCTTGGGATGTACTTATTACCATTGCCTGCGCCTTCGCTATCAGCAAGGCGATGGTCAATTCGGGTGTGGCCGATATGGTAGCCAAATACATCATTGGCTTGAGCGACCATTACGGACCTCATGTCTTGCTGGCGGCCGTGTTTATCATTACCAATCTGTTCACGGAACTTATCACGAACAACGCGGCGGCGGCTTTGGCTTTCCCCTTGGCGCTCTCCATTTCTACACAGTTGGGTGTAAGTCCTGTGCCGTTCTTTGTGGTGATTTGTATGGCGGCTTCCGCCAGTTTCTCTACCCCCATCGGCTATCAGACAAACTTGATTGTGCAAGGTATCGGTAACTATAAGTTCACGGATTTTGTTCGTATCGGGCTGCCGTTGAACATCATTACCTTCCTGATATCTGTCTTTCTGATACCTGTAATCTGGCCTTTTTAAATGTATAATATATAAGAATAAGAAGAATGGAAAATAACAACATATATCCGATATTTGACCGAATGATGACGCGAAGCGACAAGGAAGCCTTGTTGGGGCAACACAGCCTGATGGTGTGGTTCACAGGGCTGAGCGGTTCGGGCAAGAGTACCATTGCCATCGCTTTGGAGCGCGAGCTGCATCAGCGTGGACTTCTGTGCCGCATCTTGGACGGAGACAACATCCGTAGCGGCATCAATAACAACTTGGGTTTTTCCGAAGCCGACCGTGTGGAGAATATCCGTCGCATAGCCGAAGTGTCCAAACTCTTTGTTGATACAGGCATTATCACCATTGCCGCCTTCATCAGCCCCAGCAACGACATCCGCGAGATGGCGGCCGATATCATCGGCAGGGACGATTTTGTGGAAGTATATGTCAGCACTCCCATTGAGGAATGCGAACGTCGCGACGTGAAAGGCCTTTATGCCAAGGCGCGTCGGGGCGAAATCAAGAACTTTACGGGTATTTCCGCTCCTTTCGAAGCGCCTGAACATCCTGCGTTGACGCTCGACACGTCGGTGCTTTCCTTGGAAGAATCCGTTCACAAACTGTTAGAACTCATATTACCCAGAATTCAGAAGAAATAAGATAGAAAGATGAAAGAAGAGTACAAACTTAGTCATTTGAAGGAACTCGAAGCCGAGTCCATTCATATCATTCGTGAGGTGGCGGCCGAGTTCGAGAATCCTGTGATGCTCTATAGCATCGGCAAGGACTCGTCCGTGATGGTGCGTCTGGCCGAAAAGGCCTTCTATCCGGGCAAGGTGCCCTTCCCCTTGATGCACATCGACTCCAAGTGGAAGTTTAAGGAAATGATTCAGTTCCGCGACGAATATGCCAAGAAATACGGATGGAACCTGATTGTAGAGAGCAATATGGAAGCCTTCAAGGCGGGGGTAGGCCCCTTTACGCATGGCAGCAAGGTGCATACCGACCTGATGAAGACACAGGCTCTGCTCCACGCACTCGACAAGTATAAGTTCGATGCCGCCTTCGGTGGCGCCCGTCGTGACGAGGAAAAGTCGCGTGCCAAGGAACGTATCTTCTCTTTCCGCGACCGTTTCCACCAATGGGACCCCAAGAACCAGCGTCCTGAGTTGTGGGACATCTACAACGCACGTGTCCACAAGGGCGAGAGCATCCGCGTATTCCCTTTGAGTAACTGGACGGAACTGGACATCTGGCAATACATCCGCCTGGAGAATATCCCCATCGTGCCGCTCTACTTTGCCAAGGAAAGACCTTGCGTGGAGATAGACGGCAATCTGATTATGGCCGATGACGACCGCCTGCCCGAGCAGTACCGCGACAAGATACAGATGCGTATGGTGCGTTTCCGCACCTTGGGCTGCTGGCCGTTGACAGGCGCCGTGGAGAGCGAAGCCGACACCATCGAAAAGATTGTGGAGGAGATGATGACCACTACCAAGAGCGAACGCACCACGCGTGTCATCGATTTCGACCAGGAAGCCAGCATGGAGCAGAAGAAGCGTGAAGGATATTTTTAAACGAACGATTAAGGATTTTGAAGACAATGGACAACAATAAATTGGATATAAAGGCCTTTCTGGACAAGGATGAACAGAAAGACTTGCTTCGCTTTCTGACGGCAGGGTCGGTGGACGACGGTAAGTCCACCCTGATAGGACGCCTGTTGTTCGATAGCAAGAAATTGTATGAAGACCAGCTGGACGCCTTGGAGCGCGACAGCAAGCGTATGGGTAACGCCGGCGATCACATCGACTACGCCCTTCTGCTGGACGGATTGAAAGCCGAACGCGAGCAGGGTATCACCATCGACGTGGCCTACCGCTACTTCTCGACCAACAACCGCAAGTTCATCATTGCCGACACGCCGGGGCACGAGCAATATACGCGCAACATGATTACGGGCGGCTCGACGGCCAACCTGGCCATTATCCTCGTGGATGCACGTACGGGTGTCATCACCCAGACGCGTAGACACACCTTCCTGGTATCTCTGCTGGGTATCAAGCACGTCGTTTTGGCCGTGAACAAGATGGACTTGGTGGATTTCTCCGAGGAGCGTTTTAACGAGATTGTATCCGTTTACAAGGAATTTGTCGCTCCGTTGGGCATCCCCGATGTGACTTGCATCCCCTTGTCTGCACTCGACGGCGACAACGTGGTGACCAAGTCGGAGCGTACACCTTGGTATAAAGGTACGTCGCTGCTCGACTTTCTGGAGACCGTCCACATTGACAACGACCACAACTTCAACGACTTCCGCTTCCCCGTCCAATACGTACTTCGCCCCAACCTCGACTTCCGTGGTTTCTGTGGCAAGGTCGCTTCGGGCGTCATCCGCAAAGGCGATGAAGTGATGGCATTGCCTTCACGCAAGAAGTCGCGCATCAAGAGCATCGTGACCTACGACGGTGAGTTGGATTATGCCTTCCCGCCCCAGTCGGTAACGCTGACTTTGGAAGACGAGATTGACGTGTCCAGAGGCGAGATGCTGGTACATCCCGACAACCTGCCGATGGAAGACCGCAACTTCGAGGCCATGCTCGTGTGGATGGACGAGGAGCCGATGGACGCCAACAAGTCCTTCTTCATCAAGCAAACTACCAACTTGAGCCGTACGCATATCGACACCATCAAGTACAAGGTGGATGTCAACACCATGGAGCACCTCTCTTTGGAGAATGGCAAGCTGACGCGGGAGACACTCCCCATGCAGCTCAACCAGATTGCTCGCGTGGTATTCACCACGGCCAAGGAATTGTTCTTCGACCCTTACAAGCAGAACAAGGCGACGGGTTCGTTCATCCTGATTGACCCTATCACCAACAACACCAGCGCCGTCGGCATGATTATCGACCGCGTGGAGAGCAAGGATATGCATCAGGGCGAAGAATTGCCCGTGCTCGACCTTGTGAAGCTGGGCATCGCTCCCGAACATTACGAGGCGATAGAGAAGGCCGTGAAGGAGCTCGAACGCCAGGGGTTGGGCGTGAAAGTGGTGAAATGAGGAAAACGCTCCTCCGAGTAGCACAAAATAAAAGGATGCTTTCCCTTGGAGAAAAGGCTGTTTTCTTGTGGAGAAAACATTGCTTTCTCCAAGGCATGGTATCGGAAGTAAAAAACAGAGTGAATATTTGAGAAAAAGATATGGGTTTATTAGAATTTAGCAAGCTCCCCATCAATACGCTGGTGGGAGCCGATTGGAAAACCTTCAACCAGATAACCGCCGGCCGCACCATCGACGCTTCCTACAAAGGGAAGTATCGGCTGACGAAGGCCGTGTGCCGCCTGCTCTCCACGCTGGTGTCGTTGCAGGACAGAAAATACGAAAAACTGCTGGCTGACAAGCCGTTGGAGCATGACCCTGTGTTCATCTTGGGACATTGGCGGAGTGGTACGACGTTTGTGCACAACGTCTTTTCGTGCGACAAGCACTTCGGCTACAATACCACCTATCAGACCGTTTTTCCACACCTGATGATGTGGGGGCAGCCCTTCTTCAAGAAGAACATGAGTTGGCTGATGCCCGACAAGCGTCCGACCGACAACATGGAGCTGGCCGTTGACCTGCCTCAGGAAGAGGAGTTCGCGCTGGCCAACATGATGCCCTACACCTATTACAACTTCTGGTTCCTGCCCAAGCACATGCAGGAGTATGCCGACAAGTACCTCCTCTTCGAAGACATTACGGACGAAGAACTGAAGGTGTTCGAGGAAGTCTTTGTGAAACTCATCAAGATATCCTTGTGGAATACGCACGGCACCCAGTTCTTGAGCAAGAACCCTCCCCACACGGGCCGCGTGAAAGAGCTGGTCAAGATGTTCCCCAACGCCAAGTTTATCTACCTGATGCGCAATCCCTATACGGTGTTCGAGAGTACGCGCAGCTTCTTCACCAATACCATCCAGCCCTTGAAGCTTCAGGACATCAGCAACGAAGAGCTGGAAAAGAACATCCTTTCCATCTACGCCAAGTTGTATCACAAGTACGAGGCCGACAAGAGTTGTATCCCTGCCGGCAACCTGATTGAGGTGAAGTTCGAGGACTTCGAGGCCGACGCTATGGGTATGACGGAGCATATTTATCAGGCATTGTCCATCCCTGGCTTTGCGGAAGCTCGCGCCGACATCGAGAAATATGTGGGAGGCAAGAAGGGATACAAGAAGAACAAGTACAAGTATGATGACCGCACGGTGCACTTGGTTCAGGAGAACTGGGGCTTTGCATTGGAGCAGTGGAAATATGAGTTATAAATAGGAAAAAGGTAAAAAGATGATGTGTAGAAAATTTGTATTATATATGGCGATTGCCATTGCCTCGTTGTGGAGTGGGGTGGCTATGGCCCAGCCTCATGCCGAGCCTATCGCTTTTGGGGATATGGACCAGTGGGTGGACCGTCAGATTAAGGAATCAGGTATTATCGGTGGAGCTACCAAGCATGTCTATGCCATCGGCCCCACAAAGACCATCGTAGGCGACGAACCCTACACCAATATGGGAGGTTCCCCTTGGGCCACTTCCAATGTCATGGCCAAGGTGGCAGGTATCACCAAAACCAACACTTCTGTATTTCCTGAGAAGAGAGGCGACGGCTACTGTGCCCGTCTTGATACGCGTATGGAGAGTGTCAAGGTCTTCGGTTTGGTGAACATCACGGTGCTTGCGGCAGGTTCAGTATTCTTGGGCGACGTGCACGAACCTATCAAAGGGACGCAAAACCCGCAGAAAATGTTGAACTCGGGCATCCCTTTCACCAAGAAGCCGGTAGCTATCCAGTTCGACTACAAGGTCAAGATGTCCGACCGCGAGAAACGTATCCGTGCAACAGGCTTCAGTCGCATAACCGATGTTGATGGAAAAGACTTCCCTGCCGCCATCCTGTTGTTGCAGAAGCGTTGGGAAGACAAGGACGGCAACATCTATGCCAAGCGTGTAGGTACGATGGTGGTGCGTTATTATGCCACTACTCCTGATTGGAAAAACAATGCTACGTACGACATCATGTATGGCGACATTACGGGTAACCCCAACTACAAGGCCCACATGATGCGCCTGCAGGTAGAGGAGCGTTATGCCATGAACAGCAAGGGTGAAAGCGTACCTATCCATGAGGTGGCATGGGGAACGGAAGACGACGTACCTACCCACATGGTACTTCAGTTTACCTCCAGCCACGGAGGTGCCTATATCGGTTCGCCCGGCAATTCGCTTTGGATAGATAATGTGAAACTCATCTACTGATTGTTTGGCAGAAACAATTAAAGTTGTATTTTTGTGCCCGAATATGGGAAGACTATTGGCTATAGATTATGGAAAGAAGCGCACGGGGATTGCTGTGACCGATACCCTGCAACTGATAGCGAACGGGCTGACGACGGTGCCTACACACGAGTTGCTGGCCTTTATCCTTGACTATGTGTCCAAAGAACCAGTCGAACGTATTCTGGTGGGGCTTCCCAAACAGATGAACAACGAGGCTTCGGAGAACATGAAACGTATAGAGCCGTTTGTCCGCTCCTTGCAGAGGAAGTTGCCTGACATGCCGGTGGAGTACGTAGACGAACGGTTTACATCCGTCCTGGCCCATCGTACCATGCTTGAGGCCGGTCTGAAGAAGAAAGACAGGCAGAACAAGGCGCTGGTCGATGAAATCAGTGCCACCATCATCCTGCAGAGTTACCTGGAGAACCGAAGCCTGATGAGATAAACTTAGACTGAACAACGTAATATAATAAAGGAATAGAATTATGATTTTACCCATTTATACATACGGGCAACCTGTCTTGAGAAAAGTTGCCGAAGACATTACCCCCGAGTATCCTGAACTGAAAGAACTGATTGCAAATATGTTCGAAACGATGGATCGTGCGGATGGAGTAGGGTTGGCTGCTCCTCAGATCGGACTTCCTATCCGTGTGGTTGTAATCAATCTGGATGTCTTGTCCGATGACTTGCCCGAATTCAAGGGATTCCGCAAGGCCTATATCAATCCTCATATCATAGAGGTGTCGGGCCAGGAAGTATCGATGGAAGAAGGCTGCTTGAGTTTGCCTGGCATTCATGAGAGTGTGAAGCGTGGCGACAAAATCCGTGTGAAGTACATGGACGAGGATTTCAAGGAGTACGAAGAAGAAGTCGAGGGATATCTGGCCCGTGTCATGCAGCATGAGTTCGACCATCTGGAGGGAAAAATGTTCATCGACCATTTGTCGGCTTTGCGCAAGCAGATGATTAAAGGAAAACTGAATGCCTTGCTCAAGGGAAAGGCTCATTGTACATACAAGGTGAAGACCGTGAAATAAGGGTTGAAAATGATAAGGAGATTACTGATAGCTATACTGTTGTGGCCGGCGTGTTTGTGTGCCCAAATCAATACGGAGCGTGTGATGATGATTGCCCGGAATGCATTGTATTTCGAGGATTATGTACTTTCCATTCAGTATTTCAATCAGGTAATCAGCGCCAAGCCTTATTTGTACGAACCTTATTTTTTCCGTGGATTGGCCAAAATCAATCTCGACGACTATCAGGGAGCTGAGGCCGATTGTGATGAAGCTATCCGACGTAACCCTTTTGTGGTCGGTGCCTATCAGATAAGAGGACTGGCTCGTATCCGTCAGAACAATTTTGATGGAGCCATTGAAGACTATCGGGCGGCTTTGAAGTACGATCCTGAAAATCTGGTCTTGTGGCATAATCTGACCCTTTGCCACATGCAGAAGAAGGACTATACGGCGGCCGAAGACGATCTGGAGAAACTGCTGTCCATCTCTCCCCGCTATACACGCGCCTATCTGATGAGGGGCGAGGTGAATCTGCAACAGAAAGATACCGTTGGTGCCTTGCGCGATTTTGATAAGGCGCTGGAACTGGACCGTTATGATGCCGATGCTTGGAGCGCACGCGCGTTGGTGAAACTCCAGTTGAAGGACTATAAGTCGGCCGAAGAAGACTTGAACCAGGCTATCCGACTGAGTATCAAGAATGCAGGAAATTACATCAATCGTGCTTTGGCTCGTTTCCACCAGAACAATCTTCGTGGCGCCATGCAAGACTATGATTTGGCTCTGGATATTGATCCCAATAACTTTATCGGCCATTACAACCGAGGTTTGCTTCGTGCGCAGGTCGGCGACGACAACCGGGCTATTGAAGATTTCGACTTTGTGCTGAAGATGGAGCCGGACAATATGATGGCTACCTTCAACCGTGGTTTGTTGCGTGCGCAGACAGGAAATTATCAAGGTGCCATTGAAGATTATTCGAAGGTAATTGAACAGTATCCGAACTTCCTGACTGGATATCACTATCGTGCCGAAGCGCGTCGGAAGATTGGTGACCGAAAGGGAGCCGAACAAGATGAATTCAAGTTGATGCAGGCACAGTTGGATCGTCTGAACAACAAGCAGAGTAGCAGTCAGAAGGATCTGGCCGATGCGGGTGACGGCGAAGCTGGCGAGGAAAAGACGCGTAAGAAGTCGGACAAGAATATGGAAAACTATCGGAAAATCGTGATAGCCGACGATTCAGAGAATACACAACGCTACACGAGTGATTATCGCGGCCGTGTGCAGGATCGCAATGTGGTAGTCAAGTTGGAGCCTATGTATGCCTTGACTTATTACGAGAAAATCAGCGAGGTGAAGAAAACGGTGCATTTCTACAAGGCAATCGATGCTTTGAACCTTGCAAAACGCTTGCCAAAGCCTTTGCGGATTACCAATATGGAGGCTCCGCTGACCGAAGAACAGGTGAAATATCACTTTGCATTGATAGATTCTCATACGTCGGACATTGTAGCTCATCCGCAGGACGCTTTGAAACGCTTTGCCCGTGGTATGGATTTTTATTTGGTGCAGGATTTTGACAGCTCGATAGAAGACTTTACACAAAGTATTCTTTTGGACGGTGAATTTTTCCCAGCTTATTTCATGCGTGCGTTGGTGCGTTGCAAACAACTCGAATACAAAAAGGCTGAGGCCATGTCAGAGGAAAATTCTTCTTCCACTTCCTTGTCGTCGAACGATGGCCGGAAGGAAGTGAGTGGAGTCGATTATGAGGTGGTCAAGAAGGATTTGGATAAGGTAATCGAGTTGGTACCCGATTTCGTTTATGGTTACTACAACCGTGGAAATGTCTCGTCGGCCTTGAAAGATTATCGTGCGGCCCTTGAAGATTATAATAAGGCCCTTGAGTTAGATCCGGAATTTGCGGAAGCTTACTTCAATCGTGGCTTGACACACATCTTCCTGGGGAACAACAAGCAGGGGATCTTGGATTTGAGTAAGGCAGGCGAATTGGGTATTGTTTCGGCCTATAACATTATCAAGCGTTTTACAGATGTCCGCGAATAACATTTTTTGTGAAATGAGTGATTTTAGAAAATAAATCTTTATTTTTGCGTTCAGAATTCGAAATACATAACATTATGATAAAGATAACTTTTCCAGACGGCTCTGTTCGTGAATATAACGAAGGAGTGACAGGACTGCAAATTGCAGAAAGTATTAGCTCAAGACTGGCTCAAGAAGTCTTGGCTTGTGGTGTGAATGGTGAAACCTATGATTTGGGACGCCCCATTCAGCAGGACGCTGATTTCGTCCTTTATAAATGGGAGGATGAGCAGGGTAAACATGCCTTTTGGCATACCAGCGCCCACTTGCTGGCCGAGGCTTTGCAGGAACTTTATCCAGGTATCCAGTTTGGTATCGGTCCGGCTATTGAGAATGGTTTTTATTACGATGTCGATCCGGGTGAGACTCCGATTAAGGAGGCCGATCTTCCCGCTATCGAGAAGAAAATGGCAGAACTGGTAGCCAAGAAAGAGGCTGTTGTTCGTCAGGACATTTCGAAAGCCGATGCCTTGAAGATGTTTGGTGACCGTGGTGAAACATACAAATGTGAACTGATATCCGAATTGGAGGATGGTCACATTACTACTTATACGCAAGGAGCATTTACGGATCTTTGCCGCGGTCCTCATTTGATGACAACTGCTCCTATCAAAGCCATTAAGCTGACTTCTGTTGCCGGCGCTTATTGGCGTGGACAGGAAGACCGCAAGATGATGACCCGTATCTATGGTATCACTTTCCCGAAGAAGAAGATGTTGGATGAATATCTTGTGCTGCTGGAAGAAGCCAAGAAACGCGACCATCGTAAAATTGGCAAGGAGATGGATTTGTTCATGTTCTCCGATACGGTAGGCAAGGGACTTCCGATGTGGTTGCCGAAGGGTGCCGCATTGCGTATCCGTCTGCAAGAGTTCTTGCGTCGTATTCAGGCACGTTACGATTATCAGGAAGTGATGTGTCCGCCTATTGGAAATAAGTTGTTATATATCACTTCCGGACACTATGCCAAATATGGTAAAGATTCGTTCCAGCCCATCCATACGCCGGAAGAAGGTGAGGAGTACTTCCTGAAGCCGATGAACTGCCCTCATCACTGTATGATTTACAAGAACTCTCCCCGTTCTTATAAAGATCTGCCTTTGCGCTTGGCAGAGTTCGGTACGGTTTGCCGTTACGAACAGAGTGGCGAGCTTCATGGGTTGACTCGTGTCCGTAGTTTCACGCAAGATGATGCGCATATCTTCTGCCGTCCCGATCAGGTGAAGGATGAATTCCTGCGTGTGATGGACATAATCTCGATTGTGTTCCAGTCCATGCATTTTGAGAATTTCGAAGCACAGATTTCTTTGCGCGATAAAGTGAACCGCGAAAAGTATATCGGTAGCGATGAAAACTGGGAAAAGGCGGAACAGGCCATTATCGAGGCTTGTGAAGAAAAGGGGCTGAAAGCTAAAGTTGAGTATGGTGAAGCAGCTTTCTATGGTCCTAAGCTGGACTTTATGGTGAAAGACGCTATCGGTCGCCGTTGGCAGTTGGGAACCATCCAAGTAGACTATAACTTGCCCGAACGCTTCCAGCTGGAATATACGGGAGCTGACAACCAGAAGCACCGTCCGGTAATGATTCATCGTGCGCCGTTCGGTTCTATGGAACGTTTCGTTGCCGTACTTATCGAGCATACAGCCGGTAAATTCCCGTTGTGGCTGACTCCTGATCAAGTAGCTATCCTGCCTATCAGTGAGAAATTCAATGACTATGCCCAGGAAGTGAAAGACTATCTGAAGAGATACGATGTTCGCGCCATTGTGGATGAACGTAACGAAAAGATCGGACGTAAGATTCGTGATAACGAAATGAAACGTATTCCCTATATGCTGATTGTAGGTGAGAAAGAGGCTGAAAACAGAGAAGTTTCCGTCCGCAAACAAGGCGAAGGCGACCAGGGAACCATGAAATTTGAAGAATTTGCTAAAAAAGTGAACGAAGAAGTTCAAAATATGATAAATAAATGGTAACTTTGCGCCCAATTGTAAAAGCATAGCATACATACGATGTTCTAAAGACCGCTTTTACTTAACAAAAAAATAATTTGGTAGTAATAAACAAGAAACAAACTGGAAGTAAACGTTATTTAATGAAGAATGACAGCTTAAAAGGGCAACATCGGATTAATGAGCAAATCCGTGCCAAAGAAGTCCGCATTGTGGGCGATGAAGTGGAACCTAAAGTATATCCGATAGCTCAGGCCTTAAAGATGGCCGAGGAGATGGAAGCGGATCTCGTAGAGATTTCTCCAAATGCACAACCCCCTGTTTGTCGTATTATTGATTACTCTAAATTTCTTTATCAGTTAAAGAAGCGTCAGAAGGAACAAAAGGCGAAGCAGGTGAAAGTAAACGTGAAGGAAATTCGTTTCGGTCCCCAAACGGACGACCATGACTATAACTTCAAGTTGAAGCATGCCAAAGGCTTTTTGGAAGATGGAGACAAAGTAAAGGCATACGTGTTCTTTAAAGGTCGTTCTATCTTATTCAAGGAGCAGGGAGAGGTTTTGCTGTTGCGCTTTGCCAATGATTTGGAAGACTATGCAAAAGTAGATCAGATGCCGATTCTGGAAGGAAAGAGAATGACTATTCAGCTTTCTCCGAAAAAGAGCGCTGCTCCCAAGAAACCTGCTGCACCGAAACCGGCAGAGGCTTCAAAAGCTGCTCCGGCTGAAGAACAAAGCGAAGACTAAAGAAATGAGTAACGCCACAGGTATAGTGCGTTGCCATATAATTAAATAATTAAAAAATAAGTAAGATGCCAAAGATGAAGACTAACTCCGGTTCTAAAAAGAGATTTACTCTTACCGGAACAGGTAAAATCAAAAGAAAGCACGCTTTTCACAGTCACATTTTGACTAAGAAAACTAAGAAGCAAAAGAGAAATCTGTGTTACTCTACAACCGTTGATATAACGAATGTGAGCCAGGTTAAGGAACTCTTAGCTATGAAGTAATCAAAAGCGTAAGAAGTATTATTAAAGTTATTAACCGAATGCATTAGCTTTAAGTCCGCTGCGTGAAGCACTGGCGCTAACATTCAAAAACAAGTAAAACTATGCCAAGATCAGTAAATCATGTTGCTTCTAAAGCAAGAAGAAAGAAAATTTTGAAATTGACCAGAGGTTACTTTGGTGCAAGAAAGAACGTTTGGACCGTTGCCAAGAATACTTGGGAGAAAGGTTTGACGTATGCGTTCCGTGACCGTAAGGCCAAGAAGAGAAACTTCCGTGCATTGTGGATTCAGCGTATCAATGCTGCTGCACGTTTGGAAGGTTTGTCTTATTCTAAGCTGATGGGTGCTTTGCATAAGGCTGGAATTGAAATCAATCGTAAAGTTTTGGCCGATTTGGCTGTAAATCATCCCGAAGCATTCAAGGCTATCGTTGCTAAGGCTAAAGCAGCATAAGCTATCTAAATAGCTGAAGATTTATGAAAGTGCCGGACTTATATAAGTTTCCGGCACTTTTTTTTATTTTTCCTTGTTTCTTTCATATAATCTTCTTACCTTTGGTGTAGAAAATAATAGCCGCATTGATTGGATCGGGAAACTCATCAAATTATACGAAATACCGAGACAAGCTTCAGTTCTCAATGGCGGGCCACGCCCTTCGGGGTAACCTTTGAGTCGGTGGATTACAAAGAGGACGAGCACTCAAATCATGTCTATCGGAGTTTCATCACATCATCGGTGCGGCTTTCTATACAAAAAGAGGGTATGTCAAAATAGACGTACCCTCTTTTTGTATATTTCAAGTCCCTCCGTTCGTCTCCTTTGGAAAGAAACGAACGGAATGGTACCTGCTTACTTGTTATTTCTTAAATCTTTTACTCTTACAGCTTTTCCCTCACTCTGTGGCAGCGAACCTTTTTTTACCAGCTTAACTTTAGGGGTTACCAGGATTTCGTCCTTGAGCTGACGGGTGATTTCTTTTCGAATCTTCTCTAGTTCGATGTAGCTGTCGGTCGATAAGTCGCTGAGTTCTACTTCCACAATCATCTCATCTTGATTGTCGATGGTATCCAATGTTATGAGGTAATTGCTTCCCAGTTCTGGGAATTGTACTAATATTTTCTCTACCTGCATAGGGAAAATATTGACGCCTTTGATGATGAACATGTCATCACTGCGACCTTTGATGCGGTCGATACGTATATGTGTTCGTCCGCATGGACATTCTCCAGGCAGGATGCGTGTCAGGTCACGTGTGCGGTAGCGTATCAACGGCATCATTTCACGGTCGAGAGTTGTTAGTACCAGTTCGCCTACTTCTCCGTCAGGTACAGGTTCACCAGTTTCAGGATTTATAATTTCAACCAGATAGCAGTCTTCCCAGAAGTGCATGCCATTTTGTTCTGTACATTCAAATGCTACCCCCGGTCCGTTCATTTCCGTCATACCGAAACTGTTGTAGGCTTTTACGCCCAACATACGTTCAATCTTTTTGCGTTGTTCGTCTGTATGAGGTTCTGCACCTATAACCAATGTCTTCAGACTAGTGGAAGTAGGGTCAATTCCTTCCGATTGGAAAACTTCTGCCAAGCGAATAGCATAACTGGGAATAGCGTGTAGAGCCGTTGTATGGAAATCTGTGATAAACTTTATTTGACGTTTACTATTACCGGCAGCGGCAGGTACCGTTAATGCCCCCAATCGTTCTGCTCCATATTGGAATCCTAATCCTCCAGTAAACATTCCATAGCCCGAACTGTTTTGGAAAACATCTGTTTTGCGAATTCCTACCATATACAGACATCGTGCCACTAGGTTGGCCCAAGAGTCCAAATCGTGTTGGGAGTGTACGATAACGGTTGGCGTACCTGTCGTTCCACTTGATGAGTGGATACGTACTCCATCTTCCCGCATATCTCCAGCTACCAATCCAAATGGATAATTGGCCCGCATATCTGCTTTGGTCGTAAATGGTATCTTACGGATGTCGTCCAGTGTCCGGATACTTTCTGCTGTAATGCCATGTTCTTGAAACATTTTCTTATAGAAAGGGGAATGAGCTGCGATGCCGATTGTCTTCCTTAATTTTTGCAATTGCAACTCACGAAGCCTTTCGCGTGGCATGGTTTCTATGTCTTCTTCCCAGTATTTGCTATTCATGGTTGTAATGGTTATTGGTTCTTTCAATTAGTTGGAATCAGATACTTTTTTCTGCAATTTCCTTGCCGGCAGCCAATGCTTTGAGATTTAAAGCTACAATGTCTTCTCCTTTTCGTTGGAAAATCTCCCGGACGCTGTCTTGCATGATTTCGTAATCTATTCCTAAGAAAGGAATTGTGGCTCCCAGAAGGACAATGTTGGCTACTCGCAGAGAACCTGTTTGCTTGGCCACCTCATTTACGTTGAGTATGATTTTGTGCGGCAGCTTATTCAGCTCTGCTCTGAGGTTCTCTTCTGTAGGATAATTTGGTATATTGACAAACGGAGTCTCATTAGTAATGAGCCATCCTTCAGGGCTGAGGTATGGCAGATAACGCAGAGCTTCCATAGGTTCCAGTGAGAGAATGATGTCACATTTCCCTGTAGGGATAAGATCGGATGCGATAGGCTGGTCGCTTATACGCAGATTGGATTGTACATCACCTCCACGCTGGCTCATCCCATGCACTTCGGCTTGTTTCATATACAATCCTGATTTAAGTGCGGCTTGTCCGATAACGGTGGCTATTGAGAGGATGCCTTGTCCTCCCACACCCGACAAAATAATATCTTTCTTCATGGCTGTTCTTGATTTTATTTGTTACGTTTTTTACGTGCCAACGTTTGGATGCATTCTCTTCGGGGAATGATGACTGACACACCTTTGTAATTAATTTCCTCGCGGATTACTTGTTTCATCTCTTCATAGTTCTTTTTCAGGGGAACTACTACACGGATATGCTCGGGGGTAACGCCAATTCCCTGACAGATACTTTCCAAACGTCCTGTACCTGCCGAATCTTGTCCGCCGGTCATGGCGGTGGTTTCATTGTCGGAAATAACAATGGTGACGTTGGCGTTTTCGTTTACACAATCCAGCAAGCCTGTCATGCCCGAATGTGTGAAGGTTGAATCACCGATTACGGCAACGGCCGGATGCAAACCTGAGTCGGCTGCTCCTTTGGCCATCGTAATGGAAGCTCCCATGTCGACACACGAATTGATGGCATGGAAAGGTGCATTCGCTCCCAGTGTGTAGCAACCTATGTCGCTGAATACTTTGTGTGTTGGATATTCTTCCTTCAAGACTTGGGTCAATACGGTGTACATGTCACGATGTCCACATCCTTCGCATAATGCAGGTGGTCTCATTTCTACCAATGCGGGAGTTTGGAATGTTGGCCGGTTGTCTTTGCCCAAAGCATGGGCAACACTGTCCGGGGTCAGTTCGCCATCGGTCGATAATGTGCCGTCCAGTCTTCCTTTTACGTGAACGCCCAGTCCCAAATAACCTTTCAATTGTTTTTCGACGAAAGGCTGTCCGTCTTCCAAAACCAGAAATTCGTCACACTCTTCTACCAGTTTCATCAGTTGTTTCTTGGGAAGGGGATATTGGCCTATTTTCAATACAGGGTATTCACAACCTTCCGGATAGTTTTCCATCAGATAATTGTAGCCGATTCCACAAGCTATGATACCCATTTTCTTATTGTTTCCTTCTATATATTGATTGTAGGGTGAATTTTCCGATGCTTGTACAAAGACTTCTTGTTGCTGGAGTAGGGCTTTGTAGCGTTTGCGGGCATTGCCGGGCAGCAGGATGAACTGACGTGGATCTTTACTGAACGAAAGAGGGTTTTGGGGTTGTGCCGTTTTTCTTTCTACACCAGAACGGGAATGTGCCAGGCGGGTCACGATGCGGAACAGGATGGGTTCGCCCATCTCTTCAGAAAATTTAAATCCGTTGTATATCATGTCGTATGCCTCTTGCTGGTTACTGGGTTCATACATGGGTATCAGCGCGAAGTCACCATAGAAACGGCTGTCTTGTTCGTTTTGTGAGGAGTGCATACTGGGGTCATCTGCGGCAACCACTATCATGCCGCCTTTTACGCCGGTAATGGCCGAGTTGATGAAACAGTCTGCCGCAACGTTCATTCCAACGTGTTTCATACAGACCAGCGAACGTTTGCCGGCAAACGACATGCCCAAGGCGGCTTCCATTGCCGTTTTTTCATTGCTGCACCAATGGTTGTGTATGTTACGTTCTGCTGTTTCCGGTGCAGCCTGAATGTATTCTGTTATTTCCGTTGAAGGAGTACCTGGATAGGCATAGACACCCGACAAGCCTGCGTCGAGTGCCGCTTGGGCGACTGCTTCGTCACCGAGGAGTAGTTGTTTGCTCATATCTTTCTTCGTATTTTGTTTGGATTCGGTTATACGGAGGCAAATATAAGCTTTTACTCTTATTTTATCAAATCTATTTAAAAATCTTTCTTTTGTTCAGTGCATTCCTGTATTTTCTGGCATTCTGCATGTGTTCCGCGTAGGTTGATGCAAAATTGTGTGTTCCCGAGAAATCCTCTTTGGCACACATATATAAATATTTGTGGTGTTCATAGTTCAGAACGGCATCGATACCGGCAGGAGTAGGGATACGTATGGGGCCTGGCGGAAGGCCTGCATACCGATAAGTGTTGTAAGGAGAGTCTATTTCAAGATGTGCGTTGCTGATTCTTCGCAGACTGAAGTCTTGCCAGGCAAACTTGACGGTCGGGTCAGCCTGTAGAGGGATTCCGGCACGCAGGCGGTTTATGTATAGTCCTGCCACTGTAGCTTTCTCTTGGGCATTGTTAGTCTCTTCTTCTACAATAGAGGCCAGTGTGATGACTTGTGCCGGAATCATTCCTAAAGAGTCTGCCTGTGCCAGTCTGTGTTTGTTCCAAAAGCGGTTATGCTCTTTCACCATTCGTTTGAAGAAATCATCGGCACTCATATCCCAATATACCTGATAGGTGTTGGGAATGAAGAGAGCTGGCAGCGTTTTTGGGGTATATCCTTGTTTTTCCCAATAGGCGGAGTCTGATAATCCTTGCATTATTTCGATGGAATCAGCCATGATTTGCCTGCTTACGTTTCGTGCCAGCTTGTCTAAAGTGCGCACACTTCCTATTACGAGGTTGATAGGCTCTTGATGTCCTCTGGACAATCGGCTGAATACGTGGTATACATTGTCTTTCGGATAGATGGCATAACGGCCGGTATGAATGTGCTCCGGATATTGTTTCAATCGGGCCATCCAGTATAGCCCTGACATCCTGCCGGGAGATGCTGTAACTTTCAGCTTATGATAGACCGAATCGATGTTGTCATCTCTGTCTATATAGATGTAGACTTTTGTTTGCGGATGGAATTGTGGCGCAAAAATCAAATGATATACTATCCCTGCGCAACAACTTCCTATTACCAGCAGGATACATAATATGATGAGAAGTTTCTTTTTATTGTTCATGAAAGTCCATATTTTTATGGCAAATGTAGTAATTTGTTCCAAAAGAAAAAAGAGATACTGTAATCAGTATCTCTTTCTCTGAGCCGATAGCCGGACTTGAACCGGCGACCTACGCGTTACGAATGCGTTGCTCTACCAACTGAGCTATATCGGCGTGTCCCGATTGGCTTACGGCGTGCAAAGGTACAGCTTTATTTGGATATCCAAAACATTTAGGCTGTTTTTTTTGTTTTATTTTTATAGGTGTACTTTAATCTGCTGAATATCTTTGATATAGAATTCAAAACTTTTGGTTCTCATGTCACCCTTTTGAAGTAGTTTATTATGTACAAAAATGCAGAAGGCATAAATATATCAAAAGTCTCAAGTAGGAATAATGAGGTTTGTGGAATTCTTTCCGACACTGGATAAGATACTGTTTTGTATAATAGATGATTGAAACTTAAATTTAGACTTCTGATTCATATTGCTGTTGATCGAATGGAAGCACCAATGCCCAGACTGAAGGCGTTTTTCACCATTCTTCAGTCTGGGCATTTGCATTCTGTATAGTGACTTTTATTCTTCTGCCTGGAACTTGCGGCTTACTTTCAGCAGATTGCTTGCATAGGTCACCACGTTTTGTGCTTCTTGTACCATGGTCAGGTATACCATGCTGACCTTGATGCTGCCTGTATGGCTTTGGATGCGTTGAAGCTCTTCACGTTTCAGGTGAGCCAGTTGGCCGTTCAGCTCGTTGGCTTTGCGGATATCGGCTTCCATGCCTTCGTAGTCGTTGTTCGTAATGCGGTTGCGGCATACCTGGAGCAGATAGGTTATGTCTTCTGTAACGTCGGCAAACTCACCCTTCTGGATGGCGTCGAGCGGTACAAAATTGTTGTCTACATGCTCCAGACAGGGTTCGCACAGACGGCCTACGCTATATACCAGTTCGCTGGCAAAGTCGTTGCCTTGATAGTAGTAAAGACCTTTTTCCAAGATGGTATTGTTGTCCAGGTGGCTCATGGCCAATGTGCCTGTACGTTTCATTTGCTTGATGAGCTGTTTTTCAAACTTCACGGCTCCCATGGAACGGCGCAGGCCGCGCAGATTTTCATGCAGGAAGGAGGTTGATGTCCGTTCGAAATTCTCTTCTGTGAAAGCCAGAACCTTGCCCAGCTCTTCGCGTGTGTGGACTTGCAGCAGTTTCAACACTTCGTTGTTGTCCGTACTGCTCAGCAATTGCTTCAGAGTCTCGCTTCCTTTTTCTTTTTCTTTCCGTTTCTTGTACATCACTTGGCTGCGGATGAGCATGAAAACAGCCAGTGCAATGAGCACAACAATGGCGGTTGTACCTCCATAATAGATGACGAGTGCCACGAAGAAACAGATGGTAAAGGCCGCTCCGGCAGTGATGAACCATCCTCCAATGACGCTCAGCACACCTGTAATGCGGAATACGGCAGAGTCACGTCCCCAGGCACGGTCGGCCAGTGAGGTACCCATGGCAACCATGAATGTGACATAGGTTGTGGAGAGAGGAAGTTTCAATGACGTACCCAGTGCAATGAGCAGACCTGCCAGAACCAAGTTGACTGATGCGCGTACAAGGTCGAATGCGGCACCGTCGGCTATGATTGCTTCGTCCTTGCGGAAACGGGTGTCAATCCAACGTTTGGTACTTTCAGGAGTAACCTTGGAAATGCCGTTGGCCAGTGTCAGGCTGAAACGCACCAATGTACGGGCAATCGGCGTGCTTCCGAAGTTTTCCTCTCCTTCATCCTGACGTGAAAGATCAACCGAGGTTTTGATAACGTTGTGTGCCTTTTTCGAAGTGGCAAGGGCTATTACCATAATGGCTCCTGAGCCGAAGAGAAAATACCAGGGAGTTTTGGCCGGTCCTAACAGGGAAGTCATCAGGTAACCGTCGGCGCCGGCAGCTTGTCCGTTGGCCGTGTAGTCCATGAACGAAGAATATCCGGCAAGGGGAACACCGATAAAGTTTACTAGGTCGTTACCGGCAAAAGCCAGTGCCAGCGCAAAGGTTCCCAGCAATACTACAACTTTGAAAACGTTGACCTTGCAGATATGAAGAATCTGCATCAGAATGGTGAAGAACACGAAGAAAGCTCCTATCAGCATCCAGGTGTTGTTGTGTATCCAGTCTTTGTATTCGGCAGTCATGAATGAGCTGTCCTTCAGACCCTTGATCAGCATGAAGTAAATGATACTCGTAGCCGCGATACCGCCGAAGATTCCGATGCTGTACTTCATGTTTTTCTTGTAATTGAAGGAGAATACGATACGTGCCAGCCATTGTACCAGCATACCGAAAAAGAAGGCTATGGCTACGGAGACAAAGATGGCCATGATGACGGACAGAGCTTTGTCTGTATTGATCAGGTCGCCCAATCCTAAAGTACCTTCACTGCTGTAGACCTTGATAAGTGCCAGTGCAAACGTACCGCCCAGCAGTTCGAATACCATCGAGACAGTGGTCGAGGTTGGCATACCCATCGTGTTGAATACGTCGAGCAGTACGACGTCTGTCAGCATTACAGCCAGCAGGATGCACATGATTTCCGCAAAGTAGAAGTGCTGCGGCTGGTAGATGCCATGTCGGGCTATGTCCATCATACCGTTGCTCAGTGCCGCACCGATAAAGACGCCCACACCGGCAATGAAGATGATGGTCTTGAAGGATGCCGCTTTGGCTCCGATGGCGGAGTTCAGAAAGTTGACGGCATCGTTGCTTACGCCCACCACAAGATCGAAGATTGCGAGGACGAACAGGAAGAGAACGATTCCTAAATAGATTGTTTCCATATTCAATAAATGTGTATTTTATTTCCGTTTGCAAAGAACGGGTGTTTGTGTTACAAGTGATTGTCATACATGTTACAATCGTGTTACAATCGTCTCTTCAGATATTCGTAGAAAGCATATTGTGCGCGTACTTCTTCGCGTTGCGGATGGGCTGATTTCCAGCAGTTGTGCAGTTCTCCATCCACAAAACAGGCTTTTCGCCGGTCGGCCAGTTGGATTGTGAGCATATCGGTGAGCTCCTGTTTCAGTTTTTCGTCGAGCACAGGTACTACAGCCTCTATGCGCCGGTACAGGTTGCGGCGCATCCAGTCGGGCGACCCCAGGAAAAGACGGGGCTTGCCTCCGTTGCCGAAATACCAGACGCGCGCATGTTCCAGAAACGTGTCTACGATACGGGTGATGCGGATGTGGCGGCTGTAGGGTTGGCCGGGTATGAGGCAACAGATGCCTCGTACGATAAGGTCTATCTCCACTCCCGCTTCCGAAGCTTCGTAAAGTCTTCCTATCATGACAGGATCTTGCAGAGCATTCATTTTCAGGATGATTCGTCCGCCTCTTCCAGCCTGTGCCAATGCGATTTCCTGGTCAATCAGTTTGTTCAGTTCGGGTATCAGGTTGAAGCGTGCCACCAGCAGTCGGTGGAAGGTGGGGTTGGTCAGTTTGCCCTTCAGAGTACGGAAAAGGGTATGCAGGTCGTTTACAATAACCGGATTGCAGGTGAACAGGCCACAGTCGGCATAAAGAGTGGCAGTCTTCTCATTGAAATTTCCAGTACTGATGTAGGCATAACTGCGAAGTTTGTGCCCTTCTTCATCCTTGCGCAACACCAAGGCCACCTTGGCGTGTACCTTCAGTTTGGGCAGGCTGTAGATGATGCGGATGCCGGCTTCTTCCATCATGGCGGCTGTAGCCAGGTTGTTCTCTTCATCGAATCGGGCTTTCAGTTCTACGAATACGGTCACCTTCTTGCCGTTTTGTGCGGCAGCTATCAGTGTATTGATGACCGCCGAGTTCTCAGCCACACGATATTGTGTTACCATGATTTCTTTGACCGTCGGTTCGTGTACGGCCTCATAGAGGAAATGGATGAAGTGTTCGAATGAGTGATAGGGATAGTGCAGTAGCAGGTCCTGTTTTGCCACGTAATCGAATATTGACTCACGTTCGTCCAGACAAGTCAGTTTCATCGGTTGCGGTTTTTGGATGGAGGGCAGGTTCGGGTTCGGATTGGGCAGGTGACGCAGGTCCTCCAGATTGAGATGCTTGTCGCCCGGCACCAGCTCGTTGCGGTCTATCCGATAAGCGTCAACAAGAAATTCCAGAAAATCGTGCGGCATGGCACGGTCGTAGACAAAACGGCATACGGCACCCGTTTTCCGTTTTTTGACTTTCGTTTTCAGCTGTTCGATGATTTCGTTGCTGCTTGTGGCGTCATCTATCAGGATATCGGCGTCGCGCGATATCTTGATGCAGTAGCTGCTGTCCACCCGATAGCCGGGGAAAATGGTTTGCAGGTTGGCCTTGATGATGTCTTCGATGAACATCAGGTAGTAGTCCTTTCCTTCTTTGGGCAATTCGATGAAACGGGGTACCTTGCTGTAGGGCAGTTTCATCACAAAGTATTCGGGAACGCATTCTTCGCTTTCTCCTTCTGTTTTGCGATAGAGGCGCACGGCCAGATACAGGCGGTTGTCGCGTAGAAAGGAGATGATGCGGTCTTTGGTCACCGGTACCGGCGCCAGATAGGGGAATATCTCTTCCAGAAAGAAGCGGCGGATGAATTCTTGATGGAAAGGTTCCACTTCCTGATTCTGGTAGAAAATGATGTGGTGTTTGCGAAGAGCAGGCAATATCTTTGTTTCGTAGATTCGGATACGGTCCTCCAGCTGGCGGTTTACTTCATTATTGATTTCATCCACCAGTTCGATGGCCGACTGTACACTCTCCTCGTCTTCGGGAGTCTTGCCGGTAGCGATGGCCTTGTGGTCGGCTACACGTACCTTGTAGAATTCCTCGAGGTTGGACGAGTAGATGGAGATGAAGTTGATGCGTTCGTATAACGGCAGCGTATCGTCGTCCGCCTCGAGCAGGACGCGATAGTTGAAAGACAGCCAGCTGATGTCACGTTTGAAGTATTGATATTCCATAATTGTAGATTAAGGGCAAAAGGAGTGGGATAGGTGTAATTATGTTAACTTATTCCGACCCCTTTGGCGAATGTAGGACAAATGTACTTACCTTTGTACACAAAAACAAATGAAAAGATGATAAAAATAGGTCTGTTGTCCGATACACATGGATATTGGGACGAGAAATACTTGCAATACTTTGAGCCGTGCGACGAAATCTGGCATGCCGGTGACATCGGCTCGTTGGAGGTTGCCGAACGGCTGGCTGCTTTTCGGCCTTTCCGTGCCGTGTATGGCAATATCGACGGGCAGGACATTCGTCGTCTCTATCCGCAGACTCTCCGTTTTCGGGTGGAGGGGGCAGAAGTGCTGATGAAGCATATTGGCGGATACCCCGGCAAATACGATCCGTCGATAGCTGGCAGCATCCTTACACGGCCACCCAAGTTATTCATCAGCGGCCATTCGCATATTCTGAAGGTAAAGTATGACAAGACACTCGACTTGCTTCACATCAATCCCGGTGCGGCAGGTAAATATGGTTTTCATAAAGTACGTACCCTGGTTCGTTTTGTTATCGAAGGTGGCGTCTTTAAGGACTTGGAGGTCGTAGAGCTGGCCGGATAATTTTTTCCGGTTGGGAAAATCTTTTTTCCCAGTTGGAGAAAAAAGATGCGGCCTTACGAGAGGAGGGCGGCGCAGAGCAGCAATCCCATGAGCAGCATGTTGCGCGAGGTTTCTCCCAGTATCCTGTTCAGTTCCTTACCTTTTCTTATTTGTATCATCTTTCGCCAGGTCAGTATGTGCAGATACAGGTAGATGCAGGGTGCCCAGATGAACTCCAGCCACGTGAGTCGGGCGGTAACGATAAGGCCGGCGCAGAGGCAGACGGCTGCCAGTCCCAAAGCCAGATATATGTTGGCTCCAAACCGTTCTCCGTATTTTACGACCAATGTCTGCTTGCCGCTGACGAGGTCCTGTTCGCGGTCCCTGTAATTGTTTACTATCAGCAATGTGTCGATGACCAGTCCCGAAACGAGCGACAGCAGGCATACGTCCCAATTCATCTGTCCTGCTTGTACATAATAAGTCCCGCCCACTGGTACAAAGCCGAAGAACATCAGTACCAGCACGTCACCCCAACCTTTGTAGGAGAGCACGGTGGTGTAGAGAAACGCAAACAACAGACACAATACTCCCAGCCCTACCAGTTCCCATCCGCCGTGCGGCAGACTTCCCCAGGCAAAGTACAACGCACCGAGTCCGCATGCACAGGCCAAGGTCAGCACGACGCCGATGCCGATAGTCATGGCATGTGGCGTAATCCATCCTTCTGCACAGGCCCGTTGGGGGCCGAGGCGGTCACTGCGGTCGCTGCCCTTCCGGAAGTCGAACAGGTCGTTGATGAAATTGGCCGCTACCTGCATCAAGCAGGCAAATAACAGACACAATACAGCTTCTTCCGTTTGGAAGTGTCGGTCGGCAAAGGCCAGCGCACTGCCTAGCATTACAGGAATGAGGGCAGCCGTCAGTGTCTTGGGGCGGGTGGCAAGGAGCCAGGCTCGGGGAGAGTTGGGGCGCATAAGTCGTTATGGCTTTGATTGAGGGTGGATTTACTGATATGGATTGATTTTCTCCGTCAGGGGTATTTCTTCGAGCAGGGTCCCGTCCACCGTAACGCCCAGTGTAACAGTCGTACTGGTCGTATCACCTTTTACTTTAACCGAAAGGGTATAGCATTTGGAGGGAGATAAGGCCAGTGTCCCGTTGTAAGGTCCCTTATATGGAGAAGGTAGGTTGACGGTATATGACAATTCCCTTCCCGTTTCGCTTACATTGAAATAGGCTTTTCTATATTGGTAATTGCTTTGGTCGAGGGTAAGAGACCGGTCAGGCGCATCGGTTGCGTGCAGCTCGATGGAGTAGGTGGGGAACGTGCTTTCTATAAAGTTGCTGAAATCCACTTCTACAGACGAGTTTGCCATGCCGCAGTTCACTGTCACGGTTTTCGATTCATTGGCGGTAACTGCAAAAGCCTCTTCTCCGTATACACGCACTTGCCCCCAGCTTTGATTCGCGCTTTCTGCTTCGGCTTCCATACAGTTTTCTGCCGTCAGTACGTAATCCGGACTGGCCGTGCAGGTAAAGGTCGTGCCTGCAATGTCGCCATATCTCTTGTTGGTGAAGAGGGGGGTATCTCCTCGCTTGAGGCTAACCCGGAATTCTTTAATATCTTCCTCGTCGAAATAGAGTGACGATTTGGTAGGAATTTCTACGCCCGTCGTATCCATTACAGCGAAACGGATTTCACCGGTTCCTTCGTTCTGTATAGGGCTGTCTTCGTTCGTACAGGCGACGAACGATAGCAGGCCTATTAGGGAGATGATGTATAGGTTATGTATAGTCATAATTTAATTCTTATTTATATTGTACGGAAAAATGGTCACAAACAACTCCCATGTCACCTACTCCAACAGACCAACTTGATCCATTTCCTTGTGTATAAATGCACACTTTACCGATAGTATTGGTTAACGTAAAAGTTGTACTTATATCATGATATGTGGCACCACCTCCTGGAAGTAAGTTCGATCCCGATAAAGTTGTGATAACAGAAGAGTTTTGCCCAATTTCTGAAGGATGAATTGATACGGTAGGTTTATATGAACTATAGATTGTTCCTCCATACGCATACGCATTCAAAGTCACACTTACGTCTATATCTTTATCTAATGTGATATAAAATTTAGGGGAAAGCGCATAAGCATCTCCTCTTTTTAAAACAAGTCTATCACCACATTTACCATTATTGCTTAAAGTCCAGTTTTCGGGATTTGCATTTCCATTAAAGCTGATATAATACGGTATTCCCGTCACCTCACACTCTACCGATGAAGTTGAATTGTTACTGCCATCAAATGAGGCTGAAGCAGTCAAAGTCCGTTTTCCCCATGGAAGGTTTTGAAACACCGGTGATTTTTCTGTCGAGCTTTCTCCGCTATCCAATGAATAGGTGGCATTTAATAAATCCGCATATTTTTCATTATCAAGAATATCTGGAGCGATATTTGTGGTCAGGGAGATATTAAAGATACCAGAGCCATCTGTTTCGTTTGCAGCTGCCGCTCCCTGCGATTGAAATACGGAATAGCTGGTTTGAGCGGAAACTTTGGCATTGAAAGTTGGCAGAGGCATCGTGATTGTTTTTGCTTCGGTCGCCGTTGCCTCTTCACTAACCTCATTCCCGTCGATGGTATAACTATATTTTAATGTATAATTTCCCTGCGGCAGGTAAGGCCAGTCGTTTTCTATCGCCATTTCTCCTGTACTGCTGAAATCGCTGGTGTTATAACTGCGTACCACTTCACCTGCTTCATTGACCAATGTAGCTTTCCAATTTGTGATTAAAGTGAGAGGAACATTGGATAAATCACCAAAGGACAGTGACACTTTTGTACCGTTTACATAGCCGGACTGGTCGGCTGTGTGTTCAGTTACAGCATTCAGCCCAAATGAAAATATAGGAATATCCGGATCACATTGAATCACATACTTCGTCTGTGCAACAGCCGGAGAAACGACTACCCATTCATGCGAAGTCTCTTTCCCCAATATGTTTGTTCCCTCGAACACTGCGTTTACCGGCTGTCCGGCCTGTACGAACAGATAGTCATTTGTTTTTTCGTTGTTCGCCAGTGTCTCAGAAGCGTTTCCAACCTTGATGGTCAGTGCCCATTCTTTATAATGGTTTTGCAGACTCTCGCTTACGGCAGGCGTTAGCATGGCGTTTGCCAAAACGGCATTGAGGGTCGTTTCCGTCGCCTTTCCGGGTAAAATCTGAACCTGGACAGATGTGGAGAAGTAGGGCGTAGCTTGTATCGGATTGTTATCGCCGCAATAAGCGGTTACCGTATAGCCACCGGCCGTCAGCTCGACGCCTTCAGTTGTCAGTTCACTGTATTTCTTGGGAAAACCCTCCACAGATTCATTACCCATCTGGATGTCAATCATGAAGTCTTCTGCTTGCGGGATGAGTTCTTCGGGAAGGGAGCTTGTTTCTGCTCTGGTCATGGAAGAAAGCTCTACATCCACACTCCCCAATGTCAGGTATAGGCAGCCGGTTCCTTCTCCGTATTCCTGGATGAGGGATTCGCCGGAGCAGCCTGCCATCATTCCGCAAAGGGTGATCAATGTCAGGACTTTGTGTATGATCTTGTTCATATAGGTTTGGTTTATCTCTATTCGTATATCAGTTCAAAATTATCAATCAGCAGTTTACTCCCTACACCTCCAGTGAAATAATCTCCGTATTTGCTGGCTGTAGCTACAACTACAATATATTTTGGGGTGCGGTTTGTATAGCGATAGTCCAACACCAGATCTTTTTGCTGATAATTGGAGTTGGATGATCCTTGTATCAGTTCTGCGTAGGCAATGATCTGGGAGTCTGTTTTATCGAACAGTTGGCGTTCGCTGGGGCGCGTGCGTATTTCCCGTGGTTCGTCCCAATCGGTCAGGGCGATATAAATGTGGCAGGAGTCGGGTTGTCCCTTCAGATAGGTGAAAGCATCTTCGCCCACTTTGTCAATGGTGGCCGACGTATATTTATAGTTGATGCGCAGTTTGGAAGGGAATGAAGAAAATTCCCGTCCGAAACTCAGTACACCGTTGGTACCTACGGTCTTCACATAGCTGCCGGTGAAAATATTGCCTGCCGCAAACTTGAGGACCAGATATTTCGATTCGAGAGAGGCTGCCAGACCACTTCCGTTGCAGGTTTCCTCGGTTGGGATGGAGTTGCTGTCGCTGATGGTGACAGCTCCCTTGTTTCCGGTGTCCCAAAAGGATTCTCCTCCCGAAAACCAAGGGTTCCAGAGCTTGTCTACCTGGTGCCAGTTGTCAAAGCTCCCGTCGGTCAGCGGAGTGGCCGGTGCTGTGGTAAATGTACTGGTATAATCCTCTGATCCGCTTATCTGAATGGTATATTGATAATTGGTACCCGGTTCCAGTCCCTGTATGTCGGCTGTATAGCTGGTGCCTTTGACTTCGATTTCTGTATCTGCTACAGTATTCCAATCGTTGTCTGTTTCTTTTTTGTAGGTGATGGTCGGTCGTTTTCCGCTTTGAATGTTTCCCGAAAGGCTTGCGCTGGTAGCTCTGGCAAAGACACTGGCTTCGTTACTCATTTCTTCTTCCGATTGGTATACATAAACAGTCCATTCCGTATAGGTCTCTGGTGCTTCCCATCCTTGGGTTACCTGGAATACTACCGGTTGGGAAAAGTTGAAGGTTTCGGTTTCGGTCGGGTCAGGAACTACGCTGCCGTGTGTGCCGCCCAGATTGAATGTCTTTACTTTGACCTGACTTAGCGACTGGTCGGGAGCCACATAGATAATCACGTTGTGGTTGATTTCGTCTATGATAACTTTTTGCTGTTGTTCCACTTCTATCTCACGGTTGATAATCTGCTGGACATCAATCTTCCAAACATAGTCCTGATAGGTTCGTAGCGTCATCTGTACCGATTGGGAGAAGTCGACTCTGGTGTCGGTTGATACGGGAAGGGATTCCAGTGATTCAAAACCTGCGGTAGGAAACTTGCTGTAGTTGCTGCATAATGTTGAATCGATGACCAGTGTAGCGTCGTTGGTAACGGTCAGTTTGGTGATGCGCAGTTCAGTGATGTCCACCGTATCGTTTACGTAGAGTGAGATGGTACGATCGTTTTTGTTGATGGTGGTTTGCGTACTGCTGTTTCCGTTGGCATCGCATTGTCCCTCTACTTCAAAGGTCTGGATGCTGCCATCCACAATCGGGTAGGGAATATCGTTCTCAATCTTGCAGGCGGTTACCAGCAGAAGGCAAAAGAGGTAATATAGTATTTTATTTGTCATATTCTTACGAATTCTTGTTTATGGGATATTTTACAAGTAAAAGGTCATGCCAATGTTGATGGAAAACAAGTTGATCTTGAAATTACCCGATGAGGTCCTTCTGGTACCGGTTTCTATCTGGTTGGTTTTCTGATTCTGCCATTTGAAATTATATCCCATTACACCGACTGAAACTTCTACAGCCGACCAGTTTGTCACGAATGCGCTCATACCTGGAGCAATACCTATCTGGAGGTTGTGAGCCTGTTCATAAGTACCGTCATATTCGGTATTCGACCCTGTTGAGTTTTTGCCGACGCCGTAGGCATACGTCAAGCGCAATTCGTTGAAGAGGCCGAAGATTTTGCTTTTGCCGATGGGCATGTAGGTACGCAGGAAGCCTGATACTTGGTATTCGTGTTCCAGATAATATAAGTCTTTGAGGTTGATGTTGAAGTCCTCACCCAGGTTCAGTTCGAAGTTGGCCATATCCAGATAGGTGCGGTTGTAACCGAAGCGCAGACCGGCGGCCATATTATCCTTGAAAAAATAGCCTACGTATGGGCTTACATTGAAAGTATATCCCAGGGCTTCAACATTCTTGATGACGAGGAAGTTCAGGTTGTTTTCTTCGTGTTCGGAGTAGGAAACGGTTCCTCCTGCCAGCCATTGCCCTTTGGGAATGAAAACGGCCTGCATGATGCCGCGGTCAATACGTTCGGGGCGTTCCACTCTTTTTCTTTTCTTCTTTCCGACAATCTTCTCCGTAATGGATGCTGTGGAAGTCTGATTTTCTGTTAAGGTGGTATCTGACAAAAGCTCTTCGGGTTGCATACCTGAGGCTTGTACGCAAATGGTGTTGCCAAAGGCAAACAATAATATGAATAGCAACAGTTTTTGCATAAGGTCTTCTATAAACAAGTATAACCGGAAGAGCAAAGTATAGTCCTTGCTCTTCCGGTTGGGGTTATAATCTTACATTATTCTTGAGCGGTAGTAGGCTGCCCGTAAACCAGTTCCAGGTCGTCAATATACATCGTACTACCCGTACTGCCGGTGAAGTAGTCGCCATACTTGCTGGATGAACATACAATAATCAGATAGTATTCCGCAAGTGGCGTGATGTCTTTATACTTCATGGTAATTGTAAACTCTTTCCATTCACCGTTGGTGGAAACTGCTTCTGCATCGGGCAGTTCTCCGTAGGCAATGATATTCTCATCATTCTCAAGGTCAAAGAATGTAGATAAGTTCGTATTGTCAAGTTGGTGAGGTGCCTTGGCTATGGCCATATAGATGGAACAGAGGTCATCACTTCCTATTTCTGCCACTCCTTCCGGGGTATTATTTCCTCGGTAATCTATTTTGCCGTTGGTATAATGGAACCATCCGTGCAGACCTATAGGACGTGCTGTAAACTTTTGTCCGAAGTCTATCTTGGCACCATTGGTGCCCACCAGACTGTTGAACTTACCGGTATAAAGACTGGCTGCTGCAAATTTACCGATGCCGAAAGCACTGGCATATTGTGATTTCAGTTCTGCCGATTGACCGCCAGCTGTATGTACCGTGGTACTATTCCCTTGGGTTGGGTTTACGTTGACCAATGCACCGGCTCCTGTGGTAGTACCCGGATTACTTGAATCCCAGAAAGAACCATTGATGTTATATTCGTTTTCTGTTACAGGATACCATGTCTTACCGCTCTTGTACCAATTGTCCATGTTACCATTCGGTAACGTTTGGGCATCTTCCGTTGTAAATGTGACGATATCGCTAGCATAAGCGCTTCCATCTTTTTCGTAAACAAGGCGATAATTATATTGGGTAGCGGGTGTCAGGCCTGTAAGTGTAGCTGTGTACTTTTGGCTTTCATTCTTGTAAGTTGCACTACAGGTTTGCCATTCTTCTGTATCTGTAGTCTTGTATTCGAAACGCATGGCTGCCGGATCGATTTCCCCTTCGGATGATGCTACGCCACCTTCCAAATATGCAAAGTTGCTCCAAGCGTTGGCCGGTTGTGCTTCCAGTTGGGTGCTGGCCTCTGTCGAAACATCAAATGTAAAGGTGAAAATGATTTCTTCTCCATTGATGGAAATGGTAGGCTTCTCAATGGAGCCTGCGTCTGCCACCTTGAAGTTCAGGATGTAGTGCTTGCGGGCCTTTACATCGGCGATGGAGGTACTTTGTGAATGTTGTTCTCCGGCTTGGTTGGTTACGTTGACGGTCACTGTCAGGTTGCCCACCGGGAAATAACCCGGCTTCAGTTCGCTGCCCATCACAAAGTCCAGGGCCGCTACGCCTTCCAAGGCTGAGGATACAGTCGTAGTGGCTGAGGCAAACTTCTGGAAAGACTCATCGTAGTTTACGGTTACCTTTACATTGGCCAGCGTGCAGGTGATGTTGGCTGTCACTTCTTTGCCGGTTTCTACGGTGATCTGCTGGCTTCCTGCATAGTAGGGAACATCGAAACCCGACTCAGAGCCGTCGAAACCGTTGGACGAAGCGTTGACGGTATATTGGCCGGGGGCCAGACGGAGCTGCGTTCCTTTCAGCGTCTCCCAGTCGTCGGTACTTTCTACCACTTCTCCTTTGCTGTTTACTATTTGTACGGCAATCTGCTGGGGATTGTAGTTCTCGGGTATGGCTTTCGTGTCTACATACGCATTGGTACCTACTTCGATACGCAGGTAACCGACATTACTTTCCCAATCTTCTTGCTGACAGGATACTACTGACATTAGAGCCAGCAGTATCATAAGGGATAAATATATTTTTTTCATGACCTTTTATTCATTTATGGTTACTTTAAACACACCATTGGCTGTTTCTCCGTTCTTATCGGTTACGGTAATATGAAATTCGTGGGATTTTCCTGGATCAGTAGCACCTGTCATGTCAAGGAAGGTGAAGAATGCCCCAATCGGGAAGGTGTATTCTTTTGTACCATCTGTTGGTGCCTGACTTCCTACAGTTGAAACGAGGTTTCCAAAGTCGGCATTGTCAATCAAATCCACCCCTCCATTTTCGGCAAGGAAGCTTTGACCGTCCATTGTCAGATCCACCAAGATTGCTTGGAAAGCATCGTTACCGGCTGTAATGGTTACGATAATCTTGTCGAGTCCAGCTTCGGAGGCAATATAGGCATCTGCACTGGCTGGTGCATCGCCTGCACTGATGGAGTAGGTGACGTCTGCGGGCAGATTCAAAGTCACTGCACCTTCTGTCCCTTCTCCTCCTTCTCCCGGTTCACTGGGGTCAGTCGGCTCTTCCGGATCGATGGTCGGTATTTCTACCGATTCGTTGCTGTCTTCAAAAGTAATGTTGGTGCTGATGTCAATACCTTCCAGTTCGCCCGTAGAAGATGTTACGGTACCCATATTGATTTCCAAGGCATCTCCTCCTGTGAAAACGTCGCCTACCTCTTCGTAATTTTCAGAAGCATCGCTTTTTTTGAACACACGACGGTCGGTTACAGTGTTTCCGGTTGTGGTTTTAGCCCGGATGTTAACCGTAATGGCCGTTGCATTCTCCGAGAATGCCCAATAGACGGGTGCAGCTTCCAGCTCGTCTTGGGTAAACGCCATGGCCATCTCTCCGCCATCGTCTATCGTGATGGTCCATTCGCTGAAGGCTTCCTTGAAGTCTTCGCCATAGTTCAACTGGATGCGGCTGTTGGCCATGCGGCATACGATGTCGGCTTTGCTGGCAATGTCTTTGCTGACCGTGAGGTCGGTACTGCCGGCATAGTAGGGGGTAGCCATCTGTTTTTCCAGCGTACCCGGAGTGTGCGAGGAGATGGTATATTGTCCCACCGGCACGGTAATGCTGGCCGGCATTTCGGACAGCGTGTTGTATTCGTATATAACATCCGTCACTCCGTCGCTGGTACCCTGGATAACGACGGGATATGTATTGGTATCAATTTCACTGGCGTCTGCGCGTGTCTGCGATACCGGTTGTTTCACGCTGACACCCAGCTCTATGGCGCCGGTATCTTCTTTGTTCACCAAACTGCCTGAAAGCTCGTTTTTCAGTTCGCACGATGCCAGACTGAGTATGGCGGCCGTGCCTAAAAGGAATGTATGTAGAGGTTTCATAATTTTGTGTGATTCTTACATCTGTTATATATACGATTATACCCAGTCGGCAGGAACTTCGATGTCTATTGTTTCATCGTCAGTCGTTTCGTCGACCGTGATTTCAATGCCCAAGCTGCCGTTGTCGTCGGCGGGCGCAATGTTGAGCGTCCACGACTTGTTGGGAGCCAGGGTATATGTCCTTTCCACCGTTGCCGTTTTGTTGTCGCTCAAACGGGTACATTGAATGGTGGCGGTTACTGTTTCGCCTGCATTGTCAACTTTCAGATACCAGGGGTCTTTGTCTCCTTTGGCCCATACGGCTGTACTGCCGGCGGCTTTCAGTGCGGCGGTTTCGTACACAATCGAGTAGTCGCTGAAATATTCGTCCATATTGGACGCGAAAGTGGCTTTTACCTTTCCGCAGGTAGGCTGACAGGTCACTGCAACAGCTTGAACGGGTTCGCCGTTGACCTGAAAACTAGTGTTTCCCACCACATAGAAACTTTCCCGTGAAGCATTACTCTCGGTGCCATAGAACGCCTTGAGGGTGTATGAACCGTTGCTCAGGGTGATTTTCTCTTCTCTCTCCGAGTAGAGGAATTCCTTTACGGGAGTTCCTGCATCGTTCAATATCTGTACGGTGTAGTTGTCCACGTTGCTATAAGAACTTTCGTCGACAGCTTTGGTAAAGGCTGTACTGGTGGAAACGCCCAAAGTAATTGTACCAGTTCCTTCGGATAAGGCGGGCTCGTCGTTTTGTGAAGCGCAGGAACCAAGTATCACGCTGATACTCAGAATCAATGTCGCTAACGTCAATTTCGTATTCATATTTGTCTTTTCTATAAAAATCCGATGCAAAGTAACGACTTTTCCCGAAATGCTGCAAGTCCTTTTTTTAGGAAGAAAGGTTCTTTTTTTAAGAATTTGAGGCTAAAAGGGACAAAATAACCTGCAAGGGCTGTTTCTTTTTTAAGATATAGGAAAGAAGGACGGTGGAAAGAATGAACAATAGACTGAAAGTTGCGACAGCTCGATACGAAGGGTTAAGGTTGTTACCTTTGAAGGGAACGGTTGTTTCCTTTAAAGGGTAACGCCCGTTCCCTTCAAGGGTAACGCGCGTTTCCTACTATGGGGAACAGTTGTTCCCAAGTACAGGTAACGCCCGTTTCCACTGGGAGGAAACGGGCGGAGGAAAGCTTTATTCCGGCATCATCACGACGCCCTGCTTCTTCTTGCCGTCCATCTTGACGGTCATGGGGCGGTCGAAGCGGATGTGGCGCAGGTACTCCGTTTCGTGCAGGGCGGGCTGTGCGTTGAGGAAGTCCTGGTTGTAGATGCCGTCGTTCATGTAGGCGTTGATGGTGAAATAGCCCACGCCGAACGACGTCAGGTTCTGGAAGAAGTGGGTGCCCTGGCTGGGGTCTACGCGGTAGTTGGTCAGGCCGGCTTCCACGATGACGCGGGCCGCGCTGATGTGGGGCCACTTCACGGGAATGCCCAGCCACGTGTCACTGCTGCCCCAGCGGCCGGGGCCTACCAGTACGTAGTTGCGTCCCTCGTCCAGGAACTGCTGGTTTAGCTTCTCTATCTCCCAGGCAATCTTCTGGTTGTTCGATGCGCTGTAGTGGTCGGTTTTCACGTAGACGATGTCGTAGAGGTCGTTCATGATGCCGTGCCCCAGCGAGTTGTTGGAGCGAAGCAGCAGGCGTTCGTCGGGGATGGCGGCAAGGTCTTCGTCGAGTACGGCGTTGTTGTCCACGATGGGGCGTATCTGCAGCAGGTAGAAGGTGCCCGTCTTGTCTTTCTCGCGGCTCATTGTGGCGGCAAACTCGATTTCTACGGGCCGGCGCATCTCTTCCTGCCCATATTTCAGGGCCAGCTGCAGGAGGCGCGGCAGGGGGAAGACGTCGTGCTGCAGGATGTTGGCAAAAGTGATGACCTTGCGTCCGCCCGGATACAGGCCGTCGCGGATAATCTGGTCGTAGGGGTCGTAGGTCGAGGCGATGTAGTTGAGGGCCCCGTCCTTCTCGGCTTCCTTGACATGCAGTTTCAGCAGGTTGAAGCCGTCGTCGATGGAGAAGTCGTGGCCGGAGTTGCTCAGGTCGAGGGCGTAGAACCGGGTCTGTGTCTCGCGCAGGGCTATCTCCATCTCGCTGGTCTGCAATACTTTGTTGGGGTGGTAGGGCGAGAAGCGGAGTGTCAGTCCGCCGTCCACGATGTACTTGCCCAGTCCGAGGGCCAGGTTGACGATTCCTTCTTCGGCCTTCTCGTCGCCCAGGGGATAATAGTTGAGCGAACGTGCCACACCCGACATGCTGGGATAGAAGCGGGGACCGTACTGATTGCCCACCACTTCCTGCAGGATGACAGCCATCTTCTCCTGGTCGATGACGTTGCTCGTGGCCTGCATGTAGGCCTTGGAGTCGCGGAAATATACCGAGGCATAGACACCCTTGATGGCGTCGCTCAGCATGCGGAGCATCTCGTACTTGTCGTCCAGATAGGGTATCATATACGTGTTGTAGATGCCGGCGAAGGGCTGGTAGTGTGAGTCTTCGAGCAGTGACGACGAGCGCACGGCGATGGGCGACTTCACCACGTCGAAGAAGGTGAAGAAGTCTTCCACCAGGCGGTCGGGCAGCTTGGCCTTGAGGAAATAGCGCAGGATGGTATGGTCGTCTGCGTCCGACAAGGCTACCTGATAAAGATTGTTGGTGTCCATAAACTCGTCGAACACGTCGGTACAGAGCACCACGGTCTTGGGGATGGCTACACGGGCGTTGTCGAACTCCTCGAATTCGGGATGGCGTTTCACCAGGTTGTCGATGAAGGCCAGACCACGGCCTTTGCCTCCCAGCGAACCTTCGCCGATGCGGGCAAAGTTGGAGTAGCGGTCGAAGCGGTCGCGCTTGAAGACGGCCACCACGCCCTGATTCTTCATCTTGCGGTATTTGACGATGGCTTCGAAGATAATCTGGCGGTGGGCATCCACGTCCTGGAGTGTGTTCCACGTGATGGGCTTCAGGAACTCGGCGATGGGGAACATGGCGCGCGAGTAGAGCCAGCGGCTGATGTGGTTTCGGCTGATATGGTAGAGGAACGACTCCGAGGGGACGGCAAACAGAATGTTCTGCAGCTCCTTGAGGTTCTTCACACGGGCTATTTCTTCCATCGTGTCGGGATTACGGAAGATGAAGTCGCCGAAACCGAAGTTGTCCGAAACGATACGGCGCAGGTCCACGTCCATCTTCTTGGAGTTCTTGTCGATGAAGGCGGCTCCGTATTTGTTGGCATAGGTCATGTTTTCTGTTTCGGACGACTGGATGATGAGCGGCACGAAGGGGTCTTCCTTGCGGATGGCGGCACAGAGTCGGATACCTGCCAGACCGTCCTTCTCACCGCGTTCGGTGCGGGGAAAGCGGACGTCGGTCACCACACCCAGTATGTTGTTCTTATACTTGCTGTAGATGGAGATGGCCTCGTCGTAGGTGCGGGCCAGCACGATTTTGGGGCGTCCGCGCATGCGCAGCGTGCGCTGGTGGGCATTCAGCGCTTCGGTACTGAACTCCTGGCTCTGCTTCAGTACGAATTTGTAGAGGTTGGGCAGCAGGGATGAGTAGAAGCGGATGCTGTCTTCCACCAGCAGGATGGCCTGTACGCCCACTTCCTTGACGTCGTGCTCCAGGTTCATCTTGTCTTCTATCAGCTTGATGATGGATACCAGCAGGTCTGTGTTGCCCAACCAGCAGAACACGTACTCGAAGGCACTGAGGTCTTCGTTGGCGATGCGCTTGGTGATGCCGTGGCTGAAGGGTGTCAGGATGACCATGGGGATGCTGGGCCAGGCGGCCTTGATGGTGCGGGCTACGTCGAAACCTTCGTTGTCGCCCGTGCCGGGCATGCAGATGATGAGGTCGTAGGTCATGTTCTTCAGCTGGGCCAGGGCCTCGTCGCAGGTGCTCACCTGGGTGAAGCGGGGCGGGTAGCGCAGGGACAGGGAGGTGTATTCGTTGAATATCTTCTCGTCGATGCGCCCGTCGTCTTCCAACATGAAGGCATCATAGGGGTTGGCTATCAGGAGCACGTTGAAGATACGGCGGGTCATCAGGTTGGCGAACTGCGTATCTTTCAGATAAAGCAGATTGAGTTTCAGTTTGCTGAGCATGTTTTTCCAAAATTAGTAAGGCAAAATTCGTGTTTTTTCTTGGGATATGCAAGTGCGGTTACAAAAAAAGAGGATGCCTCTCCCTTTTGTTGAGGCATCCTCTTACTTGCGGTTCGTTGTCTGCATCAGTGCTTATAGCACACCTTATATATAATAGGTATGTCGAGCACACCTTGAGGGGCGACGCTGCGTGTGCTTGCAGTCTTTTTGGGTCCGGGAATCAGCGGGCTGTATTCCAGTACGTGGCGCATGCGTTCCCTTTGGTTCAGGCTGAAGCGGTCTGCATAGCTGATTTCGTAGTCCATCAGATTGTAGGAAGTGAAAGTATCGTCAGGATCCAGGCTGTTGACACGTTCGAATCCGGGCAGCAGATCGGCGAAGTTCCCACTTTTCATATAGGCACGGTAGGCTTCAATCATTGTTGTGTTTTGGTAGATGTCGCGGTTGTAGGGCTTGGTGTCTGTACAATAGTCCGAGTCGGCGTTGGGATCATCGTCTTCGTTGAAGGCGTGGTGCAGGCCCAGGTAGTGTCCCAGTTCATGGGCAAGGGTTACATTGGCGTCCCCCGAGTTGTAGCCGCCGCTGGGAGTGTCCTGGTCAAAATACAGGCTGTTGATGGATACGCATTGCGGATATCCCAGATTGGAGTTATCCATGTGGGTGTATTCCACGGCTTGCAGTCCTTCCAGGTAGTTCTTGCCCTGTGTAGACAAGGGCAGGTGTGAGATGCCCAGGATGATGCCTCCATCTCCCACTTGGGTAAAGTTATAGAGCATGATGTTGATATACTTGTTCATGTCCCAAAGCAGGTTCTTGATTTTCTCGCTTGAGCTTTGCATGAAATTCTCGCAATCGATGGGCATTTCATCCCAAGTAATGTATTCTACTCCCGGTATTTCCAGCGTATTGCCTTGAGCATCTGTTTCGGGCAGATAGAATTCGAGGTTGATGTCCTGACCTGCATCGCCACCGGTCGCAATAGTCTTTCCGTCGTAATATTGGTTCACTTTGTCCAATACCTGCTTGATGCGGTTGGCACTAATGTATTGGTGCGGGTCGTTTTTATCCTTATATAATACGTGGAAGATGACAGGGATTCTGTAGGTCAGTTCCTCTCCTTCGGGAAGGGCTTTTTGTGTGATGCTGATGTTGGTTTGGGCGCCGTTGCAGTAGATGGTCACTGTGCCGGTACGGTCCTTGGCAATGTTACCTGCAACTTCTATCGTGATGGTGGCGTTGCCCGTACCTTTTCCGGGTGAAACGGTACACCAGTCTTTATTGAGGCTGGTAGCTGTCCATTCGCCGGCAGTTTCAATCTGGAGGGAAAGGGTTTTCCCTTCGGGGGGAACATCGGTGAATTTGTCTTGCGACAGGGTGAAAACGGGTTCGTCGCTACTGCAACTTGCCAATATCAGGCAGAAGAGAGCAGTCAATAGATAAGTCAATCTTGTTTTCATGTCTGGATAAACTGGTTAAATGTAAAATGGTATGTTAAAGTCATAAATGCAAAAATATGAATAAAATCTGAATTCTTATCATATCGGTGGCATTTTCTTTTTATAATCTTTACTTATAGGATATCGAAATGACATTTTATTATTATTTGCTTATTTTTTCGCTAAAAAGTTTAGGTGGTTTGAAAAGAATCACTATATTTGCAGTGTTGTTGGTTGACAAATTGTCTGCCGGCAAGAGAAAGGAATCCATTGATAAACCTTCTAAAACGTAATATTATGAATATTGAACGTATTATGGCCTCTCTGGAGGCAAAACATCCCGGCGAGTCTGAATATCTTCAAGCCGTAAAGGAAGTGCTTCTTTCTATCGAAGATATCTATAATCAGCATCCTGAATTCGAGAAGGCTAAGATTATCGAGCGTCTGGTGGAACCCGACCGTATCTTCACATTCCGTGTCACTTGGGTAGACGACAAGGGCGAGGTTCAGACCAACTTGGGCTATCGCGTACAGTTCAACAATGCCATTGGTCCGTACAAAGGCGGTATTCGTTTCCATGCTTCAGTCAATCTGTCTATCTTGAAGTTCCTGGGATTTGAACAGACGTTCAAGAATGCCCTGACGACGTTGCCTATGGGTGGCGGCAAGGGAGGTTCGGACTTCTCTCCGCGCGGCAAGAGCGACGCTGAAATCATGCGTTTCTGCCAGGCCTTTATGTTGGAGTTGTGGCGTCATGTAGGTCCCGATATGGATGTTCCTGCCGGTGATATCGGTGTAGGCGGCCGTGAAGTGGGCTATATGTTCGGTATGTACAAGAAACTGACCCGTGAGTTTACAGGTACCTTTACCGGTAAGGGACTGGAGTTCGGCGGTTCGCTGATTCGTCCCGAGGCTACCGGTTTCGGTGGTCTGTATTTCGTAAACCAGATGTTGCAGACCAAGGGTATAGATATCAAGGGTAAGACGGTGGCCATCTCTGGTTTCGGAAACGTGGCATGGGGTGCCGCTACCAAGGCTACTGAACTGGGTGCCAAGGTGGTAACCATCTCTGGTCCGGACGGCTACATTTATGATCCCGACGGTATCAGTGGCGAGAAGATCGATTATATGCTGGAACTCCGTGCATCGGGTAACGATATCGTAGCTCCGTATGCCGAACAGTTCCTGGGTGCTACATTCGTGGCCGGAAAACGTCCTTGGGAAGTGAAGGTGGACATTGCGCTGCCGTGTGCAACCCAGAATGAATTGAACGGTGACGATGCCCGTCATCTGATAGACAACAATGTGCTCTGTGTAGGCGAAATCTCGAATATGGGATGTACGCCGGAGGCTATTGACCTCTTCATCGAACACAAGATGATGTATGCGCCGGGCAAGGCTGTCAATGCAGGTGGTGTGGCTACCAGCGGACTGGAAATGTCGCAGAATGCCATGCACCTTAGCTGGAGCGCTGCCGAAGTGGACGAGAAGTTGCATGCCATCATGCACGGCATCCACGAACAGTGCGTGAAGTATGGTACAGAACCCGATGGCTACATCAACTACGTGAAGGGCGCCAATATTGCCGGTTTCATGAAAGTTGCCCATGCCATGATGGGACAAGGTATAATTTAAGAGAGAAACTTTGTTTAGTTGTATTTGTATTTGTGGTTTATACTGCCCTGTGCCTGCGAAGGTACGGGGCAGTTTTTTTCTACCTGTTTGTAGGTATTTTCATCGAATCTGTCTGCCCGGAAAGACAACTTGACGTCCGGGACTTGATGCTTAATTCCTAAAATGCTACCTTTGCAGGCAAAACCATAAACGACAAAGAAAATGTTATTTCCAGAATTGAAACAAAGACGCGATAAAATTCGTGTGTTGATGGCCCAGCAGGGAATTGATGCTGCCCTTATCGCGTGTAATGTGAATTTGATTTATACTTACGGACGTGTGGTCAGCGGCTATCTGTATCTGCCGTTGAACGATTTCGCCCGTTTGTTCGTGAAGCGTCCCAATACGATTGAAGGTGAGCACATTATGCCAATTCGTAAACCCGAGCAGTTGCCGGAACTGATTCAGGCATGTGGGTTGCCTTTGCCCCAAAAACTGATGCTCGAAGGTGACGAACTGTCTTTCAAGGAATACAACCGGCTGGCCGCCTGTTTTCCCGAAGCGGAAGTGGTGTCATGCGGCTCTTCGCTGATACGCCAGGCGCGCACCACAAAGACCGAGATGGAGATTGAGTTTTTCCGTCGTTCGGGTGCTGCCCATGCCAAGGCTTACGGGCAGATCCCCACAGTCTACAAGCCCGGTATGACCGACCTGCAGCTTTCCGTTGAGATTGAGCGTCTGATGCGTCTGGAAGGTTGCTTGGGTATCTTCCGTGTGTTCGGACAGAGTATGGAGATATTCATGGGCAGTCTGCTGGCCGGTGACAATGCAGCCACGCCTTCGCCCTACGATTTTGCTTTGGGTGGTGAAGGGTTGGACCCCTCTCTGCCAGGCGGTGCCAATGGTACGCTTTTGCAGCCGGGGCAAAGTCTGATGGTGGACATGGGAGGCAACTTTTATGGCTATATGTGTGACATGAGCCGTGTATATTCCATTGGCAAGCTGAGCGAACAGGCCTATGCTGCCCATCAGACCTGTCTGGAGATACAGGAAGCCGTATCGTCCATGGCCAAGCCGGGCGTCATCTGCGAGGACTTGTACAACAAGGCCATTGAGATGGTGACGAAGGCCGGTTTTGCCGACTATTTCATGGGAGTAGGGCAGAAGGCGAAGTTCATCGGTCATGGTATCGGGCTGGAGATTAACGAGGCGCCTGTTATCGCTCCTCGTATCCGCCAGGAGCTGGAACCGGGTATGGTCTTTGCCCTCGAGCCGAAAATCGTATTGCCGGGAGTCGGCCCGCTGGGTATCGAGAATTCCTGGGTAGTGACGGCCGAAGGTTTGGAGAAGCTGACTACCGCTCCCGAAGAAATCATCGAGCTTTGACAAGCGGTTGTTTGGGAATGTCATGCAGTGCTTCGTGAGCTGCTGATGCTGTGCTTCGTTACCCTCTCATGCAGTGCTTCCTTACACTCTGAGGAAGCACTGCATGACACTCTGAGAAAGTACTGCGTCAGAGTGGTTGGTGGAAGCTCACTTTTTGCTCAACCACCGGCGCACAGGCTCGTCATAAAGTTTCAGGCAGAGCCAGGCCAGCAGGATGCTGCCTGCATAGACGGTGAGAGCCGTGGGCCACACTTCGCCGAACGTATAGTATTTGTGTTCGATCAGCCAGGAGTAGAACAGATACATCACGGGGTAGTGGACGGCGTAGAGCGGGTAGGAGATGTCGCCTGCAAACCGGCATATCCGGGTGGAATGTTTGTCCGTCGTCTTTCCGGAAGCGGCCAGCCACACCAGCAGCGGGAACACGAGGAAGATGCAGAACACTTCGTACAGACCGTTCAGGCAGACACCCTCTTTACCTTCTATATAAGGAACGCAGAACAGTACGAGTAACACGGCTGTACAGATCCAGAAAGCCCCCTTGATTTTGACGGGCTTGAAGTGGCGCGAAAGCAGCATACCCAGTGTGAAGGGGAAGAGCATGCGCAGCAGTCCGCCCAGGAAGTTGGCGCCATCCAGTGTCCATCCTACACCGATCATGCCGTATCCCACCACGTCGAACAGGGCGAACCAGGCCAAACCTACTCCCGACAGGACAGTCAGCAGGGCCAGCATCTTGTTGCTCAGGCGGTGGATGAAGAGCGCATAGAGGATGTTACCGATGTATTCGAAGAAGAGCGACCAGCTCGGCCCGTTCAGCGGAAACATTTCGCCGTTGCCGCGTATGTCATAACAGGCTCCCGGGGCGGCCGGAATGAAGAACATGGCACAGAGCAGGGCAAGCATCACCAGTGAAAGGCTGATGTGGGTGCCGTCCCATTGCACCGAGCCTTGCAACAGATAAAATACCACACCCAGCACAGCTCCCATTACAATCATCGGGTGAAGTCGAATCAGTCGACGCTTGAAGAAGTTGCCCAGACTCATGCTTTTGCCCAAGCGGTCGTCGTAAGCATAACCGATGACGAAACCGGACAGGATGAAGAAAAAGTCTACGGCCAAATAACCGTGGTTGATGACGGTAATGAGGGTACCCCCGGCAGCAAAGGACAGACCTTCGAAGATATGGTAGAACACGACCAGCAGGGCGGCTACTCCTCTCAGCCCGTCAAGTAGCTCATAATGGGGTTTGGTGTCGCTGAAAGCGGCGGAAGAAACTTTTGTCATGGCATTTTTTGTTGTTTAGGACCTTTTGTCCGGTTAATAATGGCGCAAAGTTACGCCGATTCACTATGGAAAAAATTGTCCTGTAACAAAAAATGAGCTTATTGGGATGTTTTTCTGTTCTTTCGGATGCGGCTGAGTGTGGGAAGGGTTATTCCTAAGTAGGAAGCGATATAGCCCAACTGTGCCCTTTGGCATACTTGGGGAAACTGTTCCTGAAAAGCCTCATACCGTTCCTTGGCTGCCAGTGTGAGCCGTTCCTTGTGGGAACGGTGCAGCCGTCGGTATTCATCCTGATGGATTACACGTCCCCAGTTGGCCAGTTCGATGTTGGTCTGGAACAGGTGGAGCAGGCTGGTAAGCGATATCCGGTAGGCGGTTACTTCTTCCAATGTTTCCACATACTCTTCGCTGAGTTTTCCGTAATATAGTTCGTCCATGCTGAAGACAATGCCTCCTTCACACGAAAAAGATGTTGTTATTTCTTCGCCGTTGACCAGCCAGAAAGAGCGTGTCATGCCTTTTTCTATGAAGTAGGCAGCCTTGCAGTATTTGTCTGCTTCTATCAACCGGTATCTTTTGGGGAAGTGGCAGAGGGTCAGTTGTTCTTTCAACAGCCGGATGCTTTCATCGGACACCGGATAAGCGGCTCTCATTTTTTCTATGATGTTTGTCATTGGGCTATGTTTGCTGTGTTTTGGTATTTGTTTTTTAGTCTCCTTCGTAATATTCTCCCAAAAAGTAACGGGCGATGAAGTCCCAATTCTGCTGCAGCACTTCCCGTCCTCCGTCAAAAGGAAGGGTCGCGTCGGGCAGGAGGTTGTGGCACATGCCATACTTCAGCAGGTCGAATGGACAACGGCCGGGCAGGCAGAACAACTCATAACCTTTGACCGAGGCAGCTGCGGCGTTATAGGCCGGATTGCGGGAGTCGAAGAAGCAGGAGGCTACCCCGGGAGCGAGCAGCATACCTTTGGCGTTGGCGTAGATTACGAAATCCTTTTCTTCTTTCAGTTCGGCCAGTATGCCGTCGGGGTGGTCTTGCCATTCCAGTGTGCCGATGAGAAAGTTGCGCAACGTTTCGTACGTGGCAAAATAGAGTAGGGGGTGTCCGTGGCTATATTGCAGGCAGCGTTCCACGTCTTTGGTCAGGCGGGAGCTGGGCGTAACCTCGGGCAAGGAGGTGGCAGGCGTTTCCAGCAGGCTGAGGTCCATGACCCATCCCTCCGGTGAGGGGACATCATTGATGGGTGCTTCTTCAAAGAGGGCATCCATCCGGTCGTAGAGTTGCCCGGCCAGTGTCAGGAGAATCCCGTCATACGGATTCTGGAAACGAAAAGCAGGGTATGTTTCGGACAGATTTTTCCACAGTAGAAAGCATACATCGTCCCGGTTGATTTCGTCCTCAATGTATCCGTCGCAGGCATAAAACGGCAGCGGATGTCCGTACATCTTGCCGTAATGGGTCGTGAATACCTTCCAGCCTCCTGTTTGGGCAATGGCATCCTGAAAGTAGAGGGTAATGTTCACGGCTGCCGCAGTTCTCTTTTCAGTGGTACTGCCGGCAAACAGCGGGGAGGCTGTAATGAGGGGTAGCGTCTCATTGGCGAAGCTCAGGTACCAGGCATCTCCGGGCAGCACCTGTGTACGGCCGTTTGCTTCCAGCCAGCGTTTCATATAGACAGAAGTCGTTTTCATGCGTTTAAATACACTTTAAAGTCTTTTTAAAGCCAGTTTGATGACTTGCTCCACCGGGGCGTCAGGGGTTTCCTTGAGGATGGCCAGTACCACTTTCTGCGAGGCAGCCTGTGCAAACCCCAGCATGGTAAGGGCGGCTACGGCTTCGTCCATAACTTCGTTGCTGGCAGCTGTCTGGAGCGGCAGGCCCGGTTCGACTCCCATGGCGGCAGCCACGGCCCCTGTCTTGATTTTGTCCTTCAGGTCCACGATGATGCGCTGGGCAGTCTTCAGCCCGATGCCTTTCACTGTCTTCAGCAGGTTGGCGTTTTCCGTACTGATGATGTTAATGAGCTCGGATGGTGACAGGGCCGAGAGTATCATACGGGCCGTATTTCCGCCGATACCTGATACGGAGATAAGCAGCAGGAAGAGTTCGCGTTCCTGCTTGTCGGCAAATCCGTAGAGTTGGTAGGCGTCTTCACGGATGGCTTCGTAGACGTATAGCTTGCAGGACTTCTTGCCCTGAATGGCCGAATAAGTGTTGAGTGAGATACTGGCCAGGTAGCCTACACCGTTGCAGTCGATGACGGCGGTTGCCGGACTGAGTTCGGCCAGTTCGCCCCGGAGGTATTCTATCATAAACTTAAAGGTTTTACTCGTTGTTGACTGCAAATGTACGAAATATCCTCGGGATATGGATTGCTTATGAAAAAACTGTTGTCTGTTTGTTGTCTGTTTGTCTTTTCTGTTTAAAATAAAAAAGGTAGTGCATCAAAACTTATGCAAAAGCTTTTGTTTTGATACACTACCCTTTTATTGGGGAAGCGTTCGTCTCACTTTTTAGTGAGACTGAATGCTGCTTGTCTTTTTTTATTCACTCCAACCCGGATTCTGTTTCAGATTCGGATTGATCAGAAGAACATTCTTCGACAGCGGGCTCAAGAAACGCTTGTCATCGTCAGTCCATACACGGCCCGGGTCATTCAATGATTTGGCATAGGGGCGGATATAAGTCTTTCCTTCGTATTCAATCAGTGCACGACCTTTCTCACCGCCGAATGTTCCTTCCTGATACAAGGCAATCACTTTATCGGTTACACGCATACCGAGGAAAGTCTTCGGATTTTCGAACAGCTTGGTAGCTTTCCAACGGATGATGTCGTCGTAGCGGAAGCCCTCACCAACCAATTCAATACGTCGTTCGCGGCGTATCTCGTTCAGTAATGGGGTAACTTCATAACCGTAATCCGGTGCATTGGGGTCTACAAAACCTACTTCTACGGTCAGATGAGGCATGTCAACTCGGTCACGCAGTTTGTTGATGGTCTTGTCGAGTACATCCTGGGTGCATTGTCCCAGTTCATATTTAGCTTCTACATAGTTGAGCAAAACTTCGGCATAACGATAAATGAACCAATCGAAAGTACCGGCATTGGCTGTCCATTGGTCAGGATTGGCCGAAGTCCACTTCACATTGGCATATCCTGTTACACTGCCTGCTGATGATACGTCCGGACCGGAAGCATGGATGTCATTGTACGCATGATTGTATTCTTTTGTTCCGTCACTCTGGATGGTATAGGGGCGATGGATGTTGTCAATAATCTGGTACATACGCGGATCGCGGTTCATCATCTCGTCATCCAGTGTCTCATCACCTTGGTAAAGATTGCTCAGACCTATAGGTTTTCCATCCTTGCACAGGAATGATTCTGCGAAGTCTTTAGAATAACCGCATCCGTTACTACGTCCGGCATTGTGTGTTACCACACCACTTACGTAAGCGCGATACAGGATAGCTTCTTTGTTACCCTCTAAGCTTTCTTGTACAAATTGGTTCTGATAGTCCATCGGATATCCGTCATCGGGAACCATGCTTGCGCCTGAATTACTACCTTTCACGATATCATAGCGTCCGGTCTTCATTATCGCTTCACACATTTCAACTGCTTTCTGCAACAAGTCTGTACTGGATATTGTTCCGTCTGTCTCGTTATGATATTTCTTGTATGTACCATAGTATAGACACACGCGGCTCAGCAGTGTGCGGGCAACGTCTTTGTGGAGTCCGCATTCTTCGGCCGCTTCACGTTCAGGCAACCATGTAATGGCAAATTCCAGGTCTTCGATCACTTTCTGGAGTACATAGTCGCGTGGATCACGGTCTTTGTACAATTCTTCTGTATCGCCGGTATTCAGGTCTTTCTCATACCAAGGTACATCTCCGTAGGTTTTAATCTTTCCGAAGTAATCCAATGCGCGGAAGAAACGGACTTTGGCTACCTGCTCGTTGATATCAGTTTCTGTACCTGATACACGTTGGTAGCGGGTCATGAAGAAGTTCAGATTACGGATGTTGGTCCAATCCCAATCACTTGCATTCTCAACGAGGTATTCGTTGAAAAGCCACGTATTGTAACTCGTTGTTACACGGTTGTCACTTTGAGTATCTCCGTCAACGCCTGCTCCACCCAAATTGGTATAGAAGCGGTTAGCGTACTTTTCAAGGTCGTCTACCGATCTCCAATAGGATTCGTCGGTAAAACTATCTATCGGTGAAATGTCAATGATGTCATTGCAAGAGGTATTAAGCCCCATCACACCGACTAATGCCCATATATATTTCAGTTTCATATTTTTATTGTTTTAGTTGTTAGAAATTAGAGTGTCAGGTTCAGACCGATGGAGATTTTCTTTGAAATCGGGTAGGTCAGGTTGTTCAATGTCTCGGGGTCGAATGCATCATGCAGCTTGGTGAAAGTCAACAGATTTTCGCCCTGAATGTAGAGTCTCAGCTTGGAGATACCCACTTTGGCCAACAGGGATTTCGGCAACGAGTATCCAAGTGTAACGTTCTTCAGACGGCAGTATGCAGCATTCTGCAGGTAACGTGTGCTGACTTCGCGGTTAATCCATTTATTCCAGTCCGGAGCCGGGAAGTAAGCGTCGGTATTGTCTTCTGTCCAGTAGTCCAAAGAAGCCTGATAAGGTACATCCCACTGGGTGGTAAAGCCCCAGAACTGGGCACCACCTACTGCATAGTCACGTTTCAGTGTACCCTGCAGGAACAGTTGCAAGTCAAAGTTCTTGTATTCACCACCCAGTGTCAGACCGAAGTTGTAGCGCGGCGTATTGTTACCAATGATGGTCTTGTCACCCGGATCATCCAGTGTCTCTGAGCACCATGCCAGTTTACCGTCGCCGTTCATATCTTCGTATTTAACGTCACCCGGACGATAGTCAGTGGCCTGCAGACCGGTTTGTGACAGAGAGTTTTCTATTTCTTCATAGCTTTGGAACAAGCCGTATGAAGTCAATCCCCAGATTTCACCGATTTTCTTTCCTACATAATAGCCACTGAATTTTTGTGCTTTGTTGCCGTTGTAGGCTGTGATTTCCGCTTGATAATCGGACAAAGAAAGCTTGGCCCAATAAGAGAAACCGTTATCCAGACGGTCGTTCCATCCGAGAGAGATTTCCCAGCCCTTGGTGCGCATTGAACCATTGTTCATATTACTAAGAGAAGCACCGATTACACTTGGCAATTCGTCAGCAGGTGTAAGCATATCTTCTGTATCACGGATATACCAGTCGAAACTTGTAGTCAGTCGGTTATTTAAGAAAGCGGCATCGAAACCTAGATTCAACTGCTTGACGGTTTCCCAAGTATAGTTGCTGGCTACCAGTGTAGTATAAGGATTGACTACCTGATGCGTTTTACCGTTGAGCAGCCAGCTTGATTCGCCTGTTCCGTAAAGTGGCAGATAAGAGAAGTTGTTTGATAATGCCTGGTTACCCAAAGTACCGTAAGAAGCACGGATCTTCATGTCGTCCCACCAGTTGCTCAACGGACTCCAGAAGTTTTCTTGTGAAATACGCCATGCGCCTGAGAATGAGGGGAAGAAAGCAAAACGATCACCTTTGGGGAACTTCGAAGAACCATCATATCGTCCGTTGAATTCGAACAGATAACGGTCTTTATAGTTGTAGTTCAAGCGGGCAAAATAACCTTGGATACCCCAGTGTGTTTCGCTGGAACCAACATATTTTTCACCGGTTGCCATATCCATATCGGGTACAGAACTGGATATGAGTTCGTTTCGTTGTCCGTAAAAATATTTGTTGTGCTTGTATTCCTGGTTGTAACCTACAGTCAGCTTGAAGTTGTGTGCATCATTGAAGCTCTTGCTGTATTCAGCAAACAGGTTCAGTGAATTGTAGTAATCCTCACTGTTGCCAAACCGAACATAACTTGGTGTAGTCCAAGGGTATACGAGTTCTGTACCAGCTACAGCTCTCATTTCATAAAATTCCTTTCCAACAGCTTGTGTACCTTGGTTATAGAAGTTGAATGTATAGTCGGCATTGATAACCAGTCCTTCCAGCGGGGTGATTTGTACGGCTCCGGTCATCCACAAGTCATTGGTCTTGTATTCGCTCGTACCTCCCTGTTGGGCTACTGCATACGGGTTGGTATATCCACCCTGACCTGCGTAATAATGCTGGTTTTCTTCTACATAGACATAGTTTCCATTTGTCTTGATACCCAGTTCTTCGTCATTGATGGGAGCAGCTCCTTCCTGACGTACCAGGCGGCCGGTGTGTGAGTGGCTGACAGGCATCAGCGGGCTCAAGTCGTTTTTCAACATACCGCCGTAAGCTGTAATACCCGAATTGGCACTGCCGGTGGGGTGGTCTTCCAGTGAATAGGTATGCATGATCTTACCGGAAACTTTCAGCCATTTGGTCAATTGTGAAGATACGCTGATGTTGGCATTGAACTTGCGGTACTTGTCGTCCATCATCTTCAGCAAACCGGTCTGGTCGGCAAAGCCCAATGATACATAATAGGTAGTCTTGTCGTCACCGCCGTTCATCGATACATTGTATTGCTGGGAGAAGCTGGTTCTATACAACTCATTGAACCAGTCTGTACTACCGCAATACTGCCATTGGTTGGCACTCAGTGATTCGTCAAAGAATTCTGTATATTTATAAGTACCGTTTGCGTATGCCTCGGCGTACTTCCACAATGCAGGAGTAGCCAATGAACCGCTACCGCCACCATTTTGATAAGCAATATCGCGCCATGTCAGGTAATCCATGGTGCTTACATTGTGCATCTGTACAGCCGGTGAACTCCAATAACCACTGGCACTGAATGAAATCTGCGGCTTGGTGTTTTTCTTTCCGCTCTTGGTGGTAATCAAGATTACGCCATAGGCGGCACGTGCACCATAGATGGCAGCCGAAGCGGCATCTTTCAATACAGAGATTGAAGCTACATCTTCAGGGTTTACCAGGTTGGGGTCCATCTGCACGTTGTCTACCAGTACCAACGGAGAACCACCGTTGATAGAAGTTGTACCACGTACATTGAATGAAGAACCTTGTCCGGGAGCTCCTGAAACTGTAACGTTCAGGTTAGGAACTACACCCTGTAATCCTTGTCCGATATTGGTGATGGGGCGGCTTTCCAATACTTCACCGTCAACTGCCGCTACAGCACCCGTCAGGTTTACCTTTTTTTGGGTACCGTATCCCACAACAACCACTTCTTCCAGAGTCTGGGAGTCTTCTTTGAGAATTACATTGATAAGTTGTCCATTCCAAGTGATTTCTTGAGTTACATAGCCGATGAATGAAATCTGAATGACATCTCCATGCTTTACATTGTTTAAGGTGAAATCACCGTCAAGTCCTGTTATGGCACCATTGGAGGTACCTTTTACCAAAACAGAGGCACCAATGATGGTTTCTCCTGTAGCATCTTTGACAATACCGGTACATTTACCATTCTGTTGAGTGATTTTTACATCGGTCACGCTTGGGTCGCCGACCGCATAGGCTACTCCTGAAGAAAATCCTAACAGAAGCAGCATCATACTAATTGACTTTAATCGGTTTAACATAAGTTTAAAATTTAAATGTTTATAAAAGTCTATTTAAGGTTTCTTACAGATAAATTTTCCAAAGGTTGCGCTAGGCTTTCATAGAATCAGCTCCAATGGTTTTGCAAATATAATAATTTTTGGATATAAAACAAACAATACTTCGGTAAATTTTTACCGAAAGATTAAAAGTTAAACAATAGAACCGGCAAAAGCTGGTTCGGAAACACTAAAGAGGTCATTGAAATGTTGTCAAAAACGAATGGTTAAGCATGAAGA
>NZ_CABUOL010000011.1 GCF_902493215.1 uncultured Mediterranea sp.
ATTTTATTTACTGCCAGAGCCGCTTAGGCTTGGCGAATTTTTAACGAACTATTGATCAGATTATACAAATATATTTCGCGCAAATGGTTTTGGTAATCCGTGGGCTATTTTATCAGGTGAGGTAGCTACCAACTGGGATACGGGAAAGACAGTAATGATTAATGGATTTAATGCCAGTAATGCCCCTTATCATCGGTTTAATGATGTATATAAATATATTCGTCAGGCTCAGTTGTTTATTCAAAATGTTAAGCCTATTGGTGTGGCTACTGATAAAGAACATCTGACGCAAGAAGAGGTCGATCGCATGAAAGCGGAGGCCAAGTTCTTTATCGCATATGGTTATTTTTCGTTATTTGAACTTTACGGTCCAGTACCTATTTTGGATAAGCTGGAGGACCCCTCGGTTACTGCATTTGATTATCCGCGTGCTTCAGTGGATGAAATGATCAATTTCATCGATAATCTTTATGCAGAGATTTTGGAGGAGGATAAATTGCCTCAAACTTTGATGCAGAAAGGTCCTGATGGTAAATTGAAATATAATATGAATGAGATGGTTCGTCCGACTAAAGCTGTTGTGTTGGCTCTGCGGGCTAAATTGTGGGTTTATGCTGCCAGTCCTTTGTTTAATGGCGGATACAAGGAGGCATTGGAATTGACGAACAAGGATGGCAAACGGTTGTTCCCGGATAAGGACCCCGGTAAATGGGAAACCGCAAAGAAACATCTAGAAACCTTCTTGAACTTTGCAAAATCGAATGGTTATGATTTATTTAAGGCCTATGATGAATCGGGGAAAAATGAAGATCCTAATCAATCGGTATATCGTTTGTTTCAAGAGTATAATCAGGAAATCATTTGGGCAACTACCGTTTCTCAGCACATGAATGTGGATAGTGAAGGAAACCGTCGTTGTCGTCCTACAGCCATCTACGATGGGTTTAGCGGCATTGCTCCTTCGCAAATCTACGTTGATGCGTTCTTCACACGGAATGGTTTGGATATTCACGAGGATCCGGAATATAATGAAACTGGTTTTACGGATATCGAGAATCCATGTGCTTATCAAAAACCGCAGATAGATAAGCATATATTCAATATGTATGTTAATCGTGAACCTCGTTTCTATAATGCCATTACTTATCAGGGAAAGAGCTGGCACATTCAAATGGAAGACGGATGGCAGGTCGATTTTACGAAGAGTGGTAATAACTCTAATTATATTGCTTTCCGCGAACATTATACAGGGTATTTGTTGTATAAGCGTACCTCACAAGATTGTTTCCCGCAGGGAGACTGGTTGCGCGTACACGCATGTCCTTCCATTATCCTTCGTTTGGCAGATTTTTATCTTTATTATGCAGAGGTTTGCAATGAAATTAATCCTAAAGACCCTGCCATTATTGAGTATTTGGATAAGGTTAGGGAAAGGGCTGGGATTCCCGGTTATCAGGAATTGCAAGCTACTGGTAAAAAAACGGGAGTTATCGGTGATTATGAAAAGCAGGCTTATGCTATCCGTAGAGAACGACAGGTTGAGCTCTATGTAGAGGGACAGCGTTATTTTGATGTTCGGCGTTGGATGATTTGTGATCCTGGTCAGGAAGCCGATCAAACGCAGTTCTGGGGAATGAATGTCGATGGTGAAGATCTTCCATTGGACGATCCCGGAACATTCTATCAAAGAAAGAATGTCCGTAAAAATCAATGGGTACGTGCAATGTATCTGTATCCGTTCCCACATAATGAAGTGGTGAAGTCTCCAAGTCTTGTACAGAATCCGTTGTGGTAATGTTTTAAACTGAAGTTTCCACTTCGTTTAATGGGCGAAGTGGAAACTTTTTTATTTTGATAATGAATTAACTGATTTTAAAATGAGAATAAAACCTATATTTTTGAGTCTGTTATTATGCTTGTGTTTTACAAATAGCTTTTCGCAGGAAGAGAATAATCAGAAATGGACTTTTGAAACTTTGGATGGCTGGGCTTATGGCCATCAAGATGATAATCCGGATAATCAGTGTTTGCTGAAAGACGGGATTTTGAAAATTTATACACGTGCAAACTCTTGGGACCGTAAGAAAATTCATACGGTAGAGAAGAAATACACTTCTGGTAGATATAAATGGAAGACATATATCCCTCAAATGGGCGAGGGTGACCAAGCAAGTGTAGGCTCCTGGATTTATTGTGACGATCATCATGAATTGGATTTTGAGGTAGGCTACGGGAAAAAAGAAGTAAGAGAGCAACTTAAGGCCAGATCCAATGAAATGATTGCTTATATGACTTCGCAAGATTTTCCTTATTCTTCCATTCCTGTTAAGTTGAAGACTGGCTGGCATATATTTGAGATTGATTTGACCCTTAAAGATAAGAAATATTATGCCACATGGTATATTGATGGGAAGAAGAAACATGAATCGCAATTACAATTTGGCGATGAAATAAAGTTTCATATATTCTGTAGTGTGGAAAATCTGAAATTCATAGGTGACCATATTCCTCAGCAGGAAAATTATGGATTGTATGATTTTGTCCAATATAAATTTCATGATTAAATTGTTATGATTTGTAGATATATATTGTTTGTGCTGTTTGCTCTTTGTGGAGGATGGGTTGAAGCGCAAGAAAATCGGAATTATGAATTTTTGGACATGAAGTCTTCTCCTTTTGAAGTAGATGAAAATTATCTGTCCAAACATGACATCGTTTATCTTTCGCCCACTCAACTCGAGGCGGAAGGATTCCCTATGGGAAATGGAAATATGGGAGGGATGATTTGGAATCATGATAATGGCATAGAGATACAGATCAATAAGAATGATTTATGGACCGATCTAAGAGCAGACGAAGGTAATACGGCCATTCTGAAACATGCAGCCCGTATCAAAATTGATTTTGGAACTCCTGTCTTTAGCTGGATTCATTTGAAGGATTTTGAGGGACGTTTGTCCATAAAGAATGGTGAAGTCACTTATAAGTCGACGTCTGCTGTATCTGATACATATATTCGGACGTGGTTGGCTTCGCAGAAGAACATTTGGGTGGTAGAATGCCAGAATACATTGGATAAAACGCTTGGAGAAAAGTCGTTGGCAACGGTCTCTTTGGAGAGGATAGGCAGTAGGGCTTTTGCTGGTTGGTATTCAGGTTATTTCCCCAAAGATGTACATGTGGGTGTTGGGAATACCAATTCTTCCTGGGATGGAAGGGATCTGATTCTTGAAGAGAATGGTGCAGGTTTGCATTTTGTTGTTGCATGCCGTATGTTGGAGAAGCCTAAGTCTGCCGAAGTTGTGAACCGACATCGGTCGGAGCAGGAAACGGATCGTTCCAACTTTACACTTCTGATAAGTGTAGTGACAGATAGAGAGAATGAGAATCCTAAACAGGCTGCTAAAGACTTATTGGATAGTGCGGAAGCGGAAGGCATAGACTATCTTCGGAAAGAAAAGGATACTTGGTATAAGAAGTTTTGGTCCAATTCATTTGTGAAGCTGGGGGATGACTATGTAGAGAATATTTATTATTTGCGCCGATATTTGATGGCTGCCGGTTCACAAGGTGAATTCCCTGTCGCATTTAACGGAGGCTTATGGCGTTGGAATCGGGACGTGATGAACTGGGTAACCCCCCATCACTGGAATACCCAGCAACAATATTGGGGGCTATGTGCTCAGAATGATTGCCAGCTGATGCTTCCGTATTTGAATACTTACTTCAAGATGATTCCTTTTGCCGAAAGTCTGGCAAAAGAAAAAGGTGCAAATGATAATGCTTTGTTGATTACTGAGGCGCATTGTTTTAACGGTCATCAAGATAGTAAAGATCGTGGTGACATGAAGAACAATTATACGCCGGCCTCACAAATAGCATCTTTGTTTTGGGATTATTATGATTTTACAGGTGATAGGGATTTCCTTCAGAATAAAGCATATCCTTTCATGAAAAAGGCAGCCAATTTTTATTTGGACAAATTGCAATGGGATAAACAAAAGAAGGAATATTTCTTTTATTCGTCTGTATATGAATCGGCTTCGATTGATCATGTAAAGAATGCCATTACTGACAGAATTTGTATAGAGCAGCTTTTTAGGAACTGTATTAAGGCGGCATCGGTGCTTGGAGTAGATAAAAAAATGATATCAAGATGGAAGTATGTATTGCGGCATTTATGGAAAATAAGATTTGAACAATACGAAACTTGTGGCGAAACTATTGCTCCTGCCGAAGAGTACTATACGGCCGAACGGTATACTCCTTGGATATGGTCGAATGGTGGCTTGGCGGCATTTCCTGCCAATTTAGTTGGTATAGACAGTGTTCATACGCGAATTGGGCAGGCTGTTATTAATCTGGCAAATTGTAGGAGCGATGCAAATGCTCATTATCCTATTCCTGAAGTTGCGGCTCGAATGGGCTTGGGAGACAAGGCCTTGGAGTATATTGTGAATGGAATAAAAATCCATCAGATGTATCCTCAGGGGCTGATGCATAATGTGACTGGATATCCCGACAATATTTATGATTTGAATTCGCGGCATGATCTGCTTAATCATAGTCACATTATTCGTTCGCAAGCATTTTTCCAATGCGGAATGGAGCCAATCAGCAATTATGCGACTGCTGTCAATGAAATGTTGTTGCAGAGTCATGAAAATAAGATTCGCGTGTTTCCTGCCATTCCTGCGAAGTGGGATACAACGGAGGTGGCTTTTACATTATTGGCACGGGGAGGCTTTGTCGTTTCATCGCGTAGGGATAAAAAAGCATTGGTCTCCAGTATCGGTATAAAGAGTCTTCAGGGTAATATTTGTAGGGTTCAAAATCCGTGGAAGACGTTGGATATACAAGTGTTGAATGTTGCTGAAAATAAAAATGTAAAATGTAAGATTGATGATAAAGGGGTAATTATTTTCCCTACAGAAAAGGGTGTTGAATATGTGATTACGAATGCTGCTGTTCCTGTTGCTGAGCACCAGGTGATATACAGTGGCAAGGCAAATTCAAAAGTAAAACGGTTGGGAAATCGTGTGATTGGTAAATTCAGTGGATGGCATAATCCGAATGAATAACCCATTCCTAATAGGGACAAAATTGCTGACTATTGTTAATATACTTTGACTTAACTATTTTTGAGACACTCTCAAGGGTATAGAGATTGATCAGGACAGCACAAAAGCAGAGCGGGGAAACCTCTTCCGAAGTTTCCCCGCTCTTTTAATTTTTTGCCGAGGTAAGATTACTTACGCAGGCCGAGTTCTTTAACCAGGGCACGGTAACGTTCGATGTCACGGGCCTTCAGGTAGTCGAGCAACGCACGGCGTTTGCCTACCAACATGGTCAAAGCTCTTTCAGTACTATAATCCTTTCTGTTGAGCTTCATGTGCTCAGTCAGACGAGCAATACGGTAGGAAAACAATGCTACCTGAGACTCAACCGATCCGGTATCAGTGTTAGACTTTCCGTACTTGCCGAAGATTTCTTGCTTTTTAGCAGCGTCTAAATACATAATGTTTTAATTAAAAGGTTGATAATATTCTCTTTCGAGGCTGCAAAGGTAGGCATTATCTTTGATATGGCAATGAGTTTCAGTATTTTTTTCTTCTGGATACCACATATATAGGGCAAAAGTTGTAACTTTGCAGACCAGAAAATAATAGGTATTATATGCAGAACATTAGAAACATTGCCATCATCGCCCACGTGGACCATGGCAAGACGACGCTAGTAGACAAGATGCTTCTGGCCGGAAACCTCTTCCGCAGCAACCAGAGCACGGGTGAATTAATGCTGGATAACAATGACCTGGAACGCGAACGAGGGATAACGATTCTCTCGAAGAATGTTTCCATCAACTATAAAGGCACCAAAATCAACATTATTGATACTCCGGGACACAGCGACTTCGGCGGCGAGGTGGAACGTGTGCTCAACATGGCCGACGGCTGCATTCTGCTGGTCGACGCTTTCGAAGGACCGATGCCGCAGACGCGCTTCGTGCTCCAGAAGGCGCTTCAGATTGGCCTGAAGCCCATCGTGGTGGTGAACAAGGTGGACAAGCCCAACTGCCGCCCCGAGGAAGTGTACGAAATGGTGTTCGACCTGATGTTCAGCCTCAATGCCACAGAAGAACAGCTGGACTTCCCCGTCATCTACGGTTCGGCCAAGAACAACTGGATGAGTACCGACTGGCAGAAGCCGACGGACAACATCACGCCGCTCCTGGACTGCATCATCGAAAATATTCCTGCTCCCCAGCAGCTGGAAGGTACGCCGCAGATGCTGGTGACGTCGCTGGACTATTCTTCCTATACCGGCCGTATTGCCGTGGGCCGCGTGCACCGCGGTACGTTGCGCGAGGGCATGAACGTGTCTCTGGCCAAGCGCGACGGCAGCATCATCAAGACCAAAATCAAGGAACTGCATACATTCGAGGGTATGGGCCGCGTGAAGGTGGCCGAGGTATCTTCGGGCGACATCTGTGCGCTGGTGGGTATCGAGGGATTTGAAATCGGCGACACCATCTGCGACTTCGAGAACCCCGAACCGCTGCCGCCTATTGCCATCGACGAGCCGACGATGAGCATGCTCTTCACCATCAACGATTCTCCGTTCTTCGGCAAGGAGGGCAAGTTTGTGACGTCGCGCCACATCCACGACCGTCTGATGAAGGAGTTGGACAAGAACCTGGCCCTACGCGTGAAGAAGAGCGAGGAGGATGGCAAGTGGATTGTTTCGGGCCGTGGCGTGCTCCATCTCTCCGTATTGATCGAGACCATGCGCCGCGAGGGCTACGAACTTCAGGTGGGCCAGCCGCAGGTAATCTTCAAGGAGATAGATGGTGTGAAGTGTGAGCCGGTGGAAGAACTGACGGTGAACGTCCCCGAAGAATATGCCAGCAAGATTATCGATATGGTGACACGCCGCAAGGGTGAGATGGTGAAGATGGAAACGGCTGGTGGCGAGCGTGTGAATCTGGAATTCGACATGCCTTCGCGAGGCATCATCGGCTTGCGTACCAACGTGCTGACGGCCAGTGCGGGCGAGGCCATCATGGCACACCGTTTCAAGGAGTATCAGCCGTTCAAGGGCGAGATTGAGCGCCGTACCAACGGATCGATGATTGCAATGGAAAGCGGAACGGCTTTTGCTTATGCCATCGACAAACTGCAGGACCGCGGCAAGTTCTTCATCTTCCCGCAGGAAGAGGTGTATGCCGGACAGGTGGTGGGCGAGCACTCGCACGACAATGACCTGGTGGTGAATGTCACGAAGTCGAAGAAGCTGACCAACATGCGTGCCAGCGGTTCGGACGAGAAGGCGCGCCTCATTCCGCCCGTACAGTTCTCGCTGGAGGAAGCGTTGGAGTACATCAAGGAAGACGAATATGTAGAGGTAACGCCCAAGTCCATGCGTATGCGCAAGGTCATCCTGGACGAACTGGAGCGCAAGCGTGCCAACAGAGGCTGATATTGATACATTACCTTCATATAGGAAAGAGGATGCCGGATGGGAAAATTTCCCTCCGGCATCCTCTTTCTTTTTCACAAAAAGTGACCAAAAGAATACTTTTAAGTACTAAAGGGTAATTGCTTTTTGCAGGGAAATGCGTTACTTTGTCTCAGCCGATGAGGCAAATCTATAAAAAGAAAGGAGAAACTTATGAACCTGAACCTGCAATTTGTCAAAAGAAACAGCCAGAAGGTATACGATGTGCTGGCCTATTATACACGCTGTACCTTCGACCAGCTGGAGAAGCTTTGCAATCTGACCAGTACAGACCTCTGCCTGGCGCTGGCACAGCTGATGCGCGAACATAAGGTAGAGCAGTACAGCGAAAGCCGTGCCGTCTATTACCGCCTGCCTGCCTGATGGGCCGGGTAAAACAATGAAGCACTTCCTGAGGGCCTGACGAAGCACTTCGTCACCTGCTCAGGAAGTGCTTCGTCATATCCTCATACAGCACTTCGTTGCACCCTCAGGAAGCACTTCGTCGGAGCGGCATGCAGTGCTTCGTCTCCGGCTTCCGTGCGTAGGGGTGTCTCTTTAGTCAATAAACTGTACTTTTTCAGCCTTGCGCGGCTTGGCTGCGGGCGCTTCGTCGGGATAGCCGAAGGCGATGCAGTAGAGCAGCTCATAGCCCTCGCTGAAATTCAGCTTCTTCAGATATTCGGCCGCTTCGGGCGACTTCATGAAGCGGGCGGGACCGCCGAGGCAGCACGAACCGATGCCCATGGACTGCGCCGCGAGTATCATGTTACCGCCCAGCAGGCCGCAGTCTATCTGCGAGCAGTCGTACGACGGGTCGTTGGCGATGAACATCACCGTCGGGGCGTTGCGGAACATGTTCTTGAACGACGGGTCTTCGGCCGCTTTCGGGTTGGCCTTCTTGTAGAGTTCCGTCACGCCGTTGATGAAGTCGGGATTGTCTACCACACGCACTTCCCACGACTGCTTGTTCATGCCGTTGGGGGCATTGATGCCACACTTCAGGATGGTCTGCATCGTGTCGCGGTTCACGGCCTGCGGCTTGTACTGGCGAATGCTGCGGCGTTCCATGATGGTCTTGATGACGGCTTCCGACTGGCTGAGGCCTTCGGCGGCCGCTACGTTTTCCTTCTGTGAGGCGGGAGCCGTACAGCCGATGGCCGTGCACAGGCAAAGCCCGCTCAAGAGTCCTTTCAATAGTTTCATAATCGTTCGTTTTGTAGGTTGGTTTTATTTGTTTTCGTCTTCTTCGTTGTTGTCGTCCAGCCCCTGGTCTACGCCTTCCAGAAAGCCGTCGAGCACGGCACCGGCCTTCTCCATCTGTTCCATGATGGCTTTTCCGCTGTTCTTGAAGACGGTGGCGGCATACTGGCCTTGCAGCTTGGCCACTTCCTTCAGTTCGTCCTCACTGAGGTCTTCGTAGGAGTTGATTTTGTCGAGCAGCTGGCTGAACTTTTTGTTGGCTTTCTCCCATTGTTCCTGGGTGTAGTCTTCGCCGTCCTTCTGGATTTCTTCCACAAAGTCTTTCAGGTCGTCGATGCGGCTGCTTTTCGACTGGCAGGCCGACAGGCTGAGGATGCCGGCGGCAAGCAGGGGTAGGATGTATTTCTTCATACGCATACGTGTTTTAGGAACTATTTGTTTGCAAATATAGCGAAAGGCGAGAGCAGAAAAAATAAGTTTACTTAATTTTTTGTGCCGAGCCACCTCCTATATTCTTTAAATACAGTGAAAGGTGAGAGGAGGAAGAGGATGTATTAAAATAGAGGTATCTGAGACTCTCCTCCTTCCAGAAGGAGGGGAGTTAAAATAGCCTCACTTCATTTAGATACAGATTCATCCTCTTGAGCTGTACCCTTGTAAGGGGATGAGCAAGGCAGCTGATTATCAACGAAATCGTTTTCCTTACCCTGTTTCCTATACGAGGAAAGGCTTTCCCTCACCGAGGGAAAGCCTTTCTCTTTAAAGGGGAAACCTTTTCCCTCGGTGAGGGAAAGTCGGGAAGTGGCACGGTGGCGGCTTGTTCTTACGTATGTTGGACATAAAAAAGAGGGCGCAACCCCCGCAGGAGTGCGTCCTCTTCTTATAATGGATAGAATCGAGTCGATTAGAGTTTCGGACCGGCAGCAACCAGAGCCTTGCCAGCTTCGTTGCCAGTGAACTTCTCGAAGTTCTTGATGAAGCGTCCAGCCAGGTCTTTTGCCTTCTCTTCCCACTTGCAAGCGCAGTCGTAAGTGTCGCGAGGATCGAGGATCTTCGGATCTACGCCCGGCAGTTCGGTAGGAACAACGAAATCGAAGAAAGGAATAACCTTTGTCGGAGCCTTGTCGATAGAACCGTCGAGGATAGCGTCGATGATACCACGAGTGTCGCGGATAGAGATACGCTTGCCAGTACCGTTCCAGCCAGTGTTAACCAGGTAAGCCTTGGCACCAACTTTCTCCATCTTCTTAACCAGCTCTTCTGCATACTTAGTCGGGTGCAGGCTCAGGAAGGCTGCGCCGAAGCAAGCAGAGAATGTCGGAGTCGGTTCAGTGATACCACGTTCTGTACCGGCCAACTTAGCGGTGAAACCAGACAGGAAGTAGTACTGAGCTTGTTCCGGGTTCAGGATAGATACCGGAGGCAATACACCGAAGGCATCAGCAGACAGGAAGATTACCTGATGAGCGTGAGGACCTTTGGATACGGGCTTAACGATGTTCTCGATGTGGTAGATAGGATAAGAAACACGAGTGTTCTCCGTTACGCTCTTGTCAGCGAAGTCAATCTTGCCGTTGGCGTCAACTGTTACGTTCTCCAGCAGAGCGTCGCGCTTGATGGCAGCGTAGATATCGGGTTCGCTTTCCTTGTCGAGGTTGATAACCTTGGCATAGCAACCACCTTCGTAGTTGAATACGCCTTCGTCGTCCCATCCGTGCTCGTCGTCACCAATCAGTTTACGTTTCGGGTCGGTAGACAGAGTAGTCTTACCAGTACCAGACAGACCGAAGAAGATAGCAGTGTCAGTGCCTTCCATGTTAGTGTTGGCAGAGCAGTGCATAGAAGCGATACCACGCAGCGGGTTCAGGTAGTTCATGATAGAGAAGATACCCTTCTTCATTTCACCACCGTACCAAGTGTTCAGGATAACCTGTTCGTTGGTCTTCAGGTTGAATACAGTAGCTGTTTCAGAGTTCAGACCCAGTTCCTTGTAGTTGTCAACCTTAGCCTTAGCAGCGTTGAATGATACGAAATCAGGTTCGCCGTAGTTAGCCAGTTCTTCTTCTGTCGGACGGATGAACATGTTCTTTACGAAGTGAGCCTGCCAAGCAACTTCCATGATGAAACGTACTTTCAGACGAGTTGCAGGGTTGGCGCCACAGAATGTATCCATAACGAACAGACGCTTGCCGCTCAATTCCTTAACGGCTTTAGCCTTCAGGTCGGCCCATGCTTCTTCAGAGCAAGGCTTGTTGTCGTTCTTGTAAGCGTCAGAAGTCCACCATACAGTGTCCTTGCTGGCTTCGTTCATTACAAAGAATTTATCTTTAGGAGAACGTCCGGTATAGATACCAGTCATTACGTTCACAGCACCCAGTTCTGTTACCTGGCCCTTCTCATAGCCTTCGAGGCTTGATTTGGTCTCTTCTTCGAACAATACTTCATAAGACGGGTTGTGGAGAATCTCCTTTACGTCTTGAATACCGTACTTGCTTAAATCTAAATTTGCCATTTGTTTTAAGATTTTAAAAATTGGTATTTTAGTGAATAATCTCTTTTTACCTTAAAGCTTTACAAGGAGTTACGTTCGTCGCGTCCGGCGGACGGCCTCCGAAGGGCTCCCCCTTGTTTTCCGCGTACAAAAGTACGATTTTCTTCGGAAAGAAATGCCCGATTGGAGAAATTTTTCTTTAATTCCCGCTCTTTTATAAATCCATAACAATATCTGCTAACTGAATGTTGCAAAACTTGTCTTTTTTTTGAAGCTGGGGGCTTTTAAAGTGAACTGGGCTTCTTTTCCAGTTCCTTGGCTACCCATCGTGTCCATTCGTCCACGTTGTCCGTCAACGTTTCGGGCAGGGGTAACGGAATGCGTACGTCGGGAGCAATCCCCGTCTGGTCGACACCGTTGTCGGGCAGGCGGCAGGAACGTGTCATGGGAATATAAAGAGTAATGCCGGATTGGGGCAGATTAACTCCGCGGCAGTTTGAATAATCAAGGCATCCTTTCGTGTTGTCTTGTCCGTAAATGGTAGTACGTTGGCTGCATGACCGCAGATTCAGCACCATTTGTTCGCCAGCACTGGCTACTTGGCCGTCTATAATAAGTGCTGCCTGGCGGGGACGTGGGAAAATCGTATCATAAGCGATGGCTACTTGTCTGGGTGTCATGGCCACAAACTCTTCTTGCGACTTTTTCATGTTTTCCACCACTTGCTGAAGCCAATCCAATTCGATATCTGCTAGCTCGGCGATGTGTGCGGGTGTGTTGCGTATTTCAACCCCGTCCACGTAACCCTTCCGGTCGTACAGCAGTTTTTCGTAGGGGTTAAATATCTCATCGGTTCCTCCGCCGTTGCCTCGGATGTCAATGATCAGATTCTCGCATCCTGAGGTCAGGTAGGCGTCAATGGACTGATGTACCCATTCCAGTGTCGGGTCATCTCCCATGCACGATGGGAAACGGATGAGGAAGGTATGGTCAGTCACTTTCCGGAAGGTTTTGGTGGGGTTGTATTCTTTCATCTCTTCATACGTGGGTACTTTCCGCATGTAGGGCTGGGAATAGCCGCCTGCCCGTAAGTGGAAATCGCCAAACCAGGCATAAAGTTCGCCTAAAGCTTCCCAGGACTTTCGTCCCTGTTTGTCCACTTGCTGGCGGCAACGGGCTTTTAGTGCTTCATATTGATCTCGGGTTTGCTCTGTCACCAAAGTGGGAAATCCCACATAGTTGGTTTCCAATTCCCGGACGCCAAAATCAAACTCAGCCAAATCGGCGTTTGAAGAAATCTTTTCCTGTCCGGCTGCTGAGGTATAGATAAAGAATAGCAGTGCATAGAAGAATAGTAATTTGATTTTCTCGTTTCGCATGAATGTCTTTCTCATCTTTCCTTGTGTTTATATGTTTCTGTGACAAAGATAACGTTTTCCTCCAAGCAAGTGGATGTATATACGGGGAAAATCGTATTTTTGCATTCGGAATAAACAAAAACACTATGAAAGTAATCAATTTTGCTGAGACCAACACCGTGATGAACCAGTACGTGGCCGAAATACGCGACGTGAACATTCAGGGCGACCGCATGCGCTTCCGCCGCAACATCGAGCGCATCGGCGAGCTGATGGCTTACGAGATGAGCAAGGAACTGACGTATTCGGTAAAGCAGGTGCAGACGCCTCTGGGCGTGGCGCCGGCCAGCACGCCCGACGACGATGTGGTCATTGCCACCGTTTTCCGTGCCGGCCTGCCGCTCCATCAGGGATTCTTGAATGTGTTCGACCGTGCCGGCAATGCCTTCGTGTCGGCCTACCGCTATTATAAGGATAAGGAGTGCCGCGAGCTGGATGTACACATCGAATACATTGCCACGCCCGACCTGACGCAGAAGACGCTGATGCTCGTCGACCCCATGCTGGCTACGGGCGAGAGCATGGAGCTGGCCTATCGTGCTTTCCTGAGCAAGGGACGTCCGGCCCGTCTGCTGATAGCCTGCGTCATCGCCAGCCGTCAGGGTGTGGAGCATCTGCAACGGATTTTCCCCGGCGACGACGTTACGCTTTGGTGTGCCGCCATCGACCCCGAACTGAACGAGCGCTCGTACATCGTGCCCGGCTTGGGCGATGCGGGCGACTTGGCCTACGGAGACAAGCTTTGACATTTTGCCGTCTTTCTCTCTTGAATACCTGACAGAATGCGCGGAATGCCTTTGTTTGGCTGACTCCTCCCTTCTTCGGGCGGGACGAAATAGAGGCGGAGAGCGGGGTGAAACTCCCTTTTTGAGCCTCCCGAAGTAGGTTTTGAGGCATCAGATTGTATGTTTTCAGTCGGCAGATTGTATGTTTTGCGGCGTCAGGTCGTATGTTTCGTATCAGAAAAAGGCTGCTTTTCTGTGGAAAAGCGGCTTTTTTTGTCTGTTTTTTCCCGTCTTTTTCGTTGTGAGAGCGTTTGATGAGGCCTCTTTCTGCCCTTTTTTCGTTTTTTAACTTCTCTTTCAAATGTAAGGATTTCGCTATCCGGCTGTTGGTCAGCGGGAAAGGCGCTTCCCGCTTCGTCGTTTGCCGCACGGTCTTCCTGCGGGCCGAAACAGGCGATTCTCGGGCACTTACGGATGCAAAGTGTCAGATTGTCAATAATGATATCAGTCTGTATATAGTTACTTGACTGATGTACAGTTATCGTTTTATAATATAATATGGTGTGGCTTGTTCTCTTTTGTTTTCATGGTGTGCTTTGAGGAGGCATGTTTCGTCTAATTATTAAAAAATAAGTTCTATTGTTTTGTTATGTCAACAAGAATTCTTATCTTTGCACATAGTTGAATGCTGATGTTGACCTTGGATATTGTATAGTCTTAAATTATAGCAATATATACAAGTTGTATTTTTAGAGTAGATTAGTTAATCTTTCAATTGAAATGTTATGAATGAAATCCTGAAAAAGTTGAAGCCGATAGGACTGTCTCTTTTGCTATCGGCTGTTCCTTTCGGAGCGATTCTTGCGGACGTATCTATGGCAGACAATGCAATCGTCCAGCAGAATGGTGAATGTAAAGGCGTTGTTAAAGATGCCAATGGTGAAACTGTAATTGGTGCCTCGGTGAAAGTTCAGGGGGCCGGTACAGGAAGTATTACCGATATCGACGGTAATTTCGTGATACCTAACGTAGCCCGTGGCGCTACTTTGGAAATCAGCTTTGTGGGTTATCAGACGGTGACCGTTACATGGGACGGAAAGCCATTGAGCATTGTTCTGAAAGAAGACGCGCAGGCTTTGGATGAAGTGGTGGTTGTAGGTTTCGGTTCTCAGAAGAAAGCCAACCTGACGGGTGCCGTTACTACCGTCAAGATGGACGACGTGCTGGGTGAACGTCCGCTGACAAAAGCTGCCGATGCCTTGCAGGGTGCGGTTCCCGGTCTGTTTGTAGGTAGCAACGGTAACTCTCCGGGCGAAAGCCGTTCGTTCCAGATTCGTGGAGCCTATTCGATTGGTTCGGGTTCGTCTATCGCTCCATTGGTCTTGATAGACAACGTGGAAGGCGACATCGATATGCTGAACCCCGACGATATTGAATCCATTACGGTGATGAAGGATGCCGCTTCGTCGGCCATCTACGGTGCCCGTGCTGCCGGTGGCGTTATTTTGGTGACAACCAAACGGCCCAAGAGCGGTGAGCGTTTCCAGCTGAACTACAACAACAACTTTGCTTTTGCCAATGCCGTCAATCTGCCCAAGCAGACTTCGTTGGAAACCTATCTGTATGCTTACCAGGAGGCTTCGGGTAATGACTATTGGTCGTTGGGAGCTCCCAAGGTAGACCGTTGGTTGGATTTGTTGGCCCAGTATAAAGCCAATCCTTCGTCTATCGAAACCAAAGGTGACGGTATTTACAAGGATACCGACGGAGCTTTGTATTTCCTCAATGAAAAGGACTTGATGAAGAATATGATGGAAACCAGTTTCCAGCAGACTCATAACCTTTCGGTAAGTGGAGGTACAGAACGCTTGCGCTATCGTCTTTCAGCCGGATTGGTTGATACGGACGGTGTGCTTTATTCTGACAAAGATAAGTATACCCGTATGAATGTCAGCAGCTTCATTTCGGCGGACATTACCAAGTGGTTTACTCAGGAAGCTACATTAAGTTATGCTCATAGCAAGCGTAATATGGTTGTCTCCCAAGGTGGAGGCTTGTGGAGTACCCGTCTGCCGTCTTTTTATCCGGAAGGTTCGATGCCCGAAGGATACGGATTGGGTAATGATGATAATCTGCTTTTTTTCACGTCGCGTAACCAGATTGAAACGGCCAATCCATACAAGAACATCAACGACAACCCGCGTATTTTTCTGAAATCGATCTTAAAACCTCTGAAGGGGCTTGAAATAGCCTTCGAGTATACTTATGATAAGAATATGTACGACTATCATTGGTATACAGGTAGTGTGCAGATGACTTCCATTCAGGGTGGAGCCGATACGACCCCAAGTAACGACTATCTGCGCAAGTACAAGCAATATACAGACTATAATGCCATCAACCTGTATGGTACGTATAGTTTTGACTTGGCTCAGGATCATCATTTCAAAGTGATGGCAGGTTTCAACCAGGAGTCCAGCTATCAGGAAACGGTCGATGTTTATTCTTATACCCAGTCAATCCCCGAGATTCCATCTTTAGGTGGTGGTTCAGGTACGTTGACCGCGAATGATTATTATACCGAGTATGCGGTTCGTGGTGGTTTCTTCCGTGTGAACTATGACTATAAAGGCAAGTATCTGCTGGAAGTGAATGGCCGATATGACGGTTCGTCCAAATTCCCCAAAGATTCTCGTTTTGGCTTTTTCCCCTCTGTTTCGGTCGGTTGGAATATGGCTCAGGAGGACTTTATGGCCGGTGCATCTTCTTGGCTCGACCAGTTGAAGATTCGTGGTTCTTATGGACTTATTGGTAATCAGAATATTGCAGCCTACTCTTTTGTTCCTGCTATGAGTGTGAACAACAAATATACGGGTTGGTTGATCAATGGTGCGCCTGTTACAGCTATTACCTCGTTACCCAGTCTGGTCCGTTCGGACTTTACGTGGGAGAAGGTGGGTACTACCAATATCGGTATCGACTTTGCTTTGTTCAACAATCGTTTGAGCGGTCTTTTTGAATGGTATCAGCGTGACACGAAGGGTATGTTGGCTCCCGGAATGCAGTTGCCGGCAGTAGTGGGTGCTTCTGCGCCGACACAAAATACGGCTGACATGCGTACCCGTGGTTGGGAACTGAACATGAACTGGCGTGACAAGATTGGAAAGTGGTCTTATAGGGTAGGCTTTAATCTGTCCGATTCCAAGAGTGTGATTACTAAATATGACAGCAACGAGTCCAAACTCCTCAGGACCTATTATGAAGGAATGGAATTGGGTGAATATTGGGGATATCTGTTTGACGGTTTTTATACGGTAGATGATTTCGTAGATACACAGACCTGGCAATTGAAGGACGGTGTAGTACGTATAAACGGTGCCAATCCGCGTCCGGGTGATGTGAAGTTCAAGAATCTGCGGGATGATGAAATGGGTGAGAATCTGATTTACGCCGGTGACGGAACACTGGAGAATCCGGGTGACCGTGAGCGGATTGGAAATTATCTTCCCCGTTATCTGTATGGCATTAATCTGGGAGTAAGCTATGAAGGTTTTGATCTGAGTGTCTTCCTGCAAGGTACAGGTAAACGTGATTATTGGATTGCCAACGTGTTGACTTTCCCGATGTATGGTGACTTTAAGTTCATTCCGCTTTATGAAGGGACAGAGAACTATTGGCGTCCGGTTGATGCTGCTGGAGGTGACTACACTTGTGCCAATCCTGATGCTGAATTCCCGCGTATCTACGACGGATATGGAAACATGAGTTCGAACTATCGCACGTCTGACAAATACATGTCTGATGCTTCTTATCTGCGCATCAAGAATGTTACGTTATCTTATTCATTCCCCAAACAATGGATACAGAAGGTCCAGCTGTCTCAGTTGAAGGCCTTTGTAAGTATTGAGAATTTGGCAACTTTCACATCGTTGAACAAGGGTATAGATCCTGAAACCCTGAGTTGGAATTATCCGAATTTCCGTACGGTTTCCTTCGGTTTGAATGTAACCTTATAAATGTATTAACCTTTTCAATAAAGACGTTACAATGAAAAAAATAATGATATGCGCAGCCTTGCTGGGTGGATTGGCCTTGACTGGTTGCAACGATAGCTTTCTGGAAAAATATCCGGTGACTTCACCGACGGAAGAAAACGCTTTCCAGAATTATGATAATTTTCAGGCTTTCATGTGGCCTTGTTACGAGATTTTCAGTAATACAACAATCCGTACTTCTTTTGCCGGAAATGGCTGGGGTAATGGTGGCGGGCAATACACAGGCGATGCAGATGCCGGATATCTGAATTATCGCAGCCCGAGTGGTTTTAACCAGTTTGCCTATCAGACCAAAGGTAGTACGGCCTCGGGTAACGGTTGGGATTTTAGCGGTGTACTTCGTCGTGTCAATATCATGCTTTCGCATTTGGATGATTCTGGTATGAGCGATGCTGAGAAGGACCATTGGAAAGCGGTGGGATACTTCTTCCATTCGTATTGGTATATGGAGTTGATTGACCGTTTTGGTGATGTACCTTGGGTGGACAAGGTTTTGAGCGAAAGTTCACCTGAAATTTACGAAGGACGTAGGGACCGTAAGGAGGTTGCCGATATGGTACTGGAACGTCTGAAATGGGCCGAAGAGCACATAGGTGATTTTGAATCGCAAGATGGAGAGAATACGATCAATGTGGATTGTGTCAGAGCCGTTATTTCCCGTTTTGCATTGCGTGAAGGTACGTGGCGTAAATATCATGGACTGGGTGATGAAGAAAAATATCTGAATGAGTGTATCCGCGTTTCAGAACTATTGATGGCGGCTTATCCTACGCTTTATACGGGTACAGACGGGCAGCCGGGAGCAGGTTATGGTGAAATGTGGACAACGGACGATTTGGGTAATGTGCCGGGAATCATCCTTTATAAATCATATGTTTCAGGAGTAAATCCAGTGCAAGGTGGATGCTATGTAGAGCATACTTCTTCATCGGACATTGAGATGAACCAGAATACGGTGGATCTTTATTTGATGAAGAATGGCAAACCTATTCATAACGTTGCATCCAATTATCATGGGAATGCTACGATGTATGATGTGTTCCGTGATCGTGACCCTCGTATGTATCATACCATCATGCCTCCTTATAAGGTGATTGCAAATGGAGCTAACAAACCGGCCCAGAATCCGAATGCATCATGGGGATATACAGACAATCCTGCCGATCGCGAATATATAGATATAATGGGTGAAAATTATTCATGCAGCAATCCGGGTGTTGGTATGAAGCGTTTGCCGGCGCAGAACTGGTCTGCTTCATTGGTACCTGAAATTCCTAGAATCGGTACGGGTGGTGCTTTTGTACAATGTCGATCCGGTTATTATATTTGGAAATTGTATTGTTGCTGGGAAGAAAACTTTAACAATGGCCAGTTGAACGTAGCCGATAAGCCGATTTTCAAGATCGAAGAAACGTTGTTGAATTATGCGGAAGCCAAGGCCGAATTGGGACAATTTACCCAAACAGAAGCGGACAAGAGTATCAACTTGCTGCGTAGACGTGCAGGTGTTTCCGATATGATTGTGTCCGAGATTGATGATAATTTTGATCCTGAACGGCCTTACTATTATCCAGCCGGCAATGATGCAGGAATTCGAGTACCGGCCTTGTTATGGGAAGTTCGTCGTGAACGTATTATAGAACTGATGGGCGAAGGTTTTGGTTTTTATGATATACGCCGTTGGCGTATGGCTCCCTGGTTCCTTAACCGTGCCGCAAAAGGTATTTGGGCATCAAAGAGTTTTGCACAGTCTGTGGGTATGACACTTTACAATGAATCTACAGGACTTTCTGACGGACAAAACGGTTCGATGACCGAGGGGTACTTGTATCTGTTCAATGATCCCCAAGCTGAAGGAAAAGGTTGGGATGATAAATATTATCTCTATCAGGTACCGACTGATGAATTTATTCTTAATCCTGATTTGACGCAAAACCCGGGTTGGGGAAAAGGTGGAGAAGATTGATTTAGGGTAATGAAGATTTTGTAACACTTTGGGCGTAGATGAATGGGCAGGTCGTTCTCTCAAAATCATCTGCGCCCATTGTCTGTTTTTCCAAAATATTCTGTATCTTTACGCTTCAAAATATGATTCTATGAAAAAGATTGTTCATTTTATTCCTTCGGCTGCTTTGGCCGTTGTTGCTTGTCCTTCAGTAATGTTGGCGGCTGATAAACCTGATTCGGACAAACCGAACATCATCTTTATTCTGTGTGACGACATGGGTTACGGCGACCTGGCCTGCTATGGTCAGAAGTATATCCAGACGCCCAATCTGGACCGGATGGCGGCCGAGGGCATGCTCTTTACGCAAGCCTATGCGGGCAGTCCTGTCAGTGCGCCGTCGCGTGCATCACTGATGACGGGGCAGCATTCGGGACACGGGCATGTACGTGGAAACAAAGAGTATTGGACCAATGCCTCTTTGATGAAATATGGCAACAACGATGAATATACCGTTGTTGGCCAGGAACCTTACGATCCCGATCACATCATCTTGCCCGAAATCATGAAGAAGAACGGTTATACCACCGGTATGTTCGGCAAGTGGGCGGGCGGTTACGAAGGTTCGTGCTCCACGCCCGACAAGCGCGGCATCGACGAATACTATGGCTTCATCTGCCAGTTCCAGGCCCATCTGTACTATCCGAACTTCCTGAACCGTTACAGCAAGTCGAAGGGTGATACGGCTACCATCCGTGTCACGATGGACGACAACATCCGCTATCCGATGTATGGCGACGACTATAAGAAGCGCCCCCAGTATTCGGCTGACATGATTCATCAGGAGGCTTTGGCCTGGCTCGACAAGCAGGACGGCAAGCAGCCATTCTACGGTTTCTTTACCTATACGTTGCCCCACGCCGAACTGGCCCAGCCCAACGACTCAATCCTGAAGGCTTATAAGAAGAAGTTTTTCGTGGACAAGACGTGGGGAGGTAGCGAAGGTTCGCGCTACAATGCCGTGGTGCATACACATGCCGAGTTTGCGGGCATGATTACCCGTCTGGATGCTTATGTGGGCGAGATTCTGGCCAAACTGAAGGAGAAGGGACTGGACGAGAATACACTGGTCATCTTCAGCAGCGACAACGGCCCTCACGAGGAAGGCGGTGCCGATCCCGAGTTCTTCGGGCGCGATGGCAAGTTGCGCGGATTGAAACGCCAGTGCTACGAAGGCGGTATCCGCATTCCCTTCATTGTACGCTGGCCGGGACATGTGCCTGCCGGTACGGTAAACGACCACCAGCTGGCCTTTTACGACGTAATGCCTACGTTCTGCGAGCTGATAGGCGACAAGAAGTTCCCCAAAAAGTATCTGAACAAGAAGTTGGAGGGCGATTGCTTCGACGGCATCTCGTTCGCTCCGACGATGCTGGGGCAGGACGATAAGCAGCAGAAGCATGACTTTCTGTATTGGGAATTCCATGAAACAGACCAGATTGGTGTGCGTATGGGCGACTGGAAACTGGTTGTGAAGAAAGGGAAAACTCATCTTTACGATTTGGCAGCAGACGTTCACGAAGATCATGACATAGCTGCCCAGCATCCCGATATTGTGGAGCAGATGGTAGGAATCATTCATCGCGAACACCGCCCGAGCGAGTTGTTCAAGGTAACATTGCCCTGATGGAAAGACAGATGATATAATGAAAGAAGGCTGCGCTCACGAACGCAGCCTTCTTTCATTATCCTCCTTTAGGATTGTGGTTCGAGCGTGATGCAGTCGATGTCCGGTGTCCAGGTGTAGGCGCTGCCCAGACGTATGGTGTTGCGGCCGGGTTCCAGTCGGACGGGCAGGCTGACGGTACAGATACCTTCGGAGCGGTTCTTCGCCAGCTTCTTGATGGGAGCGTAGGCGTGTCCATTTACTTCTACTTCGATGAGGCGGTCGTTCACTTCTCGTTTCCCCGCTTCGGGAGGCAGGTAGGCGATGGTCAGTGTGTAGCTGCCCCCTTTGTCGCTATGGACGTTGCTCCATTCCATGTAGTTGTCTTTGCTTCCGCCGATGTGGGTCACAATCATTCGTCCCGAAGCTCCTTCAAAGGGTTGGGGGCTGATGATGCGTTTCTGTTTGCCCAGGTCGTTGTAGAGAGGAAGGTAAGCCCATTCGGCTTCATAGCGGGTCGGTTCGAGGCGCTGTTCTGCCTTGAGGCGCAGAATTTTTACACTGTGCGGCGGTAAGGTGTACGACAGGTATTCTCGGATTGCTTTTTCGTCTTTTTGCTTCACGAGGTCGCGCACTTTCACTTTCCCGCCCAATTCAAGCAGGTCCAGCGGAACGTGGAAGGCACATGTGCTGTCCGACGGATTGTAAAGGGCGGCGGCACGCACATTACCACGTAGCTGTTCGATGTCTTTCACCAACACGTATCCTTCTCCCTCGTGTTGCACCACGTAGGCCTGGAGGCCCAGCGGATCTTGGTTGAGCGCTATCAGTTCCTTGTTTTTCAGTAGTTTCAGGGAGGCGTCTGGGATAGCCGTCAGGTCACATCCGATGAGCAGCGGAGAGCTCATGAGACACCACATCCCGAAGTGTACTTCCTCTTCTGTTTGTGTCAGGCCGCGGCCTATTTCCAGCATGTCCATGTCGTTATAGTGTCCGCCTCCTGCATAAGCAGATAGGTAGAGGTTTTTCCGGATGATGGATTTCACGGAACTCCAACGGGGCGATATATCGCCGCTGATGCGCCACGAACGGGCCAGGTCGCGTGCCCAGGTACCGGGGAAGGCCCACCGGCAGATGTTGACCGAGATGTCGCGCGGGCATACTTCCCGAATGGCTTTGCTGATGGCAGTGTACCGTTCACGTTCGTCCAGGTCGAGTTGCTGTCCGGCACCGCAATAGTCTATTTTGATAAAGTCGAAACCCCATTGGTTGAAGTAAAGGTCGGCATCCTGCTTCTCATGGCCGTACAGGCCGACGCCTACCCCATTGAGATCGGCATCCCAAAGCGAGCCGCAGGTATTGGCTCCGGCATCGGAGTAGATACCGGCTTTCAGTCCGAGGCGGTGGATGTGGTCGGCCACACACTTGACACCGTTGGGGAAACGTTCGGGATGTGTCTGTAGTATCCCTTTCTCGTTGCGGTACCCGAAGAAACCGTCGTCGATGTTGATGTATTTGTAGCCGGCATCCTTCAGCCCGAGTGAAATCATGGCTTCGGCCTGCCGTTTGATGAGGTCTTCACTGATGTTGATGCGGTAGGTGTTCCACGAACTCCAGCCCATGATGGGAGGAACTATTGTAGATTGTCTTTGAGCCTGGATGGACGTGGCGGCTGTCAGAAAAATAAATAGAGAGGTACAGACATTGGTAAATAATGTATGTTTCATGGCTAAATGGGTGAGGGATTAAAAAAATAAAGATGCCATCTTATCGGTTGGCAAGATGGCATCTTCGGTTAGGAAGAGAAGTTTATTTTACTTCCCAAGTATCGTTGGTCATCAGCAGCTCTTCGAAGTTGTGATAGTTCTTCTTGGCGCTCACTTCCTCAATCTGGGCATGTACGGCCTCGTCATAGGTCGGCTCGTCCACGTCGCGGATGACGCCGAGGGCGATGGGGAAGTCCGGCCCTTCCATCAGCGCGAGTTTCAGCTGTAGGGTGTTGTCCATACAGTGGGCGTCGTGCACCAGGATGTCTTTCTCGGTGATGCCGTTTTCGCCCAACTTCACCACTTTCAGGCCGAAACCTTCCTGCATCAGGCCATATTCGCGGTTTTCGCCGAAAATCATCGGCTTGCCGTGTTCCAGATAGATGGCGTTCTTGGCGCGTCCTTCCTTGTTGTAAACAGAGTCGTGCGTACCGTTGTTGAAGATGACGCAGTTCTGGAGGATTTCGCAGACGGCGGCACCTTTATGGTTGTAGGCTGCTTTCAGGATTTCTACCGTGCCGGCAGCATCGGTGGCTACGGCACGTGCGAAGAAACGTCCGCGTGCACCGAAGCACAGTTCGGCGGGATGGAAAGGATCTTCTACAGTGCCGTAGGGCGATGACTTGCTGACAAAGCCGCGGGGCGACGTCGGCGAGTATTGTCCCTTGGTCAGACCGTAGATGCGGTTGTTCAGCAGAATCATGTTCAGGTCGATGTTGCGGCGTACGGCGTGGATGAAGTGATTGCCGCCGATGGCCAGCCCGTCACCGTCGCCTGAAATCTGCCAGACGGCCAGATTGGGATTGGTGACTTTGGCACCGGTCGAGATAGCGGCCGCACGGCCGTGGATGGTCTGCATGGCATACGTATTCATATAATAGGGCAGACGGCTGGAGCATCCGATACCCGAGATGACGGCTGTTTCCCACGGAGCCTTGCCTATTTCGGCCATGGCCTTGTGCAGGGAGGCCAGGAAGAAGTGGTCGCCGCAGCCCGGACACCAACGGGGTTGTCCTTTCTTGAAGTCTTTAGCTGTATATTCGTTCATAATTGTGTCCTCCTCGATTTTATTGGTTGATGATTTCGTTGAATGCCTTGACCAGTTCGGCTACGACGAAGGGTTGTCCTTTCACTTCGTTGAATTGGTAAGGAGTGAAATTGTCTACCTTCATGCGCAGGTAGGCGGCAAACTGTCCCAGGTTCTGTTCGGCTACCACTACTTTCTTGTAGCGTTTCAGTACCTCTTCTGTGTTCTTGGGCAGCGGGTTCAGGAAGCTGAAGTGCGCCAGGGCTACCTTCTTGCCAGCTTTGATCATTTCGTCCATAGCCGAATAGAGATGTCCGTATGTACCGCCGAAACCTACGATAAGCAGGTCAGCATCGTCGGCACAGCCTTGTACCTGAACGTCGGGCACGGGAATCTTGGCAACCTTCTCGGCACGCAGGTGACACATCAGGTTATGGTTCTCCGGATCGGTGGAGATGGCACCTGTATTACTGTCTTTTTCCAGACCACCCAGGATGTGCGTGTAGCCTTCTTGACCGGGGATGGCCCAATAGCGGACACCGGTTTCGGGATTACGGCGGTAGGGTGTATAGTTGTCCTTCATGTCGGCGGGCGCATAAGGCGGGTTGATGGCCGGGTATTCAGCCAGCTTGGGCAATTTCCAGGCACCTGAGCCGTTGGCTACGTAACCATCGGTCAGCAACACGACGGGAGTCATGTGCTCCAGGGCAATCTTGCTGGCCATATAGGCAGCATCGAAACAGTTGGTAGGCGATGTGGCTGCAATGACAGGCATGGGGCTTTCACCGTTACGGCCGAAGAGGGCTTGCAACAGGTCGGTCTGTTCCGACTTGGTGGGCAGGCCTGTGGAAGGACCGCCGCGCTGTACGTCGAGCACCACGAGCGGCAGCTCGGTAATGACAGCCAGGTTCATGGCTTCGGACTTCAGACATACACCGGGGCCCGAGGTGGAGGTTACGGCCAGTGCGCCGGCAAACGAGGCACCGATGGCGGTGGCGCAACCTGAAATTTCGTCTTCACATTGTACGGTCATCACGCCCAGTGACTTGTGCTTGGACAGTTCGTGCAGCACATCCGTGGCTGGAGTGATGGGGTAGGAGCCGAGGAACAGTTTCAGTCCGGCTTTCTCGGCAGCGGCGATGAAGCCGTAGGCTGTAGCCTTGTTGCCGGTGATGTCCATGTAGCGTCCGGGCACCTTTACCTTACTCTCGATGCGGCAGGTGGCGTGTGCGATGGAAGCGTGTGTGTTGTGTCCGTAGTCCCAGCCGGCGTGGATGACCTTGATGTTGGCTTCGGCCACTTGGGGCTTCTTGCCGAACTTTTCGCGGATGAAGTCTTCGGCTATCTTGAGGTCGCGGTCGAAGAGCCAGCACACCAGACCGACGGCGAACATGTTGCGGCATTTCAGGATGGATTTGTTGTCCATGCCCGTTGAGGCCAGGCAGTCTTTCACCATCGTCGTGATGGAGGCGGCAATGACTTCCTGCTTGATGCCCATTTCTTCGATGGGGTTTTCGGTCTGGAAGGCTGCCTTTTCAAGATCAGACTTCTGGAAAGCGTCGGTATCGATGATAATCGTACCGTTGGGTTTGACGAATTTATATTGTGTCTTCAGTGCGGCTGCGTTCATGGCGACCAGTACGTCACACTGGTCACCGGGTGTATATACCTTCTGTGCGCCGATGTGAACTTGGAAGCCGGAGACACCCGTCAGTGAACCTTGCGGGGCGCGGATATCTGCCGGATAGTCGGGAAAAGTACTGATGTCGTTTCCTACCGTAGCCGAAACTGTTGAAAAGATGTTGCCGGCGAGCTGCATTCCGTCGCCGGAGTCGCCGGAGAAGCGTACTACCACTTCGTCCAGGTCTTTGACCATCATGTCGTTTGCCATAACTTACGATTTTCTTAGGTTAATTTTATGGATATGCGTTCAACGCAGTTCGCAAATGTCGGAAAGTTAATCGGATTAACAAAACTTTTTTCGGAAAATCAACAGAAAGTATTATCTTTGCGACCTGTTCTTGCAATTGTTTGCAGAATTTTAGTTAAACGGCCTTGTAGTTCAACGGATAGAATAGAAGTTTCCTAAACTTTAGATAGGGGTTCGATTCCCCTCGGGGCTACATAAAGGGATGTCTGGTTCGGACCGGCATCCCTTTATTGTTTGTGTGGTTTTTTGTTCTTATGCTCTGTTTATAGAGTTTGGTTTCATTTTTCCAGCCGATGCGGGGTATGGTACTGACGGAGCACTTCCTTGGCTTCTGACGAAGTGCTTTCTTGAGTTCTGACGAAGCACTTCCTTACTTCCTCATGCAGTGCTTCGTTGGAAGGAGGGGAAGGTGTTGTTCAAGAAACACGGCTCATGGCATAAAAAAACGGGGGCGCTTTTGTGAAGCGTCCCCGTCGTTGTCATATCGAAACAATCAGCTTATTTCTTTTCTTCGTTCGGTTCGTCCGCATTCTTCTTGATCAGTGTATAGGCGATAGGAGAAGCGACAAACAGTGAAGACAATGTGCCGAATACAACACCCAGAATCATGGCGAAGGCAAAGCTCTGGATAGAATCACCACCCAGGATGAAGATACACAGCAACACGATCAATGTACTCAGTGAGGTATTGATGGTACGGGCCAGTGTTGTGTTCAGTGAGTCGTTGAACAACTGGTACTTGCCGCGTTTCGGATACAGGTGGAAGTATTCGCGCACACGGTCGAAGATAACCACCTTATCGTTGATAGAGTAACCGATAGCGGTCAGGATGGCACCGATAAACGTCTGGTCGATTTCCAGTGAGAAGGGAAGTATGCCCCAGAACATGGAGTAGGCACCCAGGATGACGATGGTGTCACAGCAAAGAGCGGCTACCGAACCGATACTGTAGGCGATGTTGCGGAAACGGAGCAGAATGTACAGACCGATGGCAATCACAGCCAGTACGATAGACCAGATGGCCGATACTTTGATGTCGTCGGCAATGCTCGGACCTACCTTCTGTGAACTGATGATACTGCCACCTGTATGGTTCTCACGGTCGATGAATGTTTCCAGTGAGATGTTCTGTGTCAGCAACGGCTTCAGCGTTTCGTACAGGTAAGCTTCGATTTCAGAGTCAACATTGTTGCCTTCTTCCTGGATGCGGTAGTTGGTGCTGATACGTACAGTCTTGCCGTCGGTACCGATGGCAATTACACTGACGTTAGCGTCACCGAACTTGCCGGCAATCAGTTCGCGTACCTGCTCGGGTTCTACTGTCTGCTCGAATTGTACCTTGAAGTTACGTCCACCTGTGAAGTCGATGCTCTGGCTCAATCCGCGTGTGAAGAGGAAGCCCAGGCAGACAACTACGATGATGGAAGCAACGGTGAACCACATCTTGTTGCGGCCCATAAAGTTGAAGTGTACATTCTGCATCAGGTTTTTCGAAATACCAGTTGAGAAGCTCAGGTTCAACCACTTGTCCTTGTTCATGAAGTGTTCGTAAACCAGGCGGGTCATGAAGACGGCGGTGAAGAACGAGATCAGGATACCGATAATCAGTGTCGTGGCGAAACCGCGGATAGGACCTGTACCGAAGTTGAACAGGATGATACCCGTCAGGATAGAAGTCAAGTTGGAGTCGAAGATGGCCGAGAAGGCGTTGGAGTAACCGTCAGCCAAGGCTTTCTTCACACCCTTGCCTGCACGGAGCTCTTCCTTCGTACGTTCGTAAATCAACACGTTGGCATCCACCGCCATACCGAGTGACAGCACCATACCGGCGATACCAGACATGGTCAGAGCGGCCTGGAAGGATGAAAGGATACCCAGTGTGAAGAACATGTTCAATACCAGTGCGCCGTTGGCTACCATACCGGGGATGAAACCGTACATGGTGCACATGTAAATCATCAGCAGTACGAGGGCTACGATGAACGAAATGATACCGGCGTTGATGGAAGCCTGTCCCAGAGACGGACCTACGATGTCTTCTTGAACGATGTGTGCCGGAGCAGGCATCTTACCGGACTTCAACACGTTGGCCAAGTCTTTGGCTTCTTCGGGAGTGAAGTGACCGGTGATTTGTGAGTTACCGCCGGTGATTTCATTGGATACGGTGGGGGCAGAATATACGTAACCGTCCAATACGATGGCAATACAACCTTGCGTAACAGCCACTTTCTTGGTCAGCTGCGCCCAGCGACGTGCGCCGTCGGTATTCATAGACATACTTACAGAGGGCTTACCATATTGGTCGAAGTCATCCTTGGCATCTACAATCACGTCACCTTCCAATGGAGCGCGGTCGTTGCGTTCAGTTGAACGGATAGCATACAATTCGTAAGTTTGTTTCTTGGGATCGAATGCGGCTGCTGATACACCCCATCTCAGGCGGAGGTCTTTCGGAAACTCTGCTTGTATTGCAGGCATAGTCAGATAGCGATTGACTTCAGCCGTATCTTTGGCCAATGCATAACCGGCAACCGGACCTCCATTGGGGTTGATTTGCAGGATGGCCATCAGCGGATGGTCTTTCTTGTACTGGGCCAGGTCGGCTTCCTGTGCGGCAGTGCTTTCTCCTTTCAGCGCAGCAGCCAGGCTGTCGGTTGTGCTGGTAGCTGCTTGTGCAGTCGTTTCGGCTGTTGCCGGAGCGGCTACGCTGTCGGTTGTAGTTGTCAGGATGCTGTGGAGTTTGGCATCGGCCGACTGGAAGTAAGGAGCAATTTCGCTGGAGTTGTAAGTTTCCCAGAATTCCAGGTTGGCAGAACCTTGTAACAATTTTCTTACACGTTCAGGTTCCTTGATACCCGGGAGTTCTACCATGATACGTCCCATCTTGTCTTCCAGGCTCTGGATGTTGGGCTGAACCACACCGAAACGGTCGATACGTGTACGGAGCACATTGTAAGAGTTGTCCACGGCAGCCTTTACTTCTTCGCGCAGTACTTTTTCGACTTCTGCGTCGGTCGATTTCTGGTTGACTTTATCTTTCAGTTGTTGGGTTGCGAACAGCTGTGCCAACGGGGCGTTCGGAGCCAGGCGGTGATATTCGCGGATGAACAGTGTGATGACGTCATCCTGGCTGGTTGTGGCCTGCTGGGCTGCTGTAGCCAGTGCCTGGTTGAAGTTTTCGTCCGTCTTGTTGTCGGCCAAAACCTTGATGACATCGGGTACGGAAACCTCGAGGATGACGTTCATACCACCCTTCAGGTCCAGACCCAAACTGATTTCCATCTCTCTACAATCTTTCAGGCTCCAGTTCCATAACCATACTTTCTCATTGGCGAGCGAGTCCAGGTAGTTCTGCTCTACTTTCGGATCTCCGTTGGCTATCTCCCGTGCTTTGTTTGTGTAGTGGCGGGTAACAAAAGAGAACGATAAGTAGAACACGCACACCAAGGTGAGCAGGATGGCAAAAGCCTTTACAAATCCTTTGTTCTGCATGTTACTTTTAGTTTATTATGATTACTTTATTAATTAATTTCTACGTATTTACAAGGCTGCAAATATAGTTCTTTTTTCACAATATATTACTTTGCGGCATTATTTTTTTGAATCCCGTTGCATCTGGCCTGTTTATTCTGCCTGCATTTTGACGTAGCACCAGATGGGGTAGTGGTCAGAATCTTTGATGCGGTTGTCTACTGTACAGTTGTATGTTTTCATGTTCCGGCTGACCAGAATGTGGTCGATGCGGAAGTAGAATTTATTCTGGTTGTACGAGATGCCGAAGCCCTGCCCCGACTGAGTAAAGGCATCGTCCAGCTGCTGCCCTGCTACACGGTGGGTGTACGAGATGGGGGTATCGTTGAAGTCGCCGCAAACGATGATGTAAGGGTGGGCCGACTTTTGTACCGCTTGGGCGATGGCGTCGGCCTGGGGGGCACGGAGAGCCGATGCCTCTGCAAGCTTACCGAGCAGCAGGCGCGCTCCGCTTTCCACCTTGTCGCGTTCGGGCGCTGCCAGCATGCTTTCGTAGACCACTTTGTCTTCTTTGGTCAGTTTGTTCGACTCCAGGTGATTATTGATAAGAGTCAGTGTGTCTTTTCCTATTTTCAGTTCATAGGCCACTGATCCGTTATAACTGCTTTTATACTCCAACCCCCGTGCTGAAAGGATGGGATATTTGGAGTAACAGGCCATGCGGTTCGACCGGGTACTTCCCAACTTGTCGATACGATGGTACGGATAGTCTTTCAGGGCCTTGTCAATATCCTTTTGTGTCAGGTGTTTGGGTGAGCCGGATGTGGCATATTCCTGAATGCAGATGATGTCGGCTCCGCTTTCCTGCAGGTAAGTGAGGATGGGATTTTTCCCTTCCTTCTTGACGCATCCGTCGAAGCCCATTACGTTGTACGAAAGTATCTTCAGACTGCCTTCCGGCACCTTTTCCGTGTGGAAGTTAATCGGTATATAGGTACGTATCTGAGGATAACACAACAACATGCCGGCCAATGGCAGGATGGCCAGTCTGTAATGACGTACAATCAGCCAAAAGCAGAGGAATCCCACGTTGATGAACAGAAAGATAGGGAAGGCCAGTCCCAGGCATGAACGTAAGGGATGTTCTACGGGCTGGAAGTAAGGGCTGTAGGCCGTAAGCAGGAAGGCTGCCGTGATGAGGGCGTTGACTGACCCGATGACGAAAGTGGCGACGTGTCGAAAGAGTTTCATGTGCGTGGTTATCGTTTACTGGCGTCGAACAGGCTCTTCTTTTCATCAGCCGTCAGGCTTTCGTATCCCGACTTTTTCAGCTTGTCCAATATACGGTCGATTTCGTCCGACTGGCTTTTTTTACGGGCGTTGTATTCGTAGTCTTTCTGGCGGTTACTTCCGTAGTGTACTTTCATTTTCGGTTTGCGGGGACGGCGGCTGAATATTCCGCTGATGCCATCCAGCAGACGGTTGATCCATGCTGTGATGTCTGTTCCCTTGCTCAGGGAGGCGGCAAACCAAACTCCGGCCAAGGCTCCTCCGAGGTGGGAAATGTGCCCGCCGGCATTGCTCGAAGTAAGGAAAAGCAGGTCCGTACCAATGACGACCAGAGCCAGATATTTCAGCCTGATGTTTCCGATGAACAGGAGTGGTATCGGATAGTTGGGCTCGCGATATGCCGTGGCGGCCACGATGGCCAGTACCGAAGCCGAGGCTCCCAACAGGAAGGAACCTTCTATCATATATTGAAAATAGGGAAAGACGTTGTAGGCAACCATGTAGAGCAGTCCGCCGCAGATGCCTCCCAGCAGATAGACTCCGCGCAGGTGTTTGGCGGAGAAGAATTGTAGGAACAGCCGGCCAAACCAGTAGAGCCAAAGCATGTTGAACAGGATGTGCATGATGCCGGCGTGCATGAACATATAGGTCAGCAGCGTCCATGGCTGTATGATGAAGCGGCTGAAGGAAGCGGGCAGTTGCAGCCAGACAAGCCATTCGCCCAGTGATTGGTTGAACAGTTGCAGGAAGACGCCGCAGACCGTTACCAGTAGGAAAACGGCCACATTGATATATATCAGTTGCAGGCAGATGGTGCCTCTGCGGAACTTCTCTTTCAAATCAGTTATAATAGTAGCCATTTCCTCTATTCTTTTTTCTCCAGTACATAATTAATATGAATCCAAAAATCATTCCTCCCAGGTGGGCGAAGTGAGCCACATTGTCGCCGGCACTGTTGGCCAGACCTGAATAAAGCTCAATCAGAGCATATCCGATGACAAAATACTTGGCCTTGATGGGGACAGGAAGCGGGAAAATGAACAGCTGTTGGTTGGGAAACAGCATGCCGAATCCCAGCAGGATGGCATATACGGCTCCCGATGCGCCTACGGTCGATGAGTTGACTACCAGATTCAGACTGGCCATTGCGGGATCTACAAAGTTCATGTTCGATTGCAAGGCTTGGGAACCCTGTTCGCATACTGCCTGGATGGCATCGGGACTCATGCCTGACTCGATGCTGAAGTAGCGGATGGCTGTTACCGCTTCCTGTATCAGTCCGGCACCGATACCGCACAGCAGGTAATAGGTCAGGAAACGTTTGGGTCCCCAGACCTGTTCCAGAATGCGTCCGAACATCCATACGGCAAACATGTTGAAGAATACATGCGTAAATCCGGCATGCATGAACATATAGGTGATGAGCTGTGCGGCGTTGAAGCGGTCGGAGAGTATGAAGTGTAGCCCCAGATAGTTGGCCAGATCGATACCATAACTTTGGGCAACTAATGTGCCGAAAAACATCAGGACGTTGATAATCAGTAAGTTCTTTGTAACGGTTGGAATATTGTTCATATCGGAATCGCTTGATACATTTTGTCGCAAAAATACGAATAAATTCTGTTATACAACAGAAAAATGATTTTCTGTTGATTCTTTTTCAGCTTTATGCGAGACATTTCTTTCTTTTTTATTTGATGTTCAGGATATTTGTCCTATTTTTGTAGAGATAGGTTTCGGATAAATCATTTTTAATCTAACACTAAATTTAAGGGAGAAAGATCATGAATAAGGCAGAATTGATTAGTGCGATGGCCGCAGGTACCGGAATGAAGAGGGCCGAGGCTGCGAAGGCTTTGGAAGCATTGGTAGATGCAATTGCCGATGCTTTGAAAAGAGGTGAAAAGGTGTCGATGGTGGGCTTCGGTACATTTTCCGTAGCCGAAAGAGCTGCCCGTATGGGCATCAACCCGGTGACCAAGGAAGCTATTGAGATTCCGGCTAAGAAGATTGTCCGCTTTAAGCCGGGAAGCGAATTGACGTTCGAATAACGTCCGCGGCCCCATTTCGTTTTTGGGGGAGGCGCGGGTTGCAGGGATGGCCATCTGTTCTTGGGAATATGGCAATCGTGCAACCCGCGCTTCTCGGATGTTAAGGGGGAGTGAAAACTTCGTTTTCCGTTTTGCGCTTCTCTCGGTTTGCACTGTCTTTGGATAAGACAGGCTGCACCTCGGCAGTAAAAAGCTGAAAACAATGTTTTCATCTTTTGTACTTCTCTCGGTTTGCACTATCTTTGCAGCAGGAAATAATTAGAAACTATGGATATACAACAGAAACTGGTAGCGTCCGTCATCAGCGGACTGAAAGCACTCTACGGGCAGGACGTGCCTGCCGCACAGGTGCAGTTGCAGAAAACCAAGAAAGAATTTGAAGGACATCTGACGCTGGTCGTGTTCCCTTTCCTCCGTATGTCGAAGAAGGGCCCCGAGCAGACGGCACAGGAAATCGGTGAATACCTGCTGGCAAACGAGCCTTCGCTCGTGGCCAAGTTCAACGTCATCAAGGGCTTCCTGAACCTTACCATTGCTTCGTCGGCATGGATCGAACTGCTCAACGGCATTCAGGCCGATGCTCATTACGGATTGACTGAGGCTACGGAACAGTCACCGCTGGTGATGATTGAGTATTCGTCGCCCAACACCAACAAGCCTCTCCACCTGGGACACGTACGTAACAACTTGCTGGGTAACGCCCTGGCCAATATCATTGCTGCCAATGGTAACCGCGTGGTGAAGACCAACATCGTGAACGACCGCGGTATCCACATCTGCAAGTCCATGCTGGCTTGGCTGAAGTATGGCAACGGTGAGACGCCCGAATCGAGTGGCAAGAAGGGTGACCACCTCATCGGTGACTACTACGTAGCTTTCGACAAACACTTCAAGGCTGAAGTGAAGGAGCTGATGGCCAAGTATCAGGCCGAAGGCATGAACGAGGAAGAAGCCAAGGCCAAGGCCGAAGCCGAATCGCCCCTGATGAAGGAAGCCCGCGAGATGCTCGTGAAGTGGGAGGCTGGCGACCCCGAGGTCCGTGCCCTGTGGCAGAAGATGAACGACTGGGTATATGCCGGTTTCGACGAGACCTACAAGATGATGGGCGTCAGCTTCGACAAGATATATTATGAATCGAATACGTATCTCGAAGGCAAGAAGAAAGTGCTCGAAGGACTGGAGAAGGGCCTTTTCTACCGCAAGGAAGACGGTTCCGTGTGGGCCGACCTCACGGGCGAAGGCCTCGACCACAAGCTGCTGCTCCGTGCCGACGGTACGTCTGTTTATATGACGCAGGACATCGGTACGGCTGAACAGCGTTTCTCCGACTATCCCATCGACAAGATGATTTACGTGGTGGGCAACGAGCAGAACTACCACTTCCAGGTGCTGTCCATCCTCCTCGACCGTCTGGGCTTTGAGTGGGGCAAGAGCCTGGTACACTTCTCCTATGGCATGGTGGAACTGCCCGAAGGCAAGATGAAGAGCCGCGAGGGTACGGTAGTCGATGCCGACGACCTGATGGAAGAGATGATCAACACCGCCAAGGAAACCAGCGGCGAGCTGGGCAAGCTGGACGGCTTGACGCAGGCCGAGGCCGACGACATCGCCCGCATCGTGGGCTTGGGTGCGCTGAAGTACTTCATCCTGAAGGTGGATGCCCGCAAGAACATGACGTTCAATCCCAAGGAATCCATCGACTTCAACGGTAACACCGGTCCTTTTATCCAATATACCTACGCCCGCATCCAGTCCGTCCTGCGTAAGGCGGCTGAGGCAGGTATCACCATCCCCGAGCAGCTTCATTCGGGCATCGAGCTGAGCACGAAGGAAGAAGGCTTGATTCAGATGCTGGCCGACTTTGCCGGCGTGGTGAAGCAGGCAGGCGAGGACTACAGTCCTTCAGGCATTGCCAACTACTGCTACGACCTGGTGAAGGAGTACAACCAGTTCTACCACGACTTCAGCATCCTGCGCGAGGAGAATGCCGATGTCAAGGTGTTCCGTCTCGCCCTGTCGCGCGAGGTGGGCAAGGTAGTCCGTCTGGGCATGGGCCTGTTGGGCATCGAAGTTCCCGAACGTATGTAAGCCGTAGTGCTTATTTGATATAGTTTTCAGCAGGGGAGCGCATCGTGTGGGTGCGCTCCTTTTTTTTTATTGTTTCTGTCAGATACCTTCTATGATATAATCTTGTTCTTGGGAGAAGGGTTTCAGCGTATGTGTCCATTCCTTTCCGTCAGAAGAAATCAGGCGCAGGGATCGGATGTCTTCCTTTTTGTCGGTTTTGAACATGAGGAGACCGTCCTTGTCCGTTGTTCCTCTGTATTGTTGGTTGGCATAGATTTTTATGTTTCCCGTTTGGGGGCGGGAAGGGCTGGTTTTGACCATCAGAATGAAGCCTTTTTCATTGTTCTCCAGTTCGAGCCAGCTGACCTCTTGCCGGGTTGTACAGGTGTCCGTAGGTTGGCTTTGGAAAGCGGAGAGGGCGGAGAGGGATGCATCTGTTATGGTGGAGGTAAACGTGAATTCTCCATTTCTGATTTGTACGCTCTCGGGAGCGATGCCGAGTGTCTGTAGCAAAGAGTCGCGCTTGGCTTTGGAAAGCATGGGGAGAAAGATGCGTTTTCCGTTGGGGAACTCGGCGCTTTGGCTGCCGAAGGGTTGCGCCTTTCGTTGGTTGGCGTGGATTCTGTCCACATAAATCAGATATTCGTAGTTCAGGATATGGCCCTTGCGGTAGTATTCGGTTACGAACGGCAGGTATTTGAGTTGAGTGGGGGAATCGGCATGTTGCAGCACCATAAAACAGGCTCTCCAACTGTTGTCCGACAGGCCTTCAAGCCGACCGTTGATGATGGAGTCGACGATGGGCAGGACTATCGACTGGTTGATGGAGTCGGTTCGGTCCCATTGGCGCAAATAGGCCTCCTTTTCTTTCGGGTCATGGCTTTGATTGTAATTGTGTCTCACTTTCTGGTCGTTGTGCAGAACCACCTTGAGCAGTGAGTCGATTGTGGCTGCATTCCTTTCTTTTTGCGCTGTGGCCGTGCGGGGGCAAAAGGCTAGAACGCCCAATAGGAGTAAGATGTGTATGGATTGTTTCATGGCAGAATGTTTTTTCTACAACACAAATGTATGGAGAAAAGAGGAAATCTGCAAGGTTCTGGTGTGCTTTATGTCCCTTATCGGTATGGTTCTGCTGCCTTTCCTGTTTTCAGCCTCGGCATTGTTTTCCTGCAAAACATTGCTTTCTCTGGTACAAAACATTCTTTCTTTTGAGAGAAAACATTGCTTTCTTTTTAATAGAACTGATATTGCTTGCAGATTAATTATTCTTCTTTGGTGGAAAAGCGGAAAGTTTTCCGTCAGAATGTGGCGTGCAAAGAGAAAGACCCCTATCTTTGCAAAAAGAGGTATGTTTCCTGATTATCTGTAGATGTGGCATCATTTTCATAGAACTTATTATAAAAATTTTACAGGTAGGACGGAGCATATCTGTTAGCGGAAATTTTGGTGTAATATAATATAGGTTAAGGTATGAAGAATTTTTGTCTGTTGTTACTTTGTGGAAGTATCTTGGGCTGTACAACTGCTCAGAGAGGAGTCCATGATACTGATTCGATATCCGGTATTTATCCGAAACTTGCTTACTATAACAACGAAGGCGAATGTGGTACGGGAGCCGTAGTTCCTTGGGCTGGGCGCTTGTGGGTTATCACCTATGGTCCCCACTTGCCCAAAGGCTCGTCAGACAAGTTATATGAAATCACTCCTGACTACAAACAAATAGTACATGATGAAAGTATAGGCGGAACACCTGCCAACCGCATGATACATGCTGAAAGCCGGCAACTCTTTATCGGTCCTTATGCCGTTGACTCTACCGGAAAAGTAAGGGTGATACCTTATGACAAGATGCCGGGACGGCATACGGGCAACGCCCGCCATCTGACGACTCCTGCTGGGAAAATCTATTATGCCACGATGGAAGAGGGTTTCTACAGCGTGGATGTCCATACCCTGGCGGTCGATACGTTGTATCTTGACGGAAATGTACTGCCCAAGGAAAGAGGGGGCGCTTCCCATGTCAACGAACTCTTGCCGGGTGCCCACGGGAAAGGTTTCTACTCGGGTCAGGGAGTTGCGGTATATAGCAACAATGGCGAAAATTCGAGGGAAGCGATGAGCCGTTTTGATGCGGAGTCGGGTGTGTTGGCCGAATGGGACAGCAAGAACTGGAAGGTTGTCAGACGCAACCAGTTCGTGGAAGTGACCGGCCCCGGCGGTATTTATGGCAATGCCAATCCCGAAACGGATCCGATCTGGGCAACCGGATGGGACCACAAGTCCGTTCTGCTGGGTGTACGTGACGCGAAGAAAGGATGGAGCTTCTACCGCCTGCCAAAAGCAAGCCACAGTTATGACGGCGCACACGGCTGGAACACGGAATGGCCACGCATCCGCAACGTGGGTACAGAAAGCAATCCCGATTACCTGATGACCATGCATGGCCTTTTCTGGCGTTTCCCCGGAAACTTTACAGCCCAAACTTCGGCGGGTATCCGCCCGCGTTCGGCCTATCTGAAGGTTATCGGTGACTTCACACGCTGGAACGACCAGTTGGTCTTCGGATGCGATGATTCCGCCCAGAAGGAATTCCTGAACAAGCGCAAGGCCAAAGGAGACATTGAAGGCCCCGGACAGTCCAACTCCAACCTGTGGTTCACCAGCCTGACAAAGCCCGACGAACTGGGACCCGCCACAGCTGAGGGAGCCGTCTGGGCCGGAGAACAGGTGAAGGCCGGAGAATATTCCGAACCGTTCCTCTTCACAGGATGGGACAAGAAATGCGCCTGGATCAGGAACGAAGGCAAACAGAACACATCCTTCGTATTCGAAGTGGATGTCAAAGGAAACGGGGAATGGAAAACGCTCAGAAGCGTTCAGGTACCCGCAGGAAAGTCGGCCTACATCACTTTTGACAAGAACGAGAAGGGTGAATGGATCCGTGTAAAGGCTGAAAATGACACCCGTATAACCATCAGCTTCAACTATACTTCCGAAGACAACCGGAAGACACGACCCGCTTCCATGTTCAACGGATTGGCCCGGAAGGACGGTTCATCCTATATCGGAGGTATTCTGTACGGTTTGGGTGACAACAGAAGGGTTTTGGGACTCGTTGCCAATGAATACAAGGACGGTCGGATGACCGAAGGCGGCTATTATGAAATGGGCGAGGAATTCAAGCTGGTCAAGAAGGAGGATTCCAAAACTGCCGGATTCATCAAATCCAAGTTTGCCATCCCGCAGTCGGTAATCACCATGGAGGAAGGTTCTATTCTGATAATCGACGATGCCGGCCGTCGCTGGCGTCTGCCCTTGGGAACAGACGAATACCGTAGGCCTACGGACAACGGCCAGTTGCGTATCTGCCGTGAGGTGGCTACCGAACGTGACCTGTTTTCCTGTATGGGAACATTTTATGAATTGCCGGCCGAGAATGCGGACGGTTATGCCAAGATACGCCCCGTTGCCACACATCCATTCTTCATCAATGACTATGCCTCCTACCGGGGTATGCTGGTGATGACAGGTGTTACTCCGGAAGATGCGGAAGACAATCCGCATGTGGTGGTTTCGGAAGACGGCAAGGCTGCAGTATGGGTAGGAACCATCGACGACCTCTGGGAGATGGGCAAGCCCGTAGGACAGGGTGGCCCCTGGAAAGAGACGAAGGTAAAGGCAAACGTTCCTTCGGATCCGTACCTGATTGCCTTCTACGACAAGAAGACCCTTACCTTGAAACAGGAATCGGATAAGGTGGTCAAGCTGACTGTAGAAGTAGACCCGACCGGTAACGGTGACTGGATGGTATACGAAACGTATCAGATGGAACCGGGCAAGGAAAAGAAGGTTGTTCTTCCGGACGAGCTGCAGGCCCGTTGGATACGATTCGTATCCGATGCAGATACACAGGCTACGGCATGGCTTGTCTATGAATAATTTGCAAACGGAATAAAAAACACGGACGGCGCAGAAGAAAAGTAAAGGGAATAAGCTCCCTTTCCTATCTTCTGCGCCGTCCGTATTTTATAGGGCTGTAGGCCTTATGCCTTTTTGCGGGCCGTCTTGCCGCGGCGTGCCTTGGGTTTGTCAGGGTCGCTCTGCAGCTTGATGAGGTCCATGCAGGCCTGCAGGTTGAGGTCTTCGGGCGTGATGCCTTCGGGTATCTTGTAGTTGCTGCCCTTGTAGGCGATGTAGGGACCGTAGCGGCCGTTCATGATTTCGAGTTCAGGCTCTTCGTCGAACTTCTTGATGTGGCGCTTGGCTTCGGCTTCCTGCTTCTCTTTGATGAGGGCCACGGCTTCGTCCAGGCTGACGGTCAGCGGATCGGTTCCTTGGGGCAGGGAGGCGAACATCGTCTTCCATTGGGCATAGGGACCGTAGCGGCCGCTGCTTACCTTGATTTCGGCTCCGTCGTATTCGCCCAGTGTGCGGGGCAGGCGGAAGAGCTTCAGGGCTTCGTCCAGCGTGATGGTTTCGATGGACATGCCTTTCTCCAGGCGGGAGAAGCGGGGCTTCTCGCCATCGTCGGCGCTACCTATCTGTACCACGGGGCCGAAGCGGCCGATTTTTACCGATACGGGCTTGCCGCTGGCGGGGTCGGTGCCCAGCAAGCGTTCGCCGGCCTTGTGTTCGTTCTTGGCGGCGAGGGTCTTCTCTACCGAGGGATGGAACTTGTGGTAGAAGCGGTCGAGCACGGTGGTCCACTTCGTTTCGCCTTCGGCAATCTCGTCGAACTGCTTCTCGACGGTGGCCGTGAAGTTGTAGTCGAGGATGTCGGGGAAGTACTCGGTGAGGAAGTCGTTCACCACCATGCCGATGTCGGTCGGCAGCAGTTTGGACTTCTCGGCACCGGTCAGCTCCGTGCGGGTATCTTCGGTGATGTCTTTTCCTTTTTCCAGTGTCAGTACGTCGTACTTGCGCTCCTTACCCGGCTTTTCGCCCTTCACCACATATTCGCGCTGCTGGATGGTCGAGATGGTGGGCGCGTAGGTAGACGGACGTCCGATGCCCAGTTCCTCGAGCTTGCGCACCAGGCTGGCTTCGGTGTAGCGGGGCGGCTGGAGGGTGAAGCGTTCGGTGGCGGTCACGTTGCTGTAGTCCAGCGTCTGTCCCTGTGTGAGCGGAGGCAGCAGGCCGGCCACGTCGTCGCCCTCGGCTTCATCGTCGTGCGACTCGCGGTACACGCGCAGGAAACCGTCGAACTTCACGACTTCGCCCACGGCGGTAAATTCTTCGCCGGTGTTGCTCAGGCCGATGGTCACCGTTGTCTTTTCCAGTTCGGCTTCGGCCATCTGCGAGGCCAGCGTACGTTTCCATATCAGGTCGTAGAGGCGGCGTTCCTGTGCGGTGGCCTCTATCTTGACGTTCTCCATGTAGGTGGGGCGGATAGCCTCGTGAGCCTCCTGTGCACCTTTGGTCTTGGTAGTGAAATGGCGCGAGTGCAGGTAACGTTCGCCCATCTTGGCGGTGATGGTCTCACGGGCGGCGTTGATGGCCAGCTCGGAGAGGTTCACCGAGTCGGTACGCATGTAGGTAATGTGTCCCGATTCGTAGAGGCTCTGTGCCACCATCATCGTCTGAGCCACCGAGAAACCCAGTTTGCGGGCTGCTTCCTGCTGGAGGGTCGAGGTGGTGAAGGGGGGAGCGGGACTCTTCTTCAGCGGGCGCGTGGCGATGTCGCGGATGGTGAAGGTGGCATCCTTGCAGCTCTCAAGGAAACGGCGTGCCTCTTCCTTGGTCTTGAAACGATGTTCCAGTTCGGCTTTCATTTCCACCAGTTTGCCGTTGGCGTCGGGCACGGGGAAGACGGCCGTCACACGGTAGGCCGCTTCGCTGTGGAAGGCCTGAATCTCGCGTTCACGCTCGGCGATGAGGCGCACGGCCACTGACTGTACACGGCCGGCCGAGAGGGCGGGTTTCACCTTGCGCCACAGGACGGGCGACAATTCGAAACCTACGATACGGTCCAGGATGCGGCGTGCCTGCTGGGCGTCTACCAGGTTTAGGTCAATTTGGCGCGGGTTCTCAATGGCGCGCAGGATGGCGTTCTTGGTGATTTCGTGGAAGACGATGCGCCGCGTGTGTTCGGGCTTCAGCTCCAGCACCTCGTACAGGTGCCAGGCGATGGCCTCTCCCTCGCGGTCCTCATCGGATGCGAGCCAGACGGTTTCGGCCTTGGCGGCTTCCTCCTTCAGGTGGGCAACAAGCTTCTTCTTGTCTGCCGGGATTTCGTATTGCGGCTCGAAGTGGTTGTTGACGTCGATGCTGAAATCTTTTTTCCGTAAGTCACGGATATGACCATAGCTGGAGAGGACTTCGTAGTCCTTCCCCAGAAACTTTTCGATGGTCTTGGCTTTGGCCGGTGACTCGACTATGACTAAATTCTTCTGCATAAATTCTTGTTTATTGCGGACGTGCCCCGCAGATTCCGCCCGCAAAAGTAGGAAAAAACAATTTCCCCACCTTAATTATATAAAGAAAAAAAGCTAAAAACGGAAACTGACGCCTCCCAGGAAGTTTATGCCTTGGGCGGGACAGCCTTCGTAATACTGGTAATCCTTATTCAGCAGATTGTTGAGGCGGGCGTATACCAGAATGTTGCGGAACAGCTCGTAGTGGGCCGACAGGTAGAGGTCGCTGACGGCGTCGGCACGTTCACCTTCCACTTTGCTGCGGCCGATGTGACGGTAACCCAGCGAAAAGCGCAGAGCCGACAGAGGCTGTACGTCTATCCGTGCATCTGCTTCGAGGGCAGGCTTGAAGCCCAGTATCATGCTTTCGGCGTATGCGGCGCTTTCCTCGGTCGGAGTACTCCAGTTGCGGTAGACGGCCGAGGCATGGAAACCGAACAGCTGCTTGTAGCTGTAGTCCAGCGCACCACCTACGTAAATGTTGCGGGCATCGGCTTGGTTGAGGAGTAGGCGATAGTTGGATTCGGGGCCTCCTACGGAGTAGTCGATCCCTACAAAAAGGTCGTTCTTCAGGTCCTGATAACCACCATACACGTGGAGCCAAAGCTCGTCGGCAGGACTGGCCTTGAAGCCGATGGCAGCGTTCAGCTGTTCGTAGGTGGCGTCGAGCTGGTTGTAGAGCTGGCCGTAAGGATTGTAGCTTTCCAGTTGGCGGAAGTCATTCTGCCGTTTGCCGCCGGTGGCCTGTGCGTAAAGCAGGTAGCTGTCCGAGAAGTTGTACTGCACCTGTACGTCGGGAGCGGCGCGGAACTGCTTGCCGAACCCGAAGGCCATGTCGACATGCGCCCCCAGCGTCAGCTGCCAGTCGTCATTGTGGAAGCGGTAGGCCGGATTCAGTCCGATGGATGTGCAGTTGTCAAATTCGGCTTTCCGGTAGAGCGCATTGTCCATGTAGAAACCGATGCGGATGAGCTGCCCGTCCGAGATGTCGCCGCTCACTTCGGCCTTGGTGCGTACCAGGCTTTCGCCGGCATCCGCAGCTGCCGGGTCATGCTGGCGCTGGTAGAGCAGCAGGTTGGTTTCCAGGGCATAGTCCAGTGCCAGGTCTTTGTTGCGGTTCTGGAGGCCGAGGTGCACGTCGCCGGCGGTGAATTTCTGCTTGCTGTCCTCCCATCCGGGCATGAAGTTGAAGTTGCTCAACCCGAAGTGGCCGCCCAGATTGAAGTCCAGGTTGCGGAAGCGGTGCTGGTAGTCTACGCCCGCACGAGTGCGGTAATAGCGCGACTTCCACTTCTCCTGCCCTTCGCCCATGTCGAGCTTGCCATTCATGCCGTCCATGCCCAGCTGCAGGTTCAGCCGGTCTAGGTCCGTCAGGGCGAACCGGTAGGCAGCCTGCAGGTCCAGGTTATTGTTGTTGCCATAGCCCAGGCGTGCATAGCCGGCAGTCGCTTTCTCTTGTGCTTCCTGTCCGGTATAGGGCTGCATGAGGCCGGCCGGTATGCGGGTGGCGGGCATCAGTTTTTCGTCGTAGGCCACGGCTTTCTTGCTGACCGCAGGAGGTTCGACGCGGGGCAGTACGTTGACCTTCGCCGCATCCATAATGTCGGGATTGTATTCCTGTTCCACTACCACGGTACGTACCAGGGTCGTGTCTTTTTTCTGTTCCTGTGCCTGCAGGGCTACGGGCAGGGCGGCCAGGCACATGCCTCCCAAGAGATATTGTATCGTTTTCATCTTTGTCAAGGGGTTTATTTCAGTTTTTCCAATCGTTCTTCAATCATACCGGCTATATCGTCGTCGGCCTGGTAGTTCTGCTGCAGGCTGAGGAGGTATTGGCGGGCGTCGAGCTTCTTGTCCATCGCCACATAGACGTCGGACAGCAGCACGAAGCTGCGTGCCAGCCAGTAGGCGTGCGGTGTACTTTGCTCGATGAACTGAAGTACTTCCTTTTCGGCAGCGGCATAGTCCCCGTTGTCGTACAGGTATTGGGCCAGCAGGTATTTGGCCTCGGCACCATAGAGGGTACGGGTGTCTTCGGCCAGCGGTTTCAGGTCGGCTACGGCTTTCTGCCAGGCTTTCTGGTTGAGGTATGCCTTGGCACGGTAGTAGAGGGCTTCGTTCTTCAGTTCGGGCGAGAGCTTGGTTTCGTCGAGCAGGGCGGTGGCTGCATGGATGGTTTCCACATCGTCTTTCAGCAGCACGGCGCAGCGCAGTACGCCGGTAGCACCCAGCTGGCGGCGGCTGTCGTTGGTGGCGCGGGCCTGCAGCTGCTTGTAGTCGGCCAGGGCCAGGTCATACTGCTGGCGGTTGAAGAGGATCTCGGCGTGCATGGGCAGGGCCTCTTCGGCATACGGACTGTCAGGATACTCCAGCAGTTTTCCGGCATGGAGCAGAACGGCATCGTCATCCTTCTGTTCCTTGCCGATGAGGCACAGGTAGTAATGGGCGTTCAGGCCGAAGGCGCCTTCCGGGTAACTTTGCAGGTAGCGTTCAAAGCTGGTCTTGGCCGGCTGGATGTCGCCTTTCATATAGACCTTCTCGGCTGCGATGTAGGTCAGCGAGTCCTGTTCGCTGGCTTCGAAGCGAATCTGTCCGGGCATCTGCGAGGCCAGGGCGGCAAATTCGTCTACGCGGTTGGCGTCCACATAGATGGACTTCAGGTCGCGCATGGCCAGACGGGCTTCTTCACTGCCGGGATAGCGGGTGATTACCAGCTTGTAGGCTTCGATGGCGCGGTTATAGTCCTCGCTCTGGTAGTAGAGCAGACCAATTTCAGCGGCAGCCTTGCGGGCTATCGGGCTGTCGGGATACTTGGACAGCAGTTCGCTGAAGGTGGCGATGGCGTCACGGGTCTCCTGATTCTGCACATACGAACGTCCTTTCTCGTAAAGGGCATTGACGGCGTAGGGCGAAGTGGGATACTTCTGTGCGAGGCGGTTGAGCAGGTCGATTTTGGTGCTGTAGTTTTTCTGCAGGCCGGCTACCAGAGCCAACTGGTAGAAGGAGTAGTCGCCCGATGCCGTTCCCATGCTTTCGGCACGGGTATAGTATCGGTTGGCCTCGTCGAATCGGCGTGCGTGCAGGCAGCAGTCGCCCAAACGGTTGTAGGCATCGGCCAGCGCTGTCGGGTTTTCACCTTTTTCCAGCTGGATGTAGCTGTTGAAGCGGTTTTCGGCCGTGGTATAGTCTTTCTTGTGGAAAGCGATGTAGCCCAGGTTGTAATAGGCCAGCGCATACATCTCGCTGCTGCGGTCGGGCGAGTTCTTCAGGTACCGGTTGAAGTCATCGGCAGCCTGCTGCATTTGTCCCAGACGGTAGTAGGATTCGCCTCGCCAGTAGGCGGCCATACCCTGTTCCTGCATTCCCTGCCGGCCGAAAATGGCCCCTGTGCGAATCGATTCGCTGAAGTAATCGATGGCTGTGGGGAAGTCGGCGTTGGCAAAAGACTGCGTACCCAGCTGGAAGAGGATGCGCACCTTGGCTTTCTGGATGGCCGGTGTGGGCGACTGGATGCGGTTGATGGACTTCAGGGCGGCATCATAGCTGCGGGTTTCCATATAGACCTCCACCAGATAGTCGCTTACACGGTCGGCATATTGTGAGTTGGGATAATCGTTGAGGAACTTCTCGAATACGGTGACCGATTCGCCGAAGGCAGAGTAGGATGTCTCGTGGATGCACAGGGCGTAGTTGTAGGCGGCCTGTTCCTTGACCGTAGCGTCGGCGTTGGAGGCCGCAGCCTGTTCAAAGGCCATGCGGGCTTTGTTCTTGTCGGCCATCTTCAGGTAGGCAAGACCCAGATGCAGCCAGGCATTCTGCGACAGGGCATCGTCGGCTGTGGTCACATCGCCCAGAAGTTGCGGCACTTGGGTATAGATACCGCAGTGGTAGCACGACAGACCGTACATGTACTGGGCATCGCGCCGTGGCCTTTCACCGTTGAGGCTGTTCGTATAAGCCTTGAAGTCTTCCACGGCTTTCTGGTAGCGCCCCATGTAGTAGGCTGCCGAACCCTCGATGCGGTGCATCTCGGCTACGTAGGAGGCATTGGGATAGGCCGACAGATAGTTCTGCGCTACAATCTCGGCCTTGTCGTATTGCTGCTTCAGCAGGTAGATTTCGGCTATATAGTAGGGAGCCAGCGTTTCGTACTTGGCGTTGCCTTGCGAGGCGAGGAAACCTTTCAGGGCTTCGTCATAGCGTCCTTGGGTATAGCGGATGTAAGCCAGGTAGTAGGTACAGTCTGCTTCGTAGCGGGAGCTGGTGCTGCGCAGGGTCTCGAACCAGATGGCGGCCTCCTGCACGTTGCCTGTCTTCAGGTAACAGGTGGCTTTGCGGTAGGTCATGTCGTCGCGTTCTTCGTCGGCCAGCTTTTCCAGGTCGGCGGAGTTGAACATGGCCAGCGCGTTGTCATAATCCTGCTGGAAAAAATAGTTGGAGGCTATGAGTGCCTGGATGCGGTTGGCATGGGGCGTGTCGGGATATTCTTCCAGAAAAGCCCGCAACAGCTCGTTGCTCCGGGAATCGCGGGTCTCGTAAGCGGCGCACACCAGCATGTATTCAGCCTCCTGGCGGTCGCCAGCCTGTGGAGGCTGGTTGCCGTCTGCATCAGTCAGCCGGATGTAGGACTGCAGGGGGGCGATGGCGGCGGAGTAGGCCCGTTGCTGGAACAGGTTTTTCCCTTCGCGGAAGAGTTGCTGTGGCGTAGTGCCTTGCCCGTGTGTCTGTGCTGCGGCCAATAGGGGAGCGCAGCAGAGGGCGGTGCATAATATGCGTGAAAATCGGTGTTTCATTGTCTTTCAAATAGGAAATTAGTATGTTATTTGGGTTCTGTTCGGATAACCGTCGCATACAAAAGTACGTTTTTTGTCCGTCATTTGTTTGCTCTGTTGATGTTTTTTAGTATCTCAGGGGCGTTTGTCCAGAAATAATTGTAGTCCGCGGCGGATGGAACCAAGTCCGAACTCTTCGGGACGGATGTCTTTCAGCGGCACGAAGAAGAGGGCGGCGGCATCGTCCATCGCCTTGTAGTGCAGGGTATCCTCCACCTCGCAGCAGAAAAACATGTCGAGTGTATGGACCGTGAACCCCGAATATACGTAAAGATTGGGTAGCGAAAAAAGATAGCGGGTGCGTACTACCTGCAGTCCGGTCTCTTCCTTCACCTCGCGTATGACGCCCTCTTCGCCTGTTTCGTAGAGGTCAACGAAGCCGCCGGGCAGGTCGAGGGTCCCTTTGGCCGGTTCTTTTGCACGACGGCACACCAGCAGTTCGTCCCGGCTGTTGACGATAAAGGCTACTGTAGCCGATGAGGGGTTGAAGTAATAAACGAATCCGCAGTCGGCACACTGCCTGGACTTTTCGTTGTGTATGTCGAAGCGGGAAGAACCGCACTTGGGACAATACCTGAATTGGGAAAGAGGGTGTTCTGCCATTGAATATCAGTCTTTAAGTTCCATATCGGACACAAAGGTAAGCAATTCGTAAAATCTTCTTCCATTTTCTTTGGTAAATGTATGCCAAACCTGTACTTTTGATTGTTTTTAGTAGGAACGGCGGGTTACATCCGCCGGAAGGAAGAATTGTAAAAAAGAAAAATCGGAAGATATGAAAAGAGTGTTGGCTGGACGTTCGATAGGCCTTTGGCTCCGTTCGGCGCTTCATCTGTTGTTCCCGCGGATGTGCGTCGTGTGTGGCACGCGGCTGATGGAAGGTGAAGAGGGCATTTGCTTCCGCTGTAACATGGACATGCCCCGTACGAACTGGCATCTGTTGCGCGACAATCCGGTAGAGAAAGAATTCTGGGGAAAGGTGCCGCTGGAGCGTGCCACCTCGTTTTTCCTCTATCACAAAGGGAGCGATTTCCGTCACATCCTGCATCTGTTGAAGTATGGCGGACGCAAGGATGTGGGGCGCATCATGGGGCGGTTCATGGCCGAAGAACTGAAGGTAAGCGGCTTCTTCGATGGGATAGACTGCCTGGTCCCAGTGCCGCTGCATCCGCTCAAGCGCAGGGAGCGTGGCTATAACCAGAGCGAGTGTCTGGCAGAAGGGCTTTCGGTTGTGACGGGCATTCCGGTGGATGTCTCGGCAGTGAGGCGGCAGGTGCATACGCAAAGCCAGACCCGCAAGTCTGCCTACGAGCGTTGGGAGAATGTGGCAGGCATTTTTCGGGTAGACCATCCGGAACGCTATGCCGGCAAGCATCTTCTGCTGATTGATGATGTGCTGACCACAGGCTCTACCATAACCGCCTGTGCCGATGCCTTTGCAGGTATTGAGGGGCTGCGTATCAGTGTGCTGACACTGGCCAAGGCGGGGATGTGACCATACGTTGAAGTTTTTCTGATGACTGTCACCTTTTTATCTTCAATATCCGCTGCAACAGGCTCCTTTCCTTCGTTACGATATCCGCCGTGCCGCTCATCACCTTCATCACCGGCAGTTCCTTGCCGTAGTGGGTCTTCAGGCCGTGGGGCAAGGCCACCTCCACCACGAAGTTCCCCTCCTCGTCGGGCACGGGCGAGATGCTTTCCACCAGCCCCTCCAGAAAGCCGAACTCCTGTTCCGGAAAGGCATCCAGCCGGACGACGACCCGCTGCCCCACCCGTACCTTCCCCGACCCCTGCATGGGCAGCGATGCCTTGCCCACAGGGGCGGACTCCCGCTGCGGAACGACCACGAACATCGTCTCCCCCGCCGTGGTCAGCTGGTTCTCCTTCCACAGCTGCATGAAGGCCACCGTCCCGTCCGTCGGGGCCGTCAGCAGATAGGTGCTTTCCCATTCGGCCAGGGCGGCGTCCAGCAGGGCCACCGCGTTCAGCAGCTGCGTCTCGTAGCTGCGGTTCTCCCCCATGTGTTGCAGGTAGTTGTCCCAGGCCGTCAGGCAGGAGGAATAGGCACCCTGCACCTCTCCCAGCTGGGGAAGGTTTCGCGTCAGCAGCCGGTCGGCCAGTTCCGGCCTGGCCCCCTCCCGTTTCCACGCCTTCAACCGTTCGTGCAGGTACAGCACGTCCTCGGTGCGGGCCGTGCTCTCCAGCGTAGCCAGGCAGTCCCCCCGCTTCACCGCCTGCCCGTTTTGCACGTACAGACGGCCTATCCGTCCTCCCGCCTTACTCGGCAGGTAGGCGGGAGGGTCCTGGGTAGTCAGTGTGAAGACCGTACTTACCGTGTCCGGATAGCTGAACAGGGCACTTCCTGCCAGCAACAGGACCACCACGACCGCCAGCAGGCCCATGCCCCACCGCAGCATCCACGAAGGCATCCGCCCCAGCACCTCCTGGAACTCCTCGCTCCGGAGTTCGATGTCATTTTCCGTCTTCCGCTCCTTTTCCATAGCCTATCCTCCCAGTTCCAGCTGGTTCTTCACCAGCGTATAATAAGCACCTTTCTTTTCCGTGAGCTCCTCGTGCGTGCCTTGTTCCGCCACCTTGCCCCGGTCCAACACGACGATGTGGTCCGCGTGCCTCACCGTGCTCAGCCGGTGGGCCACCACGACTACGGTCTTCCCCCGGTAGAATGTGTTCAGGTTCTCCATGATGACCCGCTCGTTGTTCGCGTCCAGCGCGTTGGTCGCCTCGTCGAAGAACAGGAACTCCGGGTTCTTGTAGACGGCCCGGGCTATCAGCAATCGTTGTCGCTGTCCCTGGCTGATGCCGTTGCCTTCCATGCCGATGCGGGTGTTGTACTTCAGCGGGAGCGATTCGATGAACTCCCGTATGTTGGCAGTCTCCACGGCGTGGAGCAACCGTTCCTTGTCTATCTCCTCCACGCCCACCGCGATGTTCCGGGCGATCGTGTCCGAGAAGATGAACCCGTCCTGCATCACCGCCCCCGTATGCGCCCTCCACAGGTGCGGGTCCAGGTCGCCCAGGTCGGTGTTCCCCACCCGCACGTGTCCCCTGACGGGCGGATAGAAGCCCATCAGCAGTTTCACCACCGTTGTCTTGCCGCTCCCGCTCGCCCCCACGATGGCCGTCACCCTGTGCCTTGGCACGGTGAGGTTCAGGTGGTCCAGCACGTAGTCCCTGTCCGCCCCGTCGTAGCTGAAGCACACGCCCTCCAGCCGGAGCGCGTCGTAGTCGGGCAGCGTGTCCAGCCGTTCCCCCGCCGCCTGTTCCTCGTCCTCCCGGTTGTGTATCTCGTTCAGCCGCTCCAGGCTGATCTTGGCATCTTGGAGCGACTGCGCAAAGCCGATGGCCTGGCTGACGGGTGCCGACAGCTGCCCGATGATGTAGCTCACGGACATCATCATGCCCAGCGTGATCTCACCCTGCACCACCGCCCGCGCCGACAGGTAGGAGATGAGCAGGCCCGTGGTCTGGCTGAAGAAGAGCGACCCCGCCTGTTGCGCCTGCCCCAGTGCGGTGCTCCTGATGCTTATCCGGAAAAGCTTCACCTGTATGCTCTCCCACAGCCACCGCTGCTGCCTCTCGCAGTTGTTCAGCTTGATTTCCTGCATGCCCGTCACCATCTGCACCATGTTGCTCTGGTTGGCGGCCGCCTGGGCGAAGCGCGCGTTGTCCAGCCGCCGCCGGTAACGCATGAAGAACACAATCCAGAGTGCATAAAGCGTGTTCCCCGCGAGGAACACGCCCAGGATGGCCAGGTCATACCAGGCCAGTATGCAGGCGAACACGATGAAGTTGAAGAAGGAGAAGAGCGTGGCAAGCGTGTTTCCGGTCATGAAGGTCTGTATGCGGCTGTGGTCCCCCACGCGTTGCAGGATGTCCCCGATGTGCTTCGTGTCGAAGAAGTGCAGGGGCAGCCTCATCAGTTTCATCAGGAAGTCGGATATCAGGGTGATGCTGATGCGCGTGTTCATGTGCAGGGAGATCCAGCTTTGCAGGAACCCCACCCCCGTCTGCGTCACGGCCAGCACCAGTTGCGCCACCAGTATCAGCCCTATCAGGTCCAGGTTGTTGTGGCTGATGCCCTGGTCCACCACCGCCTGTGTCAGGAAGGGCAGTATCAGCGCGAACACGCTCCCCAGCAGCATGCCCGTCACCAGTTGCAGCAATTGCGCCCGGTAGGGCGACAGGTAGCGCAGGTAGTATCCCAAGTTTTTTTCCTGTTTCTGCCGGTCGTCCTCCATCCCGAAGAACTCGGGCGTGGGACTCAGCGCCAGTGCCGTTCCGCTCTCCGCGCCGCCCTCCCGTGTCACGGCCCAGCATTTGCGGAACCCCTCCTCGTCCATTTCATACTTTCCCTTGGCCGGGTCCGCTATCAGGAACCTCCTTTTCCTTCCCTTCCCCCGGATGCCGTAGCACACCACGAAGTGCCGCTGGTTCCAGTGTAGAATGCAGGGCAGCGGCATCTCCTCCACCAGTTGCTCCAGCGTGATGCGCACCCCCTGCGTGCGGAACCCGATGCTCTCCGCGGCCTTGCTGATGCCCAGCATGGACACGCCCTGCCGCGTGATGTAGCTCCGCTCCCGCAGAGTCTGCAAGGCATAACTCCGCCCGTAGTACTTCGCTATCATGCGGAGGCAGGTCGGGCCACAGTCCATGGAGTCAAGCTGGGCGTAATGAGGGAAAGAGAAACGGTTCATTCCTGCCCCCTTTCTTTCAGATGCGGCACAAGTCCGTCTTTCCCGTCACCAGTTCATAATTGGAAATGGACGGGCACAGGTCTCTGTTCACACAGTTCCTGCAAGGTTCAGCCTCATGACGGGTTTTCAGCCAATATGCCCCCTCCGCGATTTCCTTGTATACAGCCTCTTTCAGGGCCATTTCCCGGATATTCCCCAACGGATGTCCGTTCATGTTCGGATAGATATCTCCTTCGGGGGTCAGGTACAGTTTGCCGAAGAACTGGTCGTTCAACGCCCGGTGCCGGAAAATTGTCTTTCGGCTGACCGGTTCCGCCAACAGGTCTTCTTTGTTGACAAATACATAATCCCGGAAGAAATCCCAGTTCGTTCCGGTAAAGAACGGATAAATCTGCATGGATACCGTTTCCGGGATGTCCGCATGGGCGATGCGTTCCATGTCCGCCTCGTCCGTCACAAGTACTTTCCACCGGATGCCGGGATACTGCCATTCCTGAATCCAGCGTGTCCAGTCCCCGTCCCGGGACGGACATACCGACACCTCCAGCACGCTGTCGGTCGCTTGACTCAAATCGATGTACGCATCATTCAGGAAGGCACCGTCCAGCCATAGATGCTTTTTGAACGCTGACCGGGAGAATTCGGACAGGAGCGAAACACATTTCCGATTCGCGATCGGGTCTCCTCCTGCACAGAAATTCACTTTCTGTATGCCGGTCTGCTGGAGTTGCCTGAGAAGGCGGACATACGTTTCCCGCGGAAGTTCCTCTTCCCTCTCGAACACGGTGCAATGATCCATTTGCCGGAAATAGGCGGAGCATTCCCTGCATCCCTTGTTGCACTTTCCGGAGAAGAAGAGAGTCACTTCGTTCAGATTCTCCAGAATGTGTTCTCCCAGTGATGTTTTCTCCTTCTCTTCCTTCACACGGATTTCCACGTTCAGGAAGAGAGTGGGTTTGAACAGATAAGGCAATGCCGTGCCCGACACGTGCTCCACGCAGTCGCCCGAAAAAGTATCCCTCACTTCGTGTATAAAGTCACGTACCGTCTGCTTTTTCAGGTCTGTCTCGTCCAGCAGGATTCCATAGCCGTTGGCCGCGTCGTCCCACACGTCCAGAATATGCTCGATTTCGGGTACTTCGGGACATTTCAGGTAAGCCCCGTTCAAAGTATTGTAAACGACCGCTTCGTGGCCGTTGCGGAACAGGAACGTATAGGGTTCCAGATAAAACCAGTGTTTCATGACAGACAATGTTTGGATTAACTTACAATAATGGAGGACAACAGCCGTTCATAGTCGCCGGGATTCTTTTCTGCATACGACAGGAAGGCGGAAAAAGTTGCACGCAGCCTTTCGTCCGTCTGTATGTAGGGACACGTCAGTTTACCGTCTTTTTCTTTCAATAACAACAGACATTGTCCGCAACTTCTTTTCAACTGGCAATGTATGCAGTTCCTGATAATCTTTTGATATAAAGAACTGTAATACCTTCCAACGGCTTCATAATCCAGTTGTACGGTGCCATCTTTCACCCAGCCCAATACATGTTCCTGTCCAATTCGTTCGCAAGGTAGGATTTTCCCGTTCACGGTCAGGAACAACTTGCGTTCGAAAGGGCGGCAAGTCCCCGTCGGAATTATTTTTTTCTCCGCAACCGGTTCGAACAAATCTACATACGTCTTATACCTATTTCCGCCGTAGTTCATGATGACAGAATGGTATTCGATGGAAGCGGCATCTTCCATTTCAAATTTTTCTTTGATTTCCGGTTGCTCTTCCAAGACTTTTCGAAAACCGTCATAACGTGAGTTGAACATCTTTCTGAACTCTTCTAGCTTTTCCGGGGCGATGCCGTTTGTGTTCAGTTCCGAAATGCGAGGAGCTTTCCCGAAAGTCTCATGAATGTAGTTCAGGCAACCTTCCACCGAATTCCGGTCGTGCAGTACTGCATTGAAGTGTACATTCTTCTCAAAGAAATCCGGATAGGTATTCTTCAGCTTCAAGATGTTATCCCTGACTTTGGGAAAGGAGGAGCGCCCTTTCCTGTCCGTCCGGTAACTGTTCTGGTATTCATCACCGTCCAAACTAATCAGCAGGAAGAAATCCTTTTCGACCAAATAGTCCATATAGCGGTCCAACAGTACCGCATTGGTAGTCATATTGAACCGGAACTTCAGATTTTTCAGGCACAGAGATTCCAGATATGCGATGGTTTCCCGAATCAGTCTCATGTTCAGCAAAGGTTCGCCTCCGTAAAAACCGATCGCTACTGTATTCTGATAAGAGACATTGTAATCCGATTGCCATAGCCGGGCCAGTTCGTCAATCAAGACCTTTACATTGGCGAAACTTTGGTTACGCGTGTCACGCTTGTCGTAATTGAAGTAAAGCTCTCCGTAACCGCAGTACTTGCACCGGAGGTTACACCGGTCTGTCACTTCAATCAACAATTGCCTCAGGCAGGCGATATTCTGTTTGATCCGTTCGGCGGGATACTCTGTCTGAAAACCGGTATGCGTCTCTTCAAAAAAACGAGCCTCTTTCAGAAATTGGAATTTGCGGGCATAATAATCATCGGCATCCGCAGGAACGGTACCTTCTTTGATAATCCGTTCCAATTCCGGAGGTACAAATAAAAAGTAACGTAATTGGTCAGAATAGACATACCGATGGTCTTTTGTCGGAATCAAGGTCGTTGCAGGTTTCATGATATTCGTTCATTTTATAGTAAACATTTTAGTTATCAAGCGAGGCGGAAAACAGACGGTCAAAAACAGACCGATACAATTTTTCCATTTGGGCATATGAGTAGCGTTCCCGCAGGATGCGGTACCCATTGCTTCTTAACTTTTTCTGTCCGGCCTTGTCATTCCACAGCCGAAGCACTTCTTCCCTTAGGTTTTGTTCAAAATGGCGGGGCTTTTCGCGTTTCCCGATGGATGCCACATACGCATTGACCCCATCCTGAAACATGCAACGTACACCGAAACCGTCGGAAGCCACCACCGGAAGTCCGTAACTCATCATTTCGAGACCGGCATACGAACATTGCTCGGTATAAGAAGCCACAATCCCGATATCGGCCATCTGATACCACTCGGCAAGTTCCGCTTTCCCCACATACCCGACCAGGGTTATGCGGGTCACCGCTTCTTGTGCACAAGGCAAAAGGTCGGCCGCCCGGCCTACCTCTCCCGCAATGACCCAGCGACAGTCAGGCTCCTTCTTCAGAATTTCCTTGAACGCATTCAGAAAAGCAAAGACCCCTTTGGCCTTTCCGATACGTCCGACACTGAGAAACACCTTCTCCTGTTCTCCCAAATGATAACGTTGCCTGCATTTGCTTCTGGCCTGTCCGGACATCCGTCTTTTTCCCGTAACAAAGCCATTGGGTATCAGGGTGATTTTTTCATCGGAGATCCGATATACTTCCCGCAGGACCCGCAAGGTGTCTTCGGACAGGCAGACAATCCAATCGGCCAGTTCAAATTGATCTTTTTCCCTTTGATACAAATCCTTGACTTTTGCCTCTATAAAATTTTTACTATCCTCTCTAGCCAATATTTTGCGTAGTTTTTTGTCATCACCCTGCAAATGGGATGTCCAATTCAAATCATGTACCACGCAGAGATGCTTGGCCTTTGGGAAATGGGCTTTGGTCTTCCGAAGGAATTTCTCACAAGGGATGTAATTGTATAGAAAAATGCTATTTTCTTCCTCTTCAATAAAGGAAGCGAAGAGAGACAAAAAGTCATCCTCGCATTCAAAAGGGTCGCCATGAATTGTCCGGGGCATCAGAATGTAGTCTGTTCCCTTGCAGGTACATACCATTGCTTTCTCCGCTTGGGTGTTGAACATGACCCTATAGGCAGCCATACCTTCCCAAGGAGATACAAGCTTCAACAATTCCTTTACATAAGTCCCCACTCCGCACTGGGAAGAAAACTGATGGCTGTCAAAAATATACAAATATCTCATCTTTCTACCTATTTATTTCAGTGTCACAATCATCAGCAGCGGATTGCTGTCCTCGTTGTCGCGCAGGTTCTCCAGCTCCTTCACGAAGCGGTCGCGCATTGGAGCGTCCTTGACTTCTGCTGTACGAATCTTTTCTATGTCCACCTCGTCTTCTCCGGGCATGAACACTTGCGTCCAGTATTTGCCTTCCGAACGGTATCTGGCTGTAAACTTCCCTCCGCATAAGTCGTTGTCGAATGAAAAATCACCATAAAAAGCTCGAAAAGGAGAATTGTTGTTGTAACCGGGAATTACCCGTTCCCTGATTTCACCTTTACGCTTCAACAGCCTCACCTGTCCGTTTGACTTTTCATACCGGTAGAGATAGGCTTCTTCCCCTTTATTCCCGAACAGGTAAATGAAATCTTTCGAAGGAATATAGCCAGAAATTCTCCAATAGTCGAAAACACTCAGTTCTTTGAACCATTGGTGAGTGGCTCCGTAGTCTCCTTTCTTTTCATTGCTTTTAATTGCATACTGAGGAGTCAGGCATTCTTGGGAAAAATCGTAACGATAAACAGTATCGGTATCAGCGAATTTGATTGTCAACTCATTGGCGTAGCTGTCTGTACTTGGTTCTATTTCCTGCCAATAATTGAAAAACTTCTTCATGTCCGGCTGATGTTTGATAATCTCTTCTTCCCGGCCGATGTAGGAAGGATTTTTGAACATCCGTCGGAACTGAAAACTGCTGTCCAACACGGCAAACGCAAACAAGGAATCCTTGTTTGTAGAGAAAGTAGGTAAACTGCCTTTGGCGAAGAATGCATCATTGAACGTGAAATACTGACATTCCGCAGAACAAGTTTCATTTTGGTAAATAGTTTGATAATTTGCTTGTTTCCTTTTGAAAGTCCCGTCAAAATCATAGACTAGCACGCCTTGAAAAGAGGTAATGGCATAAACTTCCTTTCTTTTTTCATTAATCAAAAAAGGAGAATAAGGTTTAAGAAGGACATACTCTCCAGGTCCCTGTCCTTTTTTACCTACACTATTAAGAAACTTGCCTTCCCGCGAAAAACGTAAAATTCTTCCATCATGATTCTGCCCTATCCAAATATGATGTTCACTTACATACATACCATCGATTTCCCCAACCAAAGACTTGTCTGTTAGTTCCAATGATATGAACTCGATCCTTTCCGCCACATCGCTGAGCGGAAGAGACTTTACTTCCTGTATATTATCAGACAAATTAATGACAGGGAGGACAGATTGGGATTGATTGTCCTTTTGCTTGTGAGAAGAACAACCTATAGAAATGATAGATAATAACAATATAAAATAGCACTTCATAATAATCATGATTTAACAATTACTCCATTAGAAAGAATCTGCCCATAAACTTAAAATTCAATTTGAAATTTATGGAACAGACTCATTCAACCGGATATAGAATCAAAGATATTAAGGCGTTATAGAAACACTACTTACCTCTATATCCTAATTCTATATTTCCTCACAGATTGTACGCTTACGATCTAGGGTTTCCCGAAGGAGTAGGATCTTTAAAGGCACCAGCAGCCCATCCTCCACCTCCATCTCCTGGAACCAAACCACTGGTGCCACCTTCCAAGTTTGCATCATGGTTTTCATAGATTGTTGCACTCCCTCTGTCGTGACAGATGCAACATTTCTCTTCTTCACCGCCCAACAAGCGGTTGAGCTCCTTCTCACTGAGAACAACTTTGTTAAGCTGCGTGAGCTTAATTTTCTTGTTGATTTCTTTCATGATTGAAACGTTTTTAGTGTTAATAATAAGGTTATTTTTATATAAACCATCCCAGATGGTGTTATATACGATAGAAGACTCTTTTCGAGGAATTCGACCTCTATTTAGACAATTTTGACAAGTGAAATTCTATATACCTGTCACATTTTTAGGAGCCAAGCATCCCGACCGTTTTGGGGATACCGTAAAGACAGGTAATTTATATAAGAAAATAGATGGGGGTATTGTATGGTTTTTCTCTGACAGGAACGTATCATATTCTCCCGTTTCGGACCGCCGTCATCGGAACCTTCATTCACCGCCAGTGCTTCTAACTCCCCACAGGACTTCCCAAACATGGGACTGATAACCCGCAAAGTACTTTCCCGATCGTTACGCATCGGAATGACACTTGGTTTAAAGGGAATAGAAGCCATAATAATATGATTTTAATACTTCGGTTTCAATTTAGGCATTTGTTTTGGAATATGCAATATCTACTCCTTAAAACGTTCAAGCATTAACATTAATTACATATACAATTTCAAAGAGATACATTCATATTTATGCTATTTCAGTGTCACAATCATCAGCAGCGGATTACTGTCCTCGTTGTCCCGCAGATTCTCCAGCTCCTTTACGAAACGGTCGCGCATTGGAGCGTCCTTGACTTCTGCTGTACGAATCTTTTCTATGTCCACCTCGTCTTCTCCGGGCATGAACACTTGCGTCCAGTATTTACCTTCCGAACGGTATCTGACTGTAAACTTTCCTCCGCACAAGTCGTTGTTGAATGAAAAATCACCTCTGAAATTTCGAAAAGGAGAATTGTTGTTGTAACCGGGAATAACCCGTTCCCGGATTTCACCTTTACGCTTCAATAGACTCACTTGTCCGTTTGATTTTTCATACCGGTAGAGATAGGCTTCTCCTCCTTTATTCCCGAACAGATAAATGAAATCTTTCGAAGGGGTATAGCGGGAAAGTGTCCAATAGTCAAAAGCACTCCGTTCTTTGAACCATTGGTGAGTAGCTCCGTAGTCTCCTTTCTTTTCATTGCTTTTAATTGCATACTGAGGAATCAGACATTCTTGGGAAGAATCGTAACGATAGATAGTATCGGTGTCTGAAAACTTGAGAGTCAGCTCGTTGGCATAGAAATCAATACTAGGTGCATATTCCTGCCAATAATTGAAAAACCTCTTCATGTCCGGCTGATGTTTGATAATCTCTTCTTCCCGGCCGATGTAGGAAGGATTCTTGAACATCCGCCGGAATTGAAAGCTACTGTCCAGCACAGCAAACGCAAATAAAGAATCCTTGTTCGCCGTAAAGGTCGGCAAGTGACCACTCACATACAAACAATCGTTGAAACGATAATAGCATGGCATGGCGGAACAGGTTTCATGCTCGAATATCGTTTGATACGTAGCTTGTCTCCGTTTGTAGGTTCCGTCAAAATCATAGACAAATACCCCATGAAAAGAAGTTATGGCATATACCTCTCTATTTTTTTCGTCAATGATAAAAGGAGAGGCATCATTTAGATAAGTGTACTCACCCGGTCCTTGCCCAATTTTACCTATCGTATTGAGGTATTTTCCTTCACGGGAAAAACGAAAGATTCTTTGATCCTTGGTTTGGGTGAGCCAGATATAATGCTCGCTTACATACACACTACTGATTTTCCCTACCAAAGATTTGTCTGTAACTTCCAATGGCACGATTTCAACCTTGTCTGCCACATCACTGAGCGGAAAAGACTTTACTTCCTGTATATTGTCAGAGAGGTTGATGATAGGAAGAATTGAATCGGACAGGTTATTTTTTTGTTTATTGGAAGAACAACTTACAATAATCAAAAATAAAAATAGTAAACAACTATATCTCATAATAAAAAGATTTATTATTCTGTTTAAAAAGAATCTGCTCACAAATTGAAAATTTGTGAAGCAAATTCATTCACTTGTATATAGGATTAAGATTATATAGTGGTACTATTTATCTCAGTATCCTCCTAATTCTATATAAATTGTTCACGTTTCCTATTATTTTTCCTCAGGAGGGATATAGAAAGCACCAACACCCCATCCACCACCTCCATCACCTGGAAATAAACCGCTAGTCCCGCCCTGTACGTTAGCCTTGCTGTTTTCATAGATTGTGGCACTTCCTCTGTCGTGACAAACACAACAATTCTCGTCTTCACCGCCCAACAAGCGGTTGAGTTCCTTCTCACTGAGAACAACTTTGTTAAGTTGCGTAAGCTTAATTTTCTTGTTGATTTCTTTCATGATTGAAACGTTTTTAGTGTTAATAATAAGGTTATTTTTATATAAACCATCCCAGATGGTGTTATATACGATAGAAGACTCTTTTCGAGGAATTCGACCTCTATTTAGACAATTTTGACAAGTGAAATTCTATATACCTGTCACATTTTTAGGAGCCAAGCATCCCGACCGTTTTGGGGATACCGTAAAGACAGGTAATTTATATAAGAAAATAGATGGGGGTATTGTATGGTTTTTCTCTGACAGGAACGTATCATATTCTCCCGTTTCGGACCGCCGTCATCGGAACCTTCATTCACCGCCAGTGCTTCTAACTCCCCACAGGACTTCCCAAACATGGGACTGATAACCCGCAAAGTACTTTCCCGATCGTTACGCATCGGAATGACACTTGGTTTAAAGGGAATAGAAGCCATAACAATATGAGTTTAATACTTCGGTTGCAATTTAGCCATTTCTTTCGAATATGCAATACGATTTTTTCGAAGGCTTCTTGGCGTTAACATTCTTTATATTTATCACATGTCGGGTTGGTATTGGAAGAGGCCGATATAGGCCCTTATCAACGACCGGTACCGCTTCACCCGGCGGACATCGGGCTTGAACAACCCGAAGGTATCCACCCGGCAGACAAGGTTCAGGAAGGGAAGCACGACAAAATAGGCGGGCCGGTTGAAGAAGTCGTGGACCAAAATGCGGGAACGGTCTCCACACTTCAGGCAGGCTTGCAGGATGCAGGCCACGCGGAAACGACCGTCCACTAAAATCAGGTCGTAGTCCGGCCTTCGGCGGAAGACTGCCGAAGAATAGTCCGGCCAGGTGTTCATCCGTTCCGCAGTGAGCGGATACCCCCAGGCACCGGTCTTTCCTACGTTGATATAACGGTAGTCCAAGCGTCCGGACTCCATGGCTTTCCGCACGGCCTCGTCCGTCCGGACCTGTATCTGGAAGAAAGCGTCATCCGACTCTACCACCGTCATCTTCTGCAAATGGGGCAGGGAAGCCGCCATCCGGGTACTGTTTCCGGAGCCGAATTCCAAATAGGTTCTTGCGCGTAGCAATTCCCCCTGCAAGAGGTTCAATTCATGTGCTGTCATAACATCAAGGTTTCAATTTTCATTTCGTTCGCTACTCCTCGTCAGGTGTCCATTCGGTCAAACCCATAACACCCTCTATAACTTCCGGACAAATGTTTTGCCGATGAAACCATTCCACTTCTGTCCGCTCTTCACGTTTCATGCCATGCCTTTGCCACCAGCCCTCCGCCAGACGGTTCAACAAACGGGCAAGACGCTCCCGCCACATCCGTTCTGTTCCGTCCTGCCGATCTGACAACCGGCAGGACAAACGGAGCCGAAAATAATGAAGCCAACCATAACAGTCTATTTCATCCGTATCGGTCCAAGCATCCAAACAGCGGAAAAACAACGTGTCGATGCTTTCCAACACTTCGTTTTCGTCGCCTTCGACAAAACCGTTACGCAGCAGATAGACAATACCACAAGCTATTCCCAATATCCCGTTATCCAACTGGCAGGGTGCGTTCGTCGACAAGGAGGAAAGAAGTCTGTCCAACTCGTTTTCTGCAAGTTGCAGGCAGGCCTCACCAGCAGAATGTCGCGCGTATGTATAAAGAGCGATAATCCGTCCCATCCGGGCGACGGCCACATCCGGATAACCGGCTTCCTCCTGTTCCGGTCCCTTGAAATGATTGATGAAATTCAGGCAATACTTTTTGCGGATTTTTTCGGCAAAACCGGCCTGTTCCGCCACATGTTTCTGTGATATTTGCTCCGGATGCCAGCGATAATAGATCAACGGGGCGGACAGGTTCACCACCGGTCCGTACAAGGCCAGCCTGCACGCCAGATCGTAGTCCGCCGAATAATAATATGTTTCATCATAACCACCCAGCGAACGGAAAGCCTCAGCCCTGTACATCAGAGAGGAATGGACAAATGTATTGCCGGTCAATAGACCCAACAGTATTTCTTCGTGAGTTTGCAAGGACTTCCGAGGCGAATGTTGAGGGATGAAAATGCATCCTGAACCTACAGCCACCACTTCCGGATGTTCTTCCAGATAGCGGTACTGCCTTTCCAGCCGCTCCGGAAAGGCGACATCGTCGGCATCCATCACCGCCAGATATTTCCCCCTCGCCAGTTTCGCCCCTTGGTTCCGGCAAGAATAGTTTCCGGTCTGGACCGGGTTATTGACATAGACAAGCCGGGAATCGGTGAAAGAGCGGATCAGTGCATCACTCCGGTCAGTCGAAGCGTCGTTGACTACAATTAACTCCAGTGCGGTAAGGGTCTGCTCCAGTATACTGGAGACGGCTTCCTGTACATAGGCTTCTTCGTTATGGACAGGCATAATGACGGAAACAAATACTTCGTTCATACGGCTCTGTTATTGTGAACTGTGAAAAACAAGACTCCCGCAAGTTAAGAAAAAAGATTGGCTTAACCAATATCTATAGATGAAAACATCGGGCTTATCCCTTCTTCTTCACCCAATACCCGTTGCCGTACCGCGTATGTACCCGCCTTCCCATCTGCGCCAGCAGGCGACTGAACGTGGTGCACGAACAGTCCTTCAGGGCCGCCGGGTTCTTCTTCTTCAAGGCAGCGTAGATATCCGCCGCCGACATCAGATGCGCGCCCTGTTCGCCCGCTTCCGCCAGCTCGAAGCAGCTGCCGATGAGTTCCTCGGCGGGTGTCACGCGGTAGAACGGACGGTTAGCGACCTGGATTTCCGCTTCCTCGGCCTTGCTGAACCAGCAACGCTCGCCGCTATTCAGCTCGTGCAGGAGCTGGGCGTAAAGCTGGGCATGGTCAACGGGGGTGGTGCAATCGATGGGACGCTCCACTTCCACACAGATGAAGCGGCGGCTGCCCGAGAGGTCGGTCAGCAGGTCGAGGCGGTTGCTGGTGCCGATGAAGGAGGCGATTCTTGGCAGAGCTTCCGCCGAACGGCGGTAGGCACGGCGCACCCGCAGGTCCTCCATCTGCATCAGGTTCTTCAACTGGGGCATACGGCTGGCGGGCAGGCGGTCGAACTCGTCCAAGTTGATTAAGCCGTAGGAAGCCAGCTTGTTCTCCGCCGACGAGGCGTTGGTCAGGTCGAAGCTTTCCGTAAAATAGTTGCGCAATTCCTTGGGCAGCAGCATCCGGCAGAAGGTGGACTTGCCCAGGCCCTGTGTGGTGCTGACGAGGAGCGGGGCCACGCTGTTTGCCCGTCGGCCGCGGTCGCCTGTGCCCGTCCACTGGGCCGTGACGGCCAGCAGCCAGCGGTGGAAGGAGCGTATCCATACGTCCTTGTCGGAGACACGGTGGGCCAGTTCTTCCACTCGGTCCTTGCCGTCCCACTCAGGCAGGTTGTGGAAGTACAGGTCAAAGGGATGGTAGGCCTGCACATGGTCGGACTCCACGTAGCGCTTGACGTCACGGTCCCAGCAGTCCACGCCCTCCTCCATGGCACCGAGGGCGATGCCGTTCAGCGTGCGGTTGTCCACGGGTGTATATATAAGGTGGTGGGAATCTTCTAATTCTTCAGTATCCAGGCGGGCACACTCCGTGCGCTCCGTCAGCAGGTTGTAGCGGAAGGCGTAGTGCAGCTTCAGGTAGCGCGAGAGCCGTTGCATCATCTGCCGCTGCTTCGATTCCTTTTTGTCCTTTTGTTCTTCTGTTTTATTTTCTTCTGTCGTGTCGCCGTCCTCTATCCATTCCACCGCCTCGTTGTGTCCGTTCAGGCTGAAAGTCCGTCTGGCAGGCTTTTCTGTCTGCGGTTTCCAGGTGAGGCGGACGGTGAACTCGCCGTCGCCGGTAATGAGGAAGGCTTCACCCTCCGGCAGGCGGGCGCAGAGCTGGTCGAGGTTCGAAAGCAGCTCCTTGCAGGAATTGGCGGGAGCAGGCAGGTCTGCCTCCCAACGAGGGGTAAACAGGTTGCGTAACTGATAAATCAGATTCATAAGCGGATGCGTTTATTTTTCCGTAAAGATACAACATTTCGAGGCCTTTGTCAAGACCTCCGGAGGCTTCACGGGGGGCCTTTAGAATCTTTTATCTCTTTCACCGAAAATGAGCGGTTCGGCCCGGTGAAGTTTCACCGGAAGGCGCTGAATGTAAGCAGATTGCGTTGAAAGCAAGGATGCTGTGTTTACCTACCACCCCGCCCTTGGGGCACCCCTCCTTCCCGAAGGAGGGGAGTTGAATTGCAGCATTTCTTTCACTCTTTCACCTCATCCTTCACAAAATCCGTCTCATTGACAGCTGTTTAGAGTTCCGTGAAGCCGTGAAGGCAGAAGGGGCATATCGAAAGACTTTTGCCACAGATTATCCGAATCTGACAATCAGAGCTTCAGAAACAATCTGTGTGAATCCGGGTAATCTGTGGTGAGTTCTGATGCGACCCCGTTTTTCCCAGCCCAAACCATCCGTTCAAGCTGGGAAAAGCTATGCTTTAAGCCGGGCAAAGCGTTGGTTTAAGCTGAGTAAACGGTTGCTTTGCCCAGCTTAAACAACTACCTACATTGGCCCGACAACATCCATAGTTAGCGAAATAACATTCATAGTTAGCATGCACAAGATGGTATCTTATGCACGGAAACATACCTTGTCAGGGACCGGAACAATCAAGGGGGAGTGAAAGGAAGAGGCCGGAAAACAAAAAAGTCCGCATTCGCGGACTTTCTGCTCTTCGTCTTGGACTTGAACCAAGGACCCTCTGATTAACAGTCAGATGCTCTAACCGACTGAGCTAACGAAGAAAATTTGCATTTGACTTTAAAAGTGCTCTTCGTCTTGGACTTGAACCAAGGACCCTCTGATTAACAGTCAGATGCTCTAACCGACTGAGCTAACGAAGAGTGTTGTTTTTTCTCAAATGCGCTGCAAAATTAATAGGATATTTTGAAATATGCAATATCTTTGCAGAAAAATTTATCAGAATGGAGAAAATTATTGGATTAGGCAACGCTTTGGTCGATGTTTTGGCTACTTTTGAGAGTGATGAGGTCCTCAAACAGATGGGACTTCCACGCGGTAGCATGACGCTGGTCGACGAAGAACGGTTCCACCTTATCACGGCATATTTTAAGAATCTGAAGACATATAAGGCGGCAGGCGGCTCGGCCGGCAATGCCATCGGCGCTTTGGCAAGTTTGGGGGCTTCCACTGGATTTATCGGAAAGGTGGGGGCCGATTCTTATGGAGATTTTCTGAAAGGAACGCTGGAGGCCAAGGGCATCGAAGACCATTTGCTGGTCTCTTCTGCCCTGCCTACCGGGATTGCGTCTACCTTTATATCCCGAAGCGATGGAGAGCGCACGTTCGGCACCTATCTGGGAGCTGCGGCTACACTGAGGGCCGAGGATTTGTCGCTGGACATGTTCAAGGGATATACCTATCTGTTTGTCGAAGGCTATCTGGTGCAGGACCACGGCATGATTCTCCGGGCCGTAGAGCTGGCCAAGGAAGCGGGGCTGCAGGTTTGTCTGGACATGGCCAGCTATAATATAGTGAATGCAGAGCGGGAATTCTTCTCCTTGCTGCTGAACAAGTATGTGGACATCGTTTTTGCCAACGAGGAGGAAGCGAAGGCTTTTGCCGGCGGAACGCCCGAAGAGGCCTTGGAAGCCTTGGCGCACGCATGCAGCATCGCGGTGGTGAAGCTGGGTGCGCGCGGTTCGTTGGTGCGTAAGGGGACGCAGGTACTGGAGGTGGCTCCCGTACTGGTGTCCGAGGTGGCCGATACGACGGGGGCGGGCGATTATTTTGCCGCCGGTTTCCTGTATGGCCTGGTGACCGGCCGTTCGCTTGAGAAATGTGCCCGCATCGCTTCGGCTCTTGCAGCGGAAGTCATTCAGGTTGTGGGTGCCGAACTTACGGCTGACGGCTGGAAAAGAATCAGAACAGAGATAGAGAACTTATGAACAAGAACATTGTATGACGGATATGAATATGAAAAGATTTTGTAAAGTACGTTGGGTTGCCTTGTTGCTGCTGGTTGTGGCCGGTATGGCATTCGTGGGCTTCAAGAACAGTGATAACCGCAGTTTTCAGCTGGCCAAGAACATCGATATCTTCAGCTCGATCGTGAAGGAGCTGGACTTGCTTTATGTAGACACCATTGATGCCGACAAGACCATCCGCGAGGGTATCGACGCCATGCTCTATTCGCTCGACCCCTATACGGCCTATTACCCCGAAGACGACCAGAGCGAACTGGAACAGATGCTGAAGAATACGTATGGCGGTATCGGCTCCATCATCACCTGGAACACGAAGCTGAAGCGTTCCATGATCGGCGAGCCCTACGAAGGGATGCCGGCAGACAAGGCCGGGCTGAAGGCGGGCGATATCCTGATGGCCATCGACGGAAAGGACCTGGAAGGGAAAAACAACCAGGAAATCAGCGAGATGCTCCGCGGACAGGCAGGTACCAGCTTCAAGCTCACCGTGCAGCGTCCGGGTGTGGAGAAACCGCTGGAGTTCGAACTGGTGCGACGGGCCATCGAGTTGCCTATTATACCTTATTATGCGAAGCTGGAGAATAATGTGGGCTACATCAACCTCAGCACCTTCTCCGGCAAGCCGGCACGCGAGTTCAAGCAGGCGTTCCTCGACCTGAAGAAGCAGGGCATCACCTCGCTTGTCATCGACCTGCGCAACAACGGAGGCGGTCTGCTGGACGAGGCGGTGGACATTGCCAACTACTTCCTGCCTCGCGGAAAGACACTGGTCACCACCCGAGGCAAAATCGAACAAATCAATATGTCCTACAAGACCTTGCGCGAACCCATCGACCTGGATATCCCCTTGGCGGTGCTGGTCAACAGTGCCACGGCATCGGCTTCGGAAATCCTGGCCGGATCGTTGCAGGACCTGGACCGCGCTGTGATTGTCGGTACACGCACCTTTGGCAAGGGGCTGGTACAGACGACCCGTAACCTGCCTTATGGCGGCCAGATGAAAATCACGACTTCCAAATACTACATTCCCAGCGGACGTTGCGTGCAGGCCATCGACTACCAGCACCGCAATGCCGACGGCAGTGTGGGCCGCATCCCCGACAGTCTGACGACGGTCTTCCATACGGCGGCCGGACGAGAGGTGCGCGACGGTGGCGGTGTGACGCCGGACATACAGGTGAAGCAGGAGAAGCTGCCCAACATCCTGTTCTACCTGGTGAACGACAACCTGATTTTCGACTACACCACGCAGTATTGCCTGAAGCACGAAACCATTGCCGACGCGCAGCACTTCGAACTGACCGACGCCGACTATGCCGACTTCAAGGAGATGGTGCGGAAGGCCGACTTCAAGTACGACCAGCAGACGGAGAAGATGCTGAAGAGCCTGAAGGAGATGGCCGAGTTCGAAGGCTACCTGAAAGATGCCTCCGGTGAGTTCGAGGCCTTGGAGAAGAAGCTCCAGCACAACCTGGACCACGACTTGGATTATTTCTCGAAAGACATTAAGAACATGATATCCATCGAAATCCTGAGGCGTTACTATTATCAGAAAGGCAGCATCATCCAGCAGCTGAAGGATGACCCCGACCTGAAAGAAGCCTTGAAGGTGCTGGGCGATGCGGACAAGTATCACAGCCTGCTCAGCCCGAAGGTGAAGGAAGGAGAGTGAAGGGATTTTGACCTCCCTTCCTCTTTCGCGTTAAAATATCATGGGCCTTCGCGCTTCACACGTCATCCTCCCATTCCCAATTCTCTTTATTTCTTCTCCTCGCGCTTGGCACCGGGTGGCAGGTGGTAGCTTTTGATGTCGAGCGTCTCGCGGAGGCTGTTGAGGAAGAGGCTGTCGGTGGTGCGGTTGAGGCGCATGATTTCGCTATTGTTGCGTTCGCCCGTCTTGCGGCATTCGGGCATCCGCTTCTTCAGATTTTCCCACACTTGGCGCATGTTTTCGATGGTGGCCTGCTTGCTGCCGTCGCCCTTGTCCTCAAGGTTGCGCTGGGCAAAGCGTTGCATGATGTCGCCGAAGTCGGGCATGGCTGCCAGGGAGGTGATAGCGTGCGTTCGGGAGTCTTCGTCGTATGAGTTGTCGGTGGCTATCTTCATGTAGTGCCACACCTTCTCTTCTTCATACACCTGGGCTTTCAGCGGCGAGAGGTCGTCGCGGTCCATAAAGGTGAGGTAGGTCAGCATGTCGTCTATGTAGTCGGTGACGACGATGCCCTCGGTCGCTATCCAGAACCGGTGGTTCCCGCCTTCTTCTACGCCTACGTCGGAGTTCTTGTAGTATTTCCCGGGGAAGCTGTCGGAGTTGTGCAGATTAAAGTGGAGGGGCACGGGCAGGCCTTTCGTGTCGATGCCGCGGGGAGTGAGGTGGCGTTCCTTGTAGCGGTCGGTGAAGTGGAGGGTGAATCGTTCCACGAACAAGTGGTTGAGGTTGTTCAGGAAGATGTATTCGATGCCTGTCTCACGGTAAACGGGGGTGTAAATGAAGTACTGGCTGTTCATGAGCCCTTCCCCGCCGGGCAGATTGTCGAAGCGGAAATAGGTGTACCATGTGTTGTGGCGGCGGGTAACCCACTTGCGCTGCTCTACGATGTGCGCTATCAGGCTGCGGGGGACGTCGTTGATGGTCAGTCCGCTGTTGATGGCTCTGTTGCAGTTACTCTTGTTGAAGCGTTCGAGTGCCATTCTTATTTTGCCGGACAGTTCGAGGAAGTCTTTCTTCGCTTCCTGCCTTATCTCGTTGTTGGTCATGGTAGTAGTGAACATAGGTATCTGTTTTTAAGGTAATTGGATATAATGAAGGTGTGTCAAAATAAAGGCATCTAAAACTCTCCTCCTTCCAAAAGGAGGGGAGTCAGGTACTATAACTAAGTTTTGACACACCCTCGATTCGTTATGGCATACTTCCTTTGTCCTGCATTTACTGCCAGTCTCTGTTGGCCTTGATGAGTTCGATGAGCTTCTCCACCGCCTCTTCTTCGGGAATGTTCTTCTCGATGCACTCCTTCTTCTTGTAGAGACTGATTTTGCCGCGCCCGGCACCCACGTAGCCGTAGTCGGCATCGGCCATCTCGCCCGGACCGTTGACGATGCAGCCCATGATGCCTATCTTCAGTCCTTTCAGGTGCGACGTGGCTGCCTTGATGCGGGCGATGGTGCTCTGCAGGTCGTAGAGCGTGCGTCCGCAGCCGGGGCAGGAGATGTACTCCGTCTTGCTGGTGCGCAGGCGGCCGGCCTGTAGGATGCCGAAGGCGGTGGCGTCCAGCGTGGTGGCGGGGATACTGCCCTGGTTGTAGAGGAAAATACCGTCCGTCAGGCCGTCGAAGACGAGGGCGCCCATGTCGGCCGCCGCCTTGATTTGCAGGTCTTCCTTCTCTTCTTCGGCATAGTGCTGGAAGAAGACAACCGGATTGGACAGGCCTTCCTGCATCAGCTGGTGGACGAGCGCACGCTGTTCACCCAGCCGGTTGGGATGGTTGCTTTGCGCCACGAGCACAATTTCGGGGTGATACTTCAGGCAGGCCAACGCTTCGTCGTTCAGCCCCATGTAGGTGATGAAGAGGAACTTCAGCGCAGCGTTGCAACTGCTTACGAAGGGCAGCTGGTCGCCTTTGAAGGCGGGCCAGGTGTCGGGCTTTCCTTCCCACACGTCGGCATCGACAATGTATTGCACGCCTTTCTGTGCGTCGGCGGGCAGCTGGTGGCCGGTGTAGATATAGTCGGGAGCGAACTGCGGGTCGGTCGTCAGGTCGCCGTCCAGACGGGCGGCAATGACGACGGGCACGTTGTCGCTGCCGATGTTGCGCACGGCCGTGGTCTGTCGGCGCGAAGGAGCCAGGTAGTTGAACGCAGGGACGTTCGGGCCGGGGATGTAGGGGTGGCCCTTGCGGCGTGTCACGTAGTCCACCAGCTTGCGGGCCACGGGAATCTCAGCCTCAGGAGCTTCGCTCAGCGATACGCGGATGGTGTCGCCCAGTCCGTCGGCCAGCAGGGCACCGATGCCCAGGGCCGACTTGATGCGGCCGTCCTCGCCGTCGCCCGCCTCGGTCACACCCAGGTGCAGGGGGAAGTGCATGCCTTCCTTTTCCATGACGGCGGCCAGCAGGCGGACCGTCCGCACCATGACGACCGTGTTCGAGGCCTTGATGGAGATGACCACGTCGGTGAAATGTTCGTCCACGCAGATGCGCAGGAACTCCATGCACGATTCTACCATGCCCTCGGGCGTATCGCCGTAGCGAGACATGATGCGGTCGGAAAGGGAACCGTGGTTTACACCGATGCGGATGGCCGTGTGGTTCTCCTTGCAGATGCGGAGGAAGGGGACGAAGCGGTCGCGTATCTTCTGCAGTTCCTGTGCATACTCTTCGTCGGTATATTCCAGGTGCTTGAAGGTACGGGCGGCATCCACGTAGTTGCCGGGGTTGATGCGTACCTTCTCGGCATAGAGGGCGGCCACGTCGGCCACGCGCGGATTGAAGTGTACGTCGGCCACCAGCGGCGTCATGTATCCGTCGTGCCGCAGGGCGGCGTTGATGTTACGCAGGTTTTCGGCTTCCTTCACGCCCTGTGTCGTGAGCCGCACGTATTCTCCGCCCGCATCGGCTATGCGTTTGGCCTGGGCCACGCAGGCGTCGGTATCCTGTGTGGCGGTGTTGGTCATGCTCTGTATGCGGATGGGGTTGTCGCCTCCCAGCGGAGTACCTCCGATGTTGACAACGGATGTTTCCCTGCGGGAATAGTTGAATAAATCCATAAGCAATGATGAATTAAAAGTGAAGAATGAAAAAGGCTCCCGATGGTGCCTCCGCATAAGGAAGTTTATGGGAGACTGCCATAGGGAGCTATGGGACATCGCCATACGAGGCTATGGGGGACCGCCATATAGGGCTATGGAACACTGCCACATAGGGCTATGGGACACACCCATAGGGAGACTGAAATAAAGAGAGGCTGATCTCTTGTTATTTTTGGCACGGATTACGCGGAAAAACATGGAGTGTGTATAGATAGTAATCCGTGAAATCCGTGTAATCTGTGCCTAAGGAAAGCAAACTCTATTCTCTCAGTTCGTCTTGTACTCGTATCTCACGTCTTTCAGGTCCTCGTTGGCCTTGGTGATTTTCTTCTTCAGGCCTTCCTTGTAGGCGGCGAAAGCTTGCGCGAGAGCTGTGTCGTTCAGCGACAGAATCTGTACGGCCAGGATGGCGGCGTTCATGGCACCGTCGATGGCCACCGTCGCTACGGGGATGCCGGGAGGCATCTGGATGATGGAGTAGAGGGCATCCACACCATCGAGCACGGCACCTTTGACGGGTACGCCGATGACGGGCAGGGTAGTGTTGGCGGCAATGACACCCGGCAGGGCTGCGGCCATACCTGCGGCAGCGATGATGACCTTGATGCCACGTTTGCGGGCGTTCTTGGCAAACTCTTCTACGGCTTCCGGAGTGCGGTGGGCCGAGAGTGCGTTCATTTCGAACGGAATGTGGAAGTCATTGAGCAGCTGGGCGGCCTTCTCCATGACGGGGAGGTCGGACGTACTGCCCATGATGATGCTTACGATTGGAGTCATAATAATAAGTGATTAGTGGTTAGTGGTGAGCGGTTAGTGGTGGGTGGTGAACCGTTGGCGTCCATCCGCATGGAATACTAACCGCTAACCGTTCACCACTAACCGCTATGTATCATTCATTGACCAGCGCCTTGTAGGCTTCGGCGTCGAGCAGGCTGTCGAAGTCGGCATCGGCGGCAGGCTTGATCTTGATGAGCCAGCCTTCGCCATAGGGGTCCTGGTTGACGAGCTCGGGCTGGTCGGCTAGGGCTTCGTTCTGTTCCAGCACTTCACCTGATACGGGGATGAAGAGGTCGGAGATGGTCTTCACCACTTCGATGGTGCCGAATGTCTCGCCGGCTTCCAGTGTCTCGCCTTCGGTCTGGATATCTACAAATACGATGTCGCCCAGCTGTTCCTGAGCATAGTCGGTGATGCCTACATAGGCTACGTCGCCTTCCTGGCGGATCCATTCATGTTCTTTGGTGTACTTTACGTTGCTTGGAAAGTTCATGATTTTTAGTTTTAGAGGTTAAAAATATAGTTATATCATTGATTGTTGTCGGTTAATAGTTGAACAGCAGCTGCCTGAAAAAGAAATAGAAGCTGTTGGCAATGGGGTGGAGCACCATCAGCGAGCAGACGAGGCCTACAGCGAATCCTCCCATGACCTCGCCCAGCGTGTGATGGCCCAGAATGATGCGGGCAGTTCCCAGCATGCCGGCCACCAGGATGAAGAGGCAGAGCCACCACACGGGGTTGTAGCCGAACAGGGCACTGAAGGCCACCAGACCACCGATGACGGCGCCTGCACCGGCCATGTGTTCGCTCAGTTTCCACTTCAGGTTGACTACGATACAGATCATCATCACGATAAGGGCAGACAGAATGATGCCGCTCATGTACCAGGGTATGTTGAGGCGGTTCATCATCAGCAGGCAGAAGACGTAGGAGATGATGGTGAAGAAGAAGGGCATGTAGCGCTTCTTGCGCTCGCCCAGCTCCTGCGCGCTGAACCCGTTGATCTTCTTGAAGATGAAGATGGTCAGGACGGGAATCATGATGGTGAAGCAGTAGACGATGCCCAGTACGATGAGCTTGTACTGGATGGGCATGATGCTCAGGTATGAGAACAGGAACAGCACCAGAAAAGCCAGGAAGGGAATGGAGAACGGCGTGAACAGGGCCGATACCATGCGGGCTATCCGGATCAGTGTCTTGTCTTCTATGAGGTGTACTTCCATCTTTCTTGCTTATATATTAATGTATATACGAGAGTCGTCTATTTTCGCAGGCGGGCCACCGGGATGTTCAGTTGCTGGCGGTACTTGGCCACGGTGCGGCGGGCTATCGGATAGCCTTTGGCGGCCAGCATTTCGGTCAGCTCGTCGTCGGTGTAGGGGTTCTTCTTGTCCTCGTTGTCGACGCATTCCTTCAGGGCCTTCTTGATTTCGCGCACCGACATCTCTTCGCCGTCTTCCTTCGTATAGCCGTCGCTGAAGAAGAACTTCAGCGGGTAGATGCCGTAGTTGGTCTGCACATACTTGCTGTTGCTCACACGCGAGATGGTGGAGATGTCCAGCTTGGCCCGTTCGGCCACGTCCTTCAGAATCATGGGGCGGAGCAGCGATTCGTCGCCTTCCTCGAAGAAGGGGCGCTGCAGGTCGATGATGGCCTGCATGGTGGTCAGCAGCGTATTCTGCCGTTGCTTCACGGCGTCGATGAAGCCCTGTGCGGCATCCATCTTCTGCTTCAGGAAGAGCATGGCCTCTTTCGATTCCTTCGACTGGTTGGCCTTGTTCTTCGTGTGTTCCTCCACCATCTCCGAGAAGTCGCGGCTGATGCGCAGCTCGGGCACGTTGGGATTGTTCAGCGAGAGGTTGATGGTGCCGTCGTCCTCGGTCTCGACGATGAAGTCGGGTACAATCTGCTGCATGCTGCGTCCCACGGCTTCGCCCAGTGAGGCGCCGGGGCGCGGGTTGAGCTTGCACAGTTCCTTGATGGCATGGTTGAGCTCGTCTTCGCCGATGCCGAGCTTCTGTTGTATCTTGTCCCAATGCTTGCGGGTGAACTCCTCGTAGCAGTCGCTGATGATGGCGGTCTCCAGCCGCAGCAGGCTGTCGTCGGCCTTGGCGGGCAGCTGTTCCTTCTTGTGGCGCAGCTGGATGAGGAGACATTCGCGCAGGTCGCGTGCCCCCAGTCCGGCAGGTTCGAAGTCCTGTATCACCTTGAGGGCCTCTTCCAGTTCCTGGGGTGTGGCCTCGATGCCCGAGTAGATGGCCAGTTCGTCGCTGATGCTGTCCAGCGGCTTGCGCAGCAGGCCGTCGTCGTCGAGCGAGCCGATGAGGTATTCGGTCAGTTCGCGCTGGTGGGGAGTGAGGTTGCGTTCGCCCATCTGCTCCCTTAGTGTCTCGTAGAACGAGGTCGAGTCGGAGAAGGGGATTTCTTCCGCCTGCTCGTCGCGGCTGCGGTTGTTCTCCTGCAGCTTGTAGTCGGGGATGTCGTCCTCGTTGAGGTAGTCGCTCAGCGAGTCATAGTCGGTGTTTCCGCCATCCTCTTCGCTGATGGTCGATTCTTCGGACGTGCGTACGTCTTCTTCCTCTCCGTGGCTTTCCTCGCGTCCTTCTTCGAGGGCGGGGTTCTCCAGCAGTTCGGCTCTCACGCGGTCTTCCAGCTCCACGGCGGGAAGTTCCAGCAGTTTCACTACCAGAATCTGTTGGGGCGAGAGCGTCTGTATCTGTTGCTGTGCCTGGGTCTGTATCTGTCGGGAGCTTTGTGCCATATCTTTTCTTGAATGTCAGTGCAAAAATAGTGAAAGGTGAGCGGAGAACAAAATATTGAAACTTGTTTTTTTATACTCTCACCTTTCGCTATCTTTGTACCCAATCAACCTTTAAAGCAAGAAACGCCATGTTTGCGAAAGAAACTTATGTACAGCGCAGAGCCCAGCTGAAGAAAACCGTGGGCTCGGGTGTCCTGTTGTTCCTGGGTAACGACGAACAGGGACTGAACTACGAGGACAACACCTTCCGCTATCGTCAGGACTCTACTTTCCTTTATTATTTCGGACTTTCGTTTGCCGGCCTCTCGGCCATCATCGACATCGACGAGGACAAGGAAATCATTTTCGGCGACGAACTGAGTATCGACTACATCGTCTGGATGGGTACACAACCCACGCTTCGTGAAAAGGCTTCGGCCGTGGGCATTGCCGACACGCGCCCTGCGGCCGATATCGTCAGCTACCTGCACAAGGCCGTGCAGAGCGGTCAGAGCATCCATTACCTGCCGCCCTACCGTGCCGAGCACAAACTGAAGCTGATGGACTGGCTGGGTATACCGCCTGCCCGTCAGGAAGGCTCCGTTCCCTTCATCCGTGCCGTGGTGGCGCAACGCAACTACAAGACGGCTGAGGAAATAGAAGAAATCGAGAAGGCCTGCAACGTGACGGCCGACATGCACATCGCCGCCATGAAGTGCATCCGTCCCGGCATGTACGAATACGAGGTGGTGGCCGAGATGAACCACGTGGCCGAGCGTAACAATTGCGAACTCTCCTTCGCTACCATCGCCACCATCAACGGGCAGACGCTGCACAACCACTACCACGGCAACAAAATCAAGCCGGGCGACCTCTTCCTCATCGACGCCGGTGCCGAACTGCCTTCGGGCTACTGTGGCGACATGTCGTCCACTATCCCTGCCGACAAGACCTTCACGCCCCGCCAGCGCGCCGTCTACGAGATTCAGAACGCCATGCATCTGGAGAGCGTCAAGGCCCTGCGGCCCGGCATCCCCTACATGGATGTCTACGACCTTTCGGCCCGTGTCATGGTGGAAGGACTGAAGGAGCTGGGCCTGATGAAGGGCAACGCCGAAGATGCCGTCCGCGAAGGCGCCCATGCCCTGTTCTATCCGCACGGCCTGGGCCACATGATGGGCCTCGACGTGCACGACATGGAGAACCTCGGCGAGCAGTGGGTGGGCTACAACGGCCAGCCCAAGAGCACACAGTTCGGCCGCAAGAGCCAGCGTCTGGCCATTCCGCTGGAGCCGGGCTTCGTGCATACCGTGGAGCCGGGCATCTACTTCATCCCCGAACTCATCGACCTGTGGCGCGGGCAGCAGAAGTTTACCGACTTCATCAACTACGACAAGGTGGAGGAATACCGCCACTTCGGCGGCATCCGCAACGAGGAGGACTACCTCATCACCGCCGACGGTGCCCGCCGCCTCGGCAAGAAGATCCCCTTGACACCCGACGAGGTGGAAGCCTTGCGCTGATTGCCGTCTGACGGGTGTTGGCACAAGTCGTGGAAACACCTGATGTTTTGAGGAGGCTCAAAATAGAGAAGTGCTAACATTTTGTCATTCTGAACGAAGTGAAGAATCTCGAAAACATCTGTTTGTGTATTGAGATCCTTCACTGCGTTCAGGATGACATTGCGTTTTGATTACACTTTTCTGTTTTGAGCCTCCTCATCTTTTCTGTATTCATCCCTCCCAGCTTTCTTTCCCCTTCCTCCCGTCTTCCTTTTCCCTTCCCTGCGGGAAAGAACCGCATAAGTCCGTAGAAATTCTATATCTTGGCCGCTCAGATGTACATCTTGCGGGCTAAGATATGCATCTGACGTGCCAAGATGTACATCTGAGCAGCTAAGATATAACTTTCTGCACGGGTAAAGCTGTGCTTTGTACGGAGGAAACCATCCTTTTGTCTGCTTTGTACCAGCGCTTTGTCCGTCTTTTGCTTCCACTCTGTACCACTTGCAGGGCGGATATGCTCGCTTTTTCGGACAGAAATCTTATCTTTGCGCAGAAAACCTGAATAATATTCATTCTAAAAACATACAGCTGCATGAAGACAAACATCTACAGAAACCTGTGCATGGCTGCCCTGCTGGGCGCCTCGATGGCTGCCTACGGCCAGACTGATGCTGCACGGACGAATCCTTTCCTCACCGAGTACACCACCCCCTACGGCGTGCCGCCCTTCGAACAGATTACGCTGGCCGACTACCGCGAGGCCTTCCTCAAGGGTATGGAGGAACAGAAACGGGAAATCGCCGCCATCGTGCGCCAGCGTTCCGTACCCGACTTCGACAATACCATCGCTGCCCTCGACCGTAGCGGCGCGCTGCTCACGCGCGTCTCCCTCGTCTTTGGCGGACAGAACAGTTGCAATACTTCGCCCGAGCTGCAGGCCCTGAGCAAGGAACTTTCGCCCCTGCTTTCGGCCCATCGCGACGACATCTCGCTCAACGCCGGACTTTTTGCCCGCGTCAAGCAGGTGTACAACAACCGCGAACGCATGGGATTGGACAAGGAGCAGACGAAACTGCTCGAAGAAACCTACAAGGATTTTGTGCGCAGCGGCGCCAACCTCAATGAGGCCGACCAGCAGAAATTGCGCGAGCTGAACAGCCGCATCGCCCTGCTTCAGCTCACCTTCGGGCAGAACATGCTGCAGGAAACGAACGCCTACAAGCTGGTCATCGACAACGAAGCTGACCTCTCCGGCCTGCCCGCTACGCTGGTAGCCTCGGCCGCCGAGACGGCCCGTCAGCAGGGACTGGAGGGCAAGTGGGTGTTTACCCTGCAGAATCCCAGTGTGATGCCCTTCCTGCAATATGCCGACAACCGTGCCCTGCGCGAACAGATCTTCAAGGCCTACACCAACCGCGGCAACAATGGCAATGACGCCGACAACAAGGCCGTGGTGCGCGAACTGTTGGAGGCCCGCCTGGAGAAGGCCCGCCTGATGGGGTACGAAGACTATGCCTCGCTGGCGCTGGAGACGCGCATGGCCAAGACACCCGACAAGGTGTATGCCCTGCTCGACCAGATTTGGGAACCTGCGCTGGCGAAAGCCAAGGAAGAGCTGAAGGACATCCAGGCCGAAATCAAGAAGGACGGCAAGAAGTTCAAGGCCGAAGGCTGGGACTGGCGCTACTACTTCGAGAAAGCCAGGAAGGCCAAGTTCGACATCGACGAGAACGAGGTGCGTCCCTATCTGGAGCTGAACCACGTGCGCGAGGGAGCTTTCTATGTGGCTACCCGCCTGTATGGCATCCGTTTCCGCCCGCTCACCTACATGCCGCTGCCCCATCCCGAGGCACAGGTCTTCGAGTGTATCGACAAGGACGGCAAGACGCTGGGAATCATTTACTTCGACTTCTTCCCCCGTGCCAGCAAGCGTGGTGGCGCCTGGTGTGGCAGCTACCGTCCGCAGGGGTATGACAAGCACGGCAACCGCATCATTCCTGTGGTGACCATCGTCTGCAACTTCACCAAGCCCACTGAAGGCCAGCCTGCCCTGCTCAGTGCCGACGAGGCTTCGACCCTCTTCCACGAGTTCGGCCACGGGCTGCACAGCCTCTTCCGCGACGTACACTATGCCGGGGTCAGTGGGGTACCCCGCGATTTCGTGGAGCTTCCTTCGCAGATCAACGAGCATTGGGCCTTCGAACCCGAAGTGCTGAAATACTATGCCCGTCACTACCAGACGGGGGAGATGATGCCTGCCGAACTGGTGAAGAAGCTGGCCAAGAGCGGCAAGTACGGACAGGGCTTCGCCACGGTGGAATACCTGGCTGCCTCGTATCTCGACATGGACTTCCATACCTTGAAATCCATCCCCGAGGATATGGACGTGATGGCTTTCGAGGCCAAGACACTGGGCAAGCGCAAGCTGCTGAAGCAGATTCCTTCGCGCTACCGCACCACCTACTTCAACCACACGATGGGTGGCGGCTATACGGCGGGCTACTACAGCTACATCTGGGCCGAGGTGCTGGATTGTGATGCCTACGGTGCCTTTACCGAGAGCGGCAACATCTTCAACCCCGAACTGGCCGACCGTTTCCGCCGCTATATCCTGACGCCCGGCGGCATCGACGACGCCATGGACATGTACAAGAACTACCGCGGGCAGGAGCCCGACGTGAAGTGGCTGCTGATCAACCGTGGTCTGTATCAGCCGGAGAAATGACAGAATGAACGGAAAACAGTCTTTAAACCGATACAAACCGATGGAACAACAGATGCAGAGACATGCGCGGGTCGATGTGGCCGACGTGCTGCGTGGGCTGGCAGTGATGGGCATCATCCTGCTGCATTCGATTGAACACTTCAATTTCTACTCTTTTCCCGACGAGGCGGGACGGAGTGCCTGGCTGGCCTTTACGGACCGTGCCGTGTGGGACGGCCTCTTCTTCCTCTTCGGCGGCAAGGCATATGCCGTGTTTGCCCTGCTCTTCGGCTTCAGCTACTTCATACAGTACGACAACCAGCGTCTGCGCGGGCGTGATTTCCGCCTGCGCTTCTGCTGGCGGCTGGTGCTGCTCTTCCTCATCGGCAATCTGAACGCTTCGTTCTTCACGGCCGAGGTGCTGGTGCTCTATTCGCTGGTGGGCTTCATCCTGCCGCTGGTATGCCGCCTGCGCGACAAGTGGCTGTTCATCGTGGCCTGCGTACTGCTGGTACAGCCGCTGCCGCTCTACTATGTGATCCGTGCCGCCCTCGACCCGGCGTTTGTGACGCCTGCCTTGCCTACAGGCAGCCTGTGGGCCGCTACGTTCGAGGCACAAAGCCATGGCACCTTCCTCGACACCCTGCGTGTCAATCTGTGGGAAGGCCAGCTGGCCAGTCTGGCCTGGGCGTGGGACAACGGACGTGTGCTCCAGACGGCAGCCCTCTTTATCTTCGGCTATCTGGTAGGCCGTCGGGGCTTGTTCCTGAAGGAGAATCTGAAATTCTGGAACAAGGTGCTGTGCGGTTCGCTGGTGGCCTTCTTCCCGCTCTACGGATTGGGTAACATGCTGCCCGATTTTGTGCAGAATCCCTCGGTACGTACGCCGTTGCTGCTTGTGGTATCCTCGCTCTACAAGTTTGCCTTCATGCTGTTGCTGGTATCGGCCGTTCTCAACGGTTATTACCGTACCCGTCTGAAGGAGCGGCTTGATTACCTCATCCCCTATGGCCGCATGAGTCTGACCAATTACATTACGCAGAGCATTATCGGCTCCATGCTGTTCTATAACTGGGGTTTCGGCCTGCACGACAAGTTGGGCATCACGGCCAGTGTGCTGGTCGGTGCCCTGATTTTCGTGGTACAGCTGGCTTTCTGCCGCTGGTGGATGCGCCGTCACAGTCATGGCCCGATGGAGTATCTGTGGAAGCGGGCTACCTGGCTGAAGTGACTCTGGTAGGGTATAGTAAAGAGACGGTCTCAAAATGAAGAGCTGCTGATATGCAGTCATTTTGAGACCGTCTCTTTATTTGAAAACTTGGAGTCACCTTAATACTTGAAGCTGCTTCCGCCCAGGAATTCACGCAGCAGTGAGGTGGGCGGTATTTCCTTGTCCTGCACGGGGGTGAAGTATTTGATGAACTTCAGCAGGCGGTAGGCTTCGGCATACTCGGGGCAGTTGCGCGGTACGCTGTTCAGTATAGGCTCGGCGTGGCTGCGCAGCACGGCCAGTTCGAAAAGCAGGGCCGAGTTGAACATCACGTCCGCATTCTCCTGATAGGGGAAAATCCATTTGTCTTCGCCTGCCCGTACGCTGGGCCAGCGGGAGATGGTTTCCTGAGCCGAATAGCCGCGGTAGTTGTAGTCGCGGATGATGCGGCGTATCAGTCGGTTGTCCGTGGTAGGTATCCAGTTGTGGTCGTCCAGCGAGATGGTGGTCAGGGCCGACACGTAAATCTTGTACTTGTTTTCGGCAGGAATATGGGGCGTCAGTTCGGGGTTCAAGGCATGGATGCCTTCCAGGATGAGGATGGTGTGTTCGTCGATGCGGAGTTTGTCTCCCTTGAACTCTTTTTTGCCAGTGGTGAAGTTGAAACGGGGCAATTCCACTTCTTCGCCGCGCAGCAGGGCCTGTAACTGTTCGTTGAACAGCTTGAGGTCGAGGGCGTAGAGCGATTCGTAGTCGTAGTTGCCTTTCTCGTCGAGCGGGGTCTGTTCGCGGTCTACGAAATAGTTGTCCAGCGAAATGGGGTAGGGGTGCAGGCCGTTAGTCATCAGCTGTACGCTGAGGCGTTTGCTGAAGGTGGTTTTTCCAGAGGACGAAGGCCCCGATATCAGGACCAGCTGTGCGCGGGTGCCGTTTTGGGTTCGCTGGAAGATGTCGTCGGCTATCTGTGCGATTTTCTTTTCCTGCAGGGCTTCGGCCACATTGATGAGGTCGGTGGCGTGTCCGTTCTGGCAGGCCAGGTTGAAGTCGCCCACGTTGCTTAGGCCCATGATGTGGTTCCAGCGCAGGTGTTCCTTGAAGACGTCGAGCATTTTCTCCTGTTTCACCACGTCTTCCAGTACGTTGGGGTTCTCCTTGTTGGGGATGCGCAGCAACAGGCCGTCATAGTACTTGATGATGTCGAACAGCTTGATGAATCCTGTGCTGGGCAGCAGGTTGCCGTAGTAATAGTCTACCGTGTCGCCCAATGTATAATAATAGGTATAGAGCAACCCCGATGTTTCCAACAGCTTTACCTTGTCGTCCATGCCCCGTTCGCTGAATACGCGGACGGCTTCGCTGGTGTGGCATTCGGTGCGGTGGAAGGGAATGTCTTCGGCTATGATTTCCTGCATGCGTTTTTTGATGGCCTGCACATCTTCCAGCTCAATGGGACGCCCGATGCGCAGGTTGCAGAAATAGCCCTTGGATACAGGGTGTTCCACGTAAAGCTTGCCTTCGGGAAACAGCTCACTGACCGTCTTGTAGAGAATGAAGCAGAGTGAACGGACGTAGGTACGCATACCCGACGGGTCGCGCACGTCGAGAAACTCGATATCCTTGTTGTTGTACACCCGGAAGTTAAGCCCTTCGGAGCGGTTGTTGACCTTCGCACTAACCACCTGATAGGGAAAATCAAGATTAAGTTCGGAATAAATATCCAAAAGTGAGCTTCCGATAGGGAATTCTTTATAAATATTATTATTTTTGCAACAGATTTGTAACATGTGTTTCATAAGTCTTCTTTTTAGAGTTTGATGGCACTAAAGATAAGCTTAATAACAGATGAAGCAAAGAAACCCCTTAAATTATTAAAGATGGAGTATTCTTTTTATGATTTATTAAAGCTGTTCGGTTCTTTGGCTTTATTCCTTTATGGAATGAAGATTATGAGTGAAGGTCTTCAGAAGTTTGCCGGCGATCGGCTCCGGAAAATCCTGACAGCCATGACGACCAATCGGGTGACCGGTGTACTGACCGGTGTGTTGATTACAGCCCTGGTACAATCTTCGTCGGCTACCACAGTGATGGTGGTCAGTTTCGTCAACGCAGGTCTGCTGACCCTTTCCCAATCCATCGGCGTCATTATGGGTGCCAACATCGGTACTACGGTTACGGCCTGGATTATTTCCGCCTTGGGCTTCAAGGTCGATATCGCCGCCTTCGCCCTTCCTCTGCTGGCCTTTGGCATTCCTCTTCTCTTCTCCAAAAAAAGCAACCGCAAGTCCGTCGGTGAATTCATTTTCGGTTTCTCCTTCCTTTTTATGGGGCTTTCCTACTTGAAAAGCAATGCTCCCGACCTGAGTCAAAATCCTGATATGCTGGCCTTTGTGCAGAACTATACGGATATGGGTTTCTTCTCCATTCTGTTGTTTGTTTTTATCGGTACCATTCTGACGATGGTAGTCCAGGCATCGGCCGCTACGATGGCTATCACGCTGATTATGTGTGCCAACGGATGGATCAGCTTTGAACTGGGTGCCGCACTGGTGCTGGGTGAGAACATCGGTACGACGATTACGGCCAATCTGGCGGCACTTACGGGTAATACGCAGGCCCGGCGGGCGGCACTGGCTCACTTGGCATTCAATGTGTTTGGCGTTATCTGGGTACTTGTCCTTTTTGTTCCTTTCACGGAGGCTGTTTCCTGGTTCGTCGAGAACGTGATGGGCTCTACCGATCCTGCCGTGGCGGTTTCCTTCAAGCTCTCTGCCTTCCATACGGCTTTCAATATCTGCAACGTGTTGATACTGATCTGGTTCGTTCCCTTTATCGAACGTACAGTTTGTGCCATTATTCCGCTCAAGGAGCAGGACGAGGAATACCGCCTGCGTTTCATCTCGGGCGGTATGCTGTCTACGGCCGAGCTTTCCATCCTGCAGGCCAGCAAGGAAATTCACCTGTTTGCCGAGCGTACGCACCGCATGTTCGGCATGGTGCGCGACCTGCTCCATACGGAGAAGGACGATGACTTCAACCGTGTCTTCAGTCGCGTGGAGAAGTACGAGAATATCAGTGACAGCATGGAACTGGAGATTGCCAACTACCTGAACCAGGTGTCAGAAGGCCGTCTGAGCTCGGAAAGTAAGTTGCAGATACGTGGCATGCTCCGCGAGGTGACCGAAATAGAGAGCATCGGAGACAGCTGCTATAACCTGGCGCGTACAATCAACCGCAAGCGCCAGTCCAATGAGGACTTTAACGAAAAGCAGTACGATCATATCCACTGCATGATGAAACTGGCCGATGAGGCTCTTTCACAGATGATTGCAGTGGTAGAGCGTACCGAACATCATCCGGTGGACGTGAACAAGTCCTACAATCTGGAAAACGAAATCAACAACTACCGTAACCAGCTGAAGAACCAGAACATCATTGATGTGAACAACAAGGAATACAGTTATCAGATGGGCGTCTATTACATGGACATCATTGCCGAGTGTGAGAAACTGGGCGACTATGTGGTGAATGTGGTGGAAGCCAGCTGCGATATCAAAGAAAAGAAGGCTTCGTAATCACGAAGCCTTCTTCCTGTTTCTTTTTGATCAATGAGTCACCTCAAAGTCTTCCTTGCCTACGCCACAGAGGGGGCATACCCAGTCGTCGGGCAGGTCTTCAAAGGAGGTACCTGGCGCAATGCCATTCTCGGGGTCACCCAATTCGGGGTCATAAATGTATTCGCATACGGTGCAGATGTATTTGTCCATACTTCTTTCTTTGGTTTGGTTCTTGAATAGTTGCAATCTTTCTCTCGCATAAGTAAACGCAAGACCTTGCCCGATTGTTCGGTTGGAGGTTCGTCTCTCTTTCCTAAAAAGATTTAATAATGTTAACGGTCTGAATTATTGTTGTATTTTTGTGCTCGGTTAATTAAAGCATGAACAATCTGCATGAGCACAATGAAAGAGAATACCAATCATTTCGGACTGACCGACGAAGAGGTACGCCGCAGCCGTGTCGAGCATGGAGTGAATCTGTTGACTCCGCCCAAACGTCCCTCCCTTTTCAAACTTTATCTGGAGAAATTTCAGGACCCGGTGGTCAAGGTACTGCTGGTGGCCGCATTGTTTTCACTGGTCATCTCGATTGTCGAGAATGAATATGCCGAAACCATCGGTATCATTGCCGCCATTCTGCTGGCTACGGGCATCGGTTTCTTCTTTGAATACGATGCCAACAAGAAGTTCGACCTGCTGAACGCCGTCAACGAAGAAACGCTGGTCAAGGTGATCCGCAACGGACACGTACAGGAAGTACCCCGCAAAGATGTGGTGGTGGGCGACGTCGTCATTCTGGAGACGGGCGAGGAAATGCCGGCCGACGGTACGTTGCTCGAGGCTGTTTCGTTGCAGGTAAATGAGTCTAATCTGACCGGCGAACCGGTGGTTTCCAAAACGACCCTCGAAGCCGACTTTGACGAAGAGGCTACGTATGCTTCCAACCGCGTGTTGCGCGGCACAACCGTTGTCGACGGGCATGGTATGATGCGTGTCGAGGCCGTAGGCGACGCTACCGAAATCGGTAAGGTAGCCCGCCAGAGCACGGAGCAGACCACTGAGCCTACTCCGCTGAATATCCAGCTCACCAAATTAGCCAACCTGATTGGCAAGATCGGCTTTACCGCTGCCGGACTGGCCTTCGTCATCTTCTTCGTGAAAGATGTCATCCTTTTCTACGACTTTTCTTCCTTCCATACTTTTGCCGACTGGCTGCCTGCCCTGCAAGCCACGTTGAAGTATTTCATGATGGCCGTCACGCTGATTGTGGTGGCCGTACCCGAGGGCCTGCCGATGAGTGTCACCCTGAGCCTGGCGCTGAACATGCGCCGCATGCTCTCCACCAACAACCTGGTGCGCAAGATGCATGCCTGCGAGACGATGGGTGCCATCACCGTTATCTGTACCGACAAGACGGGTACGCTGACACAGAACCAGATGCAGGTGTACGAGCCCAGCTTCTACGGACTGAAGAACCGGGGCGAGCTGGCCGACGACGAACTGAGTTGTGCCGTGAAGGAAGGTATCAGCGCCAACTCGACCGCCTTCCTCGAGGAAATTGCGGCCGACGGAAAAGTGAAGGGTGTAGGCAATCCCACTGAAGTGGCCCTGCTCCTGTGGCTCAACAAGCAGGGACAGGATTACTTGAAGTTGCGCGAGGCGGCGCAGGTGGTCGATCAGCTGACCTTCTCGACCGAACGCAAGTATATGGCTACGCTGGTGCAGTCTCCGCTGCTGAACAAGAAAGTGCTCTACGTGAAGGGTGCCCCCGAAATCGTGCTGGGTAAGTGTCGGGATGTGGTGCTGGCCGACGGACGTACCGATGCCGCTGCCTACCGCTCCACCGTCGAGGCCCAGCTGCTGGGCTATCAGAACATGGCCATGCGTACCCTGGGCTTCGCCTATAAGGTGGTGGCCGACGACGATACACGCGACTGTGCTTCGCTCGCAGCCGACGGCGACCTCTCATTCGTGGGCGTAGTGGCCATCAGCGACCCTATCCGCCCTGATGTGCCTGCCGCCGTGCAGAAGTGCCAGTCGGCCGGCATCGGCGTGAAGATTGTGACGGGCGACACACCGGGCACAGCGACCGAGATTGCCCGCCAGATAGGCCTGTGGAAGCCCGAAGACACCGAACGCAACCGCATCACCGGTGCCGACTTTGCCGCCTTGAGTGACGAAGAGGCTCTGGAACGTGTACTGGACCTGAAGATTATGTCGCGCGCCCGCCCCACGGACAAGCAACGCCTCGTGCAGCTGCTCCAGCAGAAAGGGGCCGTGGTAGCCGTGACGGGCGACGGAACGAACGACGCGCCAGCCCTGAACCACGCCCAGGTGGGCCTCTCCATGGGTACAGGTACCTCCGTGGCCAAGGAAGCCAGTGACATTACCTTGCTGGACGACTCGTTCAACAGCATCGGTACCGCCGTCATGTGGGGCCGTTCGCTCTACAAGAACATCCAGCGTTTCATCGTTTTCCAGCTTACCATCAATTTCGTGGCTCTGTTCATCGTGCTGCTCGGCTCGCTGGTAGGTACCGACCTGCCCCTTACCGTGACGCAGATGTTGTGGGTGAACCTCATCATGGATACCTTTGCCGCCCTGGCGCTGGCTTCCATTCCGCCCAGCGAGGGCGTGATGAAGGAGAAACCCCGCAAGCCGACCGATTTCATCATCACCAAGCCCATGCAGGTGATGATTTTTGGTGTGGGTTTGCTCTTTGCCTGTGTCTTGATGGGCATGCTGCTCTATTTCGAACAAGGAAGCATGACGGTACGCGAGCTGACCATCTTCTTCACCTTTTTCGTGATGCTTCAGTTCTGGAACCTTTTCAATGCCGCGTGTTCGGCACGACCGATTCTGCCTTCAAGGGCATTTCGAAATCCTACGGTATGGAATTCATTGTGCTGGCCATTCTGGTGGGGCAGTTCCTTATCGTGCAGTTTGGTGGAGCCGTGTTCCGTACCGTTCCGCTCGATGGGCCGACGTGGTTGTTGATTATTGCCTCCTCGTCGCTGGTGCTTTGGGTGGGCGAATTGGTGCGCTGGATACAGCGTCTGCGGAAGAATAATGAATAACAAAAGATGATTGTGATGAATTTACAAGGAATAGATACACTGATAATAGACTTTGGCGGCGTGCTCATCGACCTCGACCGTCAGCGCTGCCTCGACCGTTTCGACGAGCTGGGCATTCCCAACGTGCAGGCCATGCTCGACGTGTGCCATCAGCAGGGCTTCTTTCTGCTTCACGAGAAGGGGCTGATCGGTGATGCGGAGTTCCGCGATGAAATCAGAAAGATGGCGGGCGTTTCTGTGACCGATGCCCAAATTGACGAGGCATGGAACAGCTTCTTGGTGGGCATTCCTGCCTATAAGCTCGACCTGCTGCTGGAGCTTCGCCGGCGTTACACCGTCTACCTGCTGAGCAACACCAACGACATCCACTGGCAGTGGGCGTTACGCAACGCTTTCTCCTACAACGGTCATCGGGTGGAAGATTTCTTCGACCGTATCTTTCTTTCCTACGAGATGAAGCTGGCCAAGCCCGACGTGGCTATCTTCAAGCAAGTACTGGCCGATACAGGAGCCGATCCGTCCCGTTCGCTCTTCATCGACGATGCCGAGGGTAACTGCCGTGCAGCCGAAACCTTGGGTATCCGAACCTACATGCCGAAGGCGCACGAAGACTGGAGTCATTTGTTCAAAAACTGAAGCAGGCCGTGCAGCAGATTTCCGATATCCCTGTAGATAGGATTCGCCCCAGCGTGGCAACCATCGGCTTCTTCGACGGCGTGCACCGCGGTCACCGCTACCTGCTCAGCCAGGTGCAGGCTGTGGCGGCGGAGCGTGGACTGGCTTCGACGGTCATCACCTTCCCCGTTCATCCGCGTTGCGTGATGCAGCCCGACTTCCGTGCCGAGCTGCTGACCACCTGTGCCGAAAAGCTGGCTTTGCTGGACGAAGCGGGACTGGATTATTGCCTGTTGCTCGACTTTACGCCCGCACTGGCTGCGCTTTCCGCCCGTCAGTTCATGGAACTGCTGGTGCGCCGTTATAACATCCGTGTACTCTTCATCGGTTACGACCACCGCTTCGGGCACGACCGTTGCGAGGGATTCGACGACTACGTGCGCTATGGCCGTGAACTGGGCATTGAGGTTTTGCCCGGCGAAGCTTGTCTGCCCTCGTCGTTGGGCGTTTCGGGAGAGACTGACGACAGTCTGCGTGTGGGTTCATCCAGTATCCGTCGTCTGCTTCACGAAGGTGAGGTAGGCCGTGCGGCCGATTACTTAGGCTACCGTTACTTTCTGAACGGAACGGTGGTGAGCGGTTTTCAGATCGGGCACAAGCTGGGTTATCCGACGGCCAATCTCGATGTGGATGATTCCTGCAAACTCATCCCGGCGCATGGCGTCTATGCCGTCCGGGCGCTTGTAGACGGGCAGTCGTATGGCGGCATGTTGAACATCGGCTGCCGTCCCACGCTGGACAACGGTACCAACCGCACCATCGAGGTGCATATCTTCGACTTCGACGCCGATATCTACCACCATCCCCTGCGCCTCACCTTTGTGCAGCGCATCCGTCCTGAACGGAAGTTCGCTTCGCTCGACGAACTGGCGGCACAGCTTCATCGCGATGCCGCCGAGGCACGTGCACTGCTTGCCCTTTCTTGTTGATAGTTATCTAAGCAGTAAGCTAATCTTTCAATAAAATAATCAATTTGTTGCTTTGTGACACACAGTGGAGGTAATATTCTCAGAATGTTCGTCCCTGAATATCCGGTAAAAATGTGGTGCTCAAATAGTAACGATTCACGAATCTTAGAGATAGGAATGGTAAATTCGATTCCTATCATAAGTCCTCGTCCTCTTATTTCATTTATCAAAGGTGATTTCAGAAATTGTAATTGTTGTATAAAATAGGTTCCTGTATTGTTGGCATTCTCTATTAAATTTTCATCTTTCATGATTTGTATTACTGCCAAAGCAGCGGCACATCCCAACTGATTTCCGCCGAAGGTCGTTCCGAGCATTCCTTTTTTAGGGGTGAAAATATCGCTGATCAAAACTCCGGAAAATGGAAATCCGTTGGCTATACCTTTTGCTATAGTGATGATATCCGGTTTTATGCTACACCATTGATGGGCAAAGAATCGACCTGTACGGCCGTATCCCGATTGAATCTCATCCAGAATAAGTATTGTCCCATATTGTTGGGTAATATTTCGTAATTCTATTAAAAAATCAGCCTTCGGTATCCTGATTCCTCCAACCCCTGATATTCCTTCTATAATTACAGCGCAAATATCTCCATTTTGTAATACATTCTTCACCTCATTTATATCCATGTTGGAAAAATATACATTATCGTTGGAATTTAGGGGAGCTGTAATCAAAGGATTGTCTGTCGCTTCTACCGCTGCCGATGTTCGGCCATGAAAAGCATTTTTGAATGCGATTACTTTTTTCTTCCCTGTATGGAAAGAAGCAAGTTTGAGGGCGTTTTCATTTGCTTCGGCGCCCGAGTTAACAAAAAAAGCACTGTACTCAGGATAGTTGGATATATTTCCTATTTCATAAGCTAGTTTTTCTTGTAGTTTGTTTATTACGGAGTTAGAGTAAAACATTAAATTCTGCATCTGTTCGTACATACATTTAATCAGGTATGGATGAGAATGTCCTATTGATATGACAGCATGTCCACCGTAAAAGTCCAGATATGATTTTCCTTTTTCGTCGTAAACATAGCATCCTTTACCCCGAACTATATTTATGGGGAATACAGAATATACATCAAATAAATTCATGGCAAATTCTTTTTTTATTTCTAAATTAGTTCTCCCGTTTTGGTGTGTTTTCTCATTTTTTTTGTATTACTTCATTCTTCCGTATTTCATTTCTTCACCGTCTTTGTCGTATTGTTTTCGCTTACCTGTTGGAGGAGCTGACAGTGTTATTCTTACTACAACTGTACGATGAAGACTTCTTTCGACTGCAGCCTCGAAAGCAGCCATGTGTTTAGGGAGAAAACGTTCGCTTATTAATTTCAAGGCCAGGATTTTCTCATCACTATCAGTTACGATTTCAGCCTTTCCGAATGCTATTGCGGAGCGATACTGAAGAGTGAAGCTACCGTCTTTGGGGCCAATTGTGGGTTGGCATTTTGTCACGGCTGAAAGGCATACTTCAGGATGTTCTGCTATGGCATTCAGTTTATCTCCTTCTGACGCACAATGAAAATACCATACATGATCATTTTTACTTGCCAGAGAAAGAGGTACACCGTATGCTGTACCGTCTGCCCGGGTAAAACTTACAGTAATATAAGGCGCCTTGCGCATTACTTCAATCGCCCACTGCGAATCCATTTCACGACTTTTTTTTCTCATATTTATCTCAAGATAGTTAAATGGTTAATTGTATTTGTAATAAGAATAGATATCATCGTCACTGACGGTAGGTAATACATTCATCTATCTTGCAAAGTTACTATAGAGAAAAGTAATAGAATGTAATAAAAATGACAATATTGCTATTTCTTCGGAAATATTTGATGAAAATATGATGTGTATGAACCAGGAGAATCCTGCAATCAGGATTAATATAAAAACGGAGCAAGTTTCATGATGTTGGAGAAATCATTAACTTTGTAAGTTCCCTCAAAATAGACTAGTATGGAAGTAATAGATTTCAATGATTATTATAAGGACATATTATTCTCAATACCATTGTTTTGTGATTTGAGTCTCCATATAAAGAAAAGGCTCATCCGAGAACTGGATTTTGGACTGTTTCGTTTTCCTGACAATGAAATTATTGTGAAGCAGGGAGAAATCTGCTCCAGACTCTATATCCTTTTGAAAGGTGAGCTGGAAGCCAATATCATAGATGCAAACGGAAATGAAGTTCTGATAGAAAACATTGTTGCTCCACGTGCATTTGCAACACCTCATTTGTTTAAAGAAGACAATAGGTTTCCTGCAACATTTACGGCAGTTAAAGAGTCTGTTCTCTTGACCGTGACCAAAGAATCTACCTTTCGTCTCATTAGTGAATGTCCTGATGTCTTGAGGAATTTCCTTTGTGTCTCAGGGAACTGCAATGTATGCACGACAGTGAGACTGGATGTCTTATCCAGAAAAACAATCAGGGAACGTCTTTTGGTCTATCTGTTTAAAAAGAGGGCCAATAATTCTAATGTCATTAAAATGCCTCATACTCTGACACAACTGGCAGAATATCTGAATGTAACCAGACCTGCATTGTCTACAGAATTTAATAAAATGGAAAAGGAAGGTCTGATTAGGAGAATATCTAATGGCAACATAGAATTGAACTTAGCAAAAGTAAAGAAGCCCATTTGATATGAGTCATTTGTATACGACGAATATCCATAGTTCTTATGAGCCAGCATATCGTGGTGGAAACTATTCGATTTCGAAAACACCTTGCAGCGGCAGGTTGTCCGAGGTGCCTCCTATCATTACCTTATAGCGGCCCGGTTCGGCCACGAAGTGCAGATTCCGGTCGGTGATGGACAAGTCGTTCCGCGTAAGGAAGAAGCTGACGTCCTTGCTTTCCCCTTTCTTCAGGAATATTTTCTCAAAACCTTTCAATCGGATGGGAGGAACGGCAACCGAACTCACCGGGTCGTTGAGATAAAGCTGTACGACCTCTTCGCCGTCTTTGTTGCCTGTATTCGTGACCGTGCAGGTCACTTTCTGCATGATGTCCTTCCCGTTCCCCTCCTCGAGACGCAAGTTGCTATAGGCAAAGGTCGTATAGCTCAAGCCGTAACCGAAGCTGAAAAGAGGTGTGCCCGGACTGTCCATATAGTCCCGTTGGGGGCCTTGTGAGTAGTGTACGGGCAGTTGTCCTTCGTTGCGGGGCACGGATAGGGGCAGGCGGCCGCTGGGGTTGTAGTCTCCCAGAAGTATGTCGGCTATGCCATGACCTCCTTGTTCTCCGGGATACCATGCGGTGAGCAGTGCATCCGATTTCTCGTTGGCTAGGTTCATGTTCAGCGGACGGCCGGCAATATAGACGGTAACCAGTGGTACCCGGGTAGCAGCCAGTGCACCGATCAGTTTCTCTTGGTCGCCCAGCAGGTTCAGGGTGGCGCGGTCGAAACCTTCGCCGCATTCCATATCCGGCAGGAGGTCCTTGCCGGCATCGGAAACGGTGGCGGCACCGGTCTGTATGTATTGGGTCTTGAAGTCGCGGGCACTCGATCCGCCTACCACCAGGATAATCACATCCGCACCTTGGGCGGCCTTCACGGCTACCTCGATGTCGCTCTGGGTCGTGTCGCGGATGGCACAGCCCTTGACGTAGGTCACGGTAGCGTGGGGCAGTCTTGCACGTATGGCGTCGAGCACGGTTACAATCTTCTTCCGTTCCTGGGGAGCGGTATAGTCGCCCAGGTAATTGTACATCATGTCGGCATTGGGACCGATGACGGCGACACGTTTCAGTGCGGAGGGGTTTAAGGGCAGGATGCCGTCGTTCTTGAGCAGCACCGTACCTTCGCGTGCCACCTTCCGGGCCAGCATGCGGTGCTCTTCGCAGTTGACGGTCTGCTTGGCCTGTCGGGGCGATACATAGGGGTTCTCAAACAATCCCATCCTGAACTTCAGCCGCAACACGTTTTTCACGGCGCGGTCGATATAGCTTTCCTGTATCAGACCTTTTTCCACGGCAGCCGCAAGTTTCTTGTAGGCATTGGCCCCCAGGTCCATGTCCGTACCGGCCTTGATGGCCTGTATGGCTGCATCCTCTATGTCGGCAGCCACGTGGGCGCCCGCTATCCCGTCGATGCTGGTGAGGTCGGAGTATACCATTCCTTCGAATCCCCATTTCTTCCGCAGTACCGAGTCCAGCAGGAAGGCGTTGCATGTGCAGGGTATGCCGTCTATGCTGTTGTAGGAAGTCATGACGGTGGCCGCCTTGCCTTCTTCTACCGCTTGCCGGAAGGCGGGCAGATGCTCGTCCATCAGGGCTCTGTAGCCGATGTCGGCCGGATTGCCGTTGTGCCCTCCCCGTGGAATGCCATAGGCGGCAAAATGCTTCAGGGTGGAATAGACGTGCCTGCCGTCCCTTATATCCGCTTCCGTGCCTTGCATGCCTTTGACCAGCGCGGTACCCAAGGCTCCTGTCAGATAGGGGTCTTCACCGAACGTCTCTTCCACGCGCGACCATCTGGGGTCTCTGGCCAGGTCGAGTACAGGCCCGTAGCCGATGTTCGCTCCTTGCGAACGCGCTTCCAGAGCGATGGCTTGTCCGGCCCCCTGAATCAGCTGCCTGTTCCAGGTGGAGGCTTGGCTCAGGGAAGTGGGGAATACGGTCGCGCCTATGGCCATGTGTCCGTGCGGGCATTCCTCCGCAAACAGGATGGGGATGCCCAGGCGGGTTTCTTCGACGGCATATCTTTGCAAGGCGTTCAGAGCCTTGGCCGCCAGTTCCGGGTTCAGTCCTGTTTCGAGTGTCTTCTGTGTCCAGGGATCGGCTCTGAGGACGGCCCAGTAGGAGCCGATGGGGGCTTCTGCCATCTGTTCCTTGTATTTTTCGGAAACGGTTACGCTGTCGTTCCCTATTTTGGTATACATTTCCCAGCCCAGCGGACAGCATATTTGGCCTATTTTTTCTTTCAGGGTCATTCTGCCCAGTAGGTCGTCCACGCGTTCTTCGATGGGAGCCGATGCCTGGCGATACGTACAAGGGTCGTTTTTCTGTGCATGGACAGTCCCTGCTGACAAGACAATCCCGCATATAAGAAAGAATGTTTTCATATTCAGAAGAATGGATACGTTTGTTTACGGGCTTAAAGTTACGTCTTTTTTTTGACATGAAAGATGTTTTTCTCCATCATTTACCATGATTCGGGAGGTATCTCAGCAGGTCGTTTGCCCTAAGGTTCTATCTGTCCTTGCATAAGATGCCATCTTGAGTAGCACAAGATGCCATCTTGAGCAGCATGAGATGCCATCTTGTGCAGCATGAGATGTCATCTTGTGTAATATAAGATGGTATCTTGTGCAGGATATCCTTCAATCCTGCGGTAGCTTACCGGCAGGGAAAGACCGGCCTGCATGCGTAGTTAAAGAATCGGGCGGCGGCACTTTTATCGTTTTTCGATAAATTTTTATCGTTTTATTTGGTTATCTTAGAAAAACATTCTTTCTTTGCATATCGAAAAACGATAAATGCTTATTGAAAAACAGAAATTGTATCATCTAAAAAAGGTTTGAGTTATGAAAGCAGTCAGCATGTGTATCACGGTCTTGGTTATGTTGTTCACCATTTTGGTAGCGTTTGTCAGCGGGCTGATAGCCGGCATTTAATAACGGATGGAGGAGAAATACGCCATGAAGACCGTTGTCAAATTAATCCTGATTTATTATCTGTTGCAGATATTGGGCTCGCTGGTGGCCGCGCCCTGCGTGATGATTTACGACTTTGCCACGACCGGCACGCTCGATATGGCTGCGGCACAGGCTCAGGTGATGGCTCCGGCCATGCTGCTGGGCTTTGTGTTCATTGCTGTCTTCGTGTGGAAGGCGGGCTATCTGACGAACCTCGGCCGGATGTTCTCGCCCGTCTCTGCGGGTTGGACGACAGGTGCTGTACTGGCGGGTGTTTCGCTCATCGTATGGGCCGACTTCCTGGTGGCGCAGCTCACGTTCCTGCCCGACTGGATGGAACAGACGTTCCAGACGCTTCAGGCCGGTTGGCTGGGCGTGCTCTGCATGGCGGTGCTGGGACCGGTGGTCGAGGAAGTGTTCTTCCGCGGCGTGCTGACCCGCGAATTGTTGAAACGCTATAAGCCTGCGACGGCCATACTGTTTTCGGGCCTGGTGTTCGGCGTCATCCACATCAATCCGGCACAGGTGGTGGGAGCCTGCATCTCGGGTTTCTTCTTCGCCTGGCTGTATGCCCGTACGCGCAGCATTCTGCCGGGTATCTTCATTCACATCCTGAACAACGGCTTGTCCGTCTATCTGATGCGCACGTATCCCGAAATGGAGACGGCGGGTGAGCTGCTGGGCACTACGGGTTATGCGGTGCTGCTGGCTGTGTCGGCAGTGGTACTGATACTTTCGATGGCCTGGCTGTTGCGCAGGCAGAATCATTTTAAACCGGAGGAATTATGAAAAGAAGATTGAACATACTCTGTGCCATCGTCCTGCTGGTGATGGGCTGGTCGGTAGGCGTATCGGTCTATTACATGGGGCTGGGCATGACAAAGGGTGTCCAGATGGGGATGGACGCTGCGCGCGAGAAGCTGGAAGATGGAAACAGCGCCCAGTTGGAGCGGGTGAGCAATCTGCGGACGGTCTCCGTGCTTCCCAAGTTTCTGGATGAATGGGAGGGAGACCTGTTCACCGACTCGGTACGCAACGAGAAGACGGGCCGCTACGTCCCGATGGCTTATACCAACCTGATGGTCAGCGTCCCGGTGGAGACGCCTGCCTGGCAGAAGGTGGCATCCACGCTGATGGGCCTCCTGGTGCTGGTGGCGAACGTCTGGGCGTTGGTGTTGTTCATCCGTCTGGTGGTGTCGGTCAACCGTTCGGACATCTTCAACTGGCGCAACGTCCGTCGCCTGCGCCGCTTGGGCGTGCTGCTCATCGTAGGTTTTGTCTGCGTGCTGCTGCCCGAATACCTGTCGCTTTGTAGCCTGCGCGAGGCTTTTGCGCTGGAGTCCTATGACCTGATACTCTCCGATTCGGTCAAGGTCACGAATCTGCTGCTGGGACTGATAGCGCTCATCGTGGCGGAAGTCTTTGCCATCGGGCTGAAGATGAAGGAGGAGCAGGATTTAACGATATAAGAAGATAGGAATATGAAAAATATATTTGGAAAGAAAAGTTCGAAAGAAGAACTGGAAAACGTGATGTTTTGCCTGATGGTGGTGTGTGCCTGTTGTCTGCTTTTCGTCTTTTTCCGTAATCTGGACTTATGTTATGATTTGGGGAAGGACGATACCGGCGGCCTGATTGCAAAGCTGCTGCCCGAAAATGTAACGTTGTTGGCAATGGCTGTATGTAGCGTACTCATTTATCTGATGCTGCGCAACGTACAAAAAGGGTTGGTCTTTACCAAGCAGAATTCAGATTTGATTATGACAATTGGGATAGTGCTGGAATGCAACGGCATCTTGCAGATGATATTCAATGCCTTTTTGTCCGATACGAAGGCTGGGAATACCATTCCGATGATTTATCTGTTGTTGGGCGTATTCTTCCTTTTCATTGCCTGCCTGTTCAAGGTCGGCATACGGATGAGGGAAGAGCAGGATTTGACAATTTAAGGAAGGAGGCATACATGAGTAGTATTTTTCATACAGATCGCAAATGGGTGGCAGGTATCTGCTACGTCGGTTTTCTGCTGTTGACGTTGATGCTGGCGGCGTTCGTGTTTTTTCTGGTGATGAATTTGTGGGTAGATAAAGATGCCAAGTCTGTTCGTATTCTCGGGTGGATGGCCTGGATTTATGGTTGGTCGTATCTGTATCACCGCTGGGTGAGGCGTTGCACCACGTGGTTGGCATGATTAAAAGGAGGACTACAGTTATGAAGAGATTAAAGAGTTGGTATCAACGTTATAAGGGCATGGGTACCCTGTTTTGGGTAGTATGTATCATATTGTTTTCAATCGTTTGTTTTATATCGGTGATAATCGATCTGATACAGGCTGGGGGTGATGAACGGCTGCAGGGTTGGGCGTATGTCTGCAACCTGCTGGCCCTGGTGGCGCTTTGCGTAAGCATTCTACGGCTGGATTGTCGAAACTTGTTGAGCCATAAGACAGCCGATTCGTTGGATTTCAGCGGCTATTTCATCATTCTGATGATGCTGATACGCAATTGGATTGTAGGCAGGAGTGATGCCTTGAGCGACAGCTGGAACTATTCGCTGGATGGGATGACCATCCTGCTGTTCGGTTTCCTGTTGCAGTTTGTCGGCAAGATCGTCCGCCGTGCGGTGAAGCTGAAGGAAGAACAGGACTTAACCATTTAATCCCCTTGCCTATGCCGATTGTAGTGAATTTGGATATTATGATGGCCCGCCGGAAAATAACGCTGGGCGAGCTGGCGGAGAAGATTGACATCACTCCCGCCAATCTTTCCATCCTGAAGACGGGCAAGGCGAAGGCCATCCGATTCTCCACCCTCGAAGCCATCTGCAAGGTGCTCGACTGCCAGCCGGGAGATTTATTGGAGTATAGGGAAAATGAAGAATGAGGATATATCAGAAGAAAGCGAATTCTTGTCTTGATACATCCTCATTCCTTATCCTTTATTTATTTAGCTTTCCTTCGCCTTGAACGCCAGCGCATACATCCGCATCTGCTTCACCATGGACAGCAGGCCGTTGCTGCGGGTAGGTGAGAGGTGTTCCTGCAGGCCGATTTGGGGAATGAAGTAAAGGTCGGCTTCCAGTATCTCGTCGGGAGTGTGTCCTGAGAGGACCTTGATGAGCAGGGCGATGATGCCTTTCACAATCAGGGCGTCGCTTTCAGCCTGGAAGATGATTTTGCCGTCCTTTTCGTCGGCTTGTAGCCACACGCGGCTCTGGCAGCCTTCTATCAGGTTCTGGTCGGTCTTGTACTTTTCGTCAAGCGGTTGCTGTTCGTTGCCCAGGTCGATGAGCAGCTGGTAGCGGTCCATCCAGTCGTCGAAGTCGCTGAACTCGGCGATGACTTCGTCTTGCATTTCGTTGATGGTCATATATTTCAGTTTTTAGAGATTATTTTTCGTTGTAAATCACTTCCAGTACGGTCTGTCCCACAGCCATCAGGGTGTTCTTGTCTATCACGTCCATGTTGTCGTCCGTGGTGTGCCAGAAGTCGCCGAAGCCCGTGTCGCACTTCGGGTCGTAGTTGATGATGTCCACGCAGGGAATTTTGCGCAGATTGTACACATAGAGATGGTCGTCCGTCACTTCCGTCCCGTCTTCCTTGGGGAAGAAGCTGCCGAAGCCCAGCCGGTGGGCGGCATCCCAGATCTTCTTGACCTGCTTGCCGGCCGTACGTTTGGAGAAAGCCTCCTGGTAGAAGGTGGCATTCTTGCCGCCTACCATGTCCAGCAGGATACCGAAGCGGGCATTGTAGTTGTTCACGTGGGGTACGCGTCCCCAGTATTGCGAACCCAGACACCAGGTGTCGGGCTTGTACTGGCCCTTGTAGAAGGTGGGGATACCATAGTCTTCGGCATCGAAGAAGATGATGTCGATGCCGATGACCGGTGCCTGCTTCTGCAGCTGGCGGGCTACTTCGAGCAGCACACCCACGCCGCTGGCTCCGTCGTTCACGCCCAGAATGGGGGTCTTGTGTTTCGACGGGTCCTTGTCCTCGTCGGCATAGGGGCGGCTGTCCCAATGGGCGAAGAGCAGCACGCGGCGGCGGCTGTCGGGGTTGTAGGCACCGATGATGTTGCGGGCCTTCAGAATGGTGTTGTCGTAGGCCACAAGGTCGGCATACTGGTTGTAGACCTTGGCGCCGAACTGTTCCAGTTTGGCAGCCAGATAGTCGCCACAGGCCTTGTGGGCGGCTGTATTGGGTACACGGGGACCGAAATCGGCCTGCCTTTGGACGTAGGTGTAGGCACTGTCGGCATTGAACGGGGGAACATTGACCGTTTCCGTCTTGTCCTTGTCTTCTTCCTGGCTGGAGGCATTGCTCTTGTTGCCGCAGGCTACGGCAGCCACAACCATCAGCAGGAACAGGGAAATTGAAGTGTATTGTTTTCTTTTCATCATGGGAATTTTTTTGTTTCTGATTGGGAAAATATTTTTCTCTAACTGGGGAAGCAGCGGATTACAGTTGGAAGGTAAGCCGAACTTCTTTCTTGTCGACCTCCAGACGGACGGGCGCGCCACTGACGAGTGGCAGGTTCATCGGGACATGCCCCACGGGGAAGTTGAAGCAGACGGGGTAATCGTATTCCTTTACCAGGTCGGCCAGGGCGCCGTAAAGCTCCTTGCCCAGCTGTTTCTTCTCCTCGTATTCGGTAAACTGGCCGATGATGAGGCCCGACAGGCGTTCGAGCACGCCACCCAGCTTCAGGTTGTACATCATACGCTCGATGGCATGGGGACGTTCGCCCACATCTTCTATAAAGAGCACGGTACCGTCGGCCGGGATGTCGTAGGGTGTACCGCGCAGGCCGTTGAAGACGGCAAAGTTACCTCCGCGCAGGATGCCTTCGGCTGTACCACGGCGGTTCAGCTTGTGGACGTCGCAGGTATAACTGAAGCTTCCTTCGGGCGCGACGATGGCTCCGGTCAGTATGTCTCGCAGAGCCTGCGTACAGAAATCATCTTCGGGTTCCACGGTGAGGTGGCGTGCCATGGGCGCATGCAGCGAAGCGAAACCTTCCTTCTGCCACAGGTTGTGCAGGGCGGTGATGTCGCTGAAACCGATGAGCCACTTGGGTGACTCCTTGAAGCGGCTGAAGTCCAGCTTGTCTACCAGATGTACTGCACCATATCCGCCGCGGCTGCATAAGATGGCCCGTGTGTCAGCATCGTCCATCGCTTCCTGCAAGTCTTCCAGCCGTTGGCTGATGGTGCCTGCATAGACACCGTTGGAACTGCCTGCGTGGCGTGACAACACGGGATGCAGGCCCCATGAGGCCAGCCGCTTGACGGCTCCCTTCAGGAACGACTTGTCTATCTTGCCGGAGGGCGAGAGGATGACAACCTTGTCGCCTTCGTGCAGGTAAGGGGGAATAATCAGCTTGTCCATATGCGTTCATCAAATCTATGTTGCTGCAAAAATAGTGAAAGGTGAGAGGAGAACAAAATATTGAAACTTGTTTCAGTTGTTTTTTTATCCTATGCCCTAATCTTATTCAAACACGGAAGTTGTCCGATTACGGATGGATTCCCCAAGGGTGATGTGAATTGTCTGAGTTTGTTTCATATTGGTCAATTTGTTTTTGATGCAGTTTGCTGAATAGATATGTAGGCAATTCTATTGCCACTCCATTCTGTTGGTATCCATTGAACCATGGCTGAAATAATGTTAGTTTAGCGGGAATTAAATATAGATTTCATCACTCAATGATATCGTTTTGGGGTGTTTGACGATACTTACTATACCAATGGTTAACTCAATCTGACTGAATTTGTAAATTCAAATGCAAAAAGTGAAACCGTTTTCGTTCCGTTAAACTAGTTTAAAAAGAAATCTGGTTATTAGTTTTATTGATTTAATTTATACTTTTGCTAAGTAATATGACTGATTTTTGGGGAGTTTGTAATTATCGGTAAATATTTTCTTATATTTTTTATTATGCATTCTTTAAATAGTGATTTTCTACTTTTGACTTATAGTTTAAATGATGTTTATATTTATTATTTTTAAAAACATGAAAAATCGTTTTTTGAAATTTGTACTACTTGCCTTTGCAATAAGTGTTGTAGGTTGCGAATCCGATGAGGATATTTCGCCGTCATTGAATTTCGATGGTGAAGAATCTGTTAATATCGAATCTTCGCAAGGAAAATATAGTATTAACTACAAAATTCAGAACCGTGTGCAGGGAGCAGAGGTAACGGCTGCTTCTGATGCAACTTGGTTGTCTGACATTAGCGTTGAACCAACCTCTGGCACGATCTCCTTTACTGCAGCCGAAAACTATGATGCTGAGCGAAGTGCTATAATTAATATAGAATATAAAGAAGCTGTTTAAATTTCTTTGTAATTAATTAAAAATCAGTAGGTTAATTGAAATATTTTTCGTAACTTTATAAGTA
>NZ_CABUOL010000012.1 GCF_902493215.1 uncultured Mediterranea sp.
GCAGCAGCCAAATCGGCTTTGCTGCCGAGTGTGGACTTGAGCCTTCAGGGCAGTTATACGGGCAACGCCTTCATGCTGTCGCGAGGCTTTTCGGGCAATGGAACGACCGATTACATTGTACCGGGCGTGGGAACTGTCCCCGTGGCAAACGGCAAGCAGGACACTCCCCATTGGGGAAACAGTTTTACGGCCCAGGTATCACAGGTTGTATATGCCGGCGGTGCTATCCGTTCGGGTATCCGAATGGCGGAACTGGGCAAGGAAATGGCGGAACTCGATGTAGAAAAAAACCGCCAGGAGGTACGTTTCTTGTTGACGGGTTATTATCTTGACCTCTGCAAGCTGGACAATCAGATAGAGGTGGTTCGCCAGAATATCGCACTGACGAAGAAGGAGATTGAGCAAATGAAAGCCCGTCGTGAGGAAGGTACAGTTTTGCAGAACGACATCACCCGCTATGAACTTCAGTTACAGAGTCTCGAACTCACACTGACAAAGCTCACCGATGCTTCTACCATCATCAACCATCAGTTGGTCACGACACTTCATTTACCGGAACAGACAGTTATAGCCCCCGATAAAAATGAACTTGACACCGAAATTAATGCGCTCTCGGCAATCGCGGCCCAAGAGACATGGCAGCAGACAGCAGCAGAAAACAACCTGGGCATCCGTCAGGCAACAGTTGCCACCAATCTGGCGGAACAGAAAGTGAAGCAGGTCAAAGCGGAATCATTGCCTTCGGTAGCCGTTGTGGCAGAGAATCAGCTCTATGGACCCTATACGCAAGACCTTATTCCGAAAGATTGCAATGTAAACGTGTGGTTTGTCGGGATAGGTGTAAAATTCAGCCTTGGCAGTCTCTGGAAGAATAAACACAATATCCGCAAGGCACGTATCGAACACCGGCAGTCGCAGGAAGCACTCGCCCTGGCACATGAAGAGGTGGAGAATGGAGTGCAGGCAAACTACACCAACTTGCTGACATCCTACACCGAGGTGAAGACACAGCAGAAGCAGGTGGAGCTTGCCAATCAGAATTACTCCGTGGTGCAAAACCGCTATCAGAATGATCTTGCACTCCTTACCGATATGGTTGATGCTTCCAACATGAAACTCTCTGCCGAAATGGCACTGGTCAATGCCCGAATCGGTATGCTTTATAACTTCTACAAACTCAAATACGTAACAAATACTTTATAATAATGGAAAAGAACAAGATATACGTTTATTTATATAATGCACTCATTGTGCTTTGCCTTCTGGGCGGAGCAGTTTATGTGTTCAGTCAGTTTATGCACTTCGGCAGTGGAGAATTTACCGACAATGCCCGTGTCCGCCAGAATATCGTGTCCCAGAGCAGCCGTGTACAAGGTTTTATCCGTGAGGTGCGCTTTACCGATTTCCAGCAGGTAAAGAAGGGAGACACACTCGTTATCATCGAGGATGCAGAATTCCGTCTGCGGCTGGCTCAGGCCGAAACAGACCTTCTCCGTGCGGAACAGGGCTCGAAGGGGACGGCAAGCAGCATCGTCACCACCAGAACAAGCATGACCGTTACCGAGGCAGGTATCGAATCGGCACGTGCGCAGATGGAGAATGCCATGCGTGAGGACAACCGTTTCAAGAACCTACTCAGTCTGGATGCCGTCACCCCACAACAATATGACAAGGTACATACGGCTTATCTGAGTGCCAAGGCTACCTATGAACAGGCGGTTCGTTCACGCCAGATGCAGTCGGCCGTTGTAGCCGAACAGGGACATCATCTTTCTGCTTCGGAGCAGGGAATCGAACTGGCCCGCCGTGCTGTCGACCTTGCCCGCCTTAATCTTTCTTATTGCTACATCATTGCCACTTGCGACGGTACTGTCGGCACGAAGGATATCCATGCAGGACAACTTGTCAATCCGGGTCAGACACTGATGAGTATCGTCGACAAGGATGAACGTTGGATTGAGGCGAACTACAAGGAAAGTCAGTTGCCGCATATCAAGGTGGGCAATAAGGTGGAGATTACAGCTGATGCCGTTCCGGGGGTGGAATATACGGGCACGGTGGAACGTATTTCCGATGCTACCGGCAGTGCCTTCTCACTGATTCCTATCGACAATGCCACCGGCAATTTTGTGAAGGTAGAACAGCGTGTTACCGTACGCATCAAGCTCGACACCGACCGTAATGTCACCAAGCTAAAGGGTGGTTATAATGTGGAATGTATCGTTAAGGAGTAATGCGCAATGGGACAATTAACTGAATTTTTTATGAAGAGTGCCGGCGGTCCTCCTCCCGGCATGGGCTTTTCCATGCCGATGATGAAAGGATGGGTACCTCGCCGTATCCAGCCCTGGCTGTACGTGCTGACCGCCCTTTGCTTTCAGTTCAGCGGGGGCGTTTACCTCGGTGCACTGGATGGTATCCGCGGCACCACCAACTTCATGATTGAGGATGTACTCTTCCTGCTTTATGCCACCCTTGCGGGCATGGCCGTGTATTTCCCTATGCTCTTCCGCATGAAGTTCCGTTTCACCAACCAGCAGTTGCTTTGCAGTTCTGCCATTGTTCTTGGCGTATGCAATGTGCTGACAATGCATTGCCAGTCGATGCCAGTACTGACGGTAGTGTGCTTCATTGCCGGAATGGCCAAGATACAAGGAACGTTCGAGTGTATGAGCAACATCCAGCTTTGGATTACGCCCCGGCGCGATTTTGCAGTCTTCTTTCCCGTACTTCACATTATCCTGCTCACAGCGATTGAAGGTAGCGGATGGCTGGCAGCCTGGTTCGGACATCATTTCACCTGGCAGATGATGCACGTCTTCACTATAGGTACCATGCTGTTCGTGCTGCTTACGCAAACCGTCTTCTGCCGCCCGTTCTGTCCCATGCCCCAGCGGCTGTCACTCAAGGGAATTGACTTTCAGGGAGCGTTGCTCATCTGCGGACTGATGCTGGTGGTGTCGTACATCGTGGTGTACGGCGACTATTTCATGTGGTTGGACACGTTCCACATCCGCCTCCTGACAGGTATTGCCATTGTGCTTTCCGGCATCGTGCTCTACCGTCTGCACTACTACCGCTACCCATACGTCGAGCTGAGTCTTTTCACACGACGCAACGTTGTTCCCATTCTCATTGTTACTTTCTTTGCCGAACTTGCCTTCGGTGCTGAACACACAATGGAAGAGATACTTTACAGTGAAGTCATCCGGCTGGATGAACTCACCAAAGAGGCGCAGTATATGTGGGTGCTTCCCGGTATGTACGCCGGCATCCTGCTGGACCTCTATTGGCTGAAAGTCAGGAAATGGAAGATATGGAAACTCTTCGGAACCGCTTTTATCTGCATTGCGTTCTATGGCATGTTGATGTACTTCACGCTGGACATGAATGCCAACATCGAGCAGTACCGGCTTGCCATATTCCTGCGGGGATTTGCCTATGCCATACTTGCCCCCGCGTTGATGTGGGCCTTAGACGAATCGGTACCCAGCCTTGAACAGTTTTTCATGGGCCTGTTCGTGTTCAACATCCTACATATGTATCTGGCCGGGGCGGCTGGCTATGGCATTTATACCACCATCTTCTCGCACTTTATGAACGAAAACATGATGAGCTACGGACAGCAACTCACCCTTACCCACCTGGATATGGCGCACTTTGATTTCGGCGGGTACATCGGACACGACTTCCTGCACTCCATGATGATGGTGGCTATAAAACAGGTATACGGCTATGTCATCTGGTTTGCCCTGGCGCTTGCAGCCCTCTTCCTGCTGTGCGACATCCCCACTGTCCGTACAAATATCCGGAAAGTGCCACGCTGGCCGGTTTATGCCATCGAGTATCTGGCAAGGAGGAAGTAAGAGGCTATGCACTATATGGCATTCCCGACATGGGCGACATCAACAGTCGCAAGGGACGGCCATTGAAATCATCCGTAAACAAAGAGGCTGCATCAAAATAGAGGTATCTGAAACTCTCCTCCTTCTGGAAGGAGGGGAGTTAAAATAGCCTCACTTCATTTTGATGCAGCCTCTTATGCAATCGAGCCTAAATCCGTTACCTGCTTATTTATATTCCGCCCACGACTTGATGCGCAGGTCGTCGACCGACATCGTGCAGAAGGCATTGATGAAGGCGCTGGCCAGACGGGCGTTGGTGATGAGCGGGATGTTGAGGTCGATGGCCGCACGGCGTATCTTGTAGCCGTTGCTCAGCTCGCCCGCCGTCAGGTTCTTGGGGATATTGACCACCATGTCGATTTCCTTCTTGTGGAGCATGTCGAGCGCCTGGGGCTGGCCGTCCTCGCTGGGCCAGTAGACGCGGGTGTTCTCCACGCCGTTCTCGGTGAGGAACTTCGACGTGCCGCCCGTGGCGAAGAGCTTGTAGCCCTTGCGCTGCAGCTGACGGGCCGCCTGAAGCATGTCCACCTTCTGCTTTGTGGAACCGGTGGACAGCAGGATGTTCTGCTTCGGGATGCGGTAGCCCACGGAGAGCATGGCCTTGAGCACGGCACACGAGGTGTCGTCGCCGATGCAGCCCACCTCGCCCGTAGAGGCCATGTCGACGCCCAGCACGGGGTCGGCCTTCTGCAGGCGGTTGAAGGAGAACTGCGAGGCCTTGATGCCCACGTAGTCCAGATCGAAGAGGTTCTTGTCCGGCTTCTCCACGGGGATGCCCAGCATGACCTTCGTGGCCAGCTCGATGAAGTTGAGCTTCAGCACCTTGCTGACGAAGGGGAACGAGCGGGAGGCGCGGAGGTTGCACTCGATGACCTTGATGTCGTTGTCGCGCGCCAGGAACTGGATGTTGAAGGGTCCGGAGATGTTCAGCTCCTTGGCTATCTCGCGGCTGATGCGCTTGATGCGGCGCACGGTCTCCACGTAGAGCTTCTGCGGCGGGAACTGGATGGTGGCGTCACCCGAGTGCACGCCGGCAAACTCGATGTGCTCGGAGATGGCGTAGGCGATGATTTCGCCGTTCTGTGCCACGGCATCCATCTCCACCTCCTTGGCGTGCTCGATGAACTGGCTCACCACCACGGGGTGTTTCTTCGATACGTTGGCCGCCAGCTGGAGGAAGCGCTCCAGCTCTTCCTGGTTGGAGCAGACGTTCATGGCGGCACCGCTCAGCACGTAGCTGGGACGGACGAGCACGGGGAAGCCTACCTTCTGGATGAAGGCATTGATGTCTTCCATCGACGTCAGCGCACTCCACTCGGGCTGGTCCACGCCGATGCGGTCGAGCATGGCGGAGAACTTGTCGCGGTCTTCGGCATTGTCGATGCTCTTGGCAGAAGTGCCGAGGATGCGGACCTGCTGCGCGTCGAGGCGCAGGGCCAGGTTGTTCGGTATCTGACCGCCGGTAGAGACAATGACGCCGTGCGGGTTCTCCAGGTCGAGGATGTCCATGACACGCTCGAAGGTGAGCTCGTCGAAGTAGAGGCGGTCGCACATGTCGTAGTCGGTGGAGACGGTCTCGGGGTTGTAGTTAATCATCACACTGCGATAACCCTCCTTGCGGATGGTGTTCAGGGCCTGCACGCCGCACCAGTCGAACTCCACGCTGGAGCCGATGCGGTAGGCGCCCGAACCGAGGACGACGATGCTGCGATGGTCGCCCAGGTAGCGGACGTCGTTGGCCGTGCCGCTGTACGTCAGGTACAGGTAGTTGGTCTGCGCCGGATATTCGGCGGCCAGCGTGTCTATCTGCTTCACCACGGGCACGATGCCGCGCTCCTTGCGGTGGCGGCGCAGGGTGACGATGGCGTCTTCCATCTCGCCCTCCATGCCGATGGCGCGGGCCACCTGGAAGTCGGAGAAGCCCTGACGCTTGGCCTTGCGCAGCAGGTCGTCCGGCAGGTCGGCGAGCAGCTTGTGGTTGCCCGCCCACTCGTGCAGCTCCTTGGAGGTGCGCATGATGTTCATCAGCTTCTCCAGGAACCAGCGGTCAATCTTGGTCAGCTCGTGCACCTGATCCACGGTGTAGCCGGCGCGGAAGGCTTTCGAGATGACGAAGATGCGCTTGTCCGTCGGCTCGCGCAGGGCCTTGTCGATGTCGGGGATGACCAGCTCCTTGTTCTCCACGAAGCCGTGCATGCCCTGGCCAATCATGCGCAGGCCCTTCTGGATGGCTTCCTCGAAGGTGCGGCCGATGGCCATGACCTCGCCAACGGACTTCATCGAGGAGCCCAGCTCCTTGTCCACGCCGTGGAACTTGCCGAGGTCCCAGCGCGGTATCTTGCACACCACGTAGTCCAGCGCGGGCTCGAAGAAGGCCGAGGTGGTGCGGGTGACGGAATTCTTCAGGTCGAACAGGCCGTAGCCCAGGCCCAGCTTGGCGGCCACGAAGGCCAGCGGATAGCCCGTGGCCTTGGATGCCAGTGCCGACGAGCGGCTGAGGCGGGCGTTGACCTCGATGACGCGGTAGTCTTCGGACTGGGGGTCGTAGGCATACTGCACGTTGCACTCGCCCACGATGCCGATGTGGCGGATGATGCGGATGGCCAGCTCGCGCAGCTTATGGTAGTCGGTGTTCGACAGTGTCTGGCTGGGGGCGATGACGATGGACTCGCCCGTGTGGATGCCCAGCGGGTCGAAGTTCTCCATGTTGCAGACGGTGATGCAGTTGTCGAAGCGGTCGCGCACCACCTCGTACTCCACTTCCTTCCAGCCGCGGAGGCTCTTCTCGACGAGCACCTGGGGCGAGAAGGAGAAGGCCTTCTCTACCAGCACGTTCAGCTCCTCCTCGTTATCGCAGAAGCCCGAGCCCAGTCCGCCCAGCGCATAGGCAGCGCGGACGATGACGGGATAGCCCAGCGCGGCGGCGGCGCGGCGGGCGTCTTCGGCGTTCTCCACGGCCTCGCTCTTGATGGTCTTCACGCCGATTTCATTCAGCTTCCCGACGAACAGCTCGCGGTCTTCCGTGTCGATGATGGCCTGCACGGGGGTGCCCAGCACCTGGACGCCGTACCGCTCGAGCACGCCTTCCTTGTAGAGGGCCACGCCGCAATTCAGCGCCGTCTGCCCGCCGAAGGCCAGCATGATGCCGTCCGGCCGCTCCTTCTCGATGACCTTCTCGACGAAGTAGGGGGTGACGGGCAGGAAGTAAATCTGGTCGGCCACGCCCTCCGAGGTCTGCACGGTGGCGATGTTGGGGTTGATGAGGACGGTCTGGATGCCCTCTTCCTTGAGGGCCTTGAGTGCCTGCGAACCGGAGTAGTCGAACTCGCCGGCCTCGCCTATCTTCAGCGCGCCGCTTCCGAGCAGCAGGACTTTGCGTATGTTACTTTCTTTCATTGTCTTCTATTTTTTAAGATTCGATATGCCGGTACACGGGCGGCCGGCTTCCGCCTTGCGGGAGGTGGCCTCCCGATTTGCAAAAGGTAACCTTTTGAAGTGCAAAAGGTGGCCTTTTGGAGTACAAAAGGTGGCCTTTCGGAATGCAAAAGGTGGCCTTTTGCGCGGAGCGGGTCCAGCTCCCCGTCAGAGCAGGCGGACGAACTCGTCGAAGAGGAACTCCGTGTCCGTGGGTCCCGAAGCAGCTTCGGGGTGGAACTGGGCGGAGAACCAGGGGTTACGCTTGTGGCGGATGCCCTCGTTGGAGCCGTCGTTCATGTTGACGAACAGCGGTTCCCAGTCGGCGCCCAGCGTGTTGTTGTCCACCGCGTAGCCATGGTTCTGGCTGGTGATGAAGCAGCGGTCCGTGCCCACCATGCGCACGGGCTGGTTGTGGCTGCGGTGTCCGTACTTCAGCTTGTATATCCGCGCGCCTCCGGCCTTGGAGAGGAGCTGGTTGCCCATGCAGATGCCGAAGATGGGGAGCTTTTCATTGGCCATAGCTTTACGGATGTTCTGCACGGCGGCGTCGCACGTGTCGGGGTCGCCCGGCCCGTTGGAGATAAAGAGGCCGTCGAACTGCAGCCCGTTGAAGTCGTAGTCCCAGGGCACGCGGATGACCTCTACGCCGCGGCGCAGGAGGCAGCGCAGGATGTTGGTCTTGACGCCGCAATCCACGAGGACGACCTTCTTGAGTGGAGAGTTGAGAGTGGAGAGTTGAGAGTTGAGTTCTTCCTTCGGGGTGGAGACGGGGAAGGTCTTGCTCTCCCCTGCGGCGTAGACGATGATGTCCTTGCAGGAGACGCGGTCCACGTAGTTCACCTCTCCGTAATTATCCATTTTCCATTCTCCATTATCCATTGCGTCGTCGAAGACGATGCGCCCCATCATGACGCCATGCTCGCGCAGCACCTTGGTCAGCTCGCGGGTGTCGATGCCCGTGATGCCGGGCACGTGTTCGCGCTTCAGCCAGTCGGCCAGGCTCTCCACGGCGTTCCAGTGGCTGTAGTTCTCGGAGTAGTCGCTCACGATGATGGCCTCGGCGTGGATGCGCCCGCTCTCCATGAAGGTGGGCAGTCCGTTGCCTTCGATGCTGAAGGGCGGCACGCCGTAGTTGCCCACCAGCGGGTAGGTCAGGGTCATCAACTGGCCGGCATACGAGGGGTCCGTCAGGCTCTCGGGATATCCCGTCATGGCCGTATTGAACACCACCTCGCCTGCTACCGGCTTTTCATAACCGAACGACTGGCCGCTGAAGCGGGTGCCGTCGTCGAGGATAAGGGTTACGTTTCTCATATCTGTCTGTTGTCTATACTTGAATTCCTTACTTACAATTATCAATTATCAATTATCCATTAGAACTGATAGATCTGCTCGATGTAGTCGATGAAGGCCTTGTTGAGCAGCTTCACGCCGCCGGGCGTGGGATAGTTGCCGCTGAAGTACCAGTCGCCCGGATGGTTGGGGCAGGCCTCGTGCAGCCCTTCGAGGGGCTGGTAGACAATCTGCACCTTGGCACGGACGCTCTCGGGCTTGAGCAGCTCCACCATCTTGGCCGCTATCTCGTCGTCGGTAAAGGGGGCGTAGATGTCCTTCACGTAGTTCACCATCTGTTCCTTGGGCAGGTCGGCCTGCGCCTTGGCCTTGCGGTAGGCGGCGGCGATGACGTCCTTCATGTCGCGGTCGCGCAGCAGCTCGATGGCGGCACGGAAGGCGATGAACTCGCTCATGCGCGACATGTCGATGCCGTAGTAGTCGGGGTAGCGCACCTGCGGCGACGAGCTGACGATGACAATCTTCTTCGGGTTCAGGCGGTCCAGGATGCCGATGATGCTCTGCCGCAGCGTGGTGCCTCGCACGATGGAGTCGTCGATGATGACGAGGTTGTCCACGCCCGCCTCCAGGCTGCCGTAGGTGATGTCGTAGACGTGTGCGGCCAGGTCGTTGCGCGTGTTGCCCTCGGCAATGAACGTGCGCAGCTTGATGTCCTTGATGGCCACCTTCTCGCTGCGGATGCGGCGCGAGAGGATACGCTCCAGCTCGTCGTGGCTGGGGTTGTGGCCCAGGGCGGCTATCTGTTTCACCTTCTCCTCGTTCAGGTACTCGTCCAGCCCCTGAAGCATACCGTAGAAGGCCACTTCGGCCGTGTTGGGGATAAAGGAGAAGACGGTGTGGTCGATGTCGTAGTTGACGGCCTTCAGGATGCTGGGCACCAGTTTCTCGCCCAGCAGCTTGCGTTCGCGGTAGATGTCCATGTCGCTGCCGCGGCTGAAGTAGATGCGTTCGAAGGAACAGGGACGCAGCTCGCGCGGCTTGTTGATCTGCACCGTGCGCAGGCGTCCCGCCTTGCTGATGAAGACGGCCTGTCCCGGCTGCAGTTCGCGGATGCCGGCGGCAGGCACGTTGAGCACGGTCTGTATCACGGGACGCTCGCTGGCCAGCACAGCTATCTCGTCGTCCTGATACCAGAAGGCGGTGCGGATGCCCCACGGGTCGCGCACGGCGAAGCTCTCGCCGCTGCCCGTCAGGCCGCACATCACGTAGCCTCCGTCCCACTCCCGGCTCGACGTGCGCAGCACGTTGGCCAGGTCTATATGTTCTTCTATATAATGGGTGATGTCCATGCCCGTCAGTCCTTCGGCCTCGGCCAGGTTGAAGAGGCGTTCCACCTCGCGGTCCAGGCGGTGGCCCACCTGCTCGAGCATGATATAGGTATCGGCATACTTGCGGGGATGCTGCCCCATGGCGGTGATGCGGGCAAAGATTTCGTCCACGTTGGTCAGATTGAAGTTGCCGCAGAGAGCCAGGTTCTTGGCCCGCCAGTTGTTGCGGCGCAGGAAGGGGTGCACATACGTCAGGCCGGACTTGCCGGTAGTGGAGTAGCGCAGGTGGCCCATATAAACCTCACCGGCAAAGGGAAGGCATTTCTCGGCATAGCCGGCATCGGCCAGCTGCTCGGGCGTCAGGTCCTTGAAGTGGCTCTGCACGGTGGAAAAGATCTCGGTGATGGCTCCCGAACCCAAGGCACGCTCGCGGAACATGTATTCCTCGCCGGGATTGGCGGCCAGCTTGACACAGGCCAGTCCGGCTCCCTCCTGTCCGCGGTTGTGCTGCTTCTCCATCAACAAATAGAGCTTGTTGAGCCCGTACATCCACGTGCCATACTTCTTTTGATAATAGTCGAGCGGCTTGAGAAGGCGTATCATCGCCACGCCGCATTCATGTTTTAGTGGTTCCATATCGCTATCTGGATTGTTCTGTTGTCTTTTCCTGAATTCGGTTGCAAAGATAACGCTATTTTCAGACATATTGTCACGCTTTAATTGATTAATTCATCATATTTACACAAAACAGGCGGATATTCTATCAATATTGATCCCATTTATTATTCTTGCAGCCACTACAAACTTTCAATTTATAACATTTATCAATAAATATATTACAAATAAAAACAATACAGCATATATTCAGTTTCAATATAAAACAAGACGGCATCCGGCAGAATATTTGTCGGAACAAAGAGCGGAAACAGAAACGCAAATAGAAAGAATAATGCCTATATTTGCAATCAAATAGACACAATTAACAAGATTATAACATAAATACGAAAGATATAATGACAAATCAAGAGCATTTAAACAAATCACCCAAGAACATTCTGAAAGGAACCGATTACCGACAGCACGGATTGTACGCACCAGCCTACGAACACGATGCCTGCGGTGTGGGAATGATTGTCAACCTGAACGGCAGCAAATCGCACGAACTGGTGGATTCTGCCCTGCGGGTGCTGGAAAACATGAAGCACCGCGGAGCGGAAGGAGCCGACAACAAGACCGGCGACGGCGCCGGCATCATGGTACAGATACCCCACGAATTCATCCTGCTGCAAGGCATCCCGGTACCCGAGAAAGGCAAGTATGGTACCGGCCTCATCTTCCTGCCCAAAGATCCGAAAGAACAGGAACACATCCTGAGCATCGTCATCGAGGAGATAGAACGTGAAGGGCTCACCTTGATGCACCTGCGCGCCGTGCCGGTAAATCCGGATGTCCTGGGACAGAGCGCACGCGAGACGGAACCGGATATCAAGCAGGTGTTCATCACCGGAACCACCCAACCGGAAAATCTGGAACGTACGCTCTACATCATCCGCAAGAAGATAGAGCGGCGCATTCACCACAAGGATTTCTACATCGTGTCCCTGTCCAGCCGCACCATTATATATAAAGGTATGCTGTCGTCCACCCAGGTGAGGACATACTTCAGCGACCTGACACAGCCCTACTTCACCAGCGGACTGGCTATCGTCCACTCGCGCTTCAGCACCAACACCTTCCCCACATGGAGCCTGGCCCAGCCCTTCCGCCTGCTGGCCCACAACGGCGAAATCAATACCATCCGAGGCAACCGCGGATGGATGGAAGCCCGCGAAAGCGTACTTTCTACCCCTACACTGGGTAATGTGAAAGATATCCGTCCCATTGTCCAACCGGACATGAGCGACTCGGCCTCGCTGGACAACGTACTGGAATTCTTCGTCATGTCCGGCCTGAGCCTGCCGCACGCCATGGCGATGTTGGTGCCCGAGTCGTTCAACGACAAGAATCCCATCAGTGAAGACCTGAAGGCCTTCTACGAATACCATTCCATCCTGATGGAGCCCTGGGACGGCCCGGCCGCCCTGCTCTTCAGTGACGGGCGCTATGCAGGCGGTATGCTGGACCGCAATGGTCTGCGCCCCGCCCGCTACCTCATCACGCACGACGGCATGATGGTAGTGGCCAGCGAAGCAGGTGTCATCAGCTTCGAAGCCGAAAAAATCAAGGAAAAAGGACGGCTGCAACCGGGCAAAATTCTGATGGTGGACACCGAGGAGGGACGCATCTATTACGACGGCGAGCTGAAGGAACAATTGGCAGCCGCCAAGCCCTATCGTCAATGGCTTTCGGCCAACCGTATCGAACTGGATGCCCTGAAGAGCGGACGCAAGGTAGCCAATACCGTGGACGACTACAACCGGCGTCTGCGCGCTTTCGGCTATACTTGCGAAGACGTGGAGCGCATCCTCGTGCCCATGTGCAGCAACGGCGTGGAGCCTACGGCCTCCATGGGTAACGACACGCCTTTGGCTGTGTTGAGCGACCAGCCACAACTGCTGTTCAACTACTTCCGCCAGCAGTTTGCCCAAGTGACAAACCCTCCCATCGACCCCATCCGCGAGGAACTGGTGATGTCGCTCACGGAGTACATCGGTGCCGTAGGCATGAACATCCTGCTGCCCAGCGAGACGCACTGCAAGATGGTGCGTCTGCCCCATCCCATCCTGAACAATACGCAGCTGGACATCCTCTGCAACATCCGCTACAAAGGCTTCAACACCGTGAAGCTGCCCATGCTTTTTGAAGCTGCACGAGGCAAAGCAGGCCTCCAAGAAGCAATTGACCGCTTGTGTAAGAGTGCCGAACAGGCCGTGACGGACGGTGCCAACTACATCATTCTGTCTGACCGCGGCATCGACACCCGGCAGGCAGCCATCCCCTCGCTACTGGCCATCAGCGCCGTACACCATCACCTCATCAGCGTGCAGAAGCGTGTACAGACAGCTCTTATCGTGGAGAGCGGCGAGATACGCGAAGTGATGCACGCCGCCCTGCTGCTGGGCTACGGTGCCAGCGCCATCTGCCCCTACATGGCTTATGCCGTGCTGGACGACCTGGTGAAGAAGGGCGAGGTACAGATGAACTACGAGACAGCGGAGAAGAACTACATCAAGGCCATCTGCAAAGGACTTTACAAAATCATGAGCAAGATGGGTATCAGCACCATCCGCTCCTACCGCGGTGCCAAGATATTCGAGGCGGTGGGTCTGAGCGAGGAACTGCTCAAAGGCTACTTCGGAACCTCCACCTCCACCATCGGCGGCATCCGTCTGGAAGAGATTGCCAAAGACTACATCACCTTCCACAACAACGGCTTCACACCCGCAACGACAGATCCGCTCCTGCCTTATATCGGACAAATGTCCTATCGCAAAGACGGAGAACACCACGCCTGGAATCCGGAAACTATCAGCGCCCTGCAATTGGCCACCCGCACAGGCAGCTACAAGAAGTTCAAGGAATTTACCCGTGCTGTAGACGAAAAGCAGAGTCCCATCTTCCTGCGCGATTTCTTCGGCTTCCGCCGCAACCCGATTGACGTCGAACAGGTGGAGCCGGTGGAAAGCATCGTGAAACATTTCGTTACGGGCGCCATCTCGTTCGGTGCCATCAGCAAAGAGGCACACGAAGCACTGGCACTGGCCATGAACGAACTGGGCGCACGCAGCAACACGGGCGAAGGTGGCGAGGACAGCACGCGTTTCCACGACACGATGGACGGCATCAGCCTCTCCAGCAAGACGAAGCAGGTGGCATCGGGACGTTTCGGCGTGACGGCAGAGTATCTGGTAAACGCTGAGGAAATACAGATCAAGGTGGCCCAGGGTGCCAAGCCGGGTGAAGGCGGACAGCTGCCGGGCTTCAAGGTAGACAAGGTCATTGCCCGCACACGCCACTCCATTCCGGGTATATCGCTTATCTCACCCCCACCTCATCACGATATCTATTCCATCGAAGACTTGGCACAGCTCATCTTCGATCTGAAGAACGTGAACCCGCGCGCTGCCATCAGTGTGAAACTGGTAGCCGAAAGTGGTGTAGGTACCATCGCCGCCGGTGTGGCCAAGGCGAAGGCCGACCTCATCGTCATCTCGGGTGCCGAGGGAGGTACGGGTGCATCACCGGCCTCGTCCATACGCTATGCGGGAATCTCACCGGAAATAGGTCTGAGCGAAACACAGCAGACACTGGTACTGAACGGCCTGCGCGGACAGGTACGCCTGCAGACCGACGGCCAGTTGAAGACCGGCCGCGACATCATCAGCATGGCCCTGCTGGGTGCCGAGGAATTTGCTTTCGGCACCACAGCCCTCATCGTACTGGGCTGCGTAATGATGCGCAAATGTCATTCAAACACCTGCCCTGTGGGTGTGGCAACCCAAGACCCCAAGCTGCGGGCCCACTTCCGCGGACACTACAAATACGTTGTAAATTACTTCCGCTTCCTGGCACAGGAAGTACGCGAGTATCTGGCTGATATGGGCTTCACCCGTCTGGAGGATATCGTGGGCCGTACCGACCTCATCGAACTGCATCCCGCTGCCAAAGGCACGAAAGCCAGCCTGCTGGATTTCAGCCGCATGCTATGCCATGTAGGTAGCAACGCCGCCCTGCACCATTGTACCGAACAGCAGCACGACATCGCCCACGTGAAGGACGTGGAGATACTGGTAGCTGCCGCGCCCGCCCTGGAAAGCCGCCGCGAAGTGTCGCTGGAATATGCCATCGGTAATACCGACCGCGCTGTAGGTGCCATGTTATCAGGAGCCGTAGCCACCCGGTATGGTAACGATGGCCTGCCCGACGGTACCATCAGCGTGAAGTTCAAGGGGTCGGCCGGACAGAGCTTTGGCGCCTTCCTGGCCCACGGAATCAGTTTCAAGCTGGAAGGTGAAGCCAACGACTATCTGGGCAAGGGCCTGAGCGGAGGACACATCGCTGTGTTACCACCCGTACGCAGTAACTTTGCCGCCGAACAGAATACCATCGCAGGCAATACTCTGCTCTATGGAGCCACCAGCGGTGAAGTCTATATCAACGGACGGGCAGGTGAACGCTTTGCCGTGCGTAACTCGGGAGCCATTGCTGTCGTCGAGGGTGTGGGCGACCACTGCTGCGAGTACATGACTGGAGGCCGCGTCGTGGTGCTTGGACAAACGGGACGCAACTTTGCCGCAGGTATGAGCGGCGGTGTGGCCTACGTATGGGACCCGAAAGGAACCTTCGACTACTTCTGCAATATGGATATGGTGGAACTATCGTTGCTCGAAGATTCCACTGCCCGTAAGGAATTGCACGAACTTATCCGCCAGCACTATCTCTACACCGGCTCGGCCTTGGCCCGCACCATGCTAGACAACTGGCCGCGCTACGTAGAAGAATTCATCCAGGTAACACCTATTGAATACAAGAAGGTATTGGCCGAGGAACAGATGCGCAAGCTGCAACAGAAGATTGCAGAGGTACAGAGAGATTATTAAATAACAAAGGAGTTAGAGAAGTTAAAGAAGTTAGAGAAGTTAAAAGCCAATACTTTTGTCAGTGTTTTTCCCCCTCAACCGCAAAACTATCGGCTTTAACTTCTATAACTTCTAACGAAGTGATAACTCCTCTAACTTCCTCAACCACGAATGAAGTGATAACTTCCTATTAAAATCATAACAATATGGGAAACCCGAAAGCATTTCTCACCATTCCGCGCCAGGAAGCGGGATACAGACCGATACACGAACGCATAAACGATTATAGCGAAGTAGAACAGACACTGAATACCAGCGAACGCAAGCTGCAGGCCAGCCGCTGCATGGACTGTGGCGTCCCTTTCTGTCACTGGGCCTGCCCCTTGGGTAACCGCCCGCCCGAGTTTCAGGATGCTCTGTGCAAAGGCGAATGGCAGAAAGCCTACGACATCCTGAGCCGTACGAACGACTTTCCTGAATTTACGGGGCGTATCTGCCCTGCCCTGTGCGAGAAATCGTGCGTGCTGAAACTCTCGTTCGACGCCCCTGTCACCATCCGTGAAGACGAGGCCGCCATCATCGAAGCTGCTTTCCGTGAAGGATATATCCAACCGAAGCAGTACGAACGCAACGGACGCCGCGTGGCCGTCATCGGTTCGGGACCAGCCGGACTGGCTGCCGCCAACCAACTGAACCGTCGTGGCTACGAGGTAACCGTTTTTGAACGGGACGAACAGGCTGGCGGTCTGTTACGTTACGGCATCCCCAACTTCAAACTGGGCAAGAACATCATCGACCGCCGCCTGCAGATTATGGAGGCCGAAGGCATAAAGTTCCAACTCAATACCTCCATTGATCTGGCCTGCCTGCCCGAAGGTTTCGATGCTTATGCTGTCTGCACCGGCACACCCCAGGCACGCGACCTCGCCATCCCCGGACGCGACCTCGCTGGTATCCACTTTGCCATGGAGATGCTGGCACAACAGAACCGCATCCTGGCCGGGCAGACATTCGACGCGAAAGAGCGCATCACAGCCCGCGGCAAGCACGTACTGGTCATCGGTGGTGGTGACACGGGCAGCGACTGCATCGGAACCTCGCACCGACAGGGCGCCCTGAGCGTGACACAAATCGAAATCATGCCCCAGCCACCCGTAGGACACAATCCCGCTACCCCCTGGCCACAATGGCCCGTGGTACTGAAGACCAGCTCCAGCCACGAAGAAGGATGTACACGTCGCTGGAGCCTGAACTCCAACAAGTTTATCGGGAAAAACGGCCGTGTCACCGGCGTGGAGGTAGAAGAAGTGGAATGGCTGCCTGCACCCGACGGCGGACGCCCCCTGATGAGACCTACAGGGAAAAAGGAAATCATAAAGACGGACTTGGTACTGCTGGCCATGGGATTCCTCCGTCCACAGCTACCCGAGTTACCGAAGAACGCTGTCGTGGCAGGCGATGCAGCCACAGGTCCCAGCCTGGTAGTAAAGTGTATTGCTGCCGGAAGACGTGCCGCTCAAGACATCGACCGGATGCTGAGCCATTAAGTATTATAACAACCATTAAAATTTTCAGAAATTATGTGTGGAATAGCTTGCATTTTCAATATCAAACAACAGACACCCGAACTGAGACAGAAAGCACTTACCATGGCGAAACGTATCCGACACCGTGGCCCCGACTGGAGCGGAATCTATTGCGGCGGATCGGCCATCCTGGCTCATGAGCGCCTGTCCATCGTCGATCCGCAAAGCGGCGGACAGCCCCTGTATTCACCCGACCGCAAGCAGGTTCTGGCCGTCAACGGTGAGATCTACAACCATCGAGACATCCGCAACGACTTTGACGGCGAATACCAGTTCCAGACGGGTAGCGACTGCGAGGTCATTCTTGCCCTCTACCGTCGTTATGGCACGGACTTCATCGAACGCCTGAGCGGCATCTTCGCCTTTGCTCTCTACGACGAAGAACGCGATGAATTTCTCATTGCCCGCGACCCCATCGGCGTCATACCTCTTTATATAGGCCGTGATACCGACGGCACCGTCTATTGTGCCAGCGAACTGAAAGCCCTTGAAGGACTGTGCAACGAATACGAACCTTTCCTTCCCGGCCATTATTATTGGAGCCGCGAAGGCGAGATGCGCCGCTGGTACAAACGCGACTGGACGGAGTATGATGCCGTAAAAGACCGTTATACTTCACAATCCGCTGACAAAGCTTGGCGCACCCAGGTAGCCGACGTACGTTCCGCCCTTGAAGATGCCGTACGACGCCAACTGATGAGCGACGTACCCTACGGTGTCCTGCTTTCAGGCGGACTGGACTCATCCGTCATCTCTGCCGTAGCCAAGCTCTACGCCGACCGCCGTATCGAAACCAACGGACAGCAGGCTGCGTGGTGGCCGCAACTCCACTCGTTCGCCGTGGGCCTGAAGGGTGCGCCCGACCTGGAAAAAGCACGCCTCGTTGCCGAGCACATCGGCACCGTCCACCACGAAATACACTATACCATCCAAGAAGGTCTGGACGCCATCCGTGACGTCATCTACTACATCGAGACCTACGATGTCACTACAGTACGTGCTTCTACGCCGATGTATCTGCTGGCCCGCGTCATCAAGTCGATGGGCATCAAGATGGTACTCAGCGGCGAGGGAGCTGACGAAGTGTTTGGCGGTTACCTTTATTTCCACAAAGCTCCCAATGCACAGGCTTTCCACGAGGAGACCGTCCGCAAGCTTTCCAAGCTCCACCTCTACGACTGCCTGCGAGCCAACAAAAGCCTCTCGGCCTGGGGTGTTGAAGGCCGCGTACCCTTCCTCGACAAGGAATTTCTTGACGTGGCCATGCGCCTGAACCCGGCGGCCAAAATGTGTCCCGGCCATACCATCGAGAAGAAAATTGTCCGTGAAGCCTTTGCCGAACTGCTGCCCCAAGCCGTGGTCTGGCGGCAAAAAGAACAGTTTTCTGATGGTGTAGGCTATTCGTGGATTGACACGTTGAAAGCTTTAACTTCTGCAGCTGTCAGTGATGAACAGATGGCTCATGCTTCCGAGCGTTTCCCCATCAACCCGCCACAGAACAAAGAAGAATATTATTATCGTAGTATCTTCGAAGAGCATTTTCCCAGCGAATCGGCTGCACGGAGTGTGCCCAGTGTACCCAGTGTGGCCTGCTCCACCGCCGAAGCCTTGGCCTGGGACGCCTCGTTCCGCAACCTGAACGACCCCAGCGGCCGTGCCGTAGCCGGCATACACGAAGCCGCATACTGACAAATACGACACTTTTTTTCTATCTCTAATTTAAAGGTCAAGGCGCACGACCGTCCTCAGAACTTAAAGGACAGTCGATGCGCCTTATTTCATTTTATCACATTAAGCGAATAAAATATTTCAGATTAAAACAAACAGGCCGTATATCGATTATAAAAACAAAGCAAACAAGAATAATTCTAGAAAAAGGGAAGCAAAAACAATGCTAATTTCTCAAATTGTCATACATTTGCATCAAATAAAAACAAAAAGAAACACATAAAACAAATAATTAAAGCAAAATGGCAACAATCAGATTTTCTAAAATGCATGGTGCAGGAAACGACTACATCTATGTAGACAGCCGGAAATATCCTATAGAAAATCCGGAAGAGCTGGCCAGAAAATGGAGCTGCCCGCATACGGGCATCGGCAGTGACGGCCTGGTACTGATTGGCCGTTCAGAAAAAGCCGATTTCAGCATGCGTATTTTCAACGCCGACGGTTCTGAAGCCCGCATGTGCGGCAATGCCTCGCGCTGCATCGGCAAATACGTCTACGAAACTGGGCTTACGTCGAAAACAGAGGTTACGCTGGAAACACTTTCCGGTATCAAAGTGTTACAGTTACATCTGACAGACGACAAACTGGTCGGAAGCGTTACAGTCGACATGGGACCGGCTTCAGACATCCACACCGTGGAGCTGGGCGAAGGTTACAATCCCCAAGAAGGAATCGCGGTATCCATGGGCAACCCGCACCTCGTGCTCTTCACAGACAATCTTTCGCAGCACGAGATTACGACGACAGGCCCCCTACTGGAATGCCACCCCCTCTTCCCCGACCGCGTAAATGTAGAGTTTGCCCAGATACGTTCCGACGGCAGCATCCGCATGCGGGTATGGGAACGCGGTTCGGGCGTCACGCTGGCCTGCGGAACGGGAGCCTGCGCCACAGCCGTAGCAGCCGCCTTCAGCGGACGAACGCGTGGAAAAACGACCGTTGAGATGGACGGGGGCAGCCTGACTGTCGAACAAGACCCTACCACAGGACATGTGCTGATGACAGGACCTGCGGTGCACGTATTCGACGGTGAAATAGAGTATTGACAAATTATCCAACTTAAAACAAAGATAAAGATATGGCACTTGTAAACGAACATTTCCTGAAACTTCCGGGCAGTTATCTGTTCTCGGACATCGCCAAGAAAATCAACACGTTCAAGATTACACATCCCAAGCAGGACATCATCCGGCTGGGCATCGGCGACGTCACCCGCCCCTTGCCACCCGCCTGCATCGAGGCCATGCACAAGGCTGTGAATGAGATGGCAGACGAAAGCACGTTCCATGGCTACGGCCCCGAACAGGGATACGACTTCCTCATCGAAGCCATCCTGAAGAACGACTTCGCCCCACGGGGCGTACACCTTTCGCCATCGGAAATCTTCATCAACGACGGTGCCAAAAGCGATACGGGAAACATCGGCGAACTGCTGCGCTGGGACAACAGCATGGGCATCACCGACCCAGTCTATCCCGTCTACGTAGACAGCAACATCATGTGTGGACGTTCGGGCGTGCTGGGCGAAGACGGCGCATGGAGCAATGTCACCTACTTGCCCTGTACGGAGGAAAACGGCTTCGTACCTGAACTGCCCAAACACCGCATCGACCTGCTCTACCTGTGCTATCCCAACAACCCCACCGGTACGACCCTGACCAAGACCGAACTGAAGAAATGGGTGGACTACGCACTGGACAACGACACGCTCATCGTCTTCGACGCGGCCTACGAGGCCTACATCCGCGAAGACGACGTACCCCACTCCATCTACGAAGTGAAGGGGGCCAAGAAGTGCGCCATCGAGATACGCAGTTTCTCGAAAACGGCAGGTTTCACCGGCCTGCGGTGCGGCTACACCGTGGTGCCCAAAGAGCTGACCGCCGCCACCCTGACCGGCGACCGCGTAGCCTTGAACAAGCTGTGGCTACGCCGCCAGTGCACCAAGTTCAACGGCACCAGCTACGTCACCCAGCGTGCCGCCGAAGCCATCTATACGCCGGAGGGAAAGCAGCAAGTGAAGGCCAACATCGACTACTACATGCAGAACGCCGCTACCATGAAAGCGGGACTGGAAGCTGCAGGCCTGAAGGTCTACGGCGGAGTGAACGCTCCCTATCTCTGGCTGAAGACTCCCGACGGTGTCGGTTCATGGCGTTTCTTTGAGCAGATGCTCTACGAAGCCAACGTGGTAGGCACACCCGGCGTAGGCTTCGGCCCCAGCGGCGAAGGCTTCATCCGCCTCACCGCCTTCGGCCGCCACGAAGACTGCCAGGAAGCCATGCGGCGCATCCGCAAATGGTTGGCCTGAACGGAAGCCATGCCCCCCGAACACAGAAGAAGTTCTTCTCTGTCCGCAGAAGAAGTTCTTCTCCGAACGCAGAAGACACCCTTCTCCGAACGCAGAAGACATTCTTCTCCGAACGCAGAAGACGGTCTTCTCCAAAATGTGGAAAATTACAGACACAGTTATCAACCAACAAATACAACACATTATGTCAAAACTGAGATTCAGAGTAGTGGAAACGGCCTTCAAGAAGAAGCCCGTTCCCGTAGAGATTCCCAAAGAACGTCCGTCGGAATACTTCGCCAAGTATGTATTCAACAGAGAAAAGATGTTCCGTTACCTGCCGAGCAAAGTATACGACAAACTGGTGGACGTCATCGACAACGGTGCCCCGCTGGACCGCAGTATTGCCGACGAAGTGGCTGCCGGCATGAAGAAATGGGCCATCGAAATGGGAGCCACACACTACACCCACTGGTTTCACCCGCTGACCGAAGGTACGGCCGAAAAACACGACGCCTTCGTGGAACACGACGGCAAGGGCGGCATGATGGAGGAGTTTACCGGCAAGCTGCTCGTACAGCAGGAGCCCGACGCCTCCAGCTTCCCCAACGGCGGCATCCGCAACACGTTCGAGGCCCGAGGCTACTCGGCCTGGGACCCCTCGTCGCCCGCCTTCATCGTGGACGACACGCTGTGCATCCCCACTATCTTCATTGCCTATACGGGCGAATCACTCGACTACAAAGCCCCGCTCCTGAAGGCCCTGCGTGCTGTGGACAAGGCAGCCACCGACGTCTGCCACTACTTCAACCCCGACGTCAAGAAGGTCAATGCCTACTTAGGTTGGGAACAGGAATACTTCCTGGTAGATGAAGGCCTCTACGCCGCCCGCCCCGACCTGCTGATGACCGGCCGGACACTGACCGGCCACGACTCGGCCAAGAACCAGCAGCTGGAAGACCACTACTTCGGCGCCATCCCTCCGCGTGTGGCTGCCTTCATGAAGGAGCTCGAAATCGAAGCCCTCAAGCTGGGTATTCCCGTCAAGACCCGCCACAATGAGGTAGCTCCCAACCAGTTCGAACTGGCCCCCATCTACGAAGAATGTAACCTGGCCGTCGACCACAACATGCTCATCATGGCCCTGATGCGCAAGATTGCCCGCAACCACGGCTTCCGTGTGCTGCTTCATGAGAAACCTTTCAAGGGCGTCAACGGCAGCGGCAAGCACAACAACTGGTCGCTGGGGACCGATACCGGCATACTGCTGATGGCTCCCGGCAAGACGGCCGAAGAGAACCTGCGCTTCATCACCTTCATCGTGAACACACTGATGGCCGTCTACCGCCACAACGGCCTGTTGAAGGCCAGCATCTCCAGTGCCACCAATGCACACCGTCTGGGCGCCAACGAAGCACCTCCCGCCATCATCTCTTCCTTTCTGGGCAAGCAGCTTTCACAGGTATTGGCCCACATCGAGGAGAGCGACAAGGACGAACTCATCAGTCTGAGCGGCAAACAGGGCATGAAGCTGGATATCCCGCAGATACCCGAACTGCTCATCGACAACACCGACCGCAACCGCACCAGCCCCTTCGCCTTCACCGGCAACCGTTTCGAGTTCCGCGCCGTAGGTTCGGAAGCCAACTGTGCCAGTGCCATGATAGCCCTGAACGCCGCTCTGGCCGAACAGCTGACCGACTTCAAGCACGACGTGGATGCCCTTATCGAAAAAGGAGAAGACAAAGTATCGGCCATCCTCGACGTCATCCGCCGCGATCTCAAGACATGCAAGCCTATCCACTTCGACGGCAACGGCTACAGCGACGAGTGGAAGGCCGAAGCCGCCCGCCGCGGACTGGACTGCGAAACGAGTGTACCCGTCATCTTCGACAACTACCTGAAAGAAGACAGCATTGCCATGTTCGAAAAAACAGGCGTCATGACCCGCAAGGAACTGGAGGCGCGCAACGAAGTAAAGTGGGAAATGTACACCAAGAAAATCCAGATTGAGGCTCGTGTATTGGGCGACCTGGCCATGAACCACATTATCCCCGTAGCCACCCAGTACCAGACCGGACTGGTGGACAACGTCTACAAGATGAACGGCCTTTTCCCTGCCGACAAGGCAGCCAAACTCTCGGCCAAGAACCTGGAACTCATCGAGGAGATTGCCGACCGCACCGCCTTCATCAAGGAACACGTCGATGCCATGATCGAAGCCCGCAAGGTGGCCAACAAGCTGGACAGTGAACGTGCCAAAGCCGTGGCCTACCACGACTACATCGTCCCGATGATGGAAGAGATACGTTACCACATCGACAAGCTCGAACTGATTGTCGACAATCAGATGTGGACACTGCCCAAATACAGAGAGTTATTGTTCATCCGATAGATTAGTTGATTTTCTTTATTAGTTGTTTTAAGTTTATGCAGGGGAAGACATCCGCGAGGACTTTCTTCCCCTTTCATTTTTCGTTAATAAGACCAAAATATCGGCTCATCATACTACCCGGTATTGCACAATTCCATTATATTCTCCATATTTGTAACGATTACAAATAAGTATTATTTTAAAAAGTCAAAACATGAAAAAGCTTATCGGATTTTTATTGGTATGGCTGTGCGCATCAGCCGCCGTAGCACAAAACAAAAGTTTTCAACTCTCCAGCCACATTTTGGACATCAATCTCGGAAAACCTGCATCCGGAGTGAAAATCAGTCTGTCCCGACTCCAGGCTGACCAACAGAACTGGATGACCATCGAAGAGAAGGTGACCGATGAAAACGGTAGAATCAAGGATTTCCTGGAGGAAAACGGAACCGACCACCGGGGGGTCTATAAGCTGACCTATCACGTCGCTTCCTATTTCAAGTCACAAGGCCAGGAAACTTTCTATCCCTTCATTGAAGTGGTGTTTGAAATCAGGGACGACAAACATTATCATGTCCCCATTACGCTTTCTCCCTATGGCTACTCCACCTATCGGGGTAACTGAAAGGGCCAAACAAAAAAAGTTGGCGGATAAAGCCTAAATCGAAAATAATTCCTACCTTTGCCGCCACGATTTCGGTTTCGCTGCCTCTATCGCTTCGGAGCGTACGATGAAAAGGGAATCAGGTGAAACTCCTGAACAGACCCGCTGCTGTAAGTCCTCCCTCCCGGGAAGTCTTTGGAAAGACCCGAGCCACTGTTCTACTCACAATATTAGAGGGAATGGGAAGGCATCCAAAGATGGGACAAGTCAGAAGACCTGCCAAAGTCGACAAACGTTTTAACGCTTTCGGGGAATAAAGCGGTGAAACATAGAGCCGGAAGTCCTGCCGCCTGATAGCCTGCGGGACAACCGTTTCTCCATGTCCACATTTTACTGCTGTTTCCCGGCCATTTTTATTTGGAAGTTATAAAAAAATGAAAAGAGGAGAAACAGTACACTATTCCTATGTCAGACTGCTCACGATATGGCTTTGTCTCTTGACGGGTACAACCTACTTGATGGGACAACAGAAAGTCCGTCTTTCCGGGCAGGTGACCGATATCCAGGGCCGTCCCATCGAACAGGCCACCATAGCCATCGAAAACACGTCGACAGGCTGTTACAGCCAAGCCGACGGACGTTATGAACTTGCCGTGATGCCGGGCGAGCAGACGGTGGTCGTCTCGTTCATCGGGTACGAGACACAAAAAACGTCTCTGAAAATCACAAGTTCCACAACACTGGACTTCCAGCTGAAAGAAAACAATGTAGGCCTGGGAGCTGTGGAAATATACGGCAAAAGTCAGACACAGAAACTGAAGGAAAGTGCTTTTACCGTCAATGCTCTTGATGTAAAAACAATGGCATCATCCCTGAGCAACCTGAACGACCTGGTAAACCGTACGACTGGCATCAAGGTACGCGAAGAAGGCGGTGTGGGTTCAGACTTCGACCTGTCCATCAACGGCCTTTCGGGCAACTCCGTCCGCTACTTTCTGGACGGCATGCCTTTGAGCAGCAAAGGCAGTGATGTAACTCTGGCCAACCTGCCCGTAAACATCATCGACCGCATCGAGATCTATAAAGGAGTAGTTCCTGCCCATCTGGGAACAGATGCTTTGGGCGGTGCCGTCAATATCATCACCAAGCAAGAACAGAAAAATTACCTGGACGCCTCTTACGGCATAGGTTCTTTCCACACACACAAAGCCGACCTGAACGCACAGTTTGTAGAGCGACGGACGGGACTCATCATCCGCCCCACCATCGGAATCAGCTATTCAAAAAACGACTATAAGATGAAAGACGTCGAAGTGTGGGACGACGAGCAGGACCAATATATTTATGCCGACCGCAAACGCTTTCACGACGACTACTTCTCGCTACTCGGACAAGTGGAAATCGGCTTTGCCAACAAGTCATGGGCAGATGCATTCTTTGTCTCGGGTTCCTATTCGAAAGTCGACAAAGAACTTCAGACGGGTTCGGTACAGACCGTCGTCTATGGAATGGCCGAACGGCAGACCGATGCCTGGAATCTGTCGGCACGCTACCGGAAACGGAATTTTCTGGTCGAAGGACTTCAGATGAACGCCTCCCTCTCGCATACCTGGGACCACTCGCTGACGGTCGATACCGCCTACCGCAAATACAACTGGAACGGCGACTACATTGCAAGCTCCCGTAATGAAATCACCGGAAACAAACGTTCCATGCGCTACTACAAACGCCCCATGACGCTGGTCCATGCCAACACCGACTATGCTCTGAACAACCATCACAGCCTCAATCTGGACTATTCAATGAACCGGACGGGCAACAATCGATATGACGACCTTGATACCGACTTCGAACCGTCGAACGACGTGCTGACAAAGCACATCATCGGTTTCTCCTACCATCAGTCCTTTTTCAACGACCGCTGGAACACGACCTTCTTTGTCAAAGACTATGTGAACCATGCCGACATCCGACAGACTGATTCGGGAGCCACGACAGGCTCCAACAACGTACATGGTTCCATCACCAAAAACTACCTGGGCTACGGAGCCGGTACCCGCTTCATCTTTACAGAACCCTTTGCCCTGAAAGCCTCTTTCGAGCACAGTGTACGCCTGCCTATAGCCCGCGAGCTACTGGGCAATGGTTCTACGGTCTACGCCAACGTAGCACTGGAACCGGAGCAAAGCGACAATGTCAATCTTGGCTTTTTCGGTACCTGGCATCCGGCTGCCGGACACACACTCTATTATGAAGCCAACGGATTTCTGCGCAACGTGGACAACTTCATCCAAGTACAAGTCATCGAAAAGGAAGGCATGCTGCAATATCAGAACGTGCCAGCCGTACACATCAAAGGTGCCGAAGGAGAGCTCCGCTACACCTGGCAGAACAAGCTCCAACTCTCGGGCAACCTCAGCTATCAGGACGCACGCGACCAGCAGCAATATAAGACCGACGGCAAGCCCTCGGCCACCTATGACAACCGCCTGCCCAACCGCCCCTGGCTGTTCGGCGGTGCCGAAGCAAGCTATACGTTCCATAATGTAGGGATGCCCGACAGCCGTCTGCGTCTGAATTTCAACTATCAATGGGTACATTGGTACTTCCTGACATGGGAAGCCTATGGTTCCTACGAGAACAAATCGCGCATCCCCACGCAGCACATCTGCAATGCCGGCGCATCCTATTCCTGGAAGAACGACCGCTACAGCCTTTCATTGGAATGTAGCAACCTGTTGGACTATACCGCCTATGACAACTACAAGTTGCAGAAACCGGGAAGAGCGTTTTTTGCCAAATTCCGACTTTTTATCAATTAACCCTAACTATAATTTTTTATCAACATGAGAAAATTCAAACATTTCCTGAGTACAGGTATGGCTATCCTGATGGCCGCGTCTTTTACCGCATGCTCCGACGACTCCAACGGAGACAAGGGAGGGAACTCCGGTAACAACAACCTTGATTATCATTTCGACCTCTTCATGAGTGTAGGCAAACATGGCGGTATGAGCCAAGGCGACGGAACCATCGTACGAAGCGTGTCCGACCTGAGTGCAACAGCAGACAAAATATCCATTGAAGGCATCGGATCGGAATTCGAATCGGACGGAAACACCTATACCATGGAAGCCATTGTCAAAGGGAAGTATTATTACGAAGTGCCCTACCAGCCAGCCGACCGTTTTGTAAAACTGGAAGTGAACTACGACCCGAAGACCGGCAAAAATGCCCTCAACGTCGTGGCACAACGGCCCTTTGCCGAAGGATACACTTTCAAGGCCCGTTCGTACACACACGCCTGGCTCGATGACAAGACACTGATTGTCATGGCAGCCAACGGCGATGCCGACCAAATCATTTGGACGAAACTCAATGCAGACGACATGAAAATAATCGACAGTGGCACACTGAGCGAAATTACTGCGCCCAATGGATATCCGGTACTCACTACCTCCGGCATCCTGACCTATCGTCAAAGCGACCAGAAGCTCTACTACTTCTATTTTGCCAAAACATCGAAACGCAACGGAAAAGCCACTCCCTACTTCTATACGGCTGTCATCAACCCCACAACCATGAAAGTGGAAAGCAACGAGCCCAACAACATTGCCCAGCAAATGGCCGGAAGCGCCTATGGCGAACTGATGCAGAATTGTGTCATGTACGACGAGAACGACAACCTCTACCTCGCCACCTTCACGCCCGATGAGAACGAGAAAGAAATCGGCCACCTGCTCCGAATCAAGAAAGGTGAAACCCAGTTCGACTCCAGCTACGACGGCTATCCCAATGCCGACGGCAAGCTGCTGACCCTCCAATATCTGGGTAACGGCAAGGCATTGGCCTACGCCCGCAACGATGCCGGTGACCCGCAGGATGGTACACTCAACATCGACTCCTACTGCCACTACTATACCATTATCAACCTGGCCGACGGAAGCCGCGAACGCCTGAAATACAACGGTACTGAAATTCCTTATAGCGCAGGCCGCTTCTCACAACGCACAGCCGTTGTCAACGGGAAAGCCTATATCGGAGTCAATACCCGCGAAGAATCCGGCATCTATATCTATGACATCGCAACCGGTAAAGTGGAAAAAGGAGCTGAAGTAGACAGTGGGTTCTATTTTGACATCCTTCGCGTTATGAATAATCAATGACATCCGACGGCAAAATCAAAATCAAATCAGTGAAACAAAGGACAGACGGACAGAAGAAAAAGTTTCAAAAGTTGCATTGACAACGAAACTAGTAGTTTCAAACCTGTTCCGTTTCTTGAAACCATCGGTTTCATTAAAGGAAACCACCGGTTTCATTCAATGAAACTAGTGGTTTCATCCTATGAAACTATTTTGATGCCTGTGAGAGGAAAATCTGAATCCAGAGCAGAATAACCGTAATATGGTTACAAAAAAACTGCATTTGTCTACATATCGTCCCGCTGTCTTTGCCTACCTTTGCACATACGTTTGAATAAAAGACTATAGAACATAAAAATTTACATTTCATGACACTCTCCGAATTTCTATCGTATGTGCAAACCGGCAAGGCGCTTAATACTGAACCCATCCATCGCCTGATGAACGACATGAGCGAAGAAGCCCGGCGCATCACCTTCCGCCTGAACTCCGCCTATCATACCCCTGAAGAAGTCAGGGCACTGCTGTCCGAACTCTTCGGCAAACCGGTCCCCGACACGCTTCGGGTCTTCCCTCCCTTCTATTCAGACTTCGGGAAAAACATCACAGTAGGCGAAAACGTATTCATCAATGCCTGCTGCCATTTCCAGGACCACGGCGGAGTAACGCTGGGCGACGGTTGCCAGATAGGGCACAACGTCGTATTCGCCACGCTCAACCACGGCCTGCAACCTGAAGACCGCGGCACCACCTACCCTGCTCCCATTGTTTTGGGCAAGAACGTATGGGTAGGCTCCAACGCCACCATCCTCCAGGGAGTCACCATCGGCGACAATGCCGTCGTGGCCGCCGGAGCTGTTGTGACCAAAGATGTTCCGGCCGACGCCATCGTAGGTGGCGTGCCTGCCCGTTTCATCAAGAGCATCCGATAATATGGACAGTGGGCCGATTGTTCGACGAAAAAGACGTATATTTGCCGAACATTATGGAACCCAAAGAAATGAAACAACCGAAAATAATCGTTGCCGGTATAGGACCGGGCAGCGAACAAGACATCACTCCTGCCGTCAAGGCCGCCCTGCAAGAGGCCGATGTGGTGGTAGGCTACAAATATTATTTCCAGTTTGTCGCTCCTTACCTGAACAGCAGTACCCAATGCGTGGATACAGGCATGAAACGCGAACGGGCACGGGCCGAACAGGCTTTCGAACTGGCCGAACAAGGCAAGACCGTCTGCGTCATCAGTTCGGGCGATGCCGGCATCTACGGCATGACGCCGCTCGTCTACGAAATGAAGCGCGAGCGGGGCAGTGCGGTCGAGGTCGTATCCCTGCCCGGCATCAGTGCCTTCCAGAAGGCTGCCTCCCTGCTGGGCGCTCCGGTAGGACATGATTTCTGCGTCATCTCCCTCAGCGACCTGATGACTCCCTGGGAGCGCATCGAGAAGCGCATCCGGGCCGCTGCCCAGGCCGACTTCGTGACGGCTGTCTACAACCCCAAGAGCGAAGGACGCTACTGGCAGCTCTACCGCCTGAAGGAAATCTTCCTGCAAGAAGACCGGTCGCCCCAGACACCCGTGGGCTACGTGCGCCAGGCCGGCCGACCCGAACAGGAGGTACACATCACCACACTCCAGGACTTCGATCCCGAAGAGGTGGACATGTTTACCGTCATCATCATCGGTAACTCCCAGTCCTACGAATGGCAGGGAGCATTCGTCACACCACGCGGATATTATCGGGAAGAAAGTGCTTCAGGAGCTTCCGTCGGGCAGGACATCATGATACGCAGCTTCCGCACCATCGAACGCGAACTACAGCATCCCGACATTCCCCTCGACCACAAGTGGGCCCTGCTGCATGCCATCCACACCACGGCCGACTTCGAGATGGAGCATCTGCTGTATACCGACCCTCGAGCCGTGTCGACCCTGTACGAACAGATAGCCTCCGGCCGCCTGAAGACCATCGTCACAGACGTGACCATGGCTGCCAGCGGCATCCGCAAAGGCGCCCTGCAACGCCTGGGTGTGGAGGTGAAATGCTACCTGAGCGATCCGCGTACAGCCGAACTGGCATCGGCCAAAGGCATCACCCGTACGCAAGCCGGTACCCGCCTGGCCGTTGAGGAACACCCCGACGCCCTGTACGTCTTCGGCAACGCACCCACCGCCCTGATGGAGCTGTGCGACCTGATACGCAAGGGTAAGGCACACCCGGCCGGCATCGTGGCCGCTCCTGTCGGTTTCGTACATGTGCAGGAATCCAAGCACATGGTCAAGCCCTTCACCGACATTCCAAAAATCATTGTAGAAGGACGCAAAGGCGGAAGCAATCTGGCCGCCACCCTCGTCAACGCTATCCTGTGCTATAACGACGCCGAACAACTGCGCCCCGGCCGAGACGTATAACACAGGCAGAAAACAGACTTCATTATGGAACAGAAATTCATAGTCATCGGCATGGACGACCGCCCGCAGCCCTACTTTCCTCCCGAAGTACAGGAGCTCATCCGCTGCGGGAAAGTCTTTTCGGGCGGTATCCGTCACCACGAAATCGTGTCGTCCCTGCTGCCCGACGATGCCCGGTGGATAGACATCACCGTGCCGCTGGACGACGTTTTTGCCCGCTACGAAGCCCACTTCGCTTCCGAAGGCAGCCCGCTGCTGGTCTTTGCCTCGGGCGACCCGCTCTTTTTCGGCTTCGCCAATACCATCCGGCGGAAGATGCCAGAGGCAGACATCCGCCTATTCCCGTCGTTCAACTCCCTGCAGACGCTGGCCCACCGGCTGGTGATACCCTACAACGACATGCGCACCGTGTCGCTCACCGGCCGCCCCTGGCAGGAGCTGGACCGTGCCCTGATAGAGCGTGCTCCGCACATCGGCCTGCTGACCGACCGAGAACATACGCCCGACGCCATTGCCCGACGCCTGCTGGACTTTGGTTACAACGGTTACACGATGTACGTGGGCGAACACCTGGGCAACCCGTCCCAAGAACGCATCCGGCAGATGAGCCTAGAAGAAGCCTCACAAAGCCGCTTCGAGCACCCCAACAACCTGATGCTTGTAGCCCGCCAACCGCTTCCTCCCCGCCCCTTCGGTATCCCCGACGAGGCTTTCGAACACCTGGACGGACGGGCACGCATGATTACCAAGGCGCCCATCCGTCTGCTCACGTTGCAGGCACTCGAACTGTCGGGCCGCCACGTCCTGTGGGACATCGGTTTCTGCACGGGCTCTGTGTCCATCGAAGCCCGCCTGCAGTTTCCTCATCTCAAAGTTGTGGCGTTCGAAGTGCGTCCCGAAGGCCGGCATCTGATGGAAGTGAACAGCCGCCGCTTCGGCGTGCCGGGCATCACGGCCCTTATCGGTGACTTTCTGCAGGCCGATTTAACAGACCTTCCACGTCCGGACGCCGTGTTCATCGGAGGCCACGGAGGTCGGCTGGACAACATGCTGTCCCGCATCCGCGAAGTGCTCCTGCCGGAAGGCTGCATCGTGCTCAACTCCGTATCGGCCGAAAGCCGCGAAGCCTTCTGCACGGGCATCCGCGACCTGGGCATGAAGCTCTGCCCAGCCCTGCACGTGGCACTGAACGACTACAACCCCATCGATATCCTGAAAGCTACCTTTTAACGTCAAAACTTTAGCATTAGCATGAAAACAGCGATTCTCATCATATCCGAAAAAGGTCTGGGCATAGCCCGGCAGCTTGTACGCGAATTTCCGCAGACGACCCTTGTCAGTACCACGGTGCAGGCAGACGACTGCCAACCGATAGACAGCTATGACCTTTTCCTGAAAGAACATTTCCACCGCTTCGACGCCTTCCTCTTCATCGGAGCCATGGGCATCTGTGTGCGCAGCATCGCCCCCTATATCCGGGACAAGCATACCGATCCTGCCGTAGTCTGCATCGACAGTACCGGCCACTACGTCATCCCCGTGCTTTCGGGCCACATCGGTGGGGCCAACGAACTGGCGCAGAACGTGGCCGGAGCCCTGGGAGCCGAAGCCGTTGTCACGACACAAAGCGACCGCACCAGTCTGTGGGCACTCGACACGCTGGGCCAGCCGTATGGATGGACCTGCCTGCCCGCCGACTCCGAAGGACGCACCCTGCAGCCTACGGATGAAAGCCACCGCGCCTTGAACCGACTCATCGGTCTGTTCGTCAAGCAGGTGCCTACCCTGCTCTATATCGGTGTGCGTGTGCCGGGTGTAGAAAAGCTGGAACAGAGCTGCCCATCCCATGTCACCCTCCGCTACGGCCGTTTCGAAGACATCGACCTGAAGCCCTACGAACTGCTGTTGCTCCTGACACCCTTCTGCCACAACACGGCCGGAGTGCCCACCCTCTACTACATTCCACGGGTGCTCCATGCGGGCATCGGCCTGGCCCACGAAGCCGGCCCTACCGACGAAATCATCACCTGCCTGAACGATACCCTCCTGGAACACCGCCTCCAGCCGGCCGCCATTGCCGACTATGCCACCATCTGCGAAAAGCGCGAAGAGCCTGTAGTCAAGCAGCTCCAGACCCGGCAGACCGTGCACTTCTATACAGCCGACGAACTGAAGACCGTCGACGTGCCTACCCCGAGTGAAGTGGTGCAGAAGCACATGGGCACTCCCAGCGTCAGCGAGGCGGCCGCCCTGCTGGCCTCGGACGGCGGTCGGCTGGTACTGAACAAGCAGAAAGGCAGTAACTATACGCTGGCCGTAGCTGTAAGTCAAGATGTATTGACCGACCACGGCCACATCGAGATTGTAGGAGCCGGTCCCGGCGACCCCGACCTGATATCGGTACGCGGACGGCAGATGCTGGAGAAGGCCGACCTGATACTCTACGCCGGCAGCCTGGTGCCTCGCGAGCTGACCCACTGCGCCAAGCCCGGCGCCACGGTGCGTAGCTCCGCTTCGATGAACCTGGAGGAACAGTTTGCCCTGATGAAGGAATTCTACGACCGCGGGCAGTTCATCGTCCGCCTGCACACGGGCGACCCCTGTATCTACGGAGCCATTCAGGAACAGATGAACTACTTCGACCGCTACGGCATGAGTTACCACATCACGCCGGGCATCTCGTCCTTCCAGGCCGCCGCAGCAGCATTGAAATCGCAGTTCACCATCCCCGAGAAGGTACAGAGCATCATCCTGACCCGCGGTGAAGGACGCACCCCCATGCCTCCGCGCGAGAAACTGCACCTCATGGCCCGCTCGCAGAGCACCATGTGTATCTTCCTCAGCGCCGGCATCGTAGACCAGGTACAGGCCGAACTGCTGCAGGAGTATCCCGAAGACACTCCCGTGGCCGCCTGCTACCACCTGACGTGGAAGGACGAACGCATCTACCGTGGCGTATTGAAAGATCTTGCCCGCATCGTGAAGGACAACCAACTGACATTGACCACCATGATCGTGGTGGGCGAAGCTATCGACAACCGCCAGGGCCTCTCGCGCCTGTACGCTCACGAATTTGCCCATCTGTACCGCAACGCCACCGACCGATAATCGTCTCATCCCTAACCAGATACCTGTATGATTCTTATCTTAGGCGGAACTACCGAAGGCCGGACAGCGGCCAAGACCCTGGAAGAGGCTGGACAGCCTTTCTACTACTCCACCCGTGGTGACGAGCAGGAAGTAACCCTGCATCACGGCATCCGGCTGCAAGGTGGCATGGATACCGAAGCCTTGGCCGACTTCTGCCGGCAGCACGACATCCGGCTGCTGGTGGATGCTGCTCACCCCTTTGCCGCACAGCTGCATCAGAACGTGGCCGAAGCCGCCACGCAGTTGTCCCTGCCGGTCATCCGCTTCGAACGCCTCTACCCGCCCCGTGAAGCCTGCCCCGTGGAATGGATGGACAACTACCCCGAAGCCATGGAACAGATACGCCAGGGACATCCGTCGTCTTTTCTGGCCCTGACTGGCGTACAGAGCATCGGAAAAATGGCTCCGCTATGGCAGGAAGCCGACTTTCCCTGCTACTTCCGTATCCTGGACCGAGACAGCTCGCGCCACCTGGCCAACCGTCAGGGATTTCCCCGCGAACGCCTCCTGTACTACCACGAAGGCGAAGACGAACGGCAACTGCTGGAACAGCTCCGTCCAGACGTTATCCTACTGAAAGAAAGCGGATTGTCAGGAGGATTTAAAGAAAAGGTTGAAGCGGCCGCCTCGCTCGGCATCCGGATACTGGCCCTGCGCCGACCGCCGCTGCCTACCTCCTTCATCACCGTGACAGGCAGGCACGGACTCCGTCGGAAGGTGGAACAACTGCTGCCCGACTTCTATGCGCAGCACACGGGACTGACGACCGGTACCTGCGCCACCGCCGCTGCCGTAGCCGCCACATGGGAAGCCCTGCACAACGGCGACGAGAGACGGCCCGACGAATTTCCTGTGGTGCTGCCCGACGGCGAGATACTCTCCGTCGCCGCCCGCACGAGCAGCCGCACCGTCTCGGCCGACGGACAGACCGTCTGCGCCTCGGCCAGCGTTGTCAAGGATGCGGGCGACGACCCCGACATCACCGATGGCCTGACGATAGAAGCCCGCGTCGTGCTGCATCTTTCGGACCGACCATGCGCCTCCGACACCTTACCCGTCGACATCGACGGCGGGGCGGGCGTGGGCCGCGTCACCCTGCCCGGACTGGATGCCGCCGTGGGCCAGGCAGCCATCAACGCCACGCCACGCCGCATGATAGCTACCGGCATCCGCTACCTGCTCTCCACCCTGCCCAAACAGTCCCAGCATCCCATCCGGGCCGAAGTCATCCTCTCCGTCCCCCAAGGTGAAGAAATAGCCCGACGCACCTTCAACCCGCGCCTGGGTATCGTGGGCGGCATCTCCATCATCGGTACTTCGGGCATCGTGAAACCATTCTCTACAGAAGCCTTCATCCACTCCATCGCCAAGTCCATGGATGTGGCTCGTGCCACGGGCAGCCCGCGTGTCGTCATCAACTCCGGTGCCAAGAGCGAACGCTTCGTCCGTGCCTACTACCCCGACCTGCCTCCGCAAGCCTTCGTACACTACGGCAACTTCATCGGCGAGACGCTGAAGCTGGCCGACAACCTCCGCGTACCCCGTGTTACACTGGGTGTCATGATTGGAAAGGCCGTCAAGCTGGCCGAAGGCCATCTGAACACACACAGCCGCCAGGTGACGATGAACCGCGATTTCATCGCCTCGCTGGCCCGCGAAGCCGGATGCAGTGGAGACATCTGTACCCGCATCGGCAGCCTCAACCTGGCCCGCGAACTGTGGACACTTATTCCGCAGACTATTATACCCGTCTTTGCACACACTATTCTGATGCATTGTTATCATCACTGTGCCCCTTTACTGTCACACGGCGAACTGACCATCCTCCTCATTTCGGAAGAGGGAAAAATCTATTCATCTTCCGTTCGTACCAATTGAACAGAACTTGCATACAACATACAAAAAGAATGTAGACAATCTGTTTCCTTCTTGTCTACATTCTTTTATCAAAACATATATATTCTGTCCACCGACAGAATTTAAACGGAACATACCCTAAAGTCTCATCGGCCTGTAGCCTGCAAATAAGTCCGTTTCTTTACCTCATACTGCATGCACGATTCGACATATTTGTCCCGACTTTGCTGATAGAGAGTCTGCGCATCCAGCAATTCGCTCATCGCGCATGTCCCTGCCGCATAATAATCCGTGTTAAGTCTCAAGTTTTCGTCGGCCTGTTCTATGGACAGAAGAGCTATCTCCATTTGTTTGTAAGCATCGTTCAGTTCGTTCCAGGCATTCTGCATACGGATAACAAGCATCTGACTTTGGTCTTCCAACTGATTCTCGGCATTCTGCACACGGAGTTTGTCCCGTTTCATCTCGTGCGTCCCGCTCCACCAACCGGTCAGCGGAACACTGACAGTCGCAAACCCGACCCAGAACGACTGGTCTCTGTCCATCAGGTTTTCATATACATAGCCACCACCTATAGCCACCGTCGGAAGATGCTTGCCCACGGTCAGCTTCCGTTGCAGACGAGTTGCCTTCAAGTTCTGCTGCAGCAGATGATATTCTTCTGTCAGCAGAAGAGAAACATCCGGATTCCGGTACAGGCTGTCCGGCCGTTCCGGAAGTTTCCAACCGATATTCATTTGCACATCAATGCTGTCTGTTGGATGTCCAATGTATTGTGCAAGCATATTACGCGACAAGGCAAGTGCATTTTCCACTTCTATACGCCCGCTGCGGGTTTCATTCTGCCGAAGCTGCACCTGTAAAAGATCATTGCGCGTAGTAAGTCCCGCATGGACGACAGCCTCAACATCCGCGTTCAACCGTTCCAATTGTTTTTCTACTGTAGAAATGGTCCTTAATTTTTCCTTCAAAGTCACAACCTGCCAAAAATATTGCTCGGTTGTCAGCCTTACTTCTTTCTCCGAAAGGTTACGCTGCAAACGTTTCACCTCGACATTGACCTCGGCGAGTTTGTTACCATGAACTATCTGACCACCGGTAAAAAGAGGCAGACTGGCCGTAACACCGCCCATCACTCCATCCTTCATCATCGAGATACCCTGTCCGGGGGCCATTTCCATCTGCAAGAGACCTTGATCAGCCACAAAAGCCCCTCCTCCGGCCATTACACTGGGGAAATAATTGGTAAAGGCTGACTGACGGTCCTGACGGGCCGCATAAAGATCATTGACGGCATTTTTAATGCGTACATTATTGCTCAAAGCTTCTTGAATACATTCGTCCAATGTATATGTATGCTGGGCACGCAATGACAGGGGCATACATAAGCCTGTTACCATTCCCAGATACAGAAACATAATTTTATTTTTTACTTTCATAATTTCATGTCGTTTACTCGTTCATATCTGATAAAAGCTCCCTATCGGATTATTGTTTTTCCAAAGCCTCACTTCTGACCCTTCGTCCCGTACTACCGCGGAAAATCAACAGATAACAAACAGGAAGGACAGTCAACAGAAATACCATGGTAATCAGGGTTCCGTAACAAATAACCGTACCCATCGGCATCCACAAACCGCTTTTACCCAGTATCATCGGTATGACACCCATGGATGCGGCAGCCGATGTCAGAAAAATGGGACGCATACGCCGGCGGGCCGAATGATAGATGGCATCACGTACCCCCAGGCGTTCAACGGTACGCAATTCTTCGGCATAATCAATCATAATGATGCCGTTTCGCACAATAATACCCATCAGACTGATGATACCCAATGTACTGGTCATACTGAAATCTACCCCCTGAATCAAGACTCCGACTGCAGTACCGAACAGGCAAAGTGTCATACTGGCAAAAATAAGCAGAGCGATGCTGATACGACGGAAATGAGCCAGCAGAATAAAGAAGATGATAAAAGCAGCAATGGCCAGAGCTCCCATAATAGGCGGTAAATTTTCATTGTCCTGCTCACGGTCACCTCCATAGGCAAGTTCCACTCCTGCAGGAAGCGGAATCTCTTCCAGACGTTTCATCAGTTTTGCAGTGAAGGCCGTCGGATTTACTTCACGACGCACGTCGGACATCACCGTAATGGTATAAACACCGTTCCTACGGACAATCTGTCCATCCTCCGAACAGGGCTCCATAACAGCCAGCTGACGCAAAGGAACATAAGACAGCCCTCCTGCTACAGGTATCAATTCTCCATTCAAATCAGAAAAAGAGGCACTATCGGCCTTTTCGCTCTTCAAGGTTACAGGGATGGCATAATCTCCTTCCCACAGATTGGCCATCGGCAGACCATTTCCATAACGCATGGCCAATGTCGTTTCCAACTGTATATTGTTGATACCAAGACGGGTAGCTTCATCTTCCTTCATCCGTAACCGGACGGTCGTCTGCGGTTCGCTGAAGTTGGTCTGTGCAAGCTGTGTTTCAGGCATGTTACGCAGCAAAGCAAGATATTTCCCGGCAATGTTCTTCAATGTATCCAGATTGTTACCGCTCAAGCGCAATTCCACAGGATAGACAGCCTGGCTGAAACTGATTTGCTTGAAACGGACCCTGGCTTCGGGAAAAGCGTTGGTGTATCGCGGAGCGTACTCATCGAGTAGCTGTACGGTTTCCTTGTTACCGGTCGTGTTGACAATCAGCTGCGCATAATTGGTACCTCCCAACTGAGGAGCGTATGCCGTATGAAACCTTGGCGAAGAGCAACCAACAAAAGCCGTAACAGAAAGTACACGCGGATCACGGCGAAGCAGGTGTTCTACACTATCGGCTACCAAAGCCGTCTTCTCTACCGCCGAACCTGTAGGCAGATATATTTCGACAGCAAACTGGTCACGGTCGGCTACAGGCATCAGACGTTGGGGCAACTGCCCCATCAGCACAATTCCGACAACAATGGAAACCAAACCCGAGAACAACGTGATATACGGATGGGCAAAGCAGACGTCAAGCAACCGGTTATAATATTTCTGAAGTACGGAAAGAAACGAAAAACCTTTCTGTACGCCAGGTATCGGTTTACGGATAAACCAAAACTGCATAAACGGTACCAACAACATGGCCACCAGCAGCGATACGCCCAAAATAAGTGTAATGGACCATGGAAAGCTGAGCAGGAAGTCGTGTATCATTCCCTTGATAACGATCAAAAAGGGAAAGAACGTAATACTGATAGCCAGCGTAGCCGAAAATATGGATTTGAAGAAATGTGTGGCACTTTGAATGGAGGCATGCCAACGGGACATACCTTCACCCAGCTTCTCGAGATAACTGTCGATGATCACAATCGAATTGTCTACAATCATACCCAATGTGACGATAAGTGCCGCCAACGTCACCGTATTCAGTTCGATACCAAAAGCATAGAACAACCCTAAAGAGATGAATATGGTAATGGGGATGGTAGAAGCTGCCACCAAAGCCACTTTCAAAGGTAAGAGCAACATAACGATAACGACCACAGCCCCGATGGCGATAAGCAACTCGTGCAGGAACGTATTGACGCTGTCGCCCACCACCCGGGCCTGGTCGGTAATGCGGTACATATTCACTTCAGAAGGTAATTCCTTCTTGAAAAGAGTCAGTACATGATCCACTTCTTCGCCCATACGAACGATGTTCTGCCCCTTTTTCATCTCGACACTGAGCAGAATACACTTCGTCCCGTTATTGGTAATATAGCTGTCGGCGTGAGGATATTCCTTCACAACACGTGCCACATCCTTCAGACGTATGTTGTGTCCTGACGGATCGTTGTAAACAATCTGTTCACGAATATCGGAAAGTGTATTGAAAGATTTCTCCACATGGATTGGCAAGACGTAATCGGGCGTCTGTATCCGGCCGCCCGAAGTTACGAATCCCTTGGCAAACAGTCCGGCCGCAATAGTCTGCTCGTTCAGACCATATTGCGACAGACGGGCCGGATCGAGATAGACTGAAATCTGCTCCTTGCGTTCTCCGCTCACCGTCAATCGGCCTACGCTTTTGATACGGCGCAACCGGTCCATCAGTTCATCCATATAGCCATGCAGTTCACGATAAGTTTTGTCCTTGCTTTCCATGGTGATAAGCAAAGCCGAGGTATCGCCGAAATCGTCCATCACCTGTATGGCCAGTACATTGGAAGGCAGTTGCGATTTGAACATGGCCACTCCGTGCTTGAACTTGCTCCAGAATTCATCCTTATTGTTCAGGTCATCGTTCAGTTCCACTTGAACAAATACCATACCGTCACGGGTTGTCGAGAAAGTCTTTTCCTTCTTCACTTCCTTGTAAGTAAAGATATAGTCCTCCAACGGTTTGGTTACCTGTTCCACCATTTCTTCTACGTTGATTCCCGGTGCCACAGCCACTACCATTCCCTGACGGATAGTGAAGTCGGGAAACTCATTCTTCTGCATCTCAGGCAAACTGTATATACCGAATGCCACCAGACAGCATGTCACCAGAATCACTATCTGACGATAGTGCATGGCCCATTCCACTACGTTACGTTTCTTTTCCATCATCATCACGCCTCCTTCATCGTGTCAGTTTTGTGCCTTCGCACACTTTCTGTTGTCCTTCTACAATGATTTCATCGCCTGCCACCAGTCCCGAAAGGACTACTACTCCCTGGGGGGTAAATTCACCACATTCTACAAACCGTTTGGTAGCCGTTCCGCCAGCATCAACCCAAACAAAACTACGGTTATTCTCATCGATTTGTAAAACGGAAGCAGGAATGATACATACTTCTCCTTCAGAACCAGTCAAGAGAGTCACCTGTGCTACCATGCCCGGCATCAGTCCTCCAACCGGCTTTCCAGGCTTTATCTTCACCAGATATGACCGTGACAACGGATGAGCCTTCACTCCTTTTTCCGTAACCACCCCTGAAAATTTTCCGCCTTTCAATGCCGGCACAGTGACAAATGCCTGCTGCCCGACCTTGACATCGGCAATTTCTGTCTCCGGAACCGGAATCGTAACCTGTAGCTCGTCATCAGTCACCAGCTTCACTACAGGTACACCGGGGGCTACATTCTGCCCCACCTCCGCCAGTTTTTCAGCAACGACCCCGTCAAAAGGAGCATACAGTTTACAGTCCTCCAGGTTCTTGCGGGCTATTTCCTCCATGGAACATGCCTGGCGGTATCTGCTCTGTACCTCTATCCATTTGATTTCAGCCAGACTACCTTTCTTATATAGTTCTTCCATTCTGCGATAGGCATCCTCTGCCTGTTCCAATGAAGCTTTAGCCGCACGATAGCTGCTTTCCATAGAAGTCCGGTCTGTTTCGGCCAACAATTGACCTTTTTTTACCCGACTTCCCATACCTACTCGCATATCTTTCAATACCCCCATCACAGAAAAGCTGAGTACACTTCCGTTTTCTTCTTCCACTGTTCCCGAGAAACCATGATTCTCCGCCAGCAAAGAAGGTTCTACCTTCATTGTCCTTACTTTAACCGGTTCCACTACTTCCGATAACTCTTTAGAGGTGTTCCCACACCCTGCACACATGCCCAGCATCATCAGCATAGTCATGCAGTACGTTGTCTTGATACGTTTCATTTTCAAAATCATTTTATCCTTTTTGAACAAATCAGGTGCAAAGTAAGAGGCTTCAGAAAAAACTACGGGAATTTATTCTTCTACAAAAATGTCCCATATTTCCTGCGACAAGTAAGATATTCCATCAGGAACATTTCTACAGAAAATTCAACCAACGTTTATTGGAAAATATTCTGTTCTTTTGTGACATAAACAGATTAAAATACAATTATGGAACAAAAAATGATTGTAGGCAATGCAGAACAATTGGAACAAGAACTGGTAGAAAAAAATACCATCTATCACGATGACCGCATCATGATTATCGACCATCTGCATGAAATGGACCTTCTTCCGGCTCCCCCCGTACGCTTGGAGTCTTATATGGCCATTTTATGCCTGAAAGGAAAAGGCCAGGTAGCAGTTAACAACAAATTTTTCGATGTATGCAAGAATGACATCATGATTTGCCATCCACAGACCATATTAGAACACAGTATGGTCAGCATAGACTTTGAGTGCTGCGGTTTTTGCCTCTCGCCCGAATATGTCAACCAGATTATTCTTATCTCTTCGGGCACATGGAATTTTAAGATGTTCATCGAAAAACATCCCATCATCTCCTTGTCCGAGGAAGAAAGTATCATTTTCCATCAATATTACAGCCTGCTTCGCTCCAAACTCCTCGGAACTCCCCACCGTCATCAAAAAGAGCTGATAGACGCCTTACTACAGGCTTTCATTTATGAATTTTCCGATTCTATGGAACGTATCATTCGCCTTTCACCTCCATCCTATAATTCTGCGGAAAACCTTTTCAACCAGTTCACAGAAATCCTCTCTGCTGCTTATCCCAAACCACGAAGCGTGGCCTTTTATGCAGACAAACTGCATGTAACCCCCAAATACCTGTCTGCCGTCTGCAAAAAGGTCAGTGGAAATACAGCCTCCGCCCTCATCGAACAATATGTGATGAAAGACATCCAGTATCTCCTGAAGAAAACAACCAAAAGCATCAAGGAAATAGTCAACGAACTCGATTTTCCCAACATTTCTTTCTTCGGGAAATACGTCAAACAGCATGTAGGCGTATCACCCAAACAATACAGGGCCGAGTCATGAAGCGATTATAGGGAAAACATCAATTATTGTTATACAAAAAAGGAGCTACGACTTATCGTAACTCCTTGATTTCTTGCTGTCGGGGTAGCGGGATTCGAACCCACGACCCCCTGCTCCCAAAGAAGCATCCATCTTGTAGCGTATCTTTCTGTTAATAAATAAATTACATTCTCTTATATTCTTGTTTAGGATAAGTTTTTGAACATCTTTCTATTTGAATGCCTTCCCTATCCTATCGCCTGTTACCCATCCATCACCGAACTATACAACATTTAAAAAATCATTTTAAATGCTCAGATAGATTAGATCGGGATTTCTTCAGACATTCTATTATATCATCCAACTTATCTATTTTCATAGACACAAATGACCTGTCCGTATAGTTTCTGGTACGCAAATAAAAAGTCCAGACCTTTTCTTTCCTCGCCACAGGATTTTCCTTGCTAAATACACCAAACTCTACACCATCACGAGTTTTGTACTCACATTCCATATAATTATCGTATGTATTTACTACAACATTAGATTTGATATATTCCATAGAAGAAATACATCCTGACAACTCATCAAAGTCCAAAGTACCTATATAGGAAGAAGATGAATATTCTGTAATGACACGCAACGCACCTGTTTTCTCCCCGGAAGACAGATTAGTTATAACTATCGTTTGAAATGATACGCCACCTACTCGCCCAATATCAAAAAAGTCCTTTTGCAACAAGACTCCATCCTTTTCAAGTAATTCTACTGTTTTACTCTTTGAACTATTGGTTTCTTCTTGCGCAACTAATACCGAGCAAGTTATCACAAGTACAAATAATAAAATAAATTTCTTCATAACTCAAATATTTAGTTTGTTCTTTAACTCATTATACAAATCAGGATTTCTCATGTCCTCCCAATAAAACTTTCTATATCGGCTTCTACTGAATCCGTTCTTGTTATCATAAACCATAATGCACTCCTTATCACACAAGATGATTAATGAAGACAAAAGCAACTTGGCATAAGAGAATGCCTGAAGAAAGGCTGATTCTATCTCATGGTTGTTCTTCATATAGTATTTTGCTTCAATCAACACCTTTGCTTTTTCTTCTTCTGACTTGTTGTCATAATGAAGCGCATAATCCGGGAATATACGATGTCCTCTCCCTGCATGGATTGGCAACTGTCGAATGTAGTCTTTATGCTCATACCACCCCATTTCATTCAACAATGGCTCCAGCAGTTTTTTCTCTACATCCTTTTCCTCCTTAATTACTATTCCTTCCGGCAATGAAGGTGCGTATATTTGAGGAAGTACGGATGTGTCAAATCCTTTTGCTTCTATCATCCTCATGAGTTCTGCATAATCCTTTCCCGTAACCTGCCATCCATTAACGCCTTGAAAGTTCTTTCTGACAAGCGGATGGTCTGAAAAGTATTCGTCGGCTTTCAGTTCCTTTAAAGAGATATGCGGAATGTCTATTCTGTCCCCTATATAGGTGCTACTATAATAATGGAAGAACGGGTCTATCACTCCGTCAACCTGTGCTATCCATAAACAGGTGATTGCGCTTACCGGTGATGTTTCATAGTGTATAATGATGTCCCCTTTCTTTGTCTCTTTGTTGGATTGCCAAAAGCCAGTAGTCCAATGCGTACCATAACCATCAATCACTCCTCCAATAAACCATGCAGCAGATGGTTTAGGCATTTCCTTCTTGTTATCAATTCCTAAAACACTTGGAACATGATCGTACAGGAATGCACCCAACTCAGCTGGTGATAGTTCATTTTCTGTCCTGAATTGATAGAAAACTTTGCAGAGCTCCCAATAATACATGCACCTTGCTCTATAATCAGGTTTCTTGGGAATTGGAGGCAATTCTATTTCAAAGCAATCAGCAAGTCTTGTAAGCTGGTAAAAATCATCAATATAAAGATATGGGAAGAAATATTCTCCGAACAAATAGTTCAATTCCATTGACAAAAATGGTACGAACTCAAGCATTCGGTCAAAGTCGCCAATCTTCAGAATTTCTTCCGATTCTATCATTAGCCCGGTGGATATAATTTCCTCATACAACTTTCCTGCATCATCCAGAGAGTTTAATTTAATCCCATCGTATTCTGAAACCTTATAACACCAAAAGTCCTCCAATATTCCACAAATCATTTCTGAATTGAAAGAATCCTTGATTTTAGGATTGTACTTCTCGAACAGGCGTTCCTCTTCTATCCACTCTCTTCTGTCTGAAAATGCAGCTATAGCGGATTTCCCTTCAGGAGAGTTCTTGTACAAGTTCCAAAAATATTGATTGAATTTCATGCCTATAACTGTGTTTTGACAGACAAGATATTTTCTACGATGAACATCTTTCTGATTTTCCCCTTGTGAAGTTTTATATCATCATATTGCGGATTCTCACTCCGCAGGATGATATAATTATCCTCGTCCGGCTCGTATCTACGTATATACTTAATCATACGATATTCATCTAACAAGATAAGATACATTTGCCCATAGAAAATATCCTCCCAACTATGAATTTCTCTGATTACAACCATGTTTCCATCGAAAATTCGTGGTTCCATGCTGTCTCCGTTTGCCCGTACAATCTGTGAACCCTTATTGATTCCGGGAAGGTTTACCGAGCCTATGATATTATCTTGTGTGAAGGAAATATCCCTTTTATCGGTACCGCATGTTGCATCAATGTCATAGACTAATGTCCCTGAATAATCGCCTTCCTTTATATCGTTTGGGGAAATGGAAGATCCAGACTTGAGTGGGGCTGCCTCTTTAATCATTTCTCCCTCGCCATATAACAGCCAGTCACGATTTAATTCAGGATAAGAAGTCAGAACATTGTTTAGTTTTTCAGAACCAAACCCCTTTCTCATAGATGTAACATAACCTGTTGACAAATTGCATTTCGATTCAAATTCTTTCATGCTAACACCCTTGTACTTAATGAATTCAATGGTTCGTTCTTTTATCGTCTTATTCATATGGCAATACTTTAAAAATGTTAAATCAGAGCACAAATCAGAACAATGTTTTGTTATATCAGAACAATGTTCTATATTTGCATCAGAAACGTAACATCGATACGAAACAAAGATAGTAAATAACATTAATAATACACACGATTATGAAAAGAAATGTATTACACGAGATTATGAGCCTTGCTTGGCAGTTTGTAAAACGCAATGGCTTTACGATGAGTGAGGCACTGAAAGTAGCTTGGGCGAACATGAAACTGAAAGCTGCAATGAAGCAAAGAATAGTAAAGTTCTACTTCACGAAGGTGGACGGTTCTGTTCGCGAAGCCTATGGCACACTGAAAGAAAACCTGATCCCCGCCACATCAGGTGAAAGCAAAAGAAAGAACGACACCGTACAGGTGTACTTCGACACTGAGAGACAAGAATACAGATGCTACAAGAAAGCTAACCTTTTAAATATCGCATGACTATGACACGCTACGAAATCGAACGAGAACTGGACAGCCTTTACAAGGACTTGAACATCGCCCACAATGCCGACGAACAGACCGTTTGCAGAGTATTCAATACCGACACAAAGAATGAGGCCATCCGAGCGATAACTGACGAGATAGACAACTATGAATCAGCCCTTGAAGAATATGACCAGCCCAATGATGACGGCATGGACTACGATGCCTTGTGCCGGGTGCAAGGGATAGCACGGTACGCATAACCGAATTACCCTGCTGACGGATTGAACGGCAACTGGCAGCGAGGGCCGGGCAGGGTTCTACTTGATTGGTTCTTTGACGTAATGGAAATTTTAGGTGTACTGCTACACCTGACGCAAAGGGGTTCGACTGAGTAGCGATAGCGGCACGGTGAAAAGTATGCGAGTAAGGGACTGACAAGAAGCAAACGCAGCGCATTAATCACCGCGAGAACAAAAACGACTTATACGATTGCAGGTGGCCGTAGGTCGGCTACAAAGACAATCTTAACTGATTAGACACCAGCAAGAACTATATATATCCCGTAGGCCCACCGGCCTAGTAACCCAACAAAGCGAAAGCCATAGACATCGGAACTGGGGCGGGAACTCACCCGGAAACCGCAGAAAAGGTCAGTGCTATTGCCTTGCCAAAAGCCGTGGGGGACGCGAAGTGCGCACCGCTATCCCCTTACCCTCGCAAGGGCGGTTTTCTTAATCATTAATCAACATGAAAGCAAAGATATTATCCACCATCATGGCTGTGTCATTTATTGTATGCGCAGTCACCATTGCTGACCTCAGCATCCTGTTTTGGATGTCCCTAACCATTTTCTCTTTCTCGTGCCTGTATGCCAACAAACACGAGAAATCATTATCCGCCGAACTGGACGATCTTTTCGGTAAAGATGACGAACTCAGATGAATTTAGTGTGAAATCCAAGGTGTGTGGTCTGTGAAGATAATACACCTGAAAAAGGGTGATTAGCTCAGTCAGGTAGAGCGGCGCAAATTGGTTTTGTGTGTTTCCCATAGTTTATAAAGGTTAGTTAGTTATTGCGCAGGTCACGGCGTTCAAGTCCCGTATCACCCACCCTATTTTAAAACCTAACAGATATGATTAGAGAAATTGCAGTAGATGAAAACTATCAAACGGTACGCCTGTTTGACAGCATCGAGAAAGGGGATATTTACAAAGTCCCCTACGACAGGAAGAGACACAACGGTATCAAGCTGGAGGCTTCGCGCCGCAACCGAGACCTTCGCCTGATGGGTAAACTAAAGAACAAGATGGATGTGAAATACCGCGTGTCGGCCACTGAATATCCGGGCTACACTTCCATCATGTGCATCAAGTAAAGGAGGTGCCTATGGTAAACGAAGATGTTTTGAAAATCGTCCTCAATGACAAGACCTTTGGCCGCGACCAGGCGGCGGACATCGTGGGTGGGCTGTCCCGCCTGATGAAGTTGGTTGGGCAAGGACTTATTCGGGCCGAGAAGCGGACGAACAAGCAAAACGGGAAATGGTTCTGTAATGCTTGGGATGTGATTAAACATGCGCAACTGAAATAAACTAATATGGAAGAAAAGAAAAACCTGTACGAGAAAATCCAGCTCGTATCAAACGAAATCAAGAATATTGAAAAGAATATGACCGTAGGCAAAGGGAACTATGCCTACAAGGCCGTACAGGATATTGATGTTACCCTTGAAGTAAAGGAGGCCGAAACCAAATATGGCCTGATCAGCATCCCAATCAAACAGGAACTGGTAAAATCCGAAGTGGTCCGTATAGTGAAAGAAGGCGGCGGCGAGACAATAAACTACGTGGACATTGTGAAGATGACCTTGAGAATTATTAATCTCGATAACACTTCGGAATATATTGACGTGGAGAGCTTTGGCCGCGGACTGGACCCCGGCGACAAAGGATTTGGCAAGGCATCGACTTACGCACGTAAATACGCCCTGCTGAACGCATATAAGATTGCCACCGGTGAAGACCCGGACGAAAACAAGTCAAAGCCGCAGACACCTGTCACGATTGACGAAGTGAAGAATGCCGTTGTAAACTACATGATGACCGACAGCAACTTTACGCAGAACTTACTTTCTTTTTTCAATGTTGGCAGCTCAGAAGACATGACAGCCGAACAATTCAAGATGGCATATAACAACCTTAAGAAGAAAGGAAAGATATGACAGAAACCATGTACATCGGAAGCGGAGACGTTCACGCCCTTATGAGCGGAAAGGACACCAAGTCGCACATCGCCCTGATGCAGCGTTTCGTCAGCGGTGTAAAACCTTACTACAACGCCTTCGCCAGCCCAATAGACGCACTGAGAACAGGAGCTATTCTTGAAAACAGGTATCTGCTCACTTTACCTGACAACTACTTTGCCCAGTACGTTGTCCGCTCGGACGAAATGGACGTGTTCAAATGTAGCATCGACTTTGCCCGCATCGACAAAGGCAAGCTGACAGACTTCGACGAATTGAAGACACTATACCTCTCGGACTACCTTGACTTCATCGAGCCTATCAAGCACGATAACCGCGCCCTCGTAGAATACGTCCGAAAGAAGCACAAGGCTTATTATTACCAGGTGCAGGAGCAGCTCTTCTGCACGCACCTCAGTAGTTGTAACCTCGTTTTCCTGTCCGTCACCACTTATGACGACGAGACTAACCGTAATCGAGACATCCAACCCAACGAGTATTGCAAAGTGCGTATCGATCGTGACGAGCAGGCCATTGAAGAAATCAAGAAACGAGGAAAGATTTTCCAACAGATAAAAGACTTTTATACGAACTGATATGGCAAACCAAGTTACCGGACGGATGCTGACCATCGGCCAAACCGTCCAAATACCATCCAAAACCGGCGGAGACCCGTTTCTGAAACGTGAATTTCTGCTTGATGCAACCACTTATGATCCCTACACGGGCGAACGCAGTCAATATGAAAACGTCCTCCCATTGGAAGTTAGTGGCGACAAATGTGCCGAACTCGACCACTTCTGTATAGGTGATGTGGTGACCGTTTCTTTCGCCCTACAGGGCCGCCAATGGCAGACGCAGGACGGACAAACGAAACGAATGACCTCTATTCGCTGTTACAAGCTCGAAGGCAGGACGGCAACACAGACCGCGGTACCCCACCCCGCCCCTCAACCTTCGTCACCGGCAGCTGCACCGCCGCAAAACTTCCCGCCGCACGTCGATGCGGCTGGCAACCCCAAGGACGACTTACCCTTTTAAACCATGAGCATTTTCAATCTCCAGAACGAATACGACGTTCCAAAGTTCAAAGCATACGTCAACAAACTATTTCAAGAGCGGGCGGTGGTCGAAGTGAAGAAGAAACTTCCCAACCGCACGCTCGCCCAGAACAGCTACCTGCACCTGCTGCTCGGTTTCTTTGGGAGCCAGTATGGGTGCAGCCTCGAAGAGGCCAAGATAGACTTCTATAAACGAACCTGTAATCGAGACCTCTTCGAACGTAAGACGGTCAACAAGATGGGACGTGAAGTGACCTATCTGCGAAGTTCGGCAGAGCTGACAACCGGTGAAATGACTTTGAGCATTGACCGTTTCCGTAACTGGAGCGCATCCGTGGCCGGTATCTACCTGCCTGCCGCCAACGAACAGCAAATGCTGGTATATGCACAACAAGAAATCGAACGTAATAACGAATTTATTTAGCCATGAAAGACTTATTTGGGAACGACATAAACGCCTCTAAAGTCTACAGACGAGACAGCATGGGAAGGTTTGCGGATGAACGAACTGCCAAATATGAACGAGCTGTTAAAGAGGCCGGGATATATAAACAAATGTATCTCGCAGCCCAATCCCGAATGAGAGGATTAGCTAAAATATTGAGGATGAAAGATGAACTAATTTCTAAATTGAAAAACAATGGATAAATTCTTAGGACAAGAAATTCCCGAACAGGAACGATGGCGCTTTCTTCAGGACAACGCCGATGCAGTAGAGAAAATCGGCTATACACACCGATTCACCCCCGAAGAACTGGCTCAGAAGAAAGAAACCTTGGCCGAGGTATCAATAACAATCAACGATGTTGAGATAGAGAAGAAAGAGGCCATGGAGAGTTTCAAAGAAAGATTGAAACCTCTGAACGAAGCAAAGCAAGAACTTTTGGACCACATCAAAAGAGGTTCGGAGTTCGTAGAAAATGAAGAGTGTGCCAAAATCATCTACCATGAAGAAAAGATGGTAGGATTCTACAACAGGCTTGGCGAGCTGGTGTACAGCCGTCCCATTATGCCACAAGAAATGCAGAAGACCGTATTTAGTATTAACCGTAAGACTGGAACAGATAATTAGTTATGAGCGAAAACAAAATTAATTTGGTCGTACCGAAAGAGTACAACGGTACACCTATCGAGGTAGTATTGAGAGAAGGCAAGGCACCCGTAGCTCTTGATCCGAAAGAGCCGAAAAAGGTCAGTATAGCCGGGACAATCGACGCACCTCTGAAATGGCTGGAAAAGCGTGTCGAGCTGATTAACCAAAAGAAAACCCATATCATTGTAAATCGTGATAAAATGGGGATGGCTTTGACCATTGACGAAACGGACTACTATCAGACGGAAATCGGAGGCGTTCTCCAGCCATCCAAGGAAATGCAGGAGTTCGGTATCAATACCGACAAGAAGTGGGAACCCATCAAATTGTCCCAGTTCTTCAAGATGCACCGCGCCTTCTTCAAGGACAAATCACAAAATATGGTACTGGTTTCCACTTTGAAGAATTTCAAGGCCAAGGTAAATCAGGACATTGAACGCAGTAAAGAGGAAAACGGAAACAAGACGGACAACTATTCGCAGGTTGTTGATTCCAACCTTCCTAAATCATTCAAACTGAATATTCCTCTTTTCAAAGGATTCACCTGTGAAGAAATCGAGGTCGAGATTTATGCCGATGTAGATGGACGGGAAGTTTCTCTCTCTTTGGTTTCTGCTGGTGCAAATGAGGCCATTGAAGAATACAAAAACAAGGTGATTGACGAACAGATTGAAGCAATCAAAGGCGTTGCACCTGACATCGTAATAATCGAAGTGTAACTGACAGCCCGGAAAGACGGGCATCTGGTATCGTGGCGGAATTGGTAAACGCGTCTCAAAATGAGATGGCATAAGGTTGAGAGTGGCCATGTTAAAGCCTTTGTAAGTCCTTGCAGGTTCGACTCCTGCCGGTACCACAAACTAAAAACATGAATTATGCCGTATTATATCAAGAAACCTAAAAAGAAGAAAGAAAAGCCCTTGCCATTATTCGACAAGGTAGGTATCAAGGTAAAGAAGAAGCCGGATTTAGTAGCTAAACTCGACAAAGTTTTCAGCCGCTATATCCGGCTTCGCGATTGTATGCCGAACGGATATTTCCGCTGTATCTCATGCGGCCAGATAAAGCCTTACGAACAGGCGGATTGCGGCCATTATCATTCGCGCCGCCACATGTCCACACGTTTTGACGAGGATAATGCCCATGCAGAATGTAGGTCATGTAACCGTTTCAGCGCAGATCATCTGATTCGATATGAAACAAACCTGAAGGCTAAAATAGGCCAGCAACGTTTCGACAAGCTAGCATGGAAAGCCGGTCAGACACGGAAGTGGACCGACTTTGAATTAATCGAACTCACCAAGTATTACAAGACTTTAGCCGACAAACTGAGTAAGGAGAAAGGACTATGAACGAACTGCAACCAGGAACTTTCGTAATAATGATGAAGAATACTGACGGCTCATTTTCTCCTGTTGGCATGACCAAGGAACAAGCCTATATCGTTCTTTCCTTCCTCAGTCAGTTGAGCACGGACGATCCATTTATTGTAAAAGATAGCGAGAAATATGTACAAACTACGTGACTACCAACAGCAGGCCAGCGATGCCGCCGTCCGATTCTTCGGTGATAAGAAGATGAAGCGCAACGCCATTATGGTACTGCCCACCGGTGCCGGGAAAAGCCTGGTGATAGCCGATATCGCCAACCGCCTCGAAGGGCATACGTTGGTATTTCAGCCAAGCAAGGAGATTTTGGAACAGAACTACCAGAAGCTATGTTCGTACGGTGTACTGGACTGCTCAATCTACTCCGCCTCGTTCGGACGAAAAGAAATATCGCGCATTACCTTCGCCACCATCGGCAGTGTCAGCAACCATACCGAGTTGTTCCAGCACTTTCGAAACATCATCATCGACGAGTGCCACCTAGTCAACCCCAAAGAAGGAATGTACAAGGAATTCCTCTCGATGCTGCGATGCAAGGTGCTGGGGTTGACAGCCACGCCTTACCGCCTCTCTTCGAGCCGCGACTATGGTGCAATGCTGAAGTTCATCACCCGCACTGTTCCCCGCGTATTCTCCGAAGTCATCTATCAAGTTCAGATCTCCACCCTGCTTGACATGGGCTACCTCTCGAAACTGAACTACTACCCGATGAACCCCGTGGGCTGGAACGAACTCAACCTGAACGTGAACACTACCGGGGCTGACTACACAGACAAGTCTGTTGTCCGCGAATACGAGCGCATAGACTTTTACGGTTTTCTGGTGAGTATCGTCCGCCGGCTGCTCAACCCCAAGGTGGGCGGCAAGCGCAAGGGCATCCTTGTCTTTACCCGCTTCCTGAAAGAGGCCGAAAGGCTCACACGCTCCATTCCCGGCACGGCCATCGTCAGCGGAGAAACCTCGAAGGCATCCCGCGAAATGATACTCCAGCAGTTCAAGGCAGGCGAAATACCCGTCGTAGCCAATGTCGGGGTACTTGTTTGTGGTTTCGACTATCCGGAGTTAGATACTATTGTTATTGCAAGACCAACTATGTCATTAGCACTTTACTATCAAATCGTAGGTAGGGCTATTAGACCGCATCCGAATAAAAAGGAGGGCTGGATAGTAGATTTAGCTGGTAATATAAAAAGGTTTGGTAAAGTAGAAGATTTACGTCTTGTAAATGATGGTAATAACAAATGGTCTGTTTGGAATAAAAATAAGCAGTTGACAAACGTAAGATTTTAAAAGTTTTGTTTGGCATTTTAGAAAATTGGGGTATCTTTGCGGTGTTCAACGCCAAAGAACATTTTTATTTATTGCAAAGGTTCATGGATTTTTTATATCCATTCGACAGATTGTATCTAATGATATAGGCTGTTCGTATTCCCATGTTGGCTATGTATCTTTGCGATATATGGTGTTCTTTGGCGAGAACGGGAAGCGAACAGCTTTCTTTTTATACATAACTCAAATTTCAACAACAATGCCAAAGAACTTGAAATTAGAGAATGGGAGAATTATATGTAACCCACAATCTACGCCAAACAGTGCGAAAACTGTGTCTTATCGTAAATTTGAAATAGAGAAGAACGCCAAAAACGAAGCTTACTATTTCATTATATCCAACGGACTTTTAGAAGAATTTATGAAGTTCTGCAAGAACTATCGTTCAAGTGACCCACACAAGGATTGCTTGAAAGTTTTATTGTCTAACCTCTAATTCATCTTATTCATGGAAGAAGTTTGGAAAGATATAGCCGGATATGAAGGACTATATCAAGTAAGCAATCTGGGGAGAATAAAAGCGTTTGCTAAAAAAGGATTGCCACAAGATAAGATACTATCATGCGCAAATTCAAATGGCTACCGAATGATCTATTTGCGTAAAGATGGTAAAAGGAGTTATCACTCTGTTCATAGGTTGGTAGCAAAAGCATTTATACCTAACCCTAAAAAAATGCCTTTCGTTAATCATAAAAACGAAAAGAAATCAGATAATAGAACTGAAAATCTGGAATGGTGTGATGCTAAATACAATACTAATTATGGTACTTCTATTAAAAGGAGGGCAAAAGCGCAAACAAATAAGCACGGGTCAATCCAAGTTATACAATTATCATTACAAGGCGATATAATAGCCGAATATCCATCTATGATGGAGGCAGAAAGAAAAACAAACATACCAGCAAGGGCTATATGTGCTTGCTGTAAAAACTATCAAAAATCAGCATTTGGATATATATGGAAATATAAAAACAATGGGGTGTAGCAAATGCGCCCCAACCATATTTTAAACCATGAAATGCTTTTAAAAAGCGAAATATAGAAGTTAACCAACGTAAGATTTTAAAAAAGATATGGAAGAAGGATTTTTGAGGCTGAGCCGCAGGTTTTTCTCGAATGAATTGTGGAAGGCAGCCCGGGTGTTTTCGGAATGCGAAGCGTGGCTTGACTTGATTCAGTCAGCACGATTTGAGGCAACCGACAAGGCGTATAGCGAACTCATCGGGGGTCGAGAAATCTCTTATTCAAGAGGTCAATATCCGGCAACCGTGTCTTTTCTGAAAAAGCGTTGGGGATGGAAAACGGAGAAGCGCGTACGATGCTTTCTCGATCGCCTGAAAAAGAAGGGAATGATCACTACAGACTCTTCGCAGGGAATGAACATCATCACCCTTTGCAAATACGATGAATACAACCCACTTCCCAAAGACGAAGGGCAACGGTTGGGGCAAGCGTCAGGGCAAGCCGAGGGCAAAGATGCGTATGTGAAAATCAGCGACTTACGCGAATTTGGGTCAATGCTTGGGGCAGAACTAAGGGCAAGCATAGGGCAAATAGTGGAAGAAACCATGAGAAACTACCCAAAACAGGGGCAAACCAAGGGCAACAAGAAGAAGAAAGAAGAGAGTAATAATATTTATCCCCCCACACCCCCCGAGGGGGAGGGTATAAACAAAAAAGCTCGTCTTGCTTTCGAAGAGCATTACAGGCAGGTATTCGGTAACGACTACTATTGGACGGCCAAAGATGCCGGCGCGATGTCCAAGTTGTTGCAGAAATTGCGCTTTCAGCGCGAACAGAAGCAGCTGGATGTTTCGGACGATTCAATCATCTATGCCCTTTGCTACTTGCTGTCTTCTATCAACGAAGGCTGGATATTCGAGAACTTCAGCGTGACGAATATCAATTCGAAATTCAACGAGATTGTATCACAAATCAAGACCGCGCACAATGGAAACAGTCGCAGCAGTTATTCAAGCAAACAAGAGGCCAACGCCTACGCTCTCAGTCTGCTACAACAGCATAAGCGAGAACTCGAAGAAGGCATGGCTAACGAAATGGAAAGGCCGTTCTGACGTAGAGCGGGTATTTTCCCCGATGCAATGGGGATATACTTTGCAGAACGCAGAACGTGCTTACATGGCCGACTGCCCCACGCTGATGCAGTACGACGCACTGTATGGAGAAGGCTCTTCGGCCTACTGGATAGAGCTTCAGGTCTTCGGGCTTTTCGGGGCATCCTCCAGCAAGGACAGCAGCATGGCCGACGGCATTCGGATATTTAGTCAGGCGTTTGCGCAGGAAGTACGCCAGTACAAGCTGTCCGAACTGATGCTGTTCTTTGCCCGCTACAAGGCCGGACGATACGACAACAGTTACGCCAGCTTCGACACCAAGCGCATAGGCAACGCCTTCTTCAATGAATTCTTGACACAGCGCAATTTCGAGATTGACGCGGCCGTCAGGAAGCAGCAGCAGGAAGAAAGCCTGAAACGTAGGGAACTGCCAGAAGGTTACACCATCCCCGAAGGCTACAACCCATACACCTGGTATCTGGAGCGTAAGCGTCGTGGAGAGATAGGCAATCCACCCAAAACAGAAAGCCCATGAGACTGACTATCTGCTGGACGCGCAAAGGTCGCGTAAAGGACTGTTACGACAGCATCCGCGAAAAATTCGGCCTTCCCGACTACATGACCGTGAACCACGAAACGCCTTGCGATATCCGTGAGGAAGACCTAGAGCTGTTGAGGATGTGCGAGAACAGAGGATTTTTGATGATAAGATTTAAAAACATACGATTATGATTCAACTTTTATATGTCGATCTGTTTTGCGGTGCCGGAGGAACCAGTACAGGAGTAGAAAATGCGCGATATGCCGGTGAACAATGCGCCAAGGTGATAGCTTGCGTCAACCACGATGCAAACGCCATCGCCAGCCATGCGGCCAACCATCCCGAAGCGCTGCACTTCACGGAGGATATCCGTACATTGGAGTTATCTCCTTTGATTTCTCACATAGAACGAATGAAGAAGATTTATCCGGATACGTTGGTCGTGCTGTGGGCATCGCTGGAATGCACCAATTTTTCCAAGGCAAAGGGAGGCCAGCCACGGGACGCGGACAGCCGGACTTTGGCCGAACACTTGTTCCGCTACATCGAAGCCATCGACCCGGACTACATCCAGATAGAGAACGTTGAGGAATTCATGTCTTGGGGCGACATGGACGAACATGGGCACCCTATCAGTAAGGACAAGGGCCGTTGCTATGAGAGGTGGAAAAGGAACGTGAAGCGATACGGCTACGACTTCGATTGGCGCATCCTGAACGCTGCCGACTATGGTGCCTATACCACCCGCAAGCGTTTCTTCGGCATCTTTGCCAAGCGTGGCCTGCCCATTGTATTTCCGGAGCCTACACACTGCAAGGATGGCAAAACAGATATGTTCGGACGGCTGGAGAAGTGGAAGCCTGTCAAGGAAGTGCTCGATTTCTCCGACGAGGGAGATAGCATCTTCTGCCGGAAGAAGCCGCTGGCCGAGAAGACCCTTGAACGTATCTATGCCGGACTGATTAAGTTCGTAGCCGGAGGAAAGGAAGCTTTCATCGTGAAGTACAACTCAATGAGCCGGACGGGAAAATACCAGGCTCCGAGCGTTGACGAACCTTGTCCGGTTGTAGCGACACAAGGGCGGTTGGCATTGGCTAAGGTAAACTTCCTTTCCAAACAATTTAGTGGACATCCTGAAAGCAAAAATATTTCTGTGGATGAACCAGCCGGAACAATTACATGTAAAGACCATCATGCTTTCGTATCGGCCTATTACGAAAACGGGCATAATCATTCGGTACAACTACCTGCGCCGACGGTCACAACCAAAGACCGTTTATCCTTAGTAATGCCGTTCTTTATGAATTACTATTCCGGAGGAGGCCAATTGGGAAGCGTTGAAACCCCATGCCCGGCCATAATGACGGTGCCCAAGCAGAACCTCGTAACTCCAGTTCTTATGAGACAGGTTGCTCTCCGTAAACCTTGGATAATGAACACGGCTTTTTCCAATGTAGGAAGCAGCATCGAACAACCTTCACAGACCGTCACCGCAAACAGAAAATGGTTCTATCTGATGAACCCTCAGTTTGCCAGTGCAGGCGGTTCGGTTAACAATCCATGCTTCACATTGATTGCACGGATGGACAAGATGCCGCCTTATCTCGTAGCCGCCGAGGGAGGTATAGGGATACAGGTTGCTCCTGGGGACAGCCCGATGACCATCAAGATTAAGGAGTTCATGGCTCTCTATGGGATTATCGACATCAAGATGCGGATGCTTAGGATTGCAGAACTAAAGAAGATTATGGGTTTCCCGGAAGACTATGTGCTGATTGGACCGCAGTCAGACCAAAAGAAGTTTATCGGCAATGCGGTGGAGGTGAATATGGCTCGTGTGCTTTGTGAGGCGATATGTAAGGAGATTGTTAGGAAACGAAAAGTTGCGTAATTCGGCTTTACGTAAAGTTTATGTAAAGCGAATAAATCAAAAAAAGTATTATGGGAAAACTGAAAGTCTATTACGGCTGGGCAAAAATAGGGAACGTCCGTAAAAAGCGTTCCCTATCTGTAATGTTCGAGAATGATATACAAGGATGCAGAAGTGACCGAGGGCAAAGGTGTTTGAGGACAATACAGGACACCGTAATAGAACGATACCAGACGGATGAAGAAGAGAATGAAGGTAGGAAGCAGAACAGAATATTCACAGAATACAGTTTGTTCCTCGATGAGAAGCCTATCAATGGCAGTCTTGAGATATGCTTGCTGATTAACAGTGAAGCAGACATAAACCATGTTTCTAAGGCCATACGTGATAAGATTTCCGAAGCACTAAGAAAGGCTTTCCTTTTGGCCAATCCCGGTTATAAAGAACCGAATAGTCAACTATCCTTATACCTTGAATGACTTTACCTAAAGTTTAGGTAAAGTGGAAAAAGCAAGAAAATATTATGGGAAAGCAAGAAAGCGTTATCGATTGGTTTCAGATGGTCAATTTTGCCAATGTGGCCGAGTCAGAGAAACGTTAAGAAGAACTTGTAAAATGAAAGAATAATGGCGAACAAGAACATTATGCCTCCAACCAAGGAGCGCAAGGCAGATACAACCAAGAATGGCAATGACTTATCTGAGTATATTGAACATCAGAAAAAACGTGAAAAACGGTTGTACCCATTACGGATTAATCAAACAACCGTCATATATGTCACTAAAGAGAAGCAGACAAGTGAGTATGCGGATTGGTATAGAAGAGAACGTTTAAAAATCAAATGATATGGAACTGAATACTACAAAAGAAGACATGCTGGAGCGGTTCAGGCTCTACGGTGAGATTTACTGCACACTGGCTACTATGCCTGGTAATGACTACATGTGTGATATCCGCATAGATGTTGATGAAATATGTGAAGTTTTGGATATTGACGAAGATGATATGGTCTTTGATTTCGGGGATGAAAGCGGAAGGTTGGACTTTATCGAAATTGAAGATGGCATGATGACCGTATGGTATTATGGATTTTCGGATGGGTGTAACAGAGGATGGACCATTATCCGCTTCCCAACCAATACTATCCGTAAGCTGAATGATCTGCTGGAAAGATATGTGAAAGCATTGAAGGAGGAAGAGGTATGAGAAATGAAGACATGGACATCGGATTTGACCGTTATATGACAATGAATAACGGAAATTACCGTGAGCATTATAGCGAGGAAAGTATAGATAATATGAAAACCGATTTCTTCGCCGGAGCTGAATGGCGCATCAACAGCGTTTGGCATGACGCGAGCGAAATGCCGGAAAAGAAATTTGCGTTGGTTGAATACGATTGTTTTCCTAAAGGGCATGGATACTTGGTTGTCCCCGACGTACGGGAAGTTATTGGTAGTATCACACGCTGGGCTTATATAGAAGACTTGATACCTATGGAGGATTGAATATGAGCATACTTGTACACGAAACGCAGTTACAGCGTATAATCAGGAAGACTGGCCGCAGACCGGTGCAGTGCAAATGTCAGCATTGCAAGCAGCAATGTCATACCCCTTGCCTGGGTACACCGCAAGATATCCTCAAGCTTATCGAAGCCGGATATAAAGACAGACTTGCACCAACACAATGGTGTGTGGGCATCATTATGGGAGTTACTAATATGTCTATTCCGATGATCCAGGCCAAACAAGAAGGAGACTGGTGTACGTTCTACAAGGATGGTTTGTGTGAACTGCACGATACCGGATTGAAGCCGACAGAGGGGAAATTGTCACACCATAGTATTCGGATTGATAACTTCAAACCAAGTAAAAGCATTGCGTGGAATGTGGCCAAGGAATGGCTGAACGAAGAAAATGTTGAATGCATTGAGAAAATATGCGATGCTATGGCAGCAGATAATGAAACGCAGTTGATATAAAGATATGAAGAACCTGAACGACCTAAGAGATAAAGCCTATCAGTGTGCAGTATCGCACGGATGGCATGAAGATAACCTAAGTGATGAACATTTCCTTTGCTTGGTTATATCCGAACTGATGGAGGCGGTGGAAGCGGACCGGAAAGGAATGCACGCTAAACGGGATAATTTTGAGTATTACATGAAACAGAGGAAACGTGATGATGGTGAATTTATGTATGTTTTCAAAATCGACATCAAAGACAGCGTGGAGGATGAGCTTGCCGACGCCTGCATCCGACTGCTGGATCTGGCAGGATTGAGAAATGTAGATTTAGGTGAAGTCAATCTTGATGAATTGAAATGTTCAGAGGGGTTCTTTGACTGGACTTTTACAGAATCCATGTTCTTCTTGGTCTGCAACTTGACAAATACTGATTTCATTGAATCGCATTCCTTCGATAGTTATCTTCGAGTAGCTTTGATGGAAATCATGAGTTTCTGTGTGAAGAAAAACATCGACATTTTCTGGTTTATCGAACAGAAGATGAAGTACAACGAACTTCGCCCATTTATGCACGGTGGGAAAGCATATTAAAAAAGGGAGCCAGCCCACACGATTAAAAGCCAACTCCCCCACACGATTATGATGCAAATATAAGAATTCCAATCAAAATAATCGTGCTATGACAAAAGAATTTTCATCAATCGTGGAGTTGAAATCAATACGTGAACAGAAATCAAGATTATCGGAACGTGAGCAGGAGTTATCATCCCCTATCCTGACTGATTTTACTTTCATTCCGGAGATTTATGAGTGGTTCAGAGAAATACTTTCCGATGCAGATTGTCCGTCCAATCCGGAAAGTGTTACCCAGCGAAAGAAGTTCCTCTTCATCGTGTTGTTCCTCTTCGCCCCCAGTGTGCTTGCCGGCGGGCGGCTGCCGAACGGCATCCGGGCAGAGATTTCAGGTGTCTTCCCGGATGTTTCCCCGTGTGTAATATCAAACAATATTGCTGATGTTTCCTTTATCTATCAGCAGTATAAGGATTTTCGTCAAGATATAGAGTACCTTTACAACCAAATATTAGAACGGCTGAAAAACAAAGGACTAATCAAGTAGCTGCTGGTGCTGTATAAGCTCCAGCATTTTTTTATTATTTGTAGCAAAAATGTTACAATAAAGTTTGCGTAATTGTAGCGAAAATGTTACCTTTGTATTGTTAAATAACAAAAGCGATATGAAATTTAGTGAAATGCACAGAAGACTTGAGCAGGCAGGCTGGTATATTTTCAAGGAAACAGACCACCGCTACTACGCTCACAAGGATTTTCCTTACTTGATTAAAGTCGGTCGGCATGGTAGTAAAGAAGTACCGCCAAATGAGTTTAACAAAGTAATGAAGAAAGCAGGGCTAAAATAAGCCCTGCACTTCATTCCAACATAAATTGCACGATTATGAAGAAAAAAGTAAAAGCAATCATCAGCAAGTCCGATACAGGGTTTGTTATTATGATGGAAGGGTTTGATTGGGCTATGTCCTATGGCGACACATTGGAGGAAGCTAAAGCGGATTTTGAAAAATTTCCGCAGGAGTATATTGAAATGTCTAAGGAAGCAGGGAAGGAGATACCGCCTGAATTGAATAATGGCGAATTGGAGTTTGAATATGTTTATGATTTATCTGGCTTCTTTAAGCAGTTCCCGTTCATTTCGGCAACCGCATTGGCTAAAAGACTGGGAATAAATGAAGGGCTTATGAGGCGTTATAAGTCCGGTTGCGCTCCAGTAGGAGAAATGCAGAAAAAAAGGATATTGGATGGCATTCATGCCATTGGTAAAGAACTGCTTTCCGTTCAATTCTAAGTCGCTTTTGTTATTGTACGAGAAAGTAAAAAGCCGGAGCATTATGCTTCCGGCTTTTGTCTATTTTCTATGTACTTCTATTATTTTACCTAAATGAAAAGCTATTTGCCAAAAAGCATATAAATCAGCACGTATCATATTTGGTATGAACCTAAAGCCGTCAACCTCTACTAAAGCCGTATCACGTTCTTTGGCATATCCAACGGCAATATACAAATATTTGTAAGGTTTAGGTACAAACGGAAAATTTCCGTTATTATAATCGTCAATGAAATATTCTTTATCTGGTTGGGTTACATCAGGATTAAGAACATATTTGCCGTTTCTATCTTTGAGCAAATAACGATTTGCGGTAATACCCTCTTTGATTTCTCTATACTCTTCTTTCTTTGTACCTGCTATTATCTGGTCAAAATAAACTTGTTTTATAGGCAAGTAAAGAGTATTCTCTTTAGTAGGTGTTTCCATAATTATTCTATTTTAAGATTTATATCTTTCCCACAATGAGGACAAGTCAAAGAGATACCATCCTTTTTGTGGTGTATTTCTTCTGGATTGGCAAAAAGCTGCCATGTTTCAACACCTAAAACCGATGCAAATTTTTTAATAGTTTCTAATGTCGGATTTTTCATCAATCCATTAAGATTTTGTTTTTTGATACCTAATAAATCAGAGAAAGCGGTTTTAGTCAATCCTTTTTCTTTTAGTAATGCTTCAATATTATCCATATCTGTAAATTTTAATGCTACAAAATTACTTATTCTTATATATGTAATGTTATTTACATTACTAAATAATGTTAAGATAAAGATAAAGCATTACTTTTAATTTGCGTTGTAATGTTTTTAGCATTACATTTGCATCATCAAACAAGAAGTAATAACAATTTAACTACATACGATTATGAAGACAATTAGTAGTGATTACATCAAAGAGATTAAGGCTCAAATCAGAGTTATCAATGAAGCTCTAAAAAGAATACAAGAAGCTGAAAAGATTCAGGATTCAGCAGTTAATAATAGAGAATATAACAAGGCGAAGAATGAAGCAATTGATGCAAGTTCAGATGTGATGATTGCATTAGAAGAAGCGGTAAGACTTGCATCAGCTATGGGTTGTGAAACTGGTCTGTATGACATAAATAAGTACCACAAGATTGTAGAATTTGATTTCAGAGATTCACATAAATAAGTTCAACCAGCAGCCTTTCGGGGTTGCCACAATATAAGAGAATTATGAGAGTAACAAGCTACATGAAAAGCCATAAGGCAAATGAGTTTTACGTGAAGAAGTCAAGAGGCTATTATATGGTCATAGATGGCTATGATATGAGTGTGGCTTCTTTAGAAACTACCGAAGAAGCAGCTAATAAAACGGCTAAAGAGCTTAATGAAATGAGAGCTAAAAGATTGAATATAGCATAAGTTTAACCAGCAGGGCGAAAGCCCTGCATAATCCCCTACACGATTATGAATACATATTACAAATTTTGTCCAAACGTATTTCTTGCTAAATGCGATGCTAAGCATGAAAAAGGTGAAACCATTCTTGTAACCACCAAATACGGCAAAGAGAATGAAAGCATAGTGTTTAATCTGATATTTGAACGTGATGGCTTCTACTATTATTCGATAGTTCGCGTTGATGGCTTTAACGTTCAAGAATGGGCAAAGCGAAAGGCAGAACGTCGGCTGGATTGGGCTGCCACTGCAGAACGAAAGAGTGAAGAATACTTCAAAGCGTCAAATAAAGACAGCGATTTTCTCTCGTTAGGTGAACCTATTAAAATCGGTCATCATAGCGAAAGACGACACAGAAAAGCCATTGAAGATGCCTGGCATAATATGGGCAAAAGTGTAGAGCTTGACGAGAAAGCCAGAGAGCATGAAAGAATAGCTCAGTATTGGGCAAACAAGGCTGATACTATAAACCTTTCAATGCCTGAAAGCGTGGACTACTATGAGCATAAGTTAGCAGTAGCTAAAGAGTACCATGAGGGGCTGAAATCCGGCAAATATCCACGTGAGCACTCATACTCTTTGACGTATGCAAAGAAAGCAGTAAACGAAGCTCAAAAGAATTTTGACTTGGCAAAGAAACTTTGGTTATAAACCCGGTAGCCTTCGGGCTACCACTATTTAAGATGGTTATGAAAGAGAAAGAAATCCTGCAAGAAATAATCGAGTGGCTGGGTAATGATACCAGCTACTTGTCTACAAGAACAGACTATGCCAGAGGGTATAAATCAGGTATAGAATGTGCAAAAGAAATTGTTGAAAGCATCATCAATAAACACGACCCTGATTTATTATCAAACAATTAGCAAATTGTTTCGTATGCGTTGAATCGTTATTCAAAATTGTCTTCATAATGGGGTATCTTTGTATAGATACCATCGCGGGTTAGAGCAGTGGTCAGCTCGTCACTTTGACTTGGTGAAGGCCGGTGGTTCGAATCCATCACCCGCAACTAACATTTAAACTTTACACGATTATGGAAATACTTACACTTATCATCAAACAGAAGTTCTTTGACGAAATCTTGTCAGGCAAGAAAACACAAGAATTCAGAGAAATCAGGCCTACAACACAGAAGAAATACTGCCAGCTTGACGCTGATGGCTATTGTGTCGAGAAAGACGGTGTGTTACAGCCTAAGCATTACGATGCTATCCAGTTTTTTGTAGGCTACAATAAAGATAGAGCCAGCGCACTGGTAGAAGTCAAGGATGCAAAGATAGAGCTGTTTGAAGATGAAAATCACAATCTGATTGAATACACCTATCAGGGTGAGATATATCTGGCAGCACAGGTCGTTTATGACCTTGGCAGAATTATTGAAAAGCATGTTTAACACTTTAAATTTTCGTTGAGTCAGAACAAACAGAAGCACATTTTCAACTGGTGGCTACCGTGGTGGCCGTAGAGGTTTGACCACAGAGAATGGTGGTCTCTCTCAGGGTGGCAGATTTATCACCCGAAGACAGCAGTATTATAATGTCCGCACAGGACTTGGTATGAGTGGCGGATAATGACACTGCAAGAAAGGACATACAGCCATATTGACCTCGTCAGACAGAATACTGACGGGGTTTTGCTGTTTCTGTCGCTGGGTAAGGATTCTTTGGTATTGCTGGACATGATCTATCCGAAGTTTGATAGAATAGTCTGCGTGTTCATGTACTTTGTCAAAGGTTTAGAGCACATCGAAAGATGGATTGGATGGGTAAAAGCCAAATATCCGAAGATAGAGTTTGTTCAGGTACCCCACTGGAACCTTACCTACATTCTTCGCGGTGGCCTGTATTGTGTGCCAAACCACAAAGTGAAGCTTTTGAAGTTGGCCGATGTGGTGAAGGCCATGCAGCTCAGATATGGACTTTACTACACTTTCCTGGGCATGAAGAAGGCCGATGGCATGAACCGCCGCTTGATGCTGAAAGGCTATGAAGCCAATGGGTATGAGAACAACGGAATGTGCTATCCTCTGGCCGATTGGACACAGAAAGACATTCTATCTTACATGAAGCAGAACAGCCTTCCGGAGCCTGTCAGATATTCGCTAAAGGCCAGTTCGGGTGTAGGCTTTAATCTGGATTGTATGCTATGGCTGGAGAAGAACTACCCGCAGGATTTACAGAGAATTTACAAGGTGTTCCCGATGGCTGAGAGAATCCTTTGGGAACATAAAAACAAACAAAATTAATAGGAGGAATGCAGAGTCAGAAGAAAAAGTTTAAATGATATTAATGCTCAAGCTGCAAGATTAAGAGCTCAGCTACAAGGAGCACAACGGTATGCAGATGGAAGTAATAGAGCTGCAAGAATTTCACAAGCAGCCGCACAAGCAAGAAGGGTTCGAGGAATGGGACTTCTTGGAGCAAGAGATTCATCAGGGAAATTGAGGGATAGAACGACTCGGATTGGTACAGGCCGATTCGCTAATGTAAACGGATGATATGGAACTGAGCAAATACATAAAGAGTGAATCGGTGGAACTTAACCGTTCCGCCATTCACTTTGCTGATTATAATCCTCGGAAGTTATCTGAGGAATCCCGTAAGACGTTGAAACGGGGTATCAAGAAGTTCGGGCTGGTTGGAGGTATCGTAGTCAACAAGCGGACCGGACTGACCGTCGTCAGTGGCCACCAGCGTCTGAGCGTGATGGATGAACTGCAGAAGTTTCCTGAAAATGACTACAGAATTCGCGTTGATGTCATTGACGTGGACGAGAAGCAGGAAAAGGAATTGAACATCCTGATGAATAATCCTAACGCGCAAGGTTCATGGGACTATGACGCTTTGGCCCGGATGGTTCCGGATATAGATTACCAGGATGCCGGCCTGACTGCTGCAGACCTTAACATGATTGGTTGTGATTTCCTTCTCCAAACAGAGGAAGAAAACTCCATTGCGGACGCTTTGGAGGATATGATGGCACCTGTCACAGAGCAGAAAGAAGCTGAGAAAGCCGCCAAGCAGATGGAAAGAGCTGAAAAGGTAGCTCACATGAAAGAAGTAAAGCAGCAGGTGAAGAATGCAGCCCAGAAACAGGCACAGGATATGGACGCTTATCTGATGCTTTCCTTTGACACGTTCGAAGCTAAAGCAGCCTTCTGTGAAAGGTTCGGTTACGACCCCTACTCCAAGTTTATCAAGGGTGAGGTATTCGATGAACAGATAGAAAGAATTGAATGACAACATGAAATTTTAGGAGGAAAGCCGAGTCAGAAGAAAAACATATAGCCAGTTGTATCAACAGTCAAGACGAATAATGTACAACGCCGGAAGGCAATACGGGCTTGGTACAGACAGACAAAGAAGTATAAGAGACAGAACGAGGTCTATAATGGAAAGATATGCAGCGAGAATAGACAGTTATTTCTCAAAGAGAGGAATTGATATCTATGGCAATAAGCCTGTTTCTCGCCGCATTTATATGGGTAACAATAACGGATGAAATATGGTAGGAGATTTTATTCTTTGGCTAAAGAGGTTTATAAAGCAGAACCTTTTTTGTATCCATCATTACGTTTGGAAAGGGCCTTTAGACTTCCGCTATGAAATCTGTGATAAGTGTGGAAAATTAAAAAAGAGTTGAATGAAAGCATCAGAAGAATTTGGAGAAATTATTGACAGGATAGACAACCTGTTAGGAGCATTGGGGTTGCCTGTGCCAGCAGAGTTTCATGTAAATCAAATGAAATATGAGCTCAGTGAAATTTCGGAGAAATTGAAACGAATATACGTTGAAGAAGAGGGCGAAAACCCCTGGGAGGAATAAATGATGAAAAGTGAATCTCAAAAAAGCAAACATACAGGACGAAAGCCCAAATTTGACTACAAGAGTGAGGAGTTTCTCTCTCAGGTGGAAATGTATGCCAAAAAGGGATTCACAGATAGAGAAATCGCCTTTGCGTTAGGTTTGTCTCCCCAGACTTTCTGCGAGAAGAAGAATGAGCACTCTGAATTATGCGAAGTATTAGCGCGCGGGCGTGCGACCATCACGGCTGCTGTACGTGCCAAGTTCCTTGCTGTAGCTTTGGGCGGTATCAAGACAAAAAGTACTGTAGTAAGGAAGCTGAAAGACCAGGACGGAAACCTGACCGGCGAAGAAGAGCTTCAGGTAAGTGAAAGCGAACTGGCTCCAAATCTTCAGGCCATGTCCGTCTGGCTGTATCACCATGACGAAGAGTGGAGGAAGGTTGAACGCCGTCAGGACGAAGACGCCGATATTCCAAAGGATATTGACCAAGGAATTTCTATTGACTCATGGATTAAAAATAACCTGAAATGATTGTACCCCAAGCGATATATCATCCGTTATATACCGATAGCGAGAAATTTATCATTCTCATTACCGGTGGCCGTGGCTCGGGGAAGTCTTTCAACGCTTCTACCTTCATAGAGCGGCTGACGTTCGAGATGACTCCCACAGAGAAGATAGTCCACCAGATTCTTTATACCCGTTACACGATGGTATCTGCCGGGATGTCTATCATTCCAGAGATGATGGAAAAGATAGATTTGGATGGAACAACGAAGTATTTCAAGACCACCAAAACCGATATTGTAAACCGGATGACCGGCAGTCGTATCATGTTCCGTGGTATCAAGACTTCTTCCGGGAATCAGACCGCTAAACTAAAATCTATTCAGGGTATCACCACCTTTGTCTGTGATGAAGCGGAGGAATGGACAAGTGAGGAAGAGTTTGACAAGATTATGCTCTCCATCCGTAAAAAGGGAATCCAGAACCGGATTATCATCATCATGAATCCCTGTGACTCCAATCACTTCATCTACAAGAAATACATCGAGAATACCCATCGGCTTGTGGAGATTGACGGTGTACCGGTTCAAATCTCAACTCATCCCAATGTTCTCCACATTCATACGACTTACTTCGACAATATTGAGAATCTTTCTCCTGAGTTCCTGAGAGAAGTCAAGGAAATGAAAGAGAAGAATCCGGAGAAGTACGCCCATGTGGTTATCGGCCGATGGGCAGACGTAGCCGAAGGTGCTGTGTTCAAGAAATGGGGTATCGTGGATGAGTTCCCGATGTGGTGCAAGCATGTAGCTATCGGGCTGGATTTTGGTTATACCAATGACCCCACAGCGGCTATCCGATGTGGAATCATAGACAATGCACTGTATCTGGATGAATTGGATTATAGAACCGGACTGCTTTCGGGAGACATCATAAAAACCTTGCGGCCTTGGAATTTGAGAGTGATTGCCGACAGTGCGGACCCGCGACTCATCCAGGAGATTCATAACGGAGGGATTAAAATATACGCGGTAGAGAAAGGACAAGGTTCTGTCAATGCCGGTATTGACAAGATGCAGGGAATGGAAATATTCATCACCAAGCGTTCTTATAACCTTCAACGGGAGTTCAGAAACTATGTATGGGCAAAGGATAAGGATGGAAACTACATCAACGAACCTGAAGACCATGATAATCATGGCATAGATGCTGCACGCTACTATGTGCTGGGAGAACTTCTCGGTAGAATTATGAAACCTAAAGACGTTTCAGGAATATTTGGACATTAAACTTTAGAATATGATACGCTTTATACAAACCTCAGAAGAGTCTGGAGACTGTTCAGCTTATTACGATGTAAGACTGGATAAACCTCATACAGTTGGTGAGTTTATAAACTTAGTTCTCATTGAAAGAAAAGGAGAATGGGGCAAGTTTGAAATTTATAATCCAAACGTGAGTTGGTTGGATTATAAAAAATACGAATACCGCTATGGAGTTTTGAATGATGCAATTCCCAAAAACTTGTTAGAAAAGAAAATAATTAGCATAAAGGCTAATGGCGGCTGGACTAATATGGATTACCTTTTAAAGTTGGAACAATAAATGTAATAATATGAGAACCTTAGAAGAAATTTTAGCTATACCTGAAATAGAGAGAAAAATCTACTATCTGAAGAAAGGACGAAAGACCGAGCAACCAAACGCTCACGCTCTTTACAACGACTGGAATCCGAACAAGCACGAGATAGTGATAGATGAAGAGAAATACCCGAAAATCAAAATTACGACCCAGCCTGAGAAACGGATTACAGACCCGACAACCGGGAAAGAATATATTGAGCCGGCAGTAAGAAAAGAAGTTGAACCGAACAGGATTGCTCTTCCTCTCGAGCAGGACATTGTGAACATTCAGACAGCCTTCACCGTGGGAACAGAACCGGTCCTTGATTGCCAGCCGGATGAATCGGAGGAGAATCTTCTTTCGGCCTTGAAGCAGGTGTTCAAGAAAAACAAGTTGAAATACCAGAACAAGAAAGTAGTCCGGGCATGGCTGGCCGAGCAGGAAGTGGCCGAATACTGGTATGTGGTGAAGGATGACGGCTTCTGGGCAAAGCTCAAACGAAAGATTTCAGGAATTTTCGGTAAATCTAAGCCTGAATACCGTCTGAAGAGTGCCATCTGGTCTCCGTTCCGTGGCGACAAACTCTACCCTTTCTTCAATGACCAGGGGGATTTGGTAGCCCTATCCCGTGAGTACAAGAAGAAAGACCTGAACGATGTAGAGATTACATGTTTCATGACCATTACCAAGGATATGGTTTACCAATGGGAACTGACAAGCAACTGGACTGACAAAGGCTCATTTGCTCATGGATTCAAGAAGATGCCGGTGATTTACATGTACCGTCCGGAAGCGTATTGTGAGAAGATTAAGAGTCTTCGCGTAAGACTGGAGAAACTTCTTTCAAACTATGCAGACTGTATCGACTACCACTTCTTCCCTATCCTCATGCTTTTTGGTAACGTGGAGAATTTCTCAGGTGAGTTCAAAAACCGGGTGGTCGAGCTGACCGGCCAGGGAGCAAATGCCCAGTATCTTACCTGGTCACAGGTACCAGATACTGTCAAGTTCGAGGTGGAGACGCTGTTAAGTCAGATATACGGACTGACCAATACGCCCAGAATCTCTTTCGACTCCCTGAAGGGTACAGGAAACGCCGTTTCCGGTGTGACTTTCGACTATGTGTTCATGTCCACCCACCTTAATGTAGAGAATTTGAATGAAACCGTCGGCGAGTTCATGCAACGACGGGTAAACTTCCTTGTCTCCGCGTTGGGTTCCGTGAATTCCACCCTTGAAGAAGCCTCCGAGACTATTGACGTGGATGTGCAGATGCAGCCATACAAACTGGAGGACATCAAAGACAAGATAGACACAGCTATCAAGGCCAAGGACGGTGAAATCTGGTCTCAACAGCGGGCCATTACCTTTGTGGGGAACGTGGATGCAGTTCTGGATGAGATTGAAGCCATCAAGGAAGAGCAGGCTGAGAAGCAGAAGAACGACATTGAGAAACAGAAACAGCTTTCCTCTCTTAAAAGTGCTGGTAGCAAATCTGAAGAATAGAACAACCCAGTCAGAATATTTACGGGGATAATACAAAACAGAATGATATAAATCTAAAATATTGACTATTTGAATAGCGGTATCTTTCGAGGTATCGCTATTTTCTTTATCATAGTAAAAACATGAATACTTCTTTGTAATTATTCGTTATTTTACTATATTTGCATCGTAATTAAGTCTTAAACGCTATGAGCTACAAATCAGTTAAAGACGTTGTAACGCTGCTTACTGAAAATGGCTTTTGGTTCGTGAGGCAGAAAGGCAGTCACATGGTTTACACTGATGGTAGTCATGTAGTTATTGTACCTGACCACGGCAAGAAAGGCGTTGAGAAAGGCACTTATTACAACATTCTGAGGCAAGCGGGGCTAAAATAGCCCCCGCCTCTTTTGTTTAACGATAAAAAGGAGGTCAGTATGAAAACCGTAGAAGTGATTGTAGAACATGCTGGAAATAATCTTAGTGCCTATATTGAAGGTGCTCCGGTGATTACTGTCGGTAACGACGTGAAGGAAATCGAGAAAAACATGAAGGAGGCTGTTGAACTTTATCTGGATTCATGTAATGAAATGAACATCGCTCCAGTGGAAATTTTGCAGGGAGAGTTTACCTTGAAGTTCAAGATAGATGCTGCTACTTTCATCAACTATTACAGCAGTATCTTCACCAAAGCCGCATTGAGTCGGATAACCGGAATTAATGAGCGCCAGTTGTGGCATTATGCGGCTGGAGTACACAAACCCCGTAAACAGCAGTTGGAGAAGATTCAGAAAGGTATTAACGCGCTGACAGAGGAACTGGCAGCTATAAATTTGTTATGATTATTAATTAAATATAATGGAGGATAGTACAATGAAAGCAAAAGATGTAAATCCAAGTAATTTTAAGGTTGAGAATGTTGTATTTGAAAATGATGATTTTTCTATAGCGATAGGTATTTGGGAAAATGGGGAAAGAAGAATGGCAATGAGATGGAATGGCTATGGAGATGATCCCGGATACCCAAAATTATTTAAAAATCCAGTCTGGTTCATGGTTGATGACTCTTTAATTTTACCTTTCCTGAATGCTTTGAGGAACATAAAAGATTCTGACAAAAAAGAAATAGAAGCAGCTATATTGAAATTTTAAAAGTATAATTGAATGATGTTCCAGCGTGATTACCCTAGTAGTCACGCTTTCTTTTTGTCTAAAAACGAACATTCTCTTAATTGTTTCGTATCGTTAGCCTTAAAATTTCCCCTTCCCTTTCTCTATAAGTAAATTTACCGTATGAAATTATTAATCAAACTCATACGGTATGACAATCTTTGAACAAATCTTGGCAGGACTGCAACAGAAATTCGCTGGGGTGGACACTGCCACACTCACCCGTATCGCCACAAAGAAGGCAGAGGGTGTAACGGACGAAACGAAGGTGACCTCCATCGTTGAGGGTATCTCTTTCCAGGACGTGATGCAAAACTATGGTGATTTCCGTGCAGGACAAGCGCAGACTTCCGCTGTTTCAAACTACGAGAAGAAGCATGGACTGAAAGACGGGAAACCAATCGAGAATCCGAAACCAGAACCACCGAAACCAAACGACCCTCCAAAGCCGCAGGAGACAGACATCGCAAAGATGATCGCCGATGGCATTGCAGCTGGTATCAAGCCGTTTGCAGACAAACTGGCCAAAATGGAGGAACAAGAAGCGCAGGCGCAGCGTAATTCTCAGATTTCAGTAGTGGCGAAGAAGTACGGTATTCCCGAATTTATGCTGAAAGACCGCAACATTCCTGAGAATACGGACTTGGATACCTATTTCAAGGACATGAAGCAGGATATGTCTAACAGCGGTTTTCAGTTCTCCAAAGCTCCTGAAACTGCCGAACAGAAGCAGGAGAAAGAAGCGAGTGAGTTCGCCAAAATGATTGAGGCGGACACAAAATCTATTGTCGAACAACAAAACAAGTAATTTATGTCAGCAGGATACAAGTATTACATGGAGCCTGAACCGTCCATCGAGGAACGCTATGACGTTTCTACCGGTGTAAGACGCAGAGGGCCTTATAAGCTGGATACGACCAACCTTGTTGTTGGTTCATTCCTCCCATCTTTCACTCCGATTGCCGCTGATTTGGTAAAGAAAACCGCTCAGGTGGCTATCCGTGTAGAAGTCTATGAAAAGTTTACCACCGGTTCCAATACCACATTGAAAATCAAGAAAAACTCTTTGGCTTATGTGGGTATGCATCTGGGTAATGGTTCTCATGGAGCTACCATCAACAGTATTGACAAATCAAACAAAGCTTTCGATAAGTTGACGTTGGCTGCCGACTTTGGCGAAACAGTGGAAGCTGGTACTGTACTCTATGAAGCTACAGCTGTAAGCGGTACTACTCCAAAGGTAGTTGCTAACTCAGCTTTGTACGGAAGAGTACAAGTAGAAGAAGGCATTGTATTAGTTGCTCTTTTGATGCGAGCATTCGAGATTGAGCCTACTAAGTTGGCTATGCCTTTCCATGCAAAGGATAAAGAAAATTTGCCACATTTCCAGTTTAACGAATAAGAAAGGAGGTAAAACATGATGCTAACTATTCATACTCTGTTTAACGACCCCAATATCGTAAACGCCGTTATCCAGCGTGTCCTTCAGACTCGTAAGGATACAATCTACTGGCAGCAGTATCTTGATTTCCGTAGAACGACTACCCGTGTATTCAAGGACTACATCGGTCAGGTTACTGGAGTGATGGCCGGTTCCATTAACTCACGATACGGCGAGAAGCCTATCCGTGAACGTAGAAACATTGGTTCGGGATACGGTGAAATCGCTTATCTGGGTGATGCCTACCAGATTTCCATTGACCGTTTGTCAGAACTGCAGGACTTGATTGACAAGTTCAATGCAGCAAAACCTGCTGACCAGGTAGCAGCCATGCAGGAAATCGTGAACTTCATCTACGACGATTACCGCCAGGTACTTTTGGCAGCTCACAAGCGCATGGATATTATCGTAGGTTCACTTCTGATGACCGGAGAAGCAACAGTCAAGAACAAAGACGACAATGCCGGAGGTGTCGACCTTCTTAACATTGAATTGCCGTTCAAGTTCATCAAACCTGATACAGGTGCTAAAGCGAACTTCATTACCTATTTGCAACAGCAGATTAATGCACTGAAAGCTGACTATGGAAACTTCCAAAAGATGATTATGTCACGAGGAACTTTCGTGAAGAATATCATCGGGTCGGCTGAGTTTGGTGACAAGTTCAAGATGCAGCTTACAGGAAATGAAATGTACCTTTCAACCGGGTTGATTACCTCTCAACTGGCTTCCCAAGTGTTCACTGGCATCGGGCTTCCGGCCATTGAAATCAAGGAAGATTACGTAAAAGACCAGACCGGAAAAAACGTGCAGATTTACGCCGACGACCGTATCACCTTGCTTCCGCAGGATAAGGTCGGTTATATGCGTTTCCACACTCCGTACGAAGCAGTGGACGGCGTACCTGGACGTAACTACACCCAGGCAGACGGTGATATGCTTATTTCCGGTTACAAGGACAAGAACGGTCGTTATTTGGAATACACTGCAGAGTGGATTCCGCAGATTACGAACCCGAACCTGATTGTGAACTTTGATTTGTCAACCATGAACGAATGACAGTAAACGACTACATATCACAGAAGTTTCAGACCTTCGGCATTAATTTGTCGGAGGCTGACCTTTTGGAGATAAGTCTGTCTTCAGGGATAAGCGGAGAGGATGAGATGAACCCGTCAAACATCGGATTGATTTCGGTGGCCATGGCGAAGTTCATCCCCTCTCTATTGCTACGTGCCACTTCCATCAGCGAGAACGGTTTCTCTATGTCATGGGATACAAAAGGCTTGAAGGAATACTATTCTTTCTTGTGCAAGAAGTATGGTCTTGAAGACACGCTGTCAGATAAACCTAAAGTCAGATTTCTATGATATTTGCTCCACATACATTACAGGTTAAGGTCTTTACTCCGATGGAAACAGACGAGTTCGGAAGACCTATTCCAGATTCCGGTGGCGAAAGCTGGCAGGACGTATGTCGATGCCGGTGTGACGATAACTCTACCAAGGAGTTTACTTCGGAGAACGGTGAGGTGTATCGACCGAATTACCATGTAGTCTGTGAGAAGAAAATCTCTCTGAAGGCTGGTGATGAAGTCAGGTGTATGGATGGTGAGAATATCCGGGGAAGCGGCAAGGTTTACATGGTGAAGAATACGAATTATTTTGGTTACTCAGAGATATGGATGTAAAGTTTGATTTTTCGGACGTGGACAGATTCTTCCAGCAGGGCTATGCCGAGGTGAAAGCCGTTGAGGAGAAGGTCGGAAAGGAGGCTGTCGATTATGCCGTAAAGAATGGCAGCTATCAGAACCGTACCGGAAACCTTAGAAAGTCAAACAAGTATTCAGCTCAAGATGATGGCTTGGAGTTGAGAAATGAAGCCGAATACGCTTCTTTTGTTGAATCCAAAGGTTACGAAGTCTTGACTGGCGCGGCCCTATTTGCTGAGAGACGATTGAAGGAGGAGATCAAATGATAGTAACTACCGATATAGCGAACATACTCTACCGTGATTGCCAGCCTTTCGGTATAGCCATCGTTCCCCACGGCAAGAAGCTGACAGGGGTAATGAAATCCGAAAGAGTTGTCATTCACGCCAAGAAGCAACAGCCGGGAGCGTACTGGAAGAAATCCTTCGTTGAGATGAATCTTTGCGTTCCTGACCTGAAGGAAGGCGAAGCCAACTCCATCCGGCTGAACGAACTGGAGAAACAGGCACAAGATTTGTTTGACGGCGTAACCGGACGCTATGACGATACCTCCTATCATTATTCCATCGAGTCAATCGGAACCGAGGAGGACACTGCCTTAAAGTGTCACTATGTGAATGTAAGAATTTTATTTGAAGTTTTAAATGTAAAATGATATGGCAGAAGCAAAGAAAATAACCGCCGTTAATATCAAGAAACTATGGTATGGCGAAACAAGTGCTATCACAGAAGATTTGACCGGACAGGCGTTGTACACTCTTTTGCAGGGTGAGACCCTGAAAGAGGTGAAGAACATCCATCAGGATACCTGGACACTTGAAGAAGCGGAAGCGAGCCGCACCAAATACAAGAACCAGCTCACGAATCAGACCTATCGCAGCGACAAAGAGATGGGCGACGTGACCGTCAACTTCACCATTGGTGAGTACGACTATCCGACCAAGAAAGATCTCATGGGAGGCGACGTTATCAACACCGACAAGGGATGGAAACGAGCCAGAGGCAAGGTGAACATCGAAAAGCTGATTGTGGCCCAAACCGAGGATGACCAGTATTGCGTCATTCCCCGCGCCGACATCGGTGCCCGTGAAGCAACCACAGACAAGGCTATTGGCCTTCCGGTAAGTGCTCTTGAATTGGAGCCGAAAGACTCCACCATCGCTCCGGAATACTGGTTCGACTCCGAAGAAGTAAAACAGGGAGATTAAAAACATAGAAGTGTTTGTCAGGATGGCGGTGGGTGGTTGGCTCACCGCCTTTTTTATATAGAACAGTTATGAACACAGGAGCAAAAATCATATCAGAATCCATCATAGGAATGGATTTCAGAACGGTAATCGTAGGCGGCAAAAGTTATACGGTCTATCCGCCTACCATCCACAAGCTGGCAGGGGCCATTTCCCATCTTTCAAACATACAGGATGCGGAAAGCCTGAGAGACGTGTTACTCTCTCTTGGAGATAGTGAAGCATATAGCAAGGCCCTTTCGTGGCTGATTACAGGCGATGAAAGTCTGAGTGACGAATTGTCCCATGGCACAATGGACGAAGTGGTGGACGCCTTGGATGAAACCCTTTCCATGATCGATTCCAAGGTTTTTCTCAAAGCTGTCAGCTTGGCGAAGAACGTAAGCCTGCTGGCAGCGAAACCGAGGTTGTAGGAAATGACACTCTTTTGGGGCAGATTGCTTCGTTCATGGAAAATCTACATCTGTCCTACCGAGAAGTGGTCCACGAGATACCCTACAGAAACTTAGTATTAATGCAGCGCGACAAGCTCCATACCGTTATCGGAACAAAGGTTACGAAAGTAAAAGGTAAGGATATGGCTTCACGCAGAAGAAGAAACAAGAAATAGATATGGCTACGCTATACTTTAAAGTAAGCTCAGACTATGATGAAGTTATCCGTCTGAGGCAGGAATGTGAGAAGCTGGAAGCCCAGCTCAAGAAGATGGACGTGAACAAATCTCCGGCAGCAGCAAGAGCTTTGGAGACTCAACTGGCATCCACCCGTAAACAGATGATGGGACTGGTGACTGAAGCGGCCAAGGCAGGGGCAACGATGGAACATGATTTCAAAACGAAAATCTACAATGCTTCACAATCAGTGAATGATTTCACACAAAAGATTATCGACCAGAAAAGAGTAGTTAAAGATGTAGAAGCGGATGTAAAACGTCTTGGCACCGCTTATAAAACAGCTTTGAAAAGAAATCCTGCTACAGCTTCCGGTTTGTTTTCTGAGTACAACTCGGCTAAGAAGGTTCTTGATGAAGAAAAGGCCGCTTTATTTGGATTGACCCAACAGCAGGCAGAGGCACGTCTTTCGGTAAAGAGATTGAAGGATGAGTACGCCGCCTTCAAGGAAGAAGCTGGAGAATCAGTGGAAGTCAACGAAAAAATGTCCGTTTCATTGACCAAAGTTCTGGGAGTAATCGGTGGAGTAACAGCTTTGAAAAACTTTGTTACAGAACTTGTCAATGTTCGTGGTCAGTTCCAACAGTTAGAGATAGCTTTCACAACTATGCTCAAAAGCAAGGAAAAATCAGACGAACTAATGGCAGAACTGGTAGAGATTGCAGCAAAGACACCTTTCGATCTTCAGGGTGTTGCATCCTCAGCCAAGCAGATGCTTGCCTATGGATCGTCTGCCGAGAATGTGGGGAATGAACTTGTAATGCTTGGTAATGTAGCAGCAGGTGTCGGCTCACAACTTAGTGAAATTGCTTATCTGTATGGCACTTTAAGAACGCAAGGAAGGGCTTATGCAGTCGATATTCGTCAGTTCGCCGGACGTGGTATCCCTATCTATGAAGAATTAGCAAAAGTCCTTGGAGTAACAAAAGATGAAGTTTCCAGTCTGGTTACAGCTGGTAAGGTTGGATTCAAGGAGGTGGAACAAGCATTCAAGAACATGACCAGCGCATCGGGCATCTATTACAATTTGATGGAAGAACAATCCAAGTCTCTTACGGGCCAAATAAGTAATTTGGGTGATGCTTGGGATACCATGCTAAACGAAATTGGGAAAGATACACAAGGAATTGCATCTACTGGAATATCCGCCGTGAAAGGTCTGATTGAGAATTATGAAACGATAGGCAAAGTATTGATAGGCCTGATTGCCACCTATGGAACTTATCGTGCGGCTCTTATGCTCACAACCGTCGCCACAAGCAAACACACCATCGCTGAAATAGCGTTAACCAGCGCAAGAGTTATTGCAAGAAAAGCACAAATGCTTCTAAATGCGGCAATGCTGACCAATCCTTACGTGGCTGTAGCTACGGTGGTAGCTGGATTAGCGGCTACAATATGGGCGTTGCATGATAGTTCAACCGAAGCTGAAAAAGCACAGAAAAGATTGAACGAAAGACAGCAGCAAGCACAAAAAGAAGCGGAAGAGCATAAAAGAAAGATTGATGCACTTATCGAAAGTTCGAGAGACATAGCTTTGACTGATTTACAACGTGGCCAAAGCCTTGCAGAATTGAGGAAAGAATATCCGAAAATATTCTCTCAGTACGACATTGAAAGTATTAAATTGGCCGATATACTTAAACTCAAACAGCAGATAGCTGAAGAGGATGCGATACGTGTAGGGGAAAAGCAAAAACAGGATTTTGCCAATCTTGAAAATGAAATTACATATTATGAGAATCTCCTGAAATCACTTTCTGGCCAACAAGGAGTTGATGGATACGTAAAGAAGTTGAAAGAGCTTCGGGCAGAACGAGATATATTGTTGAAGGAAAGGAGCAAAGGCATTTCTGAACAATTCATATCCAGCCTAAAGGAGATTGATATCAGCGAGTTTGACCGATATATCTCAGAACTTGAGAAAAGGATAAAGGGAAAAGGAGAAAGTGGTAAAATAAATATGCGCCTTCCTATTGATGTAAAAGGCTCTTTATCTGACGAAGCGTTATTTGAAGTAAAAGACATTAAGACGCTTATTGATACCGCTAAATCAACAAAACAGTCACGTATTGATGCAAATAAAAATCAAACCACCTACCAACAAGATCTTGCATCAGCAAAAGCTGACTGGGAAAAAGCTAAAAAAGGATATGAAACTCTCATTAAAGACCAGAAAGCCACATCTGAACAGGTAAAGAAAGCCCGTGAAGAAATGGAGGCCAAGGAAAAGACTTACAAAGAACTTGGAGGAGACGTGGATAAGAAAAAGCAAATTAAAGATTCCTCTCCATTCCCCAAAATAGAGCAATCTTTTGCCCAAGACCTCCAAAAACGGGTTGATACCGCTGAGCAGGAAACGGCAGAAGCAGTCAACGATATGGTACAAACAATACTCGACGGACTGGATGCCGAACAAGAAGCCATGTACAAATACCTGCAAAACTATGGTACATTCAGAGAACGACAAAAGGCCATCACGGAGGAATATTCCAAGAAAATTGCAGATGCGGGCGGTGCAGACACCTGGCAAGGGAAACTTCTGCAAAAGGAAATGGAGAAGGCTCTTTCTGATTTAGACCTCGAGAAACTGAAACAGGGTATCAACTGGGAACTTGTCTTCGGTGACTTGGATAAGGTATCCAAGGAGTCCTTGAACAAGGTAAAACAGCAACTGAAGGACTTCAAGAACTCAGAAGAGTACAAGAACATGGCCGTTGACCAGAAGAAAGTCATTGACGAAGCCCTGGATAACATTCAGACAACCCTTATTGATAAGGGAGGGTTGCTGGCCGACCTGCCGGAGCAATTAAACGAACTGGCCAAGGCACAGGAAGAACTGACACAGGCGCAGGAAGAATACAACGAAGCCATGAAGAGCGGAACTGACGAGCAGAAGGAATCCGCCGCAAAGAAGCTGAACGATGCACAGAAAAAGCAACAGAACGCCCAGAACAATGTACAAAAGTCGGCAGACAAGGCGCGGAGCAACCTCATGTATCTATCAGGGGCTATCAACGAATTAGGAAATAGTTCGGAAGTATCTCTTACGTCTGTAGGAAACCTTATGAGTGGTATTATTGATATTGTAGGTAAAGGAGGGGATAAAATCTCTGGAATAATTGGAAGCATATTCTCACTTCTTGACAATATTGGGTCACAAGGGCTGGATGGATTTATTGGGAATGTAGTTAAATCTATGGCAAATGCCGCCTATGGTGCATGGGATACTATATTCGGATGGACAGGAATAGATTTTGGAGGAGAAAGCGACCCACACCTGCAGGAAGATCTTGAAAGGCTGACCCTCTCCAATCAGGACCTGATAAAATCTCTCGATAATCTGGCCGAGAAAATGGACGAAAGTGCCGTGGCTGATGCAACAGACATCTATGAGCAACAGAAGAAGAATATAGAGGACCAGATAGCGAACACGCAAGAAATGATGCGACGTTCGGCTGCAGCTTATAGCAATGGCTTTCTTGGAATTGGAGGTACACACTCCAGCAACAAGAAAATCAATGAAGCAATGTCGGCCGAGGACTGGAAACGGGTCAGCGAAGCGGCCGGTGTGTCTGTAAAGAGTGCCAGTGACTTTTGGAATCTGACCAGTGAGCAGATGTATAACGTGGCCAATGATGCGACCGACCTATATTCCAAAATCAAACAATATGCCGACGATGGATATCAGAACGCTTCTCAATACATGGACGACTACATCGAATATTGGAAGCAACTGGAAGAGTTGGAGAACGCTTACCGCGAAAAGCTGACAGATACCTCGTTTGATACCGTCCGGGATGAATTCAAGAACAGCCTACTGGACATGGAATCGGATGCGGAAGACTTTGCCGAAAATTTCGAGAAGATGATGCAGCAGGCAGTGGTAGAGAGCATGATGTCAGACACTTATGCCAAAAGGTTGAAGGATTGGTATAAGAGCTTTGCAGACTCGATGACGGACGGGACGCTTACCGGAACAGAACAAAGCGACCTGAAGTCACAATGGGACCAGATAGTAAGTGATGCCTTGGCTGAGCGTGACGCCATCATGCAGGCTATGGGATGGGACAGTTCTTCCTCCGAGCAGCAGTCCGCCTCCAGCCGTGGTTTCGGAACAGAAATGACGCACGAAGATGCAGGTGAATTGAGTGGGCGGTTTACTGCCGTATATGAGTCCAATCTCAGGATAGAGTCTGCCGAACAACAACAGACGGTTGCCATCACCGAACTGCGAGGTTCTATCAGTGCCCTGACGTCCCAAGCGTCAAGTATGTACAACATTGCTGACGAGACACGTACCATACTGGCTAATTCCTACTTGGAGCTGCAGCAAATCAGAGAGAATACAGGCGAAATCGTCAAACCCATCAAACAGATGCAGGCTGACATCGCCGAAGTGAAACGTAATACATCAAGACTATGACAGGAGATTTAATCATCAACGAGAAAGACGCATTCTCAACGTGGGGAGTTCGCATGGGAGATGGTTTCCTAGACGCCATCGACGGGTTCAACCAGATGAAAGACTACATTGAGAATGAAAGCCGACTGGAACATGGCAAACGTGTGATAACCGATAACGCAAGAGTGGACTCGCGCGAAATCACCCTCCAGTTTACCATTGAAGGAAGTTCGGAAAGCGACTACCGGACAAAGAAGAAAGCCTTTCAGACAGAACTAGAGAAGGGCGCTGTAAACATCAAAATTCCCGCTATCGGAAGTGAGGTTTTCAAGCTGGTTTATCTGGGGAAAAGCATCTCTTATGGATTGAGTTTAGACAGGTGTTTTGGTAAGGTGTCGAGCAAATTCGAAGAACCAAACCCTACCGACAGAAGCGAATAACGAACCTTTTCCATCTTGTTTCAAATGGAAGTCCTGATTATTAGGGCTTCCATTTTCTATTTCTGAACTTTGGGGATATGATTGAAATCAAAGACATATCCGGCCAAGTAAGGTTTTCGCCCCCTATCAACAAGGGGGCCAAGGGAAAGTTTACACTGATGAAAGAGGACTACATTATCCTTCCTTTCTCGGTACCCTCTCCCATCCCGTTCAAACTGGGCGATTACGTGGATTTGGCCGGAGTATTGGACGACTCTCTGGGTGGCAAGCTGGCAAAAATCTATGAGATTGTTGACCTTCAGAAGCCCACCTATAACACCTCAACCGGAGGATATGACTACGAATTAAGACTGGATGCCTACTACTGGAAGTGGAAGAACAAGATATTCAAATACACACCTGAACAGGCCGGTAGCGAAGCGTCATGGTCGCTTACTGCAGCCCTTGACGTGCAGTTAGGCGTGTTCCTCCGTAATCTGAAGGCTTTGGGATATACCTATAAAGGAACAGACTTCACATTCAGCATAGACGATACCGTAGAAAACAAGGCCGTAGCAATGACATACGACAACATGAACCTGTTGGATGCCCTGTTTTCTATGGCGGGTGAGGATAAGTGGAACTGCGATTGCTGGATAACGGACAACGTGATTCATTTTGGGCGAAATGAGTTCGGGGATGCCGTTAAAATCGAGCGTGGTGTCGAAGCGTCGAGCATCACCCGCAGCGAAAGCCAGGGCACTTATGCCACCCGCATCTATGCATTCGGCTCAACCAAGAACATACCCACTAACTACCGTCCTACTGATGAGCAGGCAGTAATCAATGGCGTGGTACAGAAACGTCTGATGCTTCCGGCTGACACTCCCTATATAGACGCATACGAAGGGATGTCGCAAGAAGAGGCCATCGAGGACGTTGTAGTGTTCGATGATGTCTATCCCCGACGGATAGGAACCCTTTCCGATGTCCACACCCGCACTGAAGAAGTGGAGAATGAGGACGGGACAAAAGAGACCGTCACATACTACCGTTACAAAGATACCGGATTGGAGTTCAAAGAGGAGTATATCCTCGAAGGACAAGAACTGAAAATCAGATTCCAGTCTGGAAAGCTTAATGGTATGGAGTTCGGTGTCATCTTCAACCCATCACCCAAGGACGAGACGCGCGGCGAGCAGCTTTGGGAAATTGTGAGGAACGAAGACTATGGCCGTCCCCTACCCGACGACATCATCTGTCCAGCAGACGGCGACCAATACATTCTATCCGGATTTGACATCCAACTAGTATCCGACCAATATACCCCTGAAGCCGAACAAGAGCTGAAGGAGAAAGCGCAGAAGTATGCCGACAAGGTGAAGAAGGACGATGGCACCTACCCTACTACCTTAATGAGCACTTGGGTGCACGAAGACCCGATTTCACGCACATTCGAGTTTGGCCAACGTATCAATCTCGTTGACGACACCTACTTCGAAAACGGGCGTATCTCCCGTGTTTTGGGTTGGGAAATGAACTTGGATATTCCTTGGGACGCCCCAGTCTATACCATCGGTGAAAGTATGCCCTACTCACGCATCGGTGAGATTGAAAGTGATGTTGAGTCATTAACTTACAAGGGGCAAACATACTTTGGGAAAGGCGGAGTATATCTTATCAAAGTAAACGATTCAACTGCTCCAAGTGATAGTAATGCGTTTTCCGCGTTACGGGCGTTAATGATGTTTCTTCGCAAGGACCAGCCGGATGGTACTAACTATCCTCTAAACATTGGTGAGTTCATCGACAGCATACTTTCCGGTAAGGGCATCGGCCTTTTCCCCGACGGTCGTGCACAAGTCTCCCGCCTCGAGGTGCGGGAATCTCTCTCTGTGATGGAAATCATCTTCAACCGCCTGTCCGCCATGGAGAGCGACTACAGCTTCAGCGAAAGTGGCACCGTGGAGAGCGTGACGCTGATGGATGATGGCACCTATACCCTGAAGCTCCGCAAGCGATGGGAGAATGACTTCACCGCCCTTCAGGAAAACGATGTCATCTATGGCGTAGTTAACGACCTGGCATCGGGCAGCGGCGAGTATTACACGAGCTGGGCACGTGTGTTGTCGGTAGACACTCCGGCCAACAGCATCAATGTGGTGCTGTATCCGGACAGCGAGGTGCCCGGTGGGAAAAACTTTCCTCCGGTTGAACTGATGGCACTCACCCGCCGAGGCAACCCTGTAAACGAGGACCGCCAGTCATGGTGGTATATCTCAAGCCGTGAGGGATGCATCTGCATGCTTGACGGTGTGACCAAGCCCGTGCTGGAGGAATCGAACTACAGCGTCATCGTCGGCAAACTGAAGCAACTGTCCATCTTCGACAACCTGCCCATCAACTACCGACAGAGCTACGTCTACTGCCGGGGCATCGCGGCACAGGACGTGATGCGCATTGACTACGAGGGTAACCCCATACGGCAAGAAAACCAGCGTGGCTATTGGAGCGCTGAAGAAGCATCCAGCAACCCCTATCAGTCCACGCAGGAGGTATTCGACAGCGTGTACCACTACGGTTGCAAATGGATGTGCTTGTTGACCGGTACCACGCAGGAACCCCGATACGGCTGTACAGATTGGGCGATGATAGAGGGTAACCCAACATTCGCCATCGAGATAGAGAGCAGCAACGGCTGGTACTTCGACTACGAGGCCATATCAGTGACCGACGAAGCGGGCCAGCCGGTCGTGTTCACAACCCTGCAGGTGGTCGGTACTCTGTATAATCAGGACGTGACCGCCGACATACTCGATGCCGATGTGAGCTGGACCCGTGACACGGGCGATGTGACGGAAGACAATGCCTGGGCGGTGAAGCGGGCGGATGCCGGCAAGCAGCTGACGCTGACACTCGACGACCTGGGCACCAACTATCAGAGCCGGACAAGCTGCAAGTTCAAGGCCACGGCCTTGCTGCGTGACGGCAAACAAGTGGAGATAGCAGAGAATTATGTAACATTCTAACTGATACAATATGGACATAGCAAAGAAACAACGGAAAATCGAGGTGAACTACAAGCCCCTGAAGACCTCCGCCAGCATGGAAGTGGTCGGCAGCGTGGCCGACCGGCAGTTCTACAACGCCGTCACAGGAGAGTTCGCCCCCGACTATACACTGACACCGCTGACTCTCTTCCCGAGGTGTACGGCGACCGACCCGGACAATTACACCAAGTCAGGTACCATCAATTCGGCACTGACGAACATCCGATGGTATGAGAATCTGCGCGGTACCCGAAAGGAAATCACCAGCGGCAACACGGACTACACCATCGTCACCAGCGGCGACAACAAGGGGCAGATATCGGTCAAGAAGAACTCATCGGTACTGACACCCATCACGCTGGAGTTCTCGGCCGATTACGAAGACACGCGGACCAAGCAGGTATTCCAGTACAAGCTGACGACCGTCATCATCGTGTCGGATGCCACCAACGCGCAGCCTGTGCTGATGCTTGACTCTGCGGCGACGGTAGATTGGAATCCTGTACGTGACGTGCTCCAACAGACCATCACAGCCAAGCTGATGGCCGGAGACGCTGATGTGACAGCCAAAGCTGGCACCACCTTCTTCTGGTACCGGAAGCTCGACAACGGTAATCTGGAGCAGATTACCGTTGACGGCAATGGTGACAATGACTGGGAGGTGGTCTCAGTGAACAAGAATGTGCTGGTCATCGACCGTGACTTCATCGGAGAACTGCAGACCTATGTATGCCGGGCGCACTATAACAGCGGCGGTACCCAGTCATCCGCTCCGGTGGAAGCAGACCCGACAGCCACGACTACCATCCGGCGGCGTATCCCCAAGGTTGAATGTGACTGGAAAGGTGTCACCTGCGGAGTACCTGGCGGCACGATGTACATCCTGCCCATCGGCTTCATCCGTGACAGTGTGGGCGTGATACACAATCCAGAAGAGTGGTTCAAGTTCGTATGGTACACCAAGGCGGCCGGAGCGGCATCGTTCACCCGTGCGGCCATCGGCATCCAGCCGAAGGTGCCATTCGCCGACGGCATGATGCTCGAGCTTCGTGTCGAGGACAAAGGTCCGCAGGCACTGGTGGTGGACGACAACGATACAAATGTTTTTATCACAATGGACGACGATACACCGCTCTACCAGCGCATGTATGAAGAGACTTATTAATCAAGAAAGGAGGCAATAATGGCATTCTATGTGAAGGCGACAAAAGAAGTGGCCGATTATCTCGGCGTGACAGATATCCGCAACAAGACAGCTGACGGAAACGTACTGCTGTGGCAGGCGGATTTGAACAGAATACCCGGTGACACTATCTTCGACCGTGCCCAGACGGTTGGAGGCGTATGCCTGCAACCTGTCCAGGCCAAGGCGGAGATCGACGGTACCGACACACCGGCAGAAGTCTATACGCCGGAGCAGTACAAACAAGCAACAGAGCTGTTACCGAACGTTGAAGAGGAGGAAGGAGGTGACGTATGAGTCTGGCAACCGCAGTCGGTCAGGTCATCTTCTCACAAAAAAGTGGCGTCTACATGCCGGCCATCATGTGCGACAAGGGCGACCTGTACCAAGAATACAACGGCGACAGCAGCAACCCGGTGGACATATCACCAGACTTCACTACCCTGCTTCCGGTTCTGTCCTTCGTGCTGACCTCGAGCCGTGTGGCCGAAGGGCTGGTGGTGCCCTCGTCGATGAAATGGTACTTTAACGACACAGAGCTGACATTCGGCAGTGACAAGGTGTCGACCAACAGCTTCAGCGGAGAGAGCGGCCACTTCGAGTTCATCAGCTATCAGGCGGGCGTGCAGAACTACTATGCGCTGCGCATCAAGAAGAATCTTGTCAAGGCAGCCGGAGCAGCTCCATGTACCATCAAGGGAGAGGCGACCGTGGCTGTCGGCAACACGTCCGACAAGATACAGTTTGTCTACACCATCCCCATCACCTACGGTGTTGGCAACTCCAAGCGGGTGACCATCATGTCGGGTGACAACAAGTACTTCACCCTGACGACACAGGGCGACAGCTGTAAGTTGAAGGCGGTGGCCCGTGTCGGTTCGGATGAAATCACTTCCGGCTTGACCTACAAATGGTACAAGCTGGCCAACGGTGCCTGGAGTGTTATCAGCGGGCAGACCGGGCAGACGCTGACGGTCACGACGGACATGGTGGACACTTCGGGCCAGTTCAAGGCCGAAGTCTATCAAAGCGGGGTGATGATCGGCATGGACGTGCAGACGGTGATGGACGTATCCGACCCGCTGGACATCATTCTCAATCCGGTACCGGAGGACGAAACGATCCAAGACGAAGGCGATACGGTAGTCTATACACCCATCCTTGTGAAACGTGGCAGCACGACCAAATACAAGGACATGCGCTTCTATTTCACATTCATGGACTCGGCAGGCGTGGTGCTCAATCCATCTACGGCCAACACAGCTGCCGCCAGCGGAACCTGCACGTATGCCATGTGTGACCAGGCGGGAGGTAATGTATCGGTTGTAATCACGACGGAGGAATAGCTATGACACTGGCATCGAGAACATCCGAAGTCAGGTTTGTACAGAAGGGCCCTCAGGGTAACAAGGGTGCCAAACTTCGTATCACAGACTGGGCCGTCGGACAGCAATGTCTGGAGGGAAAGGAAGGTGAAGAGTGGTATGATGTGAAAGTGTACAACTCCAAGTTGTATCTGTGCATCAAGTCACACACGTCATCTACGGCCAACAACCCACAAACTTCGGTTGCCAATAATCTCGGTTACTGGGCCCTGGCAACAGACTGGCAATTCGTAGCTACCAAGCTGCTGTTGGCAGAGAAAATCAAAGCAGACCAGATTGATGCCGACGGCATTACGGCCAAGGATGTTAACATCACCGGAACCATCAATGCTGACGACGGTTACTTTCGAGGGACGATTGAAACTGCTGCAAGCGGGAAGCGAATTATTATCAGTCCGGAGACTAACAGCTTCAGGATGATAGACGCAAACGGCAAGCAGCTTGTCACTATTAACTTCTCAAGCATTGAAGGTTACGATGTAGGACTAATTCGTATGGATGCTTATCAAGGCGGACAGATAACCTATTCAACAGATGTATCGCCGACTCATGTGAGTATTAGCGGTCCACTTGGAGCAACTATGATAACTAGCCAAACATTATTAGCTCAAGACGCATCCGCCAAAAACAATGTGGAGATTAGTTCTAAAGCGATTTCAATAAAGTTCGAGAACTCCCAATATTCCGGCGTAGACGGTGAATATAATATAGCCGTAGGAGGCTATTCACGGACATTGAAGTTTGTGCACGGAGTTCTTGTTTCGGTTAAATAGTAATGATATGAAAACAATCAATTTTCAAAAAATGAAAATCTATTCAGGTATCGCCAAGCGAACCTGTGTAGTCAAGGACATGCGTGAAGATTTCGCGGATGTCCTGTGCAGCAAGGCTGCTGGTGTGGCAGCGTTGGTTCTTGCTCAGAAGATTTATAAATCTGATGAGGATACAGAATATGACGATAGAGAAGTTGCACTTATGAAGGCTGTTGCCATGACTTGCACACCAGACTTCATGGTCTCTTTCTTTACCGCGATTGGAGAAGAACTTAATCTTGACAACATTTAAAAATTAGAATTATGATACAAAAAAAGAAATTCAGTGACGCCATTGCAGCTAATATTTCAGTTTGGGAGGAACT